>NZ_JBVHFK010000001.1:0-1388574 GCF_055562375.1 Actinoplanes sp. NPDC019969 | reverse complement strand
ATATTCGGTATTAGCCCCCGTTTCCGAGGGTTATCCCAAAGTCTGGGGCAGGTTACTCACGTGTTACTCACCCGTTCGCCGCTCGAGTACCCCGAAGGGCCTTTCCGCTCGACTTGCATGTGTTAAGCACGCCGCCAGCGTTCGTCCTGAGCCAGGATCAAACTCTCCAACAAAATCTGTTGAAAAACTGTCCCGGCAACAATTGAATGTTGCCAAAGGAATCCTCAACCCATCCCGAAGGACAGGCCGGGGTATTGCCATAATTGGCACTGGCTTATCAAGCACCCTGTTGAGTTCTCAAAGAACAACCGCACACCTTCGTTCGCGCCGCTCTCGCGGCCCGCCCCCGGGGCACTCGCTCTACTTTACTAGGCCTTCCCGGCGTTGTCAACCGGTTTATCCCGGTTAACTCCGATCTGCCCTAGTAAGTCCTCTGAGTCAAGCACACAGCTGCGCTGCGGTCTCGAGTTCAGAGGATTTGGCAGGACGGCCGCTGCGGTGTGACCCGCTTGCCTCGCCCGTTTCCCTGCCGGCTCGCAAAACATTACCCGCCGGTTCCCTGCGCTCCAAATCGGGGGTCACCCTCCGACGTTTCCGCTGGTGAAGCGGGTAAAGCGCGTGCAGCGCAGGAAGCCGATGCAGCGGTGAGGAGGAGTAAGGCGAGGGTGAAGCAAGGCGGTGAACAGGCCAAGGCGAGGCGGTGAGCGAGGTGACGTCGGCTGGCAACGGAGCGGAGACACCGAGGGCGAGGTGAGTACGCCGGCCGAAGGACTACGGCCGGCGTACCTCCACCAGACCGTCCCGGACCCGCACCGGCAGCATCGGCTGGTCGTTCGCTGCCGGCCCGTGCACCGCGGCCCCGTCGTCGAGACGGAACGTGCTCCCGTGCCACGGGCACACCACACACCCGTCCCTGACCTCCCCTTCGCTGAGCGGCCCACCCTCGTGCGAGCACCTGTCGATCATCGCCGTCACCTGATCGCCCTGGCGGAACAGCAGCACCGCGGTGTCCCCCACCCGTCGCGCGGCCGGCTTGCCCTCCGGCAGCGACGACAGCGATCCGGCGACGGTCCACTCCTCCGGCACGCGAGCGACCTCGGGCGCCGCGTGGCTGATCCCGGCGCCCTGGGCGTACGAGAGATGTCCTCCCAGGAAGGCGCCGACTCCCGCAACCGAGAGGCCCGCGTAGGCCAGCGCCTTCCCCCGGGTCGTGTGCCCGGTGAGCCGGGACACCAGCGAGCCCGCGTAGAGACCGGTGGCCACCAGGTTGGTGACGGCGTGGACCAGACCGACCCGCCGCCGGTCCTTGGTCAGCTCCGACCAGTCGACCCAGCCGGCGACGGCGGCGGGCAGCACTCCGGCGAGACCGGTGCCGATCAGCGCGGTAGCGGCACGATCCCCGGTACGGGAGGGGAGGGCGTCGAGGAACGCGGCGGAGAGGAACGCGCCGACCGGGACCTGCACCAGCACCGGGTGGAGGGGATGTCCCATCCACGTCCCGTGCAGGAGGTCACGCAGGGTGCGCGGCCGGACGGCCGAGGAGACCGCCGACTGGATTTTGTCGCTGGCGCCGTCGAGGGCGTCGGCCTGTTCGATCCGGGTGAGTGCCTGCCGCAACATGTCTATGGCGGTGCCCACCCGGATCGGGTCGAAACGTCAGGCGAGTGCTTTCAGGGCGTCGCCGATGCCGCGGTGGAAGGTGGGGTACGCCCAGATCTGGCTGAGCAGGGTGGTGATCGGCACCTCGGCGTGGATGGCGACGGCGAGCGCCCCGATCATCTCGCCGCCGGCCGGCCCCACGGTCGTCGCACCGACCAGCACGCCCCGGCTCCCGTCTGCGATGACCTTGATGAAGCCCTCGTTGCCGGGCCCATGGACGAACCCGCGGGAGGTCTGGTCGAGGGGGACGAGACCCACGCGAACGTCGTCGAGCGACGATTTGGCCTGAGCGAGGGTGAGCCCGACCGCGCCGATCTCCGGGTCGAGGAACGTGACGCGGGGCCGGGCGCGGTAGTCGGCGCCGGGTCCGCCCTGGCCGAGGATGTCACGGACGGCGATGTCGGCCTCGTACATCGCCATGTGGGTGAAGTTGCCGTTTCCGGTGACGTCGCCGACCGCCCAGATCCCGTCGGCGGCGCGCATCCGGTCGTCGGTGGTGAGGAAGCGGGCCTGCGGGTCGAGGCCGACGGTGTCCAGGCCGAGGTCGCCGAGGCGAGCGGCCCGGCCGGTGGCGACCAGCAGTTTCTCGCCGGTGACGGTGCTGCCGTCGGAGAGTTCCACGGTGAAGCCGTCGTCGTAGGAGACCTTCGCGGCGCGGACGCCGGTGCGGAGAGTGGCGCCGATCACCGCGGCGGCCACCTCGGAGGATTCCGGCTCCTCCATGGCGAGGATCCGGTCCGAGCCCTCGATGATCGTGACCTGGACCCCGAACCGGGCGAAGACCTGGGCGAACTCGGAGCCGATCGCGCCGCCGCCGAGGATGATCAGGGAGGCGGGCAGGGTGGGGGTCTCGACCGCTTCGCGGTTGGTCCAGTACGGCGTACCGGCCAGCCCGTCGATCGGCGGGATGACGGCCGTGGTCCCGGTGGCGATGACGAGCCCGCGCGCGGCGGCGTACTCCTGCTCACCGACCCGGACCCGCCCGGGCCCGGTGATGACGGCCCGGCCGCGGACGAACGTGGCGCCCTTGCCGGTGAGCCGGTCGACGGCGACCTTGTCGTTCCAGTCGGCGGTGGCCTCGTCGCGGATCCGCCGTGCGACGGGCACCCAGTCGGGTTCGACGGTGGACCGGCCGGCCAGTCCGGGGATGCGCCGCGCTTCGGCGAGGGCGCTGCCGGCCCGGACCATCATCTTCGTCGGGATGCATCCCCAGTACGGGCATTCGCCCCCGACCAGGTTGTGTTCCACGCCGATCACGTCGAGCCCGGCGGAGGCCAGCCGTCCGGCGGCCTCCTCACCGCCCACGCCGAGTCCGACGACCACCACGTCCACGTTCCGTACTTCGCCCATGCCCCTCACCTAACCACCGCGAGGTTTCCTCAAGTGGGCCGAGGCACGTCCGATTCAGAACCCACGCAAGCGGGTCACACCGAGGAACGGCGGCCATGAGGGGGCGATGGCGAGCGTTGGCTGGCGCTCACCATCCTCATGGCCGCCATCGGCGTTACTGGAAAGCCACGGGCCCCGCCGGAAGATGACGTTGACGGACGCAACCGCCGACGGGTCCCGCTACCGCAGCCAGACCGCCTCGTCCCGATGTGACTCCAGTGGGCCGGGATAGCCGAGGCTGCGGAATTCTGTTTCGGGAAGACGCCACGGCTGATGGACCGCGGGACCGTCGATCCCCTTGAGTTCGGGTACGTACCGACGAACGTACACGCCGTCGGGGTCGAACCGGAGCGCTTGCCGAATGGGATTGAACCGCCGGTAGGGCCGGGTGTCGTTGCCGACGCCGGCGGTCCACTGCCAGTTCCCCGAGTTGTTCGGCACGTCGCCGTCGAGCAGCCAGCGGAAGAACCACCGGACCCCGAGCCGCCAGTCGATGCCGAGGTGTTTGGTGAGGAACGCGGCGGTGATCAGGCGGGCCCGGTTGTGCATCCAGCCCTCGTCGCGCAGCTGGCGCATCCCGGCGTCGACGATCGGCACCCCGGTGAGCCCGTCCTGCCAGTGCTGGAGGGCGTCGTCGTCGTAGCGCCAGTCCCGGTCGCCTGCCGGGCGCAGGGCCTCGGTCGACAGCTTCGGGTACACCCGGGCGACCTGGTAGTAGAAGTCGCGCCAGCAGAGCTGACGGACGAAGGCGTCGGCGTCCTGCTTGCGGGCCGTCTCGGCGACGGTCAGCGGAGAGACACAACCCCAGCGGAGGTACGGGCTGAGCCGGCTCGTGGCATCCCCGGGCATGTCGTCGTGCGCGTCCCCGTACCCCGCAAGCTCTTGCCCCGACCACAGCGAGAGCCGCCGCCGCGCCGCTGTCTCGCCACCCTCCGCCGCATGCGGTGAATCTCCGCCGGGGGTGTCCGGGAGCCGCCCGGGGTCCAGGCCGTCCGGCAGCGTCAGGCGCTCCGGGGCCGGCAGCTCGGCCCGCCGCCGCACCCCCGACCAGACCCGGAAGTAGGGGGTGAAGACCTTGTAGCACTCGCCGCCACCGCCCGGGCGGATCGCGCCCGGGTCGACGACGGTGAGCCCGGGGTGCAGGTGGAGGCCGATCCGGTGGTGGCCGGTCTCGTCCCGGAGGCGACTTTCGCGGCGCCGGGCGTGCCCGCTGACGTCGGCGGCCACGTGGATCGTGTCGGCGCCGGTGTCGCGGGCCGCCCGGACGGCTTCGGTGACCGGGTCGCCGTGGCGCACGACCAGGTCACCGCCGATGTTCCGCAGGTTCTCCCGAAGGTCGGCGAGGCTCTGGTGGAGGAATCGGGTCCGGTTCGGCGAGAGGCCGGCCAGTTTCGGGTCGAGGACATAGAGGGGTACGACCCGGTCGGCGCGGCAGGCCGCGGTGAGCGCCGGGTTGTCGTGGACGCGTAGGTCCCGGGTGAGCAGGACGACCGCGGTCCGCATCACGCCGCCAGATGGACCGGGGTGCCGGGCCGGGTGAGCAGGCTGCGCACGGCGACGGCGGCCCGGCGGCGATTGGGGACGGTGGCGCGGCGGCCGAAGACGTCGTAGTCGATCGCCTCGATCTCGTCGAGGATGCCGCCGTAGAGCTGGAAGGCGGTGCGCATGCAGGCCTGGGAGGCGGGTTCGAGCAGCGGGATGCCGGGGGCGGCCAGCGCGTAGTGCTCCCGGGCCCGGGTCACCTCGGCCTTGATCAGCGCTTTGATCGCCGGGGTGGCGACGCGGTCGCGCAGCGTACGGCGGGTCACCCCGAACTCGGCGAGGTGTTCCTCGGGCAGGTAGATCCGGCCACGGTCGAGGTCCTCGGCGATGTCCCGGATGAAGTTGGTGAGCTGGAAGGCGAAGCCGAGCTGGCGGGCCGGCTCGCGGGCGGCGACCGGGTCGGAGGACCCGAGGATCGGCAGCATCATGGTGCCGATCACGGCTGCCGAGCCTTCCATGTATTCGAGTAGATCGTCGTATGTGGGGTAGGCGGTGACGGTGAGATCCATCGCCATGCTGTGCAGGAACTTCTCGAAGTCGACCAGATCCAGGTCGAAGACCGCGATGGTGTGCAGCACCGCGGGCAGCAGCGGGTCGTCGACGGGTTCGCCGCGGAGCCCGGCCATGAAGTGGCCGGCCCACTCGGTGAGCACCGCGGCGCGTTCGGCCGAGGGCCGGGACTCGGTGCGGTCCACGATTTCGTCCGCATATCGGGTGAATCCATAGAGGGCGTGCACATGCCGTCGCTTCCACGCCGGTAGCAACCGGGTCGCGAGGTAGTACGTCCGTCCGTGCTCTCGGTGCAGTTCACGGCAGCGCTCATAGGCGGCTGCCAAATCGGTCTCCATGCCGGGCCCTCCGGTCAAAATCGACGCACGAATCGACGCAACTTCCAGAAGTTAGGGTACGGTACTGAGCGTGGCCAATCACACCCTCGAGGGAAATCGCCTTGAAGCGATCCCCCGCCAGCCGGTTTCGCACCGAGCGTTGATCAGCGCCGTCGAGGGGACGCTGGCCGACTTCCTCGCCTGCCAGATCCCGGCTCTCGACACCGTCGACCCCGCCCTCGGCGGATTCGCCCGTACCGCTCGTGACCTGGTCATGGCCGGCGGCAAGCGGGTCCGCCCGACGTTCGCGTACTGGGGCTGGCGCGGCGTCGCCGGCACCGGCGAGACACTCGAAGCGGTCTTACCCGCTCTCGGTGCGCTCGAACTCATGCACACCTTCGCGCTCGTTCACGACGACCTGATGGACCGCTCGGAGACCCGGCGTGGCCGGCCCACCGCGCACCGGATCTTCGCGGCGCAGCACGGCGACCGCTTCGGCGACTCCGCCGGCATCCTGATCGGCGACCTCTGCCTGGTCTGGGCCGACCAGCTGCTGGCCCGGGTCGCGCTGCCCGCGGCGGTCCAGCTCGAGGTGCGCGCCCGGTACGACCGGATGCGCATCGAAGCCATCGCCGGGCAGTACCTGGACGTCCTCGGCGAGACCGACCCGGCGTCCTGGTCGGTGGAACGGGCCCTGGTGGTGGCCCGGCACAAGACCGCCAGCTACACGGTGCAGTGGCCGCTCGGGTTCGGCCTGGCCCTGGCCGCCGGCATGGACCACCGGATCGAGGAGGCCTACCAGACGTACGGCATCGCGGTCGGCGAGGCGTTCCAGCTGCGCGACGACCTGCTCGGGGTGTACGGCGACCCGGCCGTCACCGGCAAGCCCGCCTGCGACGACCTGTCCACCGGCAAACCCACCACTCTGCTCATGCTGGCCCGGCAACTGGCCACCTCCGGGCAGCTCGACGAGCTGGCGGTGGCCGGCATCGCCCGGCAGGCCGAGATCATCGCGGCCACCGGGGCGCCCGCCGAGCTCGAGGAGATGATCCGGGTCCGGGTCGCGGAGGGCATCGCCGCGATCACCGACGCCCCGATCCGCCTCGACGCGAAGACCGCCCTGATCGACCTGGCCACCGCCGTCACCGACCGCCCAGCATGATGAACCTTATTTTTGGAGTCGTAACGTGCGAACAGTGACCGGACCCACCGACCGGGTCGTCATCGTCGGCGCGGGCCTCGGCGGTCTCGCCTGCGCGCTGCACCTCGCCGCGGCCGGCCGGCAGGTCACCGTGGTCGAGCGGGAAACGGTGCCCGGCGGGCGGGCCGGGCGGCTGTCCGCCGAGGGGTACGAGTTCGACACCGGCCCCACCGTGCTGACCATGCCCGAACTGATCGCCGAGCCGATGGAGGCCGTCGGCGAGAACCTCAGCGACTGGCTGGAACTGACCCCCCTCGACCCGGCGTACCGGGCGTACTACCCCGACGGCTCCACACTCGACGTGCGGACCGACACCACCCGGATGGCCGCCGAGATCGCCCGCGTCTGCGGCGCCCGCGAAGCCGACGGGTACCTGCGCTTCGTCGACTTCTCCCGGCAGCTCTGGCAGCTGGAACGCGACCACTTCATCGACAAGAACCTCGACACCCCGTTCGACCTGGTCAACCTGAACCTGCTCAAGCTCCTCGGGATGGGCGCGTTCCGGCGGCTGCAGCCGAAGATCGGCGAATACTTCCGCGATCCCCGTACCCAGCGGATCTTCTCCTTCCAGGCGATGTACGCCGGGCTCGCCCCGCACGACGCGCTCGCCGTCTACGCCGTCATCGCGTACCTCGACTCGGTCGCCGGCGTCTTCTTCCCCAAGGGCGGCATGCACGCCGTCCCGAAAGCGCTGGCGAGCGTCGCCGAGAAACACGGCGTCACCTTCCGTTACGACACCACCGTCGAGAAGGTCACCACCGCCAACGGCCGCGCCACCGGCGTGCTCACCTCCGGCGGCGAACACATCCAGGCCGACGTGGTGGTGCTCAACCCGGACCTGCCGGTCGCCTACCGCGACCTCCTGCCGCCCCGGCGCAGCCTCCGCCGCCTGAAGTACTCACCGTCGTGCGTGGTGCTGCACATCGGCTCCCACCAGTCCTACTCCAAGATCGCCCACCACAACATCCACTTCGGGTCGGCGTGGAAGGGCACCTTCGACGAGGTGATCCGTAAAGGTCTCCTGATGAGCGATCCCTCCCTGCTCGTCACGAACCCGACGCACACCGACGCCACGGTCGCGCCCGACGGACGGCAGACCTACTACGTCCTCGCGCCCACCCCGAACCTGGTCGACGGGCCGATCGACTGGCGGGGCGGGATGGACAAGCGGTACGCCGACGAGCTGCTGCGCGTACTGGAACAGCGCGGCTACGTCGGCTTCCGGGACGGCGTCGAGGTGCAGCGGATCATCACGCCCGCCGACTGGGCCGACGACGGGATGGCCGCCGGAACACCGTTCGCGGCCTCGCACACCTTCACCCAGACCGGCCCGTTCCGGCCGTCCAACATGCACCCCACCCTGCCGAACGTGGTCTTCACCGGCTCCGGCACCCAGCCCGGCGTGGGCGTGCCGATGGTGCTGATCTCCGGGAAGCTGGCGGCCGGCCGGATCACCGGGGGCAGCGCGTGACCACCCGCTCCCGCGAGGCCGACCTGGTGGAACTCGTCGACGATCGGGGCGGGTACACCGGCACCGCCACCGTCCAGGACGCGCACGAGGCGCCCGGGATGCTGCACCGGGCGTTCTCGGTGTTCCTGCGCGACCCGTCCGGGCGGGTGCTGCTGCAGCAGCGGGCCGCGGTGAAGACCCGGTTCCCGCTGCGGTGGGGCAACACCTGTTGCGGGCATCCGGTCCCCGGTGAGGACATCGCCGTCTCCGCGGGCCGGCGCATCACCGAGGAACTCGGCGTCACCCCGGTGACGCCGCTGCGGGAGGTCGGCGTCTACGTGTACTTCGCCACCGACCCGGTCACCGGCCGGGTCGAGCGGGAGTACGACCACGTGCTCCTCGGCGAGGTGCCGGGCGGCACCGAGTTCCGGCCCGACCCGGGCGAGGTGGCGCGGCTGCGCTGGGTTTCCGTCGACGACCTGCGGCGGGAACTGGAGGCGACGCCGGAGACGTACGCCCCCTGGCTCAGCGGCGTGACCGCACGCCTGGCCACCCACCTGTCCTCCTCCTCTTCGTCCTCCTCCTCGTCAGCGGAGGGGCAAGGTGAGCGTTGACGGGCTGAGCGCGGGCGCGGCCGCGCGCCGGCTCGGCGTCGCGGTGACCACGTTGCGCACGTGGCATCAGAGGTACGGGCTGGGTCCCAGCCGGCACGAGCCGGGCCATCATCGGCGGTACACCGTCGAGGACATGGTCCGGCTCCAGGTCATGCAGCGGCTCACCGCGCAGGGCGTCTCCCCCGCCGAAGCCGCCGCCTGGGCGCGCCGTTCCCCTTCCGCGGACGCCGCTTCCCCACCCGCCGCCGCTGATCCCGCGGCTTCGTTGTTCGCGGGGGACGCCGCCACCGTGATCGCCGGGGAGCACCCGATGATCGGTGGCCCGGCCGGCGGTGGTCAGGCGATCCCTCTCGGCCCACGAGCAGACCCCGCCGCCCGGGGCCTCGCCCGCGCCGCCATGCGCCTGGACATGCCGTCCATGCGCCACATCCTCGAACAGGCGATCATCGGCCGTGGCGTGATCTCCACCTGGGAACACGTGATGATGCCGGTGCTGATCGGAATCGGCCAGCGGTACGAGGCGACCGACCGCTTCGTCGAAGTGGAGCACCTGCTCTCCCGCTCGGTCACCGAGACACTCGCCGCGGTGCCCCGGCCGGCCCGGGAACTGGTCGTCCGGGCACTGCTCGCCGCGGCCGACGAGGAACAGCACACGCTGCCGCTGGAGGCGCTGGCGGCCGCGCTGGCCGAGAACGGGGTGCCGAGCCGCCTGCTGGGCGCACGGGTGCCGCCGAGGGCGTTGCTGGACGCGATCGCGCGTACCGGCCCGGCAGTGGTGGTCCTGTGGTCCCAACTGCCCGCCACCGGCGGCGTGGCCCAGCTCGAACGCCTGCTGGATCTGCCGCACCCACCGCTCGTGGTGGCCGCCGCCGGCCCCGGCTGGCCGATGGCCGGCATGCCCCCCACAGTGACCGTGTTGAGCGACCTGGCAGACGCCGTCCGGGTCGTGGCCTCCGCCTGCAAATGACATCCGCCCAGCTCAGAACCGGTTTCGACCCCCCGATTTGAAGATCAGCCGGGGCATCGTATATGTTTTACATGCCTCAAGCGGGGGGCGCGGTTGGGGCCACAACGACCAAGCGTTGCCGATCGCGCAGCCAGCGCGATGTGCAATGATAGCGGAGTTGCCCTCATCGTCTAGTGGCCTAGGACGCCGCCCTTTCAAGGCGGTAGCACGGGTTCGAATCCCGTTGGGGGTACTGGTAAGTTATCGGTCGCAAGCCGGTGACTAACCAAGTTAGAGTTAGACCAGCAAGGTCCTGTGGAGCAGTTGGAGTGCTCGCCGCCCTGTCAAGGCGGAGGTCGCGGGTTCAAGTCCCGTCAGGACCGCAAGTAAAGATCACGGCCAGGTAGCTCAGTTGGTACGAGCGTCCGACTGAAAATCGGAAGGTCGGCGGTTCGACCCCGCCCCTGGCCACCAGGCCCCTCGCCGGGCACTGAGCATCGTCCACCTGCGGAAACGCACGGTGGACGTCTTGCTTTCCGGGGCTGTTCCGCCACCCCGAAGATGACCGCAGAGTCCCATGATCGCTGTCACGAGTCGCACCTTCGCTGCACGGCGATCCGGCCCGATGACCAAAGCTCGCGACGGGCCGACGACACCCGATCCGTGGCCGCCGGCACAGGATGGTGGGCGCGGCGACGCTACTTGACCTTCCGGCTGCGGCAAGCCACGTGGCGTTGCCGCAGCCGGCCGCCGGAAGCCACAATGGCGCCCGGATCACTGGCTCGGCTGACCCGAATGAGCCCGTCACGTCTCCGGTGACGGAGAGGCCATCTGAGATACCGTGCCGGGCCGGGACCTGCACGCCTTCACGTACGGCTTCCACGGTGCACACCCCGACAGACAGATCAGCCGTTACGCCAGCCGATGCCGGGCGGAGCCCTCAACAGACCGGGCCGCAGGGTCTTGACCCCGAAAAAGCCGATTCGACAGAGATTCCCCGATGCCTGTTCAAATGTAGGCAAATCCAATGCCCGGCGATCCGGATTTGCCTACATCGGGTAGGAGATCGACCACATATCTCGAAGAAGCCAAATCACGTGATTATGCCGTTAGATGTGAAACTGATCATGTCAATTCGGGCTTGACGCCAAACGCGACACCTCTCCCCGCGATAGCTGCGCAACATGGCGAACATCAAATCGTCCACAATTTTCTTGACGAATCCTGTGACGTTCCTAAGAATGCTGGTTGTCGATCAAGCCGGGGTATTTCACCCGCTCCATCATTCGGGGGACCATTTTGATTTCTCTGGTACAGAGAGCCCTGCTCGCACTTGCGGTGGTGTGTTCCGCTGTCTTCGTCGCGTCTCCCGCACAGGCCGCGACCTATCACACCCTCAAGCACCGATCCACGAACGAATGCCTGGAGGCTGTGCAGAGCAGCGCGGGAGCCCCGCTGTCCAACCGCGGCTGCAACAACGGATCGGGGCAGGACTGGGAAATCCAGTACCGCACGGTCAGCGGTACCACCAAGCCGGTCGTCAAGCTGCGAAACGTCCGTTTCAACCTCTGCGTGGACAGCGGTGTCGAGAACCCGGTGGACGTCGGTCACCTCGTCGCCAATTCCTGCAACGGCGGGGAGTACCAGCTGTGGGAGGTTCACAAGAACGGCTCTTACTGGGTCTTCAAGAGCTGGGGCCGGTGGAAGAAGCACGGCACTCACCGCTGCATCAAGACCGATGCCGTTAACCACCCCAGCTTGGTCACCTGCGCCAGCGGTAACGCCAACCAGAACTTCACGCCGGTTCGTTCCTGAACCGTACTGTTGATGCAGGGAAACACATGACGGGCCCGGCGGCCGATGACCGCCGGGCCCGTTCTCTCGTAGGGCAGGCACGTCACGAGGACTGGCGTCGTCGACCGAAGGCGCAGTCAGTGATTCGCGCGATCTGCTTGAGCAGGCGCGACAGCCGAAGTACGTGACGGGCGCCGACTGGCCTTCTTGAGGCCGCAGTCATGAAGCTTCAGCGGGGCGGCTGTCGCACACGGCATTGCGGACGCTGACAGAAAAGCGATGGCTACGCGAACACCGGCCGGTGCGGCGGCCCCGGACGATGGCCGGGGCCGCCGCGGCTCACTCGCAGCCGAGCTGGGTGCTGGCTGCGCCCAGGTAGCAGGTGTCGGTGTCCGCGCCGCCGTCGGCCCAGTCCTTCTCGGTGTCGGACTGGTCGTCGGCGAAGTAGCCGGTGCCGCCCAGGTGGTCGTCGCCGAGGCCACCGAGGAGCCGGTCGTCGCCCGCGTCGCCGGTCAGCCAGTCGTTGCCCGCCGCGCCGTTCAGCAGGTCGTTGCCGTCGTCGCCTTCGAGCCAGTCGTCGCCGGCGTCGCCGTAGACGGAGTCGGCGCCGGACAGGCCGTAGACATGGTCCTTGCCGTCGCCGCCGGAGACGATGTCGTTGCCCATGCTGCCGTTGATGAAGTCGTCGCCGGCGTCGCCGTAGATGGTGTTGCCGGTCGAGTTGGACGCGGAGATGAGGTCTTTCCCGGCGCCACCGCGGATGAAGTTCTTGCCGCCTCGGGCGTCGATGGAGTTGTCGCCGGCGCTGCCGAGGATGATGTCGTCGCCGTTGCCGCCCCACACGTTCTCGACGTCGGCGGCGATGGTGTCGTTCTCGCCCTTCTCGCCGTCGCCGGCCTTGCCGTCGAGGCTGATGGTGACGCCCCTGGTGCGGCTGGAGTAGGAGACGGAGTCGTCGCCGGCGTTGCCCTGGAGCAGGTCGGCGCCGGCCTCGCCGTCGAGCAGGTCGGCACCGTCGCCGCCGTAGAGGGCGTCGTTGCCGGGGCCGCCGTACAGCGACTCGCTGCCGGCGCCACCGTAGAGCCTGTCGTTACCGGCACCACCGTGGAGCTTCTCGTGCATGATGCCGCCGCCACCGCCGAGGGTGTCGTTGCCGTCGCCGCCGTACGCCAGGATCGGCAGGTCGGTGCGGTGGAAGATGCCGTCGTTCTGGTCGCCGGAGCTGACCACGACGAGGGTGGGCGCTGCCGCGGTGGTGCAGGCCACCCGGGTGACGTCGCTGCCGACCCGCTTGCAGCCGGCGCCCGGCGTGACCGCGACCACGTCGTCGAAGGTGACGACGCGGCCGGCTCGGGTCACGGTGATCCAGTTGGCCGCGCCGGCGCCGCCGTAGAAGTAGACCGTGGTGCCGGTCACCTTCGCGGCCCCGGCGGCGGCGGCCGCCTGTGCGGGCGGGGCGAGGAGAGTGGCCGATCCGATCGCCGCGGCGGTGACGCCGAGGGCGAGGTTCTTCAGATTCACAGCGGTGATCATAGAACGCTACCGTTACGGCGCGCTGCCCCGATCCGGCGCGGGCCGGTGTCTACCGCTTGGCGAACTTCGGGCGGAGCAGGCCTTCCACAGCGTCGTGGCGGGCGGCCGCCGAGAGGGTCTGCGGGATCGTGTTCGACTCGCAGTTCACCACCGTGGAAAGGGGGGTCACCAGGCAGGCGTCGCCGGTGACGTGGTTGCCGCCGTCGACGCGGTCACGGGCGGCCGGGTCGCCGTCCGCCGTCGGCACACCGTCCACGATGGAGATCGACTCGCCGCCCAGCACGTCGTCGGCATCACCGCCGGAGACGAGGTCGTTGCCGGCCTCGCCGAGGATGATGTCGGCGGAGGCGCCCCCGTACAGGGAGTCGGCGCCGCCCTCACCGTAGAGGTAGTCCTCTCCGTTGCCGCCGGAGATGATGTCGTTACCGGTCCCGCCCCAGATGTCGTCGACGCCGTCCTCGCCGTACAGGGTGTCGTTGCCGTTGCCGCCGTCGATCTTGTCGCCGTACGCCTCACCCTCCTCGACGTACTGGCCCGCGCCGCCGTAGACGCGGTCGTTGCCGTCCTCGCCCTCGATGTAGTCGGAGCCTGCCGCACCGGAGATGGTGTCGTCGCCGGCGCCGCCGTACAGCTCGTCGTCGCCCACGTCGCCGTAGATCGCGTCGTTGCCGGACTCGCCCTCGATCTGGTCGTTGCCGAGGCCACCGGCGAGGAGGTCGTTGCCGGTGCTGCCCCAGACGGTGTCGTTGCCCTCGTACCCGTAGGCCCGGTCGTTGCCGGTGCCCGCGGAGATCGCGTCGTTGCCCGCCCCGCCGCTGATCGTGTCGTCGCCGCCCTCACCGAACAGCCGGTCGTTGCCGACGCCACCGTAGATCGCGTCGTTGCCGGCGCCGCCCTGCAGCTCGTCCGCGCCGGTGCCACCGCTGAGGGTGTCGTTGCCGGCCCCGCCGGCAGCCAGCATGGAGACCGCGGTCTTGTTGACGACCCGGTCGTTCATGTCGCCCAGCGAGACGTTGAGCTTCGCGGTCCTGGCCGACGTCGTGCACTGCACCTTGGTGGAGTCGACCCGCTTGCAGCCGCTGCCGGCCTGCAGCGGGACCGTGTCGTCGAGCGTGACGGTCCGGCCGGAGATCGTGATGGTGAGCGCGTTGGCCTTGCCGAGCAGGGCCTGGAACTGCACGGTGCCGGTCCCGACGACCTTCGCCAGGCCTGCGGTGGCCGCCTGGGCCGGCGCGGCGGTGAACAGGGAGACGGTGGCGACCGCGAGCGCGGAGGCACCGATCGCGGACAGGGCGCGGCGAGTGATCAGTGGCATCGGGGCGTTGCTCGTTTCCGGGATGACGATCATGAAGGTCCCGGGATCGTAGAACGGTACCGTCTCGGCGCACCTCGACCGTACGGCTGAAAAGAAACGGCCCGGCGACTCCGCCGGGCCGTTCCAGGAAGCAGTGCGATGGGGATCAGGCCACCGCGGTGTAGTACTCGCAGCCGGAGTTGACGGTCTTGGCCGACCGCAGGCAGATGTCCGCGCCGGCGCCGGCGTAGAGGCCGTCCCGGGCGGTGGCCGACGGGCTGGAGACGACCGCGTTGCCGACCTTCTTGTAGTTCTCGGCGATCAGCTTGTCGTCGCCGGCCTCGCCGCCGATGCTGTCGTTGCCGGTGCCACCGAGGATGTAGTCGTCGCCGGCGCCGCCGTAGACCAGGTCGTTGCCCGCGTCACCGAGCACGGTGTCGTTGCCGGCGCCCGCGTAGATCCGGTCGTTGCCGTCCTGACCGTGGATCAGGTCGTCGGCGCCCGCGGTGGAGATGTAGTCGCTGCCGGGGCCCGCAACCACGTAGTCGTAGCCGGTGCCGCCGTAGATGTAGTCGTGGCCGACGTCGCCCCACAGCTCGCCCTGGCCGTTGCGGCCGAGCAGCTTGTCGTTGCCGGCGCCGCCCTGGAGCTGGTCGCGGCCCCAGCCGCCGATCAGGGTGTCGTCGCCGTTGGCGCCGCCGGCGAGCATGAACACGCCGGTGTCGTTGCGCACGTAGTCGTTACGGTCGCCGACCCAGACGTCGAGGCGCGCCGTGGCGGCCGAGGTGGTGCAGCGCACCTTCGTCGAGTCGACGCGCTTGCAGCCGGCGCCGGCCGTGAGCGCGACCTGGTCGTCGATCGTGACGGTCCGGCCGGAGATGGTGAGCACGACCGCGTTGGACACACCCATCAGCGCCCGGAACTCGACCCGGTTGGTGCCGATGACCTTGACGATGCCGGAGGTGGCGGCCTGCGCGGGCGACGCCAGCACGGCGGTGGAGGCGACGACGGCGGCCGTGGCGCCGAGGGCGGCCAGAGTCCTGCGGAAAATGACGTTCATGGAGAACCCCCCCGTTAGAAGTCTTCGGAAGCGCACAGGACGATACCGTTCCGCCGCAACCGCAAAGACATTGACATGGATCCCGGCGGTTCAACAAGCCACTTCGGCGCCCCATCGCCCGTCGGCGGGGCGAAGAACCACCCGAATCCGGTCCACGCCGGACAGCTTGCGGATGCCGGGTATCGGGCCGCAGTCGAAGTTGCGGCCGACCGCTGTCAGGTGCAGCGACTCCGGCATCGTCTCCGGTTCGATGCCCTCGAGCTGTCCGGGGTCCTGGGTGTGCTTCTTGCGCAGCTTCTCGTACGCCTCCTGCCGCGTCTCGAGCCGCACCCCGTCGCGGGCCGGCAGCGCCCCGAGCGCGTTCTGGACCGCACCGCGCTGCCGCTCGTCCGCGTCCGGATGCAGGAACACCGATACGGCGAACTCACGCTCGGGCGCGTATCGCCAGCCGGACAGCAGCATCGCCGAGGTGGAGGCGATCGAGCCGAGGACGAGTGCGCCCGCGGTGACCCCGAGAAGCATCATCGGCCGGCGTCGCACGGGGGGATCCTCGGTCGTCCATGGGCCGTCGTCGGTCGGGTGTGGATCGGTCATGATCCGCAAAGCTATCTCAGCGCATCGACATCCCGGTGCCCACTCCGTCACGCAGGGTCTTGATGGGCTTCGCCCGGTACATCAGAGTGTTGTCGGGATCGGTCACATTGACACGTGAGGAGGCGCCGTCGTGGACGACTTCACCAATGATGCCGAACAGGCTGCGTACGCCCTGGCCGAGGCGCTCAGCGAGAAGGCCCTCTCCTGCATGAAGTACGCGGAGGAGGCGGCGGACGCGTTCCGTTCCGGGAAGATGGCGATGCGCCGGCAGTTCAAGGCGCGCGGGCTGTCCGAGGCCGAGGCGGACATCCGCTATTCCGGCACGTCACAGGCGGCCCGGTCGATCGCCGACAACGACTTCTTCATGTCACAGGCGTCGATGTACAACAACGCGGCCGCCGCGCAGTACGCGAAAGCCCTTTATCTGAAAAACAAGTGAGCCGTCACGATCGGGTGACCTCGGCGCCGCCCAGATGGGCGTTCTGCCCGGCCTGATAGCCGCGGTACAGCCCGGTGCCCTGCAAGCGCCGCGGCCGCATCCGGGACAGCTGGGGATAGATCTCGTCACGTCGGCGCTCGACCAGGTCGGTCCGGTCGGCCAGCACGAGTTCGGCGCCGGGTGTCTCCGCCGCGGCGGACCGCTCCGCGTCCCACAGTCGTATGCTGATCGCCTGGGTGTACCCGACCATCCAGGACCGGCGGTAGGCGGCCGCGTGCTCGCCCCACGGCACCGGGCTCGCGACCAGCCCGTGCGCGGCCTGCACCAGCAGTGAGGTGAACAGCAGCTCGACCCGCTCCAGATCGGCCGAGTGCCCGAAGAGGTGGCTGCGTGCCAGGCTCCGGCGCTCCAGGTGGACGACGCGGCAGCGCATCGGCGCGGCCACGGCGGCGAGCAGCCCCGCCTTCTCCCGCGCGTAGGGCGCGTCGAGGGTGATCACCCGGTCCCCGACCGGGTCCACCGCCGGGTCGGTGACGGCGAGCATGGCCTGGTCGATGCCGTACTTCGCGATCAGCTCGGCGGCTTTCGCGGTGAACGCCTCGGCTTCGCCGGGCGTGCAGGCCGGGTCCTCGGCCATGGCGAGCAGCTTGCGGACGCGGGCCAGCAGAGGTTCGGACATCAAACCATTCTGCGGTACGGCGTACGCCTGCTCCGGTGGCCTGTGGACAACCGCAGTGGCCGAACGCCCGACTCAGGCGGCCCGGTGCCGCAGGGTGGCGACCGTGGAACCGGCCAGGGCGAGCAGGCAGTCGGGCAGCGTGCCGTCCGCGATCGCCGCGCCGAACAGCGCCTCGCCGGTGGGGAAGTCGCCGTTCACATACGCGCTGACGAACCGTGCGACCCAGCGCTTGTCATACCGTGCGTCGTCGATCCCGGGGAACTCCAGCGTCCACGCGCCGCCCGCCGGGAACTGCCCGACCATGGTGGCCGCGAGGCACCAGGCGACATCCCAGGCACCGACGACGCCCTCCCGGTCGACGACGGCGTCGAAGGTGTCGGCCACAGCCGTGCTGTCGCCGCTGAGCGCACACTGCAGAACCTGCGCGGCGTCGTCGAATGCGGTCTGTGGTACTTCGGTCACGTTGGAAAAGGTACGTCGGCCGCGCAAGGATCGCACGGCGACGTGGGATTTCAGGCGCCCCGCAGCAGACAGGTGATGCGAGCGGTGCAGACCCGCTCGCCGGACTCGTCGGTGAGGACCACCTCGTACGTCGCCACGGCACGTCCCCGGTGCACCGGAACGGCCACGCCGGTGACCAGACCGGAGCGGGCCGCCTTGTGGTGGGTGGCGTTGATGTCCACCCCGACGGCGAACGGCCGGTCCACGGTCTGCCCGTGCAGCACCGCGCCGACCGACCCGAGCGTCTCGGCGAGCACACAGGAGGCGCCCCCGTGCAACAGCCCGTACGGCTGGGTGTTGCCCTCGACGGGCATGATGCCTACGACCCGTTCCGCGCTGGCCTCGGTGATCTCGATACCCATCCGCTCCGCGAGAGCACCGCCGCCGCCGCTGGTGAACAGGTGTTGCTTGCCGTCCTCAGCGATATCCACGTCGGCGTACGTTACGCCCGTCACCGGTGGCGACCAGCGACAACCGTCACAGGACCGGGGACTGATCGATTGAACCGCTGGGTACTGAGCCGGGTCGACCGGCCGCCGGCGGTGGCCTAAGAGAGGAGCACCATGAGCGACCCGCAGGACATCGAGACCCCGCAGATCGTGGAGACCCGCGGCAACGACCGTGTCGACCTGCTCACCAGCGACGCGAACGGCGACGGCCGTACCGACGTCTGGGTCTCCGACACCGACGGCGACGGCAAGCCCGACCTCTACCAGTTCGACACCGACGGGGACGGCAAGGTCGACGTGACCATGGTCGACCTGGACGAGGACGGCACCCCCGACCACATCGTCGACGGCGACGGCGGCCTGCCGCCCGCCTGAGTCACCCACCGCCCAGGGCGGACAGCACCACCCAGAGCACCGCGATCGCCAGCAGCGCGGAGCCGGCGGTGGAGGCGGTGTGCCGCCAGGACCGTGCCCCCTCGACCGCCTCCGGGTGGCCGAGGGCGGCGAGGGCGGCCCGACGCGTCCGCACCTCTTCGGCCCGGTCGTCCACCCGGGCGGCCAGGGCCGGGTCGGCGGTGGCCCGGCTCAGCTCGACGGCGAGGGCGGCCTGGGCACGTTGCAGTCGCCGTACCGCCGCCCGGGCTCCTCGCCCCGCGCTCGCCGCGGCGTGCCGCCGGGCCGCACCCCGGCGGGAACCGGAACCCAGCACCCGCAGCTCGCTCTCGGTGATCAGCTCCCGGTCGCGGACCGTGGCCAGCATCGCCACGTAGTACGCCGCCTCCCTGTCGTGCGCCCGCCGCACCAGGTGGAGGACCAGCAGTAACGGCGGCATCCCCTTGAACAGCAGCACCGCCAGCAGTGCGGGCGCGCCGTCACCGAGCCCGTCCCGCAGGAGCGGGGAGTTCCACAGCGAGTGCGAGGCCCAGGCGGCCAGCAGAGCGAGCCCGGCGACCGTGACCCGGCGCCCACGGCTGCGGTCGCGGCGGACCACCAGGTAACCGATGCCGGCCCCGGCCAGCGCGCCGAACAGGGTGTGGCTCCACACCCCGGCGAGGAACCCGCGCACCAGGAACGTGGTGATCACCGGTTGCACCCGGTCACCCTCCCCGGCCAGTTGCACCGCTCCGACCGCGAAGACCACGTCCTCGACGATCTGGAAACCCAGCCCGACCAGCGCGCCGTAGACGATGCCGTCCAGCACGCTGTTCACCTGGGTCCGGGCGATCAGCACGACCGCCACCACACCGAGGGTCTTGGCGATCTCCTCGACCGTGGGCCCGGCCAGGGCGGCGCCCCACTCGGCGGCCAGGGCGGGCGAGCCGAGTTTGGCGATCAGATTGTCCAGGGCGGTGCTGCCGGGGATGGAGACGCTGGTGGCGACCAGGCCGCCCCAGGCGAAGGCGAGCACCCGCAGGCCGGCCGGTTCCCGTTCCAGGAAGTCCAGTTCCGAGACGAAGAGCCAGAAGGGTACGGCCAGCAGCGCGAACATCGCGATCGCGGTGACCGTGGCGACCGGGTAGCTGGTCAGGAACAGTGCCGCGAATTGCGACATCCGCACCGCCCCGGCCGCGAGCAGCAGGATCACCACCCAGAACGCGGGCTGCCGTACGAACGCGGCCGGCCGGGTCACCCCCGGCAGGACCTCCTCGCTCATGCGCCCGTCTCGTAGCGCAGGCTGCGGGTGCTGGCGTCGATGGCGGGCAGGACCTGTTCCAGGTCGGCGTCGTCGCCGCTGACCGTCACCTCGATGATCAGCCCGTGGGCGACGAAGACCGCGTACCGCCCGTCCCGGTCGCCGGCGGTGTATCCGCCCTGGACCCCGGCCAGCCCACCGGCTGTGGAGACGGCGAGCTGGGTGCCGCTGACCTGGTGACCGGCGATGCCGGTGAGGCGTTGCCGCAACCGGACGGCGGCCGCGGTCAGGTCGCCGGCGAAGGGCTCGACCTCGATCGCGTACCGCACCCGGTCGAGCCGGAAGAGGACCGTCCCGCGGTCGTGGCCGGGACGGGTGCCGGTCACGTCGAGGTCGGCGCCGTGCGGCGGCACGACCGTGACGCCGGCCGCCACGGGGTAGGGCTGACCGGAATCGACCGGCCGCCCGGCCGGCACGGCGCGGTCCAGCGCGGGCAGGCCGAAGGCGAGACCGGCCAGAATCGATGCCAGCGCGAGGGCGGCGGGCAGGCTGAGGGTGCCGGGAAGATCAGTGAGATGACGCCGAGTGACCCTCCCCATCCGTCCAAGTTAACGGCGGTTCCGGCTCGCTGTCCGGCGAACGGGTGACCGGCCACAGTGGAGGCGGGATCAACCTGGCAGATTACGTGTTTGTCCGTTTTACCGACAGGTGCTGTGACGGTACGACAGCGGTGAGCCATACCCCGTTGTCACTGCGGTGGAAGACATGCCCCTCCTCGGCCATCACCCCCGCCGCCACGCTGAAGACCACCACGTCCGGCGAGCGCCGGCGGCCGACGGTGCGCGCTGTCGGCACGTCCACCGAGAGGTGGACATGGTGCCGGCTCCGGGGGCGCAGGCCCTCCCGCAGGATCGCTTCCAGGTTCGCCCGCGGCGTGCCGTGGAACAGCTCGGCGGGCGGCGTCGCGGGCGGGAGAGCGAGGTCCACCCCGACCCGCCGGGAGTGCCCCTGGCTGGCCCGGATCCGGTCGGCGCCGTCCGGGCCGGTGGACACGGCGAAGCGTGCCTTGTCGTTGTACGCGACCACGTGGTCGAGTTCGGCGCGGGTGATCCCGAGCGCCGCGATCAGGTCGGCGACCGGCACCCAGCCGTTCGCGTCGAGGGTCAGGCCGGCCGTCTCGGGCCGATGCCGCAGGACCAGGGAGATCCGCCGGCTGAGGCGGACCTGGTCCCGGGTGAGTTCGGTCATCCGGTGTGCTCCATGACCGCAAGGTAGTACGGGTGGTCGCGGTCGTCGATCGATTTCAGCCGCCACGAGGTGCCCGCCAGCAGCGCCGACAGCTCCTCCACCGAGCAGTTCAGGTAGTCGAACCAGTCGCTGGCCAGTTCCCGGTACCGCAGTCGCAGTCGCAACTGCCCGCCGAGCCGGCCGCGCGCCCGGTTCGCCTCGTGATAGCTCACGTGCACCGGATCGGTCGTCCCGTACGGATCGGTGCCCTGCGCGATGATCCGCGCGCCCGGGGCGGCGAGACGGGCCAGCGCGGCCAGGAAGACCGGTGCCCGCTCCGGGCCCTCGATCAGGCCCAGGTTGTTGCCGAGCAGCAGGAAGGTGTCGTACCGGACGCTGGCCCGGGCGAACTCGTCGACGGTGTTCAGCACGGTGTCGCGCAGCCCGCGCCGCCGGGACACCTCGATCGCGCCCTGCGAGGTGTCCAGCCCGGTGACCGCGTACCCCCGGTTCTGCAGTTCGACGGCGATCCGGCCGGCGCCCACCCCGATGTCCAGCACCCGGCCCCGGCAGAGCCCGGCCGCACGATGGTCGAACGGGCGCCAGTCGGCCGGCTCGCTGAGATAGTGGCCGGCGAGGGCTCCGTTGATCAGGCCGTCGTCCCGCTCGATCACCTCGATCACCGGTCGCGGGTACCGCCCACCGGCCAGCGGGCGCGGCCCGGAGCCCGTGTGCACCGCGTACGCGTCGCGGATCATCTCCCCGAACGCATCCCCTACCACCGGCTGAGTCATGGTCAATACTCTTGGTCCATGACCGCACTGGAGCAACTCGGCTCGCAGAAGTACGTCCTTCTCACCACGTTCCGCAAGGACGGCCGGGCGGTTCCGACCCCGCTCTGGGTCGTTCCGGACGGCGCCGGCCTCGGGTTCTGGACCGTGGCGGGCAGCGGCAAGCTCAAGCGCATCCGCAACAGCGGGCGGGTCACGGTCGCCGCGTGCGACATGCGGGGCAACCCGACCGGCGAGGCGATCGAGGCGACCGCGCGGATCGGCGACCACACCGACCGGCTGCGCGTCGGCGAGGGCATCAAGAAGAAGTACGGCGTGGTCGGCCGGCTGACCATGCTCGGCAGCCGCCTGCGCCGGGGTGTCGACGGAACGGTGGCCGTTCTCGTCAGCTGACTCTCCCCCGCACCCCGGAAAGGGTCCGGGAACGAAGAAGGGGCGATCGCCTTCCCCAGCGCTCGCCCCTTGCTACGTTTTTCGGTCGACTTGGGTCAGTCGCCCTGACGCTGCGTGGGAATCTGCCCCTGCAGCAGGGCGCGGACCTCCGACTCACGGTAGCGACGGTGGCCACCCAACGTGCGAATTGCGCTGAGCTTGCCCGCCTTCGCCCACCGAGTAACGGTCTTCGGGTCGACACGGAACATCGACGCCACCTCGGCCGGCGTTAGTAGCGGCTCAGGATCGTGCGTACGCGATGCCATCGGTCACTCCTCCACAGGTGCCTAAAAACATCGGCCGGGGTCCCGCCGGCCGGTGCGTCTCTCATGGTCCGGCTAGTCCCCGATGTCCGACATGGGCCGAACGGACGAACGTCCCCAGATAGACGGATGAAGCATGCCCGATTTTTGCGCGTTTTATACGCCAGATAGTGCCTCGTTTAGTCCTATTATGACGCTTCGGGGACCAGCCATTACGAAGAGTGCTCGCTTCGGGAGCGCTTCCACGCGCCGCGAAACGTGCCCGTCTGTCCTGTTTTCGCAGGTCAGTTGCATCGTTCGAGAAGCTGGACGGTGCGCCAGCGCGCGACCAGCTTTTCGTACACCTCACTTGCTGACTCAGCGTCACCGCGAGAAAGTGCGGAAAGTCCGGCTGACACCAGTCCGGGGGAATCATCCTCCGCGAGGTTGTCCTCCGGGAGGAGGTTGACGAGGCCGCCGTAGTCGAGCTCCACCACCGAACGTGGATGGAACTCCTCCAGCCAGCGGGTGCCCTCCTCGACGGCCTCGGTGATGGGGGCGTCGCCCAGCGACTTGCGCAGCACCGAGACGGCCCGGTGGGCCCGGCGCCGCGCCTTGGAGATCTCGGTCCGGTACCGCAGGACGCGGCGGCGGCCGGTCAGCGCGATCTCCCGCTCCTCCAGGTCGACGAAGGTGAACCAGCGCAGCGGGACACCCCACGTGGCGATCTGCTCGTGCACCCGGGGCACACCCTGCTCGAGGACCTTGGCGCCGCTGCGCCAGTCCTCCACGACCGCTTTCGCCTGCCCGGCCAGCACCGGCGGGACGAAGGCGTCGGCGAGCACCGCGGGCACCCCGTCCCGCGCGGTGAGGGCGGCCTCGGCCACCCGCAACCGCAGGTTCCAGGGACAGACCAGCACCGCGCCGTCCCACTCCAGCACATAGGCCTCGTCGGGCAGGTCGGGCAGCCGGGTCCAGCCGGCGCCGAGCGCCTCCAGCACCGCGGTGCGCTGCCGGGCGGGACCCTCGACCAGGCCCAGGTCGCGGCCCTCGCGGGCGTAGTCACGCCAGTAGACCTGCCGCTCCCGGTCGAAGGCGGTCAGGGGCTCGTAAACCCGTAGGTACGACGCGAACAGTGACGGCACGGCGCGAGTCTTTCACGAATCCGGCCGGTGAGAACTTCCCGCGCGGACGTAATCCCCGCACTGTCGGCACGGCTACGCTCAGGCCTACCGGCTCACCCCGGCCGGGATCATGGCCCCACGAAGGCCACGCATGAGATCAGGAGAATTGAACATGGACGTGTTCGACGCCAACGGGCACGAACAGGTCGTCTTCTGCCAGGACCGGGCGACCGGACTGAAGGCGATCATCGGCATCTATTCCACGGCGCTCGGCCCGGCGCTCGGCGGCACACGCTTCTACCCGTACGAGAGTGAGGCCGCCGCCCTCGCCGACGTGCTGAAGCTGTCCCGCAGCATGGCGTACAAGAACGCCATGGCCGGCCTGGACCTCGGCGGCGGCAAGGCCGTCATCTGGGGCGACCCCGCCCAGCTCAAGAGCGAAGCGCTGCTGCGGGCGTACGGCCGGTTCGTCGAGTCGCTGAACGGCCGCTACTACACCGCCTGCGACGTCGGCACCTATGTCCAGGACATGGACGTGGTCGCCCGCGAGACCCGGTACGCGACCGGCCGCAGCGTGCAGCACGGCGGCGCCGGCGACTCCTCGGTCCTCACCGCCTGGGGCGTCTTCCAGGGCATGCGGGCCACCGCCGAGCACACCTGGGGCACCCCGTCGCTGCGCGGCCGGACCGTGGGCGTCTCCGGTCTCGGCAAGGTCGGCAAGTACCTCGCCGGTCACCTGCTCGAGGACGGCGCCGAGGTGGTCGCCACCGACGTCAGCGAGGCCGCCCTCGCCTGGGCCCGGGAGACCCACCCGCAGATCAGCCTGGTGCCCGACACCGACACGCTGATCACCTCCGACATCGACGTCTACGCGCCGTGCGCCCTCGGCGGCGCGCTGAACGACGACACGGTGCCGGTGCTGCGGGCCAAGGTCGTCACCGGCGGCGCCAACAACCAGCTGGCCCACTCCGGCATCGGCAAGCTCCTGGAGGACCGCGGCATCCTCTACGCCCCGGACTACGTGGTGAACGCCGGCGGCGTGATCCAGGTGGCCGACGAGATCCAGGGCTTCAACTTCGAGCGGGCCAAGCTGCGCGCCACCGGGATCTTCGAGACCACCCGGCGCATCCTCCAGCTCGCCGGCGACGAGGGCGTGCCCCCGGCGGTCGCCGCGGACCGGCTCGCCGAGCGGCGGATGGCCGACGTCGGCCGTCTCCGTTCCATCTACCTTTAGGGCTTTCGTGGGCCTGCCGTGCGCCGCCGGAGAACATCCACCGCGACGCGCGGCAGTGTCACACGCAACCCGAGGTGCCGAACGCGCCGTCGTCCATGTACCGTAAGACCCACGAGAGATGCCTGACGTCATCGGGGCCCGCCTTCGGGCTGCCCCGAATTCTGTGCGAGGGGGTCGAGCCATGGGGCGCGGCCGTGCTAAGGCCAAGCAGACGAAGGTGGCCCGGGAGCTGAAGTATCACTCCCCGAACACCGACCTCACCGCCTTGCAGCGCGAACTGGCGGGTGCCGGTAAGTCTGACCGTCATTTCGACGACGACGCTGAGATCGTCGACGATGACGAGGACGACGGCGATGATGACCAGGACACCTGGGCTAGCCCGGACACCTGGTCGCCTACAAGGCGGCACTGACCCGTTCTGCACAGAGCACGCGGCGTGACCGCGTGCTCGCGTGTGTCACGCGGTCACGATTCCTACGGTTGACAGCGAAGCCCACGCGGGCTCTCATCCGCGTGGGCTTCGGACCAGTCACGGTTCAGCGTGGCCGGTTGTTCCAGTTGTAGAACGTGGGAATGTTCTCGAAGTGGTTCCAGGCGCACACCGCCGAGCCGCCGTCCTGCGGTGTCTCCTCGGCGCGCTGTTGTCTGGCCACCTCGGCCTCCGCGATGAGCGCGGCCAGGCCGGCCCGAGTGTCGTGCACCCGTGCCGTCACCGGATCCGTCTCCACGCCGTCAGACAGCCGTGGCTTCGTGATCTCGGGCATGGTCCAGCACTCCCTCCAATAGGCGAATCTTGCTGTTCCGGCAGTGGTCCGTCTCGGTGACGTCGAACCTGCCGTGCTCGAAGTACCGGTTGGCGGCGTGCGCGCCGCCGCAGAAGCCGAAGTACGGGCAGGTTTCCCGGCACGCCTCGATCCCGCGCAGGAACTCGCCGATCCAGGGTGTGCCCGCCGCGCCGGCGAGAATCTCCGGCAGCGGTGTGGTCAGCACGTTCCCGCTGGTGAAATCGCCGTACCGCGGGTCGTGGAAGCCGGCCAGCTCGGGCGAGAGCAGGACCACCGACCCGTCGTGGGCGATCGTCGGGATCGGGTCGAGCCGTCGCGGCAGCAGGTCGTCGGCGTTGCCGTTCAGGACGGCGGCGGCGTACCGCAGCGACCACTCCACCTCGCGCAGATGGATCCGGGGGTCGCGGCGCCAGGCGGTCACCAGCTCGGCCCAGAAGGCGCTCACGGCCACCGGGTCGTGGCTGTTGTGCCGGGTGTTGACGCCCTCGGTCTCCTCCACGTTGATGCCGAGCACCTCGCAGCCGAGGCCGAGGAAGTACTCGTACAGCTCGGTGGCGGCCCCGGGGCGCGGATCGCTGACCACGCACAGCGCGGAGAACGGGATGCCGTGCGCCCGCAGCCGGTCGATGCCCCGCATGATCAGGTCGTAGGCGGGTTTCCCGGCCCGGTCCACCCGGTCGCCGTTACGCGCGCGCGGCCCGTCCACGCTGACGCTGACCCGGACGTCGTGCTCGGTGAAGAACGCGCACCACTCGTCGTCGATGAGCGTCGCGTTGGTCTGCACGTGGTGCTCGACACCCGCACCGAACGGCGCGAACAGCGCGGCCAGATGCGCCCGGCCGGCGGCCAGCGGCTCACCGCCGTGCCACACCACCGAGAACCGGCCGGCCCGGGCGTAGCCGGCGACTCCGGCGGCCACCGCCTCGGCCACCGCGACCGGCATCCGCAGGTTCTCCCGGCGCAACGGCAGATAGCAGTAGTCGCACGCCAGATTGCACAGCGTAGTGGGTTGCATGACGACGTAGCCGGGCTCTGCCGAGATGCCCCGCATCCCGCTCCAGGCGACCGCCATGGTCATGCACACTCCCGTCCGGCTTTCGCGACAAACCCTAAGCCTCGCGGTCCAATAAGCATGCGAAAGATCCGCATGTGCCGGACATCAGCACACACGGATCATTTCACGTCGGACTATTCCGAACCAGAATCACTTTCCGGTCGACGCCGTCACTCTCAGCCGCGGGTGTAGGAGCCCATCATCTGGACCTCGCCGCTGCCCTCGACGACCTCGCCGACCTGCCAGGCCTCGACACCACGGCCGGTCAGGTACGCCATGGCACGGTCCGCGTCGTCGGAGGAGACGACGGCGAACATGCCGACACCCATGTTGAAGGTGGCCTCCATCTCCGAGTCCTCGATCCGGCCCTTGGCCTGGATCAGGTCGAAGATCGGCTGCGGGCGCCAGGTGGACCGGTCCACCACGGCGTCCATGGTGTCCGGGAGGACCCGGTTCAGGTTGCCGGGGATGCCACCGCCGGTGACGTGCGAGAACGCCCGCACCTCGGTTTCCTCGATCAGGCCCAGGCAGTCCTTGGCGTAGATCTTGGTGGGGGTGAGCAGCTCCTCGCCGAGGGTGCGCTGGGTGCCGAAGTCGTCGACCACGGTGTCCAGGCGCATCCGGCCGGCGCCGAGCAGCACGTGCCGGACCAGCGAGTAACCGTTGGAGTGCAGGCCGGACGAACGCATCGCGATGACCGCGTCGCCGAGTTCGACCCGCTCCTTGCCGAGGATCTCGCTCTCCTCGACCACGCCCACGCCGGTGGCGGAGACGTCGTACTCGTCCGGGCGCAGAACGCCGGGGTGCTCGGCGGTCTCGCCACCGAGCAGGGCGCAGCCGGCGTACCGGCAGCCGTCGGCGATCCCGGCGCCGATCTCGGCGACCTTGTCCGGGACGACCTCGCCGCAGGCGATGTAGTCGAGCAGGAACAGCGGCTCGGCGCCACAGGCCACCAGGTCGTCGACGACCATCGCGACCAGGTCGATGCCGATCGTGTCGTGGATGTCGAGCTGCTGCGCGATGACCAGCTTGGTGCCCACACCGTCGGTGGACGAGGCCAGGATCGGGCTCTTGTACTTCGCGGCGTTCAGCCGGAACAGGCCGGAGAAGCCACCCAGGTCACCGATCACCTCGGGCCGGGAGGTCTTCTTCACCTTCTGCTTGAGCAGCTCGACGGCACGGTCGCCGGCTTCGATGGAGACACCCGCGGCAGCGTACGTGGCCGAGCGCTTACGCGGCCCGCGGCCGGAGCCGGCCGTCCACAGCTGGCGGTCGGCTCCTTCGGCGCCGTTGGATCCGGCACTGCTGCGCTCGGACACGTGCGTCACGGTTCTCCCCTTAGCGGTTCTGTGTAACTGAAGGTCACGGGTGGTGCAGCGCGTTCGCGCCACCGGGGCTGGCCACCAGCGGCTCCGATGCCGGGCGGTCGTCGCCCGCGTGCTCGCGGGCCTCGTAGTCGGTCTCGAGATCGGCGACGGCGGCCGTGGCCGTGTCGGAGGAGGCGCCCGGCATCGAGGCGCGCCGGCCGACACCCTCCAGGACGTGCTTGCCGATCAGGTCACTGGTGGGCAGCTCGATCGGGTACTCCCCGTCGAAGCAGGCCATGCAGAGCCGGGACTTCGGTTGCTCGGTCGCCTGGACCAGGTTGTCCAGCGAGACGTAGCCCAGGCTGTCGGCGCCGATCGACCGGCGGATGCCGTCGATCTCCAGGCCGTTGGCGATCAGCTCGGCCCGGGTCGCGAAGTCGATGCCGTAGAAGCACGGCCACTTCACCGGCGGCGACGAGATCCGGACGTGGATCTCCAGCGCGCCGGCCTCCCGCAGCATCCGGATCTGGGCCCGCTGGGTGTTGCCGCGCACGATCGAGTCGTCGATCACGACGATCCGCTTGCCGCGGACCACCTCGCGCAGCGGGTTCAGCTTGAGCCGGATGCCGAGCTGGCGGATCGTCTGCGACGGCTGGATGAAGGTCCGGCCGACGTAGGCGTTCTTCATGAAACCGGCGCTGTACGGGATACCGGAGGCCTCGGCGTAACCGATGGCGGCCGGGATGCCGGACTCCGGCACGCCGATCACCAGGTCCGCCTCGACCGGGTGCTCCTTGGCCAGCTTGCGGCCGACCTCGACGCGGGCCGAGTAGATGTTGCGGCCGGCGATCGTGGTGTCCGGGCGGGCCAAGTACACGTACTCGAAGAGGCAGCCCTTGGGCTCGGGCGCGGCGAACCGGCTGGACCGCAGGCCGTGCTCGTCGATCGCGATGATCTCGCCCGGCTCGACCTCACGCACGAAGCTGGCGCCGGTGATGTCCAGGGCGGCGGTCTCGCTGGCGACCACCCAGCCCCGCTCCATCCGGCCGAGCACCAGCGGGCGCACGCCCTGCGGGTCACGGGCGGCGTAGAGGGTGTGCTCGTCCATGAAGACGAAGCTGAAGGCGCCGCGCAGGGTCGGCAGCAGCTCGAGCGCGGCGGCCTCCACCGAGAGGTCGGGGCGGCCCGCCAGCAGCGTGGTGACCAGGGCGGTGTCGGAGGTGGAGTCGCCCACCTCGAGGCCGCGGTCGGCGACCTCCTTGGCCAGCTCGGCGGTGTTGACCAGGTTGCCGTTGTGGGCCAGGGCGATGGTGGTGCCGGCCGGGGTGGCCCGGATCGTGGGCTGGGCGTTCTCCCAGTTGGAGCCGCCGGTCGTGGAATACCTCGCGTGGCCGATCGCCAGGTGGCCGCGCAGGCTGGCCAGCGTCGGCTCGTCGAACACCTGGGAGACCAGGCCGATGTCCTTGTAGACCACCACGCCGGACCCGTCACTGACAGCGATGCCGGCGGCCTCCTGGCCACGGTGCTGCAATGCGTAGAGGCCGAAGTAGGTGAGTTTGGCGACCTCTTCCTCGGGGGCCCAGACGCCGAAGACGCCACAGGCGTCCTGGGGGCCGCGTTCCTGGGGGTCGAGATCGTCGGTCAAACGGCCGTCGCCTCGGGGCACCTGCTCGCTCCCTCATGTCGGGTCTGCACGAACCTGAACTCGCTGGTCCGTCCGACCGACCAGTGTACGCGAGCCTGCGGGAACCCCACCCGGGCTCAGGAGTCGATCAGCGGCAGGTACTCGGAGATGTCGGTACGGATTCCGCTGGCCCGGACCCGGCCGTCCTGGACCGCCTGGTGCCAGGGCAGACGGCCGGAGGCCACGAGCAGCCACGTCATCGGATCCGTTTCGACCACATTGGGCGGTGTGCCGCGGGTGTGCCGCGGACCGGCGACGCACTGAATCGCACCGAAAGGTGGAATACGCACCTCCACCGATCGGCCAGGCGCCCGGCGGGACAACTCGGTCAGCAGTGCTCGCACGGCATCACGGAGCACCGGGCGGTCCGGCTCGGCACCCCGGTCCAGCGCGTCCAGCGCGTCATGAACCGACTCGGAATTATTGTGCGCAGAGGACATGTCGGGACGATACGACCCGACTCCCCGGTAACGGGACCCCGCCCTGGGTCGCGCAAGTGACGTATGACAAGGCATAGTTGCCGACGGTGTACACGTCGTGGGATCCGCCGGACATCAAAGAATCCGGGGACCGCGCGACCGGAAGGCGGTGGACGTGACGACGCACCTACGAGCCCGGACGGCCCAGGCCGGTGCGTTCCTGGCGCTGGTCGCCGGCGTGGTGGCCGGTACACAGACGGCTGCTCTGGCAGACCCCCCAACTGTGCAGATCAACGCGCCCAACGAAGCCGAGTCCGGGTCCACTCTAACCGTCTCGTACACGGTTAGTAACCCCGCAGGCTCGGATGGTGACGAGAACGAAGGCCAGCCCGGCCCCGACGCCAACGTCCAGGTCGATGTGAACGGCGCCTCGTGCCGGGGCGACTGTGGCGGCAACGTCGCCGACGGCGACACCAAGGGGTTCGAGTCGACGCTCCGGATGCCGAACGTCGACGCCGGCCAGCAGCGGCAGGTCACGTTCACGGTCCGGGTGACCGCGGGCAACGAGCGCGACGAGAAGAACGTGACGATCAACGTCAAGGGCCCCGAGGCGCCGAAGACCGTGCGCCAGGTGTCCGGACGGGTCAAGGACGACTCCGGCGACCGCGTCTCCGACGTCCAGGTCGTCATGGAGGACAGCCAGGGCCACCGGTACAGCACCACCACCAACGGCTCCGGCAGCTTCTCGTTCTCCTCCTCGGACTCGCAGCCGATCGCGGCCGGCGGCATCAAGGTCGCCGCCGCCAAGGACGGTTACAAGGCCGCCTCGATAACCGTGCAGGGCACCGCGGGCAACTCCGTGAACGCCCCGCTCACGATCGCGAAGGTGGTGGCGCAGACCACCTCGCCGACGCCCTCCCCGAGCGCGACGACCAGCGCGGCGCCCACATCCGCGGCGCCGATCGACGAGGAGACCGCCGGTGACGAAGGCGACAACAAGGCCGACACCATCGACGCGAACAACACCGCCAGCACCGCCGACGACGACGGCACCAACTGGCTGCTGATCATCATGGGCGCGCTGCTGGTCGCGGCCGGCATCGGCGCGATGGTGCTGGTCTGGATGCGGCGCAAGAAGGCCGAGGAGCTCAGCGACACCGGCATCGGCAAGATCGCCCCGGCCGGCTCGGGCTTCGACGCGACCCGGGTCGCCGCGCCGGTCGGCGCCGGCCCCCGCGGCAACGACGCCACCATGATCGCTCCGGCCGCCGGCATGGGCGGTGGCAGCATCGCCGACGCGCCCACGATGATCCACCGGCCGGCCGTGCCGGTCGAGGACGAGTTCCCGGACCCCTACGGCGCTCCACTGCCCGCCAACGGCGGTTACGGTGGCGCGACCAACCAGTGGGGCAACGAGGCCGGCGGCGGCAACTACGGCGGCGCCACGCAGCCGTACGGGCAGCAGGGCGGCGGTTACGGGGCGGCCCAGGGTGGCTACGGCGACGGCGGCCAGCAGCGCTACGACGAGCACACCAACATGTACCAGCCCGAGCAGCCGCAACAGCAGCAGCGGTACGACGAGCACACCGGCATGTACCAGCCCGAGCAGGACAACGGGTACGGCGCCGGCTACGGCGGCAACGGTTACGACCAGGGTGGGTACGACCAGCAGGGCGGCTACGGCGGCCAGGGCGGGTACGACCAGGGTGGTTACCAGCAGCAGGGCGGGTACGACCAGCACGGCGGCGGGTACCCCCAGCAGCAGCAGGGTGGCTGGGACGACCAGCAGGGCGGTTACCCGCAGCAGCAGCAGGGTGGCTACCCCCCGCAGCAGGGCGGCTGGGACGACCAGCAGCAGCAACAACACGGCGGGTACGACCAGCGACGGCAGAACCGGGACTGGAACGACTGACGCCGTACCCCGCACATGATTAAGGCCCCCGCTGATGCGGGGGCCTTAACTGTTTCGCGGTGTTGATCAGGCGTTGGCGGGCGGGTCGATCGGACCGCCCGGCGCCTGCGGGCTCAGCTCCAGCGTGACCGAGCGGACCTTCTCGGTCGCCGGCGCCGCGGCCGTGGTGACCTCTTCCACGACGGCGTTGCGGCTGACGGCGCTGCCGAAGAGACGGGGCAGCGTGGACGACCACGCCTCGCGCACCTCGCCCAGCGGGATCGAGAACTGGCCCTCGACCTCCAGCACCTGCTCCTCGGTCGTGACGCCGAGCGGGGTGACCGGCACGCCGTGCTCGGCCGCGACGGCGAGGAACGCCTTGTCGTGGCCACGCGGCACGGCGACCAGGGCCCGGCCCGCCGACTCGCTGAACAGCTGGACGAACGCCGACTCGCCACCCGCCGGGAGGGTCACCTTGGCACCGACGTCGTACCGCAGGGTGCTCTCCACCAGGACCTGCGCCAGGCCACCGTCGGACAGGTCGTGCGCGGCACTGACCAGACCCGCCTTGGAGGCGTGCGCCATCACCTTGCCGAGCGCCCGCTCGGCGGCGAGGTCGACCTTGGGCGGGCGGCCACCGAGGTGGTTGTGCGTCACCCAGGCCCACTCCGAGCCGGACAGCTCGTTGCGGGTCTCGCCGAGCAGGAACAGCAGGTCGCCACCGGGCTTGCGGAAGCCCATCGGGATGCGGCGGGCCACATCGTCGAAGACGCCGAGCGTGCCGACCACCGGGGTCGGGTGGATCGCGGCGGCGCCGGTCTGGTTGTAGAAGCTGACGTTGCCGCCGGTGACCGGGGTGCCGAGCTCCAGGCAGCCGTCCGCGAGGCCACGGCAGGCCTCGGAGAACTGCCACATCACCGTCGGGTCCTCGGGGGAACCGAAGTTGAGGCAGTCGGAGATCGCGATCGGCTCGGCGCCGGTGACGGCGACGTTCCGGTACGACTCGGCAAGCGCGAGCTTGGCGCCCTCGTACGGGTCGAGGCGTGCGAACCGCCCGTTCCCGTCCACCGACAGCGCCACCCCGAGGCCGGTCTCCTCGTCGATGCGCAGCACACCGGAGTCCTCCGGCTGGGCCAGGACCGTGTTACCGAGCACGTACCGGTCGTACTGCTCGGTGACCCACGTCTTGTCGCAGAGGTTCGGCGAGCCGGCCATCCGCAGCAGGGTGGCCCGCAGCTCGTCGCCGGTGCTCGGCCGGGGCAGGGTCTCGGCCCGGTCGGCCTGCAGCAGCATCACGTCGTTCGGCTCACGGAACGGCCGGTTGTAGACCGGGCCGTCGTCGGCGAGCGAACCCGGCGGCACGTCCACGACGACGTGGTCGTTCCAGGTGATGTGCAGGCGGCCCGGGGTGCCGTCGGCGGAGGCCGCGGTGACCTCGCCGATCGCGGTGGCCCAGACGCCCCACTTCTCGGCGACCTTGAGGACCGCGTCCAGGTTCTCCGGGGTGACGATCAGGAGCATGCGCTCCTGGGACTCGCTGGCCAGGATCTCGGTGGGCGACATCGAGGCCTCACGCAGCGGGACCCGCTCCAGCCAGACCCGCATGCCGGTGCCGGCCGCCGCAGCGGTCTCGGTGAGCGCGCAGGTGAGGCCGGCGCCGCCGAGGTCCTGGATGCCGGAGACCAGGCCGGCGTCGTACAGCTCGAGGCAGCTCTCGATCAGCAGCTTCTCCATGAACGGGTCGCCGACCTGCACCGACGGGCGGCGCTGCTCGGCCTCCTCGTCGAAGGTGGCCGACGCCAGCACGGAGACGCCGCCGATGCCGTCCCGGCCGGTCCGCGCGCCCAGCAGCACCACGATGTTGCCGGTGCCGGTGGCTTCCTTCTTCTGCAGGCGCTCGACCGGCAGGACGCCGATGCTGAGCGCGTTGACCAGAGGGTTGCCCTGGTAGCAGGGGTCGAAGACGATCTCGCCGCCGATGTTCGGCAGGCCCAGGCAGTTGCCGTAGCCGCCGATGCCCGCGACGACGCCGGGCAGCACCCGGGCGGTGTCGGGGTGGTCGGCCGCGCCGAACCGCAGCGGGTCCATCACCGCGATCGGCCGGGCGCCCATCGCCAGGATGTCGCGGACGATGCCGCCGACGCCGGTCGCCGCGCCCTGGTACGGCTCGACGTAGCTCGGGTGGTTGTGCGACTCGACCTTGAAGGTGACCGCGATCGTGTCGGAGATCTGCACCACACCGGCGTTCTCACCGATGCCGGCGAGCATCCGCACGTTCTGCGGCGCCTTCTCGCTGAACTGCTTGAGGTGCACCTTGCTCGACTTGTACGAGCAGTGCTCACTCCACATGATCGAGTACATCGCGAGCTCGGAAGCGGTGGGCCGCCGGCCGAGGATCTCGCGGATCTTGGCGTACTCGTCGTCCTTGAGACCCAGCTCGCCGTAGGGCTGGATCTCGTCCGGCGTCTTCTCGGCCTGCTCGACGGTGTCGGGACCTTCGGATCCGCTGACGAGCACGTCGGTCGCAGCGAAACCGCTCTGCTGCGTCGTCACTGTTGTCCCCCTGCGAGCTGACCGCCCGCGGAGGACCCGGCCAGGGCCCGCAGGACGGAGGTGAAGAAGCCGAGGCCGTCCAGCGACGGGCCGGTCAGCGCCTCCACGGCGTGTTCCGGGTGCGGCATGATGCCGACGACGTTGCCGGCCTCGTTGGTGATGCCGGCGATGTCGCGCTGGGAGCCGTTCGGGTTGCCGTTGATGTACCGGGCGATGACCCGGCCCTCGGCCTCGAGCGCGTCCAGCGTCGTGGTGTCGGCGACGAAGCAGCCTTCACCGTTCTTCACCGGGATCAGGATCTCCTGGCCGGCGGTGAAGCCGTTGGTCCAGGCGGTGTTGGTGGCCTCGACCTTGAGCCACTGGTCCCGGTTGCGGAAGTGCAGGTGCTGGTTCCGGGTCAGCGCGCCGGGCAGCAGGTGCGCCTCGCAGAGGACCTGGAAACCGTTGCAGATGCCGAGCACGGGCAGGCCGCCGCGTGCCGCATCGATGATGGACTCCATCACCGGCGCGAACCGGGCGATGGCGCCGCAGCGCAGATAGTCCCCGTAGGAGAACCCGCCGGGCAGGACGACGGCGTCCACTCCGTGCAGGTCGGGGTCGCCGTGCCAGAGGCGGACGGCCTCGGCGCCGGCGAGACGGGCGGCGCGGGCCGCGTCCCCGTCGTCGAGCGAACCCGGGAAGGTGACCACACCGATCCGCATGGTCAGGCGACCTCCGCCGAGGCGGCCTCGACGCGGATCTCGAAGTCCTCGATCACCGGGTTGGCGAGCAGCTTGTCGGCGATCTCCCGAGCCCGGTCCAGGTCCGGTTCTCCAGCGAAATCGATCTCGATCCGGCGGCCGATGCGAACAGATGAGACATCGGTGACGCCGAGCCGGGGCAGCGCATTCGCCACCGCTTGACCCTGCGGGTCCAGGATCTCCGGCTTGAGCATGACGTCGACCACGACGCGAGCCACGGGCACTCCTGACTGATAGGTGTAAGCAGGCGAAGCCTACCCGGTGAACCTCGCAGGGAAGCCGGGGGCCGGTTTCCGCCGCCGGACGGCAGGGTCGTTGAGCAGGCGTGCGGGAACATCACACAGTGATATGTATCGATTGGATTCTGGACGGGGACCGAACGGCGATTTAGGTTGCATTCGTCGATCTCGATGGATCATCCCCGGAAGGACAACTCGACGTGCGCATACGACTCCTGGCCGCGCTCACCGGCGTGGTCGCCGCCCTGGCCGCCCCCGCCACCGCCCAGGCCGCGGACCCCGACGTCACCCCGTACATCATCGGGGGTGGCACCGTCTCCTCCGCGCCGTGGGCCGCCGCGATCTTCGCCAACGGCGCCTTCACCTGCTCCGGCACGATCATCTCGGCGAACTACGTGCTGACCGCCCGGCACTGCGTGGGCAGCTCGATGTCGGTGCGGGTCGGCAGCGTCAACCACACCTCGGGCGGGGTCACCCGTACCGTCGCCTCCTCCGCCACCCGCTACGACCTCGCGCTGCTGCGCCTCAGCAGCTCGGTCAGCACCACGTACATGCCGCTGTCCAGCGCCTACCCGCCGGTCGGGGCCACCAACAACATCTACGGCTGGGGCATGACCTGCTACTCCGGCTGCGGGGCGTCGCCCACGCTGAAGACCGCCACGGTCCGGGTCACCTCGACCAACTCGACCGACTACTACGGCGGCCGGGCGATCGCGAGCACCCGGATCAACGGCAACGCGTGGCGCGGCGACTCGGGCGGCCCGCAGGTTTACAACGGCGCCCAGGTGGGCGTCGCGTCGACCGCGGACGGCAGGAGCAACCAGTACTACGGCAGCGTCGCCTACAACCGGGCCTGGATCACCTCGACCGCCGGCGTCTGAGGACCAGCGTGTGGATTTCGGGCGCTATGCGCGCCCGAAATCCACACGCGGAAAGAACTAGAGGATCGGCGCGGGTGCGTACGCCGCCGCCGACGGGTGCTGAGCGACGATCTCGGCCACCCGGTCGGCCACGGCACGCACCTGCGCCGGCGCCGCGCCCACGAAAGCCGCCCGGTCCGCGACCAGCGCGTCGATCTCGGCGCGGGACAGCTGCAGCCGCCCGTCCGTCACCAGGCGGTCGAAGAGGTCGTTGACCGCAGCGCCCTTCTCCCGCATGGCCAGCGCCACGGCGACCGCGTGCTCCTTGATGACCTCGTGCGCGACCTCCCGGCCGACACCCTTGCGCACTGCCGCGACCAGCAGCTTCGTGGTGGTCAGGAAGGGCAGGAAGCGGTCCAGCTCGCGGGCGATCACCGCGGGGTACGCCCCGAACTCGTCCAGCACCGTCAGGAACGTCTGGAACAGGCCGTCGGTGGCGAAGAACGCGTCCGGCAGGGCCACCCGGCGCACCACCGAGCAGGAGACGTCACCCTCGTTCCACTGGTCGCCGGCCAGCTCGCCGACCATCGACAGGTAGCCGCGGACGATCACCGCGAGACCGTTGACCCGCTCCGACGACCGGGTGTTCATCTTGTGCGGCATCGCCGACGAGCCGACCTGGCCCGCCTTGAAGCCCTCGGTCACCAGCTCCTGGCCGACCATCAGGCGGATCGTGGTGGCCAGCGACGACGGCCCGGCGACGATCTGGGCGAGCGCCGAGACCACGTCGAAGTCGAGCGACCGGGGATAGACCTGGCCGACGCTGTTCAGCACCCGCTTGAACCCGAGGTGCTCGGCGACCTTCTTCTCCAGGTCCGCCGCCTTCTCGAACGAGCCGTCGAAGAGGTCGAGCTGGTCGGCTGCGGTGCCGACCGGGCCCTTGATGCCCCGCAGGGGGTACCGGCCGATCAGGTCGTCCAGGCGGTCGTACGCGATCAGCAGCTCCTCGGCCGCCGACGCGAACCGCTTGCCCAGCGTGGTGGCCTGCGCCGCGACGTTGTGCGACCGGCCGGTCATCACCAGGTCGGAGTGCTCGACGGCGAGCGCCGCGAGGCGGGCCAGGGTGGCCACCACCCGGCCGCGGATCAGCTCGAGCGAGGCCCGGATCTGCAGCTGCTCGACGTTCTCGGTGAGATCGCGGGAGGTCATCCCCTTGTGGATCTGCTCGAAGCCGGCCAGCTCGCTGAACTCCTCGATGCGGGCCTTCACGTCGTGCCGGGTGATCCGCTCGCGGGCGGCGATGGACGCCAGGTCGACCCGGTCGAGGACGGCCTCGTACGCCTCGACGGCGCCCTCGGGCACGTCGACGCCGAGATCACGCTGAGCCTTCAGGACCGCGAGCCACAGCTGGCGCTCCATCCGGATCTTCTCCTCCGGGGACCAGAGAGCGACGAGATCGGCGGAGGCGTACCGGGCGGCGAGCACGTTCGGGATGGTCACGCCGAGGATTCTTTCACGGTCGCCGGGGCGTCCTCCGGCAGCCGGTGACGCAGGGTACGGACATCGCGGCTGATCAGCATGGCGGCCACCGACAGGAACATCAGCACGGCCGCCCCGATCAGGGTCGGCCGCAGGCCCGCCGACTCGGCGATCGGCCCGACCGCCACCTCGCCGACCGGCATGGCCAGGAACGAGCCGAGCATGTCGTACGAGTAGACCCGCGCCAGCTTGTCCGCCGGCACGTGCTCCTGCATCGTCGTCTCCCAGGCGATGCCGAACTGCTCCAGCCCGATCCCCGCGACGAACCCGGTGACCAGCAGCACCGGCACGCTCGGCCACACCCCGAGGGCCAGCATCGGCAGCGTGACCAGGCTGCACGAGACACAGCCGAACAGCAGCAGGCGCCGGATCCGCAGCCGGATCGCGATCACCGCGCCGACCAGCATCCCGGCGGTCTGGGCGGCCAGCACCAGGCCCCACGCCTGCCGGCCGAACGTCTGATCGGCGACCACCGGGCCGAGCACGTGGGCCGACCCGGCCCAGGCGACGTTGCCGACGCAGGCGCCGGCCACCACCACCCAGAGCCAGGTCCGGGAGCGGAACTCGACCCATCCGCCCCGCAGCTCCGCCAGCACCCCGGACCGCTGGCGCGCCTCGCCCGGCGGCAGCCGCAGGAACGCGAAGAAGAACGCCGAGAGCGCGAACGAGGCGGCGTCGGCGGCGATGCCCCACCCGGGGCCGACCAGCGCGACCACCACTCCACCGAGGGGCGCGCCGACGATCATCGCGCCGTTGGAGCACATCCGGTTGAGCCCGTTCGCCTGTTTGCGGATGTCCTCGGGGACCGTCTGCGGCACGATCGCGGCGGTGGCCGGCAGCGCCACCGCCGCGACGACCCCGTTGACCGCGGAGACCGCGATCAGCAGCGGCACGGTCGCGGCCCCGGTCAGCACCAGCACCGCCACCGCGGCCTGGGTCGCGGCTGCGGCGAGGCCCGCGCCGACCAGCACCAGGGAACGCGGCAGCCGGTCGGCCAGCACCCCGCCGAACAGCAGGAACAGCACGTTGGTGAGGGTCCGCACGCCGACCACCAGCCCGAGGTCGCGCACCGACCCGGTCAGGTCCAGGACCGCGAACGACAGCGCGATCGGCGCGAAGGCGTTGCCCAGCGCGTTGACCGTGCGACCGGCCAGCAGCAGCCGGAAGTTCCGGTGCCGCAGTGGGGCGAGGGCGCCGCTGCTCACCGGGTCCTCATCTCGAACATCGCGATCGTGGTGCTGGTACGGGTGGTGCCCGGCGTGTGCGGTGGCCGGGCCGCCTCGTGCAGGTCCCCCAGCGCGGCCCGGATCCGGTCGCGGATCTCCTCCCACCTCTCCGGGTCGACCCAGAACTCGCCGTCACCCAGGAGGCCGGTCCCCGCCCAGTGGCCCTCGGCCGCCCGGCGGGTCAGCTCGTTGGCCGCGGCCGGATAGAGCAGGCGTTTCTCATCGGGCGTGAACGTGCCCGGGTCGGATCGGGCGTCGTAGCGGTACCGCTTCGCCATGCCCCCGCGGATCTTCTCCTCCCCGGCCACCACGATCAGCCCGCCGGCCAGCAGATTGCGCAGGTGATAGCTGGCGTTGGCGTGCGTCAGGCCGAGCTCGCGGGCGATCTCCGCAGCGGTCAGCGGCGCGCCGGTGAGAAGGGCCATGATCCGCAGGCGGACCGGATGCGCCAGCGCGCGCAAGGCGGCTCTCCCACCCGGCGCGTCATCTCCCAAAGACATGCTGGGGAGTCTATGAACAGGCCGGGTCGACTGTCCAACACTTATTTGGGGGTGGGAGACTGCACGAAGTAACGGGATTCTCGCTAAAGTTACCGGCGAGTAAACCGGCGAACTTCGAAAGGACTACTGATGACTGATTTCAGCCCCGAGTCGCTCTCGGCGATCGGCCCGAAGGAGTTCACTCAGCTCGTCAAGTCCACGCCGGATGCGAAGATCGCCGAGATCATGTCCTCGGAGAAGCGCTCGAAGATCCTCGACGAGGTCTTCAACCGGATGCCCACGCTCTTCCGCCCGGACCGCGCCGGCGACACCGCGACCGTGATCCACTGGATCCTCACCGGTGGCCCGGAGGGCTCCTCCGACACCTACGAGACGGTCATCGAGAACAAGACCTGCACCGTCACCAACACGCCGCAGCGCGACCCGAAGCTGGCGATGACCATGGACGCGGTCACCTTCCTCAAGGTCATCGGCGGCACCGGCAACCCGGTGATGCTCTTCATGACCGGCAAGATCAAGACTAAGGGCGACGTCACGCTCGCCACCAGCATCCCCAAGCTGTTCGACATCCCCAAGGGCTGATCACGGCCCGCGTGATGCGAAAAGGTCCGGGCACCTGAAGTGCCCGGACCTGGCAAGCTCCTCGGCGTCAGACCGTGATCTCGCCCCGGAGCGCCTTCAGCGCGATGTCGGTGCGGTACTGCGCGCCCTCCAGCCGCACGCCCGACACCAGCGCGTACGCCGCCTCCCGGGCCGCCGCCAGATCCGCGCCCGTGGCCGTCACACTGAGCACCCGGCCACCGGCCGAGACCAGCGCGCCGTCCGCGTTCCGCGCGGTGCCGGCGTGGATGACCCCGGGCACCTCGGCGCCCTCGATCACGTCACCGGTCCGCGGCACCCCCGGGTAGTTGTGGCTCGCCACGACGACGGTGATCGCCGCGCCGTCCTTCCACCGCAGCGGCTCGTGCCGGTCCAGCGTGCCGGTCGCGGCCGCGTTGAGCAGCCCGGCCAGCGGCGACTCCAGCAGGGCCAGCACCACCTGGGTCTCCGGGTCGCCGAACCGGGCGTTGAACTCGATCACCTTCGGCCCGCCGGGAGTGAGGGCGAGGCCGACGTAGAGCAGGCCGGCGAACGGCGTACCCCGCTTGCGCATCTCGGCAAGGGTCGGCTCGACGGTCTCCCGCAGCACCCGCTCGGTCAGGTCGGCCGGCGCCCAGTCCAGCGGGGCGTACGCGCCCATGCCGCCGGTGTTCGGGCCCTCGTCGCCGTCGAGCAGCCGCTTGAAGTCCTGCGCCGGCATCAGCGGGGCGACCGCGGTGCCGTCGGTGACCACGAACAGCGACACCTCGGGGCCGGGCAGGAACTCCTCGATGACGACCTGGCCGCACGCCTCGGCGTGGATCAGGGCCTCCTCGAGGTCGTTCGTCACGACCACGCCCTTGCCGGCGGCCAGGCCGTCGTTCTTCACCACGTACGGCGTGCCCAGCTCGTCGAGCGCGGCCCGGACGGCGGTCATGTCGGAGCAGGCGAAGGAGCGGGCGGTCGGCACCCCGGCGGCGGCCATCACCTCGTTGGCGAACGCCTTCGAGCCCTCCAGCCGCGCGGCCGCGGCGGACGGGCCGAAGCAGGCGATGCCCTTGGCCCGCACCGCGTCGGCGACGCCCGCGACCAGCGGGGCCTCCGGGCCGATCACGACCAGGTCGGCGCGCAACTCGACGGCGAGCGCGGCGACCGCGGCCGGGTCGGTGGCTTTGACTTCGTGCAACTCGGCGAGCTGGGCGATGCCCGGGTTACCCGGCGCGCAGGCCAGGAAGTCGACGGATGGGTCGGCGGAGAGGCCGACGGCAAGCGCGTGCTCGCGCCCACCGGAGCCGATCAGAAGTACGCGCACGACGGCCCATCCTACCTGCGTGGCCGTCGCGTAAACTTCGGCAGTACCCGGGCTCCTCCAGGTACACCTTGGGGAAAGGCATATCTAAAAGTGCCGGTGATCGTGTTGGTCGGCGCCCAGTGGGGCGACGAGGGCAAGGGTAAGGCGACGGACCTGCTGGGCGACCGGCTGGACTACGTGGTCAAGTTCAACGGTGGCAACAACGCGGGCCACACCGTCGTCATCGACGGCGAGAAATACGCGCTCCACCTCCTCCCGAGTGGGATCCTGTCCCCGGGTGTCGTGCCGGTCATCGGCAACGGCGTCGTCGTCGACCTGAACGTGCTGTTCCAGGAGATCGACGGCCTGGAGGCCCGCGGCATCGACACGTCCCGCCTGCGGATCAGCGCCAACGCGCATGTCATCGCCTCGTACAACCGCACCCTCGACAAGGTCAGCGAGCGGTTCCTCGGCGCCCGCCGGATCGGCACCACCGGCCGCGGCATCGGCCCGACCTACGCCGACAAGATGAACCGGATGGGCATCCGGGTCCAGGACCTCTTCGACGAGTCGATCCTGCGGCAGAAGGTGACCGCCGCCCTTGCCATGAAGAACCAGGTGCTGTCGAAGATCTACAACCGCAGCGCGGTCAAGGGCGAGGAGGTCGTGCAGGAGCTGCTGTCCTACGTCGACCGGCTCCGGCCGTACGTGGCCGACACCGCCCTGGAGCTGTCCCAGGCCATCGACGCCGGCAAGGTCGTGCTGTGCGAGGCCGGCCAGGCCACCCTGCTCGACGTGGACCACGGCACCTATCCGTTCGTGACCAGCTCGAACGCGACGTCCGGCGGCGCCTGCACCGGCTCCGGCATCCCGCCGACCCGGATCGACCGCGTCGTCGCCGTGCTGAAGGCGTTCACCACCCGGGTCGGCGAGGGCCCGTTCCCGACCGAGCTGCACGACAGGTTCGGCGACTACCTGCGTGAGGTCGGCCACGAGTACGGCACGACCACCGGCCGCCCGCGCCGCATCGGCTGGCTCGACCTGGTGATCGGCCGCTACGCGCAGCGCATCAACGGCGTCACCGACTTCGCGATGACCAAGCTGGACAACTACGACGGCCTCGACGAGATCCCCGTCTGTGTGGCGTACGAGGTGAACGGCGTCCGCTACGACGAGATGCCGGTCAACCAGACCGACTTCCACCACGCCACCCCGGTCTACGAGACCCTCCCCGGCTGGAAGCAGGACATCTCCGGCTGCCGCAAGTTCGAGGAGCTGCCCCAGCAGGCGCAGGACTTCGTCGAGTTCGTCGAGGCCCGGATCGGCGCCCGGATCTCCATCGTCGGCGTCGGCCCCGGCCGGGAGGCCGTCATCGAGCGGCACTCGGTGCTCGGCGGCGTCTGATGTACGACGTCATCCTCCTCAGCCTCGCCGAGGGCTCGGGTGACGGCTGCGGGTCCGGGTGCGGCGGCTGCCAGTCCGCCTGCGCCACCCCGCGGACCCCGGTGCTGGCCTGCGCGGACGCGCTCCGCGAGGCCGGCGCCCTGGTCGAGACCGTCCTGGCCGGCTCGGACGCCGAGATCGACGAGGCGCTGGCCCGCCTCGACGGCCCGGCCCGGCCGGACGGCCTGACCTGGCCGGACCTCGACAGCAAGGTGCGCCTGGTGGTGGCCACCGCCACCGACGGCCAGCTGCGTGCCGTCGTACGCCGCCTGGTCCGCCGCTACGCCCCGCCGCCCAGCAAGCGGCCCGGCGACCTCGCCCCCAGCCGTACCGTCCCGGATCTTCCGCCCCTCGCGATCCTGCCGCTCGACCCCGGGAACCGCGAGGACCTGGCCGCTCAGCTGGGCCTGCCGCGCACCCCGGCCGACGTGGCCGCCGCGGTCATGACCGGCACGGTCCGCCGGCTCGACCTGCTGCGCAACGACGGCGGCTCGGTGACGCTGGACGGCGCGCTGCTCGGTGGCGCCGACGACGACGGCCGGGCGGTTCCGTGGCGCGGCCGGGTCGAGGTCGACGACACCGTCCTGACCGACGGCGAGGAGCCGGTGCTGGCCTGCGCGATCGGCAACGCCGGGGGCTACGCCGAGTTCGACGGCCTGCGGCTGCTCGCCGACGGCGACCCCACGGACGGCCGGGTCGAGGTCTCCGTCGCGGTTCCGGTCGTCGTCAAACAGCGTTTCAAGAGCCCGAGGGTACGGGTGGAGGTACGCCGGGCCCGCGGACGAGCCGTCTCCGTCCTGCCGCGCGAAGGGGAACTGCAGTTCCTCGACGACGGGGTGGCAGGATCGACGAGCCGGAAGCGGTCCTGGTGGACCGAGGCGGGGGCCTGGGCGGTCTACGCGGGCTGACGTCACAGGTTTACCGCCCGGGCGGAACCTGTGTCACCCTGGACGGGCTCGCCAAGATTGCCTGGTTACGGGGAGGTTCATCCGTGGAGGAGGAGCACGCCGACCGCGGCCGCGTTCCCGGGGCCGAACCCTCGGTCCGGGAAGTGGAGCCGTTCTGGGCGGACGAGCCCGAGACACCGGGGCCTGTGCCGCCGGTCGCTCCGGGCCCGTCGCCGCAGATGGTCGAGGTCGAGCCGGGGGTGTACCGGCCGGCAGTGGATCCGTCCCTGCCACCGGGCGTGCACGTGCCCGCCCCGCGGCCGCCGGCCGATCCGATCTCACCGCCTCCACCGTCGCCGCGGGCCGACCTTCCGGTGGGTTCACCATGGGCGCAGCCGTTCGTGCCGCCGCCGCAGCCGCGCCGGCACTCCACCCCACCCGCGCCGAACCAGCCGCCGGCTCCCGCCGTGCCGGGTCCGTCGCTGGTTACCCCCGTGCCGGGCCCGCCGCCGGTTCCGCCCGTGCCCGGTCCGTCGCTGGTTTCTCCCGTGCCGGGCCCGCCGCCGGTTCCGCCCGTGCCCGGTCCGTCGCTGGTTCCTCCGGTACCCGGTCCGTTGCCGGTTCCTCCCGCGCCAAGCCCGCCGCCGACCGACGTCCGGCACGGCATCGTCCAGCCGCTGTCGCCCGCGCCGGGTCCCCTCTACTCTCCGGGACCGAACGAGGGCATGGCGGTCCGCCCGCCGCAGCCGGGACCCGCGCCCCAGCCCGGGCCTCCGCCGTTCCACCCGGGCCCGGCGCCTCAGCCGGGTCCGGCACCGTTCCCGCCCGGGCCGCCCCACGCCCAGCACAACGTGCCGATTCCGGTGCCCGGTCCGATGCCTACCCCACCGCCCCGGCCGGCGCACGACGACCCGAACGGGCCGGACCTCCAGCAGCAGACACCCTGGGATTTCCCCGCGCCACCGAACCAGCCCGGCCCGCAACCGAACCAGCCCGGCCCGCAGCCGTTCCCGCCGGCGCCTCAGGCGGAGGTCGACCCGTTCCAGGAGCTGAACATGCTCGCGGACGCGACCCCGACGGCGGAGGAGTTCGCCCGCCGCCGGCTGGCCCGTCCGTCCCAGCAGAGCGCCACCATGGGCACCCGGGCGATGCTCCGGAAGACCACGTTCGGCCTGCTCAACCTGGCTCCCGGGCAGGACGAGCTGGAGTACAAGAAGGACGTCGAGACGGTCCGCCGGAACTTCGGCGGTCTGCGGCAGGTGACAGTGGTCAACCCCAAGGGCGGCGCCGGCAAGACGGTCGCCGTGCTGCTGCTCGCGATGACCTTCGGGCAGAAGCGCGGGGGGTACGTCCTGGCCTGGGACAACAACGAGACCCAGGGCACCCTGGGCATGCGTGCCCAGCAGGACTTCCACGCCCGGACGGTCCGCGACATGATGCGTGACCTACATCTCTTCCAGGGTGCGCAGGGTCGTGTCGGCGACCTGTCCCAGTACGTCCGCTCCCAGGGCGAGGGCATGTTCGACGTCCTCGCCTCGGACGAGTCGGCGACGGCAGGCGAGATGCTGACCTCGGACGCGTTCGCGGAGATCCGGGACGTGGTGAGCCGGTTCTACAAGCTGATCTTCGTGGACACCGGCAACAACGTCCGCGCGGAGAACTGGCAGGCCGCGATGGACGCCACCGACCAGCTGGTGATCACCATGTCGGCGCGAAACGACTCGGCCGAACCCGCCGCCCGCGCTCTCGACCACCTGGAGCAGAGCGGCCGGCGGCGACTGGTACGCCAGGCAGTGACGATCGTCACGATGCCACCGACCCGCAAGGACATCGACCTGCAGTGGATCGAGCAGCACTTCCGGGCCCGGACCCGGGCGGTGCTGGTCGCCCCGTACGAGCGCCTGCTCGACTCGGGCGAACCGATCCGTTACGGCGAACTCTCCAACAAGACGAAAGAGGCCTGGCTCAAGATCGCCGCCTCGGTCGCCGAAGGTCTGTAGCGTTCCGGCAGGAGGCCGCAGCGGTCTCCTGCCGGAATCATCAGCGCGACGCCGCCGGGATCGGCCACGCCGCGCGGACGGCAGGTCAGGTCAGGGCGTCAGCGGCGGCCGGGTCGCTGTCCCGCAGGAACTGGGCACAGCGGGCCGCCTCGTCGGCCTCGCCGATCGCCGCGGCGGCCTGCGAGAGCACGTGCAGGCAGCGCAGGAAGCCCTGGTTGGCCTCGTGCGCCCAGGGAACCGGCCCGTGGCCCTTCCAGCCGTTGCGGCGAAGGGCGTCCAGGCCACGGTGGTATCCGGTGCGGGCGTAGGCGTAAGCGGTGACCGGCTCACCGGCCTCCAGGGCGGCGGCCGCCAGCGGCGCCCATGCGGCGCTGTAGGCGGGGTACCGGGCGGCGACCGCCTTGAACGCCTGGTCGGTGCCCGTAGCGGCGGCCTCGGCGAGAGCCTTGTCGGCCTCGGCGTCAGCGGGCAGTCGGGTGGCCGGCGGCTCGGGAAGGAGGTTCTGCATGCCCTCATTCAACCCGGCCCGCCGTCGTTCATTCCGCCTTGACGGCGTTTCGCCACATGAACAACGCCTCAACCCTCCGTTCCACGGAGTCGTCCCAGCGCGCACCCGGATGACTCCCCGCCGACTGCCACGGTCACGAAGCCCGTCGGCCTTCTGGCCAATCCCCCCGGACCGGCCCCCGCGCTGAGGTGGTCGTCCCGGCACGCACTCGGAATGCCTCCCGGCGACCGCCCCTGCCCTGAGCCCCGTCAGTCCTCTGGGCAGGCGCCCGGCAGGACCCCACGCTTCGGAGGCGGCGGATCTGCGCCGGATCTTGTGAACCTGGCACCGGAGCCGAGCACCCAAGGTCGCGAATCGGCTCATCCGTGTGCGTTCGACTCCGGAATCCCGGTGCCTCCCGACCAAGATCGCCAGCCTTACCGATCTTGAGCGGGAGCAATCGGTGCGGATCACACAAGATCCCGGTGGTCAGCTCAAGATCGGCAGGGGTGCGCTTACATCCTGTCGGAACTTGCGGACTCACGAGCACTCGCACGAGCACTCCCGGTCACACGAACCCTCGCGGACGCACAAGCACTCACGGAGGGAGACGGGAACAGGACTCTCCGCCCTCCCGTGAAGCCACCGAATCGCCGCCGGCCCAAGGAAGCCGACCCGGTCGAGGTTGATTACGCAGGACCGATCGTTCTTTCCGGCGACGGTGTTGCCCTGCTCGCCGAGCGCGGCAAACATGCCTCGACGGCCCACGCCAACCCGGCATCACACGGCCAGCCGCCGGTGCACGGCCACCCGCCGGTACACGGCCACCCACCAGTACACGGCCAGCCGCCGGTACACGGCCACCCACCAGTACACGGTCAGCCGCCGGTACACGGCCACGGGCCGCCACCGGCTCATCCGGCTGGTCCTGAGGGCTGTCTCGGACGGGCGGAGACAGCCCCGCGAACCAGCCGAGGGGTGACCGGAAGCCGAGGGCGGGCGGGAGGGAAGGCACGGGACCGTGCGTGGCCCGTACCGGATCAGTCCCAAGCGGCGCCGAGGCGGAAGAGCCGGTCCGCGTATTCGATCTGGGTCTGCCAGTCGGCCGGCCAGGCCGCCAGGCCGAGTGACGCGCCCGCGAACGCGCCCGCCAGGCAGGCGATGGAGTCGGAGTCGCCGGAGGAGGCGGCGCCGCGGGCGACGACCGTGACCGGCTCGTCCGGGGAGATCAGATAGACGTAGAGGGCGGTGGCCAGCGCCTCCTCGGCGATCCAGCCGGCGCCGGTGGCGAGGCAGGGGTCACCGTCGAATCGGCCGACAGCCAGGGCTGTCGCGACCCGGTCCAGGGCGGCGGCGCACTCGTCCCAGCCGCGCGCGATGAAGTCTTCCGGTCCGGACACCGTCGGGCGCTGCCACAGCTCGCCCAGCCAGTCGCCGCGGTAGATCTTGCGCTGTTCGGCGCAGCGGTCCCGGAGCGCCGCGAGCAGGTCCCGCGGCGCGAGGCCGTCGCGGAGCCAGAACACGGCCCAGGCGGTGAGTTCGCTGGCGGCGAGACCGGTCGGATGCCCGTGGGTGAGGGCGGCCTGCAGCTGCGCGGCGCCGGCCCGCTGGTCCTCGGTGAGGCCGGGCACCAGGCCGACCGGGGTGACCCGCATGTTGGCGCCGCAGCCTTTCGAGTCGGCCTGGGTGGCCTGCACCCAGGGCCGGCCGTCGGCCAGGTTGCCGCAGGCGCGCAGGCAGGTCATGCCGGGGGCGCGGTCGTTCTCCGGGCTGGCCGCCCACTCCAGGAAGCGCCGCCGCAGCACGGGCTCGAACGCGTCCGGGGTGAGGTGCGGGCCGGCCTCGAGCAGGGCCTCACCGACCGCGAGGGCCATCTGTGTGTCGTCGGTCACCAGGGCCGGCTCGCCGACCAGCACCCGCGGGCCGCCTGGCCCGTATCGCGCCACGATCGCCGGATAGTCCTGGAACTCGGTCGGTTTGCCGAGTGAGTCCCCGTAGGCCAGCCCGAAAAGTGAACCCGACGCAGCACGCATGGAACAACCTTAGGTAGTCCGTCAACGAGGTGCGCGGTGGGCGCAAGATGGACGGCATGCCCGATCCGCTGCAACCAGTCCTGGGCGGGGACGCGCCGTTCGACGCGACCGCCGAAGAGATCGAGACCCGAGCCGAACTGGACGTGCACCTGGCCAAGAACACCCTGGCCGGGCTCTGCGTCCTGGGCCTGCGCCTGGACCGGGATCCGCCCGAGTTGTCCGGAGTGGACGTGCGGGACACCCTGTTCGTCGGCTGTCACCTGGCCGGGCCGGAGGTGGAGGCCGACCTGATCCGGCGCGGGGCGCACATCATCCCGCCGTTCGACGAGCGGCCCTACCCGACCCATCCGGCGCTGCTCTACACGCCGGACGATCTGGCGGCCGGGTTCGCCGAGCACGGTTTCGCCGGCATGTTCGACACCGTGGTCTACGAGCATTTCGTGGCGCACGGCGGCGCAGTGCCGGACATCCGGGAGGCGCTGTCCCAGCGGCTGCACGACGCCGGGATCGACAACGCGCTGGGCAAGGCGCTCAACGAGTGGGCGCATGTGCACGGGACCGGCGGCGCGATCGGGATCATGGGTGGCCACGCGGCGCCCCGGGGTTCCGCGGCGTACCGGATGGCGGCCTCGCTGGCGCAGCGGCTGGCCGGGGCGGGCCGCCTGATCGTGACCGGCGGCGGTCCGGGGGTGATGGAGGCGGCCAACCTCGGGGCGTACTTCGCCTCGCGGAGCGACCGGGAGCTGGCGACCGCTGTCGATCATCTGTCGGTGGCGCCGCAGTTCATGGATCACGACCCCTACACGGCGGCGGCCCTCTCTGTCCGCAAGATCTATCCGCTGCCGGATCTGGACGTCGCCGGTCAGCTTCAGCACGGCGGTCTGGCACTGCCCACCTGGCTGTACGGGCACGAGCCGGCCAACCTGTTCGCCGGTCAGATCGGCAAGTACTTCTCCAACGCCGTCCGGGAGGATTCGATCCTGCGGCTGGCCCGGGGTGGCATCGTGTTCGCGCCGGGCTGGGCCGGGACGGTTCAGGAGATCTTCCAGGCGGCGACGAAGACGTTCTACGCCACCGACGGCCCGTCCGGGGCCTACGTCTTCCTCGGCACCGAGCACTGGTCGAAACTGCCGGTGGTGGACCTGCTGGGGCCGCTGCTGGCCCGTTCGCCCCATGGCGACCAGTCTCATCTGGTCGTGGTGACCGACTCCCTGGACGAGGCTGTGGCAGCGCTCTCCCGGTAGTGGCGCGGCTACCGCACACTGCTGCCATGGAAGCGTTGTTGTTCGTGCCGGTGATCCTCGGTCTGCTGATCGCGGTCTTCGCCGTGGTGCTGGTCGTCAAGGTGATCAGCCACAACACCAGGTCCGCCTACCGGCAGGGCCGGTCCGGCCATGGCGGCTCGTCGCATCGCAGCCGTCACTACACCCATCACCACAGCAGCGGTGGTGACAACTCGTATGTCGATTCCCCGTCGAGCGACAGCAACGACAGCGGCGGCGGCTGGTGGAGCGGCGGCGGTGACAGCGGCGGCGGGGGTGGCGGCGACAGCGGCGGCGGGGGTGGCGGCGGGGGCGACTGACCGTCAGGCGACGTGCACGCGGCGCCAGTGCACCGCGGGCAGGTCCGCCTCGGGGACGTCGGTGAGGCCGTTCTCGTCCATCGCGTTGTAAACGGCCAGCCGTGCCCCGTCGAAGAGGAACTCCACGGCGTGCAGCACCCGGGGCCGCCAGTCGGCCGACGTGGTCCGCTCGATGATGTTGACGGCGCGGAGCGGGCGGCCCCGGGCGTTACGCAGCGCGGCGTGCGGGTCGGATCGCCAGTCGAAATGCTCGTACCAGTCGACGGGCACCGTCATGTCGATCTGGTCGAAGGTGATCGCGCACTCGTCGAATTTACGGTGCGTGATCTCGACGCGACTCAGTCCGAAGTCGAGGATCACCGGGCCGTCGGCGAACCAGCCACGCTGCGCGATGTCCCACATCAGGTGGCTCGATCGCAGCCTGCGGCCGATGAGCCGCACGAACGAGTGTCGATGGGTGGCGGCGAGGGCTTCGGCATCGTGATGCCACTCGGGTTTCCAGCCCTCGATTCCGAGCACGATCACCGTCCCGCCGATCTTGACGGGTCGATGTTACCCGTGCCTCTGCGTAACCCTGCAAGACAACAACGGCCGGTCCCCACGAAGGGGACCGGCCGCCGCCGGTGGATCGGGTGATTACTTGCCGAGCGAGGTGCCGGCCGAGCGGAGGTGCTGCGCGGCCTCGACGACCCGCTTGGCGAGGCCGTTCTCGGCGAGCTTGCCCCAGGCGCGCGGGTCGTACGCCTTCTTGTTGCCGACCTCGCCGTCGATCTTCAGAACGCCGTCGTAGTTCTTGAAGAAGTGGTCGGCGACCGGGCGGGAGAACGCGTACTGCGTGTCGGTGTCGATGTTCATCTTCACCACGCCGTAGTCCAGCGCGCCGTGGATCTCCGACAGCAGCGAGCCGGAGCCGCCGTGGAAGACCAGGTCGAGCGGCTTCTCCTTGCCGTACTTGGCGCCGATCGCGTCCTGGATCTCCTTGAGGATCTCCGGGCGCAGCTTGACGTTGCCCGGCTTGTAGACGCCGTGCACGTTGCCGAAGGTGAGGGCGGTCAGGTAGCGGCCCTTCTCACCCAGGCCCAGGGCGGCGGCGGTGGCCAGGCCGTCCTCGACGGTCGAGTACAGCTTGTCGTCGATCGCGGCGGAGACGCCGTCCTCCTCGCCACCGACGACGCCGACCTCGATCTCCAGGATGATCTTGGCAGCGGCGGTCTTGGCGAGCAGCTCCTCGGCGATCTGGAGGTTCTCCTCCAGCGGCACGGCCGAGCCGTCCCACATGTGCGACTGGAACAGCGGCGCCTGACCCTTGGCGACCCGCTCCGCGGAGATGTCGATCAGCGGGCGGACGAAGCCGTCGAGGTGGTTCTTCGGGCAGTGGTCGGTGTGCAGCGCCACGTTGATCGAGTACTTCTTGGCGACGTGGTGCGCGAACTCGGCCAGCGCCACGGCGCCGACGACCTTGTCCTTGATGGTGGGGCCCGACACGTACTCGGCGCCACCGGTGGAGATCTGGATGATGCCGTCGCTGCCGGCCTCGGCGAAGCCCTGGAGGGCCGCGTTGAGGGTCTGCGAGGACGTCACGTTGATCGCCGGGTAGGCGAACGCGCCGGCCTTGGCGCGATCGATCATCTCGGCGTAGACCTCGGGAGAAGCGATAGGCATCGGATGCGCTCCTTGCTCTTTTTTCACGGCAGCAGAGGGCAGGACCGCGCTGTCCTCCAGCAGGCAGTATTCCGCAGTCGCGTTGCGTAACGGAAACTGCCCCGAAATTCACACCGCCCGGCTGCCACAAACCGGGCGGATGCCTGTTTGTGCGGCATCCGGACGGGGGAAGCCGCACCATGGACGAGGAGCAGCCGAGAGACGGAAGGGAGCCGAAGCATGACGCACCCGATGGCCGAGCTCGACCTGGAGACGCCCGAGGTCGACGCGGCCGAGCAGGCGATGGCCGCGGTCCCCGGCTGGCCGGACGACGCCGGTGACGAGCGGCGGCCCACCGAGGCCGGCGACTGGGACGGCCGTGAGGACAACCGGACCGTCGACTTCGACGACGACTACCGCTGACGGCGCTCAGCCGTCGACGAAATCCGGGTGGGCCGCGGCCCACTCGCCCACCCGGTCCGCCCGGATCGCCGCGAACAGCCCGGCCCCGACCTGCGGATAGATCGCCTCGGCCGGGCTGCCCTCCGGCCCGCCGGCAGCCGAGCGCGCGCCGATGCCGACCAGCTCCGGCCGGTCCAGCGAGGCCGCCAGCCGCAGCAGCCCCAGCCTGTCCCCGTCGATGGTGATCCCGTCCGTCGCCGCAGCCAGCAGGCCCTGCAGCTCGCCCAGGTCGATCCCACCGACCGTCACCTTCTGTGACAGGGAGCGCAGGAAGGACCGATTGTGGGCATCCCGGTCATATAACCCGTTACGCAGCTGGTAGCGGCCCCGCAACAGCGGTCCCACCTCCTCAGGGCCGATCGTCTGGCAGCCCTCCGGGATGGCCTTGCGCTTGCTGTGCGCGACGATGCCCTGCTCGACGCACACGGTGACGCCACCGACGGCCCCCGTGACCGCGGTGAGCGCCGGCAGGCCGACCGTCACTGTCGCGTCGATCTCCACCCCGGTCAGCGACCGCACCGCGTCCCGGGTCGCGGCGGCACCGCGCAACAGGGTCGCGTTGAGGCGCTCCCCGGACGGCAGCACGCCGGTGCGGGGCAGGCTGACCAGGTAGGCCCGCTTCCGGTCGGCGGTCACGTGCAGCAGCATGACCGTGTCGGCCAGCCTGCGGTCGCTGCCGAGCAGCAGCACGTCGACCGGCCCGTCGAGGCCCGCCGCGGGCAGCACCGGCGGGACCGGCCCGTGCCCGAACCGGCCCGCCATGACCGGCACGCCGACGCCGGCCAGCACCACCGCGGCGGCCGCGCCGGCCACACGCTGCCAGGCACGGCGGCGCTTCGCCCGTACCCAAGCGACATCGATCCCGGCGCGGACCGGATCGGAGGCCGGGGTGTCGGCCTCGTGCCGGGCGAACGCCGCCCGCAGCTCTTCCTCGATCTTGCTCATGGGGTCTCCACCAGTTCCGCCCGGAGCGCGCCGAGCCCTCGCGAGATGGACGAGCGGACCGTGCCGACGGCGCAGCCGAGGATGTCGGCGATCTCCTGGTCGGGCAGGTCCTCGTAGTAGCGCAGGACGAGGGCGGCCCGCTGCCGGCGTGGCAGCCGGGCGAGCAGGCCCCAGATCCGGCGCTGAGCCGGCTGTCGGCGAATTCCTCGTAGGTCACGGTCACCTCCGCTCCTACGACGGGACCGGGTCCCGGAATCATTGCGGCGCGACGCAAATCGATCGCTGGATTCGCCCCGCGCTGACAGGATCGGCGTGTGCTGCTCACTCTGACGACCACCCACCGGCCCGCCACGGACCTGGGATATCTGCTGGTCAAGCACCCTGATCGGGTGCACTCCTTCGACGTGCCCACCGGTACGGCGTACGTCCTCTACCCCGAGAACACCGAGGACCGCTGCACCGCCGCCCTGATGCTGGACGTGGACCCGCAGATGCTCCGGGCGCAGAAGGACGCCTTCGAGCTGAGCCAGTACGTGAACGACCGCCCCTACGCCGCGTCCAGCCTGCTGGCCAGCGCGATGGCGAAGGTCTTCCGGACCGCCCTGCGCGGCGCCTCGAAGGACCGTCCCGAGCTGGCCGCCGCCGCGATCCCGCTGGAGATCCGGGTGCCCGTGCTGCGCGGCACGCCGGACCTGGTGACCCGCCTGTTCGCGCCGCTCGGCTGGACGGTGACGGCCACCCCGATCCCGTTCGAGCCGGAGATCGGCGGCGACAGCCGGTACGTCGACCTGCTGCTGACCGGCGAGATCCGGCTGGCCGACGCGCTCAACCACCTCTACGTGCTGCTCCCGGTGCTGGACGACGGCAAGCACTACTGGGTCGCCCCGGACGAGATCGAGAAGCTGCTGCGCTCCGGTGAGGGCTGGCTCGCCGCCCACCCGGAGAAGGTGCTGATCGCCCGCCGTTACCTGGCCCATCGCCGCTCGCTGGCGACCACCGCGCTGCAGTTGCTCGAAGCGGATCAGCCGGTCACCGAGGAGGAGGCGGAGCTGCCGGTGGCCCGCCGCGCCCCGCTGGCCGAGCAGCGCCGCGACGCCGTCCTGGCCGCCCTGGCCGAGGTGAACGCGTCCCGGGTCCTGGACCTGGGCTGCGGTGGCGGCGCCCTGCTGGCCGCGCTGCTCAAGGACCGGAGCTTCACCGAGATCGTCGGCGCCGACGTGGCCACCCGCACGCTGGAGATGGCGGCCCGCAAGCTGAGGCTGGACCGGCTTCCCGAACGGCAGAAGGACCGGGTCAAGCTGATCCAGACCGCGCTCACCTACCGTGACGACCGGCTGCGCGGGTTCGACGCGGCGGTGCTGATGGAGGTGATCGAGCACGTCGACCTGCCCCGGCTGCCCGCGCTGGAGGCCGCCGTCTTCGGTCACGCGCAGCCCGGCGCCGTCGTCGTGACCACGCCGAACGTCGAGTACAACGTGCACTACGAGGGTCTCACCGGGATGCGTCATTCGGATCATCGCTTCGAGTGGACCCGTGCCGAGTTCGCCGCCTGGGCCGGCCGGGTCGCGGACGCCTACGGCTACACCGTCACGATCCGTGGTGTCGGTGACGACCACGAGACGACCGGCGCCCCGACCCAGCTCGCCCTGTTCGCCCGTGAAACGAAGGAGGTGACCGCATGATCATCGACGTTCCCGAGCTCGCGCTCGTGGCCCTGGTCGGCATCTCCGGTTCCGGCAAGTCCACGTTCGCCCGCACCCATTTCACGCCGACCCAGGTGCTGTCCTCGGACTTCTTCCGCGGCCTGATCGCCGACGACGAGAACGACCAGTCGGTGTCGGCGGAGGCCTTCGAGACCCTGCACTACGTGGCCGGCAAACGGCTCGCGGGCGGCCGGCTGACCGTGGTCGACGCGACGAACCTCCAGGCACACGCCCGGGCCGGCCTGGTCAAGGTAGCCCGTGAGCACGACGTGCTGCCGGTGGCGATCGTGCTGGACGTGCCGGAGGCGCTGGCGTGGGAGCGGACGCAGGCGCGCGAGGACCGTACCTTCGATCGCCGGGTCCTCACCCGGATGAACCGTGACCTGCGGCGTTCGCTGAACCAGCTCGCCAAGGAGGGCTTCCGCAAGATCCACGTGCTGCGCGGGGTGGACGAGATCGCGGCGGCCGAGATCCGCTACGAGAAGCTGTTCAACGACCGCAAGGACGAGCACGGGCCGTTCGACATCATCGGCGACGTGCACGGCTGCCGCGCCGAGCTGGAGACGCTGCTGACCGAGCTGGGCTGGGAGTTGGCCCGCGACGAGAAGGGCCGCCCGGTGGACGCCGTCCACTCCGAGGGCAGGAAGGCCGTCTTCGTCGGCGACCTGGTGGACCGCGGGCCGGACTCGCCGGGCGTGCTGCGCCTGGTGATGGGCATGGTCGCGGCCGGCCACGCGATCTGTGTGCCGGGCAACCACGAGCAGAAGCTGGCCCGCAAGCTGAACGGGCGCAACGTACAGCTCACGCATGGCCTGCCGGAGACCCTCGAACAGCTCGCCGCCGAGCCGGACGAGTTCGTCGCCGAGGTGCGGACCTTCATCGAAGGCCTGGTCAGCCACTACGTGCTCGACGACGGCAAGCTGGTGGTGGCGCACGCCGGGCTCAAGGAGGCGTACCACGGCCGGGCGTCCGGCCGGGTGCGCAGCTTCGCGCTCTACGGCGAGACCACCGGCGAGACCGACGAGTACGGGCTGCCGGTCCGTTACCCGTGGGCCCGGGAGTACCGCGGTTCCGCCGCCGTCGTCTACGGCCACGTGCCCACCCCCACCCCGGAGTGGATCAACAACACCATCTGCCTGGACACCGGCTGCGTCTTCGGCGGGAAGCTGACCGCGCTGCGCTGGCCGTCCCGCGAGATCGTCGCGGTCCCGGCGGAGAAGGAGCACTACGCCCCGGTCCGCCCGATCTTCACGGAGACCAAACCCGAGCAGGGCCTGGACCTTGCGGATGTCATCGGGCGGCGTCACATCGATTTCGGGTACGGGACCACGACCGTCCCCGCCGAGAACGCCGCCGCCGCCCTGGAGGTGATGGGCCGGTTCGCCGTCGACCCGGAGACCCTGGTCTGGCTCCCCCCGACGATGGCTCCGTGCACCAGCTCGACCGTCGACGGTTTCCTGGAGCACCCGTCGTCCGCCTTCGCCGACCTGCGGGCCGCCGGCGTGGACCGGGTGGTGTGCGAGGAGAAGCACATGGGCTCCCGCGCCGTGGTCCGCGTCTCGGCGTCCGGCGAGGGCGACGCGATCTGGACCCGGACCGGCCGCCCGTTCTTCGGCCCCGAGCTGGACGAGCCGCTGCTCGCCCGGGTCCGGGCCGCCGCCGCGCCGATCTTCGCCGAGTTGGAGACCGGCTGGCTGCTCATCGACGCCGAGCTGCTGCCGTGGTCGGCCAAGGCGGGCAGTCTGATCCGGCACCAGTACGCCGGGGTGGGCGCCGCCGGCCGGGCCGCGCTGCCGGTCGCCCTGTCGGTGCTGGAGAAGGCGGCCGGGCGCGGGTTGGACGTCGCCGGGCTGCGAGACCGCCTCGAACTGCGGTCCGCGGAGATCGACGGGTACTCGGCGGCGTACCGGGCGTACGTGAAGCCGACCGACGGGCTGACCGGGGTGACACTGGCGCCGTTCGCGTTCCTGGCCGGGGCCGGCGTCTCGTACGCGAAGAAGGACCATGACTGGCACCTCGCCCTGGCCGACCGGCTGGTCGCCGCCGACCCGGAGATCTTCACGCCCACCCGGCGGATGATCGTGGACCTGGCCGATCCGGCGTCGGAGGCCGCCGCGACCGAGTGGTGGCTGACGCTGACCGGCGCCGGCGGGGAGGGCATGGTGGTCAAGCCGTGGGCCGGCCTGGCCGTGACCGGTGAGAAGGGCCGCCTGGTGCAGCCCGGCGTGAAATGCCGCGGCCGGGAGTACCTGCGGATCATCTACGGCCCCGAGTACACCCGGCCGGAACAGCTGGAGCGTCTGCGGCAGCGCAACCTGGGCCGGAAACGGGCGCTGGCGCTGCGCGAGCACGGGCTGGGCCTGGCGGCGCTGGACCGGCTGGCCGAGGGTGCGCCGCCGTGGCGGGTGCACGAACTGGTGTTCGCGATCCTGGCCGCCGAGTCGGAGCCTGTCGACCCCCGTCTGTGACCGGAGCGTCACGTCTCGCATCGCACAGCATTCATACAGGTACCGGCCCCCCGCGGGCCGGTACCCTGGCTCCTCGTGGACATCCAAGCGCTCACCGAGCAGCTAGCCCTGAACCCGATGGACCCGAAGGACCTGCTCAACGCCTTCGGGGTGCCGGGTGTCCTGGCCATCCTGTTCGCCGAGACCGGCCTGCTGGTCGGCTTCTTCTTCCCGGGCGACTCCCTGCTGTTCCTGGCGGGTGTCGCGGCCTCCAACGTGGCCGATTCGATCTTCGGGCCGGGGAGCAAGCTGTCGATCACGGCGTTGCTGATCGGGGCGCCGATCTGCGCCATCGTCGGCGCGCAGCTCGGCCACTGGCTCGGTGCCCGATACGGGCGCCGGATGTTCGACAAGCCCGAGTCGAAGCTCTTCAAGAAGGAGTACGTCGAGAAGGCGGAGTACTACTTCGAGAAGTTCGGCCCGGCCAAGGCCGTGGTGCTGGCCCGCTTCATCCCGATCGTCCGGACCTTCCTGAACCCGGTGGCCGGCACCCTGGGCATGCCCGCCAAGCAGTTCTTCCTCTGGAACGTCGTCGGCGCGATCCTCTGGACCGACGGCATCATCCTGATCGGCTACCTGCTGGCCCAGCAGATCTACGACGCCATCGGCGACAAGATCGACCACTACATCCTGCCGGTGGTCGTGCTGATCGTGCTGATCTCGGTGCTGCCGATCGGCATCGAGATCCTCCGCGAGCGCAAGGCCAAGAAGAACGGCCTGCACAAGGGTGTGGAGCCGGCCGCCGCCATCGGTGTGGTCGCCGCGGCGAGCGTGGCGGGTCTGGCCGACGCCGCCCGCGAGGAGTACCAGGAGCACTTCGAGCAGCCGCAGCAGCCGCAGCAGTACGACCAGTGGCAGCAGCCCCAGTACCAGCAGCCGCAGTACCAGGATCCGCAGCAGCCGGCCTACCCGCAGCAGGGGTACTACCCGGCCCCGCAGAGCTACCCGACGCAGCCCCAGGAGCAGTACCCGCCGCAGCAGTACGGGCCCTCCCAGGGTTACGACAACAACCGCTAGGCACACACGAAAGGCCGGCCCGATGGGCCGGCCTTTTCGTGGTCTCCCTCAGACCGTGACGGCCGCGGAGCCGGACAGCCGCTCCAGGAACTCCTCCGGGCAGTCCCGCAGGTTCTCCAGCCGGCCGGCCGTCAGCGCCCGGTAGGTGAGCGAGGCGGCCTCCTCCAGATTGCGGGCCCGCTTGTGCGCGAGCTCGACGGAGTCGCCCATCACCACACAGCCGTGCTGGCTGAGCACCAGGCAGTCGGTGCCGTCGGCGGCCATCGCGGCCGTCAGCGCCGCCAGCTCGGTGGTGCCCGGCAGCCGGAACGGCACTGTCGACACCCGCCGTAGGTAGTAGGCGTGGTCGGTGGTCACGATCCGGATGTGCTCGCCCAGGGCGTCCAGCAGGAGCGCCGTCTGCGGGTGGAGGTGCACCACCGCGTTGACGTCCGGCCGGGCCCGGTAGAGGGCGAGATGCAATGCCAACTCGCTGGTCGGCTCGATGGTCGGCGCCGGCAGGCCGCCGACGTAGGCGGTGCCCCCGTCGGAGATCCGCACCGGGGCGAAGGCGTTCCGGCTGAGCCGGTCCAGCCATGATCCGCTCGCGGTCACCCAGATGGCGTCCTCGCCGGGAATGCGAGCGGACAGATTGCCGCCCGATCCACAGACGAGGCCCGCCTGCACCACGTCGTAACCCACGTGCGCGAGCTGGTCACGCAGGTCACCGGGGACGTAGTTCACCCGTTCCTCCTCAGGTCCGCCGGCCGTCGCGGGGCCGGGGTCCTCGGCCTGGCGTCACGCCCCCATAGTCGAGACGCCAGGCTCCGTCACCGAAAACTCAACGGGCCTTCTTGGTGGCCCGCTTCCGCGGCGGGGTCAGCAGGTCGGCGATGGTGGCGATTGCGGTCGGCACCAGCCGGTAGTACGCCCACACACCCCGCTTCTCCCGCTCCAGCAGACCCGCCTCGGTCAGGATCCGCAGGTGGTGGCTCACGGTCGGCTGCGACAGACCCAGGGGGGCCGTCAGGTCGCAGACACACGCCTCACCATCAGTCGCGGACTGAATGAGGCTCAGCAGCCGTAGCCGGGCCGGGTCGGCGAGCGCCTTCAGCACTCCCGCCAGGCGCTCAGCGTCAGCGCGTTCAATAGGCTCGCCGGCAAGCGGCGAGATCTGAGGCATCGTCATTTCCGCCAACGCAGTTCCCACGATCTCCATCCTTCCACCAACTGCATCGATTCTCCTGCATGTCCGCAGGAACGAACCGGCTAACTTTCAGGCCGTAAGGCCGACATCGATCGCCGGGTCGGACGACCGGACACCCTCACCCGGTCCTCCGATCGTGCGATGACGACTTCGGTCTCTGCCTCCTGCAACGCCTCAGTCGCCATCTGGTCGCTACCCATCCGTGTCGAGGTCTCGATCCCCGCACCGGGGAGTGAGGCCGGCCACATTGTCAATTCGTCGATTCTCGCCCCACCGATCTTCGACGACGACTCGACACGGAACGCGTCGAGACCATCACGCCACACTGCGCGATCATCAGTTCGCCGCACACCCCACGACCCGATGAAAGCACGACACCACGCTGCGCGACGGACAATTCAGTGATGAATTTACCCAGGTCGTGCCGTGCACTCATGACATCGAGCGTACTGGCTGTACAAAAACCGGAATCTTTCACCCCGGCAGGCCCGAACGGAACTATTGACGCGCAGCTTAGCCTTGCTCTGTAAAGAAGGTTTACAGATTTTTCGGCCGACCTCCGCCCTTCCCTTGACCATAGACGCTGCTCAAAGCACCTAACGACGGAAGGCTACCTCCGCGCACCTCAGGGCCACCTGGTGGCTGCGCTGTGAAGAGGCTGTGAACCCACCAAATCACGTTTGCCCGTACGGGCGAGAACACCCACCGTACGGCCCATCTGGATCTATCCGGACAGCCGATCGAGTGACAACGACATAAACGGACGGTACCCGTTCGAGTGACCCACAGTCGTCGATACGGAACCGCTCACTCCGCCGGTCGTGACCAGTACTCGTCTTCCGGCTTCGACGCCGACTTCGACAGCACGGGCAGATCCGAGAACTGATCGGGTTCGGACCCGCCGGTAACAAAAGGCTTCGATTGTGGGACAGCCCACTCGGACGGTGTAGCCGTCGTCACGAATTGGTCCACGGATTTTCTGCCGGCGAAGAACTCCCGCGGGGCGGCCAGCAGCAGAGCGCCCACCAAGAGGTACGCCACCACCTGGGCCCCGGCCACCGAGACGTTCAGGGTGATCCAGCCGGACGGGTACGCGCCGTTCAGCGCCTCGCTCAGGGTGCCGGGCACGGCCTCCCCGGCCCGCTGCACCCCCAGGACCACCAACGTCGCGGCGCCGGCCACCAGGCCCAGGCCACAGACGCCCAGAGTGATCGCGCGAGCCACCCGGCTGCCGCGGCGCACCCCGATGCCGAGAACCACCAGGAGCGCCAGGAAGATCAGCCCGAGGGCCAGGGACAGGGCGGCGACCAGCCAGATCACCGTGACGAAGTTGTCCGCGGCGGCGGAGCCGGGCGCGGCGTCCCGGAACCGGCCGACCACGCCGGGGGTCACCGCGACCACACCGACGGCGTAGGTCAGGCCGGCCACCGCCATCGTCCAGAGCACCACGGCAGCCATCGTGACAGCGGTGGGACGGCCGCCGGGCCGGGGTTCGACGGCAGGCGGCGGCGGTGCGGCGTACGACATCGATGGGCTCCCGCGGGTTCGGCTGGCAAGAACCTATCGCGTACGGGGGCCGGAAGTGGCCGGACCGGCCCACCCGCGAGGGATGAACCGGTCCGAAAGAGATCAGTCAGGGCTGGCTGGGCGGCGGCGGGTTGTCGGTCGGCGACGGCGGGGCCGGGCTGTCCTGAGGCGCTGCCGGGCTCTCCGGCGCCGCCGGTGGCGCCGAGGAGGGCGGCGAGATCTGCGGAGGCGCCGCCCACGGGTCGGAGCCGGGCTGCGGGGTCGGCTGTTCCTGGCCGGGGTACGGCGGCAGTCCCGGCGCGGGCTCTCCCGGCCTGCCGTACTGCTCGGGCGAACCGAAGTGGCTCTGCTCGGGCGAGCTGTAGGGGTTCTGCGCGGGCGGCGCCGACGTCGGCGGCGGGTACGCGGCGGCCGGGTAGGAGGGCTGCTGCGGCTGGGGGTATCCGGGCTGCGGCTGACCATAGGCGGGCTGCGCCGGGTAACCGGGCTGAGCGGGGTAACCGGGTTGGGCCGGGTAACCCGGGTACGCCGGGTAGGGCATCGCCGGGTTCCAGCCCGCCGGCTTGCGGAAGTACGCGTTCGAGGCCGGCAGGGCGAGCAGGACGATCACTCCGAGCAGCCCGAGGACGGTCACGCCGGTGGTCAGGTAGCCGACCGCGTCGTACCACGCCGGGAGCGCGGCCTCCATCTGCCGCTCGATCTGGGCCTCCTGGTAGCCGGTGTCGGCGGCGCCGCTGGCCAGCGTGCCGGCCGCCGATCCGCCCAGCGACAGGGCGTTGCAGCAGAGCCCCAGACCGGCGAAGACCCAGGTGGTGATCCGCGACCCGTTCCGGCCCATGTTGTTGAAGATCGCCAGGACGACGAGCCCGATCGCGATCAGCGCATAGACGACCGCCGCGGCGACCAGCACGAACCGGAAGACGGAGGCCACGTCGCCGGCGCCCTGAAGGTCGTCGAAGGCCACCTCGTAGGCGTCGGTCATCGGACCGATCAACGACACGGACAGGGCCGCGACCCCCAGCTGCATGGCGGCGACCAGATAGAGGAGCAGCGACGAGATGGTCACGGTCACCGGGCGGCCAGGCGCCGGGCTGGGCACCTGATATGTCGGTACGGTCACAAGGGCCTCCTATAGATCAATTCACGGTATCCGTCGAGCGCCATATCCCGCGACCGAGCCTCACCCTTCGCGACCGTGTGGCAACATCGGGCAACGATGGCCCCAAACGATCGCAAACCGTCCCTCCATCGGGTGGCGACACGCCTCGACACCGCCCCCTAGACTTCGATGCCGTGGCGTCCTCCTGGAAGCACAAGGCTCCAGAGGCACACCGTGCCCGCATGAGTCGCCCGCCCCGCGCACACACCCCCGGGGCCGAGGCAGACCGGCTGACGGCGCCATTCCGATTGCGCAGGCCGCGTGACCACACCGCGGCCGCCCCAGACATGACAAGGACCGGTGAGTCCCATGCCCCACGCCGACACCCTGGACATCGTGCACCATGACGACAGCCGGACGCGATTCAAGGACGTCCGGTATCAGCTTCATCGCGACGGGATACGGATCTGGTCCGCGGAGGGCGAGCACGCCATCACGGACGTACTGATGACGCAGGCCTACCGGCAACGGGAGGCGGGCAGCGACTGACGAACGGCCCCGGGGATCACCCCGGGGCCGTTTCACATCGTCAGGAGCCGCGCCGGACCGAGAGACCGTCCTTCGACTCGCCCAGGTCGACCACCACGGTGTCGCCGTCCCGGATGTCCCCGGCCAGCAACGCCTTGGCCAGCAGGTCACCGATCGAGGACTGGACCAGCCGGCGCAGCGGCCGGGCGCCGTAGATCGGGTCGTACCCGTGTTCGCCGAGCCAGGCCACCGCGGCCGGCCGCACCTCGAAACCGAGACGGCGCTCGGCGAGCCGGCTGCGGAGCCGGTCGAGCTGGATGTCGACGATCGCGGTCAGGTCCTCCTTGGTGAGGGCGTGGAAGACCACGATGTCGTCGAGCCGGTTCAGGAACTCGGGCTTGAAGTGCGCCCGGACCGCGGCCAGCACCTCGTCGTGGCGTTCCTCGTCGCTCATCGTGAAATCCGAGGTGGCCGAACCCAGGTTCGACGTGAGCACCAGGATCGCGTTGCGGAAGTCGACGGTCCGGCCCTGGCCGTCGGTGAGCCGCCCGTCGTCGAGCACCTGCAGCAGCAGGTCGAAGACGTCGGGGTGGGCCTTCTCCACCTCGTCGAGCAGCACCACGCTGTACGGCCGGCGGCGGACCGCCTCGGTGAGCTGGCCGCCCTCCTCATAGCCGACATAGCCGGGCGGGGCGCCGACCAGCCGGGCCACCGAGTGCTTCTCGCCGTACTCGCTCATGTCGATGCGGACCATCGCCCGCTCGTCGTCGAAGAGGAACCCGGCCAGCGCCTTCACCAGCTCGGTCTTGCCGACACCGGTGGGGCCGAGGAAGAGGAAGCTGCCGGTCGGCCGATCCGGGTCGGCGATGCCCGCCCGAGCCCGCCGGACCGCGCCGGCCACCGCCTCGACCGCCTCCCGCTGGCCGATCACCTTGGCCGCGAGGGACTCCTCCATGCGCAGCAGCTTGGCGGTCTCCCCCTCCATCATCCGGCCGGCCGGAATGCCGGTCCACGAGGAGACGACCTCGGCGATGTCGTCGGCGCCGACCTCCTCCTTGACCATCGGCGGCTCGCTGGTCTCCTCCGAGTCGACGGCGGCCTGGATCTCCTTCTCCAGGGTGGGAATCACCTCGTACAGCAGGCGGGAGGCCTCGAGCAGCTCGCCGTCGCGCTGGGCCCGCTCCTGTGCCGCGCGCGCCTCGTCGAGCTGCTTCTTCAGCTCACCCACCCGGTTCAGCCCGCCGCGCTCGCGCTCCCAGCGGGCGGTGAGGGCGGTGAGCTCCTCCTCGCGGTCGGCGAGGTCGGCGACCAGGCGCTCCAGCCGGGCCACCGAGGCGGGGTCGGTCTCCTTCTCCAGGGCGAGACGCTCCACCCGCATCCGGTCGACCTGGCGCTGGAGCTGGTCCAGCTCGACCGGGCGGGAGTCGATCTCCATGCGCAGCCGGGAGGCGGCCTCGTCGATCAGGTCGATCGCCTTGTCCGGCAGGAACCGGTCGCTGATGTAGCGGTCGGACAGGCTGGCGGCCGCGACCAGGGCGGCGTCGGTGATCTGCACCCGGTGGTGCGCCTCGTAACGCCCCTTGAGGCCGCGCAGGATGCCGATGGTGTCCTCGACGGTCGGCTCGCCGACCACCACGGGCTGGAAGCGCCGCTCGAGGGCGGGGTCCTTCTCGATGTGCTCGCGGTATTCGTCGAGGGTGGTGGCGCCGACCATGCGCAGCTCACCGCGGGCCAGCATCGGCTTGAGCATGTTGCCGGCGTCCATCGAGCCCTCGCCCTTGCCGGCGCCGACGACCGTGTGCAGCTCGTCGAGGAACGTGACGACCTGCCCGTTGGAGCTGCGGATCTCCTCCAGGACGCTCTTCAGCCGCTCCTCGAACTGGCCCCGGTACTGCGCGCCGGCGACCATCGCACCGAGGTCGAGGGAGACCAGTTTCTTGTCGCGCAGCGTCTCCGGCACGTCGCCGGCCACGATCCGCTGGGCCAGACCCTCCACGATCGCGGTCTTGCCGACGCCCGGCTCGCCGATCAGGACCGGGTTGTTCTTGGTCCGGCGGGACAGCACCTGCACCACCCGGCGGATCTCGGCGTCCCGGCCGATCACCGGGTCGATCTTGCCGTCCCGGGCCAGCGCGGTCAGGTCGACGCTGTATTTCTCCAGAGCCTTGTAGGTCTGCTCGGGGTCGGCGTTGGTGACCCGCCGCTCCCCGCCGCGGACCTGCGGGAACGCGCCGACCAGCGCCTCCTCGGTGGCGCCGGCGTCCTTCAGCGCCGCGGAGACGGCGCCGCCCACCCGGGCCAGGCCGGCCAGCAGGTGCTCGGTCGACACATACTCGTCGCCGAGCGGTTTCGCGATCAGGTCGGCGGAGCCGATCGCGTTGACGAACTCGCGCGACAGGCTGGGCTCGACGGTGCTGGCGCCGCGGGCGGACGGCAGCTGCTCGATCGCACGGACGGCGGCGCGACGGATCTCCACCGGATTGGCGCCGACGGCCCGCAGCAACGCGGTGGCGGTGGACCCACCGGTGTCGAGCAGTGCCTGCAACATGTGCCACGGCTCGACCGTGGCGTGCCCACGGCGGCCTGCGTCGGCGACCGCGGACGTGATCACTTCGCGGCTCTTCGTGGTCAAGCGTTCGGTGTTCATGAACTCCCCTGAAGCCAACACGACAGACTTGAGCGTAGCGCGCTCAACTTTAGCGCGTGTCGTCGAGCGGCCGTAGGGTACGGACGTGCCGGTGCTGAGCGATCTGTCCCGCCGCCTTCTGCCCCTCGGCCTGGTCATCCTCACCTCCGGCATCGCCAGTGCGATGGTCGGCCCGTACCTCGGCCTGTTCCTCACCACCGCGGTGCACGCCAGCCCGCTTCAGGTCACCGTATTCCTCCTGGTCAACGCAATCTCGTGGGTGGCGATGTCCTCGGTGATCGCGCGGATCTCGGACCGCTGGCCGATCCGGCGCACGCTGCTCATCACCGCCGCCCTGGCCGGTTTCGCCGCCACCGGGCTCACCTCGGTGATCCGCGACTACTGGGTGCTGCTCGCGATCACCGCGACGCTCACGGCGGTCGCCGGGTCGCTCTATCCACAATCCTTCGCGTACGCCCGGCAGGTGCTGCAACGCGACGATCCGAAGCGGTCCGCGCTCGGGATCAACGCGCTGCGCACCGTCTTCTCCACCGCCTGGGTCGGCGGCCCCTCGCTGGCCGCGCTGCTGCTGGACGTCGGCGACTTCCGCTACGTCTACGGCCCGGCCGCCGTCCTCTACGCGATCACCGCCCTGACCGCCTTCCGCTTCCTCCCCGAGGTACGGGCACCGGAGCCGGCGGCCGCCCCGGACGACGAACCACCGGCTCGGACGCCCCGGATCCTCATCCCGATCCTGATCGGTTTCACCCTGCTGCAGACCACGATGGTGCTGGGCGGGCAGGTGCTGCCGCTGTTCGTACCGGAGGAACTGAACGGGTCGATCCGGGACGCCGGCCTGATCCTCGGCCTCTGCGCCGCCCTCGAGATCCCGTTGATGCTGGGCTTCGGGATGCTCTCCACCCGGATGCCGCTGCGCCGGATCATCCTGATCGGCGCGGTCTGCGCGGTCGGTTACCAGGCCGCGGCCATGCTGTCCTCGGCGGTATGGATGCTGGCCGCGGCACAGCTGCTGAACGCCCTCTTCATCTCCGCCACGTCCGGGCTCGGCATCTCCTACGTGCAGGACATGATGCCGTCCCAGCCGGGCCGGGCCACCACCCTGTTCACCAACACCTTCCCGATCGGGAACGTGCTGGCCGCGCCGCTGTTCGGGGTGGCTCAGCAGTTCGGCTTCCGGACGGCCTTCACCATCAACCTGGGCCTCAGCGTGGCCGGCCTGCTGCTCCTGCTGGCCGGCCGGCCCCGACGGCCGTCCCCGGACGAGGCCGTTCGTCACGTTGGTGACCAGCATCACCAGACCGGGCGCTAACGTAGAGATCGTGCGCGTACGGGTGGAACAGACTCCGCTGCCGGGAATCGGCGTCCGGCATGACCTGGTGACCTCATCGGGCCGGACGGTCGGGGTGGTGTCGCATCGCAACGGCCGCCGCGACCTGGTGCTCTACGACGTGGACGATCCCGACTCGAGCCTGGCCTCCATACCGCTCACCGACGACGAGGCCGAGGCCCTGGCCGACGTGCTCGGCGCCTCACTGATGCTGGGTCAGCTAGCGGGCCTGCGGCAGCAGGCCGCGGGACTGCTGACCGAGCAGGTCGCGCTGCCCGCCGGCTCCCCGTTCGTGGGCCGGCTCCTGGGCGACACCCGCGCGCGCAGCCGGACCAGCGCCTCCATCGTGGCCGTGCTCCGCGACCGCGAGGTGATCGCCTCACCCGGCCCGGAGTTCCGGTTCGAGGCGAACGACGTGGTCGTGGCCGTCGGCACCCGGAACGGCCTGGACGGCGTCACCGCCATCCTGGCCGGCGACGACGACGGCTGAGCCCCGTGGAACACCACACGACGATCCTGCTCATCGAGATCGGCGCACTCCTGTTCGGCCTGGGGATGCTCGGTCGGCTGGGTCGCCGCTTCGGGCTGTCCCCGATTCCTCTCTATCTACTGGCCGGCCTCGCGTTCGGCCAGGGCGGGCTGATCCCGCTCTCGGCCAGCGAGGAGTTCATCGCGATCGGCGCCCAGATCGGCGTCATCCTGCTGCTGGTCATGCTGGGATTGGAGTACTCCGCCGACGAGCTGGTGGGCAACCTGCGCTCGGCGGCCCCGGCCGGGCTGATCGACATGGTGCTCAACGCCCTGCCCGGCGCCGCGTTCGCGCTGATCCTCGGCTGGGACTGGAAAGCCGCGCTGGTGCTGGCCGGCATCACCTGGGTCTCCTCGTCCGGGGTGATCGCGAAGGTGCTCGGCGACCTGGGCCGGGTCGGTAACCGGGAGACCCCGGTGATTCTCTCGGTGCTGGTCATCGAGGACCTGGCGATGGCCTTCTACCTGCCGGTGGTCACCGCGGTGCTGGCCGGTCTCGGCCTGGCCAACGGTTTGAGCACGCTGAGCGTCGCGGTGGTCACGGTGATCGCGGTCCTGGTGGTGGCGATCCGGTACGGCGGTGAGATCAGCCGCTTCATGTCCGTGAAGGATCCCGAGGCCCTGCTGCTCAGCGTGCTCGGCCTGACGCTGTTCATCGCCGGGGTGGCCGGTGAGCTGAAGGTGTCCGAGGCGGTCGGGGCGTTCCTGGTCGGCATCGCCATCTCCGGCCCGGTGGCGCACCACGCCACCCAGATGCTGTCGCCGCTGCGTGACCTGTTCGCCGCGGTGTTCTTCGTCTTCTTCGGACTCTCCACCAATCCGGCCGACATGCCGCCGGTGCTGCTGCCGGCGTTCGGGCTGGCGGTGCTGACCATGCTGACGAAGGTGCTGACCGGCTATCTGGCGGCACGGCGGGCCGGGATCGCGCTACCCGGCCGGATCCGGGCCGGTCTCGCGCTGATGCCGCGCGGCGAGTTCTCGATCGTCATCGCCGGGCTCGCGGTGGTCTACGGGGTGGACCCCCGGCTGGCGCCGCTGGCCACCGCCTACGTGCTGATCACCGTGGTGACCGGTCCGATGCTGGCCCGGCTGCCGGACTACGCCTGGTTCAAGGAGCTCGTCCGAAAGCGAATGGCGGCGCAACGAGCCACCCAAAAGCCGCTGCCATCCCCGGAGTGACCTGCGCCTCTTTTAAAAACGCCTAAAGTTACTGTCCAGTATCTGAATGTGAGGCCTTGACACTTCCGCAGCGACACTCCGCACGCTACCGTTGCGCGGCGACGACTCTGAGTATTGGGACGTTCGACACTATGGTCAGCGTGTGACGCCGACCGTTGATGTTGACGGTTGAGTGAGGCGGCGGCGTGAGCGTGCGTGAAGCTACATTCCTCGGTTTCGGCAATCCGGTCGATCCTCGGCCTGACGAGTTGCAGGCCTGGGCGTACAACCCTGAGTCCGTTCCCCTGAGCAGCATGCCGAAGGACTGGGATCTCCTGATCTCCGGCGACGTGCTCGGCCCGACCCTGTTCGAGCTCGCCATGGACCGGCAGTGCCCGGCCCGGCGGTTCGCGCAGCACTGCATGTACATCTACGCCGCTGACGGGGTGCGGCAGAACGCGAGCGGGCAGCGCAAGCGCCGGCTCAAGAAGTTCGTGGAGCGCGCGGAGGAGGTCGGCGACGAGCCGATGCAGATCTGGGCGCACAACTGCCGGGTGCTGATGACCCGGCCGGAGCTCTTCGACCACCACGACTGGCTGGAGGGCGGCCTGGTGCGCTACCCGCGCAGACTGGGCCTTTTCAACCGCCGCTGAACACGCAACGTGTTCAGCCGGTGACTACATGCTGTAGCGGCGGCCTCTCCTCCGGGAGGGGCCGCCGCTGTCATCTGTCCGAGGAGCGGCGCGGGCGCCACACCACCAGAGCCGTCGAGTGGGTCTGCTGACGAACCAGATCGCGGCCCGAGTACGGGTTGCTCATCGCCTCCATCTGGGCGATCCGCGTGTACGCCGCATCCAGCTGCTGCTCCAGCTCGGCAACCCGTTCCTGCAGGTCGCCGACCAGTTGCTCCAGGCCGATGATGCGCTTGACCCCGGCCAGGTTGACACCGTCCTCCTGGCTGAGCCGCTGCACCTCGCGCAGCAGCGCCACGTCCCGTTCGCTGTACCGCCGGCCGCCACCGCCGGCCCGGCCGGGTTGCACCAGGCCGAGCCTGTCGTACTGCCGGAGGGTCTGCGGGTGCATCCCGGCCAGCCGGGCCGCCACCGAGATGATCAAAACCTTCGCGTCGGAGGCCTGTTCCATCGAGATGCTGATCTCTTCATACATGTGCCACCTCCCGAGAGGGATCAACCGGCCCGGCGCAGACGGGCCTCGAGCCGCTCACGCCCCGGCGGCGGGGTGAGCTTCGCGAACTTCTCCAGCGCGTCCCGGGCCTCGCCGGACACGCCCGCCGGAATCTGCACGTCGACCGTGACGATCAGGTCGCCGGCCTGGCCCTCCTTGCGGACCACACCCTTGCCCCGGGCCCGCAGTTTCCGGCCGCTCGGGGTACCCGGCGGCACCCGCAGCGTGACCGGGCCGTCCAGGGTCGGCACCTTGAGGTCGGTGCCGAGCACCGCCTCCACGATGGTGATCGGGACGACCAGGGTCAGGTCGTCGCCGCTGCGGCCGAAGAGGTCGTCGGGCCGCACCTTGACCTGCACGTACAGGTCGCCGGCGACACCGCCGCGGTCGCCGGGCTCGCCCCGGCCGCTGAGCCGGATCCGCTGCCCGTCGGCGACACCCGCGGGGAACCGGACGTTGATCGTGCGGGTCTTGGTGACCCCGCCGGTGCCCCGGCACTCGCCGCACTTCTCGTCGACGATGCTGCCCGAGCCCTGACAGTCCCGGCACGGCTCGGAGAAGCTGAACGAACCCTGGTTGCTGGAGATCAGGCCGCTGCCGTGGCATTTCGGGCACGCGCGCGGGGTGGTGCCGGGCTTGGCCCCGCTGCCCCGGCAGTTGTCACAGGCGCCCGGTGTGCGCAGCGTCAGCGGCAGGGTGGTGCCCCGGACCGCCTGGGTGAAGTCGAGGGTGACCTCGGTCTCCACGTCGCGGCCACGCTGCGGCCCGCGCCGGGCCGGGCCGGGCGCGCCCTGGCCGCCGGAGAAGATCGAGCTGAAGATGTCGGAGAAACCGGTGCCGCCGAACCGCCGGTCCGCACCGGCGCCGCCGGCCGCCCCGGAGAAACCGCCGAACAGGTCCGACGGGTCGAACTGGGCGCCACCGCCGCCCCGGGCCCCGCGCCGGAACGCGCCTGAGCCGAACAGCGAGCGCATCTCGTCGTACTCTTTGCGCTTCTTGTCGTCGGCGAGCACGTCGTACGCCTCGGAAGCGGCCTTGAACTTCTCCTCCGCCTCCTTGTTGTCCGGGTTGCGGTCGGGATGGAGATCGCGGGCGAGCTTCCGGTACGCCTTCTTGATCTCGTCGGGGGAGGCAGACCTGTTCACGCCGAGAACGGCGTAGAAGTCCTTCTCGAGCCAGTCCTTCGAGCTCATGTCAGTCCACCTCCTCGACTCGGCGACGTCCCGCCCGCCGGCGAACCGGCGAGCGGGACACAGTCACTGATTTCACTCCGGATCGGCGACCGCGACCAGAGCCGGGCGCAGCAGCCGCTCGCCCAGTGTGTATCCCCGGCGCATCACCTCGACACAGGTCGGCTCGGTGACATCCGCGGACGTCTGGTGAGCGACCGCCTCGTGCCGGTTCGGATCGAAGGGGTCGCCCTTCTCGCCGAACGGCACCAGACCCAGCTTGCCGGTCACCGCGGTGAGCTGCTCCGCCACCGAGGCGAACGGGCCGACCAGGTCACCGTGCTCCCGGGCCCGATCGATGTCGTCCAGAACCGGCAGCAGGTCGGTGAGGACCTTGCCGGTCGTCTGCTCGGCTGCCGCACCCCGGTCGCGGTCGACCCGCTTGCGGTAGTTGGCATATTCCGCGGTCACCCGCTGGAGGTCGTGGGTCCGCTCGTCGAGCTCGCCCCGCACTGCCTCCAGCTCAGCGCCGAGGCCGGGCTTGGCCTCCTCCGCCACCGGTGTCTCGTCCTCCTCCTCGGGGGCGCGGTGCGCGCCGGCCGGCTTCTCCACCGGCTCCTTGGCGGAAGTCTCCTCGGTCGTCTCGTCGATCTCGCCCTGGATGACTTCCCGCTCGGTCGCCGGACCGTCGTTCTCGTCGTCCTTGGCACTCACTTCTTGTCGTCCTCCACGATCTCGGCGTCGACCACGTCGTCGCCACCGGCGGCCGGGCCGGTCGCGCCACCCGGCGCGGCGCCCGGGGCACCGCCCGGCGCGCCACCCGCGGCGGCCTGCGGGGCCTCACCCTGCGAGTAGAGCAGCGAACCGGCCTCCTGGGAGACCTGCGAGAGCCGCTCGTGCGCCGACTTGATCTTCTCGATGTCGGTGCCGCCGAGGGCGCTGCGCAGCTCGCCGAGCGCCTCGCCGATCTTGTTCTTGCTGTCCTCGGGGAGCTTGTCGCCGCTCTCCGCCAGGAACTTCTCGGTCTGCCACTGCAGCTGCTCGGCCAGGTTGCGGGTCTCTGCCTCCTCGCGGCGCTTCTTGTCGTCGTCCGCGTGGTCCTGGGCGTCGCGCATCATGCGCTCGATGTCGTCCTTCGGCAGCGCGGAGCCGCCGGTGATCGTCATCTTCTGCTCCTTGCCCGTGCCCAGGTCCTTGGCGGACACGTGCACGATGCCGTTCGCGTCGATGTCGAAGGAGACCTCGATCTGCGGGACGCCGCGGGGCGCCGGGGCGATGCCGCTGAGCTCGAAGGTGCCGAGCTTCTTGTTGCCCGCCGCCATCTCGCGCTCGCCCTGGTAGACCTGGATCAGCACGGACGGCTGGTTGTCGTCGGCCGTGGTGTAGACCTCGGAGCGGTGCGCCGGGATGGTGGTGTTGCGCTCCACCAGCTTGTGCATGATGCCGCCCTTGGTCTCGATGCCCAGGGACAGCGGGGTCACGTCGAGGAGCAGGACGTCCTTGACCTCACCCTTGAGCACACCGGCCTGCAGCGCGGCGCCGACGGCGACGACCTCGTCCGGGTTGACGCCCTTGTTCGGCTCGCGGCCGATCAGGCTGTTGACCAGCTCGGTGACCGCGGGCATCCGCGTCGAGCCGCCGACCAGGATGACGTGGTCGATGTCGGCGAGCTTGACGTCGGCGTCGCGGATCGCGGCCTCGAACGGGCCCTTGCAGCGGTCCAGCAGGTCCTGCGTCATCCGCTGGAACTCGGCCCGGGACAGCGAGGTGTCCAGGTGCAGCGGGCCGTTCGCCCCGGCGGTGATGTAGGGCAGGTTGATGCTGGTGGTGGTGGCGGCGGAGAGCTCGATCTTCGCCTTCTCGGCCGCCTCACGCAGACGCTGCAGGGCCATCTTGTCCTGCGAGAGGTCGATGCCGTGCTCGCCGCGGAAGGTCTTGACCAGGTGGTCGATGATCCGCTGGTCCCAGTCGTCACCGCCCAGGTGGTTGTCACCGGAGGTGGACTTGACCTCGATGACGCCGTCGCCGAGCTCGAGCAGCGAGACGTCGAAGGTACCGCCGCCGAGGTCGAAGACCAGGACGGTCTGCTCCTTGGAGCCCTTGTCCAGGCCGTACGCCAGAGCGGCGGCGGTGGGCTCGTTGACGATGCGCAGGACGTTCAGGCCCGCGATTTCGCCGGCCTCCTTGGTCGCGGTGCGCTGCGCGTCGTTGAAGTACGCCGGGACGGTGATGACCGCGTCCGTGATCTGCTCGCCCAGGTAGGCCTCGGCGTCGCGCTTGAGCTTCATCAGCACGCGCGCGGAGATCTCCTGGGGCGTGTACTGCTTGCCGTCGATGTCGATCGACCAGTTGGTGCCGACCTCCCGCTTGACCGAGCGGATGGTCCGGTCGGGGTTCGTCACCGCCTGACGCTTGGCGACCTCACCCACCAGCACCTCGCCGTTGCGGGCGAAGGCGACGATGGACGGGGTCGTCCGGGAGCCCTCCGCGTTGGCGATGACGGTGGGCTCGCCTCCTTCCAGAACGCTTACGCAGGAGTTCGTGGTGCCGAGGTCGATGCCTACCGCACGTGCCATGGTGTTCCTCGCTTCTCACAGCTGGGCTCACTAGGAGCTGGTTCACGTACAAGGTTGAGTGGAACCGACTCAATGATGCCACGGCCGCGCACATCGTCAAATCGAAGTTGAGTCCGGCAGGCGCAAGTCGACGCTCCGGAAGGGCACCGGCACATACCTGTCAGGTCACGGCATACCAGGACCCGTTGTCCTGGATGCATAGATCGTGCACGCTTTACCCGTGACGACGCACGGAGACGCGGTCGGTCCGTCGGCCCTTTCCGCCGTCCCCGCCGTAACGGATGAGAAACTGCAGGTGAAAGCGGCCATAGACCCATCAGATCGTACGGGTGGCGGTCAGGTTCGTCCGGTGAACCTGGAAAACGTCCCGCCCGCTCTGAGACGGCTCGCGACCGCGCTCAGCCGGTTGCGGACGGCGCTCGGCGCTGTCTCGTACCCCCTGGTCCTGCCCTCAGCCGACGAGGCGCAGCGGGTCGGCTCGGCCCTGATCGCCCAATTGGACGACTATCTGCTGCCGCGCCTGTCGCGGCCCGACGCCCCGCTGCTGGTGGTGGTCGGCGGCTCCACCGGCGCGGGCAAGTCGACCCTGGTCAACAGCCTGGTGCAGGCGCCGGTCAGCTCGGCCGGCGTGCTCCGCCCGACCACCCGGTCGCCGGTGCTGGTGACCCACCCCGACGACCTGCCGTGGTACACCCGCGGCGAGCTCCTGCCCGGCCTCACCCGGACCGGCGAGGCGAGCACCGCCCCGGACGCGCTGCAGGTGGTGGCGACCCCGGCGATCGGCCCCGGGCTGGCCCTGCTGGACGCGCCGGACATCGACTCGGTGGTCGACCACAACCGCAAGCTCGCCGCCCAGCTGCTGGCCGCGGCGGACCTGTGGCTGTTCGTCACGACCGCCGCGCGGTACGCCGACGCCGTCCCCTGGGAGCTGCTCACCACCGCCCGGCTCCGCGGCACCGTGATCGCCCTGGTGCTGGACCGGGTGCCCGGCGACGCCGCCGCCGAGATCGCCGCGCACCTGGGCGAGATGCTGACCGCCAAGGACCTGGGTTCCGCGCCGCTGTTCGTGCTGCCGGAGACCGAGCTGGACGAGCGCGGCCTGCTGCCGGAGGCGGCGATCGGCCCGATGCGGGTCTGGTTCGCCCAGCTCGCGGCGGATGCCGGGGCCCGCAGCACGGTGGTCCGGCAGACCCTGGACGGCGCCCTGGCCGCGCTCGCCCCGGCGCTGGGCGGGCTGGCCGAGGCCGTCGACGACCAGGTCCGGACGGCGCGCGCGCTGGACGAGCGGGTCGAGGCGGCCTATCGCACCGCGCGCCGCACCGTCGAGGACGGGCTGCGCGACGGCCGGCTGCTGCGGGGCGAGGTGCTGGCCCGCTGGCAGGAGTTCGTCGGCACCGGCGACCTGGTCCGCGGCCTGGAGTCACGGGTCGGGCACCTGCGGGACCGGCTGGTCGCGGCCCTGATCGGCCGTCCGACGCCCGCACGGAACCTGCAGACGGCCATGGAGTCCCAGCTGGTCACCCTGCTGCGCGGGGTCGCGGCGGACGCGGCCGAGCAGGCGTACTCGGCGTGGCAGGCGCACCCGGCCGGGGACGCCCTGTTGGAGCCGGAGCTGCAGCACGCCTCGGCCGACCTGGCGCAGCGCGCCGACCGGCTGGTCCGCGATTGGCAGCAGTGGGTGCTCGAGCTGGTCCGCAAGGAGGCCGCGGAGAAGCGGACGGTCGCGCGCGGCGCCGCCTACGCGGTGAACGGGGCCGGCCTCGCCGTGATGATCGCGGTGTTCACCTCGACCGCCTTCATCCCGACCGGCCTGGAGGTGGCAGCCGGCGCGGGCAGCGCGGTCGCCGCCCAGAAGGTGCTCGAAGCGATCTTCGGGGACCAGGCCATCCGTACGCTTGCCACCCGGGCCCGGACCGATCTGCTGGCCCGGGTGGAGGATCTGTTCGCCACCGAGGCCGCCCGGTACACGAACCGGACCTCGGCGGTGCGCCTCACGACGGCTCATGGGACGCTCCTGCGCCAGACCGCCACCGAGGTGGAGACCGCCAGGGAGGAACTCGCGTTGACCGGGTCAGGGTCATGAATTTGGTACAGAAGACGCGTGACGAGCACCTCGACGCCGGCGATCTGGCACGCCGGCTCGAGGCGCTGTCCCGGTTCCTGCGGGTCGTCGACCCGTACCTTCCGGACAGCAAGCTGGTGACCGCGCACACGCTGGTGGAGCGGGCCGGCAACCGGCTCTCGCTCTCCCTCGACCACACCGTGGTGGCGCTCGCCGGCAGCACCGGCAGCGGCAAGTCGAGCCTGTTCAACGCGCTCGCCCGGTTCAAGCTCTCGCAGGTCGGGGTGCGCCGGCCCACCACCGGCACCGCGCACGCCGTGGTGTGGGGCCCGCTCGAACCGGCCAGCCGGCTGCTCGACTGGGTCGGCGTGCTGCCCCGGCAGCGGTTCGTCCGGGAGAGCGCGCTGGACGGCGACGACGAGGCGTCGCTGCGCGGGCTGGTCCTGCTCGACCTGCCCGACTTCGACTCGATCGAGCACGCCCACCAGCTCGAGGTGGACCGGCTGCTCGGCCTGGTCGACCAGATCGTCTGGGTGGTCGACCCGCAGAAGTACGGCGACCGGGTGCTGCACCGGGCGTACCTCTCGCAGTTCAGCACCCACGCCGGCGTCACCATCGTGGTGCTCAACCAGGCCGACCGGCTCAGCCCCGGCGACACCGAGCTGGTGCTCGGCGACCTGACCCGGTTGCTGGAGGAGGACGGGCTCACCGGCGCCCCGGTGATCGCCACCTCGGCGAAACAGCCCGGCATGCTCGCCGAGCTGCGGACCGCGCTGGAGGGCACGGTGGCGAACCGGCAGGCCGCGCTGCGCCGGCTCGCCGCCGACCTGGACGCCGTCGGCGAGGAGCTGGGCGCCGTGATCGGCCCGCCGGCCGCCGAGGACGAGGTGGACCGGGCGACCGTCAAGCAGCTGTGCGACTCGCTGGCCGCGTCGGCGGGGGTGCCGGGCGTGGCGGACGCGACGGCGGGCGCCTACCGGCACCGGGCCGCGGCGGCGACCGGCTGGCCGCTGGTCCGCGGGTTGCGGCGGCTGCGGCCGGACCCGCTGCGCCGGCTGCATCTGGCCGAGCCGGTCAAGACCGACTCGGTGTCGACCGATGTGGTGCCGCGGACCTCCGTGCCGGAGGCGGACGCCGCGCAGAAGTCGGCGGTTGGCCTCACCGTCCGCGCGGTCGCCGAACGCGCCGCGGCGCCGTTGCCGGAGGTCTGGGCGCCCGCGCTGGCCACCGCCGCGCGTTCCCGGGCGGCCGACCTGCCGGACGCGCTGGACCGGGCCGTCGCGCAGACCGACCTGGGCATGGAACGCCGGCCGCGCTGGTGGCGGGCGGTCGGGATCGTGCAGTGGGTGCTGCTCGCGGTCGCGGCGGCGGGACTGGGCTGGCTGATCGCCGGGTACGCCCTGACCGCGCTCGGGCTGCCGGACATCGACGTCGAGGTGGGCGCCGTCCCGCTGGCCACCCTGCTGCTGCTCGCCGGCCTGCTCGGCGGATTCCTGCTGTGGCTGCTCCTGCAGCCGGTCATCGGGGCCGGGGCACGCCGGGCGCGGCGGCGGGCCGAGACGCGGTTGCGGGCGGCGGTCACCGAGGTCGGGCGCGGGCACGTGGTCGCGCCGGTGCGCGAGGTCCTGAACGCGTACGCCCAGGCGAGAGAAGCGCTCGGCGTCGTACGTTCGGAGTAGGTCAGCGGGCGGCCGCGGGCGTAGGCTCGCGGCATGCCCGCACCCCGGACCGCGTACGACGCCGTGATCCATGCGGCCCGCGACGTCACGAAACTGGGCTGTGCGCTGGACGCCGAGATGCTCGGCACCGCCCTGCTCGGCAGTGTGTACGCGGTTGCCGCCGAGGACCGGGCCGAGGCCGTCCGTGACTTCGTCGGCCGTTTCCTGACCGCGACGACCCGCCCGGCCAGCCCGGCCGCCGCTACCATCCGCGAGGTCTTCGCCGCGCTCGTCCCGGACGCCGAGGGCGCCGCCCGGGTGGGTCACGGCGCGCACACCCCCGCCTGGGCCGCCCACCTCGGCCGGGTGCGCCCGACCGGCTGCTGGGCCTATGGGGACGTCTACGGCGACCAGACCTCCTACCTGGTCACCTTCGCGTACGAGGACGACTCCGACGGCGGCCCCGAGCATGCCGTGGTGGCGCTGGTCGACCACAACATCGGCATCACCAAGGACGTCTTCGTCGCCACCTCGGCCGGCACCCTGCTCGCCCAGGTGCGGGAGATCTGTGCGGCCGACGAGCTGACCTGGTTCCGCACCGAGGACCCGGGCCGCCTGCGTGACGAGGTGGGCCGGCATCTGCTGGTCACCGACGAGCTGGGCGACCTGCCGGAGGACGGTTCGCTGGCCACCGACCGGGCGCTCGCCGGCGCCCGGATCGCCCTGCTGCCGTCGGTCACCACGCCGCCGCTGGACGAGCCCGCCGGGCCGACCGGGGCGGATCTGGTCCGGGAGTTCCTGACCTCACCGGAGGCGGCCCGGTTCGACCTGCCGACCGGCACGGCCGGCACGGCGGAGACGGCGTCGCTGGAGTTCTGCCTGAGCCTGGTGCTGGATCACGCGTCGACCCTGCCCGGCGAGGATCCGCTGCGCTGGAGTCCTGCGGTGGGCGGCCTGTTCCTGCTCGACTGGGTGCACCGGCGGGCGGTGCTGGACCTGGACGACGCGGCGATGATGCCGCGGGTGGTCCGGGCCTGGTCGGCGTTCTCGACCCGGCGGCGCGGGTTGCCGCCGGCCGCGGTCCAGGAGACCGAGAACGCGATGGAGGAGCTGATCCCCGAGTTCGCCCGGCTCTACACGACCGGCGAGCGGCGCAGCCCGGCGACGGCGGCGGTGGCCCAGCTCATCGCGGAGGGCGTCGACCCGAACGACAACGCCGCCATCGAGGCCTGGATCGAAGCCAACCGCGACGAGTGAGCCGAAAACCCCGGCTGGTTCTCTGTCAACGGCGGTTGATGTACGGGTCGTCGCTGTACTCGGCGTGGTGCCGGCCCATCCGGGAGCTGCGGTCGTAACCCGGGTCCGGATGGTTGGTGTGCTCGGCCCGGTGCATGCCCCGGTACGGGCGGTTGGCGATCCGGTTCTCCTCGCTGTTCACGTCGGTGAGCACGCGGCGCACGACGTTGCTGTTGTCGTGGTAGCTCTGCTCGAGGACCCGGGACGGGCGAATGTTGTACGGGCGTTCGGCCACGGCTGACCTCCGGCTGTGTCGGGGCCGGTCCGGTGACCGGCGGTCGTGGGCGTGCGATGCGTCGGTGGAGCGGGCCCGGCGCCGGGGCGGATCGCCGGCCGGGGCGGTGTTCGGGGCGGCACGTCCGGCGTGCCGGCGGGTGGCCCGCTCGGGTGGAGCGGCGGAGTTCTCGCAGGCCGGTTTCCGCGGGCGGCCCGGCGATCGGTGTCTGTCGTCCGGTCGGGGAGTGCCCCGATGATGCGGTTTGACACCGTCGGGTTTGTCGTATTTATCGCGATCAGTCGGTTCCGGGTCGGGCTGATCGGTGTCGGCCCGGCCGGGACGGCCCGGCTCGTCCGGCACTTCCGGCAGGTCAGGAATGGACGGGAGGTCGTCCGGAATGATCGGCGCCGGGATGCGGTCCTCTTCCGGAACGGCCGGCAGATCCGGAATGACGGGAATGCGACCGGGCCTCGGCCGGACCGGTTTCGGAGCGGGCCGGCGCGGCACGGAGGAACGCGGCGCAGCAGCCGGCCGACGCGGCTCGGAAACAGGCGGAGACGCGGGCCCGCGCGGTGAAGAAACAGGCGGAGGCGCAGGCCCGCGCGGTGAAGAAACAGGCGGAGACGCGGGCTGGCGCGGCGAGGAAACAGGCGGGGAACCGGGCCCGCGCGGCGAGGAGACGGGCGCGCGGGAGACCGAAGCCGACCGGCGCGGCGCTGTTCCGGCCGGATTCGGCGTGCCCCGGTCGTACCCCGGGGGTGAAGCAGGTGAAGCAGGCCGACCGGAGGCCGACGGGCGGACCGGAGGCGGAGGCGAAGCCGACGACGGGGGGAAAGGCGCGGCCCGGGTCGGTGTCGGCAGCACCGGCCCGGTCGCGGTCGGGGGCAGGAACGGGATCTCCATCGGCCGTGGACGGTCCTGGCCGGTGATCTCGCTGGTTCCCGTGGTGAGCACGGCGAGGGTCGGCACCGAGGCGAGCCCGACGAGGATCGCGACCATCAGCACGTAACGCCGGGTGGGACCGGAGAAGCCGAGGTCCTCGCGGTACACCCCGTTGAGGCGCTTGCGCAGCACCTTGGGCGGTGGCGCGAAGTCGTCGTCGGGCAGGTGCGGCACGCGAGAAACCCCCTCACGAGAAAGATCAACTTGGATCAGTCGCGGTCATTGGGGATGAACGACACGGGCCTCATTCGGCAGCGGTGCACAAGGGCCATTCGTGCAAGAGTGAGAGTACAAAGTTCCTTAAATCGGACAAATACCCTTAACGATTTGTCAGCAGAAAATCTTCATTCGTGATCCATGCGGCCTGTAAGGAAGGTCACTGATTCTGTCAGGATGGGAGCGACGGCATCGCAACTGTGATCTTCGCCAACCAGCGGGGCACGGCGGGCCGTCATGTCGCGCGGCAACCCCCACCCGGGCCAGGCGCGGCACACCGAGAGCCGCCGCGTGGCCGGGAGACACCCGCCGCGGGCGCTGAGACGAAACAGGAGACACGGATGGCGAAAGGCGAGAGCGGTGCCGGCACGGACATCCCGGCCGGCGGCTTCGTCCAACTGCTGACCCCCGACGGGGAACGCATCGACAGCGTCACCACCGCTGACGGGACGACGTACTCCGTCGACTTCACCGACGAGGAATACCGCGGTCTCTACCGGGACCTGGTCACGGTCCGGCGGCTCGACACCGAGGCGGTCGCCCTGCAACGGCAGGGTGAGCTGGGCATCTGGGCCAGCCTGCTCGGGCAGGAGGCGGCACAGGTCGGATCCGGGCGGGCGCTGCGCGCGCAGGACATGGCCTTCCCGACGTACCGGGAGCACGGCGTCCTCTACACCCGCGGGATCGACCCGATCATGCCGTTCGGCCTGTTCCGCGGCGTCGACCAGGGCGGCTGGGATCCGAACGAGTTCAAGTTCAACCCGTACACGATCGTGATCGGCTCACAGACGCTGCACGCGACCGGTTACGCCATGGGCATCACCATGGACGGCAAGATCGGCTCGAGCGACGGCGAGGCCGTGATCGCCTACTTCGGCGACGGCGCCACCAGCCAGGGCGAGGTCAACGAGGCGTTCGTGTGGTCCGGGGTGTTCAACGCCCCGCTCGTCTTCTTCTGCCAGAACAACCAGTACGCGATCTCCGAGCCCTTGGAGCGGCAGACCCGCGTCCCGCTCTACATGCGGGCCGGCGGGTACGGCTTCCCCGGCATCCGGGTGGACGGCAACGACGTGCTGGCCAGCTTCGCGGTCACCCGGCACGCGCTGGACAACGCGCGCAACGGCCAGGGCCCGACGCTGATCGAGGCGTACACGTACCGGATGGGCGCCCACACCAGCTCCGACGACCCCACCCGTTACCGGATGGCCGGCGAGGTCGAGGCCTGGAAGGCGAAGGACCCGATCAGCCGGCTCAAGGCGTTCCTCACCAAGCAGAAGATCGGTAAGAACGACTTCTTCGCCGAGGTCGACGCGGACGCCGACAAGAAGGCGCTCGACCTGCGGGAGCGGGTGCTGGCGATGCCTGATCCACAACCCGTGACGATCTTCGACAACGTGTACCCCAACGGCTCGCCGGAGGTCGACGCGCAGCGTAAGGCGTTCGTGGAGTACCAGGCTTCGTTCGACGGGAGCGCGCACTGATGATCACCCTGGGAAAGGCACTCAACCACGGGTTGCGCCGAGCTCTGGAGAACGACCCCAAGGTCGTGATCATGGGAGAGGACGTCGGGAAGCTCGGCGGCGTCTTCCGGATCACCGACGGCCTGCAGAAGGACTTCGGCGAGGACCGGGTCATCGACACGCCGCTGGCCGAGGCCGGCATCGTCGGGACCGCTGTCGGCCTCGCCATCCGGGGATACCGGCCGGTCTGTGAGATCCAGTTCGACGGGTTCGTGTTCCCGGCGTACAACCAGATCGTCGCCCAGGTCGCGAAGATGCACTTCCGTTCCGGCGGCGCGGTGCGGCTGCCGATCACCATCCGCATCCCGTACGGCGGCGGCATCGGCGCGGTCGAGCACCACTCCGAGTCGCCCGAGGCGTACTTCGCGCACACCCCCGGTCTCAAGGTGGTGACCTGCTCCAACCCCGCCGACGCGTACACGATGATTCAGCAGGCCGTCGCCTCCGACGACCCGGTGATCTTCTTCGAGCCGAAGCGGCGGTACTGGGAGAAGGGTGCGGTCGATCTCGACGCGCCGCTCGCCGGGGCGTTCCCGCTGCACTCGGCACAGGTGGTCCGGCCCGGGACGGACGCGACGCTGCTCGCGTACGGGCCGATGGTCAAGGTGGCGCTGGACGCCGCCTCCGCCGCCGCCGAGGACGGGCGCGAACTCGAGGTCATCGACGTGCGCTCGCTGTCCCCGATCGACTACCCGGTGATCTTCGAGTCGGTCCGGCGGACCGGCCGCGCCGTCGTCGTGCACGAGGCGCCCGGCAACGCCGGCCTCGGCGCGGAGATCGCCGCCCGGGTCACCGAGGAGTGCTTCTACTCCCTGGAGGCGCCGGTGCTGCGGGTCACCGGCTACGACACGCCCTATCCGGCGTCCCGGGTGGAGGAGGAATACCTTCCCGATCTCGACCGGGTCCTGGACGCCGTCGACCGTTCGTTCGGCTGGTGAGCCCGATGTCACGGATCAAGGAGTTCAACCTGCCCGACCTCGGCGAAGGGCTGACCGAGGGCGAGATCCTGACCTGGCTGGTCAAGGTCGGTGACACCATCGACCTCAACCAGCCGATCGTCGAGGTGGAGACCGCGAAGGCGGCGGTCGAGATCCCGGCGAAGTGGGGCGGCGTGGTCACCCGGATCTTCCACGAGGCCGGGACGGTCGTGGAGGTCGGCAAACCGATCATCGCCATCGACACCGATCCCACGGCGGCTCCCGAGGCGGCGGCTCCCGAGGGAGAGGTCGAGGCGGGCCTCATCGGAGGTCCGGCGCCCGGCGGGCGCACCGCGGTGCTCGTCGGTTACGGCCCGAAGACCACAACTGCCAAGAGACGACCCCGCGGTGGTACGGGCGCTCAGTCCACAGACGCGACCACACCCACCCCGCCTCCGGCGGCTACCGGAGGTTCCCCGGCCGCGCCCGTGGCAGTCGTCCCGGCGCCCGTGGCGGTCGTGCCGGTGCCCGTGGCTGCTCCGCCGGCGGCTGTCACCCGGACCGTCACCGGGCCGGTGCTCGCCAAGCCGCCGGTCCGGAAACTCGCCCGTGACCTCGGAGTGGACCTGGCCACGATCGAGGGGACCGGGCCCATGGGGTCGGTGACGCGGGAGGACGTACACCGCATCGCCGAAGGCGCGAGGCAGACCGTGACCGAGGCGCCGGCCCAAACCACCGCACCGGTCCTCGACGGGTCCCGTGAGCAGCGCATCCCGATCAAGGGTGTGCGGAAGCTGACCGCGGAGAACATGGTCGCGTCGGCGTTCACCGCGCCGCATGTGACCGAGTTCCTCACCGTGGACGTGACCCGGTCGATGAAGGCGCTGGACAAGCTGAAGACGCGGCCCGAGTTCGCCGAGAGCCGGATCTCGCCGCTGCTGCTGGTGGCGAAAGCGGTGCTGGTCGCGGCCCGGCGGCACCCGATGGTCAACTCGACCTGGTCGGGCGGGACCGGCGAGATCGTGGTCAAGGACTACGTGAACCTCGGCATCGCCGCCGCGACCGAGCGCGGGCTGATCGTCCCGAACATCAAGGACGCCGGCCGGCTCACTCTGCGGGAACTGGCCGACGCGCTGAACGCGCTGGTCCGGACGGCCAAGTCGGGGAAGACGCCACCGTCGGACATGACCGGCGGCACGCTGTCGATCACCAACGTCGGCGTGTTCGGGATCGACACCGGCACGCCGATCCTGCCACCGGGTGAATCGGCGATCCTGGCGTTCGGCGCGATCCGGCCGACGCCGTGGGTGCACAAGGGGAAGATCAAGATCCGCCAGGTCACCACCCTGGGACTCTCCTTCGACCACCGGATCATCGATGGCGAGCTGGGCTCCCGCTTCCTGCGTGACGTGGGCGCCTTCCTCGAGGACCCGGAGGCGGCGATGCTCAGCTGGACCTAGGGTCTTTCGGCCTGATCGGCGACTGACCTTCGATCCTTAGGTTCATGACCCAGCTCACCCCCGAAATCGCTGGCCGCGTCCCGTTGTTCCGTCGATAATGGAGTAGACAACGGGACGCGCGCCTCCGTCACGAGCGGCAGGCGACACCGTAGGGAACGACACCGGTCACCACCGGGGGAGAGAGCAGAGTCATGAGCACCGCCCGCACCATGATCGACCGCTACCGCCAGCGCCGGATGATCAGCCGCCAGAACCGCGCGATCGACCGCGCTCTTCAGGTGGCGCCCACGCAGGCCATGCGCGACGAGATCGCGATCTTCGCGCAGCACCGGGTCTTCTGAGACCCCCGGCCCTGTCCGGGGCCGCCACCACGACGAACGGCCCGTCCGGGTGACCCGGGCGGGCCGTTTCGTGTCCGATCACACCCTCGAAGATCCGGTTACCGTCCCCCCGGGGCGTAGACCGGGATTCCTCCCGCCGCGCCCGCCCGGTACCGTGGGCACGGTCCCCAAATCGGCACGGCCGGTCGGTGCGGGTGACCGGGGCCTCCGGCAGCGACAACGTCACGGCCCCAGCACGGCCAAGCCGGAAAGCTGGCACGGCCCCATCCTGGGGTCGCGTCCGTGCAAAGCTGGCACGGCCGCATCGATGAGGAGGCGCGTATGACGTCCGAGGGGCAGCACGCCGGTCAGCCGGCCGAGGCCACGTCGGGCGGACCCACGTCGGGCGGGTTCCCGCACGACCCTGATGGTCAGCGGCCCGACCTGCAGCGATCGGCCGGCCGGGCATCGGCCCAGCCGCCCGCTGAGGGCTTCCCCAACTCGTATGGGCCACCTCCGGCCAGCGCCCCCGGTGGGGGCTCGCCGTTCGTCGTGCCCGCCGTCTCCACCTTCGGCCAGGGCCCCACCCCTGCCGGGACGTCGTATGGTTCGGCCCGCGTCCCCGAGCCCGAGGGTGATCTCCCGCAGCGGGGCGGCGCCTCGCCATATGGGTCCGTCTCCCCCGAGGCCGCGTCGTCCTACGGGGCGCCCGCGCAGTTCGGGCAGCCGTTCGGTTCCGCCCCGGCCTCCGGCGCCGCGGCCGTTCCGGCTTCCGGCAACGCGCCCGCGCCGTTCGACGCCGGCCCGCCGCCGTGGGCTCCGCCGGGCACCGCGCCCGCGTCCCCGGCCTCCGCCGGGTCGGAGTTCCCGCCGCCCAGCGCCACCTACGGGACTCCGGGTGGCGCGGCCACCTCCGGGCCTGCGGGGTTCTCGGCTCCGAGCGGCTCCGGGTCGTTCGGGTCGTCGGAGTTCCCGCCGCCCACCTCTACTTACGGCCCTCCCGTGGGGAACGGCACGTCGCCGGGAGCCCCGGGCTTCCCGCCCGCCGGTTCTTCTTCGGATGGGCCCGCTTCCTTCGGCTCGGCGGGTGTGCCGGGGTCCTTCGGCCCTTCGGCGAACTCCTCCGACGGCCCCGCTTCCTTCGGCCCGGCGGCGACCTCCGGTGGGCCCGCACCCTTCGGCCCGGCAGCCGGTTCCTCCGGTGACCCGGCCTCCTTCGGACCGTCGGCGAGTTCCTCCGGTGGACCCGCTTCCTTCGGCCCGGCGGCGAATTCCGGTCCCGCCACCTTCGGCCCGGCAGCCGGCACCTCCGGTGGCCCTGCGTCCTTCGGCCCGGCAGCCGGCGCTTCCGGTGGACCCGCGTCCTTCGGCCCGGCGGCCGGCGCTTCCGGTGGTCCCGCGTCTTTCGGCTCGGCGTCCGCAGCGGATTCGGCCGGGTTCCCGCCGCCCGCTTCGACGGGTGGGCCGGAGTCCGGTGGCTTCCCGCCGTCTTCCTCGGGCGGTTTCCCGGGTGCCAACTCCGGCGGCTTCCCGCCGGCCGAGTCCGGTGGGTTCCCCCCTGGTGGACGCCAGGAGTCGTCGCCCGCGCCCGCGAGCCCGGCTGGGTTCCCGCCGCCGAAGCTCAGCTCGAGCGGCCTGCCCACCCGCACTCCCGGCGCGACCGCTCCGGAGGACGGCGGCCTCGGCCGTACCCCGTTCTCCGCATTCGGTGACCAGCCGGTCCGCGTTCCCGGCGCCAGCCTGTCCGACCTTCCGGACGGCTCCGGCCAGGGTGATTCCGCCGCCGGTCCGGCCGGTTTCACCGCCGGCCCGGCGCAGAACAGCTGGATGCGGGAGAACGCCCGGCCCGCCGAGGCCCCGGCCGCGCCGAGCGCCCCGCGCCCGGCAGCCGACACGTTCCCGTCCCGGCGTGGCGACGGCGGCGGCTTCCCGCTGCGTGCCCCGGCCGGTCCGGCTGCCGACCCGTCCACGGCCGGCTCCGGTGCCCAGCCCAGCCTGGATCTGCCGATCCGCAGCCAGCAGGCGTTCGGTTCGGCGCCCTTCTCGTCGTCGGACGCTCCGGCCGGACGCGACACCGACGCGCCGTCGACCAGCCCTGCCGGCTACCCGCAGCGGGTTCCGGGCGCGTCGCTCGCTTCGGGTGGCACGGTTCCGGCGTCCGCCCCGACCTCGGCGGACCCGCAGGGTTCGTTCCCCGGCGCTGAATCGCAGCCCGGTTCGTTCCCGGGCGGCGCCTACTCCGGTGACCAGCACAGCCCGTCGGGTGGTGGCTTCGACCAGCGCAATCCCGCAGGTGGCGGCTTCGACCAGCGCAACCCGGCGGGTGGCTCGGACGCACCCGGTTCGCTCGGTGGTTTCGACCAGCGCGGCCCGGGAGGATCCGACTCCCAGAACCCGCTCGGTGGCTTCGACCAGCGGGGATCGGCAGGATCCGACTCACAGAACCCGCTGGGCGGTTTCGAGCAGCGCGGCCCGGCAGGGTCCGACCCACAGAACCCGCTCGGTGGCTTCGACCAGCGCGGCCCGGCGGGATCCGACCCGCAGGGCGGCTTCGACACGCGTGGCGGGTCGGCTCTGGGTGAGGCCGGATCCGGTCCGCACGGCGCGCTGTCCGGCGCCGACGGGCAGGCCGCTGCCGATCAGCAGGGGGCGTCCGCGGTTCCGCAGCCGCGTGATCCGGCGGGGAAGCCCGCGGTCGGTTCGGCCCGTCCGGTGACGGCCAGCGCTTCGGTGCCGGGCCGGGTCTCCCCGGCCGAGGCCGCCGAACTGCCGCCGCCGTCGTCGTCCGCGCCGCAGGCCCGGGTCTACGGCAGGCCGGCGCCGGCGACGCCGGAGGAGCCGGAGAGCTTGGACGAGGCCCCGTCCGGTGCGCACGCCGCTCCCTCGTTCCCGCCGGCTTCCGACTCCCTGTTCGGTGGTCCGTCCGGCGGTTACCAGGCGGCCTCGGCCGTGGACGGCCCGAACGGTTTCGCTGCCGGTCCGGGCCCGGACGAGAGCATGCCGCGGAACGACTTCGGCGCCCCGCAGGGCGAGAGTCCGTCCGGGGGCTTCGGCGCGCCGCAGGGGGAGAGCCCGTCCGATGGCTTCGGCATGCCGCGGAACGATTTCGGCGCGCCGCAGAGCGAGAGCCCGTCCGGTGGCTTCCGGCGGCCCAACGACTTCGGCGCCCCGCAAGGGGAGAGCCCGTCCGGCGGCTTCGGCATGCCGCGGAACGACTTCGGCTCCGCGCAGGGCGAGAGTCCGTCCGGTGCGTTCGGCCAGCCCCGGAACGACTTCGGCGCCCCGCAGGGCGAGAGCCCGTCCGGCGGCTTCGGCGCCCCGCAGGGGCTGCCGCAGCGCGGTGACGGCGGGTTCGGCCCGCAGGGTGGAAGCAGCCCGTCGAACGGGTTCGGCCCGCAGGGTGAGATCCCGTCGGGCGGGTTCGGGCTGCCGCAGCGTGGTTCGTCGCAGGCGGACAACGAGCCGCAGTCCGGTGGTTTCCCGGGCGGGCAGCAGGACGACGACCGGAACGGGTTCGGCTCGTTCCCGCCGCCCGGTGACAGCACGCCGCCGGCGACGGCGACCGCCCGTGCGACGGCGAGCGCGCGGGTCTCTCCGCCGGATGCTCCTGGCGGTTCGCCGTTCGCGATGCCGGGTTCGCCGCAGGCGCCGGGTTCCGGTGCGCCGTTCGGTGGCCCCGGTTCGCCGGCCGTGCCGGGTTCGCCGCAGTTCCCCGGTTCGGCGCAGCCGCCGTTCGGGGGTTCCGGTGACCAGTTCGGTGATCACGGGCTTGCCGGAAACCAGCCGGGTGACCAGTTCGGGCGACCGGGGGGCCAGTTCTCCGGACCGCCGTTCGGCGCCCCGCCCGAGCAGGGTGGCCGCCCGCCGTTCAACGACCAGTTCAACGAGCACACCACCGACGTGTCCGGTCGCGGCAACTCGCCGTACGTGCCGGCGCCCGCGCTGACCCCGCTTCCGGGTGAGCAGCCGGGCGGCGGTCTGTACCCGAACAGCCCGGCGGCGCGTGCCACGGTGACGCCGCCCGGCCCGGAGGACACCACGAGCTGGCCCGGCCCGGCGGACGAGCAGGGCAAGTTCGACCAGTTCAAGGCCCCGGAGCCGACGGCGACACCGGCTCCGGCGAAGTCGAACGTCAAGACGGTGCCGGTGGCCCTGGCCGTCGTCCTGGGCGCGTCGATCTTCCTGGGCCTGATCTTCGGTCTGGTCTGGCTGATTGCCGGGGACGACGAGTTCAAGGTGTCGCAGGGTCAGTGTGTGAAGCGGAACGGGTCGACCCCGGTGGTCGCGGAGTGCTCGGAGCCGGACACGTTCACTGTCGTCTCGATCCAGACGGAGAAGACCAAGTGCGGTGACGCGACCCAGCCGTACATCGTCGTCCCGAAGGACAAGGGTGACGAGGTGCTCTGTCTGAAGAAGAACGGCTGACCGCAAGCCTGGACGGCCCTCGCTCTCTGAGCGGGGGCCGTTTCGCATCCGCCGGGGCCGGGAGGCAGGATTGGCGGATGGAATTTCGCGTGCGTGCGCCCGAACTCAAGGGTCGCGGTTGGCTGAACACCGGCGGTAAGGCTCTCACCCTGGCCGATCTGCGCGGAAAAATCCTTTTATTGGATTTCTGGACCTTCTGCTGCATTAATTGCCTCCACGTCCTGGACGAGCTTCGTCCGCTGGAGGAGAAGTACGGTGACGCCCTCGTCGTGATCGGCGTCCACTCGCCGAAGTTCGAGCACGAGCGTGACCCGAAGGCGCTGGCCGCGGCCGTGGAGCGGTACGGCGTCCACCACCCGGTCGTCGATGACGGCGACATGCACATCTGGCAGCAGTACGCCGCGAAGGCCTGGCCGACCCTGGCCGTGGTGGACCCGGAGGGCTACCTGGTCGCTTCGATGGCCGGCGAGGGGCACGCCGAGGGCCTGTCCCGGCTGATCGACGAGTTGGTCGCCAAGCACGAGGCGAACGGGACCCTGCACCGCGGCGACGGGCCGTACGTTCCGCCGCCCGCCCCGGAGGGTCTGCTGCACTTCCCGGGCAAGGCGATCGAGCTGCCCGGCGGGAATCTGCTGGTCTCGGATTCGGCCCGGCACCGGATCGTGGAGCTGTCCGCGGACGGCGAGACCCTGGTCCGCGAGTTCGGCAGCGGTGTCCGGGGCGAGCCGTTCAGCGAGCCGCAGGGCCTGGTTCTGCTGCCGGCCGGGGTCGCGGAGACGGCGGGTTATCACGTGGTCGTCGCCGACACCGTGAACCACCAGCTCCGCGGGCTGAATCTGACGACCGGTGAGATCACCCTGGTCGCCGGTTCGGGGAAGCCGTGGCGTTCGACGGTCGACGACCACGCCCACGACGCGCTCGCGGCCGATCTGTCGTCGCCGTGGGATGTGGCCTGGTTCGACGACAAGGTCATCATCGCGATGGCCGGTATCCACCAGTTGTGGTGGTTCGATCCGATCAAGCGGACGGTCGGGGTCTACGCGGGCACGACGGTGGAGGCGCTGCGGGACGGCCCGGTCCCGGACGTGTGGATGGCTCAGCCGTCCGGTCTGTCGGTCGGCGGGAACCGGCTGTGGATCGCGGACAGCGAGACGTCGGCGCTGCGGTACGTCGAGGACGGCGTGATGCACACCGCGGTCGGCCAGGGACTGTTCGATTTCGGTCACGTGGATGGCCCGGCGGCCGAGGCGCTGTTCCAGCACCCGCTCGGGGTGGCCGCGACGGCGGACGGCTCGGTTCTGGTGGCGGACACGTACAACGGCGCGGTTCGGCGGTTCGACCCGGCGTCCGGCGAGGTGTCCACTGTCGATTCCGGGCTCGGTGAGCCTAGTGACATCCTGGTCACCGCGGACGGCACGGTCATCGTGGTGGAGTCGGCGGCGCACCGGCTGACCCGGCTCGCTCCCGGGGTGGTCAAGACGGTCACCGGGGAGCGGCACAAGACCGAGCGGCCGCCGTCGCACCTGGCGCCGGGCGAGGTCACCCTGGATGTGATCTTCACGCCGGCGCCGGGGCAGAAGCTGGACGGCCAGTTCGGCTCGCCGGTGCGCCTGGTGGTGTCGGCGTCGCCCGCCGAGCTGCTGCTGGAGGGTGAGGGGACGACCACCGAGCTGTCCCGGCGGATCGTGCTCAACCCGGCGGTGCCGAAGGGCGTTCTGCAGGTGGTCGCGCAGGCGGCGACGTGCGATGTGGACGCCGAGTTCGGCGCCTGCCACCTGACCCGGCAGGACTGGGGGGTGCCGATCGTGATCGACCCGGCCGCCCCGAACCGGCTGCCGTTGATCCTGCGCGGCATGGACGCGTGAACTCTCCCGCACCGGATGACGGATAACGGTGCATGGAGGACAGCAGACAACCGGACGACGCCGCGTTGATCCGTACGGACTTCGCGGCACTGTTCGACCGGCATGCACCACACATCCACCGCTATCTGGCGCGACGTCTCGGCGACCAGCAGGCTGACGACCTGGTCGCCGAGACGTTCCTGACCGCTTTCCGCCGCCGGGGCACGTTCCGGCCGGATCATCGGGATGCCCGCCCGTGGCTCTACGGGATCGCGACCCATCTGGTCGCCCAGCACCGCCGTGACGAGGTCCGGCGGTTGCGTCTGCACCGGGCCGTCCCACCCGAGCGGGACACGTCGTGTCATGCCGACCGGGTGGCGGCGGATGTCACCGCGGCCGCGCTGCGCGGCGTGCTCACCTCGGCGCTGGCCGATCTGGCCGACGGCGACCGGGACGTGCTGCTGCTCGTGGTGCAGGAGGAGCTGACGTACGAGCAGGTCGCGGCCGCCCTGGACATCCCGGTGGGGACGGTGCGGTCGCGGCTGCACCGGGCCCGGACCAACCTGCGTGCCGCGCTGGGCGGCAGCAACCCGTTGCACGGCGCCGAGGAGGAGGTTCGTCATGGATGAGATCACGCTGGTACGGGAACTGGGTGAGGAGACCCCGCTGCCGTCGTACGACCGTCTCGGGGCCGCCCGGAAGCACCTGCTGTCGGAGATCGCGCCGCCGCGGCCGAGACGGCGCTGGGCCGCTCTGGTCGCTGCCGCCGGCGCTGTCGCCGTCGCCGTGGTGACGGTTCCCGCGGCGTTGTCGCCGACACCCACGCCGGCCCCGTCCTCGGCCGTCGAGCAGCCGCAGCAGCGACCGCGCATGACGCCGGTGGCCGCCTTCCTCAACGAGGCCGCCGTCGCCGCGGAGCAGGAGCCCGACGTGATCCCGCGGGGCGACCAATACCTCTATGTTCGATTCGTGGAGTGGGGCGGTTCTCTCAACGAGACCTGGCTGTCGATCGACGGCAGGCATGACGGCAAGGGCCGGGATCAGGACGGGAAGCTCGGTGTCATCCCCGGCTGCAAGGTCGCCGGCTGTGAGCCGACCGTGCACTATCGGGCGGACATGCCCACCGACCCGGCGGCGATGGCCGTGTGGATCAGGGACTACACCCGGGAGAGGGCCGGCGCCGACCACGTGGACGCCGTCGGCAAGTTCATCGGCGTCCTGCCCACGCAACTCTGGATGCGGCCGGCGCAGCGGTCGGCGTTCTACCGGGGGATCGGCCTGATCGACGGGATGCGGCTGGTCGAGGGCGCGAAGGACTCGCGCGGCCGGGAGGGGATCGGAGTGGCCTGGGCCAGTCCGGGCAGCACCGAGGAACGGGTCCTCTGGATCTTCGATCCGAAGAGTCACCGTCTGATCGGCACCAAGGAGTCGAGCCTCGACGAGGTCGCTCTGGTGGACCGGATCGGTCAGAAGGGCTGAACCGGGATCCGTTCGGTGAGCCCGGCCCGCACCGCGGCCGCCAGCCGTACCGCGCCGGGGGTGTCCCCGTGCAGGCAGATGGAACGGACCGGACTGGGCACGTCGGTGCCGTCGACGGCGGTGATGAGGCCGTCGACGGCCATCCGTACGGCCCGGGCGACCACCTCGTCCGGGTCGTGCACCAGCGCGTCCGGCCGGGACCGCGGCACGAGCCGGCCGTCCGGGAGGTAACCCCGGTCGGCGAAGCCCTCCGCGATCACGGTCAGGCCGGCGTCGGCCGCGCGGGTGGCGAGCACCGATCCGGGCTGGCAGAGCACCGGGAGCGCCGGATCGTAGGCGAGCACGGCGTGCACCACGGCGGACGACTGGACCACGTCGACGGCGGCGGTGTTGTAGAGGGCGCCGTGCGGTTTCACGTACCGCACCCGGTCGCCGGCGACCCGGCAGAACGCCTCGAGCGCCCCGATCTGGTAGAGGATGTCGTCGCGGAGTTCGTCGTGGTCGTAGTCGATGCGCCGCCGCCCGAACCCGGCGAGATCCCGGTACCCGACCTGCGCGCCGATCGCGACGCCTTTCGCGACGGCGCGCCGGCACACCCGGTACATCGTGGACGGATCGCCGGCGTGGAAGCCGCAGGCCACGTTCGCCGAGGTCACCACGTCGAGGAGGGCGTCGTCGTCGCCGAGCCGCCAGGCGCCGAAGCCCTCGCCCAGGTCGGCGTTCAGATCAATCGAGCTCACGGAACCTCACGGTAGTCCCCGGCCGCGCCTGCGCGAGCGGTGTGACGTCGTCGACCACCCCGACGACCGGATATCCGCCGGTGGTCGGGTGGTCGGCGAGGAAGATGATCGGCCTGCCGTCCGCCGGGACCTGAACGGCCCCGAGAACCACTCCTTCGGAGGGCAGTTCGCCGGCGTTCGCGCGGGTCAGGGGGTTGCCGGCCAGACGGGTTCCGACCCGGTTGCTCAACGGGCTGATCTGGTACGGGGAACCGAACAGCCCTTTCGTCACATACCAGTCGTCGCGCGGCCCCAACCGCACCCCGAGCACCAGTTCGCCGCCGATCCGCGCCGGTTCCCCGACCAGCGACGGCGCCCCCGACGGGATCCCGACCGGCAGCGTGTCGCCGTCGGCGAGGCGGGCCGGCCCGAGCCCGGAGAGCGTGTCCGTCGAGCGGCTGCCGAGCACCGGCTCGACCGCGATCCCACCGGCCACCGCGATGTAGGACCGCACCCCGCGGGTCGCCCGTTTGACGTCGAGGATCCCACCGGCGGGTACCTCGAACAGCTGACATCCGCGGAGCCGTTCGACCGGGCGGCGGTCGACGTCCACGTCCGCGACGGCCCCGGTCACCGCGACGAGGGTGCGTTCGGCGAACCGCAGGGCGCAACCGAGCACTGTGGTCTCCAGGCCGGCCGCGTCGTCGGGGTTGCCGGCGAACCGGTTGGCCAGGCGCAGCGCGGGCACGTCGAGGGCGCCGGAGCGGGGCACGCCGAGGTGCGCGTATCCCGGGCGTCCGAGGTCCTGGACGGTGGTCAGCGGCCCGGCCCGCAGCACGGTGATCATGCCGCCACCAGCCGGACACGGGTGCCGGGGGTGAGCAGGGCCGGGTGCTCACGGCGTACGTCGAAAAGCTTTTGATCGGTCCGCCCGACCAGCCGCCACCCGCCCGGCGACGCCGTGGGGTAGATGCCCGCGTAGCCACCGGCGAGCGCCACCGATCCGGCCGGCACGCGAGGCCGCGGAGCGGCGAGCCGGGGAACCGCCCAATCGTCCGGAAAGCCGCGCAGGTAAGCGAAACCGGGCGCGAAGCCGGAGAACGCGACGGTGAGCGGCGTCCCGGTCAGCCGGCGCACCACCTCGTCCGGGGTGACCGCCCAGAGATCGGCGACCGACTCCAGGTCCTCGCCGTCGAAGACGGTGGCGATCGCCACGTCCGGCCCGTCGGGGCGGCGCTCGCCCGGCGCCGGATCCCAGGATGCCAGCAGCTCCGCGGTGCCCGGCTCCACGCCGTCGAGCAGGACGGTCAGCGCGCCGGGAACGATCTCGACGGCCTGCAGCTCGCCGGACTCGCGGCGTCGCCACAGCTCAGCGCGCCAGTCCTCGACCCGGTCCGGATCGGGGCACTCGATCAGTAGTGCGGAGGCGCCCACCCGTCGTATCTTCATGGGGAAATCATCCCGGGACGTCAACCGTATCCGGCGTCACTACCCTCCGGTAACCTACGGTGCCGTAACCTTGAGGGCGTGACGACCTCAGCCCCGTTCCGGATGAAGCCGACCGACCTCGGCAAGCCGCGACTCCGCGGCCGGTTGCATCAGTACGCGTTCTTCGTCGCCCTCGTCTGCGGCGTCGTGCTCAGCTCGATCGCGCTGAGCCGCCCCGGCATCTCGCCGTTCGTCAGCTGCCTGATCTACAGCATCACGGTGTGCGGCCTCTTCGGCACGAGTGCCCTCTACCACCGGCGGGTGTGGAGCGAACGCGGCTACCAGATCATGCGCCGCGCCGACCATTCGATGATCTTCATTTTCATCGCCGGCAGCTACACACCGTTCTGCGTGCTCCTGCTCGAGGGCACCCAGCAGGTCGTCCTGCTCAGCCTGGTCTGGGGCGGCGCGATCGGTGGCGTGGCCCTGAAGATGATCTGGCCGCACCTGCCACGCTGGGCGGGCGCGCCGCTCTACGTCGCGCTCGGCTGGGTGGCCGTCGCGATCATTCCCGAGGTGCTGCACGTCGGCGGCGTGACCTGCCTGGTCCTGCTGATCGTGGGTGGCGCGATATACACGATCGGGGCGGTCTTCTACGCCCTGCGCAAGCCCAACCCGTGGCCGACCGTTTTCGGTCACCACGAGTTCTTCCACGCCTGCACGCTGGTCGCGGCGATCTGCCACCACATCGCCGTCTACTTCGCTCTGTACGCGTGAAAAAGGGCCCGGGGCGTGTGCCCCGGGCCCATTCCGCTACTGGTAGGCCGGGGGAGGCGGCGGCGGGACGTCGTCGCGGCGGACCTCGCGGTACTCGGTGGCGTACGTCGCCCCGGCGACCGGCGGCTGCGCCTGCGTCCGGGTCACCACGGTACGGCGGCTACGGCTCCAGAACGCCAGCGTGATCACCAGGCCGGCCAGCCCGGCGAGCATCAGGATCCAGCCGATCACGCTGATGTCGAGCCCACTGATGTCCGCCTCCACGGCGAACGCCAGGATCGCCCCCAAAGCGATCAGGAAAATGCTTGCACCGATGCCCATCGGACCCTCCTCGGGTGGTGTCCGCTCGGCCGGGCGCGCCGCTCGACCGTGATGAATGCGTCGATCGAGCAGATACCCGTACGCGTCAAGTTCCAATCAGGCAAGCTGTTGCGATGACCACGCGGACGCTCATCCTGCTGCGCCATGCCAAGGCGGAGACACCCGGTGACTTCGACGATTACGACCGCGCCCTCACCGACCGCGGACGCTCCGATGCCGACGCGGCCGGCTCGTGGCTGGCGGACGCGCGGCTGCATCCCGACCTGGTGCTCTGCTCCCCGGCCAAACGCACCCGGCAGACCTGGCAGAACGCGGCGATCGCGCTGGCCCAGGGGCTGGCCGGCCAGCCGTCGCCCGAGGTGCTCTACCCCGATTCGCTCTATCTGGGACGCGGGGGCGAGGTCTTCGATCTGCTGCGGGCGGTCCCGGACACCGTGCGTACGGTCCTGGTCGTCGGTCACAACCCGACCATGTCCGAAGTGTCCGCTCTGCTGCTGCCGGACGATCAATACACCGGCACGGTCGTGGAGATGAAGACCTCCGGTATCGCCGTACACACCGGCGAGAAGCCCTGGTCCGAGGCGGAACCGGGGGCGATGCGGCTGACCCGCTCCCACACCGCCCGCAGCTGAGCCCGCCCGACTACCGGTACCAGGTCCGGGCCGTCGTGTACCGCACGTTGCCCAACCGGTCGTACGCCCGGACCAGCACCTGCATCGTCTTGGCCTGCTTGGCCGTGTTCACGCTGAGCAGGTAACCGGCGGTGGCGTCCCGCGCCACCACCGTCCCGTTCACGATCAGCTCGACCCGGGAGACACCGCTCGGGTCCGACGCCTTCACGGCGACCTTCACGGTGCCCTTGACCTTCGCCTTGTTCCCCGGCGCACTGGTGATCGCGACGGCCGGCCCGGCGTTGTCCGCGATCACCTGGCGGATGTAGCCGCGCTGGTTGCCGAGGCGGTCGGTCAGCCGCCAGTACAGCGTCACCGTGCCGTTGTAGGCCCCGGGCCGAACAGCCAGCGCGTACGGCGCCGCGGTGTCCGCTCCCACGTACTTGCCGTTCATGTAGAGCTCGGCCTTGGCCACTCCGCTGGGGTCGGCCACACCAGTGATCGTGGGGGTGAAGTTTCCCCGGATCCTGGCATTCGGCGCGGGCGACATCGAGGTGGCCGTCGGCCCAGCGTTGTCCGGTACGAAATATATTTCGAGATATGTACGGTTTCCTGCGTTGTCGAGAAGCGAAACGTATAGGAAGCCGGAGGCCGACGGCTGCACCGAGGCCTTCCATAGGTTGGTGCCCGGCTGACGAACCATCGGGACATCGCCGACGTTCACCGATTCCAGGTCCTCATCCGCCGAGGAGATGATCACGGGGATCGCGCCGCGCAGATGCGCGCCTGCCGTGGGAGAGACGATCGTCGCTGTCGGGCTGACGGCGTCCACCCGCACCGTGGAGGACGATTCGCCTCGATTGCCGGCGTGATCGTAGGCACGGACCGTCAGTGTGACCTCCCCGACGAAGCCGTCGGGTTTGTTCCATAGCAGCCAACGCCACGGCGCGCCCTTCAACTCCAGGGAGCCGGTCGGCACCCCGTCGACCAGAAGCTCGTAGCGCGCCACTGCGATGTTGTCGGTCGCCGAGGGATACAGGCCACGCGAGCCCTTGCCGAAGAGCTGACCGGCCTTGTAGGGCGGTTCCACCACCGGAGCGATCCGGTCGGTCCGGTCCGTCCCCGTCACCGCCCCCAAAGCATCCAGCAGCGGTGGGGCGTAGGAGAACTGGCCGAGAGGCGGGCGCGCGGCATTGGTGATCGCGTCGCGCACCTCCTGCGCCGATGCCTCCGGTTTGATCGACAGCACCAGGCCGGCCACTCCGGAGGTGACGGCCGCCGAAGACGACGTGCCCCCGAGGCCGGCCATGTTGCCCCAGGAGTTCATCACCATGTACCCGGCCTCCGCTTGGAGGTCGGTCCAGCGGTCGCTGAGGGTGTTACGTGTCGGGTCGCCGCTGGCCGCGACCGCTATCACCTCATCGAACGCGGCCGGATAGCGGCGCTGGGTGTCGTTGGTTCTACCGGCCCCGGCGATGAGGACCGCGCCTTTCGCTGCCGCGTACCGAACCGCATCCCGGAGCACACCGCTCTCCACGGTGGTCGTGAACGACATGTTGATGATGTCGGCGCCATGATCTGCCGCCCAGACGATCCCGGCCGCGGCGTCAGCGGTAGTGCCCAGCGCGCCCACGCCGCTACGGGCTTCGAGCACGCGGACCGGCATGATCCGGCACCGCTGGCACACCCCGGTGGATCCCACGCCGTTCTCCGCGGCCCCGATCAGGTTCGCCACCATCGTGCCGTGGTGGCCGATGGACTCGGTGACGTCATCGTCATCGTCGACGACGTCGCGTCCAGGCACGAGCCGGTCCGCTCCCAGGTCCGCGTTGGCACTGACACCACTGTCGACAACCGCGACGGTCACCCGCTCGCTGCCGGTGGTCACCTTCCACGCGGCGGGCACCGTGGCCTGATCCAGTCGCATCTTGTTGTCGGGGTCGTAAGGGTCGCCTGCGGCGACGGTCACCCCACCGTCCTGCGCATAGCGAATATCCGGACGTGCCGACAGCTGCGCCAACAGGGCGGCGCTTCGAGAGGCGGGCACGTCGAGGGCGATCGCGTTCAGGCCCACTACCGGCTGGAACGTCACATCGTCGCCGAGAGTGGCCACCACCTCGGCCGGATCGGCGCCGACGGCCAGACCCACATCCAGACGAACCGGTCCCTCTTCAGCCGCTGACGCGGGAACAGCCGCACCGGCGGCCAAGAGGACCGCGAGTAGACCGGTGGACACAACGCGCACGGTTCCCCCGAGACAAGATCAAAGTATTGGCATGGATGATACGGCCCCGACCCGTCGTCCGAATAGACCGGAGCCCGGCGGACGTCGTTGTCCGCCGGGCTCCGGTCTTTTTCAGGAGAGTGGGAAAAGCTTTCGGGTCAGAACGCGTCCTCGTCCAGGTCCATCAGGTCGAGGGTGGTGTTCTCGATGACGCGGCGGTCGGCGCCGATCCGCGGCAGGATCTCGCGGGCGAAGAAGCGGGCCGCCGCCACCTTGCCGGTGTAGAACTTCTTGTCCGCGTCGGAGACCTCGGTGTTCAGCGCGTTCAGCGCCACCTCGGCCTGGCGCAGCAGCAGCCACGCGAGGATCACGTCGCCGAGGGCGAGCAGGATCCGGCGGGAGCTCAGGCCGACCTTGTACAGCTCGCGGGCCTCACCGTTCTGCACGGCGCCCAGCCAGCCCAGCGTGACCGTGAGGATCTGCTGCATCTCGCCGAGCGCCTTGCCGAGGGCGAGCCGCTCGTCCTTGAGCTGACCGTTGCCGGCCTCGCTCTCGATGAAGCCCTGGATCTCGGCGGCGAGGGTGCCGAGCGTCCGGCCGCCGTCCTTGACGATCTTGCGGAAGATCAGGTCGAGGCTCTGGATCGCGGTCGTGCCCTCGTACAGGGTGTCGATCTTCGCGTCCCGGACGTACTGCTCCAGCGGGTAGTCCTGGAGGAAGCCGGAACCGCCGAAGGTCTGCAGCGACTCGGCGCCGAGCAGCTCGTATGCCCGCTCGGAACCGACGCCCTTGACCAGCGGCAGCAGGAAGTCGTTGATCTGGCTGGCGAGCTTCGCGGCCTTCTCGTCGCCGGCGGCCTCCGCGATCGCGACCTTGTCCTGCCAGGTCGCGGTGTAGATGACCAGGGCACGCAGGGCCTCGGCGTACGCCTTCTGGGTCATCAGCGAACGGCGTACGTCCGGGTGGTGGGTGATGGTCACGCGCGGCGCGGCCTTGTCACCGTTCTGCACCAGGTCGGCGCCCTGCACGCGGTTCTTCGCGTACTCCAGGGCGTTGAGGTAACCGGTCGACAGGGTGGCGATCGCCTTGGTGCCGACCATCATCCGGGCGTTCTCGATGATCAGGAACATCTGCCGGATGCCCTGGTGCACCTCGCCCAGCAGCCAGCCCTTGGCCGGGGTGCCGTGCTCACCGAAGGTCATCTCGCACGTGTTGGAGACCTTGAGGCCCATCTTGTGCTCGACGTTGGTGGCGTAGACGCCGTTGCGCTCACCGAGCTCGCCGGTCGCCGGGTCGAAGTGGTACTTCGGCACGATGAAGAGCGAGAGACCCTTGGTGCCGGGCCCGCCGACGCCCTCGACGCCCACCGGGCGGGCCAGGACGTAGTGGATAATGTTGTCGCTCAGGTCGTGCTCACCCGAGGTGATGAAGCGCTTCACGCCCTCGATGTGCCACGAGCCGTCCGCCTGCGGGATGGCGCGGGCGCGGCCGGCGCCGACGTCCGAGCCGGCGTCCGGCTCGGTGAGGACCATGGTCGAGCCCCACTGCTTCTCGACGAAGAGCTTGGCCCACTCCTTCTGCTCCTCGGTGCCCTCGTGCCAGATGACGTTGGCGAACGACGGGCCGGACGAGTACATCCAGATGGGGGCGTTGGCGCCCAGGATCTGCTCGGCGACGGCCCAGACGAGGCTGCGCGGCGCCGGGGTGCCGCCGAGGCCGACCGGCAGGTCGAGCCGCCAGAACTCGGAGGCCATGAAGGTCTCGAAGGACTTCTTGAACGACTCCGGCAGCGGCGCGGTGTTGGTCGCCGGGTCGAAGACCGGCGGGTTGCGGTCCGCGTCGGTGTAGCTCGCGGCCAGGTCCTCCCGGGCCAGCCGGTCGACCTCGTTGAGCACATCGCGGGCGCTCTCCAGGTCGAACTCGTCGAACGGCGCCTGGCCGAGCGACTTCTCCGCTCCGAAGACCTCGAACAGGTTGAACTGGAGGTCACGAAGGTTGCTCTTGTAGTGCGTCATGGTGCTTGGCCCCGCTCTCCGGACGCGAGTTACCCGTCAGTAACCCCACTGTATTACTGATCGGTAGGTACCGACAACCCGGGCAGGGTTTCCCGGATATTTCTCTCGGGCCCACCGGTTAGAGGGGGCCTGTCCGTCGGTTCGAGGCCCAAACGCCTCCGATCAGGTGGCATCCGGTACAGCCGTTCGGCCATTTGCGGACTTCGACGCTCAGGCCACGTATCGCCGCGTCCGACTGTTCGTTTCTCCGGATAGACGCTCAACGAACAGGGGGATGCCATGTTCGCCACGATCAAGAGCCTTATCCCGGAGCCCCGCCAGGCGAACCAGCCGCGGCACTACGTCGGCCGGCATCGCCAGCCCGAGCCCGTGCCATCGGCGCCGGCTCCGACCTCTCCGGCCGCGCCGAGCGAGCCCGAGGAGACAGCGGCGGCCTAGCTTCCCGCCGCTCCGACTTCCCAGCTCGGCACCGACACGGCAGCGTTGCCGTCCGGGCCGGCGTACTCCAGCAGGACCAGCGCGATGTCATCCTCGAGACGGCCGTGGACCCAGTCCACCAGCGCCGTCTCCAGCGACACCAGGCCGTCGCCGACCGTGCCGTGACCCAGCAGGCGCCACGCGCGGTCGGCGGTCGGGAAGAACTCACCGTCCCGGCGCGCCTCGCCGAGGCCGTCGGTGAACAGCAGCAGCCGGTCACCCGGCTCCAGCCGCTCCACCCGGGCCTTCACCTCGGGCATGAACCCGAGCGGCGGGGCCGGCGCGGGCGGCTCCAGCGGGATGACCCGGCCCCGGCGCAGCAGCAGCGGGGCGGGGTGTCCACAGTTGACGATGGTCAGCGTGCCGCCGCGCTCCTCGACCAGGGCGGCGGTCACGAAGTCCTCGTCGCCGACGCTGCGGGCCACGGCCTTGTCCAGGTCCTGCACGATCGATCGAAGATCAGGTTTCTCGTACGCGACGTGCCGGTACGACCCCAGCACGATGCTCGCCAGCCGGACCGCGTCCAGGCCCTTCCCACGGACGTCGCCGATGATGATCCGCACCCCGTACGGCGTGTTCAGCGCCTCGTACAGGTCGCCGCCGATGTCCGCCGCCGCGGTCGCCGAGATGTACCGCCCGGCCACCGCCAGCGCGCCCACCTGCGGCCCGACCGGCCGCAGCACCGCCTGCTGGGCCACCGCCGCCAGCCGCAACAGCCCGGCGATCCTCTCGTCCTGCCGCTCCCGGATCGTGGCGCCGGCCGCCGCCACCCCGGTGGCCAGGATGATCCCGACCAGGTTGACCAGTCCGGCCAGTCCCGGCTGACCGGTCGCCCCGTCACTCATGCCGACGAAGACCCCGCCGACCAGGGTCGCGACCGCCCCCGCGCCGAGCACCATCTGCCAGCCGGCGAAGACCGCGGCCAGGAACGGGACCGCCGCCAGGAGCCCGACGAAGTTGGCCCGCGGGCCCTCCGCGAGCTCCACGGCGGACACGACGGCGAGCAGCAGAAGGGCCGCGCCGAGTCCGGCGCGGTTCCCTGGGCTCAGCGGGCGTCGCCCCGCCATGAAAGTCGGCATGGTTCCGCGGATTAGCATGCCCGATCGGCCTCGCGTCGGGTATCAACTTGACCCGTAGGCTGAGGTGGTTCTGACCCACCGGTGGTTTTCGGGTCGTTCGGACGGTCCGACTAGGTTTTATCTCGTGACCGACGATCTCCGCGATCTGCTCCGCAGCGCGTTCCGCTGGACCGAACTCGGCCCCGGCCACGACTACATGGTCAGCGACCGCTCCGGCTGGTGGCGTGACCCCCGGATCCTGGACGGGCTCGGTCCCGCGCTGGCCGGGCTGTTCCGGGCCGAACGGCCGACCGTCGTGGTGTCGCCCGAGGTCACCGGATTCATGGTGGGGCCGCTGGTGGCGCGGGCGCTCGGGGTGGGGTTCGTGGAGGCGTACCGGGCCGGCGCCCGCCGTGCCATCGCCGAGCCGATGATCTGGGCCGACGTCCCCACCGATCACCGCGGCGACGTGCAACGCCTCGGCATCCGGGAGAAACTGGTCGGCCCGGACGACCGGGTCCTCGTCGTCGACGACTGGGCCGCCACCGGCGCCCAGGCCCGTGGCCTGCGCGATCTGCTCGGCTCCCGGTACGCCGGCGCGGCCGTGATCGTCGACGAGTGCCCGCCGGAGGTCTCCGCCGAGCTGTCGATCAGAGGCCTCCTGCGCGGCGACTCCCTCTAGCCTTCGGCGGGGCGCACGCGCTGGTAACCGGCCAGGGCGCCGCGGGACGGGTGCCAGCCGGTCGCGGTGTACGTGGCCAGACCACGCTGGACGTACGGGTCCTTGGCGATCAGCTCCTGCGCCTCCGCCTCGGTGTCCACGTCCAGCAGAATGATGCCGCCGGTCGGCGGGTCGAGCCGGCCCGCCGTGACGGAGTAGCCACCGGCCTCCAGCTCGGCGACGTAGGTGAGGTGGTCCGCACGCGCCGCGTCCACCTCGGCGAGCGGCTTCTGGTAGGTCGAGATCATCAGATACACGCCGCCATCGTAGATCCAGCGCCCGGAGGATCGGACCGCCCGATATTTACCGACCGTCCGGGTAGTGACGTTTTACCGATCAGGATGGCTACCTTTCAGAGGTGCAGATCCAGATCACCGCGGTTTCCGACGCGTCGCTGACCGAGGCCGCCGCCCGGCACGGCCTGCGCCGTCCGGTGCTGTTCGCCCGACTGCTCGGGTGGGCGATCCTGCTGTTCACCGTGCTGCTGCTGGCCGTCACCGGCGACCTCGACCCGGTGCTGCTGACCGGTGGCGCGGCCCTCGCCGTCGCGGTCCCGCTGGCCCTGCTCAACCTCACCGCCCGGAACCTGCGGTCCGGGCCGCTCACCACCTACGAGATCAGCGACGGCGGCATCGCCAGTTCGGACGCCGAGAGCCGGCATGCGTACGCCTGGCGTGCCTTCCGCTCCGTCGAGGAACTCTCCGGGCAGTTGCTGTTCCGCCTGCGCGGGGCCCGGCTCCTGCCGGTCCCGACCGCCGGGCTCAGCCCCGCGCAGATCGAACAGGTTCTCGGCGCCGCCTCGGCCCGTGGGCTCCGGGTGCACCGCCGCCCCGCGACCTGACCAGCGTGTGTATTTCGGGCGCGCATAGCGTCCGAAATACACACGCTCGGGGTCAGCTGGTCGGCCAGGTACGGAAGTTCAGCGCCGAGCGGCTCGCCGTCGGGCCGCGCTGACCCTGATAGCGCGAGCCGTACAGGGCCGAACCGTACGGATGCTCGGCCGGGCTGGACAGCCGGAAGATGCACAGCTGGCCGATCTTCATCCCCGGCCACAGCTTGATCGGCAGATTGGCCACGTTGGAGAGCTCCAGCGTGACGTGCCCGGAGAACCCCGGGTCGATGAAGCCCGCGGTCGAATGGGTCAGCAGGCCGAGCCGTCCCAGACTGCTCTTGCCCTCCAGCCGCGCCGCCAGGTCGTGTCCGAGAGTGACCACTTCCAGCGTCGACGCCAGCACGAACTCGCCCGGGTGCAGCACGAACGGCTGACCGTCCACCACCTCCACCGGCGCGGTCAGCTCGTCCTGCTGCTCCGCCGGGTCGATGTGCGTGTAGAGGTGGTTGTTGAACACCCGGAAGAAGCGGTCCAGCCGAACGTCGATGCTGGACGGCTGCATGAGCGCCGGCTCGAACGGCTCGAGTGCGAGGCCCCCTGATTTGATCTCAGCGGCCAGGTCACGGTCGGAGAGCAGCATCGCAACACCATACCGACCTGCCCGAATCGGCGTGTTCGCTGGCCGCGTCGAACATGTGTTCGATAGAATGCGGGTATGGCTTCCTGGTCCGATTTCGCGGTCGCCGAGCCCACGCTCGCCGACGGCATCCGTGCGCTCCTGCAGCAGTACGGCCCCGGCATGGGCTACCTGGCGACGATCCGCCCCGACGGTGGCCCCCGGGTCCACCCGATCTCGCCGGTCTTCACCGACGACGGGCTCTACTGCTTCATCGTCGACTCCCCGAAACGCCGCGACCTGGAACGCGACGGGCGCTACGCCCTCCACGCCTACCCACCCGAGGACAACGACGACGAGGCGTGCCTGACCGGCCGGGCGATCCCGGTCCGCGATCCGCTCACCGTCACCCAGTTGGCCGGCGCCCTGCACGCCTCACCCGACGTCGACTGGCGCCTGTTCGAGCTGACCATCGACACCGCGATGCTGCGCCGCCACGGCCCGGCGGGCGCGCTGCCGCTGGCCGCCACCCCGTTCCTCCCGGCCTATGCCCGCACATGGAAGGCCCCCCGACAGCAGTTACGCCCGACCCTCGCCATCGCCGGCTGACCGCCTTCTCGTTCCCCGCCCCCTCCGATCGGCCACCCGCTCCCGCTTCGCCGCGACAGGGGTTGACCGTTTCCGCATGGCGCGCCCCCGCCCGGATTCCGAGGGGCGCGCCGCCACCGAGTCGGATAATCAGGTACAGTGAGGCAGCTTGCGGGTGTAGTTCAATGGCAGAACATCAGCTTCCCAAGCTGACAGTGCGGGTTCGATTCCCGTCACCCGCTCGGAGTCGAGAGGCCCCTGTCCACGGAGTGCGTGGACGGGGGCCTCCTCGCCTTTCAGCCTGGGGCCGAGCCCTCAGACCCCGCGTTACGGTGCGGCCGATCGGCGGTGGTCACCCTGGAAATGCGTGGGCTCCGCAACCTTCCCGCGCTGGGGCTGCGCTGCAGCGGAGCTATGCGGAATGGTTTCGGCGAGGGGTTGCCGGGTCCTTGTCGTTCGTCGTGACCAGGTGCCAGTGGCCGGACAGCAGGCGGTTGGCCTCGGCGATGAACGAGGTCCGGTTGGCGGCGCTGGTGAAGCGAAGCGTCACCTGGTTCCCGTTGCGCCGCCAGTCACCCTCCCCGGTGCCGCCCCAGCCGATCTGCTTGAAATTGGCCGTCTCGCAATGTTGGCAGAGGGCTCTGAGCAGATGCAGCACGGCGATGTCCGCCGTGCTGACGGTTGCGCTGAACCGGTAGGCCGCGTGGTTCGCTCCCATCGACCGCTTCCTCTCGTAACCGACAGAGGTCGCGAGCATACGAACCCTTGACCATCTCCGCGGTCCCCGCGTGTGTGGTTCGGGCGTGCGGTGCGCCCGAACCACACACGTTGGAGACCGGCTTCGTACTGGTTCGTCAGCAGCCGGGGTTGGAGGCGGCGCAAGCGGTGCCGTTGTTGTAGGCGTCGTTGAAGTGGGTGTAGTAGGCGTTGTAGAGCGGGTGCGACGTCGCCGGCTCCGGGGCCATCTTCACGAAGATCTCTTCGTTGTCGGTGAGGGCGTCGGCGCTCCAGTTCTGCGAACCGGTGTAGACGCGGTACTGGTAGGTGCTGCCGAACTTGGCGTAGAGGGCGAAGAACTTGTCGTGCACCTTCGCCTTCTTGCGGATCTTGATGCCGGCGCCCAGCAGGTCCTGGTAGACGCTTTCGGTCATGTTGATGGAGCCGTCGTCCTTGGTGCCGACGACCATCCAGATCTGGCAGCCGGACGACTTGAACTTCTTCACCAGGCTGACCAGGCCGGGACGGCCCGAGGTGACGAACGACATGCCGATGCGCAGACGGCAGTCCGCGTCGGGGGTGGCGTCGTTGAGGCGGGTGACGATGGTGTCGGTCTCGCCGGCCTGCTCGGGTGAGGCGTACGCGTCCGCGGCGGCGGCCTGGTAGTAGCCACGGCCCGACGCGGAGTCGTAGTAGTCGTTGCTCGCGTAGTGCTTGCGGTTCCACATGTCGGTGAAGTTGGCGTTGAAACCGTTGTAGAGCGCGGTGTCGCCGTACACCGTGATGGTGTTGTTGAACGAGTCGGGACCGGTCGCGTAGGTCAGGTTCGCCGAACCAAACCACGAGACGTTGGTGCGCGCGACGCCGTTCGGGTCGGTCGTGGAGCTGAAGGTGAACATCTTCGTGTGCATGTCACCGTCGGCGCTGGTGCTGATGCAGGCGCGCCCGTCGCCGTACGTGCAGAACTTGTGATTGGTCAGGGTCTTGATCGCCGCGACAGCGGTGTTGCCGTCGGCGTCCAGGTCCTTGTTCTTCCCGTCGATGACGACGGACACGTTGACGTTGCGGTTCTGCGCGTTCACCAGCGCGTTCGCCACCGCCGGAATGCTCAGCGAGTGGATCGTGCCACGGATCGTCGACGTCGCGGGCGCGGCGTTGATCAGCCGGATCAGCTCGTTGGTGATGGTGTGGTCACGGTTGCTGAACGCGGGCGGGTTGTTGAAATGCGCCCAGACCGGATATCCGCCGATCGTCACCCCGGCCGAGGAGACGGCCGCGGCTCCGGCGATCGGGTCCTCGGCGGCCGTCGCCGCGGACGGCAGGCCGAGGGTCGCGGTGGTCAGAGCCAGGGCCATGCCGGCCCGCAGGAACAGGTGTCGCCGCAAGAGAATTGCCTCCCCGTCGTTCACAAGCATTACGAGAGTGGGAGTATGGCGGGATCTTCGACGAGCGTCAATCTCCTGTTCAGAGCCTGTTCAGCCGGCGAATGACGGTGTGTCACCGATGGCGATGAAGACGTCGTCGATCGCGCCGGCGAACTGATCGTTTCCGGGCGCCGGCCCCTTGCCGCCGACCCGCAGCGGCTCGGCGTTGGCGATGGCCAGCTGGGACGGCACCGGCACCCAGGCCCGGGGCGCGCCGTCGACGAACATGATCAAGCGGGTGGCGGTACGGCGGCACTCCAGGTCGTGCCAGACACCGTCGGCGACGTTGATCCACGGTTCGGCCCGGTAGATCCGGGCCCGCGGGCCGGCGATCACACAGCTCGGGTGCCCCTGCCGGTGGTCGACCTGGAGCTTGTACTGGCTGACGCCGCCGACCGAGTACCCCTTCTGCAGGACGTTCGCCCCGTCGGCGAGGTCGGCATGAGTCATCAGGATCGACGCGCCGTAGCGCAACGACCGGGTGCCCGGGTTGAGGCTGTCGTCGCGCAGGCCTTCGAGGATCGCCCGGGGGCAGTCCCGTTCCCGGGGGAGGCTGCATCGGTCCGGATAGGCGACGGCAAGACCAGACCCTTGGGGTACGAGTCTCAGCGCGCCCCCGTTCTGCCCGAGCGGGCGCAGCTCGTGCCCACCGCCGGTATCGGCGATCGGGCGGCCGACCCCGTCGTCGAAGTCGTAGTGCACCTCGAACGGCCCGCCGGCGATCCGGATCCGGCCGGGCGGAACGGGTGCGGAGAAGGCGCCGGCGTTGCTCAGGAAACCCGGCCGGGCCCGGCTGGGGGCGGGCGCCGTGGCACTGGCCGCCGGCTGGCTGAACCCGGCGGCCGGCGGTGGCCCGGCGACCGATGGGGTGCGCTGCAGGAGAAGCGTGATCGCGCCCAGGGCCAGCGACGCGGACAGGACGCCTGTCGATACAGTGTGCCGCCGTAAGTGAAGCATGAAGGCTATTGTCCGGATTGTCTCCTGAGGACCGAACCGCAACACCGGGAACCGGCAAATACACCCGTACGCGTTCGCCCGATCCACCGAATCCGTTGCGGGGTAACGGAAATCACCGCATCCGTGCCGCCGCATGCGCCGCGCCGGCCGGCTCGCCGATCACCGCGTGCAGCACGTCGTCCAAAGTGATCACTCCGAGCGGCCGCTGCCCGTCGCTGACCAGCACGATGTGCAGGCGGTCCCGGCGCATGGTGAGCAGCAGGTCGGCCAGGCTCCGATCCGGCGGCACCACACCGAGCGGCCGGATCACCTCCGGCGGGATGGGCAGGCGGCGCTGTGCTCCGGCGTACCCCAAGATGTCTTTGACGTGCACGAAGCCCAGCACCCGCCGGGTGTCGCGCTGCACCACCGGGAACCGGGACCGCCCGCTGCGGGTCGCCACCGCCTCCAGGGTCGCCGGTGACACGTCGGCGGCCACCGTCGTCACCCGGGACCAGGGCAGCAGCGTGTCGGCGGCGGTGCGGTCGCTGAGGCCGAGAGCGGCGTGGATGCGGGCGTACTGCTCGGAGCCGAGCAGACCCTCGCTGCGCGCCTGGGTGACCATGCCGGCCAGCTCCTCGGCGGTGAAGACGGTCTTGACCGCGTCGGTCGTCTCGATCTTCCACAGCTTGAGGATCATCGTGGAGGCCCAGCGCATCGCGTTGAGCAGCGGCTTGGTGGCGGTGCAGAACGCCAGCATGAACGGGCCCAGGATGAGCGCGGAGCGTTCCGGGCCGGCCAGCGTGATGTTCTTCGGGACCATCTCGCCGACCACGGTGTGCAGGAACGTCACGATGATCAGGGCGAGCACGAACGCGATCGGGTGCACCGCGTTCTCCGGCAGGCCGATCGCATGGAACGGCCCTTCCATCAGGTGCGCCACGGTCGGCTCGGCGATCGCGCCCAGCACCAGGGTGCAGATGGTGATGCCGAGCTGCGCCCCGGCGATCATCAGCGGGATCTGGCTCATCGCGGACAGCGCCCAGCGGGCCGCCTTCGACGTCTCGGCGAGTGGTTCCAGAGCGGTCCGCCGGGACGCGATCAGCGCGAACTCGCCGCCGACGAACAACCCGTTCCCCACCAGCAGCACCGCGACGAACAACAGCTCTGTCATGGCGCCGCCTCCGCTGCGCTCCGCCGTCGCCATGCCTTGGGAACCGAGCCGGCTGATTCGTTCGCAAGCTCACTCATGGGAAGACTCCACCGGCGCGACCACGCGCACCTGCTCGATCCGGTGCCGGTCGACCTCCATCACGGTGAACTCCCACCCGTGCTCCTCCAGCGACTCACCGGCGACCGGGATGTGGCCCAGGCGGGCGAGCAGGAAACCGGCCAGCGTCTCGTACGGCCCCTCGGGCAGCCGGAACCCGGTCTGCTCGTGCACCTCGTCCTCCCGCAGGAGACCGTCGACCAGGAACGTCTTCTCCCCGCCGGGGGCGGTCAGCTCGCTGGTCCCGGTCTCGTCGAGGTCGGTGTCGTACTCGTCGGCGATCTCCCCGACCAGTTCCTCGATCAGGTCCTCGGTGCTGACGACGCCGTCGGTGCCGCCGTACTCGTCGACGACGATGGCCAGGTCGGCGCCGGCCGCCCGAAGCGCCTCCAGCACCTTGTCCAGCCCGAGGCTCTCCGGCACGTAGACCGGCTCGCGGGCCAGGGCGGAGACCCGGGTGGCGGCCCGGCGCTCGGGCGGGACACCCAGCGCGTCGTTCACACCGACCACACCGGTGACGGCGTCGAGGGTGTTCTCGTACACCGGGAAGCGGGTGTGGCCCGTCTCCCGGGCCACCGTGATCAGGTCGGCGACGCTGGCCGTGGTCTTCAGGCCGACCACGTCGACCCGCGGGGTCATCGCCTTGGCGGCGCGTTTCTCGCCGAACCGGATGGTGCGGCGCAGCAGAGTGGCCGTCTCGGTGGGAAGCGCCCCGGCCGAGGCGCTGATCGCGGCGAGCAGGCCCAGCTCCTCCGGTGAACGGGCGCTGGCGAGTTCCTCCTGCGGCTCGATGCCGAGCCGGCGGACCAGCCAGTTCGCGGTGCCGTTGAGCGCCGCGATCAGCCATTTCAGCAGGGTCGAGAAGGCCCGCAGCGGCCCGGCGGTGCGCAGCGCGATGCCCATCGGGCGGGCCAGCGCCGCGTTCTTCGGGACCAGCTCGCCGAAGAGCATCGACAGCAGCGTCGCCACGACCAGGGCGAGAATGTGCGTGATGGTGTCGGTCGCGTCGCCGGCGATCGGCTCCACCACCGGGTTGAAGATCGTCGAGAGGGCCGGCTGGGCCAGGTAGCCGGTGAGCAGCGCGGTGAGCGTGATGCCGAGCTGGGCGCCGGAGAGCTGGAAGGACAGCTCGTGCAGGGCGGTGCGGACCTTGCCGGCCTGCCGGTCGCCGGCGGTGGCCCGGACGTCGATCTCCACCCGGTCCACGGTGACCAACCCGAACTCGGCCGCCACGAAGAACGCGTTGCCCATCGTGAGCAGCGCGAACGCCACCAACGGGAGCACCGCGGTCAGGAACAGCCCGTCCATGATCGCTTCACCTCGGCCCTCATTGTGCCGGACCGGGACCACCCACCACTAACCGTGCCGGGTGTGACATCCCGTCCTAATCTTCGGTTCATGAACCTCATGGAAGAGTTCACGCTCCTCGCGTTCGACGACGACGGTCGCAAGATCTTCGACGGCACCCGGCTCGATTACACCCTCGGTGGGGCGGTCCTGCTCGAATTGGCGCTGGCCGGACGTATCACGGTGATGGACAGGAAGGTGGTGGTCCAGGACGCCGCGACGACGGGCGACGCGCTGCTCGACGAGGGCCTGGCACGGATCGCCACCGACCCCAAGAGCCGTAAACCCGGCTACTGGGTTCCGAAACTCGCCAAGGGAACGCGGCAGCGGGTGCTCGACCGTCTCGTCACCTCCGGCGTGCTGCGGGTCGAACAGGGCAAGGTCATGATCATCTTTCCGCGGACCCGGTACCCGTCGGCCGCCGGTGGCGAGCCGGTGGTGGAGACGGAGGCCCGGCAGCGCATGCGGGCGGCCATCGAGGGAACGGGCGCGGCTGACGCCCGTACCGCCGCGCTCTGTGCTCTGGTCGCCGCAAGCGGCACCAGCCGCAAGGTCTTCGCCGACCTGGACCGGAAGCTGGTCAAGAAGCGGTTGAAGGACCTCGGCGAGGGCATGTGGGCTGCCGCCGCGGTGAAGAAGGCGATCGACGAGGTCTATGCCGCGGCGAGCGCTGCCGCCGCCGCCTGAAACGTGCGAAGGCCGCCGGTCATGCTGACCGGCGGCCTCTCGACGGGAGGGCTCAGACGTCCTGCTTGAGCGAGCGGAGCAGGACGGTGGCCACGTCGACCACCTCGACCTCCTCCTGCTTGCCCTTGCCGGTGACGCCGTCGCCGATCATCGTGTAGCAGAACGGGCAGCCCACGGCGATCGTCTTCGCGCCGGTGGCCAGGGCCTCCTCGGTGCGCTCGACGTTGATCCGCTTGCCGATCCGCTCCTCCATCCACATCCGGGCGCCGCCGGCGCCGCAGCAGAAGGAACGTTCCTGGTTGCGCGGCATCTCGACCACGTTCGCGGCTTCCCCGAGGACCTCACGCGGCGCGTCGAACACCCGGTTGTGCCGGCCCAGGTAGCAGGGGTCGTGGTAGGTCACGTCGCCCTCGATCGGCTGAACCGGGGTGAGCTTGCCTTCCTTGACCAGGTGAGCCAGCAGCTGGGTGTGGTGGACCACTTCGACCTTGAGACCCAGCTGCTCGTACTCGTTGCCGAGGGTGTTGAAGCAGTGCGGACAGGTCGCGACGATCTTCTTGACCTCCGCTTCCTGAAGCGTCTCGACGTTCTGCTGGGCCAGCATCTGGAAGATGAACTCGTTACCGATCCGGCGGGCCGGGTCACCGGTGCAGGTCTCCCCCTCGCCGAGGATCGCGTAGGAGACGCCGGCCTCGTTGAGCAGCGTCGCGACCGCGCGGGTGGTCTTCTTGGCCCGGTCCTCGAACGCGCCGGCGCAGCCGACCCAGAACAGGTACTCGAACTCCTCGACCTCGCCGACCCGCGGCACCTCGAAGTCCAGGCCCTTGGTCCAGTCCTCGCGGGTGTTCTGCGGGGCGCCCCACGGGTTGCCCTTGTTCTCCAGGTTGCGGAGCATGACGCCGGCCTCGGACGGGAAGCTCGACTCGATGAGCACCTGGTAACGCCGCATGTCGACGATGTGGTCGATGTGCTCGATGTCGACCGGGCACTGCTCGACGCAGGCACCGCAGGTGGTGCAGGACCACAGCACGTCCGGGTCGATGACGCCCTGGTCCTCGGCGGTGCCGATCAGCGGCCGGTTGCCCTCGGCGAGAGCGAGGACGTCCATGTGCGCGAGCTGCGCCTCGGTCGCCTTCTCCTCACCCATCAGGTCCTTGCCGCCGCCGGCGAGGAGATAAGGAGCTTTGGCGTACGCGTGATCGCGCAGGCTGAGCACCAGCAGTTTCGGTGACAGCGGCTTGGCGGTGTTCCACGCGGGGCACTGCGACTGGCAGCGGCCGCACTCGGTGCAGGTGGAGAAGTCGAGCAGACCCTTCCAGGTGAACTGCTCGACCTGGTTGACGCCGAAGAGGTCCTTCTCCGGGTCGGCCTCCTCGAAGTCCAGGGGCTTGCCGTCGCTCATCATCGGCTTCAGCGCGCCGAGACCGGAACCGGCCGGCTTCTCCGGGCTGCGCTTGAAGTAGATGTTGAAGAACGCCAGGAACCGGTGCCAGGCGACACCCATCGTCGGGTTCAGCGAGATGGTGATCAGCCAGCTCATCGAGATCAGGATCTTGATGAGCGCCATCCAGGTGGCGCCGTCGGACCAGGCCGGGAGCACCGAGCCGATGGCGTGGCTGAGCGGGGTGGCCCACACCGGGTACTCGAAGTGGTCGGTGGCGACCTTGAAGCCCCGGATCAGGAACCCGAAGATCAGGACGCCGACGATGATCGCCTCGACGAAGTACGCCTGCCACATGGTCGAGCCGAGGAACCGGCTCCGCTTGACCGCGCCCGGCTTCTGCCGCTGGCGGACGAACACCAGGTAGAGGATGCCGATCGTGCCGAGGATCCCGATCCACTCGGTGACCAGGCCGAACACCACCCAGTGACCGATGATCGGCAGGCCCAGGTCCGGGTCCACCACCTCGAAGTACGCCTCGAGCACCAGCGACGACAGGATGACGAACGAGACCATCACGAACCAGTGGGCCGCGCCGATCGCGCTCCACTTCAGCATCCTGGTGTGACCGACGGTCTCCACCAGCATGGTCTTGGTCCGGGTCTTCGGATCCTGGAAGCGGGCGGGGTCGGGCTGGCCCTGCCGGATCACGGCGGTGATCGTCATGACGGCCTTGACCGCCAGGTAGACGGCTACCACCGTGATTGCCGCCGCTAAGACGGTGGCGATTATCTGCGCGTAGCCCATCTGGTTGTGCCTCCTCGGTCGGCGGTGCGCCAGCCCATGTTACTCACGAGTAATAGACGGGCGCGCGCCGATGGTCAAGGGAGTGCGCCCCCACGCCGAAAGCGCACCCCACGCAAGGCGGGGGTGCGCTCGCTTCTGCAGTTTTTCACCGACCGCGTGACCGCGGACTGTGACATTTACCGCCAGCGGGAGAGCAGACCCAGGGAGGCCACCATGCAGCCGAAGCCGACGGCAAGGTTCCAGTACTCCCAGCTGGCCACCGGCCATTGCTGCGAGGACAGGTAATAGACGACCAGCCAGGCGATGCCGACGACGATCAGGGTCACCGCGGTGACCGGCAGCCAGACCGGACTCGGCTTGTTGGACGCACCCTTGACCGCTGGAGCGATGTCCGTCGGCGGGGTGTAGACCTTCTTCTTGCGAACCTGTGACTTCGGCACGGTGCTCTCCTGAGGGCAACAAGTGGTGAACAACCCACCGCTGAGCGGCTTCGGAAGTCCCGAATGCTGCCCGTGGCGAATACTGTTCGCCAGCTAGCGTAGTCAAGGCAGTGCGCGGACAGGCACCCGCCGGGGCGAGAAAATACCCCGCGCGTCTGTTTCTGAGGGGGACTGGGTGGTCGTTCAAGGAGGTGGAGCCTCCTGGCAGCTCGTTTTCCGGCGGCTCGCACGCGGGCTGCGGCCCCGGCGCGGCCGCCGCAGATCCGTCTGGTCGGTCGGTGTCCCGCTGATCGCGCTGGCGGCCGGCCTGCTGTTCACGACGTCCGCGACCACCGCCGACGGTACGGCACTACGCGACGACCGCCGGCTGCAACTGACGCAATTGATCGCGGAGAAGCGCAAGCGCCTGGAGGCCGGCGAGAAGAAGGCCGCCGACCTGCTCGCCCAGGTCGACCGGGAGACCGCCCGCCTGACCGCGCTGGACGCGCCCGCCCAGAACCACGCCGTCGCGCTGCGCCAGACGGCCGGCTTCTCGCAGCTGACCGGGCCGGGCATGACGGTCACGCTCAACGACTCGCCGCGCCGGGGTTCCGACTTCGGCGACAACGCCCCGGACAATGACGACCTGGTCGTGCACCAGGGCGATGTCCAGGCCGTCGTCAACGCGTTGTGGGCCGGCGGGGCGGAGGCTATGACGATCATGGATGTCCGGGTGATCTCCACGAGCGCGGTACGCTGTGTCGGCAACACGCTGCTCCTTCACGGCCAGGTCTTCTCACCGCCTTTCAAGATCACCGCGATCGGCGAACCCACAGCGATGAGTCGTGCGTTGGATTCCGCGGAGGGTGTCAGGGAGTTCCGGCAGGCCGCCGCCGACTTCGGGCTCGGTTACACGGAAAATGTGGAGAAGAACGTGACAGTGCAGGCGTACGACGGATCGACCGACCTCCGATCGGCGCAGGCCGCCCAGTGATGGTTCCCCCCGAGCAGCCCACCGGCCGGTCCGGCCGGCACCGCGCCCCGGACTCCGACGGGCAGACCGCGTACATCCCCCGGATCACCGACGCCTCGCCGGACGGCGTGCCCGGCGGCCCGCTCGCGCCGCCGATCGGCCTCGGCGGCAACGTCGACCCCCGCCCGGCCCGGCCCGCGCTGGACGACATCAGCACCGCGGCCGCGGCCGCCCGGCGGCGCGCCGCCTTCGATCCGGCGCCGGCAGCCGCCCCGCAGCCGCCTTCCGTCCTGCCGCCGACGGCCCCCGCAGCCGATCTGGGCGCCTCGGCCACCCCCGGGCCCACCGAGACCCCCACCCGGCCGGTCTCGCCGCCCAGCGAGCCGCTCAGGGCCCCACGGGCGGCCACCCCGTCGACCGGCCCGGAGACCCACGGCGGTGAGACGACGGCGTGGGCGCCTCTCGACGCGCGGACCGACCAGGCGCTCCAGGGCTGGTCCCGGGCCGGCTCGGCCTGGCCGCCGCCGGAGACCCCGGCTCCCGCCCCGGCTCCGGCCTGGGCGGCCGGACCGACGAAGGATCCGAGCGTCACCACGGTCATCCGCACCATCGACGCCCCGACCGGCATCCTGCCCACCGTCACCCCGGCCAAGCCCGCCACCCCGCCGCCGGGGAGCGCGGCCCAGGCCGCCCGCGAGGCGGCCGGCCCGGACGCCGTGGTCGGCGCGGCATCGGTGACCGCGGTCCCGGTGCCGCCGAAGCCCGTCGCCGACCCCGGGGACGGCCTGCCCGACCTGACCGAGCCCGAGCCGGTGAAACGCGGCGAGCGGGTGGTCAAGCTCCGGCCGGAGCAGACCGAAGAGGGCTACAAGAGCGTCTATTCCGAGCTGACCCGGCCGAGTGTCGGCTCGCGGATCCGCGCCGGCATCCGCACCTCCGGCGAGCTGATGATCACCTTCGGGCTGGTCGTCCTGCTCTTCGCCGGTTACCAGGTCTTCGGCAACTCGGCAGCGGTCGACTCCGAGCAGGACAGCCTCACCCAGGAGCTGGACCAGGCCTGGGCCGACCCGACCGTGGCGCCGACCGCGAGCACCCCCACCAAGCAGGGCCCGGCCGCGCCCGGCGCGAACCTGGTCGGCCGCCTCTACATCCCGAAACTCGACAAGAAGTGGGTGGTCGTCGACGGCGTGCAGCCCGACGACATCCGCTACGCGCCGGGCCACTACCCGGAGACCGCGAAGCCCGGCCAGGTCGGCAACTTCTCGGTCGCCGGCCACCGGGTGCGGAAGATCTTCTGGCGGCTCGACGAGATGCAGGACGGCGACGTCATCGGCGTCGAGACCCGGGACAGCTGGTACGTCTATCACGTCTACCAGCAGGAGGTCGTCAAGCCGCACCAGGTCGAGGTGGTCGCCGCGGTCCCCGGCAAGCCGAAGGCCAAACCGACCAAGGCGCTGCTCACCCTCACCACCTGCAACCCGAAGTTCAACAACTACGAGCGCCTGATCATCCATGCCGAGCTGGTCAAGACGGTTCCGCGGAACCAGGCCCTGCCGGACGCGGGCATGCCGGCCGAGATGAAGGCCTGAGGCATGTACGCGTGGATCTGGCGGAAGCTCCCGGGCGGCCTCTGGGCCAAGGTGACCTGCTCACTGGTGCTGGTCACGGCCGTCGGCGCCCTGCTGTGGTACGTGGTGTTCCCCTGGGCCACCCCGCTGCTGCCGTTCGACGACGTGCAGGTCGAGGCCGGCACCGGTGAGGACGCCGGCTCCACCGTTCCCGGCGACGAAGGTTCCGACGAGCTGCCCTACAGCACCACCTCCAATCAGCCCCATCCGAGCTCCAGCAGGTGATGACGTGCGCATTCTGGTGATCGACAACTACGACTCGTTCGTCTTCAACCTGGTCCAATACCTGGAACAGCTCGGCGCGGAGTGCGAGGTCCGGCGCAACGACGAGATCACGGTGGCCGAGGCTGGCGGGTTCGGCGCGGCGGGCATCCTGCTCTCCCCCGGCCCCGGCGAGCCGACCCGCGCCGGGATCATGATGGACGTGATCCAGGAGTACGCCGGGAAGATTCCGATGTTCGGCGTCTGCCTGGGCCATCAGGCGATCGGGGCGGCGTTCGGCGCGACCGTCACCCGCGCGCCCGAGCTGCTGCACGGCAAGACCTCCGAGGTCCACCACAAGGGCACCGGTGTGCTCGCCGGGCTGCCCGATCCGTTCACCGCCACCCGGTACCACTCGCTCGCGGTCCTGCCGGAGACGCTACCCGCCGAGATCGAGGTGACCGGCACGACCTGCTCCGGCGTGGTGATGGCGATGCGGCACCGGGACCTGCCGATCGAGGGCGTCCAGTTCCACCCCGAATCGGTACTGACCGAGGGCGGCCACACCATGCTGGCGAACTGGCTGGCCTCGTGCGGGCTGCCGTCGGCCCTGGAGAAGGCCCCACCCCTGGCCGCCGAGGTGGAGACCCGCCGCCGCTCGGCCTTCGCAACCGCTTGACGTAAAAGGCCGGTGACCCCCGCTCGGGGGTCACCGGCCTTTTCGCGTCGGATCAGTTCTCTTCCTCGCCGCCCGCACCGGTGCCGGTGCCGGTGCCGGGGCCCTCCGAGGCCGGGGTGCTCGGATCCGGGTTCTGCACCTCGTCGATCACCTGCAGCTCGATCGTGCTGTTCTTGGGGACTTCCTTGCCGGGCGCGATGTCCTGGCCCACGACCGTGCCGGGGGTGCCGTCGGCCAGCACCTTGATGACGGCGCCCTTCAGACCGTTCTGCTCGAGCAGCAGCTGGCAGGCCTCCAGCCCGCGCTTCTCGGTCACACAGTCGGGCACCTTGACCATGTTGCCCTTGGAGACCTTCACGGTGATCGTCTCGCCCGGGTCGACCGATTCGCCTTCGCTCTCCACCGCGAGCACGGTGCCCTTCTCGGCCGTCCCGTTGATGTTCTGGACCTTGACGTCGAGCTTGAGCTTCTCGAGCGCCGCCCGGACGTCGTCGATGTTCTCACCGACGAGGCCGGTCGGAACGGAAACCTTGTCGGGCGCGTTGCAGAGCTGGTAGCCGACCTTGGTGGTGATCTCCACCGCCAGGCCCGCCTTCGGGTCCTGGTTGACCACCGTGCCCTTGCAGTCCTGCCCTGTGGTCGCCGGCAACGCGACGATGGTGGTGAACTTCGCCTCGGTCAGCTTGGCCTTGGCCTCCGCGGCGGTCAATCCGTCCAGGTTGGGGACGGTCGACTTCTCCACCTGGGCGACCGGGTCCGTGTTCTTGTCCTTGTCGTTGCTCTTGCTGGTCGCCAGGGCCACACCCAGGACGACCACCACGAGCACGGCGAGACCGGCGACCACGGCCATCACCCAGGACGACCGGCTCTCCGGTTTCTGCTGCGGGGGCGCCATCGTGGCGCCGACCGGGTGATGCACGGTGGTGGCGCCGGCCGGCGGCCACTGCTGGGCGCCGCCGGTCATCGCGACCGTCTCGGCCTGGCTCATCACCGGCGTCGCCATCACCGGGCGGCCGGAGACGGCACGCAGCGCGTCGGCCCGCATCTCCTGGGAGCTCTGGTAACGGTTGAGCGGGTTCTTGGAGAGCGCCTTCAACACGATCGCGTCGATCTCCGGCGGGACGTCGCGGACGATCGAGCTGGGCACCCGGGGCTCTTCCCGGACGTGCTGGTAGGCGACGCTGACCGGGCTGTCGCCGACGAACGGGGGCTGGCCGATGACCAGCTCGAAGAGGACACAGCCGGCGGCGTACACATCGGAGCGGGCGTCGACGGACTCGCCGCGCGCCTGCTCGGGGGAGAGGTACTGCGCGGTGCCGATGACCGCGCTGGTCTGCGTCATCGTGGTGGCGCCGCTGGCCAGGGCCCGGGCGATGCCGAAGTCCATCACCTTGACCTGGCCGTTCTGCGTGATCATCACGTTGCCCGGCTTGATGTCCCGGTGGATGATCCCGTGCCGGTGGCTGAACTCCAGCGCGGCGCAGATGTCGGCGATGATCTCCAAGGCCCGGCGTGGCTGCAGCCGCTGCTCCTGGGCGAGGACTTCCTTGAGAGTCTGTCCGTTGACGAACTCCATCACGATGAACGGCTGCTTCTCGCCGGCGTCCGAGATCTCCTCGCCGGTGTCGTAGACGGCGACGATGGCCGGGTGGTTCAGGGCTGCCGAGTTCTGTGCCTCACGGCGGAACCGCTCCTGGAAGGTGGCGTCACGAGCCAGATCGGTCCGGAGCATCTTGATCGCGACGTCGCGCCCGAGGCGCAGGTCGCGTCCACGGTGCACCTCGGCCATGCCGCCGTAGCCGAGCAGCTCGCCGACCTGATACCTGCCACCGAGCAGGCGGGCCTGCGCCGTCATAACGTCTGTCGTCCTTCGTTCGGTCGGAGCCGGCCGAGCTGGGCATCGGCCTTCTTTAGACGGTACGACGTCACCGACACAGGGTCAGCGACCACGCCCGAGCGGAGGATAGCCGGGGAGCTGCTGTGATAGCCCAGCGTCGGACTCCCGGCGGCGGTGCTGTTGCGGTCTCGTAACAGGAAGGAGATCACCCCGGCGCACAGCAGGACGAGCAGTGCCAGCACCACAGCGAGGACGAGCAGAACCTGACGGCCGAAGGAGCTCTCCGGCTTGGCGGCCGCGGGATGCGCGACCGGCGGGTGGTAGGCGTTGGCCGGCGGCACGGCCTGCGGCCGGTACGGCGGGGGCGCCGGTGACATCGGCGGCGCGGGCGGCGCGGGGGTCGGCACGGACGCGGCCCCGCGGGCTCCGGAGACCGGCCGCGGCACGGCGGCCCGGGCCGCGCCCGAGGACGGCGCCCCGGACTGCGGACGGTTCGGCGGGGCGCTGATCGGATGCGCATTCTGCACCGGCGCGGCGACCTGCTGCTGCGCGGTGGTCAGCGAGGACGCCGCCTGGCGGGCCACCGAGGCCATCGCCGAGGCGCTGGGCCAGCGGGCCGACGGGTCCTTGGCCATGGCCCGGTCCACGATGGCACGGACCGAGGGCGGGATGTCGGCGGGCAGCGGGCGCGGGGTCTCTCGCACGTGCTTCATCGCGATCTCGATCGGGGTCGCCCCGTCGAACGGCCGGTGGCCGGAGAGGCACTGGTAGGCGACGACGCCCAGCGCGTACACATCGGAGGCGGCGGTGGCGACGTCGCCGGCGGCCTGCTCCGGCGAGATGTACGACGCCGTGCCGAGCACCGCGCCGGCCACGGTGAGCTGGCCGACCAGCGCCGAACGGGCGATGCCGAAGTCGGTGAGGACCAGGGTGCCGTTGGGGCGGACCAGCAGGTTGCCGGGTTTGACGTCGCGGTGGACGATGCCGTTGAGGTGCGCCGCGTGCAACGCGTCGGCGGCCTGCGCGACGAGCGCCATGGTCCGCGCCGGAGTCAGCCGGCCGACCCGGCTCAGCGTCCGGGACAGGGCGTCACCCTCGACGTACTCCATCACCAGGAACGCGATCTGCTGATCGCTGCCGTAGTCGTAGACGTCCACGACACCCGGGTGGTTGATGGTGGCCATGGTCCGCGCCTCGCCACGGAAACGCTCGGCGAAGCCGGGCTCGTCGAGGAGGGCGGGCAGCAGGATCTTGACCGCGACGGTCCGGCCGAGCACGTCGTCGGTGCCACGCCAGACATCGCCCATGCCGCCGCCGGCGATCCGCTCTTCCAAGCGGTATCGCCCCCCGAGTGTGACCCCCGGGCGGATCATGTCACTTCCCTCCCTGACCGGCAGCGGCCTTCATGATGAGGCCGGCGATGCGGGCCGCCTCCGCGCTGGCGTGACCGCCGGGCACGTTCTCCAGCATGACGCACACCGCGGAGACCGCTTTGCCGTCCTGGTCGTACGCGAAGCCGATGAACCACCCGTGCGGGTCGGCGTTCTCGGCGTTCTGCGCGGTACCGGTCTTGCCGCCGACGGTGAACCCGTCGATCCGGGCCTTCTTGCCGGTGCCCTTCTCGACGACGCTGACCATCATCTCCCGGAGGCTCTCGGCCACCTGGGCGTCGATCGGCTCGCGCAGCGTCTTGGGCTTGGCCGTGTAGAGGGTCGCGCGGTCCGAGCTGAGCTGCTGCTGCACCAGGTACGGCTTCATCTGCTTGCCGTTGTTGGCGACCGTGGCGGCGATCAGCGCGCCCTGCAGCGGCGTCATCCGGACGTCACGCTGGCCGAGCGAGGACTGGGCAAGCGCGGACTTGTCGACGCTGCCGTCCGCGTTGGCGATCGGGCCGGTCCGGCTGGCGGCCACCGACAGGCCCTTGTCGCTCTCCAGGTCACCGACCTTGATCGACTCGTCCTCGAACCCGAAGTCCTTCGCCATGCCGACCACCGCGTCCCGGCCCAGTTTCACGCCGAGCTTGGAGTAGCCGGTGTTGCAGCTGGTGGTCAGCGCGTCCTTGAGGCTGATCTGGTCGCCGGGGCAGACCTCGTCCTCGGAGTTGCGGATCGTCGCGCCGCCCTCGCGGTAGACGCTGCCCGCCGGGATCTCGGTGTCCAGGTTGTACTGGCCGGTCTTCAGCGCGGCCGCCGAGACGATCACCTTGAAGACCGAGCCGGGCGGCAGGGTGTTCGCGGTGGCCCGGTTCAGCAGCGGCTGGTTCTTGTCGGCGTTGAGCTTCTTGTACGCCGCCGCGGCCACGTCGGTGTCATGGTCGGCCAGCGGGTTGGGGTTGTAACTCGGCATCGAGACCATCGCCTGGATCGCCCCGGTGGTCGGGTCGATCGCGACCGCCGCGCCCTTGGTCACGTCCCGCTCGTTGTTGACCATCTCCTTCCAGGCGACCTCCTGCGCACGCGGGTTCAGCGAGAGGACGATGTTGCCGCCGCCCTTGCTCTCCCCGGTGAACATGTCGCTGAGCCGGTCCGCGAAGAGTTTGTCGCTGGCCCCGGAGAGGATGTCGTTCTCGGCGGACTCGATGCCGACGGACGAGCCGCTGACCATCTTGTAGCCGAGGATCGGGGCGTAGATCTCCTTCTTCGGGTAGACCCGCTGGTACTTCAGCTCCCCGTTGGTCTCTTTGTTCTGGGTCAGGGCCACACCGCCGGCGGCTTCGATCGCTCCGCGCGGGCGGTCGTACTCGGCGATGACGACCCGGTTGTTGTGCTCGTGGGTCCGGTACGCGTCGGCCTTGTAGCCCTGAATCCAGTTCAGGTTGGCGAAGATGAGACCGAACAGGACGAGGATGACGACGCCGGAGCGTCGGAGAGGGGCGTTCACGGCTTGATCACCTCCGTCATGGCGCCGTGCAACTGGGTGGGAGCCTTCTTCGGCCCGGCGGGCCGGTCGGGTGTGCCGTTCGCGGGTCGCCGGGCCGCGTCGGAGATCCGCAGCAGCATCGCGATGAGCAACCAGTTCGCCATCAGCGACGAACCGCCCGCGGAGAGGAACGGGGTGGTCTGACCGGTCAGCGGGATCAGGCCGGTGATGCCGCCGAGGATGACGAAGACCTGCAGGCCCAGGGTGAAGGCCAGACCGCCGGCGACCAGCTTGCCGAACGAGTCCCGGACCGCCAGCGCCGCGTGCAGGCCGCGCTCCACGATGAGCAGGTAGAGCACCAGGATCGCGGAGAGCCCGAACAGGCCGACCTCCTCGCCCAGGCCGGCGAAGATGAAGTCGGTCCGGACCTCGGGCACGGTGCCCGGGGAGCCGGCGCCCGGCCCGGTGCCGAACAGGCCGCCGGTGCCCAGGCCGAGCAGACCCTGCACGAGCTGGTAACTGTTGCCGCTCTCCCGGTTGTAGTTCGCGTCCGAGAACGGGTCGAGCCAGAGCTCGGCCCGGTCGTAGAAGTTCGCGAACGGGCCGCCGATCGAGGCGCCCAGCAGGTACGCCAGGTAGACGCCGCCGAAGAACAGCAGCAGACCGATGATCAGCCAGCTGGACCGCTCGGTGGCGACGTACAGGGTGACGACGAAGAGGCCGAAGTACAGCAGGGCGGTGCCGAGGTCCTTCTCGAAGACCAGGACCAGGAGGCTGAACAGCCACACCGTCACGACCGGCCCGAGGTCCCGGCCGCGCGGGAAGTCCAGGCCGAGAAAGCGGTGACTGGCCAGCGACAGCACTTCGCGTTTACGCACCAGGTAGTACGCGAAGAACGACACCAGGGCGATCTTGGCGAACTCACCGGGCTGGATCGAGACCGAACCCAGCCGGATCCACAGCTTCGCGCCGTTGACCTCGGAGATGCTCGCGGGCAGCACCGCGGGGATCATCATCAGCACGATGCCGACCAGACCGAGGGTGTACGCGTATCGCGAAATGATCCGGTGATCCCGGAGGAGGAGCAACAGCACCGCCGCCAGGATCAGCGACAGCAGCGTCCAGGCGAGCTGGCGGCCGCTGGTGTCGGCGAAGAACGTCGGGATCGGCTCCTCCCGGGCGATCGCCCGGGCGATGTCCAGACGGCGCAGGAAGGCCACCCCGATGCCGTTGATCAGCGCGACCGACGGCAGCAGCACCGGGTCGGCGAACGGCGCGGTGAACCGGACGACGACATGCAGACCGGCGAACAGGGCACCGATCAGCGCGGCCGGCACCCAGAAGTTCGGCCGGATCTCGTCGAACTGGTTCGCCTCCACCGTCGCGCCGAACGCGGCGACGAGAAGCATGGCGAACACCAGCAGGCCGAGTTCGGCGTTACGGCGCGTCTTCCATTGCCGGATACGCGACATCTCGCCCGTGGCTGCGGGCGTGGGAGCCGGTACGGCGGACGCGGTCAAGAAATTCCCCAGACGTTGTAGGCCGTGCTCAGTCGGCGGTCCGGCACCCGACCGGGTCGACGCTCGACGGGGCACTTTCGGCGGTATCCACAGCAGCGGGCGCCGAAGGCGGAACGGAGCCGCTCAGCGTCGGCGTGGACGTCGGACGTGCCGACGCGGAGGCCGACGGCGGCGTGCCGTCTGCGGCGCAGAGCGGCTTGAGATTCGCGTTCAGCGGGTTGTCGCTGGTCAGGTCAGCCAGCGTGGCCCGGGCAGCGGCCTGGTCGTCGGCCAGGATGCCCTGCTTGACCCGTTCCTGAGCGCCGGTGGTGAGGTCTTCCAGCCGGACCGTGCTGGTCTCGCTGACGGTCGACAGCTCCAGGCCGGCGACCTCCCCGGGCACGCCCTGGAAGATGGCGAGCTGCCCGGCCTCGGTCGCGCCGACGTAGTACCGGCCCTGGGTGTATTTCCAGCCGGCCCACAGGCCGCCACCGAGCAGACCGAGCAGGACCAGGACCATCAGGGCGGTCCGCACCGGATGACCGGCCGGCTCCGGCTCACCGGCGTAACCGGCGGCCGGCTCCGGCTGGGCGGCCGGGCGGGGCGGCTTGAGCGCCGCGGCCCGGGCGGCCGAGGTGGAGCTGTCGGCGACAGTGGTGTTGCCCCGGTCCAGCGACGCGGCGCCACCCACGATCGGCGCCTGCTCGACGATGCCGTCGACGGCGTCCGCGATGATCACGGTGATGTTGTCCGGCCCGCCGCCGCGCAGAGCGAGCTGCACCAGCCGCTCGACGCACGCCTTCGGGTCGGTGATCTCCCGCATGGTCTGCCCGATCGTCTCGGCGCTGACCACGCCGGAGAGACCGTCGCTGCAGATCAGGTAACGGTCGCCGGTGAGCACCTGCCGGACCGAGTACTCCGGGTCGATGTCGCGGCCGTCGAGCGCCCGGGTGAGCAGCGACCGCTGCGGGTGGCTGCTCGCCTCCTCGGGACTGACCCGGCCCTCGTCCACCAGCATCTGGACGTACGTGTCGTCCTTGGTGATCTGCGCGAACTCACCCTTGCGGAGCAGGTAGGCGCGGGAGTCACCGATGTGCACCATGCCGAACTTGCTGCCGGAGAACAGCACCGCGGTCAGCGTGGTGCCCATGCCCTCGAGCTGTGGGTTGGCGTCGACGGTGTCCCGGAGCTGCTGGTTGGCGGTCCCGACGGCGTGGCGCAGCGCGTCGACCATGGCGTCCCCGGGGACGTCGTCGTCGAGCGGCGCCATGGCGGCGATAACGATGTTGGACGCGACGTCACCGGCGGCCATGCCGCCCATGCCGTCCGCGACTGCGAGGAGTCGCGGCCCGGCGTAGACGGAGTCCTGGTTGAGGTCTCGGATCAGACCGCGGTCGCTCTGGGCGGCATAGCGCAGGGTCAGGGTCATGGCCGTAACTCGAGAGAAGTGCGCCCGATCCGGATCGGAACGCCAAGGGGGACTGGAGTGGGTCCGGAGACCTTACCGCGATCAAGGTAGGTGCCGTTGGTCGAGCCGAGGTCCTCCACGAACCACTGCCCGTCCCGCGGAACCAGCCGGGCATGCCGGGCGGACGCGAAGTCGTCGGTGATGACGAGCGTCGAATCCTCGGCCCGGCCGATCGTGATCGGAATCTCACCGAGCGTGATTCGCGTGCCGGCCAGTTGACCGGCAGTCACGACCATCTGCCGCGCCGCCTTACCGCGTTTCGCCTTCGCCGGCCGGCCCTGCAGCACCGCGCCACCCACCCCCCGAGGGCTGGCGACGATGCTCTTGGACCGGCCACCGGCGAAGAGATCCCGCCGGATCACCCCGACCACCGTGAACACGAAGATCCACAGAAGGATCAGGAATCCGAACCGGGCGACGGTGAGGACGAATTCGGGCAAGGCCGCTAGCCGTCCACTCGGAAGGTGAGCGTGGTGGTGCCGAGCTGGATCATGTCGCCCGGGTTGAGCGCGACGGCGGACACCCGCTGGCCGTTGACCATCGTCCCGTTCGTCGAGCCCAGGTCGGTCAGCACGACCTGATTGCCGTCGTAGTCCAGCCGGGCGTGACGCCGCGAGATGCCGACGTCGGGCAGGCGCAGGTTCGCCTGGTCGCCACGGCCGATCACGGTCGAGCCCATCTGCAGCGGGTAGGTCCGGCCGTCACCGGAGACCAGGCCCACACTGCGCGGCCCGCCGTGATGCTGCGGCTGACCGTAACCACCCTGCTGGTCGTAGGGCGAATACTGCGGGCCGGCGTCGTAGGCCGGCTGCTGCACCGGGGCGACCTCGCCACCGGTGTAGACCTCGGCCGTCACCCGGAACATACCGGTGTCCAGGCCGTCGCCACGCTCGATCTCGACGATCACGTCGCCGTAGACCGTCCAGGCCTGCTCACCGATGAACTCGGCCTGGGACTGCGCCAGCTCCTGCGCCAGCGCGGCGGCATACGGCGCCAGCCGGCTGTGGTCGTAGGGCGACAGGTCGATCACATAGCGGTTGGGCACAAGGGTGCGGCCACCGGCGAGGATGGCCTTGTGTGCCTCGGCCTCCCGCTGCATGGCATTCAGGATCTCCACAGGGTGCACGACACCCTTGAAGACCTTCGCGAAGGCCCCCTCGACCAGGCCTTCCAATCGCTTCTCAAAGCGCTGCAGCACGCTCACCGGCTCCTCCTCGGGTTCCGAGGACATGATGGTATCCGGCCGCCGCTTGCGCATCCGTAGCCCAAGAGCAGCCGGCACTTCTGACCCTCGTATGGCGCCCCTCGACGCCGTGCTAGTGTTTCCTCCGTCGCGGGGCGATACAAACTCGCTTAGTGACGTGCGACAGCGTAGTCTGTCGCAGCCAGTAACAAGAAGCAGGCTCGACCCGCTGCTTCAGCCGGAAAGACCAGATGTATGATCTTCCCGGAAGTCACATGGGGATGTGGCGGAATGGCAGACGCGCACGGTTCAGGTCCGTGTGTCCGAAAGGACGTGGGGGTTCAACTCCCCCCATCCCCACTCGATGCTGAGAGGCCTCTGTCCGCAAAGTGCGCGGACATGAGGCCTCTCGTCTTTTCTAGCCTGGGGGCCGACCCCCAGACCCCGCGTTACGGTGGTTGCGGTTCAGCGGTGGTTGCGGTGCAGCGGTGGTTGCGGTGCAGCGGTGGTTGCGGTGCAGCGGTGGTTGCGGTGCAGCGGTGGTTGCGCTGGAAGGTTTCTGGGCGCGGTCAAGATCAACCCATCGAGTGGTACGCGGTGCGCGCGCGAGTGGTTGTGCGGGGACTTCGACGGGGCTTGGGGTGTTTTCTTTCAGGTGAAGGTGTGAGGGGCGTTATGCTCGCCGCCTTATTCGGTTCTCAGGGTGGGGTGCGGTCGTGACGGCGACTGGGGCTGGTGTTCAGCAGGGCAAGCGCAACGTTCTCGGGGTGCTTGTGGATGCGACGGACTATGCGACGGCGACTGCGCGGATCATCGAGGCGGCCAAGGAGCACCGTGGGTTCGCGGTGACGGCGCTTGCGGTCCACGGGGTGATGACCGGGGTCGAGGATGCGGCGCACAATGCGCGGCTCAACTCCTTTGATCTGGTGACGCCGGACGGGCAGCCGGTTCGGTGGGCGTTGAACCTGTTGCACTCGGCGGGGCTCACCGATCGGGTGTATGGGCCCACGCTCACCCTGAAGGTGGTCGAGCAGGCGGCTGCGGAGGGTCTTCCGATCTACCTGTACGGGTCGACGGAGCCGACTCTGGAGCGGCTGGTGCCGGCGCTGCTGGGGATGTTCCCGGCGCTGAAGATCGCCGGGGTGGAGGCGTCGAAGTTCCGGAAGTCGCAGCCGGGGGAGCCCGAGGCGATCGCGGAGCGGATCAAGGCGTCGGGGGCGCGGATCGTGCTGGTGGGGCTGGGATGCCCGCGGCAGGAGGTGTTCACCTACGCGATGCGGCCGCTGCTGGACATGCCGCTGCTGGCCGTCGGCGCGGCGTTCGACTATCACGCGGGGCTGTTGAAGAACCCGCCGGCGTGGATGCAGAAGTACGCCCTCGAGTGGCTGTGGCGTCTCGGGCTCGAGCCCAAGCGGCTGTGGAAGCGGTACATCCTGCTGAACCCGGCGTATCTGAGCCGGCTCTTCGCGCAGAAGGCGGGACTGTGGAAGGCGAACCCGCCGGCGCCGGCCACCGAGCCGGTGCGGGAGTTCGCAGTCTGAAAGATCGTTTTTACGACAATGCGACGCGGATCACATCCGCGTCGCATCTTTTTGTCCACATAGTCCAACCCGTCCCGCTCAGTGAGCGATCTGTCACACACCCTGCGTGACGTTCGACCCTTACGGGGAGGGCGTCCGGGCATAACCCGGTTTCGCTGGTTGCGCGAACGGTGAACGCTGTCGATGTGGACACCACGATGGACGTCATCATGATCGGCACTCTCGCCGCCGTCTGGCTCGCCGCCGGGCTTCTGGCGGACCGGATGCACAGCGCCGGCACCGCGCGTCAGCTCCGGCGCCGGGCGCTCCTCGTCTCCGCGCTGCTCGGCACGGGCCTCGCGGTGTTCATCGCGGTGCCCCTGGTGGCCGCCTTGCAGCCGGGCGTCTCGGCGGCGCCGACTGCCGCTCTGCTGCCGGCCGTGCCCGCGCTGATCGTGGTGACCGTGACCGTGCGCCGTCTCGGCTGGGTCCGGCGCGGCACGGGGGCGTTCGCCACCGCACCGCGCACCCCGATCCCGCCGGGCCTGCGGGCCGCCGCCGCGCACCCGCTGCTGGCCGCGCCGCTGCAGGTGACCGGCCTGGCCGCGCTCGTCGCGCTGCCGATCGCGGGCCGCCTGGTGGCCCTGCCGGGCGGAGAGGCCACCGGGGTGGCCGGTTTCGCCGTCATCGGGATCGCGCTGGCCATCGCCGGGATCGCGCTCCGGGCCGGGCTGCGGCACAGCCGCCTGGCTCCGCTGGTGACGACGCCGCTCGGCCGCCGTGACTCGGAGAAGCTTCCGGCCGGCGCCCGCTGAGCCCTACTGCTTCTTGGCTTCCTGCACGTAGAGCAGCTCCAAGATGGAGCGTGCCGCCTCGAACCAGCGGTCCAGCCACTCCGACGGCGGCAGGGTGCCCCGCGCCGGCAGTTCCAGGAGCAGGCCGCGCAGCAGCGGGTGATCCGCCATCGACGCGCTCGCCGATCCGGTGTCCGACCAGGCGGCCGTGCCGAAGACGGGATCGGTGAGGTCCAGGGAGGGCAGCTTCGCGGCCCGGTCCAGCGGACTGGTCGGCTCGATGCTGCTGTGCGATCGGCCGGGCGATCGGGTCGGCAGGCCGGACGAGCTGCGCGACACCAGTTCGCCGTCACTGCTGTCGGCCGCCAGCGCCTCACGCCGCCCCTGCCGGTATGCGCTCACGCCCCCGCTGAACCGGTCCTGCGCTGTCGACGCGCCGTTGCTGAGGTTCTCGGAACCAATCGTCATCTGTCTGCCTTGCCTCGTTCGGTGATGTGTCCCGGCCCACAGCGCGGTCCGGTCCGCGCTTGGACTCTTCAACGAGGCTCGCCGCACACAGCGACGGCAAAATCGGGCAAATAGCAACGGCCGGCCTGTGCGATCCGGTCACCGGGCCGACCGTGCGCGACGTTCTCAGCGGTCGGACTCCCCACCCATGAACGCGTGCCACCCGGCCCGTTGTGAAGATCAATGCGTCGCCGGCGAACGCCACCTCGACACGGTTGTCGCCGCCGGAACCGCTCCGGCTGCTCGTGATCCATCGGCTCCGGTCGGATCGACGCGGAGGCCGTTCGCCTCGATTCTCACAACGGCTCCTCTGCGGGACGGCACTCTCATCGATTGGATCGTCCTGAATCAACAACGACCGGCGTCGCCCGCGGACTCGAACCGATGCTCGATTCCTGGGCCGGTGTCATCCCATCGGGCGGATCGAATGAGTGAATACGCGTACGCCCCGATCCGTGGGAAGTCCGAAATGACCGGTGTCCCGTACCCCAGAATTGATCTAGAACCGCAAGCAAAGGCAGCATCAGTGCTGCTCAGAGCCGGTGAGCGGGGATACCGGCGCTCCTCGCGAGCGCAATTCCAACCACCCATACCGCTACGTCCGCATTTGCACGATAGAAGGCATACTTGCGGCTTATATCAGCGGATCGAGCTCTGGTTTGCCCGGTTTCGCGGCGGATATCTTCGACGGCGAACAACCGAACCGCACTGTCACCACGTCGATGGAGCCGCCTGGCCTCCCGACGCTCCCAAGATCGTCCGAACACAGTGGATGATCACGGAGAATCACGGAAGCGTGACATGCAACTTGCATCGACGAGACTGGTGGTGCAATCTTTCCGTATGGCCACCGTCACTTAATGTTCTTGAGCGACACGGTCAGAGTCGATGAAACCGCACCAAAAACGACGTCCATCACGGGGCGCCGAGCCCTGGCGGTCCTTTCTGGACTACCGCCCCGACACGGGTGGGGCTGTTCGGCGGCAGTGACGTTAAGCAACCTCCTTCGATGGCCAAACCCACCGAAGGCTTGCAAGAGTGCATCCAGGCGGCAAACTGGGGCACTCGGTCACCAAAGTCCACATCCCACATGAGTCTCAGGGCAGGAGATGACGTGGTTCTACCTCGGTCCGGTGATGTCATCCACGTGACGAGAGCGGCGAGCGTCCAATTCGCATCACCGATGCTGTTCCGGGTCATCCGGGTACACGATTGGCCGACCTACGAGGGCTGGGTCTGGCTGGACGGCTACGAACTGAACGCCGCCGGTGACGCCGTCGAGCGCCGCTCCATTTTCGTGCAGGTCAACGGCCTGCGCTCAGTCGGCAAAGCGCCCGATCCCCGTACGCGGAACGCGCGCCAGCCCGCGACCCGTCCCGGTGGTCTCCCCACCCGGACGGTCCGCGCCACCAACCGCTGATCCCGCGTGTGTAGTTGCGGCGTCATGGACGGCCGAACTACACACACGTGATCAGCTCGAGGCGCTGATCGACGGGGACGGCGCACCGGGCCGCGCGGCCGCCACGATGAGGGTCACCAGCGTGTCGGACGGCACCTGCTGGCCCTCTGCCGGATCGCAGTCGATCACGGTGCCGGGTTCGGCGTCGCTCTCCCGGCGGATCACCCGCCAGCCGAGGCCGGTACGGGTGAGCGCCGCCTGCGCATCCGCCACCGGCATCCCACGCAGTGCCGGCACGGTGATCTCGGAGTCCACCGGATCGGTCGTCGGCGCCACGGTGACCGTCTCGACGGCAGCGGGCGGGCTGGTGGTGGGCGCGCTGGTCGTGATCCGGACAGCGGTCGGCGTGGCCGTCGGCGAGTCGGCGTCATCGCCGGTGTTCTGCAGGATCACGGTGACCCCGAAGACGAGCAGACCGACAAGCGCCACCGCCACGGTTCCGACGACGATCGGCGCCCACCACCGGCCGGACGGCTCGACCGCGTCCGGATCGGCCCAGTCGCTCTCGGCCTCATAGGGGTCGCGGGGCACGGCGCCGTACGGCCGCACCCCGGCCCGCCCCGTCCAGACTTCGTCCGGCAGGCCGCCGTCCGGTGGGGAGGAGGCCGGCCGTGAAAAGTCCGGATCGTCCGGCAGGCCGTCATCCGGTGGGGAGGAAGCCGCCCGTGAGGGGTCCGGCTGAAGGGCGGCCTGGTCGCCCGGCCGGGTGGAACCGTCCACAGGCTCCGGCTGCTGCGGATCGCGCTCCTCGGGCATCACCGGTTCCCTCCACTGGCGCACATCCGCGCTCGTCGTAGCGTCAAAGTACCGAATCTTGCAGGCGGAGTGGGGTTTTCACCAGCGGAAAGCGGCCCGCGTGAGCATTTCCCAGACATCGGCGGCGAGCAGTACAGTGCGCGGCATGGCCGACAAGGGCTGGACAACACAGGCCGCCACGGCCGCCGGGATCGCCGCCGGCGCCGGGGCCGCACAACTGGGCCTGGGCTACGGGCTGGGTGTGATCGCCTGGCCGATGACCGCCACCGAGGCGGACAGCGCCTGGCTGGGCAGTCTCGGCTGGGCCACGTGGATCACGGCGAGCGCGACGGTGCTCGGCGCGGTCATCGCCGGACGGCTGCGCCCGGAGCGGTCCGGTCGCTGGCGCGCGCCCTGGCGGTTCGCGCTGTCGCTGGCCTCGGCGTTGGGCGGCCTGGTGTCGGTCGTCCTGGTCGCGCTGCCGGCCCGTTCGGCGGTGCGCACCGACACGCTCTCCCCGCAGCTCGTCGCCGCCTCCTACGCCCTGGCCGGCCTGTTCGCGGGTCTGGTGGTCGCCTTCTGGGCGGTCTCCTCCGGGCCGGTGGCCGCCAACCTGATCGGCACCGCTGTCTGGTTGTGGGCGCTCGCCCTCGCCGGCGTGGTGGCCGAGCTGCTCAGCGGGCGCGACTTCGCCACCTATCTGACCAGCTGGCAGTTCGCCGAGTCGGTCTCCCCCGTGCAATATGGCGGGATCCATTGGCCGAGCGCCCTGCTCACCCTGTTCGCGGCGTTCCTGATCGGGCTGGTCGCAGCCGGTCCGGCGGCCCTGCGGGGCGAGCTCGGATTGGGTACGGCGATCTCCGGCGCGGTCGGCCCGCTACTTGTCGCGTTCTCGTTCCTCACCCTGGCGCCGCAGCTCACCGCGGCGATGGGTCCCCTGCAGTCGGCGTACCTGATCGCGCCGTACGCGGTGCTCGCCGGTATCGGCGGTTCCGCGCTGACCGTGGGCCTGGCGAAGGGCCGGCAGCACCGGCTCGACCGGCAGGCGGCGGCGCCGGCCGCACTGCCCGGCGCACCCACGGAGACGACGGCGGAGCCGGCGAAGGCAGAGCCGGCAAAGGCAGAGCCGGCAAAGGCAGAGCCGGCAAAGGCAACCGGGCGTGCCACCGCCCCGACCCAGCGGGCCACCGTCCCGCAGCCGCCACCTGAAGAGAAACCGCCGGCGAACCCATCGGCCGGTGACCCGGAGATCGCCGCGGCGAGCCGGCCCACGCCCGGCCGCGCCCCGGCGAAACGGAAGAACGGCAACGGGAACGGCGACACCATCCCACCCCGCTCGACGATCACGCCGCCGCCGGAGAAGCCGACGATCGCCCGGATCAACCCGCCGGACGAACCGGCGAGGTGACTCACATCGGCCAGGTGTGCACCGGCTCGTTGGATCGCTGGAACTCCAGGTAGCGCTGGGTCATCTCGCGCAGCGCCACCGGCCGGGCGTGCCCGCGTTCCTCGGCCGCGCGGACCGTCGCCGCCTGCCAGGTCGCCCCGTTGCGGCGGGCCCGGCAGCGGTCCTCGACGATGCCGAGCAGGCGGTCCCGCTGGGCCGGGTGCACGCCGAGCCGGTCCAGGCCGGCGTGTGCCCACGGCAGGAGTACGTCGAGCACCAGGTCGGTCACCCGTACCTCACCGGCCCCGGGCCAGGTCAGCACGGCTTCGATGCCGTCCCGCGCGCCGGCCCGGAAGTTCGCCTCCGCCTCGGCGAACGTCAGCCGGCACCAGATCGGCGGGTCCTGTTCGGCCAGCGCGCGGACGAGTCCGAAGTAGAGGGCGGCGTTGGCGAGCAGGTCGCTCACGGTCGGGCCGGACGGCAGGACCCGGTTCTCCACCCGTAGATGCGGGCGTCCGGCGGCGACGTCGTACACCGGCCGGTTCCAGCGGTAGACGGTGCCGTTGTGCAGGCGTAGCTCGTACAGATGGGGAATGTCACCCGCAGTGCGCACCGCAACCGGATCCTCGTCGCTGACCTCGGGCAACAGCGGGGGGAAGTATCGGAGATTCTCCTCGTAGAGGTCGAGGACCGAGGAGATCCAGCGATCGCCGAACCAGACCCGCGGCCGTACGCCCTGGGCGCTGAACTCGTCCGGCCGGGCGTCGGTGGCCTGCTCGAAGAACGGGATCCGGGTCTCCGCCCAGAGCTTCCGGCCGTAGAGGAAGGGCGCGTTGGCGCCGAGGGCGAGCTGCACGCCGGCGACGGCCTGGGACGCGTTCCAGTAGCGGCCGAAGTCGTCCGGGGCGACCTGGAGGTGCAGTTGCGCGCTGGTGCAGGCGCCTTCCGGCGCGATCGTGTCGCTGGTGGTGGTGAGCCGTTCGGCGCCGCGGATGTCGATCCGGAAGTCGTCACCGCGGGCGCCGGCGATCTCGGCGTCCAGCGCACGGAACCGTTCGTTGTCGGTGAGGTTGGCCAGCACCAGATGGTCGGGGGTGAGGGTAGGCAGGATGCCGATCAGCAGCAGCCGGCTCTCACCTTTGCGGGCACAGTCGGAGGCGGTTCGCAGAGCGTCCAGGATGTCCTGTTCGAAGGCGCCCAGCCCGTTTCCGAGGAGCCGCCGGGGTGGCACGTTGAGTTCGAGGTTGAACCGGCCCAGCTCGGGCTGGAACCGGGGGTCGTCCAGGTCGGCGAGGATCTCGGTGTTGCGCATGGCCGGGCCGGCTTCCGGGTCGACCAGGTTGATCTCGATCTCCAGGCCCGCGCTCGGTCCGCCGTCCTCGAACCGCTCGTCCCGCAGCATTCCGGCCAGCACGTCCAGGCAGCAACGCACCTTCCGCCGGAACCGGACGCGATCCTGCGGTGAGAACGCCGCGGTCATCAGATCTTTGCCCATGTGCCCTCCCGGGGATGAGTGAGGACGAAACGGACGGTCCGATCACCGCTCTGTGAACGAACGCTTGCGCTCGGTCAACCCTGCCATTCCCGGCGATGGACCGCCAGAGATCCGAAAAAGGCGCCGCCCGGCTTGCGGACGGCGCCTGTGATGCGAGAGTGGACGGTCAGCCCTGCTGCAGGATGGCCTCGCCCTCGATCTCGATCTTCACCTTCTTGCCGATCATGACGCCGCCGGCCTCCAGGGCCATGTTGTAGGTCAGGCCCCAGTCCTCCCGGTCGATCTCGGTGTGCGCGCTGAAACCGAAGAGGTGCTGCCCGTACGGGCTGGTGGTGGCGCCCTCGAACTCGACGACCAGCTCGACCGGGCGGGTGACGCCCTTGATGGTGAGCTCGCCGTTCAGCACGAACTCGGCGCCGGCATGCGACTTCACACCGGTGCTGCGGTACTCCATCGTCGGGTACTTCTCGGCCTCGAAGAAGTCGCCGGTGCGCAGGTGGTTGTCCCGGTCGACCTGGCCGGTCTCGACGCTGGCGGTCTTGATCGACGCGGTCACCGAGGAGTCGAGCGGGTTCTCCCCGACGACGATCGTGGCGCTCGCCTCGGCGAACTGACCGCGGACCTTGCTGACCATGAGGTGTTTGACGACGAAGCCGACCCGCTTGTGCGCCGCGTCCAGCTCGTAGGTGCCGGCGGCGGGGATCTGGAGGCCTTCGAACTCACGGGTGCTGACGGTCATGACACTGCCTTCTTTCAGAAGCCTGCGGGGATGCTTGTCTGACACAGCAACTATATGCGCAGCAATATTCCTCCTGTCAAGCGCCTGCTAATGTTGACCTCGTGAACAAGGACCTGGACGACCCCCGCCTCACCGCCGTCGGCCTGCTGGCCGAGGCCTACACCGGCTTGATGAGCCGGCTCGCCGCGCAGTACGAGGAGCACCGTCTCTCCCAGGTGGAGTTCGAGGTGCTGATGCGCCTGGCCCGTTCTCCCGGCAACCAGCTGCGGATGACCGATCTCGCCGGACAGACCACTCTCTCCACCAGCGGGGTCACCCGGGTCGTCGACCGGATGGAGCGCACCGGCCTGGTCCGCCGGGAGGCGTGTCCCAGCGACCGGCGCAGCTCCTACGCGGTGATCACCGACGACGGCATGCAGCGGCTCGCCGAGGTGCTGCCGGGGCATCTCGAGCTGCTCCAGCGGTGGTATGTCGACGTGCTCCCGGAGGCCCGGTTCACCGACCTGCTCGACTCGCTGCGGGCGATCCGCGACGCGGTCAACCCGAACGCGACGGCGGGCAGCACGGAGACCGCGCTGCCCGCCTGACTTCCTGGACTGTGTGTATTTCGGCCGTCATACGCGCCCGAAATACACACGCTGATCAGAGGCCGAGTCCGCGAGCGATCAGCATGCGCTGAACCTCGGAGGTGCCCTCACCGATCTCGAGGATCTTCGCGTCGCGGTAGAAACGGCCCACCGCGGACTCGTTCATGAAGCCGTACCCGCCGTGCACCTGGGTGGCGTACCGGCTGTTCTCCATCGCGGCGTTACTGGCGTTCAGCTTGGCGATCGCGGCGTACCGCTTGAAGTCCTCGCCGGCCAGCATCCGGGCCGCGGCGTCGTAGTAGCCGAGCCGGGCCACATGGGCGCGCATGTCCATGTCGGCGATCAGGAACTGCACGGCCTGGTGACCACCGATCGGCTTGCCGAAGGCGGTGCGGTTCATGGCGTACGTCACCGACTCGTCCACGCAGCCCTGGGCCAGCCCCACCGACAGCGCGGCGATGGCGATCCGCCCCTCGTCCAGGATCCGCAGGAACTGGGCGAGACCGCGGCCGCGCTCGCCGAGCAGGTTCGCCGCCGGCACCCGGACGTCGTCGAAGGACAGCTCGTGGGTGTCCGACGCGCACCAGCCGACCTTGGAGTACCCAGGCGCCACGGTGAACCCGGGGGTGCCGGACGGCACGATGATCGTCGACAGCTCCTTGGAGCCGTCCGGGTTCGTGCCGGTCACCGCCATCACGGTGACCAGGCAGGTGATGTCGGTGCCGGAGTTGGTGATGAAGGCCTTGGTCCCGTTGATCACCCATTCGCCGGTGCTCTCGTCGAGCACGGCACGGGTGGTGGTGCCGGACGCGTCCGAACCGGTGCCGGGCTCGGTCAACCCGAAGGCGGCCAGCTCCTCGCCACTGGTCAGCCGGGGCAACCAGCGTTCCTTCTGCTCGGCGGTGCCGTACCGGAAGATCGGCATGGCGCCGAGGGAGACCGCCGCCTCCAGGGTGATGGCGACCGAGCTGTCCACTCTGGCCAGTTCCTCGAGGGCGAGACAGAGCGCGAAGTAGTCGCCGCCCATCCCGCCGAACTCCTCCGGGAACGGCAGGCCGAAAAGACCCATCTTGCCCATTTGACGGACGATCTCGTACGGGAACGTCTTGCTCTCGTAGTGCTCGGCGATGACCGGCGCGACCTGCTCCCGCGCGAACTGCCGGACACTGGCGCGCAACTCCGCGTACTCGTCGCCGAGTCGGAAGTCGACCATGACTAACTCTCCCTAAACCGGAGTGACGCCGTGCCGGCGCCGTGAGAAGGAACGGTCCTTGCCCTGAGCGACGGCGAAGCGCCGCACCAGCTCGGCCCGCAGATCGCCCGGTTCGACCACCGTGTCCACCACGAGCTCGCTAGCGAGGCGCATGATATCGATGTCACGCTCGTACTCGGCGCGACGTTCGGTGACGAAGGCGGCCCGTTCCTCCGGGTCCTCGATCGCCGCGATCTTGTTGGCGTACACGGCGTTCACCGCGGCTTCGGCGCCCATCACCGCGATCTTGGCGGTGGGCAGGGCGATCGTCGCGTCCGGCTCGAAGCCGGGGCCGGCCATCGCGTAGAGACCGGCGCCGTACGCCTTGCGCACCACCACACAGATCTTCGGCACCGTGGCCTCGGAGATCGCGGTGATCATCTTGGCGCCGTGCCGGATGATGCCCTGCTTCTCCACCGCGGTCCCGACCATGAAACCGGGCACATCGGTGAGGAACAGCAGCGGTACGTTGAACGCGTCACAGAGCTGCACGAACCGGCTCGCCTTGTCGGCCGAGTCGACGAAGAGCACGCCGCCCTTGAACATCGAGTTGTTGCCGACGATGCCGACGACCTCGCCGTTCAGCCGGGCGAACCCGACGGTCAGCTCGCGGGCCCACAGCGCCCAGATCTCGAAGTACGAGTCCTTGTCGACCAGGCCCTTGACGTACCGCCGCATGTCGAAGGCCTGACGCTCGCTGACCGGAACCAGGGCGGCGAGATCGATGTTCGCCGGATCGGTGGCGGCAGCCGCCGGCGGCCGGCCGGTCCAGTTCGACGGCAGGTAGGACAGGTAGTTCCGGACCGCCTCGAGCGCCTCCTGCTCGGTCTTGCAGAGGAAGTGACCGACGCCGGACTCGGTGCAGTGCACCCGGGCGCCGCCCATCGCCTCGAGGGTGGTCTTCTCCCCGGTGACCATCTCGACCATCCGGTCGGAGCCCAGGTACATGCTGGCGTTGCCCTCGACCATGGCGACCACGTCGCAGAAGGCCGGGATGTACGCCCCACCGGCCGCGGACGGGCCGAACAGCGCACAGACCTGCGGGATCGATCCGGACGCCTTGACCTGGGTGTGGAAGATCTTCCCGGCGCCGCGGCGACCGGGGAAGAGGTCGACCTGGTCGGTGATCCGGGCGCCTGCCGAGTCGACCAGGTAGACCATCGGAACGCCCTGCTGGTAGGCGCGCTCGATGATGCGGATGATCTTCTCGACGGTCCGGGCGCCCCACGAGCCCGCCTTCACCGTCGAGTCGTTGGCCATCACGCAGACGTCCCGGCCGCCGATCCGGGCCACTCCGGTGATCACGCCGTCGGCGGGCAGGCCGTCAGCGAGACTGTTGGCGTAGAGGCCGTCCTCGACGAACGAGTCCTCGTCCACCAGCAGCGTGATCCGCTCGCGGGCGAAGAGCTTGCCCTTGGCCGCGTTGGCGGCGTGATAACGCTCCGCCCCGCCGGCCAGCACACGCTTGCGGACCCCGGCCAGCGCTTCGCCGTCCATGGCTCCCCATCCTTAACGGTCGTTAGACTTAACGCTCGTTAGGCTAGCTCAGGCGGGGGCACGGCGGCAACGGCGAACGGGAGCCCCCGCTGGCGGCGGGGACTCCCGTTCGTCTTTCACTGCTACCGGAGCTGTGGAGGAGCACCGGTGATCATCGGCGCCGGAGAGCGCCGATGCGGGTCACGCCCGGGACCGGCGCAACCCGGTCTTGTTACCGCGCAGATCAGCGCAGGGTGCTCAGCAGGTCGAAACCACCGAGACCGGCGGTCCCGGCGCCACCCAGCTGCTCGGTCAGGCCCGACACCGCGGACTTCTCGGCGCTGCGGCCACCGGCCTTGTTGCCGTACTTGTCGCCCTTGACGTGGCCCGGGGTCTTGGGGGTGTCCACCGCGGCCGGCGCGGCGCCGTAGCCGTCGTCCTTGACGTCCTGGTCGTCGGCGGGGAGCTCGTTCGCGGCGGGACGGCCGCCCTTGTCGTACCCGGCGTCGCCCTTGACGTCCTGGTCGTCCTGGTCGCCGTAGCCACCGTGGTCGCCGCGGACGTCGTCGTCGTCGCCCTTGCAGTCGTCGTCGTCGCTGTAGTCCTGGACGTCGTTGCCCCAGTCGCCACAGTCGTCGTCACCCATCGAGTAACCGGGAACCGGGTAGCCCGGAACCGGGTAGACCGGGACGACCGGCTTCACGAACTGGACCGGCTTGCGGTACGCGACACCGCCGCCGACGGCGTTCGCGCAGGTGCCGAACGCGCTGGCGTAGCCGAGGACGCCGAGCGAGTTGCCGCAGGCGTTGATCGGCACGGTGATCGGCGCCGCGACCTGGGTGCCGTTCGCGAAGCCACGGTTGCTGAAGCTGCCCTGCCCGATCCCGATGCCGCTGGAACCGGTGCCCGGGAACAGCCCGCCGCCGTTCTCGGTGCGCTTGGCCTTCTTCGCGACGGTGCTCTCGTACGGCTGGGCGATCTGCCCGCCGAACCCGCCACCGACCTGGTTGGCGCAGGCGCCGAACGCGCTGGAGCCGCCGATCAGGCCGAGCGAGTTGCCACAGGCGTTGACCGGGATGGTGACCGGCATGGCCACCTGGGTGCCGTTGAACCAGCCGACGTTGCCGACGCTGGCCTGGCCGATGTCGCTGCCGCCACCGACGGTGTACCAGCCGTGCTCGGGGGTCTTGGCGCTCTCCACCCGGTTCGCCGAGACGCCGGTCGCGTTCGCCGCGCCGGCCACCGCCGCCGCGTTGCCGGACACGTTGACCGGAACGGTCACCGGCACGGCGACCTGGGTGCCGTTCGCGAAGCCGCGGTTACCGGCGCTGACCTGGCCGATGCCACCCTTGCGGCCGCTCTCGACCTGGTTGGCGGCGGCGCCGAAGCTCTTCGACACACCGGCGACGGCGGCCGAGTTGCCGACCACGTTCACCGGCACGGTGACCGGAATCGCGACCTGCGTGCCGTTCAGGAAACCGACGTTGCCGACGCTGGCCTGGCCGGTGTCGGCCTGCGCCATGGCGGCCGGGGCGAGGAGCAGCGCACCGGCGGCGAGGACACCGGCACTCAGAGTCTTACGAACCCACGTCTTCTTCATCAGAAAAGGGATGCCTTTCGAAAAAAGATCAGCAATGAAACGTGTATTCAATTGAGGTGCTTTTCCGGAGCGATTCCGGGCACAGCGGAGCCCTGATGTGATTTCTCCGGATTGCCGACTCAGCAGGTCAGCGCGCATCTGCTTCGGGATGCGGATTCGCCGTTCGTACGCAAACGGTTGAGGAATGCGCCGGTGGAATGCGGTTGCGCGCCGTTACTAGCCGGGCGAGACGGTACGGGGCGTCTCCGGCGCCGGCCGGGCGGCCGGGATGTGCCGGTGGACACGGGTTCGGGGTTCGTCGTACGCCTTCGGCAGTCCGTTCACGGGCTCCGCCGTCACAGGCAGCGCCGGGTCGTCCGTCGTTCCACCGCCGGCGCGCGGGGAACCGGGCGCCGCGTGCCCCGCGGCGTCGTCGTGAACGTCCTGCTCAAGCGTCTCCACCGGCACGTCGGGCCGGTGGTTCTCCGGTACGGACGGCTCCGGCGGCTGGGCAGCCGCTTCCAGGAGCTCGTCGACCGCGGGTTCGTACCCGGTCACCGCCGTGACGTCGTCCTGCACGGCCCCGACCAGATCGTCGGGGCCGGCGGCCTGCGCGGCGGAGCCGGTGAGCAGCCAGGCCACCCCGGCCAGCCCGCCGATGACGAACGCACGCAGGGCCCACCGGGATCCGGTACGCCGCGCGCGGCGCTCCGTCCGCCGCTCCGCCCCCTGGCTGTGGGACGGCATGAGCGGGGAGCCGCCGTGGGTGGTCACGGAGCGGCTCGCCGTGCGCTCGTCGCGCTCGACCCCCCAGCCCGTCATGATCCACCCTTTCGTCGTCGGTCGGGCGGCCGATTGGTTCCTGCCGGTAATCAACAGGCGCTATTGGCCGCTCGGTATTGGTAACGACGCGAGCGAGCGGAAAGTCACGCGGACAAATCGGAAAATCGGCTGCAGGAAAGAGCAGTGAAAGTCACACCAAGCGCGTGCGTGGCCCTGCTCGGAGTACGCCGGACGGCAGTTGCCGGCCCACCAGGCGCTCGGCCAGTTCAGCAGCGGAAATCAGGCGATCAAGGTCGATTCCCGTGTCGATGCCCATGTCGTGCAGCATGTGGACCACCTCCTCGGTGGCCACGTTCCCGGAGGCGCCCGGCGCGTACGGGCAGCCACCCAGGCCGCCTGCGCTCGCGTCGAACTCGGTGACCCCGAGGTCCAGGGCGGTCAGGATGTTGGCGAGGCCCGTACCCCTGGTGTTGTGGAAGTGGAGCAGGTCCGGGCGTACCGCCGAAAGAAGATCGCGGACCCGCCGCGGTGTCGCCATGCCCGTCGTGTCGCCGAAAGCGATGCGGTCCGCGCCGTCGGCGCGCACCCGTGCCACGATGCCCGCCACCCGGTCCGGGTCGATGTCGCCCTCGAACGGGCACCCGAAACTGGTCGCGACGATCACCTCGAGTGTCGCGCCGGCCTCGTGCACCAGCGGGATGAGCTGCCCGATGTCGTCCAGCGACTCGTCGGTGGACCGGTTGAGATTGCGCCGGTTGTGGGTGTCGCTCGCCGACACCACCACCTCTATCTCCCGGAAACCGGCGGCGAGCGCACGCTGGGCGCCGCGGGTGTTCGGGATCAGGGCGGAATAGCGCACCTCGGGGTTGTGCCAGGCCGCGGCCCACACCTCGTCGGCGTCGGCCATCTGCGGGATCGCCTTCGGGTGCACGAAGGAGACCGCCTCGATCCGGCGCACCCCGGTCCGGCTCAGCGCGTCGAGCAGCTGGACCTTGGCCTCGGCCGGGATCGGCTCCTCGTTCTGCAGGCCGTCGCGGGGCGCGACCTCACGGATGGAGATCACCGCATCCTCCCGACGATGCCGGTGTCGTAGTCGCCGGAGAGGAACTCCGGATTCTCCAGCAGCTCGGCGAAGAAGGGCAGATTGTTCTTCGGGCCGGCGATCTGGAAGTCCGCCACGGCGGCACGTGCCTTGGCGACCGCGTCGTCCCGGTCCGCGCCGAAGACGATCAGCTTCGCCATCAGGGAGTCGTAGTTCTGGCTGACCGTGTTGCCGGCGACGTAACCGGAGTCGACCCGCACGCCGTCGCCGTCCGGTTCGGCCCAGGTGCTGATCCGGCCGGGGCCGGGGAAGAAACGCTTCGGGTCCTCGGCGTTGATCCGCAGCTCGATGGCGTGACCGCTCCGTCCCGGTCGTTCGTTCTCCAGGGGAAGCCCGGACGCGATCCGGAGCTGCGCCTCGACCAGGTCGATGCCGTGGATGAGCTCGGTGATCGGGTGCTCGACCTGCAGGCGCGTGTTCATCTCCAGGAAGAAGAACTCGCCGGTGGCCGGGTCGAGCAGACACTCCACTGTGCCCGCATTGCGGTAGTTGACGGCCTCGCCCGCTTTGACCGCGGCGGCCAGGAGGCGTTCGCGCAGCTCCGGGCTCACCGCCGGGGAGGGCGCCTCCTCGACCAGCTTCTGGTTGCGGCGCTGCACCGAGCACTCACGCTCGGAGAGGGCGATCACCCGGCCGTCGGCCAGCCCGAGGATCTGCACCTCGACATGGCGTACCCGGGGGAAGTAGCGCTCGATCAGCACGGCGCCGTCGCCGAACATCCGCTCGGCGAACCCGCGGACCTTCGTGAACTCCGTCGCGAGCTGGGCGGCATCGGCGGCGACGGCCATGCCCATCCCGCCGCCGCCGGCGGCGGCCTTGACCATCACGGGGTAGCCGATCGCCTCGGCCGCTGCCAGCGCGGCCTCGGCGCTGTCCGCCGGGTCCTGCGATCCGGGCGCCACCGGCACGCCGGCGGCGGCCATCAGATTGCGGGCATTGATCTTGTCGCCCATCGCGGTGATCGCCTCGGCGCCGGGTCCGACCCACACCAGGCCATTGGCTTCGACGGTACGGGCGAAATGCGCGTTCTCGCTCAAGAAGCCATAGCCGGGGTGGACGGCCTGTGCGCCGGTCGACTTGGCGGCGGCCAGAATCGCCTCGGCGTTGCGATAGCTCTCCGCCGGATTGGCCGGCCCGACACACACCGCCTCGTCCGCCTCCACCACGAACGGCATGTCGGCGTCCACATCGGAGTGGACCGCGATCGTCCGGATGCCGAGCCGCTGGGCGGTCCGGATGATCCGGCGGGCGATCTCCCCACGATTGGCGATGAGAAGTGACTCGATCATGGCCCTCTTTCCGTCGGGTACGTCGCCTTGTGGGCGATCTGTCCGTGGTTCCGAGATACGCGGTCAGCTCCGGGGATCGCCCGGAGCCTTCTTTTCAGTGCCCGGTCAGGGCGTGGATCGTGGCGTCGCGCAGCAGGGCCGCACGCCGCACCCGGTCCACCTCGCCGCCCAGGAACGGCGTCGAGTTCATCAGGCCGAACGCGGCGTGCGCGAGCACCCGCGCCTCCGGGGCGGGCATCGCGGGCCGGATCCGGGACAGCACGCCCACCCACTCCTCGACATAGAGCCGCTGGAGCTTGCGGATCTGCCGGCGCGGATCCTCCGGCAGCCGGTCCAGCTCGTGCAGGTGCAGGGCGATCACCGCGGGATTGGCGAGCGCGAAATCCACGTGGAAGTCGATCAGGTCGGCGAGCGCGGCCTCCGCGTCGCCCGGATGCCGGGCAACGCGTTCCTTACCGCCTTCGAGCAGGCTCTCACTGACCGGGATCAACGCCGCGACCAGCATCGCCTCCTTGCCGGCGAAGTGGTGGTAGAGCGCTGGGCCGGTGACGCCGGCAGCCGAACCGATGTCGTCCATCGACACGCCGTGATAGCCGCGGGAGGCGAACAGTCCCACGGCGATTTCCAGAATCTCGTCGCGGCGTGACCGCCGCCTCGGCGCCGGAGGGGTGGTCCGGTTCCGCTGATCTACCGTCGTCACCCCGTCACTGTAACCCGGCGCCGGCCCCTGGCTTAACGGTCGTTCAGCCCATTTACCGCCTCGGAGTGCAGTTGCTCGGCCATCTCACGGGTCGGCGCGTCCGGCCGCATCCGCTGGAGAAGCCCACTCAGGAGCCGCTCGGCCTCGGCCGGCGACCCGGAACGCAGCAGCGCCTCGGCGAGCATCCCCTCGACCATGTCGGCGTCGTCGTCAGCGCCGATCTCACGGAGACGTTCCGGCGCACCGTACAGGTGGGGAAGGGCATCCGCATAGCGGCCACGGCGCATCAGCAGGTTCCCCACCTCGAAGGCGAAGATCGACCGGCCCCAGCGCACCCCCGGCACGGTGGCCACCTCGTCCGGCAGCTCCCGGTAACGCTGGTCGACCAGCCGGATGACCTCCTCGGCCTCGGCCACCTCGTCGGCGTAGTTCAGCGCCATCAGCCGCCGGCGCAGCAACCGCAACTCACCGGCCAGGTCACCGGCCTGGCGCAGCGCCTCCGCGGCGGCCCGGAAGGTCAGTGCCGCCTCGCCGTCGCGATCCAGGTCGTAGAGAAGCTGACCGGCCTGCTCGCCGACCTGCCCGCGACCGGCCGGGTTGTCCGCCAGCTGCTCGATCAGCTCCCGGTAGATCGCCAGGGCCCGGGCGGTGTCACCCAGCTCCCGGTAGATGGCGGCGAGCAGGAACCGGGTGTCGACCGCCGGCTCCTCGAGACCGAGCCGCTCGAACCCGAGCAGCGCCTCCTCACCGACCTCGGCCGCCTCCGCCGGACGATCGGCCGCGTGGTACGCCTGGGCCAGGTCCCGGCGGGCGAAGACACCGGCCTGAGCGGCGCCCTCCTCGTGCGCGGCCTCCTCGTCGGCCAGCAGCGCGATCGCCTCGACGAAGTCGTCGATCGCCTCCTCCGGCCGCTCCAGGCGCAGCAACGCGCGACCCCGGTTGGCCCGGGCCGCCAGCGCCGCACCCGGCAGGCCCGCGGCCAAGGTCTCGCTGAGCGCGGTCACGGCCTCGACCGGATCGCCGGTGAGCTGGCCGACGACCACCGCCGCCTCGGCACGGGCCATGGCCGGGCCGTGCTCGCGGTAGAAGGCCCAGGCCGCGGAAGCTGCCTCGTACGCCTCCTCGTGCCGGTGATCCATCGCCCGGTTCTGGGCGCGCACCATCGCGTGATAGGCCTGCCGGCGCTCGTCGCCGGTCTCCTCGGCGAACCGGTCCGCCCGGTCACCGGCCTCGTTCGCCTCGTCCAGACGGCCGAGCAGCCGGTACATCTGGGCGAGACGGATCCACGCGCTCGCCCGGCTCTCCGAATCGCCGTGGGCATCGTGGTGTGCCGCGTTCGCCTCGACGACAGCCAGCAGCTCGACGGTCGGCTCCTCGTCCCGCGCCCGCAGCACCGCGATCCGGGCCCGCATCATGCTCGCCTCGCCCGCGTTCCCCGCCTGCTCGAACAGCTCGGCGGCCCGCTCCCAGGCGGCCCGCGTCTCCCCGCCGGCCACATCGGGCAGCAGGAAACCGCGCAGTGCCCACAGCCGGGCGGCCTGCGCCGGCTCCGCGGGCACCGGGAACCGCTCGTCGAAGGTCTCCAGCACCGTCCGGGCCGCGTCCTCGCGGTCCTCGCGCTGATAACGCTCGGCCAGCTCGATCAACGCGGCCGGGGTGGCGTCGTCGTCGACCGGAGCGACCGGCTCCACCGGCGGCGCCGGGACCGGAACCGAGGCCGGGGAGGTCACCCGGCGGGCCGTCGCGGAGAGCGGGACGTCGATCCCGTACGGCTCGGCGCTCATCATCTCGGCGACCGTGGTGCTCTGATGCGCCGTGCCGTTACGGGCGTCGAACCGGGCCGCCAGGCCGGACGCGAACGTCTCCAACTCGGTGGCGAGCGCGGCAGCGGTGCGGTCCGGGTGCTCGGCCCGGCGGATCACCGTGTCGCCGTGGCCCAGAGTGGTGAGCCGGCGCAGCAGCACGACAGCGTTGGCGGCGAAATTCATCGCGGCCCCGGGCGACGGCGCCCGGTCCAGCCAGTCGATGTGCCGCTGCAGGATCTCCAGGCCGCGGTGCTCGTTGCCGGTCCGCGCGCAGAACCGGATGTGCCCGCCGATCTCCCACAGGTCCGCGAGATTGTTGCGCTCCAGCAGGTAGGAACGTCGGTGCGCGTCCGCCGCCTCGGCCGGGCGGCCGGTTTTCAGGTAGATCACCATCAGCTCGCTGAGGATGTTCTGCGGCTGCTCGGAACAGGACAGGTCACCGGCCAGGACCGGGGCCGCCACCTCGGCGGCCTCGTCGAACCGCTCGGCGGCGGACAGGTGCCGGACCAGGCTGGTCGGGTCGCAGCCCGCACAGTCGGACAGCGCGTTCCGCGGCGCGGCCTGCCACTTCTTGAACCAGTCCTCGGCCTCCTCCTGGTTGCCGACATGCTTGGCGACCAGGTAACGGTGCTTGTAGACGGGCTGCAGCCCGTGGCCGGACTCCCGATAGCGGCGCTCCATGTCGTCGAGCACCGCGTAAGTGCGGGCCAACGGCACCTCAGGGAACGAGGTCAGCGAGTTGACCATGCTCTTGAACAGCCACAACAGGTTGTGCGTGAACCGGCCGTGGTACGGCGCGGGATTACGGTCGAAGTCGGCGACACACCAGGAGAAGGTCGGGAACGCCTTCACCGGCTCGCCACCGTAGATGTACGCCGTGGTCGCGAACAGCCGGGCGTAGAACTTCAACTCGGCGTCGTCGGTGGTGTCGACGTGCCGCAGCACCTGCTCGACCAGGGCGATCTGGGCGGCGCCGTACGGCAGGTGCTCGGCCTCGCCGAGCAGCCCCCACAACTCCTGCGCGGTCTTCATCAGGACTCCTCACCGGGGACGGCACGATCCAGCAGGCCCAGGAACGACGTGGTCAGCAGAGCCGCGTCGGCCGGGCGGATCGGGTGGTGGCCGAGCAGCAGCGCCTGCCCGTACAACGACTCGACGGCCAGGCCCGCCAACTCGGCGTCACCGAGAGCGGCGACCCGGCGGATCAACGGATTGCGATGGTTCAGCACCAGTTGCGGGCGGTCGGCGGGCACCGTCCGGGCCAGCGCGTCGAGCACCCCGCCCCACAGGTCATCAGCCTGATCCCGGCTCGCGGTGAACTCGTCGTGGAACGCCGCCTCCCGGCTGACCAGGTAGAGAGCGGGCAGCGTGACCGGGTCGAAGGCGCGCACCACCACCTCGCAGCCGAGCTTGTCCAGCCGGCGCTGGGCGGCCGCCAGGAACGGGCGCAGCAGCAGCTCCGCCTCGGTGTCCAGCGCGGTGAACCGGGTGGTCAGATCGGTGGGATCGAGCTTCTCCGCCCGCACCTCCGAATCCAGGGCGGCCAGGCGCTGGATCAGATCGGCGTCGTAGACGTAACCGCCGTTGATCAGGCCCACATCCTGCGCCGCGGCGACGGCGGCGAGCTGGCGGAACTCGTCGTCGGTCGCGGCGTACCGCAGGACGCCGTGCCGGGACCGGAACTCGGCGAGCGTGACCTCGCCCATGTTGGTCTGCATCGGGTACCACTGCTCGACCAGGCGCAGCATCTCGTCGTCGTGCAGAGCCAGCGCCTTCACCCCGAGGTGGTGGATGCGCAGGAAGGCGGCGAGACGGCGCGGGTCGGTCGCCGACAACCGCACCAGCCAGCCACGGAGCTGATCGGCGATCGCCTCCCGGGTCTCGGCGAGCATGCCGTCGTCGTAGAGCGCCTCCCGGCTCGCGGTGGGCCGCAGCTCGGTGCTGTCGACCACGCAGCGGGCGAAGAAGGCCCACTCCGGCAGCAGGCCCTCGATGCTCTCGGAGAGCAGCATCCGCTTCAGGTAGACCCGGTGGCCGCCACGGGTCGCCGGGTTGACCGGGGTGGGCAGCACGAACGCGGCGCCGGAGAGCCCGGCGCCCGGCACGTCCAGCTCGATCACGTCGAACGGGCGGAACCCGAGAGTGCGCTCGGCATAGGCCAGGCGGGACTCGTGCGGCAGCTCCCACGGCAGCGTGCCGGCGGTGACCTTGCGCCCGTCGACCTCGACCCGGACCGGCAGCAGTGAGCCGTAGGTGGTGGCGAGGTCGGTCACCGTCTCGGCGGTCAGGAACTGCTCGGCGCCCCGGCGCGGCAGCAGGGTCACCGTGGTCCCCGGCTCGCGGTCGGCGCCGGGACGTACGTCGTAACGACCGTCGGAATAACCGGTCCAGAGCACCGGGGCGGCCTCGCCCCGGCGGGTGTGCACCCGGATCTCGTCGGCGACCAGGAAGCAGGAGAGCAGGCCGATGCCGAACTGCCCGAGGAACTCGTGCCGGGCGAACCCCAGCTCGTCCCGTTTCGAACTGCGGCCGATGGTGGCCAGCAGCTCGTGCACCTGCGCCTCGGTGAGACCGATGCCGTTGTCGTCGATGCGCAGCGAGCCGTCACCGGTGGCGCCGGACGACACGATCGTCACCACGCCGTCGTGGCCGGGGCCGAGCGCCGTGATCGCATCGACAGCGTTCTGCAGCAGCTCGCGGACGTAGACGCGGGGGCTCGCGTAGAGGTGGTGGCTGAGCAGGTCGACGATGCCCCGCAGGTCGACCTGGAACGTGTTGCTCACGGGCGGCACGGTACCGCTTACCCCCGACAAAATCAGATCCATATCGCCCAGCGCGGCCACCTCCGCTCCGCTCACGGCCCACCCCGGGCCGCGCTGAGCCACCTCGGGCCCGCGACCGGACCGTCTTCCGGTCCACGCCCGGCCCCCTCTCCGGTTCGCGTCCGGGTCAACCGCTATCAGGCCGGTGCGGAGCGCTCCCGGTTGGCGACCACCAGGACGGCCAGCAACAGTGCGAGAACGACCGGCCAGCACTGCTGGGCGGTGGTCCAGCCACTGGACACCGGAATCGGCCACGGCGAGTCGCTGCCGCTGAAGAACAGGGTCACCACCACGGCGGCCCCCTGAGCAACGGGACCAAGCAGCGCCCCGGACGAATCGTCCCGATACCGCGCACCGAGCGCAGCGGCCGCCACCGGCAGCAGGCCGCACACCGCGGCCTGCAGGATCACGAAACCGGCCGGCCAGGTGAACGCCGTGCCGGCCGCGGCCCGGGCAGCGGCATAGAGCAACGCCCAGACCAGCGTGGACGGCACGAGCACCGTCGCCAGCCGCAGCCACTGCACCCGCCACCGCGCGACCGGGGTGATCACCGTGGAGGCCATCAGGTCGGGCAAGGCGAACCCGGCGGCGGTGCCCAGGACCGCCGCCGCCAGCCGCAACCCCACCAGGGCGGGGGTGGACTGCGGCTCGGCAGCGGACCACACCGGGTATTGCACCAGGAGGGCCAGCGCCACCGCGGCCGCGAACGGCCACCACGGCACCGATCGGATCAGGTGCCGGACCAGCGGCCCGGTCACCGGCACACGCCACGGTCGACGGGCACGATCTCGCCGTCCGGCACCGGAAGCGGCTCCTCGGTGGGGATTACGGGTGGCTTGATCGTCACGCCGAGGCCGGCCAGCGCGGTCGACCGCGGGTCGAGCACCTCGGCCCAGTGATCGGCCAGGTAGGCCCGCACCTCGGCAGGCGGCCGGGCCAGCAGGCTCTCGGCGGCCTGGGTCTCGGCCGCCCCGTACGCCGTGCGGGACAGGGTCCACCCCCGGCCCGGCGCCGCACTGCCGAGCAGCCAGAGGGCGACCACCGTCCGGTGCTGGCCGCGCCCGTCACACTTCCGCCAATTGTCCGGGTCGTCCCGCCGGAGGATGCCGACCGCCGTTGCCGCGTAGTGGCCGGCGAGTGTCTTGCGGGAGTGCTCCGCCCAGGAGCCGAGCCGGCCCCAGTGGGCCTCCGTGGCGACCTCGGGATGGCCCGGTGTCATCGGCACCGCGTCGTCGATGGTCGAGATCTGCCGGACCGACGGTTTCAGCGCGGTCGCCGGCAGCAGTTTCGCCATCGGCTCGACGGCCTCCCGCCAGTACTCGATCCACGGCCCGTAGCCGGGAAGAGCGCAATACCGCGCGCCCTCATGGGTCTGACAGTCCAGGGTCTCCGGAGCGATGTGCTTCCGGGCGCTCTCGACGTTGATGGTGTCCGGGGTCTCGGCAGCCTCGCGCCGAACCGCGAAACCGGCGAACACCAGCGCCCCCACCGCGACGATCGCCGTCACTTTCGGCGCGGCCTGCCGGCATGCCGCGGCGACGGCCGCCACCAGCAGGCCGAGCAGGTAGAGCAGGTGCCATCCGAACGGCTGCGGGACACCGAAGTCCCAGGTGACGAAGATGACCGGCCGGAGATGGTTGGCCGTGGCGGTCGGATCCGACGACGCGAACAGCAGGAGGAAGAGCGCCACGCTGAACGCGGCCAGGGTGAGCGGGCCGGCGACGGCTCGGGGCAGTAACCGGCCCACGGCCACACCGACGGCGGCCCCGGTCGCCGGGACGACGGCGGGGATCAACGCGACCCACGGCTCGAACCGGCCGACCGGCCAGGCCGGCAGCAGCAGGAGCAGCACCGCGACGTACACGACGACGCCGGCGGCTGCCGCGATCAGCACCGTCCCGAGCAGCGCGGCGCTCCGCCGGCCGGGCCCGGCCGGCATGGTGCGGGTGCTCTCCTCGGCGCCGGTCCGCTGGTCCCGGCTCGCCGCCAGATGCGTGGCGATCAGCAGGAAGGCCGCCAGCACGAGGGACGCCATGCCGACGTTCTCGTGGAAGGTCTCCCAGCTCGGCATCCGGGTCCACGTCCAGACGGCGCCCAGGGCGATGGACAGCAGCACACCGATCCACAGGAACGGGCTGCGCCACATCCGCCGGGCCTCGGCACGGGCCAGCATGATCGTCGCGGTCCGGGGCGCCGCCGCCGGTCGCCCGGGGCGTTCCACGGTGATCGTCATCGGGTCACCTCGGTGGCCGCGGCAGTCGCGCCGCGCAGCATCAGATAGCCGTCCTCGATGGAGGGGCGGGTGGGCTCGGCACCGTCCGGCCGGCTCCCGATCGTGCGGTAGAGGCCGTCCGCATTCCGCCAATACGCCGCATTGCCCTCGGGTGGTGACGCGGAGAGCCACACCTGCCCGTCAGCGGCGCCGGCCAGCTCCCGTGGCGTGCCCTCGAAGATCACCCGGCCGCCGGTCAGCACCACGACCCGCTCGCACAGGGCGCCGACGTCCTCGGTCTGGTGGGTGGAGAGCAGCACGGTCCGCTCCTCGCCCAGTCGCGAGATCAGGGCGCGGAACAGCATCCGCTGCTCCGGATCGAGACCGACCGTCGGCTCGTCCAGGATCACCAGGTCGGGGTCGCCGAGCAGTGCCTGGGCGAGCCCGAGCCGCTGGCGCATGCCACCGGAGAGGCGGCGCACCTTGGTCTTGGCCCGGTCGGTCAGCTCGACCTCGTCGAGCACCCGCCGGACCTCGGCCCGCCGCTGCCGGGTGTCGGTGATCTCCTTCAGCACGGCGACGTAGTCGAGCAGGTCGTAGGCGGTGAAGTTGGGGTAGAGGCCGGGGTTCTGCGGGAGGTAGCCGATCCGGCGCCGGATCTCGGTCCGCCCGGCGGGCGCCGACGGGTCCAGCCCGAACATCCGCACCGAGCCGCGGTCCGCGGCGAGAGCGGTGGCCAGACAGCGCAGCAGGGTGCTCTTGCCCGCCCCGTTCGGCCCCAGCAGGCCGGTCACGCCGACGCCGATCTCCAGGTCGACGGTGTCGAGCGCGACCCTCGCGCCATAGCGTTTGGCCAGACCGCTGACGGTCACCGTGGTCATCGGCTCTCTCCCAGGTCGAAGCGGCCCCGCCGCAGGATCAGAACGGCCGCGGCGGCCAGAGCCGCGGCGAGATAGCTCAGCTGGGCGGCCGGGCCGAAGACCACCGACACGAACGGCTCGCCGTGGAGCAGCCGGGAGGCCGTCAGCACCCCGGCGAGCCAGAGGCCACCGAGCGTCGCCGCCGCGACAGGCAGGGCCAGCGCGGTCGCCAGCGCCAGCGTGCCGGTGCAGAGCAGCAGCGCGGGCAGCAGCCAGGCGACCGCCAGCCACCCCGGCCCGGGCAGCAGGGCACCTGCCGTCGCAGCCGTCGTCATGGCGACCCCGATCACCGAGACGGCCCGCCACAGCACCAACGTGGGTCCGGCGGCCGGCGTGGTGCCGGTGATCTCGTGCATGGGATCGGCCGGTGGACCATAGGCCCCGGAGACGGCCACCACCGGCAGAACGGGGGCGAGGATCAGGAAGCTCGTCGTCATCACGGCGCCGCCCGCCCCGGTCCGCAACAGCCAGGCCGCGGCCACGGCCAGCCCCAGGACCGTGACCGTGGCGGCCAGCCACGACCAGCGCAGGGCGGGAGTGGCGGTGAGCAGCCGGATCCGGTGCCCGGGCAGGCCGAGGCGGGTCAGCAGGCGGTGGGCCGGGCCCGCTTTCGGGGCGTGGATGTTGTCGTAGACGACCGACCAGTTGCCGGTCAGCCAGGTGAAGTCGACCCGCACCGAGGTCCGGCAGGCCGGGCAGGCCTGCATGTGGGCCTCGACCGCCATCGTCCGGCCGGGGTCGAGCTCGCCGCGCTGATATTCCCCGAGCAGTCCGGCGTCGATGTGCCAATCACTCATCTCGGGCCTCCTCCGATCCCCTCGTCCCCGCTCATGCCAGCAGCTGCCGGAGCCGGAGTCGTGCACGCATCAACCGGGTCTTCGCGGTGCCCTCGGGGATGCCGAGCAGCTGGGCGGCCTCGCGAACGGTCAAGCCGTCGAGCGCCGTCGCCTCGATCAGGCGGCGCAGCTCGGGCGCGAGCCGGTCCAGGGCCGGGCCGAGGGCGCCGTGCTCCACGCCGAGCAGCACCAGCTCCTCGGCGGACGGCTCGGTGCGGGCGTCGTCGGGGACCTCGGTGGCCGAACCGCTCAGCCAGCGGTGGGCCGGGCCGCGGAGGGCCGACACGAGGCGGCGCACGGCGATGGTCCAGAGCCAGGCGGCAGGGTCGGCGGCCGTCTCGGTGAACCGGTGGGCGTCTTTCCAGACGGCGACGAAGGTGTCCTGGATCGCGGCGTCGACCACGTCGGGGTCGGCGCAGCGGCGGCGGAGCCGGGCCAGGAGCCAGCCGGCATGGCGGTGGTGCAGCAGGCGCAACGCCGCGGTCTGCCCGGCGGCGATGGCGCGCAGCAGGTCAGCGTCGCTGCTCTGCTCGCTGACCGGGGGCACCGGTTGCGGTCTTCTCCGTCGCACATCTGGACTATCGCCGACCGCATCGATTTCGGTTCACCCGAAAAGACGGCGCCGCCTGAGAAGGCGGCGCCGTCGTGGTGGATCAGATCAGTGCAGACCGCCCGGTTCCGGGCCTCTGGCGATCGGCGCCCGGACCAGGTTGCCCCATTCCGTCCACGATCCGTCGTAGTTGCGGACCTGTGGATAACCGAGCAGGTACCGCAGGACGAACCAGGTGTGGCTGGACCGCTCGCCGATCCGGCAGTAGGCGATGACGTCGTCCGCCGACTCCAGCCCGAGCTCGTCCCGGTAGATCTTGAGCAGCTCGTCGTGCGGCTTGAACGACCCGTCGTCCTCGGCTGCCGACTTCCACGGCTTGCTCACCGCGCCCGGGATGTGCCCGCCGCGCAGCGCGCCCTCCTGTGGGTAGGCCGCCATGTGGGTCAGCTCGCCGGTGTACTCCTGTGGCGACCGCACGTCCACCAGCGGGCGGCCGCTGGAGATGTGGCCCATCACCTGGTCACGGAAGGCCCGGATCTCGGCGTCGTTGCGGACCGGGACAGGGTAGTCGGCGGCGGGCCGGGTGGTCTTCTCCCTGGTCAGGGTCCGGCCCTCGGCCGCCCACTTCTGCCGGCCACCGTCGAGCAGCCGCACGTCGCGGTGCCCGAAGAGGCTGAAGACCCAGAGCGCGTACGCCGCCCACCAGTTGAAGTTGTCGCCGTAGAACACGATCGTGTCGTCGCGGCCGATGCCCTTGGCCGCGCAGAGCTCGGCGAACGCCGCCGGATCGAGGTAGTCGCGGCTGATCTGATCGTTGAGCTCGAGGTGCCAGTCGACCTTGACCGCGCCCGGGATGTGCCCGGTGTCGTAGAGCAGCACGTCCTCATCCGACTCGACGACGACCAGACCGGGCGTGTCCAGGTTCGCGGCGAGCCATTCGGTGGTTACCAGTTTTTCGGGGTGTGCGTACGCCTGCAGCGCCGGCGCCGGATCGTTCGGAACGGACATGCCTGTCACGCTAGCGCGCCGAACCGCCGCGCCGGTTAACCGGATGAAATCGTCGTACCCGGTCCCTAGGCTCGTGCCCATGCTGCTTCGGATGTCCACCTTGCTGCTCAAGACCCTGCGTGAGGAGCCGGCGGACGCGGAGGTGCCGAGTCACCGCCTCCTCGTGCGCGCCGGGTTCATCCGCCGCGCCGCCCCGGGCGGCTACACCCTGCTTCCTCTCGGCAAGCTGGTCCTGGACCGGGTCACCGCGATCGTCCAGGAGGAGATGGCCGCGGCCGGCGGCCAGGAGGTCTCGTTCCCGGCCCTGTTGCCCCGCGAGCCCTACGAGGTCAGCAACCGCTGGACGGAGTACGGCGATCTCCTCTTCACGGTGAAGGACCGGCGCGGCGCCGACCATCTGCTCGCGCCGACGCACGAGGAGATGTTCACCCTGCTGGTGCAGGACATGACCGGGTCCTATCGGGACTTCCCACTGCTGCTCTTCCAGATCCAGACGAAGTTCCGCGACGAGGCGCGGGCCCGGGGCGGCCTGCTCCGCGGCCGCGAGTTCCTGATGAAGGACGCCTACTCCTACGACCTCTCCGAGGACGGGCTGATCGAGACGTACGCTCGGATGCGCGCCACCTATCAGCGGATCTTCACGCGGCTCGGCCTGGAGCACACCGTCGTCTCGGCCGTGTCCGGCGCGATGGGCGGTTCGGCCTCCGAGGAGTTCCTGGCCACCGCCGAGGCCGGTGAGGACACGTTCGTCGGCTGCACCGCCTGTGACTACGCGGCGAACACCGAGGCCGTGGCCACGCCCGCCCCGCCCGCACGGCCGGTGACCGCGCCGCCCCTGGCCGTCCACGACACTCCCGGCACGCCGACCATCGCGTCGCTCGTCGCGCTGGCCAACGAGCGTGCCTTGGCCGGCCGCACCGACTGGGCCGCATCGGACACCCTGAAGAACGTGGTGGTCACCGCGCAATATCCCGGCCGCGAGCCGGAGGTGCTGGCGATCGGCCTGCCCGGTGACCGCGAGGTCGATCTCAAACGGGTGGAGGCGGCGCTGTCGCCGGCTGCCGTCACGCTGTTCGACGACTTCGACTCCCGCCCCGACCTGGTCAAGGGCTACATCGGCCCGCACGGCCTGAAGATCCGCTATCTGGCCGATCCGCGTGTCTCTCCCGGCACCGCGTGGCTGACCGGCGCCAACCAGCCCGGCCGGCACGCCACCGACGTGGTGGCCGGCCGCGACTTCGTCCCGGACGGCACGATCGAGGCGGCCGAGGTGCGTCCCGGTGACCCGTGCCCCGCCTGCGGCGCCGGGGCGCTGACGATGCGCCGGGGCATCGAGATCGGGCACATCTTCCAGCTCGGCCGGCGATACACGGACGCGTTCCGGGTGGACGTCCTCGGCGCTGACGGCAAGCCGGTGCGGCCCACCATGGGGTGCTATGGCATCGGCCTGTCCCGGGCGGTCGCGGTCATCGCCGAGCAGCACCACGACGAGCGGGGCCTGGTCTGGCCGGCCGCCGTTGCGCCCGCCGACGTGCACATCGTCGCCGCGGGGAAGGGCGGTCAGGTCGAGGCCGCCCTCACGCTGGGCGCCGCGCTGTCCCGGGCGGGGATGCGGGTTCTCGTCGACGACCGTCCCCAGGTCTCGGCGGGTGTCAAGTTCACCGATGCCGAGCTTCTCGGCATCCCCCGCTGCGTCGTGATCGGCCGCCGCCTCGATGAGGGGTATGCGGAGGTGCGTAACAGGAGCACGCTGGAACGGACAGAGGTGCCCCTTGCGGACGTCGTGGGTGTAATCGCGACGGAGCTCGGGTAACCGTGAGACGACGGCGGTGGAGGGACGGGAGCATGGTGAGAGTGGTCGCGGAGGCGATGACCCGGAAGGTCGTCTACCTGCCGGAGGACACCCCGCTGGACGAGGCGGCCCAGGCGATGCGCGATCAGGGGATCGGCGATGTCGTCGTCACCCGCGGCGCGACCCTGGCCGGCATCGTGACCGACCGGGACATCGTGATCCGCGCCATCGCGGAGAAACTCGCCCCGGCCGTCACGACCCTCGCCGCGGTGGCCACCCGTGAGCTTCTGATGATCGAGCAGAGCGCCACCGTGGAGGAGGCCGTCCAGGCGATGCGTGATCGTGGCGTACGCCGCCTGTTGGTCTGCGACGCGGACCGCAACCTGGTCGGCATCCTCAGCCTCAGCGACATCGCCCTGCTGCCGACACCGTCGGCGGCTACCTGAGCCACGGGAGCGACCGCCTCGGAGATCAGCGCGTTAGGGTCGGTCTCGTGACTGACATGCCGCCGAAGCTGGCCGAGATCGTCGAGGAGTTCGCCGGGGCGCCCCGCGAGGTCGTGCTGGAGATGCTGCTCGAGTTCGCCGACGCTGTTCCGCCGCTGCCCGCCGGCCTGGCCGGGCATGAGGGCATGGAGCAGGTGCCGGAGTGCCAGACCGCGTTCTTCCTGCGGGCGATCGTGCAGCCGGACGAGAGTGTGGTGACCCACTTCGACTGCCCACCCGAGGCGCCGACCACGCGCGCCTTCGCCGGCATCCTGGCGGAGGGCCTGGCGGGGGCGACGGCAGCGGAGGTCCTGGCCGTGCCGGATGATCTCTATGCCCGGATGGGGCTGGCACAGACGATCAGCCCGCTGCGGGTGCGCGGCGGGACCGCGATCCTGGCGCGGCTCAAGCGTCAGGTCGCCGAGCAGGCGGCCGCCGCCCGGGCGGAGTGACGTGGACATTCAGGTCTGGTCCGATGTCGTCTGCCCCTGGTGCTACATCGGCAAGCGCCGACTGGAGAAGGCGGTGGAGTCCTTCGGCGGCGAGGTGACCGTCACCTACCGGGCGTACCAGCTGGACCCGTCGCCCGTGCCGGAGCCACTGCCGATCAAGCGGGTGATGGCCGCGAAGTTCGGCGGGCCGGAGCGTGCGGAGCAGATGTTCGCGCAGGTGGCCGCGATCGGTGCGAGCGAGGGTCTGGATCTCGACTTCGACCGGGCCCTCGCTGCCAACACGTTCGCTGCGCACCGGCTGATCTCCTGGGCCGCGATCCGGGGACGGCAGGCGGTCATGCTGGACGCGCTCCAGCGGGCGCACTTCACCGCGGGCATCGACATCGGCTCGCCGGCTCAGCTGGCCACGGTGGCCGGCACGATCGGCTTGGATCCGGCCGAGGCACTCACGCATCTGGAGTCGGAGGCGGGCACCGTAGCGGTTCACGCCGACATCGCGGAAGCCCGCGCGCTCGGCATCACCAGCGTCCCGACCTTCGTGATCGACGCGAAGTACGCGCTGTCCGGGGCTCAGGAGCCGGCCACCCTGCTGGCCGCCTTCGAGGAGATCACCCGCCGCGAGGACGCGAACGCCGGGCGATGATGTTTCACGTGAAACATCATCAAGCTTGATCACTGCGTTGCGGTACGCGCCAAGCCGTCGATGACCTCGGCGCCCGGCAGTGCACCCAGCGCCGGCCCGGCAATGGCGATCTTGCTGTGCCGGACGCCGGATCCGATGATCACGTGCGGCACGGCGACGACCCGCGCGTCGACCAGGATCGGCCAAGAGGCGGGCAGCCCGATCGGGGTGATGCCGCCGTATTCCATCCCGGTCAGCTCGACCGCGTCCGCCATCGGCGCGAAGCTCGCCTTGCGAACATCGAGCCGGCGGCGGACCACGCCGTTCACGTCGGCCCGGGTGGTGGCGAGGACGATACAGGCGGCATAACGAGTCTCATCGCCCCGGCGGCCGGACACGATCACGCAGTTGGCGGACTCGGCGAGGGCCACCCCGTACGCATCGCAGAAGGCGGCGGTGTCCGCGAGCGTGGCGTCGATCGGAGCCACCAGCACCTGATCGACGTCGATCAGCGCTTCGGTGGGCCAGACCGCCAGCGCCTTGGCCACCGGCGGGGCGAGCAGGTCCGGGCGGGACTGGGCGGATTCGGTCTGCAGGCTTCCCAACATGCCGTCATCCTTACCCAGCCCGGCGAGCAAGCCACCCCGGCACCGGCAATGGGGGAGGACAATAGCCCCGAAAAACCCGAGACGCAGCCAAATCGTCGGGTGTGAACGTGATCCCGGCGGCGGAGTCCTCAGTTCCGGACGGATCATGCCGACCGTCAGAGGTTGTGGAGGACCGCAGAAAAGCACGCATCGGAACCGTCAGTGGGCTTGCCCTACTGGCCGGCTCCACAGCGCTGATCGCAGTGTCCGGCGGTCATCACTCGTTCTTCGCGGTACTCCTTCTCGGCCTGCTCGCCGTGGTGATGTCGCATGCCCTGGTCGTCGAGATCCAGCGTCAGGCCCGCCGCCGGTCCCAGGTCACCTGGTACCGCACCGACACGGTGAACACCGTGCTGCTGGCCTGCTGGACCCTGATCGCGGGGGCGGTCAGCACGACGCCGTTCGCCTCACTGCCGATCCGGTCGCTGACCGGTGTGCTGACCGCCGGTTATGCCGCGGCCTGCGTCTACTTCGTCGTCGAGCGGCGCCGGGCCGTCACGGCCCCGCCCCGGCCCGCAGCGCCCTCGGTCACCCCGCCGACGGCTTTCGGGCCGACCGCTCTCGCCGCAGACGCGGAAGCCGGGCCTGAGCTCGCCGTGGAGCCGCCCCGGCGGCCCGCCCCGGCCCGGGTGCCCGGACCCGCCGCCGAAGCGCTGGACGAGCCGCTGAGGGACCCGGTCGCGGACTCCGCGCCGTCGCTCTGACCGGCCAGGGTCGGCAGCACCACCATCAGCGGCGGCACCGGCACGCCACTGGTCTCGATCGGCAGCTCGGGGAGCGGCAACCAGTCGACGCCGAGTTGCTCCGGACCGGAGCCGTCGTCACGCCCGACCCGTGGCTCCCCGTCCGCGACGGTCACCGCGAAGACCGACGTCATGCCTGACGGGTAAGGCATCTCGAGCACGTAGCGGGCGTCGGAGACGATCAGGCCGGTCTCCTCGAACACCTCGCGCCGCAACGCCTCCTCGGCCGTCTCACCGGGGCGCAGGCCCCCGCCCGGAAGCGTCCACCACTCGCCGCCACCGGACCGCCGGCTGCGCTCGTGCACCATCAGCACACGGCCGTCCCGCACGATCACGGCGGCGGCCCGTCTTCGTTCGCTCACGTCATGCAGGCTAGTGCGGTGTCCACGAACATTCACCGGATGGGGTCCGGTGACGTTGTGGATCCTCGCGCACGAGCGTGCGCGAGCGACTCCCCACCGTCGGTGGCGGGGCGGGCCTCCGCAGGCCAACCGACCCCGCCGCCGTGTGGTGGCGGCGGGGTCACGCCGTGCGTTTCGGACACCGGGCAGGTGCCGTCCGGCTCGACGTGCGTGACCACCCCACCTGACTCTGGTGGTGGGATGGTGGTGGCGGCGATGGTGAACGCCGCGGTGAGATCACGGTGTCCGGAGAATGTGCAATGCCGGCAGGTCATGGTCCTGCCGCGGGGTTCGGGGATGCGCCGGTGGCAGGCGGGGCAGGTGGAGGAGCTGCCGCGTTCGTCGACCGGGTGGACCCGGATCCCGGCGAGGGCGGTTTTGTCCTGCAGGATCCGGCCGATCTGCCACTGCCGTAACCGCAGGTTGTGCCGCCGCCCGGCCGGCAGGTCCAGGACCCCGCGGGTCACCGACCGTCAACGTCCCGACCTGTTGGTCGACCGCCCAGCCGATGATGGTCGTGGTGGCTTCGTGCAGGGCTTGACGGACCCGCCGCCGATGCCGGCCCTCCACGGTTCGGGCGCGGTGGCGGGTCTTGATCTCCAGCACGCAGGCCCACAGGTCACCGGCGGAGGGCAGCAGGCCGAAGCACCGCTGCCGCTGGCCCCGGGTCAGGCGCAGGCTGATCCGGGCGGTGCGATGCACCACCGGACCGGCACCCTCCACCCGCTTCCTAGGCACACGACCACTTCACGCAAGGCCCTAGGCGCGAGGCAACGCTGGGAGCCGGTGAACATTCGTGGACACCGCACTAGCGGCAGGGTCCACCGGCCGCAGCGGGCCGTCATTCCTCTGTGGATGTCCGACACCGTCGAGGCACGGGCAAATGCGGATCTACGCCTGCGGAACGGTGAGCAGCACCGGGGATCTCCATGGGGAGCGCACGAAAAAGGCGACCCGCGTCAACGCGGATCGCCTGTCGTGATCGTGGAGCCCAGGGGACTTGAACCCCTAACCCCCGCCTTGCAAAGGCGGTGCTCTGCCAGTTGAGCTAGGGCCCCGTGATCCGCTTTATCGCAGATCAGGAGCGGTGGTCGCCTCGTGCCAGAGGGCGCGCTCGTCGCTGGAGGCCTTCACCTTCTTGACCACCAGGGCAGCAACCCCGACAACACCAGCGATGATGAGGAGCTTCTTCAACACTGAACTGCTACCCCCAGAGCCTGCCGGATGAAGTCACCCCGAAACGGAGGAGTTTCGGGGGAAATGACGAGTGACCCCGACTCGCGTATTCGCGAGCGGGGCCCTCAGTCACTCGTGGGGCTAGCTGGAATCGAACCAGCGACCTCAGAGTTATCAGCTCTGCGCTCTAACCGACTGAGCTATAGCCCCTCACCTGCGAACAGAACGTTACCGCATCGGGTTGCGGGTCTCCAAAGCGGGGTCCCCGCAACCCGACCGGAAACGTCAGTCCCGCTCAGCGAGCGTGAGCTCGATCCCGCCGACCAGGTCGGCGCAGACGTTGTAGATGAAGGCGCTCAGCGTGGCCAGCGCGGTGAAGAGGACGACATTGACCGCACCGATCAGCATCGAGGTGCCGATGACACCCCAGGCAGTGATCGTGAACGTGCTGTCGCCGGTGCCCTCGGCCCCGCTCGCGGTGACGAGCTCCTTGAGGTTGCCGTTGATCGAGCTCCACACGCCCATCGTGTCCAGGGCGAGGTAGAGCACCGAGGTCGCGACGACCACGACGATGAAGAGCACGATCGACACCGCGAACGCGAACTTCATCACCGACCAGGGGTCGATCCGCTTCAGGTTCAGCCGGGCGCGACGAGGGCCGCGCGCGGCCGCCGACGACACCGTGGAACGGGCCGAACGCACCGCCTCGGAGACACGGGCCGCCCCGACCGCCGCGGCACCGCCGGACTGGGCGCCCGTCGAGGACGACCCGGTCCGCTGCTTCGCGGCGGGGGTGGCCTGCGGCGCGGACGCCGGAGCGCCGGCCTGCCCGGTCACCGGAGCGCTGCCACTGGTCGCGCCGCCCGGGATCCGGCCGGAGGTGGTCCCCGGCGCGGCGCCCTTGCCCTTGGTGACGACCGGCACGGAGGCCGATCCCTTGACCGGTGGCTGCGTTCCTGGCCGCTTCGCGTCAGCGCCGTCGGTGCTGCCGACCGCCGGCTCACCCGGGGGCGGGGCCATGCCCGGCGCCCGGGTGAACTTCGGCGGGGACGCGGCATCGGCGGGGACAGCGGCACGCCCTGCGGTCTCGCGGCCGTTCGATGCGGCGGTGTCCTTCTTCGCCACATCGTCCGGAGTCGCTGAGGTCCCCGGGCCCCCCGACTTCGCCTGTGTCTCCGGCATCAACTAGTCCTGTTCGTCAGGCTCGTCGGCATTGCGAGCAAGCGCCACGATGGTTACACCTTCTGGGAGGTCCATCAGCTTGACCCCCATTGTGTTCCGATCCCTCGTGCGCCGTACAGGCTTCACGGGAGTCCGGATGACACCACCATTGCTGGTGATGGCAAACAGTTCATCCTCCGGGCTGATCACCAGAGCGCCGACAAGTCCACCACGACGCTCAGTGATCTTGGCGGTCAGCACCCCCTTACCGCCACGACCCTGTACCGGATACTCCTCGATGGGGGTGCGCTTCGCATACCCACCGTCGGTGGCGACCAACACATCCATGTCCGGCCGGACCACTTCCATGGCGAGCAGCTCGTCGTTGTCACCGAACCGCATGCCGATCACACCGGACGTGGCGCGGCCCATCGGGCGCAGCGCGTCGTCGGTGGCGTTGAAGCGAATCGCCTGGGCCTTCTTGGACACCAGAAGCAGGTCGTCCTCCGGAGCCACCAGGGCCGCGCCCACCAATTCGTCATCCTCCCGCAGGTTGATGGCGATGATGCCACCGCTGCGGTTGGAGTCAAATTCCTCCAGGCGCGTCTTCTTCACGAGGCCATTCTTAGTGGCGAGCACAAGGTGCGGCGCGACCTGGTAGTTCGGGATCTGGATGACCTGGGCGATGTGCTCGTCCGGCAGGAAGGCCAGCAGGTTCGCGACGTGCTGACCCTTGGCCACTCGGCTCGCTTCGGGCAGTTCGTACGCCTTCGCCCGGTAAACCCGCCCCTTGTTGGTGAAGAACAGCATCCAGTCGTGGGTCGAGATGACGAAGAAGTGCGAAACGATGTCGTCCTGCCGCAGCGTAGCGCCGCTCACGCCCTTGCCGCCGCGCTTCTGGGACCGGTACAGATCGGTCTTGGTGCGCTTGGCATATCCGGTACGTGTGATTGTCACCACAACGTCCTCGCGGGCGATGAGATCCTCCATGGAGACCTCACCGTCGAACGGGATGATCTGGGTGCGCCGGTCGTCACCGAACTTCGCGACGATCTCGGCCAGCTCCTCGGAGATGATCGCCCGCTGCCGCTCCGGCTTCGCGAGGATGTCCTTGAAGTCGGCGATCTCGATCTCGATCTTCGCCAGCTCGTCGACGATCCGCTGCCGCTCCAGGGCGGCCAGCCGGCGCAGCTGCATGTCGAGGATCGCGGTGGCCTGGATCTCGTCGACGTCGAGCAGCGTCATCAGGCCCTGGCGCGAGTCCTCCACCGTGGGCGACCGCCGGATCAGCGCGATGACCTCGTCGAGCATGTCCAGCGCCTTGGCCAGACCGCGCAGGATGTGCGCCCGCTCCTCGGCCTTGCGCAGCCGGTACGCCGTCCGCCGCTGGATGACCTCGATCTGGTGCTCGACGTAGTAGCGGATGAACTGCGCCAGGTTCAGCGTGCGCGGCACGCCGTCGACCAGCGCCAGCATGTTGGCGCCGAACGTCTCCTGCAGCTGGGTGTGCTTGTAGAGGTTGTTCAGCACGACCTTGGCGACCGCGTCGCGCTTGAGGACCAGGATCAGGCGCATACCGGTACGCCCGGAGGACTCGTCCCGGATGTCCGCGATCCCGGTGAGCTTGCCCTCCTTCACCAGCTCGGCGATCCGCTCGGCGAGGTTGTCCGGGTTCACCTGGTACGGCAGCTCGGTCACCACGAGGCACGGCCGGCCGCGGGTGTCCTCCTCCACCTCGACCACGGCACGCATCCGGATCGAGCCGCGGCCGGTCCGGTACGCGTCGTTGATCGCCGACTGCCCGACGATCAGGCCCTTGGTCGGGAAGTCCGGGCCCTTCACCAGCTCGAGCATCGCTTCGAGCGCGGTCGCCTCGTCCGACTCGGGGTTGTCGAGCTGCCACTGGACAGCGGCGGCGATCTCGCGCAGGTTGTGCGGCGGGATCTTGGTCGCCATCCCGACCGCGATGCCCTCGGAGCCGTTGACCAGCAGGTTCGGGAAGCGGGCCGGCAGGATCGTCGGCTCTTTGGTCCGCCCGTCGTAGTTGTCCTGCATGTCGACGGTGTCCTCGTCGATGTCCCGCAGCATCTCCATGGCCAGCGGGGACAGCTTCGACTCGGTGTACCGCATGGCCGCCGGCGGGTCGTTGCCCGGCGAGCCGAAGTTGCCGTTGCCGTCGATCAGCGGGTACCGCAGGGACCAGATCTGGCCCATCCGGACGAGGGCGTCGTAGATCGACGAGTCGCCGTGCGGGTGGTAGTTGCCCATCACGTCGCCGACGACACGGGCGCACTTGACGTAACCGCGGTCCGGGCGGAAGCCGGCGTCGTACATCGCGTAGAGGATCTTGCGGTGCACCGGCTTGAGGCCGTCGCGGACGTCGGGCAGCGCCCGGCCGACGATGACGCTCATCGCGTAGTCGAGGTACGAGCGCTGCATCTCGACCTCGAGGCCGACCGGCTCGACGCGTTGGGTCACACCGCCACCGGCGTCCTCGGTGGTCTCGTCGCCGTCCGGGGGTTCGGGAGTGTCAGTCACTTTTAACCCTTACTCAAGGTGATGCCAGGCATATGCGGCCAGAACGGGCATAACGCTGTGGATAACGTTGTGGAAAGTGGATGCACGCTGTGGATACTCAGATATCCAGGAAGCGCACGTCCTTGGCGTTGCGCTGGATGAACGACCGCCGCGCCTCCACGTCCTCACCCATCAGCACGCTGAACAGCTCGTCGGCGACGGCGGCGTCGTCGAGCGTCACCTGACGCAGGGTGCGGGTGTCCGGGTTCATCGTGGTGTCCCACAGCTCGTGGAAGTTCATCTCGCCGAGGCCCTTGAACCGCTGGATGTCGTCCGGCTTCGCGTTCGGCTTCTTCTGCTGACGCAGCGCGATCAGGCCGTCGCGCTCCCGGTCGGAGTACGCGTACTGCGCGTCGTCGCCCCGCTTGTTCCACTTGAGCTTGTAGAGCGGCGGGGACGCCAGGTAGACGTGGCCCTGCTCGACGAGCGGGCGCATGAAGCGGAACAGCAGCGTGAGCAGCAGCGTCTGGATGTGCTGGCCGTCGACGTCGGCGTCGGCCATCAGGATGATCTTGTGGTACCGCAGCTTCGAGATGTCGAACTCGTCGTGGATACCCGTGCCCATGGCGGTGATCAGCGCCTGGACCTCGTTGTTCTTCAGCACCCGGTCGATCCGGGCCTTCTCCACGTTGAGGATCTTGCCGCGGATCGGGAGGATCGCCTGGATGCGGCTCTCCCGGCCGGACTTGGCCGAACCGCCGGCCGAGTCACCCTCGACGATGAACAGCTCGGTCTCGCGCGGGTCGGTGGACTGGCAGTCGGCCAGCTTGCCGGGCATCGAGCCGGACTCCAGCAGCGACTTGCGGCGGGCCAGCTTGCGGGCCTGCTGGGCGGCGATCCGGGCGCGGGCCGCCTGGTCGGCCTTCGTGATGATCAGCTTCGCGTCCGCCGGGTTCCGGTCGAACCAGTCGGCGAGCTGCTCGTTGCAGACCTTCTGCACGAAGCTCTTCATGTCGGTGTTGCCGAGCTTGGTCTTCGTCTGGCCCTCGAACTGCGGGTTGGCCAGGGTCACCGAGATGATCGCGGCGAGACCCTCGCGGATGTCCTCGCCGGAGAGCTTCTGGTCGGCCTTGAGGAACTTCTTCTCGACGCCGTACTTGTTGACGATGGTCGTCAGCGCGGAACGGAAGCCCTCCTCGTGGGTGCCGCCCTCGTGGGTGTTGATCCGGTTGGCGAAGGTGTAGACCGACTCGCCGTACGACTCGTTCCACTGCATGGCGATCTCGACGGCCATCCCCTCCTCGGGGGCGTCGGCGTCGAACTGGATCACCGTCTTGTGGATGGCGCTCTTGGTGGCGTTGAGGTGCCGGACGAAGTCGGCGATGCCGTCCTCGTACATGAAGGTGACGTGACGCGGCTCACCGTCCTCGTTGACCGACTCGGGCCGCTGGTCGGTGTAGTTGATGGTCAGAGCGCGGTTCAGGAAGGCCATCTCCTGAAGGCGGCGGTAGATCGTCTGGTAGTCGAACTCGACCGTCTCGAAGATCTCCGGGTCCGGCCAGAACTGCACGGTCGAGCCCAGCTTGTCGGTGGGCTCACCCTTCACCAGCTCGCCGGGAACGGAGTAGTCGTACTTCTGGCGCCACCAGAAGCCGTCCTTCTGGATCTCGACGGCCATCTTCGTCGAGAGCGCGTTCACCACGGAGACGCCGACGCCGTGCAGCCCACCGGAGACCTTGTAGGCCTGGCCGTCGAACTTGCCGCCGGCGTGCAGCACGGTCAGCGCCACCTCGACGCCCGGCTTCTTCAGCGTGGGGTGCAGGTCGACCGGGAAACCACGGCCGTTGTCGGTGACCGAGACACCGCCGTCGGGCAGCAACACGACGTCGATGGTGTCGCAGTAGCCGGCCAGCGCCTCGTCGACGGCGTTGTCCACGACCTCCCAGACCAGGTGGTGCAGACCGCGCTCACCGGTGGAGCCGATGTACATACCGGGACGCTTGCGGACCGCTTCAAGGCCTTCGAGCACGGTGATGGAGCCGGCACCGTACTCCTGCTGATTCTCTGACACCCTCGGCCACTTTCTCGCGCCGGACCGTGAGGCCCCGCAACGGGGTTGGCGGACCCTCGGCAGCGGCCAGGAGCACACGGGGGGCCAGAGATGACGCCGCGGGAAAACAAGCGGACCACCGGTGGAACCGTGCACGCCGGTCGCCGCGGACGGCCCGCGGATCGTGATCGGCTGAGAAAACCGCATAGCGTGACGGCGGCACTGGTCAGCTGTCCAGGACGCACCGGCAACCACAGTTTTCCCGGTCGCTGTCGATTCTACTCCGCCGGAGCGAATCGGCGAGGGTCCGGCACCCCTTCAGGGTGCCTGAGAGTGCCGTAGCGCGGTTTGGGGCGCTACCCACGTAATCCCCTACACGGCACCGCCAGGGTCCGCAATGGCAAACGCTGCGGCAGTTTCCGCCCTCGGGCGCGCCTGCATCGCGCTGTCCACACTCACTGCGACACTGCTCGACAGCGTCCCGGGCCTGTGTCGTAACCTCGCCCGCGCGGGCCGCGGATGGCCGGACGGTCGCAGGGCAGGTCGAGGAGGGGTGGCCCCGGATGGCGCACGACAAGGGCCTGGACAACGTCGCGGTGCACTGGCCGCGGACGAACCAGTACTACGACCCGGTGGCTCCCGCCGAGTTCGTCGACTTCGGAGCGATCGCGGACCGGCCCGAGATCGCCGCGCCCACCGGAGCGCTGGCGTTGCACATAGCCAAGACCGGGACGGTGCGCGCGACCGCGTACACCGAGCTCGTGGATCTCCTCCTGGGTCTGGAGGGTGTGCTCTACGCCACCGATGCCGCGGCCGAGGACGAGGACCCGGTGATCGACCCGGACGGCTGTGCGTGGATCGCCGGCGGGCTGGAGCGCTTCGTCGAGGGTCACGACAAGTTCGGTGACCTGGTCACCTTCGACACCGTCACCGAGGTGCTGCGGACCGCGATCTCGGCCGGCCGGCTCGCCGACCAGCAGCTGCGCTGGCTGGACCAGCGGCTCGCGGCTCTGCGCGACGACGCCGGGAACTCGCCGCACTGGAGCTTCGCGCGGACCGAGCTGGCCGTCCTGGCGGGTTTCTACCGCCGCTGCGCCGAACGCGGCTTCGCGATCTTCGCCGATTACTGAGCCGGATCACCGGGCGGGGTGGCGGACCAGCCGGGTCAGCCCGCCGGTCGCGGCGAGCACGACGAGACCGGAGAGACCCCAGAAGATTCGGGTACGGTCCTCGACCTCGCGCCGCATCGCCGCCGGCAGCTCGCTCGGAGCACAGGCCTTCGCCCCGTCGTCCACCGGATATCCACAGGACGTGTCCGGTGTCACGGCCGGGGCCAGCGGCGCCAGGGCGAGCACCAGCAGGACGAGGGCGCTGCGGAAGAACACGATCATGATGGTTCAGACGCACGACCCCACAGATCGGTTTCAGCCGTACGTGTCCCGGGGTCCCCGGCCCTCGACCCGGCGCGGCCCGCGGCTCCAGGACGGCGCGGCCGGCCCGTGGATGTTCAGCCGGGTCACCACGTTGTTGCCGACCTCACCGGCGATCTTGCGCAGCAGGGTTGCCGCGAGCAGCCGCAACTGGGTCGCCCAGGCGGTCGACTCGGCCTCGACGGTGAGCACCCCGCCCTCCAGCCGCACCGGCCGGCTGTGTGCGGCGATGTCCGGCCCGACGACCTTCTCCCAGGTGCCGAAAACGGTCGCCTCGGCCTTCGGTTTCTCCCAGCCGCGCGTTTTCACCAGGCGCTCGAGCATCGCCCCGAACAACTGCGGATCCCGCGGGTCCGGTCCCGGCCCGGAGTAGCCCCGCAGCCGTTTGCCGCGGCCCTGCCCGGTTCCGGTACGGCGCGGCTGGCGAGCGGCCTCCCGGCGCCGCGCCAGGGCCGCGTCCAGCACCGCGCGGGCGAGTTCCGGCCCCGCCAGGTCGTTGTCCACAGGCTGTGGTTTCTCGTCGGGGGTACGGCCGGGGCGCTCAGCACCGCCTGAGGAGCCGCGAAGCTCCCGGGCCTCATCCACCCCCGCCCAGAGATCCCCACGGGCCTCCGTGAACCGCTCAGGGGGGTTCTCCGCCCCTCGGGGCCGGTCGCCACCCGGCCGATCGCGATCAGAGTCAGGAAACACGGCTCACCGATCCCGTCACCACGTCATAGCGCGCGCCACGCAGACTCGCCGGCACGTCCTCCGGAACCGCACATGTCACGAGCAACTGTCCCGCGTCGGAGACCAGCGCGGCCAGCCGGTCACGCCGATCGGCGTCGAGCGAGGCGAAGACGTCGTCGAGGACCAGGATCGGCTCGATGCCGTCGGAGCGCAGGAGGTCGTAGGCGGCCAGCCGCAGCGCGACCGAGAACGACCAGGTCTCGCCCTGGCTGGCGTACCCCTTGACCGGCAGGTCGCCGAGAACCAGCGCCAGGTCGTCGCGGTGCGGGCCGACCAGGGTCGTGCCGCGTTCGATCTCCACCGGCCGCCGCTCGGCCAGCCGGTCCAGGATCGCCGCCTCCAGCGCGGGCCGGTCCACCTGGAGGCCGTCGCCGAGACGGGACGCGTACGAGATGGCGGCCGCCCCACGCCCGGCGGCGACCGCGTCGTAGGCCTTGGTCAGGTGCGGCGCCAGCGCGGCGGTCAGCTCCAGGCGGCCGGCCAGCAGCTCCGCGCCGTGATGGGCCAGATGCTGGTCCCAGACCGCGAGGGTGGACAGGTCCTGCCCGCGGTTGCCGCCCACCTTGCGGTTCAGATAGGCGGAGCGCAGCAGGGCGTTGCGCTGCTTCACCACACGGTCGTAGTCGGCACGCACGCCGGAATAACGCGGCTGCCGGGCGACCAGGAGATCGTCGAGGTACCGCCGGCGCTCGGACGGATCGCCGCGGACCAGCTCCAGGTCCTCCGGGGCGAACAGCACCATCCGCAGCGCGCCGAGCACCTCACGGGGACGGCGGACCGGTGAGCGGTTGAGGCGGGCCCGGTTCGCCCGGCCCGGCACGATCTCCAGCTCGACCAGCAGCTCGCGTCCATCGTGGACGAGGGCGCACCGGATCACCGCCGAGGTCGCCCCGGACCGCACCAGCGGCGCGTCGGTGGCCACCCGGTGACTGTCCAGAGTGGCCACGTAACCGAGCGCCTCGATCAGGTTGGTCTTGCCCATGCCGTTCTGGCCGACCAGCACGGACACGCCGGGCTCGAGATCGACCGCCACCCGCTCGTAGGAACGGAAATCGGTGAGCTCGACCCGGCGTACGTGCATGGATCAGCGCTTGACGGCGTGGCCGCCGAACTGCTGGCGCAGCGCGGCGACGGCCTTCATCGCGGGCGAGTCGTCCTGCCGGGACTCGAACCGCGTGAAGATCGAGGCGGCCAGGACATGTGCCGGGACGGCGAGGCGGACGGCCTCGTCGACGGTCCAGCGGCCCTCGCCGGTGTCCTCGACGTAGCCCTTGAGGTTGGCCAGCGTCGGGTCCTCGTCGAGCGCGCGGTCGAGCAGGTCGAGCAGCCACGACTTGACGACGCTGCCCTCACGCCAGCTCTTGATGACCGCCGGCACGTCGTCGACCAGCTCGGACGCCAGGAGGATCTCGTAACCCTCGCCGTACGCCTGCATCATCCCGTACTCGATGCCGTTGTGGATCATCTTGGCGTAGTGGCCGGCGCCGTGCGTGCCGGCGTGCGCGAACCCGAACTCACCGGCCGGCTTGAGCGCCTCGAAGATCGGCTTGCAGTGCTCCACCTGAGCGGCGTCGCCACCGACCATCAGCGCGTAGCCGTTGGTCTTGCCCCACACGCCGCCGGAGACACCGACGTCCAGGTAGTGGATGCCCTTGGCGCCCAGCCGAGCGGCGCGCGGGGCGTCGTCGGTGAACTTCGAGTTCCCGCCGTCGATGACGATGTCACCGGGTGAGAGCAGCTCGCCGAGTTGGTCGATGGTGTCTTCGGTGATCTTGCCGGCGGGCACCATGGTCCAGATGACCCGCGGCGCGGCGAGCTTGTCGACCAGTTCGGCCAGGCTGGCAGCGTCGCTGATGTCCGGGTTGTGGTCGAAACCGACGACTTCGTGCCCCGCGGCACGAATGCGGTCCCGCATGTTGCCACCCATTCGGCCGAGACCGATCAGGCCGAGTTGCATGGTGATCTCCCTAGATGAGCGATTGCTTCAAGCTCAGTATCAGCGAGTCACCCGGATCGGCATGATCAGATAGCGGTAACCCGGGATGATTTCGCCACTTTCGCCAGCGGGGGAGATCACAGCGGGTTTGAACGCGTCGACGAACGCGAAGACCGCCGTGGGGGCGCCCAGGTTCTGCAGACCGTCGATCAGGTACTGCGGGTTGAAGCCGATCGTCAGCGCCTCACCGGTGAACTCGGCCTCCATGGCCTCGCTCGCCCGCGCCTCCTCGGTGCCGCCGGCCTCGACCACGAGACCGTCCTCGCTGAAGCTCAGCAGCACCGGAGTCTGCCGCTCGGCGACCAGCGCGACACGACGCACCACCTCCACCAGGGCAGCCACTCCCACCCGCGCCTCGGCGTTGTGAGCGGCCGGGAACAGCGAACGCACCGGCGGGTAGTTGGCCCCGTCGAGCAGACGGCTGGTGGTGCGGCGGGCGCCACCGGCAAAACCGATCATGCCCTCGCCGGCGCTCCCCTGGGCCAGTGCCAGGGTGACCGCGCCACCGACCGGGCCGAGCGCCTTGGCGGTGTCGTTCAGCGTCTTCGCCGGGACCAGCGCGTTCAGGCTGATCTCCGGGTCGTCCGGGGTCCACTCGATCTCACGCATGGCGAGCCGGTAGCGGTCGGTCGCCAGCAGCGCCATGGTCGACCCGTTCAGCTCCAGCCGCACACCGGTCATCATCGGCAGCGTCTCGTCCCGGCCGGCGGCGATCGCGACCTGCGAAACCGCTGAGGCGAACGTAGCGGCGTCGACGGTGCCCGCGCTGGACGGCATGTCCGGCAGGGTCGGATAGTCCTCCACCGGCATCGTGGGGAGGGTGAAACGGGCACTGCCGCAGACCAGCTCGAGGTGCGCGCCGACGGCGGCGATGTCCACCGGCTTGCCCGGCAGCGCCTTGGTGATCTCGGCGAGCAGGCGGCCGGAGACGAGAGCCGACCCGTCCGCGTCGGCCTGCACATCCACGGTCACCTGGCTGGAGACCTCGTAATCGAAGCCGGACACCCGCAGGCGACCGCCCTCGACCCGGAGCAGGACACCGGCGAGCACCGGCACCGAGGGCCGGCTGGGCAGGCTCTTGGCTGTCCACGCCACGGCGTCGGCGAGCGCGTCTCGCTCCACCCGGAACTTCATGCTGTCCTCCGCGATGCGTCCTCATACAGGGGCATGGACCCCACTGAACTCTATGGCTCCGGCGGTGTTGGTGCGTGCCCGACCCCGTTCCGGCTTCTTACACCGGGAAGGCGAGGGACTCCAACCCTTGCTTCCCGGTGCTGATCAACCTCGACCGAGGCGAGCCGGAAGCGAGCATCCACACCTTCCACAACGCTGATGATTGCTTTTTGTTCTCTTAGAAGAGATAACTAGTCGTCTTAGTAGGGCCTGTGCATACTGTGGAGAACTGCCGTTTCCGCTGGTCAGCGAGTTATCCACCGGTGGTTCACATGTGGGTAACCGGGGTATAAACCCGGGTCTGTGTCCACAGCTGCCCGGCTCGGCGCGGGTTATCCACCGTTGCCCACAGGCTATCCACCGGTTGTCCACCGGTTTTATCCCCCGAGCTGTGGATTACGCAGGAACGCTACCGCCTCGTCGTCCACAGAACCTTCAACAGGTAATCCACAGGCGTCCACAGGCTGTGAGATCTTTTGTGACTCTGCGTGTCTGTCCACATCGATGTCCACAGGGTTGGTCCACATCTGTGGGTTGTGGTGTCAGCTGTTATCCACCGTCTGGGGAAACTGCCTGTGGATGCCTGTGGATTAGTGTGGACAACGTTGGCACGAAACGTACCCGTTCCGGCGTTGACAACTTGCGCACTTAGGCCCTCGAAAATAGGGGTAGATGTGTGTCGATTAATGGGCCCCGTGAAGATGATCTGGGTATAACTTGTGGAAAACCCCGTGTGTAACCGGTGGACAACCAAGAAAAAACCAGAAAACCGCAGCTCAAAGGCGGGTCACCCGATCGTGGACGGCCTGTGAATAACCGCTGTGGACGGCCTGAGGGCGTTGACGGGCGTCCCTGCGTGCCCACCCCTGTGGATCGCCGAAATCCGTGGGCGCGAGGCAGGCGATCGGCTTGCTGTGGATTACCGACCCCATCGGGTACGGGCACCGAGCGCTGAGCCGTTCCGCGGTGTCCTCTTGTTCCGCTTCACCGCTGGTCAGGGGAAAAGCGGCTGGGATTCGGAGCAGGGCGGCGGTGGGTTCAGAGGGACCCGCCGTGGCGCGACAGGACTCGGATGCGTCATGGCGGCCCGGGCGGAGATGCCCGGTGAGCGCCTGGCGGCCCGGATCAGGAAAGACGAACCGGGCCCGGCGAGCGACGGGCCCGGGCGACGTGGTGCCGGGTGGGTGGTACCGGGCGCGGTGGCCCGTACCCCTCAGGTGTTCTGTTTGATCCTGTTGGTGAGCTCGGCGATCTGGTTGTAGAGGGACCGCCGCTCCGCCATGTGCTGCCGGATCTTGCGATCGGCGTGCATGACGGTGGTGTGGTCGCGGCCGCCGAACGCCTGGCCGATGCGCGGCAGGGAGAGGTCGGTGAGTTCCCGGCAGAGGTACATGGCGACCTGACGGGCGTTGACCAGTACCCGGCTGCGGGAGTGGCCGCGCAGATCCTCCAGGGAGACGCCGAAGTAGTCGGCTGTCGAGACCATGATCTGGTCGGCGGTGATCTCCGGGCCGGCGCCGTCCGGCATGAAGTCGCGCAGCACCTCCTCGGCCAGCGAGAGCTGCACCGGGGAGCGGGTGAGGCTGGCGAACGCGGTCACCCGGATGAGGGCGCCCTCGAGTTCGCGGATCGAGTTGGAGACCCGGGAGGCGATGAACTCCAGGACGTCGTCGGGCGCGTACATCCGCTCCTGGGCGGCCTTCTTCTGGAGGATCGCGATACGCGTCTCCAGGTCCGGCGGCTGGATGTCGGCGAGCAGGCCCCACTCGAACCGGGTGCGCATCCGGTCTTCCAGGGTGGCCAGCTGGCGCGGCGAGCGGTCCGAGCTGATCACGATCTGCTTGTTCGCGTTGTGGAGCGTGTTGAAGGTGTGGAAGAACTCCTCCTGCGTCCGCTCGCGGTTCTCCAGGAACTGGATGTCGTCGATCAGCAGGATGTCGACGTCGCGGTAGCGGCGCTGGAACGCCTGCGTCTTGTCGTCTCGCAGGCTGTTGATGAAATCGTTGGTGAACTCCTCGGTCGACACGTAGCGCACCGACCGCGCGTGCCCCAGGGTGGTGGCGTAGTGCCCGATGGCGTGCAGGAGGTGGGTCTTGCCCAGCCCGGAGCTGCCGTAGATGAACAGTGGGTTGTACGCCTTGGCCGGGGACTCCGCGACCGCCACGGCCGCCGCGTGCGCGAAGCGGTTGGACGAGCCGATGACGAACGTCTCGAACATGTACTTCGGGTTGAGCCGGTTGCCGTCGTTGCCGCCGGGGCGCGGGGACGTGCCGGGACCGCGCAGGTCGACCGGCGGCCGGCCGGGACCGTTGTCACCGGCCCGCTGCGGCATGTCGTCGCGGCGGTCGGGGCCCGGCACCGGGGCGGTGTCCGGATGCCGCTGATTGTCCCGGAGTTGGGCGGCGTCCGCGGCCATCCGGTGTGCGACCGCGTCGTTGGCCTGCTCGTTCTCGACCGGGCGGACGGCAGGCGACCGGTTCACCGGCGGCGCCTGCGGCATCGGGTCGGCGAAGAGCGCCTCCTGACCGTCGCGCGAGGTCGGCACGCCACGCGAGAACGGCGTCTGGGGCGCCGAGTGCTGGGCGGACCCGGTCGGATAGGGCTCCGGCGTGTGTTCGGAAGGACCGAAACCCGGTTGCTGGTACGGGGGTTCGGGCATCCGTTGCTGGCCCGGGTACCCCGGCAGTTCCGGCTGATAGGGCGCGGGGTCGGCGTAGTGCCGCGGCTGCGGTTCGGCCATCGGCGCCGGCTGCTCGGCCGGTGTGCCGTAGACCGTGCCCGGCATCCCGGTTCCGTCCTCCGGGGGACGGACCGTGACCGCCACCTGAATGGGGCGGTTCAGCCGCTTGGTCAGTGCCTCGGTGATCGCCGGGCGCAGCCGGGACTCGATGATGTCCCGGGTGTAGGTGTCCGGAACCGATAGGAGAGCAGTGTCCTCGACTATCGCCCGCAACCGGGTGAACTGGAGATAGGCGCGCTGCTGCCGTGACGCGATCTCGTCGGACAGCTCGTCCAACGTCTCACGCCACAACGTGCCCAGGTCGACCTGATCGGCCACCGCCGCGCCACCCCCATCGCCACCGACCCCCGGTGGGCATTGTCCGGCCTTCCACCTGTGCCTTTCGGCGCCCGTGCGGGCAACCGACCGGCTCCCCGGCCCAGCACAGTTAACGTGCTGAGCACGCACGGCGTCCACCGGCTATCCACAGGTTATCCACAACCTCAGGCAGTGCCGGTGGCCGCTCCCGGCCGGATGGTCGGCAGGTTTACCGGAGCCTGTGATGGCGCGGGCGGGCAAACAGGCTCACCGTGGCGAACGATCCACCTGCTTGTCCGGTTTTGGCCGCCGCTCCGCGGTGCGCGAACGGCCAGTGAGACCAGCAACCGCGCACGCTAACAGCGGCGGCACGTGGACTACAACCGCTGTCCGATCCATCCCCTACCCGCAGGTAAGAAAAGATTCACTTTGTGCACGGAAAGACCTGGTAGGGGCTTGCCGCCCGCCCATGTCGGCGTGCCGACCCAGGATATGGTTGACCGTCCCTGTGGGCCTGCGTAGGGTTGGGCGGTTGCTCCGCCGCGCTCTGCTAAAGTGGCGTCTTGCAGCGGATGCCCATATGACGTAGTACGAAGACGGAGTTCTCACGTGAGCAAGCGCACCTACCAGCCGAACAACCGCCGGCGTGCCAAGACCCACGGCTTCCGGCTGCGCATGCGCACCCGTGCCGGCCGTGCCATCCTGTCTGCCCGCCGTTCCAAGGGCCGCGGCCAGCTGTCGGCCTGAGCCGACTGCTAGTCGGGTCGGAATGCCCAGGTAGTCGTGCTGGCCGCGGTGCAACGACTGCGGCGTAGCGCGGACTTCGCCGCAGCGATTCGCGGTGGCCGTCGAGCCGGCCGCGGGACCCTGGTCGTTCACCTGCTTATCGACGAGCCGGCGTTCGCCTCCACGGCGCGCGCCGGCTTCGTCGTATCCAAAGCGGTGGGCAACGCAGTGGTCCGGAACAAGGTTCGCCGTCGTCTGCGGCATCTGGTCCGGCCCCTGCTCAACGAGCTTCCCCCGGGGACCTCGCTGGTGATCCGGGCGCTGCCGGCGGCGGCCGACGCCGCGTACACCACTCTCGCCACCGATCTGGAAGGCGCGCTCGCAGCGGCGCGCAGACCCCGGCGGCCACGATGAGCCCGGCTGCCCGGCTCCTGACGGCTGCCGTCGTCGCGTACCGTCGATACTTGAGTCCGGTGCTGCCGGCCCGTTGTCGGTTCTATCCCTCGTGCAGCGCGTACGCCCAGGAGGCCCTGGCGCGCCACGGTGCCATCCGGGGTACGGGCCTGGCGATCTGGCGGCTCCTCAAATGCCATCCCTTCCACCCTGGCGGGTATGACCCGGTGCCTGAGCCGATCCGTCACCGTCCTGCCGATGTGACTGGAGCTTAGATTGAGTCTCGACCCGATCTACTACGCCATCTCGTGGATTCTTCTGCGCTGGCATTCACTGTGGGACGCGATCGGCATACCCGACGACCGTGTCCTCGGTACCAACTGGGCCTGGATCCTCTCGATCTTCTTCCTGGTCGTGACGCTGCGGGTCATCCTCTTCCCGGTCTTCGTCAAGCAGATCAAGAGCCAGCGGGCGATGCAGGCGCTGCAGCCCAAGGTGAAGGCACTGCAGGAAAAGCACAAGGGTGACCGGGAGACGCTCCAGAAAGAAATGATGGAGCTGTACCGGACGGAGAAGGCGAACCCGCTGATGGGCTGCCTTCCGATGTTCCTGCAGATCCCGGTCTTCTTCGGCCTCTTCCACGTGCTCCAGCACCTCAAGCCGGGCCTGTCCGACGAGATGAAGCAGCTGTACGGCTGGCCGCTCGACCAGTTCAACAGTGCCGCCCAGGCGCACCTGTTCAACGTGCCGATCAGCGCGAAGTTCGGCTCGTCCGCCGCTGAGCTGTCGGCCCTCGGCGCCAACGGCACCACGGTCAAGGTCCTGGCCGCCGTCCTGGTCCTGATCATGATGGCCACGACGTTCCTCACCCAGCGCCAGATGATCCTCAAGACCGGCTGGGCCGAGGACCCGCAGCAGCTCATGATCCAGCGGCTGATGCTCTACGGCATCCCGTTCACCCTGCTGTTCTCCGGCGCCCTCTTCCCCATCGGTGTCGTCATCTACTGGGTCACGAACAACCTGTTCACCCTGGCTCAGCAGCAGTGGGTGCTGCGCAAGTTCCCGCCGCCGCAGATGGCCAACAAGGGTGGCGCCGCGGCCCGCCCGGCCGCCGGCACCAAGACCACCGGCACGAAGAGCCCGGTTCAGCCGGCCCGCACCAGTGGCCTGTTCGGCCGTAAGACCGCCGAGGAGCCGGTCACCCCGGTCGTCGACACCAAGGCTCTCGCCCCCAAGCCCGGTGCCAAACCGGTGAATCCGAAGAAGGGCGCCAGACCGGCGAACAAACCCAAGGGATGATCGCTGCCCGGGCCCTTTCCGGGTCCGGGCGCTCCCCTTGACTTCACAGACCTCCCCGTGCCGACGAGTACGCATCCGGTACGGGAAACATCGGACCGACTTCGGTCCGGCCCGAGTGACAACGGAGATGAGACCGTGACCGACACCAGCACTCCCCCTTCCGCCGACTCATCGGCTCCCGCTGACTCGGCGGCTTCCGCTGATGCCACGGCTTCCGCTGACGTATCGGCTCCCGCCGCGTCGGCCGGCGCTGAGGAGGGCAAGAAGTCGGAGAGCGTCGCCTCGGACGGCGACCTGTTCCGGCAGAGCGAGATCGCCGCGGACTACGTCGAGGGCCTGCTGGACATCCTCGACTACGACGGTGACATCGACGAGCTGGTCTCCGCGGGCCGGCCGATGGTCGAGGTCGTCGGCGGCCGTCTCCAGCCGCTCGTGGGCCAGCGTGGCGCCACCCTGGAGGCGCTGCAGGAGCTGACCCGCCTGGCGATCTTCCGGGCCACCGGTTCGCCGAGCCGGCTGCTGCTCGACATCGGCGGTTACCGGGCCGCTCGCCGCAAGGAGCTCGCCGCGGTGGCCCGTAACGCCGTCGAGAAGGTCAAGGAGCACGGCGACCCGGTCCGCCTGGAGCCGATGTCGGCCTTCGAGCGCAAGTGCGTGCACGACGTGGTCAACGCGATCCCCGGCGTGCAGAGCGAGTCCGAGGGCGTCGAGCCGAACCGGCGCATCGTGGTGCAGGTGGCGGACTGACCGTGGGTACTTCCCGCCACGGCGCGGGTGACACCGGCCCGGGCTTTCTCTCGCCCGGGCCGTCGTCTTTCCCCGAGCCGTCCTCCCTTCCCTCCTCCCCTCCGGATTCGGCCGCCCAGGTGTTCGGTGAGCGCCTCGGGCTGGCCGGCCGGTACGCAGAACTGCTCGCCACCGAAGGCGTGATCCGTGGGCTGATCGGGCCGCGGGAGACGCCCCGGCTATGGGAACGCCATCTGGTCAACTGCGGCGTCATGGCGCCGCTGATCCAGCCCGGGGCCTCGGTCGTCGACGTCGGCTCCGGCGCCGGCCTGCCCGGTCTCGTGCTGGCGGTGGCCCGGCCCGATCTCGTCATCACGCTGGTCGAGCCGCTGGCCCGCCGGACCGCCTTCCTCGAGGAGGCCGTCGACGACCTCGGCTTGGACAATGTGACAGTGCTGCGCGGGCGTGCCGAGGAGGTCGACCTGCCCGGCGCCGACGTGGTGACCGCCCGTGCGGTGGCGGCGCTGGACAAGCTGGCCGGTTGGTGCCTGCCACTGGCCGCTGTCGGCGGCCGGCTGCTGGCGATGAAGGGCTCGTCGGCGGCTGAGGAGATCGCCGAGCATGCCGCGGCGGTCGGCGCTCTCGGTGGCGGCGAGGCGGTGATCCGGCTGTGTGGCACAGGGCTGATCGATCCGCCCACCACGGTGGTGGAGATCGTCAAGGAGCGGCATGTCGTGCCGGGCCGACAGCGGGCCGCCGCCCGTGGTGACGACCGGAAGAAGCGGGCACGTCGCCGTTAGGCCATTTGGACGGCCTGGCGGGGACGTCAGGCCGTTTTCGGATCTTTGCCGGGGTGCGGTCGGGGTCGAGCCGGGTAGCGGCGTGGGGAACTGCTCAGCGGTTCGGGTCGTCCCGGGGCGGTGCTCCGGTCGTACCCCGCAAGGGTTTGATCGCGATTTTGACGTGCACGGACGAGGGGAACGTGGCCGTCTGTGCCCGGCGTCATGGTGATTGCCGTGTGGTTGGAAGACGATGGGAGCGACGTTGTGCTCGCCCGGATCGGACATACGACCATGGCGACACATGCCCGACACCCGTAGGCTGGCCGGATGTCGATAGTGTGGACCGGATCTCCCTCGCCGGGGCGCACGTTCTGCCGGCCAACCCCTTCCTAGCCATCAGGGATGAAGCGGTGCATGAGTACGGTGTTTCACGTGAAACCGAGTCGCCTCTCGACGGGCCGTCGGGAGTGAGCGTGGGCGGGCTGCACGCTGGCGAACAGAATGTTCCGCAGCCCCGTGCGGGTCGTTATGAACTCCCGCCGACGTACGGGTATGGCACTCCACTGCCACCAGTGGGTACACAGGCGCCTGCTCCGGCTCCTCCTTCAGGGGTGCCGGTTCAGCCCGCCGAGCATGTTTCACGTGAAACGCCGGTCGCGGATGAGGACGATCCGCCCCTTGCCATGGAAGCGTTGCGAGCTGTGCAGATCCTCAACCCGAGCGGCGAGATCATCATGCCGCGCCCAGACCACCCGCGGGTGATTTGCGTCGCCAACCAGAAGGGCGGCGTCGGGAAGACGACCACGACGGTCAACCTGGCCGTGGCGCTCGCGCTTCACGGCAACCGTGTGCTGGTGGTTGACCTGGACCCGCAGGGCAACGCGTCTACCGGCCTGAACGTCCCGCACCACGCGGGCGTGCCCGACGTCTACGACTGCCTGATCGACAACGTGCCCCTGGCCGAGGTCGCCCAGCAGGTCGAGGGCATTCCCAACCTGTACTGCGTGCCGGCCACCATCGACCTGGCGGGTGCCGAGATCGAGCTGGTCTCCGTGGTCGCCCGTGAGTCGCGCCTCGCGCGGGCCATCGCCGGTCACCCGGAGAAGTTCGACTACGTCTTCATCGACTGCCCGCCGTCACTGGGCCTGCTGACGGTCAACGCGCTCTGCGCGGCGCAGGAGGTCCTGATCCCCATCCAGTGCGAGTACTACGCGCTGGAAGGTCTCAATCAGCTGATCAACAACATCAACCTGGTGCGTCAGCACCTGAATCCGACCCTTGATGTCTCTACGATCTTGTTGACGATGTACGACCGGCGTACGCGTCTGGCGGATGCGGTGGAGCAGGATGTGCGGAATCACTTCGGTGCGAAGGTGCTGAACGCGGTCATTCCCCGGAACGTACGGGTTTCCGAGGCACCGAGTTACGGCCAGTCGGTGATGACCTACGATCCGGGTTCACGGGGTGCCACGAGCTATTTCGAGGCGGCCCTGGAGCTTGCGATGCGTGGCGTCAACACGGGAGGCACGGTATGAAGAACCGGCGGGGTGGCCTGGGGCGAGGCCTGGGCGCGCTGATCCCCACGGCGCCTGCCGGGGATACCGCCACCTCCGTCGACGTGATTCCGGAGCCGGCGCCCTCGTCGCCGGTCTCCTCGGCCTCCCCTGCGGAGCCCGAGTCCCCCGCGCCTTCCCCGCCGGCGGCCCCTTCGGCTCCTTCCACCCCGGAGCTCGATCTCGCTCCGGTGCCCGGGGCGCGGTTCGCCGAGCTGCCGGTGTCGGCCATCGAGCCGAACGCCAAACAGCCCCGGCACGTCTTCGATGAAGAAGCGCTCGAAGAACTCAAAACCTCCATCCAGGAAGTCGGCTTCCTTCAGCCGATCGTGGTCCGTGACCTGGGCGACGGCCGGTACGAGCTGGTCATGGGTGAACGACGCTGGCGGGCCGCGCAGGCCGTCGGCAGGGAGAGCATTCCGGCGATCGTCCGGGACACTCCGGACGACGCGATGCTGCGGGACGCGCTGCTCGAGAACATCCACCGGGCCAACCTCAACCCCCTCGAAGAGGCGGCGGCCTATCAGCAGCTGCTGGAAGAGTTCGGGGCCACGCACGAGGAGCTGGCTCGGCGGATCGGCCGCAGCCGGCCGCAGATCTCGAACACGATCCGGCTGATGAACCTGCCCGCCGCGGTCCAGCGCCGGGTGGCGGCCGGGATCCTGTCGGCGGGGCACGCTCGGGCGCTGCTCGGACTCGACAACAGCGCGGCCCAGGAAGCGCTCGCCGAGAAGATCGTGCGGGAAGGGCTCTCTGTCCGGGCCACCGAGGAGATCGTGCACCTGTCGGCCTCCGACGACACCACGAAGAAGCCGGCACCGGCCCGTCGGGCGAAGGTGCATGCGCCGGCGCTGAACGATCTGGCGGAGCGGCTGTCGGATCGGTTCGACACCCGGGTGAAGGTGGACATCGGCCGGAACAAAGGCAAGATCACGATTGAGTTCGCGACGGTGGATGACCTCGAGCGGATAGTGAGCATGATCGGCGTCGAGGAAGAGGGCGCGGCTCGGAACGGCGACGAGCCCGAGGAGTGATCCCGGCTCTGTCGAAGGCGCGTGAATCTCACGCGCCTTCTTCGTTTCGGCACCGAGAGCGGTTCTCCCAGAACGATTCTCCTGGGATTTCGAGCCCGCGTGATTCCGGGAAATCCGGCTTCTTCCGGCCGTGTTTCACGTGAAACGGCGGCGAACTGGCTTGCCGATGGCGTTGCGGGGCAACTCCGTGACGACGGTGATGTCGCGGGGCCGTTCCGCCGGTGAGAGGCGCGGGCGCAACCACTCCCGCAACTGGTCGGCGCTGAGGCGCCTCCCGTCGCGAACCTCCACGGTGGCCCGCAGCCGCTGACCGAACTCCTCGTCGGCCACCGACTCCAGAAGGACATCGGAGACGTCAGGGTGCGCGGTGATGACGGCGGCGACCGGGCCGGGGTAGACGTTCTCGCCGCCCGAGACGATCATGTCGTCGAGGCGCCCGTCGACGAACAGCCGACCGGCCGGATCGAGATGGCCGAGGTCGCCGGTCGAGAGCCAGCGGCCGTCCGGGTGCCAGCCCCGCACCTGGATCTCGCCGATCTCCCCCGGTGGCAACACCGCGCCGTTGCGGTCGACGGTTCTGATCTCTACCCCGCGCGGGGCACGGCCAACCGTGCCGGGGGCAGCCTTCAGATCGGCCGGCGTGGCCATCGCGGCCCAGCCGGCCTCCGTGGTGGCGTACATGTTGAACGTCAGATCCCCGAACCGCTCCCGCAGCCGTTCGCAGAGATCGGCGGTCAGTGGGGCGGCACCGCTGACGATGCCGCGCAGCGAGTCGACAGCCGGCCATCGGTCGGGCGGCAACTCGCAGATCCGGCGCAGTTGAATCGGCAGGGCGAACAACAGGCCGGCCCGGTTGTCGGCGACCGCCTGCAGGATGCGTTCGGGGTCGCCGCCGGGAACCAGCACCACGGGGGCGCCCAGGAGGAGACCGGCGGAGAGGTAGGTCAGCCCGTACCCGTGATGGGGTGGGGTAGCCACCACGATCGGCTCGCCGCGGCGTACCGGTGTGAGCCGTAGGTGAGTGGTCACCGGGCCGAGGAGCATCCGTACCGACAGCGGCCGGGACACACTCTTCGGAATGCCGGTGGTGCCGGAGGTCAGCACGAACATGCGACCCGGCTTCGGTCTCCTACCGCCACGCACCTCTGCCCCGGCCTCGCGAGTGATCAGACGCGGCCAGGCGATCGCGGGCACGTCGGCGGTGGAGGCGCCCGGCTCGTGCACGAGGCCGGTGATCCGCTCCTGACGCAGCAACGCGACGAGGCGATCGTCCGGTAGATCTGGCGGCAGGAGGACCACGTCGACGCCCCGGCGCGCCAGACCGATCGCCGCCGCGACCAAACCGCGGTGCCCACCGCACGCCAGGCCGACACGGTCGCCCGGAAGCACCCGCAGAGCGGCGGACGCCTTCGCTGCCATGGCGTCCAACTCGGGGTAGGTCACCGGTCCGTCGCCGTCGACCAGAGCTACGCCGGTGGGCGGACCGCCGGCCAGAGCGGTCGCGAGACTACGGCCGTGCCGGCGGCCGGCGCGAGACAACCGCATCAGCCGGGACGGTGTCAGCAGGCCGGTCGGCTCCAGAACCCGCAGTGGCTCCCACGCCTCGATGACCCGCGCCCCCATGGCCAGCGACCGTTCGACAGTGCGAGGCATCGCCGCGGAGACGACGACACCGACACGGGCCCACCACGGCCACCACGAGCGGCGGTGCGCCAGGACCCGGCAGACGACCTCGGCGGCCTCGGACGCGGACATCATCGGGACACGCTGATAGTGGGCGGTGGGTGCGCTCATGCGGGTGCGGACCAGATTGAGGTACGCCGTACTGACCGTCACGCGATCCCGCCGCAACTCCACGGCCGCGCTGCGCAGCCATGAGTCGAACGCTGCCTTGGAGGAGTGATAGGCCGACCAGTTCGGCGTGTGCAGGGCCAGACCGGCGGTCGAGACGTTGACGATCTGGCCGCCGCCTGCCGTTCGCATGGCCGGAAGGAGCGCCAGCAGCAACTGCACCGGACCGAGGTGATTCACGCTCAGGGTGCGCTCGATGTCATGGAAGCGGTCCGCGGTATCGGCAACGGAGCGCCTCAGCGAACGGCCGGCGTTGCAGACCACGACGTCGATGCGGCGATGGTGGGCGATCAGATCTGCGGCCAACGTTGCAGCCGTCTGGGGTGAGGAGAGATCTGCCGGGTATACGAAGGCTCGCCCGCCGGCTGCGGTGATCTCCGCCCGCACCTGTTCGAGGCGGTGGACGGTTCGGGCGACCAGCAATACGGTCGCTCCGGCACCGGCGAGGCGGCGGGCAGTGGCGGCGCCGATCCCTTCCGAGGCGCCGGTGACGAGAACGGTCCTGCCGTTCACGGCCGCGCGGAGCCGGCTTTCACGGGGCCGTCGGCCGGTGATTCCCGCGACGAGTCGCAGGCTGCGCGTGATCCAACCCATCGCGCCATTGTGTGGCAGAGCGGATGTCGAGATCGGGCGGGTGCCGGTCCCGGACGTCGAGCGGGGGTGGTGACGGGCTTGGTGGGACAACGACGCCGCAGCGGGCACCACGGAGATGCCGATGAACTGGAAGCCGCTATCAAGGCGTCGGCGGTTTCACGTGAAACGGACGATCGGTGGTTTCACGTGAAACAAGGGGCCGCGTCGGGCGAAGAGGACGGTGCCCAGTTTGCTGGGATCGGATCAGCAGCGATCGCGGGGCCGGCATGTGAGGATGGGTTTGTCGCCGGTTGTACTCCGAGTCGCTCGAGCGGGACGCGCACGGCGATCTACCGATCGTCGCCAGGCGTTGCGTCGCTGACCCTTGCCGAGTCGCAGACCTGAGGGAGCGCTGACTCCCTGACCGATGGAATGCTCACCAGGAGTCGAGGGCGAGCCCGATTCTGGAGGCGGTCATCGCTCCAGGAGAGCCGATGGCCGCCTCAGAGATCGAGTCGTCGAGCGTGGCTGGCCAATTCGGTAAGTGGTTGGCACCCCAATTGATCTTGTAAGTCCCGTCGTCCAGTGATGACATCTCGTGCACCACGGTCCGTGTTATGAACAGCGCTGTTGACTGCCTTGTGTCGACGCCCGGCCGGAGAGCCGCAGCGGGCTTGATCCCTCTCGGCATCGGGGATTGCTGGTGACGCGCTGAGCGAGGTTGCTGGCCTTGCCATCGTTGTTCAGAGCCATCGGTATCCGAGCGATGAGCAGCTGGCAACTATGCGCACCCGATCCGGTTTCACTGGCTGTGCCATGAGGAGACGGGAGAGAGGGTATTGGTGCTGACCCGCGGCCCAGGTCGGAGTGAAGCGCTGACCGGTTCCACGTGAAACATGGGTCGGGTGCGGCACCGGTTCGTCCACAGCAGGCACCCTGGCGCAGTAGGAAGAATCAGGCTCAGTTCGTTCGCGGTCATGAGGAGAAGGTGATGGGAGACATCGGCTGAAGCCGGCCCAAGCTGATGACCTCCAGGCACCAAGAAGTCCGCATAGCCGCTCCGCGTGCCTCCGCTGATAACTGACTCGAAAGGCTGTCGGCAGCCGATGCCGAAGCGGGCTTGAGCCACTGCTAGACGGATGGGTAGTAGCCCGCCGAGAGCGATGGTCCAGTTCCCTCGTGAGATCTCCTCCATCCGGCAGTGCTGGTGACGCGCTCGTTCATAACGAGGAGCCGCAAGCGGCCATCCAGTAGTGACGGTGCCTGCCGAATCGCGCCTCTTCTCTCGGAAGTTCGGCAGCGGTCCGCACCGAAGCGCCGCTGGTTGGATACGACGCCGGTCGTGCTCCGTGTAGATGCCGGCTCGCGTCGGGAACCAAGAGACCCCGGCCGACTCGGTGCCCGCCCTTGCCGACCGCGCGAATCGACCTTGACGCCCGGTCAGGTGGTACCCGCGCACTACCGACACTGCCCGCTAGTGGTACCGCTCGTGCCGACCCGCCGTCCGCGTTGCCCGCGCTGTGCGCGCCGTCCGCACTTCCTGCGTCACCCGTGCTGTCCCCGCCGACTGCTGCCGTGTGCGCTGCCCGCAGCGATCCGTTCCGTCCGTGCCCTCCAGGCCCATCGGTGCCGACCTCGCTGCTGACACCGTTCGCGCTAATCCCGGTGTGCACGAGGGAGGGTCTGGACGCTGGCAGGACGGGTCTTGGCTGAGCAGGCTGAGACGCTGCCCGGCAGCGGCTTGTCTCCGTGGCCGTTCTGAACGGCATGCCTTTGTCGACGAACACCGGGGCCGGCGGTGCGCGCCGGTCAACTCAGTCGTTCACCACGGGATGGCCGCCTTCCGCCGCTAGCCCACGACAGTCGCAGAGTGCTTGGCCCCGTCGAAGGAGATGGCATCGAGGAGCCGTGCACGATCAAGGGCGAGGGCCGTGCTGGCTGAGGTCCAGACCCTCCGGGTCCGCCTGTGGATCAGGACCGGGCTGCTTCCTTCACGACTTTTGCCGACGCTTGTTGCGGCTATCGCTTCCGAGTACCCGACGACATGGCGCCACGGCCGGCCTTCCGATGCCGGGGAACAACACGAATAAGGGAAGACGCTGACACCCTCGGCTGAGGGCCTGCGGTGTGACGCGAGGGATGAAATGCCTCCCGGTAACTCGGATGCAGAACCAGCAGGTTCCCGAAGCGCCGGTGAAGGAACTGGCTTCTCCTCGCCTGACCCAGTGGTGCCCCGGACTCAAGAGATGTCCGGCGAAGCCGACACGAACCACGAGCCGGGCGCGGCCTGGGCAAGCGAGGACGCCGGCACTCGAGGGCGAAGATCTACGCGGTAGATCTACGCCAGCAACCGGCGTTCGCGTGATGGGAAGACATGCGCGGACTCCACTATCCACAACCTGTGTGTGACGCCTGTTGACGATGGGACGTGGCCCGTTTCACGTGAAACGACGCCGATGTCGTGGGCACCGTCCACCGCTCTATCCACAGGGTGCGCAAGCGTTCTACGTCGCGTTTCACGTGAAACCAGTGAGCCTGTGGATAACTTCTGTGGATAACTTGGGGACAGCTGTGTGGAAGCCCGGATCTTGACGATCATCGACATGACGGCGCGTGGTGGCGAGTCGGAGGCAAGTCCCTCCGTCGTGCGAAATTGACCCGGGACAGGGTGTTGTGGGCTGGGCTAAGGTCACGTCGTGTCGGAGAACACCACCCCCCTGCCCGACTTCACTCGTTGGCCTTCGTTCCCGTTCGAAGGCGACATGCGGGTCAAGAAACTAGCGCCGCCCGTGGATGTCGAGCCGCCCCGGAGTGGTGAGGACGGGTCGGACTGTGTGGCGTGTGGCACCCCCGACGACGCCTACATCTGGGTGAGCGAGCGGTGGCGGGTCCGGGCGATGGATCGGCCGACCGGCCTGCCCATGGTTCTCATCCTGGAGTGCCGTTCACACCTGGATCTCGGCGACCTTCCGAACCTGCTGGCAGCGGAACTCGGCGTGATGACCGTCCGGCTGGAGCGGGCGATCCGGTCGCTGGACGGGGTGGCGCGGGTTCACGTGAATCGCTGGGGTGACGGCTCCGCGCACCTGCACATGTGGTTCCTGGCCCGACCGTACGGCCGCCTGCAGTTGCGGGGGACGTTCCTGTCGCTCTGGGACGACATCCTCCCGGTCGTTCCGGAGGCGAAATGGCGCGAGAATCTGGCTCTCGTCGCGGCCTGGCTCGGTGACTTCGGTGGCAAGGCCAATGCCGAACCGGCCCACATCGAGTGGGAGTCCCCGGCGACGCTGAACGTGCCGGTTCCGTCGACCACCGATTCCGACGAGGAGAGCGGCCAGCGCCCGGCCACCCTCGGTGATGTCGAGGCGGCCGAGACACCGTCCGGACCAGCGGCGTTCTGAGCGCGCGGGAAGGGCTAGCCCAACGAGTGGCGCACGAGGCACGTCACGGCGGGTCAGTGGGACTTGCGGGCCACGGCTCGTTCGACCAGGGCGCTCATCACCGTTCCCAGATCGACCCCGGCCGCCTGCACCGCGAGAGGCAGCAGCGACGTCTCGGTCATTCCCGGTGCCACGTTGCAGCCCAGCACCTGCGGCTCCCCGTCCTCGGACACGATCACGTCGATCCGGGACAGGTCGCGCAGACCGAGGGCCTTGTACGCCGCCAGCGCCATCTCCGACACCCTGGCTGCCACGTCCGGGGAGAGCCGGGCCGGCACGTGCCATGTCGTCAGGCCGGCGGTGTAGCGGGCCGCGTAGTCGTACACCCCGTCCCGCGGGACGATCTCGACGATCGGGAGCGCCGAAGGGCCGGTACCCAGGTCGATGATGGACACCGCCACGTTGGTCCCGGTCACGTACTGCTCGACGAGCGCCGTGGAGTCGTACGCGAAGCAACCCACCATGGCCGCCGGCAGATCCGCGACGTCCCGCACCACCGCGGCCCCCAGCCCGGATCCGCCCTGTGCGGGTTTCACCATGAGCGGCAGCCCGAGCCGGGAGACGATCCGGTCGAGCACCGCGACCGCCCCCAGCTCGGAGAACCGGTCGTGCGGCAGCGCCACCCAGTCCGGCGTCGGGATCCCGGCCTCGTGCAGCATCGATTTGGCCGACGGTTTGTCCCAGGCGAGCCGGGCGGTCCGCGCGTCGGCGCCGACGTAGGGCACGCCGCACAGGTCGAGGACGCCGCGCAGCGACCCGTCCTCACCGGTGGCCCCGTGCAGGGCGATCACCACCGCGTCCGGCGGGTCGGCCTGCAGGGCGGGCAGCAGGGACACGTCGGCGTCGTGCAGTTCGGCGGTCAGGCCGGTGGACCGGAGCGCGTCCAGCACCCGGCGGCCGGACCGCAGGGACACGTCCCGCTCGTAGGACAGCCCGCCGGCCAGCACCAGAACTCGCACTTCGTCTCGCGTACCCATGGCTGTGATCATGCCAAGTCGGGACCGGGAGCGTCCGCGGCGGCCGGGCCACGACGGCGCTGATGCCCGGGCTGCAGGCCGGCGCCGCCGAAGACGGCACGCATCGCGAGTTCTTGTTCCATCACCCCGGAGAGCCGGCGTACGCCTTCACGCAGCCGGTCGGGGGCGGAGAAGCTGAAGTTCAGCCGCATGTTGCCGCGCCCGGTGCCGTCGGCGTAGAAGCCGGTGCCGGGCACGTAGGCGACGCGGGCGGCGATGGCACGCGGCATCATCGCCTTGGAGTCGAGGCCGGCCGGCAGGGTCGCCCACACGAACAGGCCCCCGGACGGGTGGGTCCACGTGGTGCCGGCCGGCATCAGATCGTGCAACGCGTTGAGCAGGGCGTCCCGGCGCTCCCGGTAGATCTCCCGGTAGACCTTGATCTGCTCCTGCCAGGGCATGGTCGTCAGGTACTGCGTGACGGCGCCCTGGGCGAACGCGCTCGGACAGAGCACATTCGCTTCGCTCATCATGACCAACTTTTCGCGTACGGCGTGCGGGGCGAGGATCCAGCCGACGCGCAGCCCGGGTGCGAACGTCTTGGAGAACGTCGAGCAGTAGAAGACGCCTTCCTTGCGGCGGGCCCGCAACGGCAGTGGGGCCTCGCCTTCGAAGGACAACATGCCGTACGGGTCGTCCTCGACGACCAGCAGCCCGGCCCGCTCGCAGATGTCGAGGATCTGCTCGCGTCGCTCCTCCGACAGTGTGACGCCGGCAGGGTTCTGGAAGGTGGGGATGGTGTAGAGGAACTTCGCCTGCCGGCCCTCCCGGGCGGTGGCGGCGATGGCCTCCTCGAGTGCTGCCGGGATCAGCCCGTCGTCGTCCATCGCCACGTGCCGGACCTGTGCCTGGGCGGCCTGGAAGACGCCGAGTGCGCCGACGTAGGTCGGCCCCTCGGCGAGCACCACGTCGCCCGGGTCCAGGAACAGCCTGGCGAGCAGGTCGAGCGCCTGCTGGCCGCCGACGGTGACCACCACGTCGTCGGGGGAGGCGTTGGTGATGCCGGAGAGGGTCATCACCTCACAGATGCGTTCGCGCAGATCGATGGTGCCCTGACCGATGCCGTACTGCAGGCTGGTGGCGCCCTGGTGAGCGGCGAGGTCGCCGAGCATCTCCCCGACGGCGTCGAGCGGGAGGGCGGCGATGTAGGGTGAGCCGCCGGCGAGCGAGACGACCTCGGGGCGGCTGGCGACGGCGAAGAGAGCACGGATCTCCGATGTGGTCATCCCGCGCACCCTTCGCGCGTACCGATCGGTGTAGTCGTCCTGTGTCGTCCCGGTCATCCGGATCACCTTCCTCATAACGGCTGCCACGATGGTAGTCCCGCCCGACCTGCTCCCGTTCATGGTGATTGGGACGTAGGATTCGGCGGGGGCGCGGCGGCGTCCGGTCCTGTCCCGTGAGCGAGCTGCAAGGGGTCCGCCATGTCGCGACGCCTGGTCAACCTGACCCTCGACACTCTCGAGGACCTTCCCCGGCCCTGCCGGCAGTGCGTGTACTGGGAGCTTGATCCGGTCTCCGCCGAGCGGGCCTGCGCCACCGGTGATCCTGGTCTCGAAAAAGAGGCCTGGGTGTCGCAGACGCTGCTGGAGTGGGGCTCGTGCGGCAAGCTCGCCTACGTCGACGGGATGCCGGCCGGTTTCGTGATGTACGCGCCACCCGCCTACGTGCCGCGGTCGATGGCCTTCCCGACGTCGCCGGTGAGCGCTGACGCCGCGCTGCTGACCACGGCCAAGGTGGTGCCTGCCTTCGCCGGTGGCGGCCTGGGCCGGATGCTGGTGCAGGGCGTGGCCCGCGACCTCACCAAGCGCGGTGTGAAGGCGGTGGAGGCCTTCGGCGACGCCAAACCCGACGAGACCGACGAGAACGCGGCCTGTGTCGCGCCGGTCGACTTCTTCCTGTCGGTGGGCTTCAAGACGGTCCGCCCGCACCCCCGTTATCCGCGGCTGCGGCTGGAGTTGCGGACGGCCCTGTCCTGGAAGTCCGACGTCGAGTACGCGCTGGAGAAACTGCTCGGCTCGATGAGCCCGGAGACCCTGCTGCGCCCGGTCCGCCCGGTCACCGCCACCAGATCAGCCGACAACTAGCGTGTGGAGTTCGGGCTGAAATAGCGGCCGAACTCCACACGCTGAAAGCGCTAACCCTTGTCGGCCAGCGCCATCCGCAACTGCCGGACGTCGATCGAGCCGGTGGGGACGTCCCGCTCCACCGGGAAGTACATCCGTTGGACCGCAGCCAGGATCGCCTCGACGATCTGCTCCCGGAACAGCGGGTCGATCAGCCGCTCCCGGTCCACCGGCGAGGTCAGGTAACCCAGGTCGACGCGAACCGTCGGCATCCGGGTGAGGCGCAGCAGATCCCAGGTCTTCGCGTGGGTCCGGCAGTCGTGCATGCCGGTGCGCACCACGATCTCCCGCTGCACCAGGTTGGCCAGCCGCTCGCCGACGGTGGAGCTCAACCCGTTGCCGGTGCCGTAGTGGTAGGTCGCGACCCCCTCGGCGGCGCCGGAGGAGTGCCCGTCCAGGTGCAGTGAGATCAGCAGGTCGGCGCCGAGACTGTTGGCCAGGGCGGCCCGCTCGGCCCCGCTCATCGGCGCGGCCGGCGACGGGCCCCGGGTGAGGTGCACCCGCATCCCGGCGGCGGACAGCCGGCCCTCCAGGCGGGACGCCAGGTCGAAGACGAGATCCGCCTCGTTCCACCGCAGCGGCCCGTCGGGCACCAGCACGCCGGTGTCGTCACCGCCGCCGTGGCCCGGGTCGATGACGATGGTCTTGCCGACCAGGTTGGGGCCGGACTGGCGGAACGCCTCGGCCTCGCGCAGCCACTGCGGGCGGCCACCGACGACCTTCCGGCCCAGGCGGCGCAGCGCTTTCATGGTCTGCGGGCCGCAGGAACCGTCCGGGACGAGACCGACCTCGCGCTGGAACTGGGCGACGGCGCGGGCGGTGCGGGCGCCGTAGACGTTGTCGGGGCGGCCGGTGTCGAACCCCATCTCGAGGAGCCGCTCCTGCAGCGCCCGGACATCCTCACCGACCAGGGCGTCGGGCACCGAGTGGAACAGCGTCCGGGAACCCAGCCGCCAGCGGGCCGCGTCCAGCGCGCTCCACGTCTCGTCACCGACCATCCCGTCGATGCCGAGCCCGCGGCTCTGCTGGAAAGCGCGGACCGCGGTCTCCAGGGCATCGTCGAAGACGTCGGGATCGGTCTCGGCGAGCAGCTCCAGGCCGACCAGGATCGACCTGATCTCGGAAACGGCCACGCCGGTGTCTCCGCGTCGGATGGACCGCACTCACGACTCCCTAGGGGCGAGAAAGGACGACCTTCAGGAGAGTACGCCCCGCGGCCCAGAACGGGCGCGGGGCGTTCACCAGCGTCGGTCAGAGAGCTGACTCGATGAAGTTGACCAGGAAACTCTTCGGCTTGGCGCCGACCACCGAGTTGAAGGGCTCACCGTTCTTGAAGAGCGTCAAGGTGGGGGCCGACATCACCTGGTAGTTGAGAACCGTCTGCGGGTTCTCGTCGATGTTGACCTTGACGATCTGCACCTGCTCGCCCAGCTCGGAACTGGCGATCTCGGCCAGCAGCGGGTCGACCTTCTTGCAGGGCACGCACCACTCGGCCCAGAAATCCACCAGCACCGGCTTGTCGGACTGCAGCACGTCACTGGCGAAGGTGGCGTCGGTGACCACCTTGGTTGCTCCCACGAGGACCTCCCGGTCTTACAGCTCTACGAATGAAGCGATGAAGCGCTCGGCGTCCAGCGCCGCGGCACAACCGGTGCCGGAGGCGGTGATGGCCTGCCGGTACGTGTGGTCGACCAGGTCACCGGCGGCGAACACGCCGGGGACGTTGGTCCGGGTGCTGGGCGACTGCACCTTCACATAGCCCTCGTCGTCCAGCTCGACCTGGCCCTTGAACAGCTCGCTGCGCGGGTCGTGGCCGATCGCCACGAACACGCCGGTCACGTCGAGGACCTTGGACTCGCCGGTCTGCACGTTCTTCAGACGGGCGCCGACGACCTTGCCGTCCTGGCCGAGGATCTCCTCGACCACGGTGTTCCACTCGACCTTGATCTTCTCGTTGTCGAGGGCCCGCTTCTGCATGACCTTGCTGGCCCGGAAGCTGTCCCGGCGGTGCACGATCGTCACGGTCTCGGCGAACCGGGTGAGGAAGGTCGCCTCCTCCATCGCCGAGTCGCCGCCGCCGACCACGACGATGTGCTGGCCGCGGAAGAAGAACCCGTCACAGGTGGCACACGACGAGACGCCGTGGCCGAGCAGCTCCTGCTCACCGGGAACGCCGATCGGGCGCCACGCCGAACCGGTCGCCAGGATCACGGCCCGGGCGAAGAACTGCTGCTCACCGACCCAGACGGTCTTGAGGCCCTCGGTGCCGGCCTCGGTCGGCTTGTCGGTCAGCTCGACCCGGGTCACGTCGTCGGTCAGGAACTCGGCGCCGAACTTCTCCGCCTGGGCCCGCATGTTGTCCATCAGCTCGGGGCCCATGATCCCGTCCCGGTGGCCCGGGAAGTTCTCCACCTCGGTGGTGGTCATCAGGGCGCCGCCGGACTGCACACCCTCGATCACCAGTGGTTTCAGGTTGGCGCGGGCCGCGTACAACGCCGCGGTGTAGCCCGACGGTCCGGAACCGATGATGATCAGATTGCGGACCTCGTCCACTGCCGACTCCTCAGTCTGTTTCGTCGCTCGAATAGGTCGGCGACACTGCACGCTAGAACGTCATGCTAGGCATGCGCCATTCCCACGCACGCGCTGGTGTTGGACCTCACGCGGCGGTGCGGTCAGCGTACCGGGAGTTTCCGGACGGTGTCCGGGTCCGACGCGGGCGTGCCGCACTCCGGTCCGGCCGCCCACACCCAGGTGCCGTTGGTGGCGCTGAACCGCACGACCAGCGCCGGGTGCCCCTCGAACCGGGCGTAGTCCACCGACTCCACCGTGATCGGGCCGCCGGCGTTCTCCTGGGCGATCGCCTCCAGGCAGACGGCCAGCGCGGTCGGGTCGGCCAGCCGGCCCAGCAGGTCGGCCTTGGAAGCCGTGCTCGCGTTCGACTCCGTGGCGCCGTCGCCGAACGTGGCGGCACGCTGCTCGGCCAGCGTCGTGTCGGTGTAATCCGTGCCGCTGTGCAGGATCTCGCCGATCGGCGGCGCGGCGGCCAGTGGCGCGGCGGCGGTGTCCGCCTGCCCGGCGGCCGACTCGGCGTTCTCCGACGACTCGGCCAGCAGCCCGCTCAGCCCGAAACCGGCGAACGCGAGCAGGGCGGCGGCCACGGTGAGCGGCGCGGCCCACCGTCGTGCCCGCCGGGCCTTTCCCAGATCAACGACCTTCGCGGGTACGGGTGAAGTGCTCGACCCGTCCCCGGTGCTCCCGTCGGAGCCGCGGAACAACCCGTCCAGCCGGGCCGCCAGGTCCGCCGGCATCGGCTCGGGCTCCAGCTCCCGCAGGGCCCCGGCGGCCGCCGCCATGGCCGGCGCGAACGCCTCGAACGCGGCCTGCCACGCCGGATCCTCAGCCACCAGGGTGGCCACCCGCTCCTCGTCGGGGGTGCCGTCCAGAGCGCCTCCGACGAAGTCGGCGAGCAGGTCGATGTCGACCCCCTCGAACTCGGCGCCCGTCACCGCGGCTCCCTCCGCTCAGACCCGGTCGGCAGTGGTCCTGCCGCCTCCGACCTGGATGGGACGGTCCCGCCGGCGCCCCGGTTCCCCCGCAGGTATCCCAGGGTCGTCGCCATCTTCGCCCGGCCCCGGGCGCACCGGCTCTTCACCGTGCCCTCCGCCACACCGAGCATCATGGCGGCCTCGGCGACCCCGTAACCCTGCACGTCCACCAGCACGATCGCGGCCCGCTGATCGACCGGCAGGGCGGCCAGCGCGTCCCGCACGACCAGCACCGTGTCCTGGTCGACGGCCGGGGCGGCCGGCTCCGGGCCGGTGGGGCGGTCGTCGTCGCGGTTGCTGTCCGGCAGCGGCACCGTGGGATGGGCCTGACGGCGCCGGAGACGGTCCAGGCAGGCGTTCACCACGATCCGGTGCAGCCAGGTCGTGACGGCCGCGTCGCCGCGGAACCGGGCCGCGTTACGGTGCGCGTTGAGCAGCGCGTCCTGGACGGCGTCGGCGGCCTCCTCGCGGTCACCGACGGTCCGCAGGGCGACCGCCCACAGCCGGTCCCGGTGCCGGCGGACCAGCTCGGCGAACGCGTCGGTGTCGCCCTCGACATGGGCACGGATCAACTCGGCGTCGCTCGGCGCAGCGCCGGGTGGCCCGTCCCGGAAAGTCACGTCAGCAATCTAGTGCACCGGGACCGGCCGGGGCGGCTCAGTATCCGTACAGCTCGATCTCGTTCACGTCGGCCTGGTAGCCGGGGGTGTCCGTGTTGCGCGGCAGCTCGGTGATGAAGACGAGAACGTACTGGTACTTCTGGTCCGGGACGAAGGACAGGAGCTGAGTCGACCCGGCGCTCTTGTTCGGGGCGGAGTCCTGGTCGCCGACCTTCTGGAACTGCTGGAGCAGCTTCTTGTCACCCTCGGCGCTGTCACCCGGGTCGCTGGCGCCGGTGCGCAGCTCCATCCCCACGCCACCCAGGGACGTCGTGACCCGCACATCGGAGAGGGCACGGGCCTGGCCCAGGTTGATCAGGATGCCCATGCCGTCCTTGAGCTTCCCGAATTTCGGCGAGCCCTTGTAGTACGACAGCTCCCAGGCGGTATCCATCTTGCCGTCGACGGTGAGCGCGGCGTCGTCCTTGTCGAAGTCACGGGTGCCACCCGGTGCGTCGACGATGCGGACCATGTCGGCGGTGAGCTTGATTTTCTTCGGCTCGGCGGCCGGAGTGGCCGGAGTGTCCGCCGAACCGTCCTGGCCGGTGTCGCCGGCGGCGGTGTTGCCGGCCTGGGAACCCGGGTCGTCGGAGTTGCCGGTGTTGTTGATCGCGCGGATGCCGAAGATCAGGCCGACGATCGCGATGACGATCAGCGCGCCGACACCGAGCAGGATCTTCGGAGCGCTCTTGGTCTGCTCCCCGGACTGGGCGGCGCCGCCCTGCACGAAGCGCAGCGGGCCGACGTCCTCGAACTCGTCGTCCTCGGCGGCGGCGTCGAGCCGGCCGAGTTCGGCGGTGAGCGCGTCCGACGCGGGCGCGGCGACCCGCAGGTCGAGCAGGTCCATGGTCAGGTCGTCGAGGTACGCCGGGACGCCGGCCCGGACCTGCCGCGGGGCGGTCACGTTGCCGGTGCTGTCCCGGTTGGCGTCGGGCAGGGTGTGGCCGCCGACCTCGCTGTGCGGCCAGTGACCGGTGAGCGCGAAGTAGAGGATGCCGCCGACCGAACGCACGTCGGACTCGACGCTGTCGGCCGCGTCGGCGCGCGCGTCGGCCAGGACCACCCGGCCGTCGTCGGCGATCAGGACGCTGCCGGGGTGCACGTTGCCGTGGATCATGCCGGTGGCGTGCACGGCGGTCAGCGCGTCGGCGACCGAGTGCGCGATGGCGATCGCCCGGGCCGGGTCGAGCGGGCCCTCGGCCCCGAGCAGCTCCCGCAGGGACTCGCCGTCGACCCACTCGCGAACCACGTAGGCCCGCTGCTGCTCGTCGATCGCGTCGTAGACGCCGGCCAGGTTGGGGTGGATCACCCGGCTCGCAGCGACCGCGGCCTGGAGCATCTCGGTGGCCGAGTCACCGCCGGGGTGCCGGAGCACGACGGCGACCGCGCGCCGCAGGATCACGTCGATGCCGCGCCACACCTGCCGGCCGGCACTGTCATTGTTGACGTGCTCTTCCAGCTGGTAGCGCTCGGCCAGGACCTCACCGGCGGTGGGGGCACCGAAGGTCATGACCGGTCCGGCCTCGTCGGCCGCGGTCTCGTGGCCTTCGCCGACCTGGGTCACCAGTCCTCCCTCGGTGGTGCATAGCTGGTGCCGCATCGCGGGATGCCGGCCCCTCTCGGCGCAGGGGAGAAGCCTCCCGTGCACATGCCGACACCGACCATACCCGCACCGGGCACCTGACCGGCAGGTCGTCCCCCCGGCGCGGCAACGTGCCCGGACTACGCGAAACGGACGATTCACCGCCGGATGGTTCGGGGCTCACCTGTTCCGGGCGAATTCTCCGGGATCAGCGGCCGATCTTCCGGCGGACCATCCCGACCACCTGGCTGACCTCCTGGACGCGCAGCAGCAGGGCGGTGCCCAGGTAGGCGATCAGGACCACCGCGCCACCGACCGCCAGCTGCAGGATCGCCTCGACCCGGCCGTCCGGTTCGCCGGAGCCGGGCAGCAGGCGGACCACCAGGTACGCGAGGCCGGCGGCGACACCCGCGGCGACCGCCACCTTGATCAGCGAGCCGGCCACCGAGCCGAGGTTGAGCCGGCCGATCCGGCGGCGCAGCACCGTCAGCGAGATCAGCGCCGACAGCAGGTAGGAGAGGCCGTTGGCGGCGGTCATGCCGGCCGCGATCAGCGACTCGTTCAGGATCGCGGCGAGCACGAAGTAGCCGGTGATCCGGATCGCCACCACCGGCAGGTTGATCAGGGCGGCGGTCCGGTTGCCCTGGAGCGCGTAGAAGGCGTTGGTGCAGAGGAAGCTGATCGACAGTGGCAGCACCGCGAAGGCGGCCACGGTGAGGACCGTACCCATGGCCAGGGCGTCGGAGTTGGTGATCCGGCCGCCCTGGAAGAGGAAGACCGCGATCGGCCCGCTCAGCACGGCGTAGATCACCACGATCGGGGCGAGCGCCGCCGAGACCAGCTTGATGCCGCGGGTCAGGTCCTCGCTGATCTCGTGGAGCCGGCCCTCGGCGGCGGCCGCGCTCATCTTCGGCAGCAGCGCGGTGATCACCGAGACGCCGATGATGCCGTGCGCCATCATCATCAGCAGGAAGACGTTGTTGAACGCCAGCGCGCCCGGGTTGTCCTCGCCCTCGGATCCGTTCAGAGCCCGGACCAGCGCGAACACGGCGATCTGGTTGGCGCCCACGTAGCAGAGCATCCAGCCGGCCAGGCTGCCGATCTCGCGCAGCCCGAGCGCCCGCGGGTTCCACCGCCACGCCCAGCGGAAACCGACCTTGCGCAGGGCCGGCAGCAGGCCGATCGCCTGGACCACCATGCCGAGCAGGGTGCCCAGGCCGATCAGCGCGATCTCGCCTGCCGTGATGTTCTCCGGCGTCAGGTCCTTGTCGGTGCCGAAGACCAGCAGGAACACCCCGCACACCGCGATCACGACGATGTTGTTGAGGATCGGCGCCCACATCGGCGCGGCGAAGTGGCCGCGGACGTTGAGCACCGCGGCGATCAGCGCGGACAGGCCGGTGAAGAAGATGATCGGGAGGATCAGGTACGCGAAAGCGGTGACCAGGTCACGGAAGTCCTGGCCGGTCGTGTCGCTCGTCTGGAACGCGGTGATCAGCGGCGCGGCCAGCACCACCAGCGCGGTGGCCAGGCCGAGCATGACGACCGCGAAGGACAGCAGCCGCTGGGTGAACTCCTGGCCGCCGTCATGGTCGGTCTTGCGCCGCCGGACCAGCAGCGGGATCAGCACGCTGGAGAGGATGCCGCCGAGCAGCAGTTCGTAGATCTGGCCGGGCAGGAACTGGGCGCCGGTGTACGCGTCACCGACCGCCTCGCCGAGAACCATGCCGATCAGCGCGTTGCGGACGAATCCGATCACCCGGCTGACCAGGCTGCCGACCGCCATGATCGCGCTCTGCCCGGCGGTGCTGCCGCCACCCTGCTCGGCCGGGGGCTCCGCGGGCGGGCCGTCGACCGAGACGACCGTCACACCGTCCTGCTGCGGCGGCTGACCGTCGGGTGCCGCGTGCGTGCTGCGGTACAGGCCGCCGTTCACCAAAGCCTCCAGAGCCCTGCCGATGTTGGAGCCACCATAAAGGCAAAACTCACACGTGGTGACGTAGGAGGGTGCCGGGCTCGGCCCCGGCCAGCGTCTCCACCATCCAGCATGCCTCCAGCGGGACCAGGGGCTCACTCAGCGCATCCAGCACCGTCGGGTGATCGCAGCCGGCCTCGGTCAGCGCGCCGAGCAGAGCCGGCACCGCCGTCAGGTCACCGGAGTCGGCGATCCGGCGGGCCAGGGGGCGCGTCTCGGCGTACCACTCCTGCTGGGGAAGAAGGGCGAGGGCGGTGGTCGTACGGCGTACCAGATCGGAAAGGTCCTCGTGGGGGAACCGCTCGCCGAAGCGGACCTGAAGCCGCGTGACCTCCGGATCGCTCAACGCCGCGATCGCGCCCTCGTCCAGCACCTGCGGGGAGAGCGCCGGAAACGCCGGCCACCAGCGCTCGTCCGCGAAGAGCGGCAGCGGGGTCTGCTCCGGCCCGGCCGGAACGGCGGCCGGCACATCGCGGCGCAGCGACCGGTACGCCGCCTCGCGCACCGCCGCGACCGCGGTCGGGTCGTCCGCGTCACCGGCCGGGGCGAACGGCGCCAGCAGCGCCACCACCAGGCCGGGGTGCGGCAGCAGCGGGTCGGCGAGGGCGATCACCCGGGCGAAGGATTCCAGCTCCGGCCAGTGCAGCGCGGCCGGGCAGGGACCGCCGGCCTGCGCCCAGCCCAGCAGCACCGGCTCGCTGGAGGCGGGCCGCCGCAACCCGAGCGTCCGGTCGCCGGAGGGCAGATCGATCCGCAGCACCAGGGAGTAGCCGCCGACCACCGGAAACGAGACCTGCACCTGGGCCGGGAGGTCGCCGGTGTCGGTCAGGTCGCCCGTCCAGAAATCGGGGTCCTCGGTCAGGCGGCGCAGCGCCTCGGAAACGGGCATCCCGCAATCCTGCCCGGCGGTAGCTGCGAGTGTCACTCCCGATACCCTGGTCATCCCATGTCTTCTGTGTTGAACGACGCCCAGCAGAGAGCGGTAGCCGAGTTGCTCCGCGTGTCCCCCGTCGCCGATGAGCTCGGCCGCCGGTTCGCCACCGCCGGTCACGAGCTGCACCTGGTCGGTGGATCGGTCCGTGACGCGCTGCTCGGCAGCCTCGGTGACGACCTCGACTTCTGCACCGACGCCCACCCCGAGCAGACCCTCGCGGTGGTCAACGGCTGGGCGGACGCGATCTGGGAGACCGGCCGCGAGTTCGGCACGATCGGCATCCAGAAGAACGGGCTGCGGATCGAGATCACCACGTACCGGGCGGAGTCCTACGACGGGGTGACCCGCAATCCGGTGGTCTCCTACGGCACATCGCTGATCGACGACCTGTCCCGGCGTGACTTCACCATCAACGCGATGGCGGTGTCGGTGCCCGGGCACGAGTTCACCGACCCGTTCGGCGGCCTCACCGACCTGGCCGCCCGGGTGATCCGGACACCGTCCGCGCCGTCGATCTCGTTCGGTGACGATCCACTTCGGATGTTGCGGGCCGCCCGTTTCGCGGCGAAGCTGCGTTTCACCGTGGACGAGCCGGTCGTCGCGGCGATGCGGGACATGGCGCCGGACCTCGACCGGATCACCGCGGAGCGGGTGCGCGACGAGTTCACCAAACTGATGAGCGCCGCCGATCCGCTGACCGGCCTGCGCCTGCTGGTCGACACCGGTCTGGCCGACCGGTTCCTGCCGGAGATCTCCGGGCTCAAGCTGGAGATCGACGAGCACGCCCAGCACAAGGACGTCTACGAGCACACGCTGATCGTGGTCAGCAACGCGATGCGCCTCGAGGGTGCCGAGGGACCGGACTTCGTGCTGCGGATGGCCGCGCTGATGCACGACATCGGCAAGCCCGCCACCAAGGCGGTCGGCCGGGACGGCCGGGTCAGCTTCCACCACCACGAGGTGGTCGGCGCCCGGCTCACCAAGCAGCGCATGAAGGCCATGAAATACCCCAAGGACGTGACCTCCGAGGTGGTCGGTCTGGTCGCCCTCCACCTGCGCTTCTATGGGTACGGCCGGGGCGAGTGGACCGATTCCGCGGTCCGGCGCTACGTCACCGACGCCGGCCCGCTGCTGTCCCGGCTGCACAAGCTGACCCGTTCCGACGTCACGACGCGCAACCGGCGCAAGGCCTCGCAGCTGGCCGCCGACTACGACGCCCTCGAGGAGCGGATCGCCCGGATCGCGGCCGAGGAGGACCTGGCCAAGGTGCGGCCCGACCTGGACGGCAACGCGATCATGGAGCTGCTCGGTGTGCCGCCGGGCCCGATCGTCGGCCAGGCCTGGCGTCACCTCAAGGAGCTGCGGCTCGACCGGGGACCGCTCGATCGGGACGAGGCCGAGGCGGAGCTGCTCAAGTGGGCCCGCGAGCAGGGGCACATCTCTTAATTCGAATACATAAAAGTGACGTAGGTCACTCATAACAGGGACGCGCGTCGAAACGGTAGCGTTCTATGCTGGCCCACGACTCACCGGTCGGCATCGAACCGGTCTGAATCTACGGGGACTCCTCATGTTCTTGATCAACCGTCGGGCTCTTGCTGTCATCGGCGCCGCAGCCGCGGCCATCGGCACCACCGGCTTCCTCGCGACCCCGGCCCAGGCGGCCAGCGTCGGCGTGGCGCGGGTCGTCGGAACCAACGCCGTCTACTTCCAGGCGGCCGCCGGTCAGGCCAACACCCTGACCATCACCGTCTCGGGCCGCACCACCACCCTGGACGACGTGGTCGCGATCCAGGCGGGCGCGGGCTGCAAGGCCGTCTCCGGCGACCGGACCAAGGTCACGTGCACGACGTCGGCCGCGACGGCGGGCTACAACGTGCAGCTCGGCGACAAGAACGACAACCTCTACAACCGCACCTCGGCGTACCTGATGGCGAACGGCGCCGACGGTGACGACAAGCTCTACGGCGGCAATGGCCGCGACGTGGTCTACGGCGGCAACGGCATCGACGTGCTGAGCACCGGCAACGGCAACGACGCGCTGTCCGGCGGCGGCGCCAACGACCTGCTCTACGGCGGCGCCGGCGACGACCTCATCTACGGCGGCCTCGGATCCGACAAGATCTACGGCGGCGCCGGCGGCGACACGGTCCAGGCGGAAGCCGGCGACGACTTCATCTGGGGCGAGGCCGGCTACGACGAGCTCTACGGCGGCGACGGCAACGACCAGGTGTCCGCCGGCAGCGAGGTCGACATCGTCGAGGGCGGCAACGGCAACGACAAGATCTGGGGCGGCACCGGCTCGGTCTACGACGCCGACCTCGGGTACATCGGCGACATCATCTACGGCAACGGCGGCAACGACGTCGTGAACGGCGAGGACGGCAACGACTTCGTCCTGGGCGGCGCCGGCGACGACGCTCTCGCGGGCCAGACCGGCATCGACGAGCTGCAGGGTGGCGACGGCAGCGACTCGCTGTGGGGTCACGCCGGCGACGACTACATCTGGGGCGACGGCGGCAACGACAAGATCTGGGGCGCCGAGGGCGACGACTACCTGGCCGGTGAGGACACCGACACCGACGGCTACCCGGTCGGCAACCCGGCCGCCCTGGACACGGTGGACGGCGGCGCGGACGCCACCATCTACGGTGACTACTGCGCAGTGATCACCGCGGAGAGCGCCACCAACTGCGAGGCGGTCGTCACCCCGCAGACCGGCGCCCTCTCGGTCGCGCCGGGCAAGGGCAAGGCTGTGGCCCCGGCTGACGTGGACGCCCGCGTCGCCGCCGCCAAGGAACTGATCACCAGCCTCTGAGCACCTGAATGAAAAAGGCCCGGCCGGATGGCCGGGCCTTTCTCGTGGGATCAGGCCGGTCCCAGGCTCAGCTGCCGCCGACCGCCCAGCTCCTTCGGCAGGGTCATCGACTCGATGACCCCGCCGGTGGCGGTGTACAGGCCGGCCACGCCGTCGCCGATCGCGAGGATCTCGCCATTCGGCGTGTACTGGGCCTGATCACCACGAACCGTGCCGACGATCTGCCCGGTGATGGTGTCGGCGATCCGGATGTCCCGGTCGGCCGCGTTCATCGACTCGACGGCGAGGAGCACGTATCGGCCGTCCGGTGACCACGAGTCCTGGCCGAGCGGCGACCCCTGTACCGGGACGGTACGGGTCATCGCCCCGGTATCCACGGCGTAGACGTCGATGCTCTCGGTCGGTTCCAGCCCGTTCTCCGGCGGCGGTCCGGGCACACGGCGGGCCAGCGCCACCTCGCGGCCCCCGGGCAGCCAGGTGTAGTAGCAGACCGCAGCGCACTGGTTCGTCCCGTCCACGGTGGTAATCAGCTTCTCCTCGCCGGTCACCGCGTTGAACAGCACGAATCCCTCGGAAATGGTCGTCAGCAGTGTCGTGCCGTCCGGCGACCACATCGACTGCGGGCGCAACATCGTGCGGTTCTGCAGCGGGCGGACGTCACCGGTGCCGAGGTCGACGACATGGAACGTTCGCCTCGATATCAGGGCCGCATGCCGACCCTTGGGGGCGCCCATCACCTGGTAATACTTGCCGCCGACCACGGAGTAGCGGCCGGTGCCGCGGTTCAGGACCACGTTCCCGGTCTGCCAGGTGGTTCCGGCGGGCTTCTCCAGCCCGAGGTACGGGTTCTGGCCGACAGCGGTCACGACCAGGCCGCCCGGGAGCGCGTACGGCGATCGGGTCCACTGCGGGGCGTTCGCCGGCGTCGACAGGCCCACCCGGGTCGTCGGGGTGACCGGCGTGACCGGAGCGGGCGCGATGCTGGGCGGCACGGAAGCGGCGGGCGGGGGCGGGGCCGCGCGCCTGTCGTTCAGCACGGTGTACGGCACGGCCACCGCCCCCACCAGCGCCACCGCCGCCAGACCGGACAGCGCGTGCCGCCGCCGCCGGATCCGCCGGCCCCGTACCCGGGCCACCGAGGCCAGGTCGATCGCGGGGGGCGCGTCGTCGGCGAGGTCCCGGACGGCCTTTCCCACGATGTCCTCCAGGTTCCTCATCGGGTCCCTCCCATCGACACGGTCCGGTCGCCGACCAGCCGCCGCAGCTTGCTGAGCGCCCGGGAGGCCTGACTGGCCACCGTTCCGGGCCGGCAGCCGAGGACCTCGGCGGTCTCCTCCACCGACCGGTCCTCCAGGTAACGCATCACCAGCACGGCCCGCTGCCGGGCCGGCAGGGTCAGCAGCGCCTCCCGGACCGTGATCCGGTCGGCGACGTCCTGATCGTGGTGGCGTTCCGCGGCCCGGTCCGGCACCTCGGCGACGAACACCTCGTTGCGCGTCCCGGCGCGGCGCCAGAACGACGCGCGGTCGTTGTAGATGATCTTTCGGACGTACGCCTCGGCGTCCCCGTGGATCCGCGGCCATCGCGCGTACGCCTTGGCCAGCGCGCCCTGTACCAGGTCCTGCGCGGCCTCCCTGTTCTGCGTCAAAGCGTGCGCGATCCGGAGCAGCGCCTGCCCCCGCTCCGCGACGAACGCGGTGAACTCGTCTTCGAGTGACTGCTTCACCGGTCACCTCCACAGGGCCAGACGCCCTGTCGATGAAGAAGCTTGCACGGGAGGATGGACGACATGTTCGTGGTGCAGACACCGATCGGCCCGCTGGGCGTGCACGCCGAGGACGACGTCGTGGTGGGGGTGCGGTTCGGTGTGCCGGCCGGGCCGTCCGCGGACCATCCGGCGGCTGCCGCGCTGGCCGCCTACTTCGCCGGTGAGCTCACCGGCTTCGCCGTGCCGTTCGAGCTGCGCGGCGGGTCCGCGTTCGAGCGGGCGGTCTGGGCCGAGATCGCCAAGATTCCGTACGGGGAGATGGTCACCTACGGAGCGATCGCGACCGCGCTCGGCGATCCCGGGGCGGCCCGTGCCGTGGGGACGGCATGCCACCGCAACCCGATCCCGGTCATCGTGCCGTGTCATCGGGTCGTCGGGGCGGGGGGCAAGATGGTCGGCTTCGGCGGCGGCCTGGACCGCAAGCGCATCCTGCTGGAGCTGGAGGCCCGGGTCGCGTTGCAGCGGGCCTGGGGCTGACCGGACACGGATCAGGCCGGACCGCGGGTGCGGTCCGGCCTGATGCGGGTGTTGTCAGCGGGGTCAGCGCTCGACGTCGCCGCGGATGAACGCCTCGACGGCCTCGTGGGCGTCGTGGTCGCTGTACTGCACCGGCGGGGACTTCATGAAGTACGACGAGGCGGACAGGATCGGGCCGCCGACGCCACGGTCCTTGGCGATCTTCGCCGCGCGGACCGCGTCGATGATCACGCCGGCCGAGTTCGGCGAGTCCCACACCTCGAGCTTGAGCTCGGCGTTCAGCGGGGTGTCACCGAAGGAACGGCCCTCGAGACGGATGTACGCCCACTTGCGGTCGTCGAGCCACGGCACGTGGTCCGACGGGCCGATGTGCACGTCGCTCTTGATCATCTCGTGCGGGATCTGGGACGTGACCGACTGCGTCTTCGAGATCTTCTTCGAGACCAGGCGGTTGCGCTCCAGCATGTTCATGAAGTCCATGTTGCCGCCGAAGTTGAGCTGGTACGTGCGGAGCAGCTCGACACCGCGGTCCTCGAACAGCTTCGCCAGCGCGCGGTGCACGATGGTGGCGCCGACCTGGCTCTTGATGTCGTCGCCGACGATCGGCACGCCCGCGTCGGTGAACTTCTGCGCCCACTCCGGGTCGGAGGCGATGAAGACCGGCAGCGCGTTCACGAACGCGACACCGGCGTCGATGGCGGCCTGCGCGTAGAACTTGTCGGCCTCCTCGGAGCCCACCGGCAGGTACGACACCAGGACGTCGACCTCGGCGTCCTTCAGGGCCTGCACGACGTCGACCGGCTCGGCCGTCGACTCCTCGATGATCTCGCGGTAGTACGTGCCCAGACCGTCGAAGGTCGGGCCGCGCTGCACGGTGACGCCGGTGGGCGGCACGTCGGTCAGCTTGATGGTGTTGTTCTCGCTGGCGACGATCGCCTCACTGAGGTCCATGCCGACCTTCTTGGCGTCCACATCGAACGCCGCGACGAACTTCACGTCGGATACGTGGTAGTCGCCGAAGGTCACGTGCATGAGACCCGGGACGCGGTCGTTGGGGTCGGCGTTCTTGTAGTACTCCACGCCCTGCACGAGGGACGAGGCGCAGTTACCCACACCGACGATGGCGACGCGGACGGAGCCCATCGCGTTTGCCTCCTTGTTCATCACGGCCGGTCCTGGTGTGGACGCGGTGTTTCTAAGGGATCCGCTCCCGCCGCCGGCGGTCCACCGGCGGGTGCGGGGTTCGGTGCGCCGGTGAGACCGGCGCGATTTCGGAAAGCGGGCGTACGGCCGGAGCGCTCGTTGGTGATCAGCTCCTCCAGCCAGCGGACCTCGCGCTCGCACGCGTCCAGTCCGTGTCGCTGCAGCTCCAGGGTGTAAGCGTCCAAGCGGTCGGCGGCGCGGGACAGGATCTCGCGCAGGCCCTCGCGGCGCTCCTCGATGCGGCGTCGGCGGCCCTCCAGGATGCGCAGGCGGGTGGCGCGATCGGTGCGCGAGAAGAAGGTGAAGTGGACCCCGAAGCCGGCGTCGTCGTACGTCTCCGGGCCGGCCTGGGTCAGGAGGTCGGCGAAGTGCTCCTTGCCCTCGGCCGTGATCTTGTAGACAACTCGTCCCCGCTTGCTGGTCATCGGGGGAATGATGTCGTTGTTGGTCTCGGCCTCACTGATCCAGCCGGCGAGCTTCAGCCGCTTCAACGTGGGGTAAAGGGTGCCGTAACTGATCGCGGCACGGAGCGTGCCGAGCTTGGTCGCGAGTTCCTTGCGGAGCTCGTACCCGTGCATCGGGGCCTCCTGCAGGAGGCCGAGGATCGCCAACTCCAGCATGGCCCTCCCTCGAACGGTGCTCCACGGCGAAGCAGTGTCCCGATGTATCGGCTCGATACATCGCAACCGTAGATCGGGACCTTGTGCCGTGCAACTCCGGGGTCCTTGTGCGATCGGTGCGCCACGCTGCGTGATGGCTGTCGCCGGGGACGCGGCGACCGCGTACTCTCTTCGCCATGCGTACGCAGCGGCAGATCGTCGACTACTCGCTACAGAGGCGAGCGGTGCTGCGTGACGTCAGGAACGGCCGGATCGGCACGCTCGAAGTCTGCGACGCGTCTCCTTACTTGAAGAACGCGGCGACGTACCACGGCGAGCCCACCGACGAACGATGCCCGGTGTGCCGGCGCGACAATCTGACGCTGGTGCACTTCATCTATGGAGACGAGCTGAAGCAGTCCGCCGGCCAGGCCCGGAAACTGGCTGAACTGCCCGCGCTCGCGATGACGCTGCGTGAGTTCCAGGTCTTCGTCGTCGAGGTGTGCCGCTCCTGCGCCTGGAACCACCTGGTGGAGAGGTTCGTTCTCGGCCGGGACGGCCTCGCCGCCGAGGAGATGTTGCACACCGACGTTATGGTCTCGTCCGGTGGCGCGATCTCCCACCGGACAGGTAAGGCGTCACACAATGGGGAGGCCCGGCGATGAACCGGACCGATCTCGCTAACGTGTACGAGTTTGTGGCCGGAATCCGGTCATCACAGACACAACTTGACAGGGCTGCCGGGACCGCAGCCCGCAACGCCCGATCGAGGCGCGACGTCAGGGTGGCCTTTTCCGGGCCGCCGGGCCGCGCCCCTGCGACGGTAGGTGTGAGGGAATGAACGCGAACGGCGATCCGCAGTCCGCAAGAGCCCGGGTACAGGTACCCGGGCCTTCCGCTGCTTCCACCCCCGATGTCGGGGCCAAGCCCGGGCCGGACGCATACCGGCGTCCATCCGGTGCCGCCTCGGTTCCAGGCACGCCGGGCCGGGCCTCGGTGGGCGGCGCTGCCGCCCGTGCCTCGGTCGGTTCCGCGTCCGTGGGCTCGGCTTCGGTCGGTTCCGCGTCCGTGGGCTCGGCTTCGGTCGGCTCCGCATCCGTGGGCTCGGCAGCGCCAGGCCGTGCGTCGGTGGGTTCCGCTCCCGTCGGCGGCCGCGCTTCGGTGGGTTCCGCGGCGGTCGGCGGCCGTGCCTCGGTCGGAGCGGCCTCGGTCGGCGGGCGGGCGTCGGTGTCCCCGGGCGGTCCCGGTGGCCCCGGTGGACCGGGTGGTCCCGGTGGCGGCTCGGGCGGATCCGGTGGGTCCGGCGGCGGCGGTGGCAAGAAGAAGGGCCGCAGCAAGGCGGACAAGAAGCACCGGCGCGCGAACATCCTGACCGCGGCCGCTGCCGTGCTGGTCATCATGCTCGGTGTCGGGATCGTCGGCGGCACCTACTTCTTCGACGACGTGAAGCTGCCGCCGCCGAAGCTGGAGAACCAGGTCAACGTGATCCTGGCGTCGGACCGCCAGGAACTGGAGAAGACCGGTTCGGCGCGGATCAGCGTCCCGTACGACCAGATCAACAAGGCGATGCAGGATGCCGTCATCGCCGCGGAGGACATGAACTTCCGCAAGCACAACGGCATCGACATGAAGGGCATCGCCCGCGCCGCGTGGAACAACTTCACCGGTGGGGAGCTGCAGGGCGCGTCGACGATCACCCAGCAGTACGCCCGGCACGTGGCTGAGGAGAAGGACATCAGCTACAGCCGTAAGCTCCGCGAGGCGGTGATCGCCCGCAAGCTGGAGTCGGAGTACAGCAAGGACCAGATCCTCGGCATGTACCTGAACTTCATCGACCTCGGCCGCGGGCGGTACGGCGTCGAGTCGGCGGCGCAGGGCTACTTCGGTGCGAACTACACGGTCGACAAGACCGTCAAAGGCAAGAAGCAGATTGACGCCTACCAGGCCGCGGTGCTCGCCTCGATCATCAAGCAGCCGTACAAGACGAAGACCCACCCGGGCTACGACCCGGCCAACAAAGAGGCCTTGCCCGGGGCCAAGGAGCGCTGGGAGTACACGCTCAAGAACATGCTCGACATGGGTGCCATCACCCAGGAGCAGTGGAACAACCGCAAGTACCCGGCGACGCTCGACCCCAAGAAGAGCAAGACCGTCAGCACCGACGGCAAGCCGGTCGGCATGATCATGCGGCACGTCACGTACGAGCTCAACCAGCTCGGCATCACCGAGGAGAAGCTCGCCAAGGGCGGGTTCACGATCACCACCACGATCAACCCGAAGGTGCAGGAGGCCGCGCAGAAGGCCGGCTCGCGGTTGAGCAAGACGTCGCCGATGAACGGGCGGCCGGCCACCTATCAGGCTGCGGTGATCGGTATCGATCCCAAGACCGGTGGGGTTCTCGGATACTACGGTGGTGACGATCCGACCGGCACCGACTACGGCGGCTATATGGCCGGTGACGGCAGCGGTGTGAAGGACGGTGGTCAGTCGCCGGGTTCGACCTTCAAGATCTACACTCTGGCGGCGGCGCTGAAGGCGGACTACTCCTTCGACACCATCTGGGACGGCACGCTGGAGAAGCCGAACGGCGGCGGAAAGATCAACAACGCCGGCGCGGAGACCAGCAAGCTTTGTGAGGGCAAGGTCACCCACTGTGACCTGCGGTTCGCGACGATCAAGTCGTACAACTTCCCGTTCTACTGGATCGCCGAGCAGCTCGGTCAGGACAAGGTCATCGAGGCCGCGCGCGCCGCGGGCGTCGAGACCATGTGGAACGACGACGGCAAGAAGTTCGACCTGAACAACACCAAGCCCGCCGAGTGGAAGAGGAACTTCGCCAACGAGGTCGCCTTCGGTCAGTACCGGGTGCTGCCCCTGGAGCACGCGCAGGGCGTGGCAACCATCGTCAACCAGGGCGTTCGCAATGACGCGCACTTCGTCAAGCAGGTCGAGCAGCGCGACCCCAAGACCGGCGAGAACAAGGTGATCTGGTCGGAGAAGAAGGTCGGCAAGCGCGTCTTCGACGAACAGCAGATGGCCTACCTCTCCGACGTGCTCCAGGAGATCCCGAAGACTGTCGACAACCGGATCGAGGGTCGCCAGGCGGTCGGCAAGAGTGGCACCTGGGAGATGCCGAACGGCGACGACAACGGTGACACCTGGTTCGTCGGCGGTATCCGGCAACTCGCCGCGACCGTCTGGGTCGGCGGCGCCAGCAACCGGGTGCCGCTGAAGGAGAAGAACACCAAGGACATGTACGGGTCCGGCACTCCGGCGGCGATCTGGGAAAAATTCATCGAGACCGCTTCCGAGGCGATGAATTGGGAAGCGGAAGAGTTCCCGGAGGGCGTCAAGACGGGCCAGGACGACAAGGGCAACGGTGTGAAGCCGGTCGAGCAGCCGCAGCCTCCGACGACCGATCCGAACGCCGCGCTGTGCGCGACCTTCCCGGACCTTCCGCAGTGCACCGGCCAGAACAACGAGAACAACCAAGGCCCGGGCAACCAGAACCCCGGTAACCAGAACACCGGCAACAACAACAACGGCGGCGGCAACAACAACGGCGGCCGTTAGCGACCCGGTTCGATGACGGCGCCCACCTCGACGAGGTGGGCGCCGTTTCGTATCGGGGCCTGTGGTTCCGATGAAGATCGGTGTGCCGGACGTGGCCCGGCACCTCGGGCGGTCACCGATGCGGCATGATGCCAAGACATGAGCGCCCAACCGCCCGCCGACCGGCCCGACGTCTCGAGAGCCACCTCGGACGGTTTCGTGCGAGGACTCTCGGAAGCCATCGGCGGACCGCTCGGGGCACACGCTGTCCCGCCGGACTCGCGGCCCGGCCGGTTCTGGACCGCGCCGCGGATCGTGATGGCCCTCGCCTGCCTGGTCCTCGCCCTCTCCTGGGTGCAGAAGTCACCCTGCATGGACGGCAACTGGCAGAACAACGTCCAGTACACCCGGTACTGCTACACCGACGTGCTGGCGCTCTACTACGCCGAAGGCATCAATGAGGGCAAGGTGCCCTACAAGGACCACCCCGTCGAGTACCCGGTGGTGACCGGATACTTCATGGGCGCCCTGGGGCTGCCGGTGCACGCGTACGGGGAGAACAACCCGGACATCAACCAGGGCAGCTGGTTCTACAACGCGAACGCCCTGGTGCTCTCGCTCTTCGCCGTCCTCACCGTCGCGATCGTGCTCGCCCTGCGACGCCGGCGGCCCTGGGACGCGGCAATCCTCGCGCTCTCCCCGATCGTGCTGGTCACCGCCACGATCAACTGGGACTTCCTGGCGATCGGGCTGTTCGCCATCGGACTGCTGCTCTGGGCGCGCCGGCATCCCGTGGTGGCGGGAGTGTTCTTCGGCCTGGGGGCGGCGGCCAAACTGTGGCCGCTGTTCATCCTCGGGCCGATCCTGATCCTCGCCCTGCGTACCGGCCGGCTCCGGCACTTCTTCAGCGCGTTCCTGGCCACCGGGATCACCTGGCTCCTGGCCAACCTGCCCGTCATGATCCTGTGGCACGAGAGCTGGCTGCGGTTCTTCCGGCTCAACTCGGAGCGCCCGGTCGACTGGGGCACGTTCTGGTACATCGGGCGTTACCTCGACGGCAAGTGGAACACCGGCGCGGCGGGCGATCAGGGGCCGTTCCAGTGGCTCAGCGACAACGTGCCCACGCTCAACTACCTGTCGTACGCGCTCTTCGGCCTCTCCTGCCTGGCGATCATGCTGCTCGGCCTGCTGGCGCCGCGCCGGCCCCGGCTCAGCCAGCTCGCCTTCCTGGTCGTCGCCGCCTTCCTGATCTTCAGCAAGGTCTGGTCCCAGCAGTACGTGCTCTGGCTGCTCCCCCTGATCGCGCTGGCCCGGCCGAAGTGGGGCGCGGTCCTGGCGTGGACCGTCGCGGAGATCGGGTACCTCGCGGCCTTCTACGCCGAGCTGATGGGCGCGGGCGGCAAGTCGGTCATTCCCGAGGGCACCTTCGTGCTCGCCTCCAGCCTGCGCCTGATCACCGTGGCCGTGCTCTGCGGACTGGTGGTGCGGGAGATCTGGCGGCCGGAACTCGACGACGTCCGCGTGACCTACGGCGGGCTCGACCCGGATGCCGGGCCGCTCGACGGGCCGGAGCATCCGTGGATCACCGGGCTTCGCCGGTTCTTCGGCATGGGGCCGTCCCAGGAGGCGCCGCCACCGCCGGTGATCCCCAAGGACGAACCCAGCCCCGTCCCGAGCTGATCTCTCCCGATCCGGGTGGCCACCACGGCCACCCGGATCTTTCAGTTCAGGTAGAACACGACGGCGTCGGGAAGGTCCTCACGCCGGATGTTGATGCTGTCCACCGGCAGGTCGCCCGACGTCTCCCAGGGCGTGCCTGCCACATGGTCGCGCAGCAGCAGCACCTTGGTGACACCGATCGAGATGAGGTAGTCGGCGCTCGCCGCGTCCGGGAAGTTCGCCACCCGGGCGCGAAGATCCGCCTGCCGCTGGGCGGCGACGTTGCCACCGCCGTTCGCGATGTACTGGAACCTCGACGTGGACCACAGTTGCACGGTCTGGTCGGTGAACTCGGCGGTCGGCAGGACGAGCATCGGGCCCGGCACGGTACGCAGCGCCGCCGGCTGGGTGGTGACGATCGGGTGCGCGGTGGAGTTCCAGCCCTCCAGGGTGACCAGGATCAGCGGTGTCAGGGTGGCCAGGCGCAGCCAGGGGCCGGGCCACGGCGGGATCCGCTGGGCCGCGAGATGCTCGGCGCGGCGGACGAAGTCGTCGACCGCACCCGCGGCCAGGATCACCAGGAACAACGTCACCCACAGCATCAGACGGCCGGGGATGCGCTGGTCGAACGAGGCCGGGAAATGCCCGAAGAGCGGCAGGTACGTCCAGCGGCCGCCGAAGAAGTTCGTCCCGAGCGTGAGGATCACCGCGGCGGCCAGGCCGGCCAGCAGGAGCAGGCGGTGCCGGAGCCTCCAGATCGACAGGAACAGGCCGGCCAGGGCCAGCGCGTACAGGACGAAACCGGGGAGCAGCGACATCTCGGCGGCCCAGCCCAGGGAGGCGCGGGGGGTGGCGTGCGGAACGCCCCAGATGCGGGACTCGGCCGGTCCGATCAACAGGCTGCGCAGCGGCGGGGAGAAGAAACGGATCTCTTCGGTACGGGATCCGGGGCCCCCGGCCCGAATGTAGGGAACCGCGATCAACAGCCCGACCGCCGCGAAGATCTGCGCGCCGATGATGTTGGTGACGGTCACCCACCAGGCGATACCGGGCTTCTTCTTCGGAATCGGCTTGGCCGGCCGGGTCGGCAGCGTCCACCGGCGCCGGACGGGCGGCTTGCGGCTCTCCAGCACATCGATCGCCGGGCCCACCTTGGTGTCCGCCAGCGCCTTCCCCGCCGCGTCGTTCTTGTCCACCGGGCCGACCTTGCCCTTATCGACCTTGCCCGCTTGCTCAGCCTTGGCCGACCGTTCCACCTCGGAAAGCCGCGGAACCCCGCCCCGAACGCTTGCCTCAGCCGGCTTGGCGACCGGTCCCGGTGTGCCCGCTTCCTTCGCCTTGGCGGCCTCGGCGGGACTGCCTACTTCGGCCGGTCCGGTTGCCTGTCCCAGCTTGGCCGCCTCGTCCGGCCTGCTCGGCCGGCCGGGTTTGGGGCGTTGGTACATGGACAGGTCGATGGCCGATTTGTCGGGTGGCTCGACGGCCGGTCCGGCTGGCGCATCGACGGCTGGTTTCGAAGCGGACCCGGCTCCTGGTTCGCCGGGTTTTCCGGCGGCCGGCTTGAGCGCGGGCTTCTTCCGGGACTTCAGGCCGTGACGCACGACCCGGTACAGCGCGGTGACGAGGAGGAAGATCAGGAGCAGGCCGAGCACGTACGCGAAAGGGATCCCCAGGGAGTAGCCCAGCGAAAGCTGCCAGACCGCGACCAGCCAGCCTGCCGCGACCCAGCCGGTGTTGCGCCGGTCGGGGCGGTAGCCGTAGCGGAGCGAGTAGCCGTGCCCGCGTGCGAGCATCGCCAGCGCCAGCGGGATGCCGCCCGCCGAGATGATGTCGAGATGCCCCTCCTGGGCGAGCCGCCACGGCGCGTAGGCGAAGGCGACGGCCGCCACCGCCGCTCCGGTGCGGCGAGCGCCGAGCTGGCGGACCAGCGCGTACGCACCGAGCACCAGCAGGACGTGGGCCAGGACGAACAGGATGTTGTACCGCAGGATCGCGGCGGTGGGACCGTTGCCGATCATCCCGGCGACGGCGTAACCGAGCAGGTTGTCGCCGAACGCGAAGGTGAACTTCTCCGGGAAGTACGCGTTCGACTGCCACAGCCGGGCCGGATCGCTGATCAGGATGTGGCCGGACCAGGCGACCTGCCACGCCTGCCGGGCCGGATCGCCGAGGTCCTGCGGCAGGCTGTGCATCGGGTAACGCAGAGTCGGCCAGGTCATCACGACGGTGAGCAGGCAGGCGGCATAGATCGCCAGCGCGTACTCATGGATGAGCGACCAGCCCACCGCCCGCACTGCGCGCCGGAGGAGTCCGGGACGCTGCTCCGGTATCGCGGCGAAGGCGGTCCACGGGTCCGGCGGAGCACCGGGCGGACGCTCGGTGGGCAGCGCCTTCCGCGGCCGGGGCGCCACATCGGACTTCGCCGCATCCGCCGTGCCGGCCGGCTCGTCCTTGTCCGGCGTCTTCTCGGCAGTTCCCACACGGGCCGCCTCGGGCTTCGACCCGCTCGCGACAGGTTCAGCCTCGGCCGTCGCCGATAAGGCCGTTTCGCCCGGTTTCGGCGCTGGTGCGGGGCCGCCGGATGTCGCTCCGGCTCGCGCCGAAGCCGCAGGCGCGGTCGGTTGCGGCTGCTCGGTCATGACCCTCCCCGGAGGCGGTGCGTCAGTTGCCCGCCCGCTCCCGCAGTAGGGCGATGTCGGCGGTCTGCCCTTCAACCCCACCGGGGGTCTCCACAATGGCCGGAGCACCGGAGGCCCGGATCGCGGCGACCACCAACTCGGGGTCGATCTTCCCATTCCCCAGGTTGTCGTGCCGGTCCTGGCCCGAGTCGAATCCACCCTTCGAATCGTTGGCGTGGATCAGGTCGATCCGCCCGGTGATCGCCTTGACCCGGTCGACGATGCCGACCAGATCCTCGCCGCCCGCGAACGCATGGCAGGTGTCCAGGCAGAACCCGGCCCCGAACTCACCGACCGCCTCCCACAGGCGGGCCAGGTCGTCGAACCGGCGGGCGCAGGCGTTGTCGCCGCCGGCCGTGTTCTCGATCAGCACCGGAAGGGGCAGGCCGCCGTCGTTCTCCGCGTACTCGAAGGCCTTTTTCCAGTTGGCGAAACCATCGGCGAGATCGGCGCCCTTGCCGACGTGGCCGCCGTGCACGATCAGGCCCTTGGCGCCCAGCTCGGCGGCGGCGCGGGCGTGCGCCATCAGCAGCTTGCGGCTGGGGATGCGGATGCGGTTGTTGGGGGACGCCACGTTCACGATGTAGGGCGCGTGCACGTAGATATCCAGCCCGGAGGCGCGGATCCGCTCGGCGTCCTCGCGCGGTTTGGGCGAATTGTATTTCTGTGGGTCGGTCAGGAAGAACTGCACCGCCTCGGCGCCGCGGGCGGCGGCCTCGGCCAGCGGGTCGGCAGGATCGACGTGGGCTCCGATGCGCATGGGGACGAGCCTACGACGCCGGTATGACTATTTCCCCCGCGTCACCGGCCTCCGCCGCTCGTCGTTACCCCCGGCGAGGCTCATTCACGACGGTGGACCCGTCCACGTCGACAGTGGGCGGACGAGGGCTTGACGGGCGCCGGTCCGGGAACCGGCGGTGACTTGGGGGATGGTGCATGTCGCGGCAGTTCCGATACCGGATGGCGGCGCTGGGTCTGAGCGGTTTGATCTTCGGCCTTCCGCTGCTCACGAACGGGACGGCGAGCGCCGAACAGGTCGAGGCGAACGACCGGCAGGTGAGTTTCGGCGGGTCGGGCGTGCTCGGCCTGTCCTGCGGCTCCAAGCCGAGCATCGAGTCGATGACGGTGCCGGCCAGCAGTGTCGTCCGGGTGGTCAACCAGACCGGGCACGACGCGCAACTGCGGCTCGCCGGCGCGCCGCGGGGGACGATTCCGGCGGACGGCGCGGCCGAGGTGGTGTTCCGGCGCGGGACCACGGCGGTGATGCTGGCGCCGGACTGTGCCCACGGTGCTGAGGGCGCCCTTCCGGTGCTGGTCACGGCAGAGCCGTCGGCCTCTTCCGGGCAGCCGGACTCGACACCCGTCCCGCTGGGGAATGGGGCTTCCGCTCTGATGTCGAAACCCGCGGGCCAGGGTGCGCCGGCGCGTGTCTCCGCCGGTTCGGCCCTGCCGGACTCGATCGCGCCGGCGGAGCGCCCCGCCCGTACCTCATCGAAGGATTCCCGGCGCGGAGCGCGCCGCCCGGCCGAGTCGCGGCCGGCCACCGCCGCGCGGACCGCGACCACCGCGGCGCAGGCGTTGCCGCACGGCATCCGTCTCAAGAGCAAGAGCTTGCGGGGTACGGCGGGAATCGGCGCACCCGCGTTCGCCGGCATGCCTCCGGGCGACCGGAAGACGATTCTGCCCGGCTCGCCGGCCGGGTCGGCCGTCCCGCCCCGGACCCGCGCCACGACCCCGGCCGCCGACCTGCCCGCCTCCTCGGCGCCGGATCTCCCGATGGTGGACGTCCCGGTGTCGGACACGGTCGATTCCGGGCCGACCGCGCTGGGGGCCGCGGAGCCGGTCGCCGCGGTCGGGCGGATCGAGGAGGGGCACCCGCTGGGGCTGCTCGGGCTCACCGCGGTGGTCTGCGTGCTGGGCGTGGCGACCGCCGCGATTCGGGCAATCGTGTCACAACGTGCATCTCGCGCAAATATGACGTAAGGTAGCTCCTGAAAGCTCCGCGGGGCGGACGCGTCCAACCTCATCGGTGTGGTCGTTCCTCCCCAGGTCCCACCCAACGAATCGGGCCGGACGCCCCGCGGCTTCAAGGAAACGACGACCCCGTCCACGGACGGGGTCGTCGTTTTTGGGCCCAGCGCCCGACCTGGGTATGCTGGCTCGGTTCGCAGTGTGTTCGCCGTGGGCTACCCGCCCGCGGTTTTTCTTCTGCGTTCGACACAAGACCTCCTGCCACGGAGAGACCGTGGCCGCATAGCCCACAGGAGGTGAGAACGTCTTGCGTCATTACGAACTCATGGTGATCCTCGACCCTTCGCTCGAGGAGCGCACCGTTGCTCCGTCGCTCGACCAGTACCTGAATGTGATCAGGACCGCGGGTGGCTCGGTGGAGAAGCTCGACGTCTGGGGCCGTCGCCGGCTCTCGTTCGAGATCAACAAGAAGGCTGAAGGCATCTACGCGGTCGTTGACCTGCAGGCGACGCCCGAGGCCGTGGCCGAGCTGGACCGTCAGCTCCGGCTCAACGAGTCCATCCTCCGCACCAAGGTCATCCGTCCCGAGACCCGCTGAGCCGTTTTTTGTCAGAGGGTCCTGAGACCCTTTGCGTCAAACGAGCTTGAGCGGCGAGGAGAAGTTTCATGGCTGGAGAAACCGTAATCACGATCGTTGGCAACCTCGTCAACGATCCTGAGATCAGGTTCACCCAATCGGGTGCCGCTGTCGCCACGTTCCGCGTCGCTTCGACGCCGCGGAGCTTCGACCGGCAGACGAACGAGTGGAAGGACGGCGAGCCACTCTTCCTCACCTGCAACATCTGGCGTGAGGCCGCCGAGAACGTCAACGAGTCGCTGCAGCGTGGCGCTCGGGTGATCGTGCAGGGCCGGCTTCGGCAGAGGTCTTACGAGACCAAAGAGGGAGAGAAGCGCACCGTCTACGAGCTCGAGGTCGACGAGATCGGCCCGTCGCTGCGCTACGCCACGGCGAAGGTGCAGCGGGCGACCCGTTCTGGCGGTGGTGGTGGCGGCTTCGGCAATTCCGGGGGCGGCTTCGGCTCCGGTGGCGGCGGCAACCGGCAGCAGTTCGGGGGCGGCGGCAACAGCAACAACAGCGGCGGTGGCGGTGGTCGGAGCAACAACGACTTCGACGACCCCTGGTCCAGCGCTGCTCCGGCCTCCAGCAACCGGAACTTCTCCGATGACGAGCCTCCCTTCTGAGCCTCCGGGCTCGCAGTGATCACTAACAGGAGTTTGAGCAATGGCTAAGGCTGCTGCGCTTCGCAAGCCGAAGAAGAAGGTGAACCCGCTCGACAAGGACGGGATCACCTACATCGACTACAAGGACACCGCTCTCCTGCGGAAGTTCATCTCCGACCGCGGCAAGATCCGTGCCCGCCGCGTCACCGGTGTGACCTCCCAGCAGCAGCGGCAGATCGCCCGCGCGGTCAAGAACGCCCGTGAGATGGCGCTCCTGCCGTACACGGCCACGGCTCGCTGAGAGGGGGACCCGAGATGAAGATCATCCTTACGCAGGAGGTTTCCGGCCTCGGCACCCCCGGCGACATCGTCGAGGTGAAGAACGGTTACGGCCGTAACTACCTGCTCCCGCAGGGGTTCGCGATCCAGTGGACCAAGGGTGCGGAGAAGCAGGTCGTGGTCATCAAGCGGGCCCGCGAGGCTCGTGAGATCCGTGACCTGGGCCAGGCCAACGAGGTCAAGGGCCAGCTGTCCGGCCTCAAGGTCACGCTGAAGGCGCGCTCCGGCAACGGTGGCCGCCTGTTCGGCTCGATCACCCCGGCTGAGATCGTCGACGCGGTCAAGGCCGCCGGTGGTCCGGCTCTCGACCGTCGTCGTCTCGAGCTCCCCGGTCACATCAAGACCACGGGCTCGTACAACGTCCAGGTCAAGCTGCACCCCGAGGTGACCGCCACGTTCCCGGTGAACGTGGTCGCCGCCAAGTAACACCAGCACTGAACGACGACGGCGCGTCGGGCTTCGGCCCGGCGCGCCGTTTCGTTGCCCGCCGGCCGGCGGCTGCCGGCTGGCCGGTGGTTTACCGGCTCAGCTCAGGCTGTTGCCGGTGATGGCTGAGCTGAGGACCGTGGCCAGGCCGCCGCCGACCACCGCCGCGGCCAGACCCACGCTCGCCGACTTCCATGCCGTCGTCGCGGAGCGCAACACGAACGCGACCAGCATGCTCAGCGCGAGCGAGATCGCGAACTCGGGCGCCGCGTCGGCCAGCGTGTCCAGGGCGTGCGTGCGCTGGCCGCTGTTGAGCACGAACATGCCGGCGACGAAGAGGACGACCGGTACGCCGTACCAGACGACGGTGTAACCGACCGCCGCCAGCGGGCTGCTGGTCTGCTCCTCCTCCTCGTCGTCACCCGGATCGAGCAGATCACTGGGTCCGGCGGCGGCGAAAAGGTCATTGGACACCGGCCGCCGCTCGTAGGAGCCGGTGCCCTGGAAAGCGCCCGTGGACCGGCGCGGCGGCCACGAGGTGTCCTCTGCCGCGTCGGATGCCGGGGCGGCCGTCTTCGTGGAGATGACCGAGGTGGCGCTCAGGGCCAGATTCGACGACCCGTCGACCGCTGCTGATCCGCTTGGCCGAAAGGGAGGAAAGTCCGACGTGTCGTAACGGCGGGACTCACCCTCGGCGAGATCACTCTGGCGGGACAGCTCACGGCGCCAGTCGGTCTCACCGTCCTGCCCGGCACCACCTCGATAGTCGGCCCCGCGCCGGCCGGCGCGTTCGGCAGCGAGCCAGTCCGCCAGGGGCGGCCGGTCGCCGAATCCACCGCCGGCGGGCGGCGGCGGGTCGTCCTGGTCACCGTAGCCACGGCGGCCGGACTGGTCACCGAGCGGGTCGGGCCAGCGCGCGGACAGGTCATCGGATCCGCCGTAAGCGGGTTTCTGCTGGCCGGACCAGACCGGCCCGGACGTCGGCGCGGAACCACCGGCCGGCAACGCGCGGGCGGACAGGTCCGGCCCGCGTGATCCGCCGGGGGCCGGCTGCGGAGGGATCCGGCCGCCGTAAGCGGGCCGCTGCGGGCCCTGCTGCTGGCGTTCCTGCTCCAGCCATCCGGGGCCGCTGACCGGCCGCTGAGAGCCCTGCTGACGGCGTTCCTGATCAAGCCAGGACGGTTCGGTGCCGGGGCGTTGCGAGCCCTGTTGGCGTTCCTGATCGATCCAGGACGGCTCGCTGCCGGGCCGCGGTGAGCCTTGCGCCCACGACGGCTCGCTGCCGCCGGGGCGCTGCTGCTGCCCACGCCAGGACGGCTCCGCGGAGGGCGCGCCGTACGCGGGGCGCTGTTGCTCCTGCCATGTCGGCCCGCTGGTGGGGGCGACGCCGTTGTCGTACGCCGAAGGACCCGCCGGCAAGGCTCGCGCCGAGCCACCGTAGGCGGGCCGCTGCTGCGCCGACGGACCGGCCGGAAGTTCCCGCGCCGGGCCACCGTACGGCGGGCGCTGCTGCTGCGCCGACGGACCGGCCGGAAGCTCCCGTGCGGCGCTGCCGAAACCGCTGCGCGGCTGCTGAGGCGGCCGCTGCTGCCCATAACCTGCCGGATCCTGCCAGGTCGGTCCGTCGCCGGGCATGTCGTCGCGGTAACCGGGCCGGCGCATGTCCGGAGCGTCCGGATCCTGCCATTGCGGCGGACGCGGACGGACCGGCTGCTGGGACGACGGGTCCTGCCACTGCGGGGGACGCGGGCCGGGACGGTCGGTGCCGGCCGGGTACTCCTCGGGCTCGATCTCGAGGCGGCGGTACTGCCGACCGGGTCGGGACTCCGGAGGGAGCTGCCAGCTCTGCGTGTTCGACAGGCCATCCGGGCTTTCGGCGCCCGGCGTGGGGTCGGCGGATCGCCGACGGCGGCCACCGGCCGCGTACGGGTCCTCGTCGGCTCGCCGCCGCCGGCCCTGTCGCTCGTCAGCCGAACCGGGCAGCGCGCTGCGGGGCTGAATGCCCGATGACATGCCCCCGGAAGAAGCACTGCCGGGTTGAACGCCTGGTGGTATCCCTCCGGCCGGGGCGCTGCGGGGCTGGATGCCTGGAGGCATCGCGCCGGCTGGGGCACTGCGAGGCTGGACGCCGGGAGGCATTCCGCCGGCCGGGGCGCTGCGAGGCTGGACGCTCGGGGACGGCATGCCGCTCGCGGGCCAGCCGGAGCCGCCGTCGCCAGCCGGGACAGAGCTGCTCGGCAGCGGCCCACCGGGCACGCCGCCGATCGGGTCGTCCGGCCGTAGGCGCCAGCCGGTGTTCTCCTCGGAACCGCTCGTGGGCGCCTTGCCGGCTTCACGGCGAGCTGCTTCCGCGCGCCAGGCCAGCACGCGGGGATCGTCCTCCGCGCGGCTCCACTGGCCGGTGTCCGGGTCCCGGGTCCAGTTGCTGGTGTCCTGCTCCGCGTCCCACGAGGCGGTGTCCTCACGCCAGTTGGTGGGATTGGCGTTGTAGCGAGGACGGCGGCCGCTGCCCTGGTCGGGAGCCTGCCGGGCGGGGAAGGGACCGGACTGGTCCGGGCGCGCCGCATCCGGGCGTCCGGCCGCCGGACGGGCCTGCTCGGGACGGGAGAGATCCGGGCGGGCCTGCTCCGGGCGGGAAAGGTCCGCTCGAGGTCCGGGGCCGGTCTCCTCGGCGTACCGTCGTCGGTCACGGCGTGACGGGGCCTCAGAACGGGCCGCCCAGGTGGGCGTTTCCGGCCGGGGATCCGGTTCGCCGAAAGCGGGGATGCTGCCCGTGTCGGTGTGCCCGGCCCAGTCGTCGGAATCCGAGCCGCTGGACCAGCCGCTGCCACCCGACGGGGCGGAGCCGCTCTCCGCCGCACGCCGCCGACCGGCCCGGGTGGGGCGTTCGGTGTAGCCCGCGTCGCGACGCCAGGCCGCGCGGTCATCCTCCCGGACCAGGTGGCGGGCGTCCTCGGCGGGTGACCGCTGCCAGCCTGGGGCGTCGGTGCGCTCCCAGCGGGTCAGTCCGCCGGTGTTCTCCCCGGGCGTGGGCCGATCGGACCAGCCCGGGTCGGATGACGCCGCCCGGTCGGTCCACGTCCCGCCGCCACCGGCGGACTTGCCGGACCAGTTCCCACCGGCCGCGGACCTGTCCGACCAGGTGTCGTTTCCGACGGCTTTGTCCGGCCGTGTCGAGCCAGCGGGCTTTTCGGACCACGTCGAGCCGGCAGGTTTCTCGGACCACGTCGAGCCGGTCGATTTGTCCGACCAGGTGTCATTGCCGGCGGGTTTCTCCGACCATGTCGATCCGGCGGGCTTGTCGGACCGCGCCGGGTCGGTGGTTTTGTCCGACCACGTCGAGCCGGTGGCTTTGTCGGACCATGTCGAACCGGCCGCGGACGACCACGACCCGGCGTCCTCCGCGCGGCGACGCGACCGGGACGGTAGCTCCGGCGGCTGTGCCGGGGACTGCTGCCAGGCCGGGGTCTGCTGCGGTTGCTGCCAGGACGGCGTCGCGGCGGACGGCTGCTGCCACGAGGGCGTCTGCCCGGCGGCGGACTGCTGCCAGGACGGGGTCTGCGCCGACGGCTGCTGCCAGGAAGGCGTGGACGGCTCCGGGCGGGCAAGGGCGGACGAAGCGGGCGGTTCCTGCCAAGAGGGGGTACGGGAGGGGGATGGCTGCTGCCATGACGCGCCACCCGATCGGGTCTGCTCGACCGGCGTGGTCGCGGACGGGCCGTCGGTGCGCAGCCGCCACGACGAGGAGGTGTCCGGATCGTCCCGGCGCCAGGACGGCGTCTCCGCCCCGGGCTGCCGCCACGAAGGCTCCGGCTGCCGCCACGAGGGCTCCGGCTGCTGCCGCGAGGGATCCGGCTCCTGCCGCGAGGGATCCGGCTGTTGCCGCGAGGGCTCCGACTGCTGCCAGGAGGGCTCGGACCGCTCCCACGAGGCCGCCGGCTGCGACGTCGCAGCGGACTGCCGCCACGAGGGTGTGGACGACTCGTCGCCGGATTCGGGAGTCGGCCACGCCGTACCGCTGATCGCGGGCCTGTCGCCCTTCGCCGGGTTGTCCTCGTCGCCCTGCCAGGCCTCGGTGGTGGAACGCCACACGTGCGAGCCGGTCGCCGAGCGCCACTCGGTGGTCTGCCGCCAGCGTGCCCCGGTGGCCCGCCACTCGGCGGTCTCGGTGCGCCAGCCGACGCCGTCGGCGGGGAAGGTGGGGCGGCCGGTGGAGGTGACCTCGGTGGACCAGCGGTTGGCGGGCTCGATGGCCTGGCCACCGCCGGAGTACGGCTCGACCTCGGACTGCTGGGCCCAGTCGTCGGCCCGGCGCTGCCAGGCGAGTGCCTCGTCGCTCGGGGCCATGCTGCCGGTGTCGGTCAGGGCGGACCAGCGCGGTTCCGGATCCTCGACCTCCGGTTCGCGGGTGGGCCAAGACCCCGCAGCGCGCCTACTGCGCGACATGCGGGTGCCGTAGTCCCACTCCCGTTGGTCCACCTGGAAAGGGTGACGTGCCCGAGACAGAACCGCAACGCCTCAGTGCGACGGCTTGCTCACCCGAGACGGTATTTCCGCAGATCGGCGAACCTTTCTGCTCTCCACAGGTCAGAACCACAAAACCCCTGCTCGGGTTAGTTGTCCCCAGAAGTTTTCCACAGGGTGTGCACAGGGCTACCCACAGGAACGGGCCGGGATGTCCACAGGTTGTCCAGAGACTCGTCCACCGAGGCAGTTGGGCTGCTGGCTGCGGGATTCGTACAGTGGTCCAGCCTCACGTGCGGACTTTGATCGGAAGGAACCACTGAATCCCTGCCGGGATCAGTCGAAGGAGTTGTACCGGGGCGGTTCGATCGTGAGAGCGGCCATGGCCGAGTGGAGGGGAGTCCAGGTGTCGATCACCGACGACGCGAGGCCCGAGTCGCGGCCACCGTCCCCATCCGGTGGCGGCGGTGGCTCCTTCAACGGGGGCGGCGGCAAGGGCAAGGGCCCACAGGACGGCGGTGGTGGCGGCGGCGGGTTCGACAAGGCCCCACCGCAGGACGTGGCAGCCGAGCAGGGTGTCCTCGGCGGCATGCTGCTCTCCAAGGACGCGATCGCCGACGTCGTGGAGATTCTCAAGGTCCACGACTTCTATCGGCCGATCCACGCGACGGTCTACGACGTCATCCTCGAGCTGTACGGTCGCGGGGAGCCCGCCGATGCCCTGACCGTGGCCGCAGCGCTCGCCGATTCCGGTGACCTGCAGCGCGTCGGCGGTGTGCCGTACCTGCACACGCTGATCGAAAGCGTCCCCACCGCGGCGAATGCCGCCTATTACGCCCGGATCGTCTCCGAACGAGCCATTCTGCGCCGCCTGGTCGAGGCCGGCACCAAGATCGTGCAGCTGGGCTACGGCACCGGCGGCAACGGCGGCCGGGACGTCGACGACATCGTCGACCTGGCGCAACAGGCCATCTACGACGTCACCGAGAAACGGGTCAGCGAGGATTTCGCGGCCCTGGGCGACATGCTGCAGCCCACCCTCGACGAGATCGAGGCGGTCGGCGCGTCCGGCGGCGTGATGACCGGTATTCCGACCGGCTTCCAGGACCTGGACCGGCTGCTCAACGGTCTGCACGCCGGCCAGTTGATCATCGTGGCCGGCCGTCCCGGTCTCGGTAAGTCGACAGCGAGCATGGACTTCGCCCGTAATGCCGCCATTCAGTACGGTCACGCCAGTGCCATCTTCTCGCTCGAAATGAGCAAGATCGAAATGGTGATGCGGCTGCTCTCCGCCGAGGCCCGGGTCCCGCTGCACACGTTGCGCTCCGGCCAGCTGTCCGACGACGACTGGACCAAACTGGCGCGGCGGATGGGCGAGATCAGTCAGGCGCCGATCTTCGTCGACGACACCCCCAACATGAACCTGATGGAGATCCGGGCCAAGGCGCGCCGCCTCAAGCAGCGGCACAATCTCCGCCTGCTCGTCATCGACTATCTCCAGCTGATGTCTTCGCCGAAGAAGACGGAGAGCCGTCAGCAGGAGGTCTCCGAGCTGTCCCGTGGCCTCAAGCTGCTGGCCAAGGAGATCGAGTGCCCGGTGATCGGCGTCAGCCAGCTGAACCGTGGTCCCGAGCAGCGCACCGACAAGCGGCCCCAGCTGTCCGACCTGCGTGAGTCCGGCTCGATCGAGCAGGACGCCGACGTGGTGATCCTGCTGCACCGCGACGACTACTACGACAAGGAGTCGCCACGCGCGGGCGAGGCCGACTTCATCGTGGCGAAGCACCGTAACGGTCCGACGGACACCATCACGGTCGCGGCGCAGTTGCACCTGTCGCGCTTCGTCGACATGGCGATCTGAGTTCCGCGAGCTGCCGGGGAGGCGCGGCGGACACAAGGGCGGCGCCGCGAGCTGCCGGGGAGGCGCGGCGGGCAAGAGTGGTGCCGCGAGCTGCCGGGGAGACGCTGTCAGGGCATAGGGCCGGTGCCGCGGGCTGGGAAGCGGCGCCGGGTCGCGGGGTCTTCGAGCGGCCGCGGCCCGGCACGTGCGTGGTTCGATGGTGGGGGACGACAGGGGAAGAACGCCGGGAGGTGTCAGGCGTCTTCGTCGGGCCGGTGGTTCGACACCAGGTGCTCGATCTGTCGGGATTTGCCGGCTGAGGCGTTCTGGACGGTTTCCACGATCACCCGGGCCAGGGTTTCGGTGTTCCATTCCCGGCAGGCCTGCTGGTCCAGCCGGAGGTCGACGAGGCGGCCGTCCGCGTCCACAGTGGCTTCGACAGCGCCGTCCTCGGACTCGGCACTGACCTGCATGGTTGCGATGCTCCGCTGAAGTTCGTCCACACCGGAACGAAGCTCCTCGTATCGCCCGTAAACGTCTTGCAGGTCGGTACGCAGAGATTGTTCGGCCGCACGATCGGCAGTTTCAGTCACGGTTCTTCCTCCGTTCGCCGCGACAGGGGGGTGACGTGACAATACCCAAGATCAGCGACGTTGCGTATTCCGGCAACTTCGTAACGCACACGAAAAGAGAGGCTTATCGAAATAGTTCGCTCTTTAGTGACGATATGACTCCGGTTTGTGATTACCGAGAGTGATCGACGCCACGTCGCAAAACTGATCGATCATTCAAAAATCGACGTGTTCGCACAGGTGGAAACAGCCACTGTGGATCGTCGACAAAAGCGCAAGCAATACGCTGAGTACGGGACAGCCGTCGTGGTTGCCGGCCGAATTAGTCGGTGGGAATCTCAGCCGTCATCCGAAAACCTTCCTGGAGCGGGCCCCCGGTCCGGTCCAGAACGGCCAGCACCGTCGCGACGAGCAGCTCCCGGTCCCCGTCGATCACCGCCGCGCACTGCCCCGCAGCGAGTTGAGCGGGCAGTTCCGGCCACACTTCCGCCAGCCGGCGCGGCAGCCACTTCCCGCGCGCCGACCATCGGTTGCCGGCCAGCAGCAGCAGGTCCGACGCGGCGAGGATCAGGGTGGCGGCCAGGTAGGCGAGTTCCACCGGATCCGAGCATCCACGCAGATCGTCGAGCAGGTCGGTGACGAGATAGCGCTGGTGGTCGATGTCGGCGGTGGACGGCGCGGGCGGCCCGGCGGCGAGCAGGGCGGCGGCCTCGGACTGATAGGTCCCGGCGGCTCCGCCGACGTCGATCAGCGGAACACCTTCGGCGACCATGCGAAGCAGCGGGGTACGCCGCCGGGCAGTGTCCTGCCGCCAGAAGTGCCGCAGCGAGGCCGGCGTCTGGACGAACCACTCGACGAGCCAGCCGGAATGACGGGAGGTCTCCCGGAACGGAGCAGGCGGCCCGTCCAGGACGACGACCACGTCCAGATCGGACCATGGTGTCCGCCGCGGGGTGATGGAGCTACCGCCGAGGAAGGCGGCGTGGGCGGCCGGGAAGCGTTCACCGGCGAGACGTGCGGCGACCTCGACAGGGCTGCCGGGCGTGGGAGCGGGCCACGCGGCCGGACGGCCGCGCGGCTCGACGCGTGGGGGAACCCGTCGACTCAGTCGAACAGGTCGTGCAGGAAGCTCTTACGCCGGTAGTGGCCGTGGTGCCCGTAGGCCGGGCGCCGGTAGTGGCCGTGGTGCCCGTAAGCGGGAGCGGGAGCCGGCGGGTAGGCGTGCGGGGCCGGAGCGCCGTACGGCGGCGGCGGGGGCGGCGGCGGGGCGTAGCCCGGCTGCGGGTGCTGCTGGTGCGGGGCGTGGACGGGCGGCGGCACCTGACCGCCGGCCGGGGGCCGGTTGAAGTTGGCCTCGGCAGCGAATAGCTTCTCCAGTTCGCCACGGTCCAGGAAGATTCCGCGGCATTCGGTGCACTGGTCGATCGTGACGCCACTGCGCTCGTAGACCCGCATCTCGCCGTGGCACTTGGGACAGGTCATATGCATTTCAATGACGGTACAAGGCTGTGTCTCGCCGTGGGGCGGAAGAACCTGTGTCCTTGCTGAGTGCGGGGGCCCAGAGCAGCAGCGCCGCCGGGTAGAGCAGGTACCCGAATCGTGTCGTCGGCATCAACAGGATCGCCGTGAGGAGCCCGTATCCGCAGAACAGGGCGACCGACCGGGCGGTCCGCGGCGGCCGCCGCAGGAGCAGCACCCCGATCACCGCGGCCGCCGCCACGAGCAGGCCGGATGCGAGATAACGGCCGCCCGGCCCGAGTTGCGAGATCAGGTATCCGGGGAAGGGCGACTGGGCCGGGCTGGTCACCAGGCCGTGCCCGAGAGTGAAGCGGAACACGTTCTCGATCAGGGCGTCGGCGTTCACCAGCAGCGGCGGCAGCAGGGCCACCAGCGGCAGGCCGAGCGCGCCGGGGATCAACCGCCGCCACGTGCCGGACACGATCGAGTGGACGATGAGCACGGCGACCACTGGAAGGGCGAAGAGCTTGCAGGCGGCGGCCGCGCCGACGGCGACTCCGGCCCAGCCGGGACGGCCGGTCGCGACCAGGGCCAGCGCGAGCAGGCACAGGGCCAGGACGGGGATGTCGTCACCGCCGGTGGCCAGGGTCAGCGCGGTCACCGGGAGGACGGTGGCGGCTTGGATGGCCCGTACCACAGCAGGGGTGGGCGAATCCCGTACCAGAAAAATCGCCGCACCGATGGCAGCCACCGTGACCACCGCGAACCAGACCCTCGCATCGGTCCACCAGTGATCGCCCGCAAGGGCGCGGGGCAGGCCGAAGAGGGACATTCCCGGCTGGTACGGCCGATAGCCGAGCAGCCGCTCGTCCAGCGGGATCGCCGCGATCTCCGCACGGCTCAGGTAGGGCGTGCCGGTGTGCAGCAGCGACTCGCCCATGTGCTCGACGACCAGCACCTCCTCCTGGGCCCGGTCGGTCCGTCCGGCGGCCCGCTGCACCGCCTGGACGACCAGCGGCAGCAGGGCCACCGCGCCCCACGCCGCCCAGGCCAGCACGTCGCGGCGGCGGACCAGATAGACCAGCAGGGCGGCGGCGAGGTAGCCGGCGGCGGCGATCGCACCCCAGGCCCGGTGCGGCAGCAGCGTCGAGGTGAGGGCGGTGACCAGGGCGAAGACAGCGGACAGCGAGTAGAGCAGCAGGTCGACCGCGCGGTCCGGCAGCTTGATCACGCAGGCAAGTCTGGCAGACGGCGGCTCGGCAGGCGGACCACCGAACCCTGCTCGTGCAGGGTCGCGGCGAGCATCCCCGGGCGCCCGCCGGAGCCGCGTTGCAGGACGCCGAGGAAGCGGGCGGCCGAGTACGGCCGGGCGAACAGGTGACCCTGCCCGGCCAGGCAGCCCAGCGCCCACAGCGCACGCCGCTGCGGCTCGCTCTCCACCCCCTCGGCCACCACCGTGAGGTGCAGGTTGCGGGCCAGGTCGACGGTTGTCCGGACGACCGCGGCGGCCTCGGCGGACGTCTCCACCCCGGCCACGAACTCGGAAGCGATCTTGAGTTGGTGTACGGGGATCCGGGACAGCACTGACAGCGACGACACACCGGTGCCGAAGTCGTCGATCGCCAGCCGCACCCCGGCGTCGCGAAGGTCAGCGAGGGTGCGTTCGACCACGTCGAGCTGACTGACGGTGAGGGTCTCGGTGAGTTCGAGGACCAGCCGGTCGGGAGGCACCTCGTGCCGGGCCAGGCGGGACAGCACCGCGCCGGGAAACTTCGGGTCGAGCAGGCTGCGCGGCGACACGTTGACCGCGACCGGCAGATCGAACCCGGCCTCCCGCCACGTCTGCCGGGCGATCAGCGACTGCTCCAGCACGGCGTCGGCGAACGCCGGCAGCTGACCGGACCGCTCCACCGTCTCGAGGAACTGCACCGGGTTGAGATTGCCCTGCTCCGGGTGGTGCCAGCGGGCCAGCGCCTCGGCCGCGACCACCTCGCCGGTGCCGAGATCGACGATCGGCTGGAAGTCGACGGTGAACTCGTGCTCGGCGACCGCCCGGCGCAGCTCACCGGTCAGCATCAGCCGCTCCAGGTCGGCGGTGTCCCGGGCGTGCGCGTAGACGACGGTCGGTTCACCGGCGCGTTTCGCCTGGTACATGGCGATGTCGGCGCGGCGCATCAGCTCCTCGACGCTGCCCGTGCCGGCGGCCAGGGCGATACCGCCGGCCGCTTCCACGGTGAGTTGCATGCCTTCGACGTCGATCCCGGCGTCCAGGGCGGCGAGCATGCCGGTGGCCCGGTGCCCGGCGAGCGCGGGGGTGGGCAGGCCGGTGAGCAGCACCGCGAACTCGTCACCACCGAGCCGGGCGACCAGGTCACCGGGGGCGGCGGCGTCCCGCAGCCGGTTCGCCACCTGGCGCAGCACCTCGTCACCGGCGGCGTGCCCGAGCGTGTCGTTGACCTCCTTGAAGTGGTTCAGGTCGATCAGCAGCAGCGCGAACAGCCCGGCGTGGGTGGTGGCGCGGAACAGCTGGTCGGCCTGCTCGTACAGGCGGCGCCGGTTGGCCAGGCCGGTCAGCGGGTCGTGCGCGGCGGCGTGGGCGTTCTCGGCGGCGATGCGGGCGAGTTCGGCGTACGCCTGGGCGTTCCGGATCGCCGTACAGAGCGCGGACGCGAAGGTCCGCAGTTTGTACTGCTCGACCTCGGTGAGCCGGACCGTCCCGCCGAACCGCAGGCGCAGCACCCCGACCCGGACGCTGCCGTCCTGCGCCACCAGGTCGACGGTGGTCTCGTCGGCGGGCCGTGCACCGGCGACCGCGGGCCGGATCGGGCCGTCCGCGAGGACCTGCGACTCGGTGGCGCGAACCGTGCGGGCGGCCAGGTCGATCTCGGCCTCGGCCGCGGAGAAGATCTGCGCGGCCCGGGTGGCCGCCGAGTGCAGGACCCGGGTCAGGTCGACGGCGTTGAGCTCGTCGGTCGCCTTGGCCAGGCGCTGCCAGGACTCACGCTCCTCGCGGGTCCGGACGCTGCGGGATTGCCACAGGTGCATACACAGCACAACGAGCGGGACGATGAGCAGGAGCAGGGGTTCCGCGCCGGCTGCCACCACCGCGACCACCAGCAGCACGGCGGCCAGCTCACCCAGGTAGCAGATGACCTTGCTGGGCCAGTTGCGCAGCGCCACCTGCCACACACCGGCGCCGGTGGCGACCGACAGCACCGGCGCGAAGACGATGTGGTCGACGACCACGAAGGTGATCAGCGCGACGATGATCGTCACGGGTGATCCGGGTTCGCCCACGGCGAGGAAGACGGCGGCCGCCGCGCCTGCCGACAGCGCCTCCTTGGCCACGCCGAAGACCGATTTCTGCAGGCCGAGCGGCTTCATGCAGCGCAGCAGGGCCATCGCGACGATGGCGCAGAAGACCACCCAGGGCGCCGGGACCAGGGTCAACCCGATCAGGACCGGGATCTCGCCCCAGGTCGTGCTGTCAGTGTTGGCCTTGACTCGGACCAGCACTTTCACCCGATTGGCGACGATCAGGGCGCCGCACAGGCCGACGAGGACGAGCGGGTGCGGCGGGGGACCGGGGAGGCTCAGCGCGTACGCCGCGAAACCGGCCGTGACACAGGACGCGAGAACGACGACGAGACCGACGAGCAGCCGCAGCTGCTGATCGGTCACGTTTTCGTCGCCGGGACTCCGGGTCATGCGGTCCTTGTCGTTGCCGAGCGCGACGGTCTCGTCGCTCAAGGCTCAAGGTAATTGATGCACGTCTGTCCGCGCATCCGAAGTTTTTCAGCCCCACTCCTGGTTGCGGCGCATGACATTCCCTCCCTTTTGTCCTAGTCGTCCTGACGAGACAAAGGTAGGTTCCGTGGGGTGTCGGATTCCAGTGGATCCTGTCGCTATGCGCAGAATGCGACAATAGCGTGACGCTTCATCACTGACAGTTCCGGAATGGGGACTCAATGCGATGAGAATCGCGCTGAACCGACTCGTGGAATTCTATTTCCCGATCCTCCGGAAGCATGTCTGAGCTGTGTGGACGAACTGTGACGACGAGGCAAACTAAGCTCCCCGGTATGTCCCAGGGAACCCAGCTCACTCACGTCGACGAGAGCGGCGCCGCGCGCATGGTCGACGTTTCGGCGAAGGCGGTGAGCGACCGCCGCGCGATCGCCGCCGGCCGCGTCCAGACCACGGAAGAGGTCATCGACCTGCTGCGCCGCGACGGCCTGCCGAAAGGCGACGCCCTGGCGGTCGCCCGGCTCGCCGGCATCATGGGCGCGAAGAAGACACCCGATCTGATCCCCCTCTGTCACCCGATCGGGCTGCACGGGGTCACGGTCGAACTGGAGACCACCGGCAGCACGGTGGAGATCGTCGCGACCACGAAGACCGCCGACCGCACCGGCGTCGAGATGGAGGCTCTCACCGCCGTCGCCACGGCCGGCCTCGCGATGATCGACATGATCAAGGCAGTTGACCCCGCGGCCAGCCTGGAAGCCATCCGGGTGCTGCGCAAGGAAGGCGGCAAGACCGGAGATTGGGTACGCCCGGAGGACCGGCCGTGACCATCCGGGCCCGCGTGATCGTCGCCTCCAACCGGGCCGCCGCCGGGGTCTACGCCGACACCAGCGGCCCCCGCCTCGTCGCCGGGCTCCGCGAACTCGGCTGCCAGGTCGACGAACCGGTCGTCGTCGTCCCCGACGGCGACCCGGTGGCCGAAGCCCTGCGCGCCGCCGTCGCCGACCGTGTCGACGTCGTGCTGACCAGCGGCGGCACCGGCGTCACCCCGACCGACCGCACCCCCGAGGCCACTCGTGGGCTGCTCGATTTCGAGATCCCCGGCATCGCCGAGGCGATCCGCGCCCACAGCCGCGACCGGGTGCCGGCCGCCGCCCTCTCCCGCGGCCTGGCCGGGGTCGCCGGGCAGACCCTGATCGTCAACCTGCCCGGCTCGACCGGCGGCGCCAAGGACGGCCTGGCGGTGCTCGGGCCCCTGCTGGCCCACACGGTGGACCAGATCCGGGGCGGCGACCATTGAGCTGTAGGCTTTTTCAGTGACCGAGTCGACCCCTGTGGACTGGGAACTGGCGCGCACCCTCGCCTATGAGGCGGGCCGTGCTGCGGTGGGCGGTGTGGAGACGATTCCGCTGGCCGAAGCCGACGGCCGGACCCTCGCGGAGCCGTTGCGCACCCTCACCGACCTGCCCGCCTTCCCCACCTCGAGCATCGACGGCTGGGCGGTGCGCGGCAGTGCGCCGTGGCGTCCGGTCGGCCGGGTGCTGGCCGGCGGCACCCCACCGCCGCTCACCGAGGACGGCGCCTGCGTCGAGATCGCCACCGGCGCCATGGTCCCGGAGCACGCCACCGCCCTGATCCGGATCGAGGACTCGGTCACCGGCGCCGACGGGCGGGTCTCCGGCGAGCCCCGCAGCATCCCCGACTGGCGTCTGCCCGGCGAGGAGGCGCGCCTCGGCGAGGAGCTCTTCCCGGCCGGCACGCCGGTGGATCCGGCGGTCGTCGGGGTGGCGGCCACCTGTGGTTACGAGACCTTGGGCGTACGGTCGGAGCCCCGCGCCGCACTCCTGGTCTTCGGCGACGAACTCCTCACCTCCGGGCCGCCCGGTGACGGCCGGGTGCGCGACTCCCTCGGGCCGCAGGTGCCCGGCTGGCTGCGCCGTTACGGCGCGACCGTCGGCACCGTGACCGGCCCGGTCAAGGACACCCTCGACGCCCACCTCGACGCGATCCGCTCCGCGCTCGACACCGCCGACCTGATCTGCACCACCGGCGGGACGATGAACGGGCCCGTCGACCATCTGCATCCGGCGCTGGCCGAGCTCGGTGCGTCGTACATCGTCAACACCGTCGCCGTCCGCCCCGGCTTCCCGATGCTGCTCGCCCGGGTGCCCGGTCCCGACGGCCGGCCCCGCTTCCTCGCCGGCCTGCCCGGCAACCCGCAGTCCGCGGTGATCGCCCTGGTCACCCTGGTGGCGCCCCTGCTCGCCGGACTACGCGGCCGTAGCCTGCCCCCGCTGCCGTCGGTCGTCGCCGGCACCGACGTGCCCGGCCGCGGCGACTTCACACACCTGGCGCTCGCGGCTCTCGACCCGTCCGGCCGTACCGCGACCCCGGCCGGCCACGTCGGCTCCGCCATGCTGCGCGGCCTGGCCAACTCCCACGGTTTCGTGGTCGTCCGCCCGGGCACCCACGCCACCGCCGGCGACCTGGTGCCGTTCCTGCCCCTTCCACTGACTCCCGGGGAGCGCCCGTGACCACCCCCGCCTCTCCCACCCCACCCTCCGGCTCCGCGCCTGCCGTTTCGGCGTCCTCCGCCTCCGCATCCTCCGCTCCCGTACCTTCGGGGTCTGTCGGTGCCGGAGACGGTGCGCTGTCTCCCGCCGCCGGGGTGATCAGGGCTGAGGTGCTGGACGAGCCGCTGGACCTGGCCGCTCACGAGGCCGCCGTCGCCGACGCGCGAGCCGGTGCCGTCGTCTCCTTCCAGGGCGTCGTCCGTGATCACGACCATGGCCGGGGTGTGACCCTCCTCGAGTACGAGGGCCACCCCACCGCCGCCGCGATCCTGCGCGAGGTGGCCGAGGAGATCGCCGCCGACCCGGACGTCTACGCGGTAGCCGTCTCCCACCGCATCGGAACCCTCCAGATCGGCGACGTCGCCCTGGTCGCCTCGGTGAGCACCGCCCACCGGGCCGCCGCCTTCGCCGCGTGCGCCCGCCTGGTCGACGAGGCCAAGGCCCGCCTGCCGATTTGGAAGCGTCAGGTCTTCCTCGACGGCACCGACGAATGGGTCAACTGCCCCTGACCTCTCAGTCCCGACCCGGCCGAGAGCGGTCCACCCGGAAACAACCACGTCACCGGCCGTAAACCCCGGCTGGTTCTCAGGGCTGTCTCAACCGGCCTGAGACAGCCCTGAGAACCAGCCAAACAAGATCGCCGGCAGACCGCGCCGGGGCCTGGCGAGCCCGCGGTCGAACCGACGGCACCTGCACAAGATCAGTACGCGAGCCGTCGTTCAGACCGCTTACACACCTCCGATACCAGGCCTGCGCGACGGCTGACAGTGCCGCGCCGTGACCGGCGCGGTACCGAGGCTGATGAGCGGCTCCGGGCCGGACGTCGCGATCAAGGAGGGCACGCTCCAAGGGCAGGCGGTGTTCACGGCGAAGGATGCTGGTCAGCGCGGGTGGTGTGACCGACAAGGGACTGCGCCGGTGAGGGCGTCGGCCGTCGGTCAGGGCGGTCATGGGCATGGCGTGAGCGGTGTGGGCGACGGCTTGCGATGGGCCGGTGCGAGCGTCAGCCGTCGGCCAGGACGGTCACCGGCGCGACGTAAGCGGTGAGGGCGACGGCTCCCAATGGGCCGGTGAGGGCGTCGGCCGTCGGTTAGGCCGGTTATGGGCACGGCGTAAGCGGTGTGGGCGACGGCTCGCGCTGGGGGTCAGCCGCCTCGGGGTAGGGGGATGGCGGCCCGCTTCATGCGGGTCAGCGGCGCGGGCAGGCTTGGCGTGCCGTGTCGCCAGGGGAGGGTGTTGACCAGCACGATCAGGGCGACGGCAGGCAGGTTGCAACGGAGCGACCAGGCGGGTGTGCAGACCAGCGCCAGGTATCCGAGGGCGGCAGCTGCCAGGTGGCCCGTTCCGGCGAGACGCGCGGCCCAGGGAGTGCGGCGCGCCGAGAGGGCGGGCCAGGGAGGGCGGCGCGGCGACAGCAAGGGCCAGGGAGGGCGGTGTGGCGGCCGGGACGGCTGGAGGCGGAGGCGTCGTCGCAGGCCGGTGTCGGCCAGGATCAGGATGGCCGGGATTGCCCACAGGCTCTCCGGGGCCGTGGTCACCGGGCCGGCCACGGCTGTGGTCAACCCGATCAGGGTGAACGCGGCGACCTCGTCGCCGGCGGTGTGTGCCGACCTGGCTCGGATCAGGCCCACCGCCACCAGCAGGATGCTGAACGAGAGCCACACCAGGACCGGCGGGGCGGGGAAGTCGTAGAGCCGGGCCATCATCCCGGCCAGGGACTGGTTGGCGGGGTCGCTGATCGGGGCGGGACGGTCGAGTTCCCACATGGTCGTTCCGAACCAGGCGAGAGTCTCGGCCGGCGCCACGGCCAGGGTGAGGACGGTGACCGCTGCTGCGGTTCCCAGGGCGGTGATGGCGGCCCGGCGCTGTCTGGTGATCAGCAGGTAGACGATGCAGAGCACCGGGGCGACGCTGACGGCGGTGGCGACGCCGATCCCGGCGCCCGCCCAGGCACCGGACGCCCACCCGCGGCGCAACGGGCCAGGCCAGGTGGCTTCGATCTGGCGAGCGTCCCGTCGGCGCAGGGCGATCAGGTCGACGGCGAGCAGGCCGAGGATCAGCAGTTCGGGGCGGCCCTGGCCGAGGGCGGCGCGGACCGGTTCGGCGAGTAGCGCCAGGGCGGACACGGCCAGCACGAACGGGACGCGGCGGAGGCCGTGGCGGCGGGCGATCGGGCCGGCCACGACCAGCGCGGTGAGCAGGAGGGCGGCGATTCCGGCGACGGCCAGCAGCCAGCCGGCGAGGTGGAGCGGGAGCAGGACGAGGGGCGCCAGGAGGACGGCCATCGCGGGTGGCAGGGCGGCACCGGCTTGCGAGCCGGGAGCGCGGTACGCGTAGAGCCCGTCCCCGCCCATCCAGCCTCGGATGGCTTCGTGTTCGACGGCGAGGGTGCTCAGCCCGTACCGCTGAAAAGAGACCGTGATGATCGCAAGCGTGACCAGCACGCCCAGCGCAACCGCCGCTGACCGCATGCGCGCCCCCCGTCTCGTTACCGGGCACGGCGTGGCCTGCCGGTGGAACCGCCCGCTTGCTTGACACGGCGAAGCGGTCGGAACGGCGGCAGGTCGTGACCGGCGGAAGCGAGTTCGGGCTGCGTCGAGCGACCCGCGCGGTTCCTCGACCGCTTTAACGCAAAGGCCGCGAGAAGGTTGTTATCCGGGCAATCTGCGCGCTGCGGCGGCCGAGGCTGCGGCGATCTTGGCTTCGCGCTTGGCGGTACGCACCGCGCGTCGCACCGACCGCTGGCTCCGATCGACCGCGTGCGACGTCCGGTAGCGCAGACCGGGCCGGCCCTCGGTGTCGGCAGCGGCCAGCAGCAGCCCGCCGAGCAGGCCGAGGTTGCGCAACTGGTGCTCGCGGTTGCCCTTGTCGGCAAGCGAGTGCGGCACCAGGCCGGCGGCCAGCACCGCGGCGGCCGGACGGGTGAAACGGCCGGTCGCGAGCGCGAGACCGGCCAGCACGTCGGTGACCGCCTTGATTCGGACCAGGGTCAGCGGGTCGGTGGGCAGTCGCGGGTCGGTCCGCTCCAGCAGCGGTGTCACCCGGTCGGTGAGCGGGCGGGCCGCCTCGACCCGGGCCTCCGGCCGGGTCAGGGTGCGGACTCCGTCGAGCACGAAGAACGATGCCAGCATGGCTCGGGCTGCGGTGCGTACGGGCCTCATGCCCCTCGTTATACCCGGATCCGGCCGATCACACCGGCTGCGTGCGGAGGTATCGGCCGAAATGCGGGACGGTGAACGCCACCGTGCCGCGCTCACCCGAGTAGATGAGTCCTTTTTTGATCAGCGCATCGCGGGCCGGGGAGAGGCTGGCCGGCTTGCGCCCGAGGGAGATGGCGATCTCCGACGTCGGCACCGCGGCGTCCATGTCGTTGCCGGGGTCGTCGGAGAGCGCGGCCATGGCCCGCATGTACTCCCGCTCGGCCGGGGTGGCCCGCTCGAACCGGGAGCCGAAGAAGCCGACCGCCAGCTCACCCTCGGCCTCCGGGGCGGCCACCCGGACGTCGTCGGCGGTGATCGGCGACTGCGGCGCGTGGTCCCAGGTGGCCTTGCCGTACGCCTGGACGAAGTACGGATACCCGCCGGACTTCTCGTAGAGCAGGTCCAGGGCCTCCTGGTCGTACTCCACGCCCTCCCGCTCGGCGGGCACGCCCAGCGCCAGGTCGGCGGCGTCCCGGTCGAGCCGGTCGATTCGCGCGTAGCGGAAGAGCCGTTCCGAGTACGACTTGGCGGCCGACAGCACGGCCGGCAGGTGCGGCAGGCCCGCACCGACGACGATCAGCGGGGCGCCCAGCTGGGACAGCTCGTGACAGGCCGCGCAGAGCGCCGACACGTCGGTCGCGCTGAGGTCCTGCATCTCGTCGATGAACAGGGCGATCCCGGTGCCCACGTCGGTGGCCAGCGACGCGGCGTCGGTGAAGAGCTCCACCAGGTCGATCTCGATGTCCCCGGAGTCGGCGCGACCCCGGGCGGGCGGCACGTCGATGCCGGGCGCCCATCGGTCCCGCAGTTTCGCGTTCTCGTCGTTGGCCCGCAGGGCGAACGCCTTCAGCACGCCGAGCACCTCGTCGACCCGGTCCGGATCGCGGTGGTGCGGGGCGAGTTCGCGGATCGCCATGTGCAGGGCGCCGGAGACCGGGCGGCGCAGTGACTGGTCCGGCCGGGCCTCGATCTTGCCGGTGCCCCAGAGCCGGCCGATCGCCGCCGAGCGCAGCGTGTTCAGCAGGACCGTCTTGCCGACGCCGCGCAGGCCGGTGAGGACCAGGCTGCGCTCCGGGCGGCCCCGGGCGACCCGCTCCAGGACCACGTCGAAGACGTCCAGCTCGCGGCCGCGCCCGGCCAGCTCGGGCGGGCGCTGACCGGCGCCGGGAGCGTAGGGATTGCGCACCGGATCCACGCGTAGCACCGTATCGGGCCGTCTAGCGTCAACGCTAGAGTCCGCTCGATATCACCCTCTAGGCTGGTCTAGGCCAGCGGCTAGAAACCGCTAGACGGGCTCATACTCGCGCAGGCACAGGACGAAATCGACGTCGTCGTACTCAGTGTCGTAGTAGTACCACTTGGTGTAGTTAGGTACTTTCGCGCACTTGCTGACAGCGTCTTTCTCCCCTGTCGTGCGCCCGTCGATCCGCTTCAAGATCTGGTACGTGTGCGCCGTGCACGCCACGATCCGCAGCTCCGGCTCGATGTTCGTGCCCTCGTTGCGCACGCACTGCCCGGACGCCGCGAACCGGGCGTCCGCACTGGTCTGCGGCCGCGGCGCGTGCCCGGCCGGAGTGGTGGCGGCGATCGGGGTGGCCGGCGCCGGCGCGTCGTCGCCGGCGAACGCGAACCACGCGGCGGTCGCGACGCCCCCGCCGATCAGCACACTGAGCACGACCATCAGCGCACCCATCGGCAGGCCGGTCCGGCGGCGCGGCGGGGCGTCCGGGGGCGGCGGGGCCGGTGAGTACTGCGGTTGCTGCGGGATCCAGGACGGATCCTGCCCGTGCCAGGGGTCGGCAGCCTCCGAATACGGCTCGTCGGGCTTCCCGTCCTGCCATGGCTGAGCAGGGTACGGCCCGTTCTGCGACATCGGGGGTCCCTCCGGGAGCGGTCTGCGCTGCCTGCCACCGTAGCGTGCGGCGGTCAATCGGATACCTTTCACGTTCGTGTCGTCACAGTTGGTGATCTTGGCCATGCTCTTCGGGGGCGCGGCCGGCATGTTCCTGCCGCGGATCGCGTACCGCCTGACCGTCCCCTTCGGAACTCCGGCCCGACCGTCGTGCGCCGACTGCGACCGGATCTTCCCACCCGGAGCGGCCGGCTGGATCCACATCGGATCGTCCTGCTGCCGTCGCGGCGGATACCGGCCGGCCGCCGTGCTGGCGCTGATCGCCGGCACGCTGGCGGCCCTCCTCGGCCCGGTGCCGCAACTGCCCGTCCACCTGGTCGCGGCCCTGCCCGGCGTTCTGCTCGCGATGATCGACCTGGGCTGCCTCCGCCTGCCGGACCGGCTGGTCGGCGCGCTGACCCTGACCGGCGGTGTGCCGCTCGCGCTGCTCGCGCCGGACCGGATCCTCCCGGCGCTGGCCGCGGCCGCGGTGGTCGGCGGCATCTATCTGCTGATCGCGATGCTGCCCGGGCGAGGACTCGGCCTCGGCGACGTGAAACTGGGCGCGGCACTGGCGTTCCTGCTCGGGTTCGCGGGCTGGCCGGCGGTGGCCGTCGGTTTCGGCACCGCCCACCTGCTCAACGGCGCGATCGCCACCTGGTTGCTGGTGACCCGGCGAGCGCGGCCGATCCCGTTCGGGCCGGCCCTGCTCGCCGGGTTCCTCGCCGGCGTCCTGACAGGGTTTCCGCCAGGCGTCACAGCAGTCTGAGCTGGCGGTCCTTCGGCCGGGCCGGGGCAGCCTCGCCCAGCTTCTCGAAAAGTCCGGAATCGATCACGTCGAGGAACGGCGTGGGGTTCTGCTCCCGTTCGCTGCCGTGCCGGGTCCGCTTCGCCGAGTGGCTGACGTAGAGCCGGTCCTGGGCGCGCGTCAGACCGACGAAGAACAGCCGCCGCTCCTCGGCGATCTCCTCCTCCGACGGCGTCGAACCCGGCCAGCGCAACGGCAGCAGCCCGTCCTCACAGCCGACCAGGAAGACCACCGGGAACTCCAGGCCTTTCGCGGCGTGCAGGGTGAGCAGATTGACCGCCTCGGCCCGCGGGTCCAGCGCGTCCACCTCGGCGCCGGTCGCCAGCTGCTGCAGGAACAGCGACAGGTCGTCACCGACCCGGTTGGCCAGCGGCAGCAGCAGGTCGGCGGCGGTCCAGATGTCCTCGGGGGCGGGCTGGCCGCCGTCCAGGGTGGGCGCGGCGAACCGCTGTGCCAGAACCTGACCGGCCGCCTTGACCCGGACCGCGAGCGTGCCGCCCGAACCGCCCGCGTGCCGCAGCTCCCGGGCGATCTCCTGAACGCCGGGCCGGTCCCGCAGCCGGTTGTGCGAGCGCTTCTGCACCGGCACGCCGGCCCGGGACAGCGCTTCGGCGATCGGCCCGGACTGCGTGTCGGTGCGGTACAGCACGGCGATGTCGGAGAACGAGAGGTTCCCGACGGCGGCGGTACGGGAATCTACCCGGCCCGAGTCGAGCGAGCGGTGCGAGAGACCGCCGACGAGCTCGTCGATGGTACGGACCACGAAGTCCGCCTCGTCGGAGACGCTGCGTGCCGGGTACCGGCCGACCAGCGGGGCTTCCGGGTCGAGCCGGGCCGGATCCAGCCGGCGCCCGCTGACCAGCGTCGACGGGGCGATCGCCTGGACCGCGGCGGCCAGGATCGGTGCCGACGACCGGTAGTTGCGGGTCAGCCGGACCAGCCGGGCGTCCACGAAGTCGGCGTTGAAGCGCAGGAAGTACTGCACGTCGGCGCCACGGAACGAGTAGATCGCCTGGTCCGGGTCGCCGATCGCGCACAGGTTGCCGTCCGGCGGGCTGAGCAGCCGAAGCAGCTCGTACTGCAGGTCGTCGACGTCCTGGTACTCGTCCACGAAGATCCACTGCCAGCGCCGGCGGTACTTCTCGACCAGCGCCTGATCCTCGCGCAGCAGCGCCACCGGCACGCTGATCAGATCGTCCAGGTCGACGAGGTCCTGCTGACGGAGCAGTTTCCGGTACGCCGTGTCGTCGTCCCCGGCCTGCTCGCGCGCCTGCGCCTGCTCGTGCTCGTCGGCGATCCGCCAGCCCGAGCCGAGCCCGGCCGCCTTCGCGTTCTCCTTCAGCACGGTCAGGCCCAAGGAGTGGAACGTGCCCACCGTGATGTCCTCGGCCACGTCCCCGAGCAGCGCTTCGAGGCGCTCCTTGAGCTCGGCGGCGGCCCGCCGGGTGAACGTGATCGCCAGGCAGCGCTCCGGGAACACACCCAGTTCGGCGCAGAGGTACGCGATCCGGTGGGTCAGCGTCCGGGTCTTGCCGGTTCCGGGGCCGGCGACGATCAGCAACGGCCCGCCCGGCGCCGACGCGGCCACCCGCTGCATCGCGTCCAGGCGGTCCAGCAGCCCGGTGCCGACCTCCTCCATCCCGGCCAGCATCGGCTCGAACGGCTCGTGCGGGCTCGGCGGCGGGGCCAGCGGCGGCGGGGCCGGCTTCTCCTTGACGGCCTTCGCCCGGGGCTTCGCGGCGGCCGGTTCGGCCTTGGCCTTCGGCTTCTCCGGGGCCGGGAAGTCGAAAAGCGTCTCCATCTGCGGAGCGCTGTTGCGGTTGCGCAGTTCACCCGGCTCGAACAGGGTGATCACGCCGTACTCCCCGTCGTAGCCGGGCACCCGCCGGACGTCACCGCGCCGCAACCGGGTGATCGCCTCGCGCAGTTCGTCGCCACCCGCCTTGCCGATCTCGTCGACCGGGACCTTGCGCAGGATGTCCAGCTCCGGACCGAGCGTGGCGACCAGATGGTTGAGCTGGGACTCGACAGTCTTCGACTTCGGCCCGACACCGTGGATCTCGCCGACGATCTCGTGCAGCTGGATCAGGTGCTCGACGTGGTCGTCCCGGTGGAAGCCGAGCGGACGGTCGGCCAGGTCCTCGACCCGGCTCAGCACGCCGACGGTCAGCGGCCGCCCGCACTCCGGGCACCGGCCGGCGGCTTCGCGGGTCCGTGCCGGCTCCCAGTTGACGCCGCAGGCGCGGTGGCCGTCGGCGTGGTACTTGCCCTCCTCCGGGAAGAACTCGAGCGTCCCGGCCAGGCCGACACCGTCCTTCACCGCGAAGTAGTCCGGGGTGCCGGTGAACAGGGTCGCCTCCCGGGCCAGAGCGGCCGGGGAATGCGCGTCCGAGTTCGAGACCAGGCGGTACCGGTCGAGGCTGGAGACCCGCCAGTTCATCTCCGGGTCGGAGGAGAGACCGGTCTCCACCGCGGTGATGTGGTCGGCCAGGTCGGCATAGCAGTCGGCGATGGCGTCGAAACCCGACTTGGAACCCAGGGCGGAGAACCACGGCGTCCAGATGTGCGCCGGCACCAGATAGCCGCCGGCCTCCAGGGTGATCTCCAGGAGGTCCCGTGAGTCCAGGCCGAGGATCGGGCGGCCGTCCGCGGTGAGGTTGCCGATCCTCCCCAGCGCGGTGTTGATCCTCTCCACCGACGCGAAGTCGGGCGCGTACAGCAAATGGTGGACCTTGCGGGTCTTGTCGTCCCGCTTGTAGATCGTGGAGATCTCCACGCTCAGCATGAACCGGGCCGGCGTGGAACCACGCAGCGAGCCCGGCAGCCGCCTCGCCACCGGCTTCTCGTCGATGAGCCGGAACAGGCCGGGCTCGGCCGGCTCCAGGCTCTCCTTGAGGTGCTCGAACCACGCCGGATGAGTGAAGTCACCGGTGCCGAGCAGGGCGATGCCCTTACGCCGGGCCCACCAGGCCAGGTTGGGCAGAGTCAGATCACGGCTGCAAGCCCGCGAGTAGCGGGAGTGAATGTGCAGGTCCGCGACATATGTATCCGTGCTGACCTTCACCTGAGGCATCCTGTCACGGCCGTCGGTCTCGCCAAGCATCGCCACGCTCAAACACACTTACCGATCTTGATGGGTTACGCCACACGCAATTCGATGACCGTGACCTGCGGGGGCGCGCCCACCCGCACCGGTGGACCCCAATATCCCGCGCCGTTGGTCACATACACCGGCACGCCGTCCACCTCTCCGAAGCCGGAGACTACCGGCTGCTGCAACTTCACGAGCATGTTGAACGGGGCCATCTGACCACCGTGCGTGTGACCGGACACCTGCAGGTCGACACCGTAGGGCGCGGCCTCCTTCGCCGCCACCGGCTGATGGGCCATCAGCACCACCGGGCGGGCGGTATCCCGATCGCCCAGCGCGCGGGCGAAATCGGGGGCGTCACCCTGCTCCGCGCCGGACAGGTCGTTCACCCCCGCCAGGTCCAGCCCATTGATCGCGACACGCTCGTTGCGCAGCGGCCGCAGCCCCAGCCGGTCCACCTCCTGGATCCACTCCTCGGCCCCGGAGTAGTACTCGTGGTTACCGGTCACGAAGAACGCGCCATGCCGCGATTGGATACCGCCCAGCGGCGCGGCGAACCGGCCCAGCTCGGCGACACTGCCGTCCACCAGGTCGCCGACGACACAGACCAGATCCGCGTTCACCGAGTTGATCACCTGGACGATCCGCTGCGCGTGATTCACCCCGGTCAGCGGCCCGATGTGAATGTCCGAGACCACAGCGATCCGGGTCCCGTCCATCGCACGCGGCAACTTGGCCATCGGCATCTGGAACCGGTCGATCCGCGGCGCGCCGGTCGCGGTCTTCACGCCATAGCCCGTGATACCCGCCGCCGTCAGCCCCGCGAAGATCGCCGTACCCCGGGCCAGCAGGAGCCGCCGCTCGATCCCCTGCTTGTCCGGCGTCTCCCCCACCGCGGAGTCGGCGGCCTTCTGCTCCCCGCCCGTGACGGAGGGCCGCTCGGCGGCACCCTCAGCGACGGCCTGTGCGGTGCCGTCAGCACTCCCGGCCGCAGGGGCCGTCCCGCCCGCAGCGACCGCTTCGGTCGCGGGAACCGTCCCGGCTGCGGGAACCGTTTCGGTCGCGGAAGCCGTCCCGGCCGCGGTGGTCACCGTGGCCCGACTCCCCCGCCCGCCGCGCGCCCACAACCGGACCGCGAGCAGCCGTGGAATCTCCAGCACGAGCAGCGTCACCAGCAGGTAGAACATCACGGCGATCCAGAGATAGCCCGGCCACGCCAGCCACGGAAGATATCCGGCCCGCACCCCGATCAGGGTTGCCGGTGCCAGCACGCAGAGCAGCACCGCCAGAGCCGTCCCGGCTCGGCGCCCGACCCCCGGCCGCAGCGGATCACGAACGAGCCGTTTCCACAGATAGAAGTGGATCAGGCCGATGGTCACCAGGACCATCGCGAAGAATGCGAACAACCCAACCCTCCCCAGCCGGCCGGCCCGTGGCCGTCCCCGCTTCCAGCTTGCCCGACCCAGTGTCCCCGACTTCTGGGAGCCCCCGGGCCCGCGAGCCACCGTTCTGGCCATCCGCAACCGGCCGGGTCCGGCCGCTGGCGGCCGGTCACCGCCTGCTAGCGGGGGTGCCGGTGGCCACCGAGGGCCGCCTGCCCGCAACCGGCAGGGTCCACCTGCCTGTAACTGGCGGGGTCCACCTGCCTGCAACCGGCGGGCTCCGCCGGGCAGCGGCCCACCAACCACCGAATCTGGCAGGCTGCCGGGATGGATCGATTGCTGAGCCGCACGGAAGCCTCCGCAGCGGTAGGGCACCTGGGCTGGCGCTTTCTGCTGGGCGCGCTGTGCACGACGGTGCCGGTCGGCTCGCTCGAGGCCGCAGCCACGGTCGGCGCCCGGGCGGTCGAGGCCTGCGGCGAACACGCGGACGGCCACCTGCGACTGGACCTGCGCCCCGATCGCGTGCTGCTCACCCTGCAGAGCCGAACCGCGGTGGCGGTGACCGCGCGGGACACCGCCCTGGCCGGATCGATTTCGGCCGCGGTCGGCAGCCTCGGTCTGGCGACGACGCCGGCCATCGGAGCGGGAGCACGGTCGCCGCAGGAGCTGGAGATCGCGATCGACGCCCTGGACATCGCCGCGGTCCGCCCGTTCTGGAAGGCGGTGCTGGGTTATGTCGACGAACGCGCCACCGCCGGCCCCGAGGATGCGCTCGTCGACCACTGGGGCCAGGGGCCGCGACTCTGGTTCCAGCAGATGAGCGAACCGCGCCCGCAGCGCAACCGGATCCACGTCGACATCTGCGTCCCGCACGACGAGGCTGCCGCCCGGGTCGCGGCCGCGCTCGCCGCCGGCGGCCGCCTGGTCTCGGACGACAGAGCCCCCGCCTTCTGGGTCCTCGCCGACCACGAGGGCAACGAGGCCTGCGTGACCACTTGGCAGGGCCGCGGCCTCTGAGGAGGCCATGACCGTCACAAGGCCTACGCGGCCACGTCGGAGGCCCGTGGCCTCCCAGGCGGGTATGACGGCCGCGAGGCCACTGGGCCGAGCCGCCATCCCTGACGTAGTCATGACGGCCACGTGCCGGTCAGATAGCGAGCCAACAGGGCAGCATGAGACAGCGGACTCGACGTATCCGCCGGATCACCATTGGTCGTGTAATCGAGGAGGACGAGCCCGTCACCGGTCATCCCGCGCAGACGCTCGACAAGGTCGGGAACACGATGCTCGAGGACCCAGCGGTAAACCGGCAGATAGATCTCCCGCCGCGCGGTCGGATAGTCCAGCAGCTCGGTCCCGTGCAGCCCCGCCCGGTGGCCGCGGACCGGCCCGAAGCGGCGAACCGTCCGTTTGAGCCCCGTCATCCTGGTCACCGTCAGCTTCGACGGGTCCACGTCCGCGCTCTCGAAGACCTTCAGCGCCTGCCAGACGCCTTCCACCGACGCTGCGGTGACACCGGGCGTGAACGGCACCGGAATGCCGCCATGGGGATAGAAGGGGCTCAGCCGCACCCACGGCTCCGGCCCCCGCGAAGTCACGTCGATGGCGCCCGGATCCGGCCGCCGGCGACGGCTGACGACATGCACGGGCATGCCCACCTCCCCTCGAGCTTCGCGGCAGATCCTGCCCGAGGGGTACGACAAAAAAGGTCAGCCTCCGGCGAACGGCGGCAGCACGTCGATCGTCGCTCCCGCCGGCAGGGCCGCGCGCCGATCGTGGCAGGCCAGGCTGTCGACCAGGAAGCTGGCCGATTTCAGGACCAGCGCGAGCCGCTCCCCGTGCCGGTCGGCCACCACCTGGATCAGCTCGTCGAGGGTGGCCGCGTCCACCGTCTCGCTGGAGGTGCCGGCAGCGGCCCGGGCCCCCGCGAAGTAGCGCACTGTGAGCATCAGGCTCAGCCTCCGATGGCGGACATGGGTCGGACCGGCTGCAGGAAGGTCGGGTCGTCGATGCCGTGCCCGGCCCGCTTGCCCCGCATGGCGACCTGCCACGCCGCAGCGATCTCGGCGTCGGTCGCACCCTGACGCAGCAGCCCACGCAGGTCGCTCTCCTCGGTGGCGAAGAGGCAGTTGCGGACCTGGCCGTCGGCGGTCAGTCTGGTCCGGTCGCAGTCGCCGCAGAACGGCCTGGTCACGCTGGCGATGACGCCGACCCGGGCCGGCTCGCCCGCCGCGTCGACGTGACCCGGCACGAGCCAGGTCTCGGCCGGCGCTGTTCCACGTGAAACATCGTCGGGCTGGAGACCGAACGGGGCGAGGGCGGCCAGAATCTCCTCGGCGGTGACCATCTCGTGCCGGTCCCACTGGTGCTGGGCGTCCAGCGGCATCTGCTCGATGAACCGCAGCTGGTAGCCGTGCTCCAGAGCGAACCGCAGCAGGGCCGGCGCCTCGTCGTCGTTGACACCGCGCATCAGCACGGTATTGATCTTCACGGGGGTGAGGCCCGCGTCGGCTGCGGCGCGCAGGCCGGCCAGCACGTCGGCGTGCCGGTCGCGCAGCGTGAGTTCGTGGAACCGAGCCGGGTCGAGGGTGTCGAGCGAGACGTTCACCCGGTCGAGGCCGGCGTCGCGCAGGGCCACGGCGGTCCGGTCCAGGCCGATGCCGTTGGTCGTCACCGACAGCTTGGGCCGCGGGTCGAGCCCGGCCGCGTCCGCGACGATGCCGACCAGGCCGCGCCGGATCAGCGGCTCGCCGCCGGTGAACCGCACCTCGGTCACGCCGAGCTGCTCCACCGCGATCCGGACCAGCCGTTTCACCTCGTCGTCGGTGAGCTGCTGCGGCTGCGGCATCCACGCCAGTCCCTCGGCGGGCATGCAGTAGGTGCAGCGCAGATTGCACCGGTCCGTGAGCGAGACACGGAGATCGGTGGCGACGCGACCGAAACGGTCGACCAGCACGTTGTGCACGGATCGAATCTAGCCGTTTCCCGTTACAACTGCCGCAACGAGTCGGCGGCGTTCCGTACCGCGCCCCGGTATCCGCTGCCGAAGGCGGCGGTGTGCACCAGCAGCAGATGCAACTGATGCAGCGGGATCCGGTCGCGCCAGCCATCGGCCAGGGGCCAGGTCTCCCGATAGGCGCCGAGGATCCGGTCCAGGTGCGGAACGCCGCCGAACAGGGCGAGCGTGGCCAGATCGGTCTCCCGATGGCCGCCATGTGCCGCCGGGTCGACGAGCCAGGCACGGCCGTCCGCCGCCCACAGGAGATTCCCGGGCCACAGGTCGCCGTGGATGCGGGCGGGCGGTTCGCTTCCCCCGTACGCCGCAAGGGTGTTGAGGATCTCCTCGACCACCGCGATGTCGGAGGCGGTCAGCGCACCGCGATCGGCGGAGATCTTGAGGTACGGCGCCAGCCGTCGCTCCGCGAACCAGGGCGCCCAGTCGTCACCCGGCGTGTTGTCCAGCGACAACGGCCCGATATAACCGGATCGTCCGGCCCCGAAGCTGGCAGCCCCGCATCGGTGCAGCTCGGCCAGCTCCCGCCCGAACCGTTCGGCAGCCGCCGGGGAGGGTGGACCAGGCTCGATCCACTCCATCGCGAGCAGGTCGGGAAGAGCGACGAGAACTTCCGGCACGGGTACGCTCCCCGCCTCCCGAAGCCAGGCCAGCCCCGCCGCCTCCACCTCGAACAGGCCCGCCGGCGCCGGCCCGGACGGCCAGGTCTTGGCGAACAGTGACGTGCCGTCGTCCAGCGTCAGCCGGCTGGCCGAGCAGACGCCGCTGCTCACCGGCGTCTCGCGGATCCGTTGATGGGTGAGAAATGTCGGTAGGTGCTGCGGGTGCGCGCGCAGATACGCAAGGTCCACCCGGTTATCTTCCGCTTCCGGTGACGTACGTCTCCATTTGGAGGCAAGATGGCGACATGACCCCTGTCATCGTGCGCTCGTACCGCCCGAGTGACCACTCCGCGGGCCGCCGGCTGTGGACCGAGCTCACCCGGCAGCACAACGAGATGTACGGCGAGCACAGGGACGACGGCGGCGCCGGTTTCGAGGAGTACCTGACCCGCCTCGACCTCAGTGGCCTCTGGGTCGCCGACCACGCCGACGACGGTGTGATCGGGATGGTCGGGCTGATCATGCGGGGCCGGGCCGGCGAGGTGGACCCGGTCGTCGTGACCATCACGCACCGGCACAAAGGGGTCGGCCGCCAGCTGCTGCAACACGTCGCCGACGAGGCGAAACGCCGCAGCATGACCTCGCTGACGATCTCGCCGGAGTCCCGCAACGTCGAGGCGATCCGCAGTCTGCACGCCGCCGGGTACGACGTGGTCTCGTCGATCGAACTGACCATGGATCTGGACCGGCACACCCATGCCCGGCACCGTGAGGGCCTGCAGTTGCACGAGTTGCCGTTCCGCTCCTAGCAGCGGTTTCCCGCCGTCGCACTGTGGACGGCATGGCGTGTCGTCCACAGGCCCACCAACGGATCTCCGGACTCGGCCACGCTGCCCGGCATGAGATCCGACTGCTCGCTTCCGCTCCGTACGCCTGCCGATCTCCTCGCCGCCCTGCCGTACCTGCTGGGCTATCACCCGCACGACGCCGTCGCGCTGGTCGGCCTGCGCGGTCACGACCTGGAGTTCAGCGCCTGTTTCGACCTGCCGCCGCCGGATCAGGGCGACGTGGCGCTCCGGGCCGGGGCCTGGGAGATCGCCGTGACGATCGCTCGTCAGGAGCCGCAGTCGGTGGTGATCGTGGGGTACGGGCCACCGCAGCGGGTCACCCCGATGACCCTGCATCTCGCTGAGGCGCTGCGGATCGTCGAGGTGCGCATCGACGACGCGATCCGGGTGTCAGGCGGGCGCTGGTGGTCGTACCTGTGCAGTGAGCCGCGCTGCTGCCCGCCCGAGGGCGGGCTCTGCCTGCCGCCGGACAGCGTGGTCGCGGCCCGGGCGACCTACCTGGGGCAGGTGGCGCTGCCCAGCCGCGCGCACCTGGTCGCCCAGGTCGCGGCGGTGCAGGGGCCGGCCCGGGAGGCGATGGTGGCGGCCACCGAGCGGGCCCGCAGCCGGTTCGCCGGCCTGCTGACCGGCGAGCGGCCCGGCCGGCGGATCAGGCAGGCCGGTCGTCTCGCCGTCCGCGAGGCGGAGAAGCGGTACCGGTCCGGCGCCGCGCTCACCGACGACGACGTCGCCTGGCTCGGTGTGCTGCTGGCGGACCGGGCCATCGAGGACTTCGCGCTCGACCGGTGCGCCCCGGACGACTGGCGGGTCGCGCTCTGGACCGACGTGCTACGCCGGGCCGAGCCGGTCCACGTGCCGGCGCCCGCCTGCCTGCTCGGGTTCACCGCGTGGCGGGCCGGCCTGGGCGCGCTGGCCCGGGTCGCGGTGAACCGGGCGCTCCTCGCCGAACCCGGCCACCAGCTCGCCCGCATGCTGGACGAACTGCTCGATCACGGCATCTCGCCGGGCAGGGTGACGCGGTGGGCCCCGGAGTAGACGTTCATGGTGGGCTCCCGCAGGAAGCCGACCAGGGTCATCCCGGCCTCCTCGGCCAGCTCCACGGCCAGGGTGCTGGGCGCGGAGACGGCCGCCAGCAGCGGCAGGCCGGCCATCCAGGCCTTCTGCGTCAGCTCGAAACTGGCCCGGCCGGACACCATCAGCACGTGCCCGGCCAGCGGCAGGCGGCCCTCCCGCAGCGCCCACCCGAGCACCTTGTCGACGGCGTTGTGCCGGCCCACGTCCTCGCGCAGCACGAGCAGCTCACCGGCGGCGGTGAAGAGCCCGGCGGCGTGCAGACCGCCGGTCCGGTCGAACGTCCGCTGGGCGGCCCGCAGCTTCTCCGGCAACCCGGCGAGAGTACGGGCCGGGATCTCCAGCGGGTCGGCGGCGACGTCGTGGGGCGACCGGGTGCGTACCGCGTCGATGCTCGCCTTGCCGCAGACCCCGCACGAGCTGGTGGTGTAGAAGTTCCGGCTCGGGTCGGTGACCGGCGGTGGCACATCCGGGCCGAGCACCACATCCACCACGTTGTACGTGTTCGGCGTGTCCGTCCCCGCGCACAGCTGTGCCGTCGTCACGTCCTCGGCCCGGCTGATCACCCCTTCGCTGAGCAGGAAGCCCATCGCGAGATCGATGTCGTGGCCGGGGGTCCGCATGGTGACCGCCAGCGGTGCCTTGCGCACCCGGATCTCCAGCGGCTCCTCGGCCGCGAGATGGTCCTGGCGACGGCGGCTCCGCGGTGGCGCGCTGACATCGATCGTGACGACCGAACGGCGGCTCGTGCTCCTGCCCATGGCCGTCCCCTTATGGCGTCGAACCGAGCGCGTGGTCACGTCCGGCACGCGCTCGGGATACGGTACTCACGTGGGGGGATTCGCGGCAGTGGTCTTGGCCGGTGGTGCGGCACGGCGGATGGGCGGCGCCGACAAGCCGACCCTGACGGTGGCCGGTCAGTCGATGCTGACCAGGGTGCTGGCAGCGGTGCACGACGCCGACCCGCGCGTCGTCGTCGGGCGGATACCGGCCGACTTCCCGGTTCCGGTGCACGTCACCCGGGAGGAGCCGGCCGGCGGTGGCCCGGTCGCGGCCGCCGCGGCGGGGCTCGCCCTGGTCCCGGAGAAGGTGACCTACACGGCCCTGCTCGCGGCCGACCTGCCGTTGCTGACCGGCGAGGCGATCGATGTGCTGCGGCTCACCCTGGAGTCGGCGCCGATGGACGGGGCGCTCTACCGGGACACCGACGGCCATCTCCAGTTGCTCTGCGGCGTGTGGCGGACGGCGGGGCTGCGGGCCGCGCTGGCCCGGCTCGCCGAGGCGCGGGGCGGGCTGCACGGCGCGCCGGTGCGGGAGCTGCTGCAGCACTCCCGGGTGGCGGAGGTGTCGTGGCGGCGGCCGGGACCGCCGCCGTGGTTCGACTGCGACACCGACGACGATCTGCGCACGGCGGAGGAGTGGGCCCAATGAGCGAGCTTGACGACTGGGTGGCGGAAGTCACGGCTGAGCTGGGGCTCGGCGAGGTCCGGGTGCCGGCCAAGGAGGTGCTCGACGTGGCCCGGGATGTGGCCCACAACGTGCTCCGGCCCGGGGCGCCCGTCTCGGCGTACCTGCTCGGCCTCGCCGTCGCCGGGGGCGCCGATCCGGCCGAGGCAGCGGCCCGGATCAGCGCGCTGGCGGTCGCCCGGGCGAAGCCCGCCGAATGAAACCCACCGGTCCACGCTGGACCCGGCTCGCTCGATAGGGTGACGGGGACGGAGGTGCGATCATGACGGCAGAAGCCGCTGGCGAGGCGTACGAAGGCGGGCTCCTCGACGAGCCGACCACGGCCGACCTACGGGCGAAGGTGACCGAGGCGTGGCGTGAGTTCGCCGGGGCACTGGCCGGTCTGCTGCCGACCCTGCAGCCGGGCTCCCACATCGACCTCACGCTGGACCCGACGGCTTCGGGCACCGGCACCGCGGTCTACTCGGTGAGCATCCGGGTGCTGCCCGACGGCGTCGTCGAGGCGCTCGCGGTCGGTAACGCGGCCCTGCCGCAGGAGTTCCGGATGGACCGGGCGGCGGTCGCCGACCTGGTCGCTCTCGGCTGGTCGCCGCCGGGCGTGCTGGCCGGCTCGGGAGACTCGTTCGGCCTGCGGTCCGCGCAGGACAAGGGCACCCAGCTCGCCACGATCATCACCCGGACGCTGCGCGATGTGTACGGCGCTCCGCACCCCGCCTTCCTGGTCTACCTGGTGCACGACGAGGAGGACGAGCCGATCGAGGCCAGTCCGCTCGGCACCGCCCGGCACGAGCCGAGCATCGAGGACGGCCTGAGCCTGGACGACCTGGACGACGACGACGCCCTGCACGCGGCGCTCGCCGGGGTCGCCGACGACGTGGTGCCGCTGGACGAGCGGGTCCGTACGGTCGTCGCCACCATGTCCAAGACCACCGTCGACCAGCTTCAGGTCGACGCCGACGGTGACATCGGCATCCGGGCCGGCTCGGCGATGGTGTTCGTCCGGGTCCGGGACAACCCGCCGCTGGTCGACGTCTTCTCCCCGATCCTGACCGAGGTCGAGCCGAGCGAGCAGCTCTACGTGAAGCTGTCCGAGCTGACCAACCGGATGCCGATCGGCCGGCTGTACTGCGCGCAGGACACGGTCTGGGCGTCGATCCCGGTGTTCGGCCGCAACTTCCAGGCGATCCACCTGATGCTGGCGGTGCAGGTGATGACCGGGCTGGCCGACGAGCTGGACGACCGGCTGCACGGCGAGTTCGGTGGCAAGCGGTTCTTCGGTGAGGGCGACAAGCCGACGGCCCCGAAGCCCGACGAGGAGGGGCACCGCCCCGGGATGTACCTCTAGGAGTTCAGAGGAATCGCGGTCGGTGTCTCCACCAGCCGCGACAGCACCACCATGCTGCGGGTGGAGGTCACGAACGGCTCTGCCCGCAGCCTCTCCAGCGCCTGCTCCAGGTGACCGATGTCGGCGGCCCGCAGGTGGACGAGCGCGTCCGCCTGCCCGGAGACGGTGTAGGCCCCGACCACCTCGGGGTGCCGCCGGGTCGCCACGGTGATCTGTGCCGGTGTGGTCCGCCCGGTGCAGAACAGCTCGACGAACGCCTCGGTCGTCCAGCCCACCGCGGACGGCTCGATGACGGCGGTGAATCCTTTGATCACGCCGGTGGAGCGCAGGCGATCGACGCGACGCTTCACCGCGGGAGCCGACAGCGAGACCTTGGTGCCGATGTCTGCGTACGAAGCGCGGGCATCAGCGACGAGCAACGCAATAATTCGCTGGTCGACGGCGTCCATCTGCAACGATCCGCCTCCAGAGAGCAAGATTTCGAGCTGTTTGCTGCAACCTAGCCTACTTACTCTTTAACCTCATGAGCTACACGGAGCGCTTGCCGCGAAACAGGACATATCTGATGTGTCCCCCTGAGCATTTCACGGTCGAGTACGCCATCAACCCCTGGATGGACACCACGGTGGCGGTCGACACCGCCCTCGCCCTCAAGCAGTGGGAAGAGCTTCGGACCACACTCACCGGCCTCGGGCACGTCGTGCACGTGCTCGACCCGGAGCCCGGCCTGCCCGACATGGTCTACGCGGCCAACGGCGCCTTCTCCGTCGACGGCACCGTCTACGGCGCCCGGTTCCTGCACCCGCAGCGGGCCGCCGAGGCCGTCGCCCACCAGGCGTTCTACCTTGCCGAGGGCTGGAAGTTCGTGGCTCCCGCGCAGGTCAACGAGGGTGAGGGCGATTTCGCCTACCTCCCCGGCGCCCACGGCGGCCTGGTGCTGGCCGGCCATGGCTACCGCACCGACCCGTCCGCGCACGCCGAGGCGCAGGAGGTGCTGGGCCGCCCGGTGATCTCGCTCAAGCTGATCGACCCGGCGTACTACCACCTGGACACCGCGCTGGCCGCCCTGGACGACGAGAACGTCACCTACTACCCCGGCGCCTTCTCCGAGGGCTCGCAGCGGGTGCTGGAGCGCCTCTTCCCGCACGCGGTGATCGCCGACCGGGACGACGCCGAGGCCTTCGGTCTGAACCTGGTCAGCGACGGCCGCCATGTGATCCTCAACACCGACGCGACCGCCATGGGACGCAAGGTGCAGGACGCGGGATACGTCCCGGTTCACGTGGACCTCTCCGAGCTCAAGCGCGGCGGCGGCAGCGTCAAATGCGCGGTGGCTGAACTCCGGCCCTGAAACGAGCATCGCTCGAACCCGTGCGCAAAGATGGATCGCATGACCGACGACACCCGCACCACTGAGCACACGGACGACGGCTCCGTCATCGTCGTGGGCCCCGACGGCCGTCCGATGGGCACATTCGAGCCGGACGGCTCGCTCACCCCCGAGGAGCCGGGCAACCTCATCGAGCAGCCGGCGAAGGTCATGCGCATCGGCAGCATGATCAAGCAGCTGCTCGAGGAGGTGCGGGCCGCTCCGCTCGACGAGGCCAGCCGCGGTCGCCTGCGGGAGATCCACCAGCGCTCGATCGCCGAGCTGGAGGACGGTCTGGCCCCTGAGCTGCGCGAGGAGCTGGAGCGGTTGTCCCTGCCGTTCGAGGGCGAGACGCCGCCCAGCGACTCGGAGCTGCGGATCGCTCAGGCTCAGCTGGTCGGCTGGCTGGAGGGCCTCTTCCACGGCATCCAGGCCGCGCTCGTGGCTCAGCAGATGGCCGCCCGCCTCCAGCTCGAGCAGATGCGCGGCGGCGTCCCGGGCCGGCCCGCCCTGCCGATGGGCAGCGTCATCCCCGGCAAGCAGCCCACCGGTGGTCCCGACATCGCCGGCCGCACCGGTCAATACCTCTGAGACCACTTATTTCGTACGCTCCGGGCCGCTCCGCCCAACGTGACCCGTCCCGCCCACTCCAGGCGACGTAGTCCCGGCTCACGACCGAAACGCCCCGCACGGGCGTAGCGGTGGCCCCGGCTGAGTGTCAGCTCAACGGTCGGCGGTGGCCCACCCGGGCTGGTTCTCAGGGCTGTCTCAGGGCGCTCGAGACAGCCCTGAGAACCAGCCCGGGGTTGACCGGGACCACCGCTACGCCCGTGAGGGGCGCTTCGGTCCGGTGTCCGGCCTGCCTCGCCCGGGGGGGCCACGGGACGGCGGGATCCGGCGAAGGACTGCCCCGGGCGTACCGAAATCAGAGGTTGAACAGGGACGACAGGTAAACCGCGACCCCATCCTCATCGTTGGTGCCGGTGACCTCGTCGGCGACCGCGCGCAGCGCCGGATGGGCGTTCCCGACCGCCACACCCCGGCCCGCCCAGCTCAGCAGCGGAATGTCGTTGGGCATGTCGCCGAAGGCGACGACCTGGTCGGCGGTGATCCCGTGCCGCTCGCAGTACCAGGCGAGGCCGGCTGCCTTGGTCACGCCCGCCGCGGAGATCTCCACCAGGGCCGAGGACGACGACCGGGTGGCCTCGACCCGGTCACCCAGCGTGCTGCTGATCAGCTCGAGGAACTCGTCCGGGTCGGCGGTCGACGAGCGGGCCAGCAGTTTGACGGCAGGCACCGAGGTCAGCTCCTCCGGGGAGGCGATCACCCGCACCCGATGGTCGTGCTCCCACCGGATCGTCCAGGTGTCCTCGTGCAGGAAGGCGCGCCCGTCCTCGACCTCGACGGCCAGCGAGATGTCCGGGACCGCGTCGCGGAGCTGCTTGGTGACGTCGAGGAGCAGGTCGACGGGCAGCGTGTCGGCGCGCAGCACGGTGTCGGTGTCCGGGTCGTAGATGACCGCCCCGTTGGCGCAGATCGCCGGCAACGGGGCCGGCAGCTGGTCGAAGAGCTGGTCGAGCCAGCGGAGCGGCCGGCCGGTGACCACGACCACCGGGACCGGGACACGGCTCAGCACGTCGAGGGTGCGAGGGCTGAGCGTGCGGTCGCCGGTGATCAGGGTGCCGTCGATGTCGGAGGCGACGAGGCGGAAGGGTCCCATCACCGCGACAATAGCCGGTCCAGGTAGTCGGCCACGCCGTCCTCGTCATTGGTGAGGGTCACATCGTCGGCGACCGCCAGCAGTGCCGGGTGCGCGTTGGCGACCGCGACCCGCCCCCAGCCGGCCCACGCGAACATCGGCAGGTCGTTGGGCATGTCGCCGAAGACCAGCACGTCGGCCGGGTCGACGCCGACGGCCTCGGCGACCACCGACAGGCCGGTGCCCTTGTCGACGCCGGCCGGGCAGATCTCCACGTAGTCGAGGCCGGCCTGGGTGACCGTCGCCAGGTCCGGTGGGACGACCCGGCGGGCCGCGTCCAGCAGCTCGTCGACGCCCAGCTCGAAGGACCGGGCGAACGCCTTGATCACCTCACCGGTCAGGCACTCGGCGCGGGTACGGGACTCGACGGTCACCGGGTAACGCCAGGTGGGGTCGTAGTCGCCCCAGAGCGGGGAGTCGTCGTGCTCGAGCGCCTCGAACATCACCGACAGCGGGCCGGCAGCGGACTCCAGCGCGCCGAGCGCCTCCCCGAGCGCCGCGCCGGGCAGCCGGGCCTGGCGCAGGTAGCGGGAGTCGGCCAGGTCCAGGACCCAGCCGCCCTGGGCCAGCACCAGGAAGTCGGCGACCCGGATGTCGTTGCGGGTGAGCGAGGTGAGACGCGGGCCGCGGCCGGTGGCGGCGACGATCCGGATGCCGGCGGCGCGAACCCGGTCGAGAACCTCATGGGTGTACGCCGAGACGGTGTCGTCGCTGCGAACGAGCGTGCCGTCCAGATCCGTCGCGATCAGCTTGGGGAGCCCAGGTTTCATGGAAACCTCCGAGGGTCGGCAAACCCCCGCGGAGGGCGGAAGGAGAACGGTACACCCGAGCGGCCACCAGCTGCCATGACAACCGGTAGCCGCTCGATGACGAGATCGTTACTTGGCGGGTTCCAGGATCTCCCGGCCGCCGAGGAACGGCTGCAGCGCCTTGGGCACCCGCACCGAACCGTCCGGCTGCTGGTGGTTCTCCAGGATCGGGATCAGCCACCGGGTGGTCGCGAGGGTCCCGTTCAGGGTCGCGGCGGTCTGCGGCTTGCCGTTCTCGTCCCGGTACCGGATGTTGAGCCGGCGGGCCTGGAACGTGGTGCAGTTCGAGGTCGAGGTGACCTCGCGGTACCGCTGCTGCGACGGCACCCACGCCTCGCAGTCGAACTTGCGGACCGCGCTCGAGCCGAGGTCACCGGCGGCCACGTCGATCACCCGGTACGGGATCTCGACCTTGGCCAGCATCTCCTCCTCCATGGCGAGCAGGCGCTGGTGCTCCTCGGCCGCGTCCTCGGGCCGGCAGAACGAGAACATCTCCACCTTGTCGAACTGGTGGACCCGCAGGATGCCGCGCACGTCCTTGCCGTGCGACCCGGCCTCCCGCCGGTAACACGTCGACCAGCCGGCGAACCGCGACGGCCCGCTGCTCAGGTCGATGATCTCGTTCGAGTGGTACGCCGCGAGCGCCACCTCCGAGGTGCCGACCAGGTAGAGGTCGTCGGCCTCGAGCCGGTAGATCTCGCTGGCGTGCGCCCCGAGGAAGCCGGTGCCCTCCATCGACTCCGGCCGCACCAGGGTCGGCGTGATCGACGGCGTGAACCCGTGCTCGACCGCCTGCTGGATGGCCAACTGGAGCATGCCGAGCTGCAGCAGCGCACCGACGCCGGTGAGGAAGTAGAACCGCGATCCGGACACCTTCGCGCCGCGCTCGGTGTCGATCGCCCGCAGCGCCTCGCCGATCTCCAGGTGGTCCTTCGGCGCCGCGATCTGCGGGATGTCGCCGACCTCGCGCAGCACGACGAAGTCGTCCTCACCGCCGGGCGGGGCGCCCTCGACCACGTTCGACACGGCCAGGTGGGCCTTGCGCAGCGCCTGCTCGGCCTCGCTCGCCGCGGCCTCGGCCGCTTTCACTTCAACGGCGAGCTCTTTGGTACGGGCCAGCAGCGCCGCCCGCTCGTCCCCGGAAGCCTTGGCGACCTCCTTGCCGATGGACTTCTGCTCCGCCCGGACCGTCTCGAACCGCTGGGTGGCGGCCCGGCGCTCCTCGTCGGCACTCAGCAGGCCGTCCACGAGCTCGGTGGACTCACCGCGCAACCGCTGGCTGGCGCGGATCAGTTCGGGGTCTTCGCGAAGCAGACGCAGGTCAATCACGGTTGTCGAGCCTACCGGCGCGCCGGTCCGTTCATCACCCGGATATCCCCCGGTGTCACGATCGGTGCGGCTGATCCAGGTCACCCGGGAACGACGCGAACGGTGTGGCCGGCGAGATGGTGAGGTCGAGCGGCTCGTCGGCGGCCTCCGCCTGCCGAGGTGGGGTGGGCGGCGCGGCCCGCGCGACAGTGGACAACCGGAGTGCGATCAAGGCGATGCCGGCCGCGGCCAGCGCGCACCACAACCCACGGCCGGGCGCCATCGTGATCTCGTCGTTGCCCACTTCCAGGGCGAAGTACCGCGGGATCAGCAGGCTGGTCTCGCCCAGCGGGCCGACCAGCGCCGCCAGCAGGGCCAGCAGCACCCCGCCGGTGGCGAATCCGGCGAGCCGTGCGTACGCCCGGCCGGTGGTGGGACCGAAGACGGCCAGCACGACGGCGGTCGTCAGGAGCAGCAGCCCGCCCAGATATCCGGCGCCGGGCGCACCGAGGTCGAACAGCCCGGCGGACAGCATCCGGCCGGCCCGCGTCCCTTCGCTGTCGATCACCGTCTCGCTCACCGTGGTCGTCTGCCACTCGGAGACCAGCGACCCGAACGCGGCGACGGCGGCCAGCGCCGCGGTGAGTGCCGGGACCCGCCGGTCGGTGGTCAGGTCCCGCAGGACGCCGCGCCGGGCGGGCTCGCCGAAGCTGATCACCGCGTTGTCGCTCTGGGGTTCCGGGACCATGGGTTCCATCATGGCCCCCGCCCGGTCCGCGAACCAACGGGCGAGATATCGGCTAGCGTGCTGGGCATGCCTATTCGTTCTTCTTCTGCCCGCTGGGAAGGAAACCTCACCGAGGGTTCCGGCACCGTCAAGACCGGCAAGGGTGGCCTCCAGGGCGCCTACTCGTTCAAGTCGCGCTTCGAGGAGGGCGAGGGGACCAACCCCGAGGAGCTGATCGCGGCCGCGCACGCCGGCTGCTTCTCGATGGCCTTCTCGAAGGGTCTCGCTGACGCGGGTTTCACGCCCACCTCGGTGGAGACCGTCGCCAAGGTCCACCTGGACAAGACCGACGCCGGTTTCGGCGTCTCCCGCATCGACCTGGAGACCGTCGGCGATGTCCCCGGCATCGACGACGCCACGTTCCAGGAGCTCGCCACCGGAGCCAAGGAGAACTGCCCGATCTCCCGCCTGCTCAGCCCGGGTGCCGAGATCAGCCTGGTCGCGAAGCTCGCCTGACGTGTGATCGATGTCCCGGCGCGGCCCTTCTGGCCGCGCCGGTGACACGGGCACAATGGGCGGGTGCCCGTCGACATGAGTCCAGAGCGTTTCGAGGAGCTGGTGGGCGAGGCCCTCGACGGGGTTCCCGTCGCGCTTCTCTCCCTGATGAACAACGTCGTCTTCCTCGTCGAGGACCGCCCCGAGGACGGCAGCGACGACCTGCTCGGCCTCTATGAGGGCACGGCGCTGACCGACCGCGGCTGGGATTACGCCGGCACGCTTCCCGACCGGATCACCATCTACCGCCTCCCCACGCTGAAGGTCTGCGACTCCGAGGACGACGTGGTGGAGGAGGTCGCGATCACCGTGGTGCACGAGATCGCCCACCACTTCGGCATCGACGACCAGCGCCTGCACGACCTGGGCTGGGGATGACCCGCTAGGCCCCGTTGGAGCGCAGGCGGTCGAGCCAGGCCGCCGAGTTCGCGAAGTCGCCGTCGGAGAGGTTCGGCGGCGCGGCGACCGGCGGTTCCGGCTGCAGGCGGTGCTTGGGGTAACTCCCGAGGAACCGGACCTCGGCGCAGATCCGGCGGAGGCCCTGGAGCGCCTCGCCGAGGCGGGGCTCGGCGACGTGGCCGGTGCAGTCCAGGAAGAACACGTACGTCCCGAGCTGCTCCCCGGTCGGCCGGGACTCGATCCGGGACAGGTTGATGCCGCGCACCGCCAGCTCGGTCAGCACGGCCAGCAGCGCGCCGACCTGGTCGTGGCGGATCCACAGGGCCAGCGAGGTGACGTCGTCGCCGGTCGGCGCGGCCGGTGCGCCGGGCCGGGTGAGCAGCGCGAACCGGGTGACCGCGTCGGCCCGGTCGGCGACCTTCTCGGCCAGCACGGTGAGGTTGTTGCGGTCCACGCCGATCGGGGCGCAGAGCGCGGCGTCGTGCTCGCCGGAGGCCGCGCTGATCGCCGCCGCCGCGTTGGAGAGCATGTCGACGACGACCGCGTCCGGCAGGTTGGCCCGCAGCCAGTGCCGGCACTGGGCGGAGGCCTGCGGGTGCGCGGCGACCGAGCGGATCTCGTCCAGCGGGGTCGCGGCCCGGGCGGCCAGCAGGAACTCGACCGGCAGCAGCACCTCTCGGGTGATCATCACCGGGCTGCCGATGATCAGCTCGTCGAGGGTGACCGGGACGGCGCCGCCCACCGAGTTCTCCAGGGGCACCAGCGCGGCGTCGGCCTCGCCGGCGCGCACCGCCTCGATCGCCTCGGGAACGCTGCGCGCGGGCGTACGCACCCCGTGCTCAGCGGCGGGAATGGTGCGCAGAGCGGCTTCGGTGAAGGTGCCCTCGGGGCCGAGGTACGCGAAGCGGGCAGGCGGCGTTCCGGGCATGCCCGGAGTCTAGGCCCTCCTCAATAGGCGCAGGCGAGGACTCTGATCCCGGCCGGGGCCTGTGCCTTGACCCGCGGGTTGCACACGTCGGTGCCGGCGGTGACGAACTCGAGGGTGGCCCCCGATCCGATGGCGACCACCGACAGCGGCTCGGCCCCGGTCATCCCGAGGGTGGTGAAGCTCCACGTCCCCGAGCAGTACGGCCCGTCGGTGACCGTCAGGTTCTGATCGGGCACACCGGACTCCTTCGTGGCCAGCTCGATGATCTGCGCACCGGTCGGCTCGCCGGTGCAGCGGGCCGCGTGCGACGGAGTCGGGCTGGGCGACGGCGTCGGTGAGGTCGTCGCCGGGGTGGTGGTGCGAACCGTCGGCAGGGTGGTGATCAGGGTCGGCGGCGGCAGGGTGTAGGTCGCCGTCGTGGGGAGGGCCGACGGCACCGCGATCGCGGTCGGCAGGCTGATGCTGGCGCGGGGGCGGGGCGGCCCGGTCGGCAGCGGTTCGGGTGGCGCGCCGCAGGCGCCGGCCAGCATCAGCAGGCCCAGCGCCGGGACGAGGCAACGTGTGCGGGGGAACACGTTGACATGGTAGGAGCCGAAAGGTCAGCTGGCGATGCGGTGCCCGGCCGCGGTGAGGGTGTTGACCGCCTCGGTGAGCCGCACAGCGGGCACGAGGAGGTAATCCGTGTCGTACGTCGAGAAGGTCACGATGTTGACCCGGGCCTCGGCGAGCGGGCCGACCAGCGAGGCGAGCACCCCGTGCATGGCCAGGTTGAGGTCGGACACGCGCAGACATCGCCAGGCGGTGTCTGCCTCCGCGCCGGTGGGCACCCGGTCGTTCGGGCAGATCACCGAGATCTCGTCGACGCCCCAGGTCACCGAGATGACGCTCTTGTCGTCCGGACCTGCGGTGAGGGAGGCGGGCAGGGATGATCCGGCCGGAAGCCGACACACCGCGTATTCACCCGGTAACAGGTCTAGATCCAGCATGCTCGCAGACTACGTTGCGGCTGTGTAACAACCAATGGTTGCCACCTGCGTTGAACACCACACCGCGGCGGACAAAAAGGACGCTAATACCGCACCGGGGACAGGAAGGTCAGCGTGCCGCCCACCCGGTCGCCCGCCATCAGCGGCGTGGAGACCGCATCGACGGTCAGCGGCGGCTCGCCCGCGCCGGGCACGACCCGCATCAGGCCGCGGGCCAGCCGCTCACTGCGCAGCGCCAGCAGGGGCGGGATGTTCTCGGCCTCGGGCTCCTCGAGCCGGCCACCGCCCGCGGTGAAGTCGATCAGGTGCAGCGCGGTGTTGAGCCGCCGGCCGAGCGCCTCGGCGGGCTTGCCCAGCCCGAGCAGCTCGCTGGCGGACGGCGACACGGCGAGTATCGCGCCGTCGATGTCGAGGATCAGGCACGGTTCATCGGCGGCCGCGACGGTCATCGTCCAGCGCTCGACGCTGGTGACGAACTCGGCCTCCGACGGTGTCCGGGCCTGCGGAACGAACGCTCCCGAGAGGGAGAGCTCAACATGCGCCACCGGCTCCTCCTCGCTCTGCCTCACACCGACGGCCGACGTCTCGCGCCGGCCGTCGACGGCTTCGCAAGGAACGTTACCGGCGGGTCAGCCGCTTGTCAGCGGCAGTCTGTCCGTTGCCGTACGAAGAGTAGTCAAGACCCGGCCGATAGGGTGCGTTCGACCAGGTGCCCGGGTGCTCGGCGACGGCGGTCAGCTTGGAGGCGGTGGCCGGGGAGATCTTCGACCCACCGGCGATGAGCAGGCGGTCGAGCTCCTTGTCGGTGGAGACCAGACAGTCCTTCGGCAGGCCGTGGACGCTGATCACACCGGTGCCCACGAAGGTCAGCACGGCGGTCACCGGGACGTTGAGCCCGACGACGGCGGTGAGGGCCTTGGCGGCGCGGCGGGCGTCCCGGCGGGCCTCGGCGATGTACGCCGGGCGCTTGCCGTTGATCTGTACCACGTCGCCGGCGATCAGCACGCGGTTGCGACCCTGGTCGGTCACCGTGACGGCGTAGATGCCGCCGGGGCCGATCGCCAGGAAGCCGGCGCGCTCGTCGGCGGGGTCGGGCTCGTAATAGGCCTGGGAGAGATCCGTCCGCGGCCAGTCCACGATGTGCCAGTTCGGCCCGAGGCGGTCGAGGCGGGTCAGGGCTCGTGCTCCGGCGGCTTCGATACGGCGGGCGCCACGTTCGGCGCGGCGGCGACGTGCCCATTCGGTGGGGCTCGGCATCCGCTGGGTGTCCTCGAGGACGGACCCGGGATGCTTGCGGTCGATGGGCGTCAGCGCTTGTGACGTCATGGGCAGCGCGGAACGGGTGGGGAAGACAGTCACTGCGACCTCCGGCAAAAGGTCAATCGGGCTCTCTCTATCCAACTACCGTACGTGATCGTATCCCTACGGAACAGACCGGTGAGTAGGAATGAGACGGGATGAATGCCGCATTCACGGCAAATTTTTCTTTCGGATGATGCAACTTGCCTTCCCAAGCTAGCTCCCAGCCCCAACCGGTGCATGACTGTCCCAGGATCTAGGCACAACGTCACGACACGGTAGCGCTCGGTACCGGCTAATCTCGTCGGGGTGTACGTCGACAGTGAAGTCGCCCACCTCCGTACCGTACTGCTGCACCGTCCGGCAGCGGAACTAGCGCGACTGACCCCGCGCAACAACGACACCCTCCTCTTCGACGGCATCCCCTGGGTGAGCCGGGCACAGGAGGAGCACGACGCCTTCGCCGAGGCGCTGCGCAGCCGTGGCGTCGAGGTGCTCTACCTCGGTGACCTGCTCGCCGAGACGCTGACCCTGCCGGAGGCGCGGACCGAGCTGACCGCGAGCGTCCTCTCCGACCGCCGGCTCGGCGACGCCCTGCGCGCGAGCGTCGCCGACTATCTGGCCGACCAGGAGCCCGCCCGGCTCGCCGAGCTGCTGGTCGCCGGCCTCGCCCACGAGGAGATCAAGCCGGGTGGCGGCGGCCTGGTCTACGAGATGATGGACCGGCACGACTTCGTCATCGACCCGCTGCCGAACCTGCTGTTCACCCGCGACTCGTCGGTCTGGGTGCGGGACCGGGTGGCGGTCACCAGCCTCGCGATGCGGGCCCGCCGCCGGGAGACCACGCTCACCCACGCGATCTACCGGCACCATCCGCGCTTCGCCGGCGCTGAGCTGCTCTTCGACCCGTCGCTGGAGCACGTCGAGGGCGGTGACGTGCTGGTGATGGCGCCGGACGTGCTGGCGATCGGCGTCGGCGAGCGGACCACCCCGGCCGGTGCCGAGCGTCTGGCCCAGCGGGTGATCGCGGCCGGGCTGGCGCACACCGTGCTGGCCGTCCCGATCGCCCAGGAACGCGCCACGATGCATTTGGACACCGTCTGCACGATGGTGGACGCCGACGCCGTGGTGATGTACCCGAACCTCGCCCACAGCCTGCAAGCCTGGACGATCACCGCGGGCGTCGAGGACGAGCTGCGGGTCCAGCCGCCGCGCCCGTTCCTGGAGGCGGCGGCGGAGGCGATGCGCATCGACCGGCTGCGGGTCATCGACACCGGCCTCGACCCGGTCACCGCCGAGCGCGAGCAGTGGGACGACGGCAACAACACCCTGGCCATCGCGCCGCGGCTGTGCGTCGCCTACGAACGCAACGTCGAGACCAACGCCCAGCTCGAGCGCGCCGGCATCGAGGTGGTCCGGATCAGCGGCTCCGAGCTGGGTTCCGGCCGCGGCGGGCCGCGCTGCATGAGCTGCCCCATCCAGCGCGATCCACTCAACTAACCAAGATCAAACCCCTGCGGCGGTACGGTCCCCGCGCTCTCATCCCACGAAAAGGCAGTCCCCCGCCCCCGGCTCGCGCCGAACATGACCAGCCCCACCCAGCGTGTTGAGTTCGGCCGCCCCACGCGCCCCCATTCAACACACCGAAAAGCCGCCCGCCCAGCGTGTTGAGTTCGGCCGTCCTACCCGCCCGAACTCAACACGCTCCGGAACTAACGGAGCGTCAGCTGACGGCCGATCAGGCCCTGCTTGGCGCGCCGGGCCGCCGCGTCCAGCGGCTCGTCCACGGCCAGGATGTCCGCGTACCGCTTGGCGAAGTCGGCGAGCGGCGCCTCGAAGTCCGCGCCCTCCGGCTCACCCGGCACGTCCCAGACCGGCACCAGCAGCCCGTGCGCCCGGAACATGCCGGCGAACTTGGTGTCCGCACCCAGCAGCAGGTCACCCGATGCGGACAGCCGGGACAGCGCGTCCAGCGCCCTGTCCTCCGGCTCGGACAGCACCCAGCGCACGTGGCTCTTGTCCGGCGCGACCCGGCACCAGTACGCCGCCTTGGCCGCGGCCAGCCGCACCGTCGGGTAGATCGAGGCGTTGGCCCGCTCCAGTGACGCCTTCACGGTGGCGTCCTGCATCTGGTCGGCGTCCAGCCAGTACTCGAACCCGTCGTGCATGGTGATCTCGAGCGGGTTGTCGACCAGGATGTCCTGCAGGCGCAGGCCCTCACCGGGCAGGGCCGGCACCGGGACGGTGTCGCCGGGCTCGGTGGCCAGCGCGTTCAGGATCGCCACGGCCAGGTCACGGGAGACGTCACCGGACTGGACGTGCCGCTGCAGGCCGATGAGGACCTGCCCGTCCCGGCGGGACATCGCCGGCCAGGCCATCGGCAGCACCGTGGAGAGGGTGACCGAGCGGTCGCCGTACTCCTGGACGATCTCCGGCTTGAGGGTCAGCGGCGCGGACGCGGCCGGGACCAGCTCGCGCAGGGCGACCCATTCCGGTTCGTCGGCCAGGCCCTCGAACGGGCGGGCGACGAAGATGTCGCGCACCTTCGTCTTCGGTGCGGTTTCGCGGGACTTGCGACGCTTGCTCACGGGGAACCAGCGTAAGCGGTCCGTCCCGCGTTCCGGTGACGTGCCCCACCCCGTGTCTCACCCGGCGTGTGGATTTCGGCCGCTATATCCGCCGCAACTCCACACACCGAAAAGCCCGGCAAGCCCGTGTGTGGAGTTCGGCCGCTATGCGCGCCCGAACTACACACGCTGGAGTCAGGCGCGGGGGAGGCGGACCTCGGCGACCGTGCCGCCGTCCTCCCGCGGGCGCAGCGAGACCCAGCCGTTCTGCCGTTCGACCAGCCGCCGGACCAGGTAGAGGCCCAGGCCGGCGCCGGCCCGATGGTGCCCGGAGTCGGCTTGCCAGTACCGGTCGAAGGCGTGCTCGACGTTCTCCGGCGCGATTCCGGCGCCACGGTCGGAGACCCGGAAGCGCAGCGTGTCGTCGTCGGCGCCGGCGCAGAGCTCGACGGTGGTGTCCGGGTCCGAGTACTTCTCGGCGTTGGTGACCAGCTCGGTCAGGACGGTGGCGATCGAGTCGCGGTGCCCGTACGCCTTGGGCAGATCTTCCGGCATGTGCGCCAGCAGCAACCGCTCCCGCAGATCGCCGGGCAGCTCGGCGGCGGCCGCCCGCAACGCCTCCACCAGGTCGAACGGGCCGGCCGGGGAACCACCGACCGAGCCGTCCTCCTCGCTCGCGGCGGAGAGCAGCCGGTCCACCAGCCGGGCCAGCTCACCGGCCCGGGTGCCGATCACCCGGACCGCCTCGCGTCTGCCGTCCTCGCCGAGGGTGTCCCAGTGGTTGGTGAGAGTGTCCGCGTACCCCTTGATCACGGTGACCGGGGTGCGCAGCTCGTGGCTGGTCACCGCGACCCACAGATCGCGGTCCGCGTCACGGCGCACCTCCTCCGGGGCGGGCTCGCCGTGCATGGGAAGGCCCGCCTTGAGGTGGTAGAGCCGGCTGACGAGAGCGGCCAGCAACTCCACCACCGCCCGGTGCTCGGGGCCGGGCGTGCCGGGGTCGGCGAAATAGACGTGCAGGAAGCCGGCGCTGTCGCAGCGGGCGGTCAGCGCGGCCGGATCGTCGTCGACGTGCGAGGCCGGGCGGCCGAGGAGCGGCTCGCAGACGCCGGTGGCGGCGATGATCCGGCCGTGGCCGCCCGCGAACTCGGCGAAGACCGCGCCGGACGCCCCGAGCGTCTCGGTGGCGAGCCGGACCAGCTCCTGCAACGTGTCGAGGCCCGCGTCACCGGAGTCGAGGCGGTCGAGGACCGCGACCTGACCCCGGGTCAGGGCCGCGTAGTCGGGACGGTCCGCCATGCCTGCGAGTCTGCCTCGCCCGCCGGGTTTTCGGCAGATGAACCTAAGCGCTTCCTTATGCCGGACCTGGGCCTAGTGGTGCAGGTCACATTTGTTCGAGATGGTCGAGCACGAACCGCGGACGATCCGTGATCACCGCATCCACCCGGTGTTCCAGAACGAGTTCCAGGTCCTCCGGCCGGTTCACCGTCCAGACGTACGTCCGATGACCCGCCGCCTTCAGCGCCGGCAGCAGCCCGGGCCTGGCCCGGATCAGCTCGACGCCGGGACCCGCGGTCCGTGCGCCGAACGGCAGGTGGCCCCGGCCGACACCGGGCGCCACCATCTCCATCAGGTACACCGTGGGCAGGCCGGGCGCCTGGGCCCGGATCCGGCGCAGCGCGAGCGCCGCGAAGGACATCACGGTGACCTGTACGTCGTCGTCCGGCTTCGGGTCGGCCAGGCCGTGATGCCGCAGCATCCGGACGAGCCGGCGTTCCACCTCGGCCCCGTACCGGGACGGGTGTTTGGTCTCGATCAGCAGCCGGACCCGCCGGCCGCTGTCGCGCACCGCGCCCAGCAGCCGTTCCAGGGTGAGCAGCCGGGACAGATCGGGCAGATCCTTGTCGAAGCCGGGATGCCAGGACCCGAAGTCCAGCGCGTCCAGCTCGGCCAGGGTCTTCGCGCTGACCCGGCCCCGGCCGTTGCTGGTGCGTTCCAGCTTGCTGTCGTGCACGCAGACCAGATGACCGTCCCGGGTCAGCCGGACATCGCACTCCAGCCCGTCCGCGCCCTCGTCGAGCGCGCGCAGGTAGGCCCCGAGAGTGTGCTCGGGCAGCGCGTCAGCGCCTCCGCGGTGCGCGATGACCAGCGGGCGGTACCCGTCGCTCACAGCACGCGGGCAGGCTGCCCGTTGTCGGTGACGACGTCCTTGCCGAGCGCGGCCCAGGACTGCATGCCGCCGTCGAGGTTGCGCACGTTGTCCCACCCGTTGTTCATCAGATAGGCGACGACCTGGCCGGACCGGCCACCGGCCCGGCACACCACGACCACCTCGCCGTCGGTGGGAACCTCGGCCATCCGGGCCGGCACCTCCATCATCGGCAGGTGGTGCGCGCCGGGCGCGTGGCCGGCCTCCCACTCGTCGGGCTCGCGCACGTCGAGCAGGTAGGAGCCGGCAGCAACTTGATCAGCGGTGACGCTGGGAACCTGGGGTCCGAACACGGAGAACAGACTAAGGCCCGCGCCACCTCTCGTCGGCGATGACCTCGCCGGTCACTTCTTCTTCTGCGGGTTCGCCTTGAGCCAGTCGCTCATCTTGTCGGCGGCCACGGCCTTGTACAGCGCCAGCGCCTTCTCCCGGTCGGAGACCACCACGGACTGCCCGCCGATCGTCTCGCTGCCCTTGTTGGGGCTGGTGAGGAACGTCAGGTTCTCGCTGCGCAGGCTGCTCAGCTCGACCGCCATGTCCTTGAGAGAGAAGTTCTCGTCGACGGTGAGGGCATCGGTCACCGAGCTGAGGAAGGAGGTCAGCTTCGCCGGGTTGCCGAGGGTGCCGCCGCTCGCCGCCTTGTCCATCAGCGCCTTGAGGAAGTCCTGCTGGTGCTGCATCCGGGCGAAGTCGCCACGGGGGAACTGGTAGCGCTGCCGGATCCAGTCCAGCGCCTCCTCGCCGTTCATGTGCATGGTGCCCTTCTTGAACTGGCGGAAGGGCTTGTGGATCGACTTGGCGTCCTGCTCGACGTAGAGGTCGACACCGCCCAGCGCGTCGGTGACCTCCTTGAAGCCGCCGAAGTCGATCGCCATGACGTGGTCGATGCGCACGTCGGTCATGCACTCGACGGTGCGGACCGCGCGCGGGATGCCGCCGAAGGCGAACGCCGCATTGATCTTGGATCGGCTGCCGGAGCTGCACGGCGCGCTGTTGCCGTCCGGGATGTTCACCCACAGGTCGCGCGGGATCGAGATGAGCTGAGCGGACTTGTGGTCGGCCGGCACGTGCATGAGGATCAGCGTGTCGGCGCGCCACTTGTTGGCCGCATCCTGCTTGGCGTCGGGGTCACGCGAGTCGGTGCCGATCAGCAGGATGTTGAAGGCGCCCTCGACGGTCGCGGCGGGCCGCTCCTTGAGCTCGGTGAAGGCGTTCGTCCGCTTGAGATCGTCGTCGAGGCCGGAGACGTATCCCCACGCCGAGATGCCGGCGATCAGCGCGATGACCGTGATCAGCACACCCGCCACGAGAGCGATGCGACCCCATCGGGGCCGGGGGCGGCGGTTGCCACCGCCGTAGGAGCGACCGGTGCTGCCGGGCGGCCGGCCACCGGGGCCGATGCCGTCACCACCGCGCAAGGGCCGGTCCCGATCGGGACGCCCGGGCCCGGGCACGGACGCTCGTCCGGAGGAGTTGCCGCTGGGGGAGGTGGTGGATGACATGCGTTCCAGGTTACGTAGCGCATGCCGGTGATCCGTGGTCTCACCGGTGCTTCGGCACGAAGGTGGGAGGAGAGTGATCGGGCGGACACGGGCCGGCGTCGGCGACTACGCCGGCCCGTGTACTGAGCAAGGTTCAGTGGGCCCCGTGACCGGTCAGGGAGCGGACCTCGAGCTCGGCGTACTTCAGCTCGTCGGTCTCCTTCGAGATGACCGTGCCGAGCCAGCCGAAGAAGAAGCCGAGCGGGATCGAGATGATGCCCGGGTTGGACAGCGGGAAGAACTGCCAGTCCTGGTCCGGGAACATCGCGGTGGCCGAGCCGGACACCACCGGCGAGAAGAACACCAGGACGACCGCGCTGATCAGGCCACCGTAGATGGACCAGAGCGCGCCCGCGGTGTTGAACCGCTTCCAGAACAGGCTGTACAGGATGGCCGGCAGGTTCGCCGACGCCGCCACCGCGAACGCGAGCGCCACCAGGAAGGCGACGTTCAGGTTCTGCGCGAAGATCGACAGGGCGATCGCGATCGCGCCGATGACCAGAGCGGCGATCCGGGCGACGCCGACCTCCTCACGCTCGGACGCGTTGCCCCGCTTGATCACGCTGGCGTAGAAGTCGTGCGCGAGGCTCGACGACGAGGCCAGGGTGAGACCGGCGACCACGGCCAGGATGGTGGCGAAGGCGACCGCGGCGATCACGGCCAGCATGATCGCGCCGCCGGTCTCGCCACCGAGGTACTCGACGCCCAGCTCCTGGGCGAGCTGCGGCGCAGCGGTGTTGCCGGCCTTGTCCTGCGCGGTGATGTTCGCGCCGCCCACCAGGGCCGCCGCGCCGAAGCCCAGAGCCAGGGTGAACAGGTAGAAGGTGCCGATGATGCCGATCGCCCAGAGCACGCTCTTGCGCGCGATCCGGCTGGTCGGGACGGTGTAGAAGCGGGTCAGGATGTGCGGCAGGCCGGCCGTGCCGAGGACCAGCGCCAGACCCAGCGAGAGCAGGTCCATCTTGCTGTAGAACGTCTTCGCGGCATCGCCTGCCGTCTCGACGCCGTACCGCAGGCCGGGCTCCAGGAACGCGGCGCCCTTGCCGGACTGCTGAGCGGCGTCACCGAGCAGCGCCGACAGGTTGAACTTGTAGTGCGCCAGCACCAGCAGCGTCATGATCAGGGCGCCGCCCATCAGCATGAACGCCTTGACGATCTGCACGTAGGTGGTGCCCTTCATGCCACCGACCGTCACATAAATGATCATCAGGGCGCCGACCAGGATGATCGTGGCGACCTTGGCGGTGCCGGCGTCCATGCCGAAGACCTCGGTGCCCGGCTTGATGCCGAGCAGCAGCGAGACCAGCGCGCCGGCGCCGACCATCTGGGCGATCAGGTAGAAGACCGACACCACGATGGTGGAGACGCTGGCCGCGGTCCGGACCGGGCGCTGCCGCATCCGGAACGCCAGCACGTCGGCCATCGTGTAGCGGCCGGAGTTGCGCAGGAACTCGGCGACCAGCAGCAGCGCGACCAGCCACGCGACCAGGAAGCCGATCGAGTAGAGGAAGCCGTCGTAGCCGAACAGCGCGATGATGCCGGCGATGCCCAGGAACGAGGCCGCCGACATGTAGTCGCCGCCGATCGCCATGCCGTTCTGGAAACCGGAGAACTGCCGGCCGCCGGCGTAGAAGTCGGTGGCCGTCTTGGTCTGCCGGCTCGCCCAGACGGTGATGCCCAGGGTGATCGCCACGAAGACCAGGAAGAGCGTGGTGGTGAGGGTACGGGAGGTGCTGCTGGACGCCTCGGCGGCGAGAACCAATGGGGCCATCAGTCGGCGCTCCCGTCGGTGGTGGTCGTCGTGCTGGCGGCCGGCGCCTCGTCGACCTTGCGGTAGATGTCGTCGGCCAGCGGGTCGAGTTCCTTGGCCGCGTACCGCGCGTAGTACCAGGCGATCAGGAACGTGGAGACGAACTGGAGGACACCGAAGATCAGCGCGACGTTGATGTTGCCGATCACCTTGATGGCCATGAAGTCCCGCGCGTACGCGGAGAGCAGCACGTAGAGCGCGTACCAGAGGATGAACGCGACAGTCGTGGGGAAGATGAAGCGGCGCAGCCTGTGGCGCAGGAGAGCGAACTCCTCGGAGCGCTGCACTTCGAGGTATCTATCGGCGGATGCCGGCACGGAATTCACCACCTTTGTGTGTTGGCGGACTTTCCGGCACCGTACGAAGGAGTGAGCCGTGTCACCGGCCGATGGTCGTGGCGTGCGCTGAGTGGTGGTCTGACTGCGCTGAGCGGCATCACGCCAGCTCGGTGTACCTCCCCCGGTAGTGGATCAGCGGCTCCCCGGCGCCCGGGAAGTGAACGACCTCGATCACCGCCTCGATCAGGGTGGCCCAGCCGCACGGCCGGGTGTCGTCCAGCCGGCAGCCGGCCCAGGCGCCGGCGTGGGCCGGAACCGGCCCGTACTCCGTCTGCTCCCACGCGCCCGACGCGAACGGGCCGCCCGGCGACGGGAAGAGACCGGCGAACCGGTCGGCGAGCTGCCGGTCGGCGGGACTCAGCGGGGAGACCGTGAACCGGCCGGCGAGCGTGACCGCGTCGAAGAAGTCGCTCTCGTCGTCGATCAGGCCGATCACCCGTCCGGGATCCCCGTCCGCGATCACCGTGGAGGAGACGGTCAGGCCGGCCGGGCCCGGCGCGGTCCACAGGGCAACCGGTGCGGCGAACCGGCCTCGCAGCCGTCGGAACTGCGATTTCTCCGTCTCGGGGACGGCGAAAGGATCGGTGGAGTGGATGCGGCCACCCGGTTCGTCGGAGTGCATCCGATCATTCTGCCGTTTTACAGATTGCGCACGCGTCTATGCCAATTAATTGATCAACAACTATTTTCTATGCATGACTCAGGTGGTTCTCCGGCCGGGTGACGTCGTTCATGTCGGTCCCGAGGCGAGCGTCCAGTTCTCCGGTGAGCGGACATTGACCTTCCGGGTCATCCGGGTCGACCCGCGAGCCACCTACGACGGCTGGATATGGCTCGACGGTTACGTCCTCGGCGCCGACGGCAGCGCCGAGCAACGCCGCCGAATCTTCGTCCGCCAGGACGGCCTGCGCCCCACCGCGTCGATATAAAACCACGCTTCTTGTACGGGCCACGCAGCGTCCCGTGCCTCGCGGCGGCCCAGGCAGGCGTTCCCTCACGGCATCCCGCGGGTGCGGCTCATGCACGCCCGTCGCGGTCACCCCTCCCGGCTGGTTCTCACGGCTGTCTCAGCGCTGCTGAGACAGCCACCAGAGCCAGCCGGGGGTCCGCCGCGCTTGCCGCGCTTGCCGCGCCTCGGCCGTGCCTGCCTCGCGTGCCCGGCTGGCGCCGCCCACCGCCGCCCCGCCCACCGCCGCCCCGCCCACCGCCGCCCCGCCCACCGCCGCCCGCCCGCCGCCCGCCCGCCGCGCCTGCCGCATGCCGGGATGTCGTTTGATGGACGGAACGTTCTGCTGCCGCCGGGATGCCGTTCGGTGGATCGAACGTTCTGCCGCGATGCCCGTTGGTGGATGGAACGTTCTGCCGCGATGCCCGTTGGTGAATGGAACGTTCTGCCGCGGGGATGCCGCTTGGTGGACGGAACGTTCTGCCGTGGGGAGTCGCTCGAAAGTGGACGAACTACAGGGTGTCACCCGATCATCCAGCCTGTGTAATGTCGGCAGGTGACGATGGGAGGCGGACCATCAGTGACGCATTACCGCGCGCCGGCGAGGTGATCCTCGTGGGTGCGGCGGCGAGCGTCCAGTTCGCGGGGAGCCGGGCGCTGACGTTCCGGGTGATCCGGGTCGATCCGCGGGTCACCTACGACGGCTGGCTGTGGATCGACGGCTATGTGCTCGGGGCTACCGGTGAGGCGATCGAGCGGCGGGTCATTTTCGTCAAACGGGACGGGTTGCGCCGGCGGCGTTAGTTCAGCGGGGGGTGACGGCGGCCAGCAGTTCCGGCATGCGGCGGTCGAGCATGCGGCCGGCCAGGTGCGCGCCGAGCAGGTAGGCGCCGGTGCCGTAGAGCAGGCCGACCGGCAGGGCGAGCCAGGGCCACAGTGCGGCCAGCACCACTACCGGCAGTGAGCCGAGCATCGCGCCGAACAGGGCGGCGATTCCTGGCAGGGATTTGCTGAGCCCGCCGCCGGCGGAGAGCGCGAACGGGCCGGTGGCGTCCGGCAGGGCGTAGGCGGCGCGTACCGAGATCGGCAGTACCAGCGCCAGCCCGGCGCCGTAGGTGGCCAGCAGCGTCCCGAACTGTGTGGCGATCACTTCCGGATGGTTCGACACCAGGCCGGTCACGATCGCCACGAGCATCAGCACCGGCACCGTGAAGACGGCGTGTGCGGTGGCCCGCGAGTGGATCTCCAGTCGGCCCGGGACGCCGGTGGCCAGGTTGGTGGCGTAGGCGCTGCCCTCGTACCCGAACTGGTTCGCCAGGCCGATCGGCGCGATCGCCCCGACCACGAAGGCCAGCCCGATCGCGCCCGTGCCGTCGCCCGCGAAAGCGGTGGAGAGCGGCAGGAAGACGCCGGCCATCGTCAGCGTGACCAGCGCGGCCCGCCGTCGCGTCTCCCGCCACCAGTAGCGGATCTCGCGGGCGGTCAGCGCGCCGAACCGGCTTCGCGGGAGCCAGCGGAACAGCAGTTTGGTCACCGGGCTGCGGTGATCCGGCGCGACGGCCCGGCCCGGACCGGCGCCTGCCGCGCCGACCATCGCCTGTTCCAGCGTGCGGCCCCACCAGGCGAGCAGTCCGGTCACGGTCACGGCCACGATCAAGAGCTTGAGGGGTACGGCCCACAGCCGCCCCTGCGCCACGTCCAGCCCGAGGGTCCACGGCGCGCCGAGCGGCGTCCACCCGGTCACCGCCGCGATGGTCTCGACGAGGTCCCAGTCGGCCCGGTTCAGCACCCCGAGCAGGGTGAGTTCCAGTGGCCCGATCGACGCCGCCACCACCGCCAGCAGGATGGTCGCCAGGTCCCGGGCTCGCCGGGACCGCAGTGACGTCGCGAACGCGCTGATCACCGCACGGCTCAGCACCACGCACAGGACCAGCCCGCAGACGATGCCGGCGAATCCGGCCAGTGCCGCCCCGGCGCCGCCCAGCAGCGCCGCCGAGTGCACCGTCCCGAGCGTCGCCGACAGGGTGGCCAGCGCCGGCAGCCCGGCCAGGGCGGCCGCGCCCATCCCGGCGATCAGGGTGCGGCGGCGCAGTGGGAGCAGCGCGAACTGGGCCGGATCGAGGGTGCTGTCGACCCCGAAGAACAGCAGTGGCAGGAACACCCAGCCGAGGGTGAGGAGCGCGCCGCCGAACGGGAACAGGATCTCCGCCATGTCCGGCCGCCCGAGCAGGCCGGGTACCGCCAGCATCGCGTAGCCCAGGACGGCGAAGCCGAACGCCGCGACCAGGCCGAGCACGAACATCACGATCCGGGCCGGCCGGTCGCGCAGGGTGTTCCCGGTGATCCGCAGTTTGAGCCGGACGAACGTCCGGATCGACACCGTGCCGGGCGTGCCGGTCACAGCCACGCGAGCTCCGAACCGGTGGCCACGCGGCCGCCGACGACCTGGACGAACACTTCCGACAGGGTCCGGTCGCCGCGGATCTCGGCGAGTGGCCCGTGCATCCGCAGCACCCCGTCCGACATGATCGCCACGTGGGTGCAGAGCCGTTCCACCACCTCCAGCACGTGACTGGAGAAGACGACGGTGCCACCGCCGGACACGTACCGCTGGAGGATGTCGCGGATCAGCGCGCCGGACACCGGATCGACCGCCTCGAACGGCTCGTCCAGCACCAGCAGTCGCGGCGCGTGCAGCAGCGCGCAGGCAAGGCCGATCTTCTTCTTCATGCCGGCCGAGTAGTCGACGACCAGGGTCCGGTTGCCGCTGCCGATCTCCAGCACGTCGAGCAGTTCGGCCGCCCGCTGGTCGACCGTCTCGGCGGGCATGCCGCGCAGCAGGCCGTGGTAGGCGAGCAGTTCCGGGCCGCTCAGCCGGTCGAACATCCGCACCCCGTCGGGCAGGACGCCGACCAGGGCTTTGGCTTCGGCGGGGGCGCGCCAGACGTCGTACCCCAGAAGCTCTGCCTGACCCGCGTCGGGCCGCAACAGGCCCACCGCCATGGAGAGCGTGGTGGTCTTGCCGGCCCCGTTGGGGCCGAGCAGGCCGAAGAAGGACCCGGCTGGGACGTCCAGGCTGACCCCGGACACCGCCAGGCGGGTGTCGAAGTGTTTGACGAGCCCGCGCAGCGACATCGCCGCCGTGCCGTCCTGCGGCGAACGCTGTGCCGGAACGCTCATGAAAGCGAACGTATCGCCCCGGCGGGCGGTCCGGGAACACCCGGACCGCCTGATGGTTTCAGCCGACCCGCTCGATCACGGCGCGCCTGATCAGGAACTTCCCGGGTTCGCGGACCTCCTCGAAGGCCGCGTTGTTGAGCAGGATGCAGCTTCCCGAGGTGCTGGCCACGGTGACCGTGATGCTCTTGCGGTTGTCCAGGTTCGTGACCCGCAGGCGGGTGCCGAGCGGGAAGGTGCCGCTGGACGCGGCGGGCGCGCCGCCCTCACCGGACAGGGTGACCGTCGAGCCCGGGCAGACCACGTCGCCGTTTCCGCCCTGCTGCTGGGCGGGCGGCGTCGCGGCCGGCGGTTTGGCGGCAGGCGGCGTTGCGGCCGGCGGTTTCGCGGCGGGCGAGGTCGCGGCCGGCGGGGCCGGGGGTTGTGCCACCGCGCCGCCGCAGCCGCCCTGGGCCCGCTGCACGTTGATCAGGTCGAGTACGGCCTGCCGGTTGGCGAGCACCGCCTCGGTCTGCGCGTTGGGCTTGGCCCGCTGTTCCGCCATGAACGCCTGCGTCTCCCGGAACTGCTGGTCCAGGCCGTCGCAGAAGGTGGAGGCGCTGCTCATCCCGGTGCCCACCGCCAGGCCGCCGCCGAGCACCGCGGCCGCCACCAGCCCGATCACGATCTTCCGATTGCGTCCGGTGAAACCGCTGCCCGGCCGCCTGTAGGTGCGTCTCATGCCCGGTTCTACGGGTGACGGTTCGGTGCCGGCCGGGACCCGTACCTTAAAGATCCTTAAATTCACGTCGGGCCGGCTCGAGTCAGCCCCCGAGAACCAGCCGGATCAACTGCGCAGGGACTCCGGGGCGTGCAGGCGCAGCATCGTCGCGCCCACGTCCGGCGGCACCCGTTTCCCGGTCAGCAGGGAGACGCCGACCATGACCAGGAAGGCGAGCGGCACGGTCCAGGCGGCGGGCTGGCCCACGAACTCGGCGATACCGGCGTTGAGCGGCGGGCCGAGAACGGTCAGCAGCACCGACGCCATCGCCGCGCCCCCACCGGCGATCAGCCCGGCGATCGCTCCGGCGTCGGTCAGCCGCCGCCACCAGATGCCGAGGACCAGCAGCGGGCAGAAACTCGACGCGGCCACCGCGAACGCCAGCCCGACGACCCGCGACACGTCCATGTCGGACACGTAGAGGGCGAGGGTGGTCGGCACCAGCGCGGCCAGCACGGTGGCCACCCGGAAGTCCCGGACCGAGCCGTTACGGCCGGGCCGCAGCACATCCGTGAAGATCACCCCGGCGACGCTGGTCAACAGACCGGACGAGGTGGACAGGAAGGCGGCCAGCGCGCCCGCGGTGACCAGGGCGCCGAGCAGCCGGCCCAGGTGACCGTCGCCCAGCGCGGCCTCGGGCAGCAGCAGGACCACGGCGTCGGTGTTGCCGGTCATCAGCAGTTGCGGTGTGTAGATCCGGCCGAGCACCCCGTAGAGGGTCGGGAGCAGGTAGAACATGCCGACCATGGCGAGCACGACGAGGGTGGTGCGGCGGGCCGAGGCCCCATCCGGGTTGGTGTAGAACCGGACGAGGACGTGCGGAAGCCCCATGGTCCCGAGGAACGTCGCCAAGATGAGCGAATAGGTCGCGAAAAGGCCGCCTTGGTTGGGGAGGAGCCAGTCGTCGCCGGACTGGGTGTCCACTGTGCTCACCTCGGGCACCCGGTCGCCCGCCGCGAACCGGAGCGTCTCCCCCGCGGTGACCTTCGTCGCACCGTCCAGCACCGCGTCCTGCTCGATCGTGACAGTGGTCGCGGCGTGGAAGACCGGCCCGGGCGGGGTCACCTCCGGGCGGCCGTCGGACTGCCACTGCAGGATCAGGAAGATCATCGGTACGGCCAGGGCGGTCAGCTTCAGCCAGTACTGGAACGCCTGCACGAAGGTGATCGCCCGCATCCCGCCGAACGCCACGTTCGCGGTCACCACCACGCCGACGACGAGGGCGCCCCAGGCGTACGACCCGCCGGTCAGCGTGGCGAACGTCAGGCCGGCCCCCTGCAACTGCGGCAGCAGGTAGAGGCAACCGATGAACAGCACGAACGCGGTCGCCAGCCGGCGCAGGGCGGCCGATTTGAGGCGTACCTGGCAGAAGTCCGGCAGGGTGAACGCCCCGGACCGGCGCAGCGGCGCGGCCACGAACAGCAGCAGCGCGAGGTAGCCGGCGGCGAACCCGACGGGATACCAGAGGACGTCCACGCCGTAGCGCAGCACCAGCCCGGCGACGCCGAGGAACGACGCGGCGGACAGGTACTCGCCGCTGATCGCCGCCGCGTTCCAGGACGGGCTCACCGAGCGGGAGGCGACCAGGAAGTCCGAGGTGGTGCGGGCGAAGCGCAGGCCGTACGCGCCGATCGCCACGGTCAGCAACAGCACCAGGATCAAACCCGGTGCGAGGTACGGGTTCACCGCTCCGGCCTGCGGATCAGCGCGGCGAAGTCCTGCTCGTTGCGTTCCGCCCAGCGCACGTAGGCCGCGCCGACCAGCACCAGGAACGGGAACGACAGCACCCCGAGCAGCAGCCACGGAAGGTGGACCCCGAAGACCTTGACCTCGCCGACCGCCGGCGCCGCGGCGAACAGCAGCGGCAGCGTCCCGAGCCCGGCGGCGACCACCAGGGCGAGCCGCAGCGCCAGCGCCAGTTGGGCGCGTACCAAGCCTTTGACCAGGGCTTCCCCGACCGGTGTCTGCTCGTCGAGGTCGGCCCGGGCACGGTCGGGGGCGCCGCGCCGGCTCGCGGCGTCACCCAGCACCACCCGGACGCGCGGACGAGACGGCGGATCGACGGCCATGCGAGGCAGTCTGTCCGCTCCCGCCCGAATGTCAATACGGATCAGGCCGGTTGCAGCGGGAGTCGTACCTGGATGTGGCATCCGCGCCGGCCGTCCGGTTCGACCACCGCGATGGTGCCCCGGTGCAGATGGACCACCCAGCGCGCGATCGCCAGGCCCAGCCCGGTCCCGCCGCCGGTGGCGCGTTCGCCACGGGTGAAGCGCTCGAAGACCCGTTCCCGTTCGGCGGCCGGGATGCCGTCGCCCTGGTCCACCACGGCCAGCACCACGTGATCGTCGCGGCGTTCGGCGCGAACCGTCACCAGACCGCCGCGCGGACTGTGCCGGGCCGCGTTGTCCAGCAGGTTCGCGAACACCTGGTGCAGCCGTTCCCGGTCACCGGACAGCACCAGCCGCGGCGCGGACACCTCGAACCGCACGTCGAACCCGCTGCCGCCGGCGTTCACCGTCGCCTCCCGGGCCACCTCGCCGAGGAACGCCGGCACGTCGATCTGCTCGCGGTGCATCGGCACCACCCCGGCATCCAGCCGGGACAGGTCCAGCAGGTCGGTGACCAGGCGGCTGAGCCGTTCGGTCTGGGCCAGGGCGGTCTTCATGGTGTCCGGTTCGGCCGCGGCGACGCCATCGACGATGTTCTCCAGCAGGCCGCGCAGGGCGGTGATGGGTGTCCGCAGCTCGTGCGACACGTTCGCGATCAGCTCACGCCGCTGCCGGTCGGCGGCTGCCAGATCCGCCGCCATCTGGTTGAACGCGGTGGCCAGCTCGCCCACCTCGTCCTGTGACCGGGTCTCGATGCGCCGGGTGTAGTCACCGCGGGCCATCTCCCGGGCCGCGACCGTCATCTCCCGTAGCGGCACCGTCGCGCCGTGCGCCATCACCTGCAGCGTGACCAGGCCGAGCGCCGCGGCGACGGCGATCCACAGCACGTCGACCCGGTAGAAGTCGATGGCCCACAGGAACACCAGCAGACCGACCCCGCCGGCGAAACCGAGCGCCAGGGACAGTTTCGCCTTGATCGAGCGGACCGGGTCCAGGGGCCTCGGCAGGTACGCCGAGATCGGCGCCACCAGGTTGTGGACGAACAGCATGAGCCGGGCTATCACCGGTCCACCTCGAGGGCGTAACCGACGCCGTGGACCGTACGGATCAGGTCGGCGCCCAGCTTGCGGCGCAGCCCTTTGATGTGGCTGTCCACGGTCCGGGTCCCGGAGGCATCCGCCCAGCCCCACACGTCGGCCAGCAGCCGCTCCCGGGGCAGCACCGTGCGCGGCCGCCCGGCCAGGTGCACCAGCAGGTCGAACTCGGTCGGGGTCAGGTGCACCTCGACGCCGGCCCGGAGCACCCGCCGTTCCGCCTGGTTGATCTCCAGGTCGCCGAGCCGCAGGGCCGGCGGCTCCGGTTTCGCGGCGGCGGCGACCTTCGAGGCCCGCCGCAGCAGGGCGTGCACCCGGGCGGCCAGCTCCCGCATCGAGAACGGCTTCGCCATGTAGTCGTCGGCACCGACCGCCAGCCCGACCAGCAGGTCCGTCTCCTCGCCCCGGGCGGTCAGCATGAGCACCGGCACCGGCCGTTCCGCCTGGATCCGGCGGCACACCTCGAGCCCGTCGAACCCGGGCAGCATCACGTCGAGGACGATCACGTCCGGCGGGTTGCGCCGGGCCGCGGCGACGGCGCCCGGCCCGTCACCGACGACCTCCACCCGGAAGCCCTCGGCGCGCAGGCGGGCCGCCACGGCGTCGGCGATCGCCCGTTCGTCCTCGACGACGAGCACCCGTCGTTCCACCGTCTCCACCGTTGCCATCCCATCGCGTCGCGCCTGATCCGGCCGGTGCGCCCCCGTGACTCACCGACCGTGCGCTGCAGCTTATTGACCTCCTGGGCGGACCTGGCGGGGGAGTTGTGAACAACTTGTGGAGGCATCCTCCGGGCCCCACCCCACCCGGCGCACGATCCACCCGCCCATTTGGCACCAACAGGGGACCACCCCCGACAGCGTGTGGGTTTCGGCCGTCCATGACGCCCCAAATCCACACGCCCTCGGACCGCGAGTGCGTGTGGATTTCGGCCGTCCATGACGCCCGAAATCCACACACCGTCGGACTGCCTGTGGATAACTCTGTGGAGAACCCGGTGGGGCTGTGGATAACGGTGTGGATTTCCGGCTGGCGCTCATGGCTGTCTCGGCTGCGCTGAGACAGCCATGAGCGCCAGCCGAGGGGTCAGCGGGACCAGTCGTGCTTGGCAGCGCGGATCAGGCGGTCCTTCAGCTCCCGGGTGTGGCGGCGGCTCACCGGCAGCTCCACGCCGTCGACCGCGACCACGTAACCGGAACCGGTCAGCCGCAGCTCGGTGACCAGGCGCAACTGCACCAGGTAGGAGCGGTGGATCCGGACGAAACCGGCGTTGGCCCAGCTCTCGGCCAGGGTGGCGAGGGACACCCGGACCAGGTGGGAGGCTTCTCCGGTGTGCAGCCGGGCGTAGTCGCCCTGCGCCTCCACCCAGCGCACCGACGACCGCGGCAGCATCCGGGTGGTACCGGCCAGCTCCACCGGGATGGCCGGTTCGTCCTGCGGCAGGGCCGGGGACGCCGCCCGCAGGCCCGCCACCCGGCGCAGCGACTCACCCAGCCGTTCGGCCCGCACCGGTTTGCGCACATAGTCGGTGACGCCCAGGTCGAAGGCGTCCACCGCGCCGTCGTCGTACGCCGTCACGAACACGATCGCCGGCGGCTGCGCGAACCGTCGCAGGATCCGGGCCAGCTCCATGCCGTCCAGGCCGGGCATCCGGATGTCCAGGAACACCGCGTCCACCTCGGTGTCCCGCAGCACCCGCAGCGCCTCGGTGGCGTCGCCGGCCCGGTGCACGTGCGCGACCCTGCCGTCCGCGTTCAGCAGGTAGGCCAGCTCGTCCAGCGCCGGCGGCTCGTCGTCGACGGCCAGCACGATCAAGCTCATGCCCGCACCTGAGGATGGAATTTCGGCACCCGCATGCTCACTTTCGTACCCGAGCCGGGCGCGGTCTCCACCACCAGGCCGTGATGGTCGCCGAAGACCGACCGCAGCCGCTCGTCCACATTCACCAGACCGACGTGCTGCCCGTCCTCGGAATCCGACCCATCCCGCTGGAACACCGCGGGATCCATGCCGACCCCGTCGTCCTCGACCGTGATGTGGCACTCGGCGCCCGCGTCGCGTGCCTCGATGCTCACCATACCGACGCCGGGCTTGCGGGACAGTCCGTGCCGGACCGCGTTCTCCACCAGCGGTTGCAGGCACAGGAACGGCAGGCCCACCGGCAGCACCTCGGGGGCGATCTGCAGGCGTACCTGGAGACGGTCGCCGAAGCGGGCGCGTTCGATGGTCAGGTAACGGTCGATCGAGCGCAGCTCCTCGGCGAGCGTGGTGAACTCGCCGTGCGCCCGGAACGAGTAGCGGGTGAACTCGGCGAACTCCAGGATCAGCTCCCGGGCCCGCTCCGGGTCGGTGCGGACGAACGAGGCGATCGCGGTCAGCGCGTTGTAGATGAAGTGCGGGCTGATCTGCGCCCGCAGCGCCCGCACCTCGGCCCTGGCCAGCCGTTCCCGGGACGAGTCCAGCTCGGCCAGCGCCACCTGCGAACCGGCCCAGCGTGCCGTCTCCAGGGTCGCCTGCACCAGGCCGGGCGCCGGCTGGTCGTCGGCGACCGCCACCAGCGCGGCCTCGGCGGAGCCGGACGGGCCGGTCAACGGGGCCACCACCGCGCCGCGGACCACACAGTCGACCCGGTCACAGGCGAGATCGGAGGCGTTGAGCACGACCGATCGTCGCGTTCTCGTCGCCCTGCGGGCCGCGGCGATCAGCTCCGACTCGTGGTGGGCGCCGCGTCCGTCGTACGCCAGCAGGGTCTCCTCGTCGACGACCGCAAGCCCGACCGCACCGACCAGCACCCGCAGATGCCGCGCCGCCTTTCCCGCTGTCGCCGCCGTCAGCCCGGCCCGCAGCGGCTCGGCTGCCAGCGACGCCGTGTGCAGCACGTCGTAGGTGGCCCGCTGCATCGCCGTCGCGATCCCCCGCCGCGCCCGCAGCCGCAGCACCGCGACGACCGCGGCCGCCAGGGCAGCGAGCACGGCGACGACGGCCACCGCACTCCCCACCTGGCCCACCCCTCTAGTAGGCGCCCTTGCGCTTCAGGACGACCCAGATGGTGCGCCAGAGGATGCTCAGGTCGTAGGTGAGCGACCAGTTGTCGACGTAGTACAGGTCGAGCCGGACCGCCTCGTCCCAGGACAGCTCGGAACGGCCGCTGACCTGCCACAGACCGGTCATGCCGGGCCGCACCAGCAGACGCCGCCGGACGTCGCCGAGGTAGTCGCCGTCGTCGGCCGGCAGCGGGCGCGGGCCGACCAGCGACATCTCGCCCTTCAGCACGTTGATCAGCTGGGGCAGTTCGTCCATCGAGGTGGCCCGCAGCTTCTGTCCGAACGCGAAGATCCGCGGGTCGTGCTTCATCTTGAACAGCATGCCGTCGGTCTCGTTGAGCTCCGCCAGCGTGGCCTTGCGTTCTTCGGCGTCCACGTACATCGTCCGGAACTTCCACACCCGGAAGGTGCGGCCGTCGTGGCCGACCCGGGTCTGCCGGAAGAACACCGGCCCCGGGTCGGACATCCGGATGCCGATCGCGATGAAAAGCAGGATCGGGCTGATCATCAGCAGGCCGAAGCCGGCCGCCGCCCGGTCCATCAGGTTCTTGACCAGCCAGCCGGGGCCGGACAGGGTCGGCTCCTCGACGTGCAGCAGCGGCAGGCCCTCGATCGGGCGGATGTGCACCCGCGGGCCGGCGATGTCGGTGAGCTGCGGCGCGACCACCAGGTCCACGCCGGTGCCCTCCAGCTGCCAGGCCAGGCGGCGCAGCTCACCCGGCTCGGCGCTCGCCGAACCGCAGACCGCGATGGTGTCCGCGCCGACCTCCCGGACCAGCGACAGCACGTCGCGTCCGGCGTAGACCGGGACCGGCGTCTCGATGCCGCGAGCGGCGGCGAAACCGTCGGTGAGATGGATGGCGACCGGGATCAGTCCGGCGGCCGGGCTGCGGGTCACCGCCGTGTAGACCTCCAGGGCCTCCGGCAGCGTGCCGACCAGCACCATCCGGTGCGCGCCGTGACCGGTGTGCCGGCGGGCCAGGTGCAGCACCTGACGGGCGCAGGCCCGGCAGATCAGGATCAGGACCAGCGCGCTCAGCGACACCGTGGCGACCGTCCCACGGGACAGGTCGGCCTTGGTGGCGAACGCGAGCAGGGACACCGCCGCGACGACGGTCACCGAGGTGCGGACGACCCGCTTGAACTCCTCACTGCCCAGACCGAGATAACGGCGGTCGTACGTGCCGTTGGTCCAGAGCAGAAGCAGCCAGCCGAGTGGCAGCACCAGGTAGGCGAAGAAGTTGAACAGCTCGGGGCCCTCGAGGAACCACCAGGACTGGTTCAGACCGGCCCGGGACTTCTCCAGGGAGCTGGCGATGTAGCTCGCGCCGATGGCGGAGAGCAGATCCAGAAGGACCAGGAAGAACGTGTACGGCCGGTGCCAGCGGGACCGCCTGCGGCTCTGCCGCCCCCACGCGTTACGGGGCACGCCGTTGCTCGGTGGCTGCTCCTGCTGCCACTCGAAGCTGTCGTACCGCACGGGTCCACTCCGGCTGCTGTCGGTTGGTGGGCGATGCAGGCTAGTGGTCACTGCGCCTACGTCCTCCCGCATCCGGAAAAAGATTACGCACCGCCACGACTGTTCGGTCGTCGGCGGGTCCGCCGGTACCCGTACGCGTCATAACGGTTGCCATGGACCGGGCCACTATACCGATGGATCGGCCGGAGAGAAGGTGACGTGACGGCCACAAACCTGATGTATACGCAGCGTGATCAGTCGGATGCAGCTTCACCGGACCAGCTTGGACAACCGGCGGTCAGCCAGCGGTTTCCCGCCGGTTTGACAGGTCGGGCAGTACTGCAGGCTCTTGTCAGCGAACGAGACCTCACGCACCGTGTCGCCGCAGACCGGGCACGGCAGGCCGGTCCGGGCGTGCACCCGCATCCCGGCGCGCTTCTCGCCCTTGAGCTCGGCCGCCTTCTGACCCACCGAACGTTCCACCGCATCGGTCTCGATGGCACGCATCGCCTCGTACAGCGTCACGATCTGTTCATCGGTGATCTTGTTGGTGAGCGCGAACGGGGACAGCCTCGCGGCGTGCAGGATCTCGTCGGAATAGGCGTTGCCGATCCCGGCCAGCACCTCCTGGTCGGTCAGCACACCCTTGATCTGGCCCTTGCGGCCGCGGATCCGCTCGGTGAACTCCGCGAGCGACACCGCCAGCGCGTCCGGGCCCAGCCGGGCCACCCCGGGAACCTCGGTCGCGGGATCCCGCACCAGGTAGGCGGCGAGAGACTTCTGCGTGCCGGCCTCGGTCAGGTCGAACCCGGAGCCGTCGTCCAGCCGCACCCGGGCCGCGATCGGCCCGCTGCCCGGCTTGAGCGGCGCTGGCGACTTGAACGAGTCCCGGTAGTGCAGCCAGCCGGCCCGGGCCAGGTGGACCACGAGGTGCAGGTCGTCGCCGAGGCCGACGTCGAGGAACTTGCCGTGCCGGCCGGCGCCGGTGACCGGCAGGCCGGCGACCGCGGAGGGCGCTGGATCGTACGTCTTCAACGCGCTGAAGGAGGAGACTTCGAAACGGTCCACGGTGTGGCCGACCGCACGCTCACGCAGGTAAGCCGCGAGCGCCTCGACCTCGGGGAGTTCGGGCACATCCCCACGGTAGCGTCTCCCCCCATGAAGGTGGTGGTAGCGCACAACCGGTACCGCGAGGCGATCCCGTCCGGGGAGAACGTCATCGTGGACACCGAGATCGGCCAGCTCCGCGAGGCCGGGGTCGAGGTCGTGCCGTTTCAGCGCAGCTCGGACTCGATCGGTTCGCTCCCGGCCGCCCGGAAGGCGCTGCTGCCGATCTCACCGGTGTACGGCGTCGACGCGCAACGGGACCTGGCCCAGCTGCTGACGGCGGAGAAACCGGACGCGTTGCACCTGCACAACCCGTACCCCCTGCTCTCGCCCTGGGTCATCCGCACCGCCCACGCGCACGGGGTGCCGGTGGTGCAGACCGTGCACAACTACCGGCAGGTCTGCTCGTCCGGGCTGTACTTCCGCGATGGGCACAACTGCCACGACTGCCGGGGCAAGGCGCTGGGCTGGCCGGCGATCAAGAACCGCTGCTACCGGGGCTCCGCCGCACAGAGCGCGATCATGGCGACGACGCTGGCGGTGCACCGGCCGACATGGCGTTCGGTGGACCGGTACATCGCTCTCACCGACAAGATCGCCGCGCACCTGACCGACTACGGCATCCCGTCCGACCGCATCGTGATCAAGCCGAACGGGCTGCCGGATCCGGGTGAGCCCGCGCCGCTCGGGGACGGGTTCCTCTACGGCGCACGCCTCTCCCCGGAGAAGGGCCTCGGGCTGCTCCTCGACGCCTGGAACCGTCACCCCGACGGAAGTCTCGGCACACTGCGCATCGCCGGTGACGGTGAGCTGCGGCCGCTGGCCGAGCAGGCCGCCGCCAACCGTTCCGACGTCCGCTACCTGGGCCCGCTCGACCGTGCCGGGATGACGGCCGCCCGCGCCGCCTCGGCCGTGGTCATCGCCGTACCCACCTGGGAAGACGTCCTCCCCACGGTGATCCTGGAAGCGATGTCGAGTGGCCGCGCCGTCCTGGGCACCGCCGTCGGAGGCATCCCCTACATGGTCGGCACCGGCCCGTCCGCTGCCGGCTGGCTCGCTGACCCGAACCCCGAGGCCCTGGCCGCCGCGCTCCCGCTGGCCCGGGCCGGCGCTGCTGCGGCGGCGGGGGCCGCCCGTGCCCGCTACCAGCAGCACTTCCACCCCGACGTCCTGACACCCCGCCTGATCTCCATCTATGCGGAAATGGCACGGCACGCCGCCGCTTAACACCTTTTGCCGGTACGCCGTTGCCCGCCCCGGCCGAGCCTGCCCGTTCCCGAGAGTCCGGGCGAGGTGGCTGCGGGGTTGCGGCGCGAAGCGCGGCTCACGGGCTGAGGCGGTGGTCCCGCCTACACCAGATCGCCAGCCGGTCGTCGCGGACGTCGGCTGGGGTGGCCGGCCGTACGCCAGGCGGGTTTCGGAGTGCGGTTAGCCGGCGTGGGCGACGGCTGGCGCTGGCGGCGGTGCGTTGGGTGGGCGTGGGTTGCCGCGTGGGGATCGCCAGCCGTACCTCAGGCGGGTTTACCGGGAGCGGATACCTGTCTGAGCGACGGCTGGCGATCAGGGCGCGATGCCGGCGCACGCCGAGCGGCGCACGCCAAGCGGTCAACTACCGGCGCGGGATGGGAGCGGGCGCGGGGTGGGGATGGGGTCAGCGGAGGGCGGCGCGGCCGGAGAAGGCGATGCTCGCCGCGAGGAAGCCCGCGTTGACCAGGGTGAACAGGCCGACGAACCAGACCGCGAACTGGGGGGCCACGGTGAGCAGCACGCCCGCGAGGGCGATCACCGCACCGTAGTCACGGATCAGCTTGGCCAGGCGGACCGGCAGGGACGTGCTGGTGACCATGCTGGCGGCCTGGGCGCCGGACTGCATCACCGAGGTGACCAGGTTGACCATCCAGGTGGCGGCGAAGGCGGCGAGCAGCCAGGCGGGGGTGGCCGGTTCCTGGGCGGCGGCGGTGGCGGCGAACGCGGCGACCAGTGACGTCTGCACCGCCACGTCGCAGAGGACGTCGAGGCGGCCGCCGGCGGCGCTGGTCTGTTTGGTGACGCGGGCGAGCTGGCCGTCGGCGCAGTCGAACGCGTAGGCGAGCTGCCAGCCGATCAGCGCGATCAGGCCGATCGGCCAGGCCCAGATGTCACCGTCGGCGACCGGGCCGGACGCGGCGATCACGATGAACGAGGCCAGGCAGCCGATGCCCAGGTTGAAGATGGTGAGCACGGTCGGGGCGAGGCGGTGCTTGTGCGCCCACACCGAGATCCGGGCGCCGATCCGCTGGCTGACGGCCTCGCTGAACAGGCCGCCGCCACGGTTGGCGGCGTAGTAGTCGGCTGCGGTGGGCGTACCGCTGAAGGTCGTGCCGGAAGCCGGGGGCGAACCCGGTGTGGCGGCGTTGTCGATGCGGGTGACGCCGGGCTGGGAGGGGACCGTTTCGGGACGGGCGGCCTGGTGGCCCGCGCCGTTGCCGAGGTCAGAGGGCTGTGAGGGCATCGTCGTATTCGGCCAGCTTCTGCCGGATCTGTTCCGGCGTCATCGCGAGGTGTTCCAGGATGGTGTAGCGGTCCGGGCGGGTTCGAGGGGCGAACTGGACGACCCGGGCGAACTGTTCCGCGTCGAGGCCGACGTCGGACGATGTGCGGGGGAGCTGGTGGCGGGCCAGGCAGTCGGCCATCTGGCGGAACCGGGGCTCGTCGCCGCGCAGGAAGGTGCAGAACAGCGCGCCGAGCCCGGCCAGTTCGCCGTGTGAGGCGGTGTCCGGGAAGAGTGCGTCGGTGGCGTGGATGATCTCGTGGCAGCCGCCGCTGCACGGCCGGCTGCTGCCGCTGACGGCCATCGCGAGGCCGCTGGAGATCAGCGCCTCGGCGAGGGTGGTGACGAACGTGTCGTCGCTGAGGTCGCCGGGCATCGACAGGACCGCCTCGGCGCCCATCCGTGCCAGGGAGGCGGCGATGCCGTCGACGGGTTCCCCGCGGACCTGGCGGGCCAGTTCCCAGTCGGCGAGCGCGCTGATGTTGCTGATCACATCGCCGATGCCGGCCCGGTTGACCCGGTCCGGCCCGTTCTCCACGAAGTCCAGGTCGACGATCACGCCGAACGGGATGTGCACCCCGTAGGAGCCTTTGACGCCGTCGTTGTCCAGGCTGGCGACGGGTGAGGCGATCCCGTCGTTGGCCAGGCTGGTGGCCACCGAGATCATCGGCAGACCCCAGCGGCTGGCCGCGTACTTCGCGGTGTCGACGGTCTTGCCGCCGCCGATGCCGACGACCGCGTCGTAGTGGCCGGACCGCAGCTTGGCGGCCAGTTCGAGCGCGGCGTCCAGGGTGCCGCCGGTGGTGACGTGCACGGTCGCCGACTGCAGGGACGGCCGGAGCAGGTCGACGATCCGCTCGCCGAGCCCGGGGCCGACCACCACGGCGACCTCGCCGCCGGAGGAGATCCGGCCGTCGGCGAGGATCCGCCCGAGGTCGGCGACCGCGCCCCGCCGCACCTGAACGTGCAGCGGGGTCTGGACGCTCCGGGCTAGTAGCGGCATGCGATGTCCCGGGCTTTCGCCAGGTCCTCGTGGTTGTCGACCTCGACCCAGGGCAGGTCGCCGATCTCGGCCGCGCGGACCTCGCCGCCCCGGTTCGCGTACTCCTGGAAGCCGTCCTCGTAGTAGAGGTTCGGATCGCGTTCGAACGTGGTCTTCAGGGCGTCGGCCAGCCGGCCGGCCGCGGACGCCTCGATGATGTTGGCGCCGATGTACTCCCCGTACGCCTCGGCGGGATCCATCAGTTTCGTTATCTTGGTCAGCTGGCCATCCGCATTGAAGACGGTCTTCATCTCCTCGTCGGCCAGCTTCTTGATGGTGTCCACAGCGAGCAGGATGCTCGGGCCCCGCCGGGCCAGCAGCGTCTCCTCGACGCTGACCGGGTGGACGGTGTCGCCGTTGACCATCAGCGCGCCCCGCGCGAAGTGGTCCCGGGCCAGCCAGAGGGAGTAGGCGTTGTTCCACTCCTCGGCCTTGTCGTTGTGCACCAGGGAGATCTTCACGCCGTACTTCTGCTGGAAACCCTCGACGCGCTCCTCCACGGCGCCGGCCTGATAGCCGACGACGATGGTCACCTCGGACAGGCCCGCGGCCGCGAGGTTGCGGAGCGAGATGTCCATGATCGTGGTCTCCCCGTCCACGGGGACCAGCGCCTTCGGCAGCGTGTCCGTGTACGGCCGTAGCCGGCGCCCAGCCCCTGCGGCGAGTACCAATCCGATCATGGGGGCGGTTCCTTCCCGAGGTACGTCAGGTGTGCCCAGCGAGGATAGCCGCCGGTGTCCCATCCGTAGGACTCGCGAGGGGCACACGGAAAATGGTATAGACCCGGCTTCTAAGCTGATGTCCATGACCGCTGAGCAGCTGATCTCCTTCGCCCGTGGCGCCCCGTCGCTGGACATCGTCGACGTGGAGGGTCTCAAGGCCGCCGCCGCCCGCGCTTTCGACGCCGACCCGGCCGGTGTGACCGCCTACGGCACCTCTGTCGGCTACCTCCCGCTGCGGAAGTGGATCGCCGACAAGCACAACGTCTCCCCCGACCAGGTCATCGTGACGAACGGCTCGCTGCAGGCGGACGCGTTCCTCTTCGGCCACCTGGTGCAGCCGGGTGACGACGTGGTGGTGGAGAAGCCGACCTACGACCGGACGCTGCTCAACCTGCAGAACCTGGGCGCCAAGGTGCACCAGGTGACGCTGCAGGAGGACGGGATCGACATCGAGGAGCTGCGGACGCTCCTCGAGTCCGGGGTGCGGCCGAAGCTGGCGCACATCATCCCGAACTACCAGAACCCGGCCGGCCTGACCCTGTCCGAGGAGAAGCGGCGGGCGCTGCTGGCCCTGGCCGAGCAGTACGAGTTCATCATCTTCGAGGACGACCCGTACGTGGACATCCGGTTCCGTGGCGAGCCGCTGCCCTCGATGCTGTCGCTGGACACCAACAACCTGGTCGTGCACGCCTCCAGCTTCACCAAGACGGTCTGCCCGGGTGTCCGGGTCGGTTACCTGGTCGGCCCGGCCGCGCTGATCGACGCGATCGCGAAGAAGGCCACCAACCTCTACATCTCCCCCGGCATGGTGTCCGAGGCGATCGTGCACCAGTTCTGCGTCTCCGGTGACATCGAGAAGTCGGTCCGGACGGTCAGCGCGGCGCTGGGCGAGCGGGCGAAGGTGCTGGCCGAGTCGATCCGCAAGCACATCCCCGGCGCCACCTTCACCGAGCCGGACGGCGGCTACTTCCTGTGGGTGGACCTGCCCGCGGACGTGGACGTCGACAAGCTGTTCCCGGCGGCGATGAAGAAGGGTGTGGCGGTCGTGAAGGGCAGCGACTTCCTGCTCGACGGCGGCCGCAACTCGCTGCGCCTGGCGTACTCCGCGGTCACGGTCGACCAGATCGACGAGGGCGTGCGGCGGATCGCCGAGGCCATCGCCGAGGTACGGGGCTGACGCGGGTTTCGTTCCCGTCCGGCGCGGGGATGCTTCCCCGCGCCGGGGTAGCCTCCAGTGGTTTGTCGTCCCGGGGGAGGCTGACATGACGGAAGAACGCTCGTGGGCGGCCCGTGGCGGGCCCCTGGGCAAGGCGTGGGCGGCGCGGATGCGCGGCCTGCTGAACAACGGCGACCATTTCGAGCCGGGCGACCCGGATCAGAGTCCCACCTCGGTGGTCGACTGCGGTGTCTACGTGGACGGCAAGCGCACTCCCGGCGAGTTCAGTCCCGACAAGGCGCTGGAGGAGGCGTGCAAACAGGAGGGCGCCTTCGTGTGGCTCGGGCTGCACGAGCCGTCCGAGGCGGAGATGGCCTCGATCGCGCGGACCTACGGCCTGCACGAACTGGCGGTGGAGGACGCGGTCAAGGCCGAGCAGCGGCCGAAGCTGGAGCAGTTCGGCGCGGTGCACTTCCTGGTGCTGCGGACCGCCCGGTACGTGCCGCACCAGGAGCTGACCGAGAGCTCGCAGGTGGTCGAGACCGGCCAGATGATGATCTTCATCGGTGAGCAGTTCGTGATCACCGTCCGGCACGGCGACGCCTCCGAGATGTCGCCGGTGCGGGCCGACCTGGAGAACCAGCGGGCGGCCTTGCTGCAGCAGGGCCCGTGGGCGGTCGCCTACGCGGTCACCGACCGGGTCGTCGACCACTACCTGGAGGTCGCCGACGACTTCGAGGCCGATCTGGACCTGATCGAGGAGGGCGTCTTCTCGCGTGACCGGATCGCCCCGATCCAGCAGGTCTACCAGCTCAAACGAGAGCTGGTGGAGTTCCGCCGGGCGGTCGTCCCGCTGCAGCGCCCACTCGCGGCGATCACGTCGAGCCAGGGCGTCGTGCCGAAGGAGATCCGGCGGTATTTCCGCGACGTTCAAGACCATTTGACGCGTACGGTCGAGCAGGTCTCGTCCTTCGACGACCTCCTCAACTCGATCCTGCAGGCCCGCCTCGCGCAGGTGACCGTCGACCAGAACAACGACATGCGCAAGATCGCGTCCTGGGCGGCCATCGCCACGGTCTGGACCGCGTTCGCCGGCATCTACGGCATGAACTTCGACTACATGCCCGAACTCGGCTGGCGGTACGGCTATCCCGTGCTGATCGCCTTCCTGTCACTGGTGACAGTGCTGCTCTACCGTGCCTTCCGCCGCAACGGCTGGCTCTGACCCCCACGACATCGGCCCATGCCTCTAGAGTGTCCGGGTGCCGTCGCGTCAGGATGAGCTGCATTCGTATCAATATTCGGTGCAGCGTGTGGTGGCGGCGCTGGTGTCACACGACCCGGACCCGCAACGATCGCCGCTGCGCAGAGCCGGTGTCACGGCCCTGATCAGCCTGCTGATCGCCGCTCTGGTGGTCGGCGGTTTCGCCGTCTACGGCCTGTTCACCGGCAACACCATGGCCGCCGCGAACGACCCGAGCGCCGTGCTGGTGGAGAAGAAGACCGGCGCGCGGTACGTGTACCTGGAGTCGGACAAGAAGCTGCACCCGGTGTTGAACTACACGTCCGGCATGCTGCTGGCCACCGGGCACCCGCCGGCGTTGAAGACGGTCGCGTCCGAGAAACTGGCCAAGATCGCACTGGGTGAGCCGCTCGGCATCCTCGGCGCGCCGGACTCGCTGCCGACCGACAAGAACCTGCTCAAGGACACCTGGTCGATCTGCACCAGCACGGTCGCCGGCAAGCCGAAGAGCACGCTGGTGATCGGCACCGGGGTTCCGCAGGGCAAGGGCGCCCCGTCGGGCGGTCTGCTGGTCAAGGACAACAAGGGACGTACGTTCCTGGTGTACGAGGGCAAGCGGCACCTGCTGCCCACCGCCCGCGCCGACGCCACCATGCGTGTCCTCGGCTGGTACGGCAGCCGCCCGTGGATCGTCTCGTCCGCCTGGGTCGACGCCATCCCGTCCGGCTCCGACCTGGCCGCGCCGGTGATCCCCGGCTATCGCGGCGCCTCGGTGGTCAGCGGCCGCAAGGTCGGTCAGGTGCTGACCCTGGACGGCAGCTCGTACGCCATGGTCCTCGCGGACGGCGTCGCCCCGCTCAGCGAGCTCCAGCTCAAGCTGCTGACCATGGTCCCGGGCGCCGGCCGGCCGGTCACCGTCGGCGCGCAGGAGTGGGGCAACAACCTGACGACGTCGAAGACCGGGATGCCGTCCACCGTGGCCGATCTGCCGCTGGTCGCGCCGAAACTGGCGGCGGCCCCCACGACGGCCTGCATGACGGCGACGCTGAAGGACGAGCAGATGAGCCTGGAGATGCGGACCGGCCTGGAGATCCCGGCCGGGCGTACCCCCGTCGGTATGGCGAGCGTCGACCTGGTGACCATGCCGCGCGGCAAGGGCGCGGTGGTGGAGTCGGTCTCGTCGCCGGACGCCCCGGCGGGCAGCGGCACGGTCAGCCTGATCACCGACGACGGCGTCCAGTTCCCGCTGGCGAGCCGGGAACTGCTGGGCAAGTTCGGGTACGGCAATGTCACGCCCACCCGGGTCCCGTCCCAGCTGGTCGATTATCTGCCCGTCGGGCCGGCGCTGGACCCCGTCCAGGCCGGCCCGAAGGCGAGATGATCTACCGGGGGTCCTGCTTGGTCTGATCGGTCGTGTTGGTCGCCGTGGTGTAGACGGTCGGCTCCATCGGCTCGAAGGCGGAGTCGTCGGCCCCGCCGGCGCGTGTCACGGGCTCGTACTCCTCCCACTGGGCCTCGCGGCGACGGCGGGCGACGTACGCGGCGCCCACGCCGACAGCGGTGCCGAGCAGCGCGTACCCGAAGAGCCGGCTGCCCCGGTTCTTCTTCCGGGTGGTCGCCTTGGCGGCCTTCTTCTGGAGTTTGAGGGCCTGCTTCTGCTGGGCCTTCAACTCCTTCTTGCTGGCCTTCTTGGTGGTCTTGCCGGCCTGCCGGACGGTCTCCGACGCCGTGGTCAGCGCGGCGAGCGCGCTGTCCCAGCTCTGCGAGGCCGCGTCACGAGCCGCGGTCGCGGCCGGCTGAACCCGGTCCTTGGCCGCGGTGAACTTGGGCGTGACTGTCGCGCTGGTCTCCTGTGCTGCGATCGAAGCCGCGCGCTTGAAGTGGTCCACGCTCTGCCCGAGCTCGTTGCGCATGCGCGCCTTCCGGCTCCGACGACGAATCGTTGCGAACACCAGTGCCCACCTCCTGTGGTCTTCTCCCACGTCATGTTGCCTTCTCAGGTACCCCCGCGCGACCCGATCCCCGACATGGGGGAGGATCCGAATTGCACGAGAACAGCCCATCACCACGACGGGAGTACCCGTGGCCGAGAACATTTACGCCACCCTGCACACCAATCACGGCGCCATCCGGGTGCAGCTCTTCCCGGATCACGCCCCCGCGACGGTCCGCAACTTCGTCGAGCTCGCCGAGGGCACCAAGGAGTACACCGACCCGCGGACCGGCCAGAAGGGCAGCGGGCCGTACTACGACGGCACCATCTCGCACCGGGTCATCGCCGGCTTCATGGTTCAGATGGGTGACCCGACCGGCACCGGTCGCGGTGGCCCGGGTTACCAGTTCGCCGACGAGTTCCACCCGGAGCTGTTCTTCGACCGGCCGTACCTGCTCGCCATGGCGAACGCCGGCCCGGGCACCAACGGCTCGCAGTTCTTCATCACGGTCGGCCCGACCCCGCACCTGAACCGCCGGCACACGATCTTCGGCCAGGTGGCGGACGAGCAGTCGGCGAAGGTCGTCGACGCGATCGCGAACACGCCGACCGGCCCGGGCGACCGCCCGCGTGAGGACGTCGTGATCGAGAAGGTCTCGATCGAGCGTTCCTGACCTCTCACGGTACCTTTGGTGCCATGAGTGAGGCCCCCTCGACGGCACCGGTGTGCTATCGCCATCCGTCACGAGAGACCCTGCTCAGCTGCAGCCGGTGCGAGCGTCCGATCTGCACCAGTTGCATGAACGACGCGGTGGTCGGCCACCAGTGCCCCGAGTGTGTCAAAGAGGGACGCCGCAGCCAGCGGCCGGCGCGCACCGCCTTCGGCGGGAGCCGCGCCGGCCAGCTCGGCTTCGTCACGACCGGGATCATCGCGATCAACGCGGTGGTCATGGTCGTGTCGGCGATCGTCGGCGGCCCGAGCGCCATCGCCGGCGGTGGCTGGTTCGGCCTGATGGGCAGCGGCACCCCGGTTACCGAGTGGGGCGAGGTGCTCGGTCTGGCCCTCTACCCCGACGGTGAGATCCACGGCGTCGCCCAGGGCGAGTGGTACCGGCTCTTCACCGCCATGTGGCTGCACTACGGCGCGGTGCACCTGCTGCTCAACATGATGCTGGTGGCGCAGGTCGGCCGCTATCTGGAGGTTCAGCTCGGCCCGCTGCGGTTCGCCGCGCTCTACCTGCTGGCCGGCATCGGCGGCAACGTCGCGGCGTACGTCTTCCAGGCGCCGAACCAGCCCTCCGCGGGCGCGTCCACTGCCACGTTCGGCCTGATCCTGGCGGTCATCGTGATCAACCGCCGGTTGATGCGGGACTCCAGCGCGATGACGTCCACGCTGATCGCCAACCTGATCTTCACGTTCACCATCCCGTACATCTCGATCGCCGGTCACCTCGGCGGCCTGGTGGCGGGTGGCGCCGCGGCTGCCGTGCTGGCTTATGCCACGCGGCCGCACCGGGGTGTCAAGCAGGCGATCGGCCTGGCGGTGCTGCTCGCGGTGGTCGTGGTCGCCGCGATCGTCCGGACCGGCACCATCCTCTAGCGAGCGTGTTGATTTCGGCCGCTATGCGCGCCCGAAATCCACACGCGGCCGCTAGCCGACGGTGCGCAGGTCGGCGAGCGACGCCGCCACGTCCTCCGGGCTGGCGCTGAGCTCGTTGGTGCCGAACAGGTAGATGGCATCGCCCGCGTCGATCTCCAGGAGCTCGCTGCGCAGGCCGCGGCGGGCGGTGGTCTCCACCCGTACCCGCTCGATCCGGTCCCAGGTCAGGTGCCGCCGGCCGGCGAACCCGGTGACCACCGTGACGCCCGACGGATCCGCCGCCAGGCGGACCGGGACGACCAGGTCGCGCGCCGCCCAGGTGGTGAGCGCGGCCGCGGCGATCACGGCGAGCCCCCAGCGCACCACGTCACCCTCGGCGAACAGCGCGGCGAGGGCGGGCACCGCGAGGGCGGCGACCAGCTTGGCGGCCGGGAGGACGGGTCTGACTCGCCACTGCATCATCCCCATCACTATTCCAGAATGATTCGCACCACCTTCGGCGAGCCGCTGTAATTCGATATTCAGTGAGGTCGGCCGCCTCTTCCGGCATTCATCTTCCGTTAACACTGCATGGACGTGTTCGCCAGTACGTTCCACCCCGCGGCCGAGGCCGCCGCGGCCCTGCCGGGGGCCGCCCGGCACCTTCCGATCTTCCGTAACTGCGTGGACCCGGACGATCCGGCCGTCCTCGTGGCCCGCTGCGTGCGCCCCGGATCGCCGCTCTCCGGAGACTGGTTCCTGCTGCTCACCGAGCGCCGCCTGGTGGTCACCCAGGAGACCCGGCCGCTGCGCCGGCTGCGCCTGCACCTCAACGCGAACCTGCGGATGCTCAGCAACGTGACCTGGCGCCTCGATCTGTCCAAGCCGGGCATCGAGCTGGCCGTCACCGCGATGGACGGGGTGCGCGAGCGGTTCCGGATGCGCCTGGCCGACTCCGCGGCGGCGTGGCGGGTCGAGGAATTGTTGCGCGAGGGTTTCCTCCCCAGATCGGTCACGGTCTAGTTCCCGCGTGTGTATTTCGGCCGTCATGCGCGCCCGAAATACACACACTCTCGTTAGCCCAGGAAGTCGCTGATCGAGCGGCGCAACCCGGCCGGATCCAGGCCGTGGACGCGGGCGTGATCGTGCCGGCTGCCGTACCCGCGCACCTCGGCACGACCGACGCCCAGGTGCAGCGCCCGGTGCGGCAGCCCGCTCAGCGTCTCGCTGACCAGCCCGGCCGAGGTGCCCTTCAGATAGGGCTCCACGACGACGACCTCACCGGTACGCATCAGCGACCGCAGTCCGCCGGTGTCCAGCGGCCGTGGCGTGTTGGTGTAGGCCACCGTCACGTCCAGGTCCCGGGCGGCCTCCAGGACCGGGTCCAGCATCGGGCCCACCGCCACCACCAGGGCCCCGCCGTGCCGCAGCGCCCGCAGGCTCCCGCCGTCCGGATGCGCCCGGCCGTTCTCCTGCTCGGAGAGCCGCACGTAGACCCGGTCGTCGTGGCGGGCCGCGTCCCGCAGCAGTCCCGGGACCTCGTCGCGGTGGCCGGGCACGTGCACGGTCCAGCCGTCGAGGGTGTCCAGCAGGGCCACGTCGCCCGGGGACTGGTGGGTATAGCCCTCGGCCGCCGCGTCGTACGACCCGCCGATGCTCACCAGCACCGCCCCCGCGTCCTGGTGCCCGAGGTCCAGCTTGATCTGCTCGTAGGCCCGGTCGATCAGGAACGGCGCGTACGAGTGCAGGTAGGGCCGCATCCCGGTGAGCGCGAGCCCGCCGCCCACCCCGGCCATCAGCTGCTCCCGGATGCCGACGTTGAACACCCGGTCCGGGTGCCGGCGCTGGGCGTCGCGGAACGAGGCGGCCGAGATGTCGGCGACCACCAGCGCGGTCCGCGGGTCCTCGGCGAGCAGTTCTGTCGTGGTGTCGATGAACGTCTGCCTCATAGCCCCGCCACCACCAGGTGCGGCCGGTCGGCGACGACCCGCAGGGCCCGTTCGATCTCGTCGTGGTCGCGCCCGTTCACCACCGAGACGCCCCAGTTCGGGAAGCGCGCGGGGATCCCGCCGGGCCAGCCGTGTGTGGCGGACCGGTTGTCGATCACGATGGCGGTGATCGGCAGCCGGATTGCGGCCGCGTACGCGATCGCCTCGTGATTCGATCCCTCGTCCAGTTCCGCGTCGCCGAGCAGCACGAACGTGCGGGTGCCGAGGTGACCCTGGGCGCGTAGGCCGAGGGCGGTGCCGACGGCGAGACCCAGGCCGTGCCCGAGCGAGCCGGTGCCGACCTCGACGCCGGGGATCAGCAGCCGGTCCGGGTGGTGGCCGAGCGGGCTGTCCCAGCCGCCCATGTCGTCGAGCCAGTCCGCCGGGATGAACCCCTTGGCGGCGAGCACGGCGTAGTACGCGGCCGGACCGTGCCCCTTGGAGAGCAGGAACCGGTCCCGCGCCGGATCGTCGACGGTCCCGGGTGTGACTCGTAACACCCGGTCGTAGAGAATCCAGAGAACGTCCAGTGTGGAATGCGCGCTCGGGGCGTGTTTGACGTCGCCGGTGATCCGGCTGAGCAGCGCGTGTACGGGGTGTCCGGGTGTCGTCATCACGGTCATGTGCTTAGGCTGCAACTTGAAGTTCACTTCAACTCAAGGAGCTACATGGAGACGCTCACCATCGGGGAACTCTCGGCGCGCAGCGGCGTCGCGCCGTCGGCGTTGCGCTTCTACGAGCGGGAGGGGCTGATCCACGCCTCCCGGACCAGCGGCAACCAGCGGCGGTACGACCGGGCGGAGCTGCGCCGGGTGTCCTTCATCAAGATCGCGCAGCAGGTCGGGGTCTCGCTCGACGAGATCCGCGAGGCGCTCGCCTCCCTGCCGGAGAACCGCACCCCCACCAAGGCCGACTGGTCCCGGCTGTCCGCGCGCTGGCGTTACCGGCTGCAGGAGCGGATCACCGTGCTGGAGCGCCTGCGCGACGAGCTCAGCGGCTGCATCGGCTGCGGCTGCCTGTCCCTGCAACGGTGCAAACTCGCCAACCCGGGCGACCGCCTGGCCGCCGGCGGCACCGGCCCCCAGCGCATCCTCAACCCGGCCCCCGACCTCAACCCGGTGCTCGCCCTCGACCCGGCCCTGGACTGAGCAGCGGGGCCGGGGAGGCGAAGCGGAGGATGTGGGATTCGAACCCACGATGAGTTTCCCCATACCGGTTTTCAAGACCGGCGCCATCGGCCACTAGGCGAATCCTCCAGCGGTGCGGGGTCCAGTCTGCCATTCGCGATTGGTTCTTGTCGTACCGGTGGGGCAGAGTCGGGCTCATGCACGCGATCGTGATCGAGGACAAGCGGCTCGTCTGGGCCGAGGTGCCGGAGCCGGAGGCGGGCGAGGGCGAGGTGATCGTCGACGTCACGGCGTCGGCGGTGAACCGGGCGGACGTTCTCCAGCGGCAGGGCTTCTATCCGCCGCCACCGGGCGCGCCGGCCTATCCGGGCCTGGAGTGCTCCGGCGTGATCAGCGCGGTCGGGCCGGGTGTCACCGGGCATCACGTGGGTGAGCGGGTCAGCGCGCTGCTGGCCGGCGGTGGCTACGCCGAGCGCGTGGCGGTGCCGGCCGGCCAGCTGCTGCCGGTGCCGGCGGGGTTGTCGCTGGTCGAGGCCGCGACCCTGCCCGAGGTCGCCTGCACGGTCTGGTCCAACGTGGTGGACCGGGACCGGCTGCGTCCCGGTGAGACGCTGCTGGTGCACGGCGGCGGCGGCGGGATCGGCACGTTCGCGGTCCAGCTCGGGGTTGCGCTGGGAGCGAAAGTCCTGGTCACCGCGCGGCAGGAGAAACACGAGCGGCTGCGCGCGCTCGGCGCCGAGCTGACGATCGACTATCAAACCCAGGATTTCGTACGGGTCTCGCGCGACCACACCGGCGGAAGAGGCGTCGACGTCGTGCTCGACATCATCGGCGCGAAGTACCTGGCCCGCAACGTCGAGGTGCTCGCGCCGGAGGGCCGGATCACGGTGATCGGCATGCAGGGTGGCCGCTCCGCCGAGCTGGATCTGGGTGCCCTGATGGCGAAGCGCGGCCGGGTGTCGTCGACCTCGCTGCGGGCCCGTCCGGCGGCCGACAAGGCGCGGATCGTGGCCGGCGTGCGGGATCAGGTGTGGCCGCTGGTGGCCGCCGGACTCGTCAAGACGGTCATCCACCGGACCTTCCCGCTGTCCGAGGCTGCCGCCGCGCACGAGTTGATGGAGTCCAGCGACCACTTCGGGAAGATCGTTCTGCAGCGCTGATCACACGTTCGGGTGAACGGCCTCGGAGGTATATGCCCGATAAGGTCCAATATGCGGCGAGTCGTGGCGGTCTCCGGCCGTGTCCCACCCAGCATGGACGGACAACGCGTCCGGCAGGCGGGCGTGTACCGACCGCTGGGGACCACCGTGACGTACGCACCGCACCGCTCCGCCCCCGTCCGGAACGTCCCGCCGCACGAGGACGCCGCGGACCCGGCGCTGCGGTGGCGTGCGCGCCTGTGGATCACCGGTGGGCTCGTCGTCTCCGTCGCGCTCGTCGTCTTCGGCGTGTGGGCGGTGGTGACGTCCCCACCACCCCCGGCCGCGGTCCCCGAGGGCCCGGTCTTCGGGGTGTCCCCCGCCGGCGGATTCCGGTTCGACGTGACCGCGCTGCGCTGCGGCGTGTCGTCGATCGGCCCGGAAGGCCTGGAGCAGCGGCCTGGCGGGCAATTCTGTCTGCTGGACGTGAATGTGACGAACCGGGGCTCGGAACCGGAGCTTTTCGACAGCGAGGTGCTGCGCATCCACGATGCCAACGGCGAAGCCTACGCCGTCGCCGAGCAGGCCGCGGTCTTTCTCAACGATCGAAGCCCGAGCCTGCTCAACGAGATCGAGCCGGGGGACACGGTGGCCGCTGTGCTCCCCTTCGACGTGCCGTCGGACGCCGAACTCAACCAGGTGACAGTGCGCGGCACGCTGTCCACTCCGGGCGTACGTCTCGATCTCCCGGATCCGCGCTGAACACAGCGTTTATCGGTTCGTGATCGGGGATCAATTATGTGAATCATGCCCCGGCGGATTCGATGTTGTGTTGGCATGGTCCACGGAATACGCACGGTTGTCCGGGTTCCCATTGCCCACCTTCGACGGCGGCATAAGCGCGGCAGGCAGCATCGGCCGCGTTCGGATGGGATTCGCGTGAGTGCCCCGGGCCTATTTCGGAGGCAACACTGCACGGTTCGTCCACCCGCCGGGTGCTGACCGCCGGCGCGCTCGCGCTGGCCGTCATCACGCCGGCCCTAGACCAGGTCGAGCACGGTGCTGAGGCGCTCACGACGCCCCAGTCCCTGCCGGCCACACCGGACCTCACGGATCACCCGATCGATGTGGAGATTCAGAAGCGACAGCTCGACGAGCCGGCAGCGTCCACCACGACGGAACTGCGACCGGATCGGCTCCGGGAGATCCGGTTCGACGCCGGCCTCACCAGGGCGGCAGCACCGGCCGGCCTCACCAGGGCGGCAGCACCGGCCGGCCTCGTCCGGGCGGCGCCGCCCGGCCTGCTGAGCCGCCAGGCGGCCGATCAGCGCGTCTCCCGCGCGATCCCACGCCGGCCCGCCGCGCTGCGCCCGGCCACCCGGGTGCGCCCGGCGCCGGTCCTGCGCCGTTCCGCCCGGGTCGCCCGGCCGGCCGTCGAGGTACGGCAGGTGACCAGGCCCGCCGTCCGGCCGGTGACGCGGGAGATGCGCACCGTCCCGACGGCCCGGGCCCGGACCGCGCGGATCGCCCGGAAGACCGTCGTGGTGCAGCGCCGGCAGGTGACCCTGTCACCCGGCACGATCCGGCGGACGGCGCGCAGCACCGGTGTGCGGCCGATGCGGACCGCCGCGGGAGCGCGGGACATGCGGGCGGTGATCGCGTTCGCCCGGTCGCAGGTCGGCAAGCGTTACGTGCGCGGCGGGGAGGGACCGCACGGCTTCGACTGTTCCGGGCTCACCAAGCGTGCCTACGCCCGGGCCGGTCTGCGGCTGCCGCACTCGTCCGGCGCGCAGGCCCGGCGGGCCAGGACGGTCTCGCGGTCCAAGGCGCGGCCCGGCGACCTGGTGGTGGGCTCCGGTCACGTGGGCATCTACATGGGCAACGGGATGATGATCGACGCGGGGAACCACCGCACCGGCGTCGTCTACCGCAAGCTCTACCGCGGTCTGTCGGTGTCCCGCCTGGGATGAGAGCCGCGGTGAGGGGCCCGGACAGCAGTCAGCACCCGCCGGTTCGACGGGTGCCGACTCGCTGACCGCCGTGGTCCTTCACGGCAGCCGATCGCAACCAGGCGCGGGGATCTCGGCCGCACGCACCCGGTCGGATGTCTGACAGAACTATGACCGATGACGGGCTCGGGCATGCGCACCACCTGTGCGTTTACCCCTTCGAGTGACGGCGGGCCGCAATGCGGACGAAAGACGCTGGTCACACCGAACGGTTAGTCTCGGCCCATCGTGGGAAGACCTGATCAGTTACTCACCACGTCGCCGGAGGCCACCTCATGAGTCTTGACCGCGCTCTGGCGCCCGATCCGTACGATGTCCTCCCGCCGGTCCCGGCCTTCACCGTGACCAGCACGGACGTCACGGACGGGCAGCCACTCGACGAGCTGTACGCGCACACCAGTGTGGGCGGGAAAAACCTGTCGCCGCAGCTCGCCTGGTCCGGTTTCCCGGCGGAGACGCGTGGCTTCGTGGTCACCTGCTTCGACCCGGACGCGCCGACCGGCAGCGGCTTCTGGCACTGGGTCCTGGTGAACCTGCCGGTGGCGGTCACCTCGCTGGAGCGCGGAGTGGACCCGCTGCCGGACGGGGCGTTCTGCGTGCGCAACGACTACGGCGAGCGCAACTACGGCGGCTCCGCCCCGCCGCCCGGCGACCGCGCCCACCGGTACGTGTTCGCCGTGCACGCGATCGACGTCGACCGGCTGGAGGTGACCCCGGACGCGTCGCCGGCCTACGTCGGGTTCAACCTGGCGTTCCACACGCTGGCCCGGGCCACGATCCGCCCGACCTTCCAGGTGCGCGGCTGAGACAACCGACGGTGTGTGTGTTTCGGCCGCCATGCGCGCCCGAAATGCACACACCGGCAAAGGCCGTCGGCTCACCAGCCGACGGCCTTGTGATGTGCTGAGCGGTCAGGCGCCCGGGACGCGGGCCACGCAGAAGACCGACTGGCCGAACGGCGGCCGCACGACGCGCTCGGCGGCCTTGGTGACCGGCAGCACGAAGGTGTCGTAGATCTTGACCATCGGCCCCTCTTTCGGGGCGAGCTTGAAGATGCTCGTGGCGGTGTAGTAACCGATCAGGCCCAGCGCGTTCGCGTAGTGCAGCTTCTCGATCTCCAGCCCGGCCTCGGTGAAGGCGGCGCCCAGCGTCTTCTTGGTGTAGCGGCGGATGTGCCCGGTGGCGATGTCGACCTGGCTCATCGCGAACATGAACGCCGGCACGATGATGATCACCCGGCCGCCCGGGCGGACCAGCTCCTTCATGCTGCGCAGCGCGCCCACGTGGTCCTCGATGTGCTCGAGCACGTTGTAGGAGACGGCGGCGCTGTATTCCCCGCTCGGGTCCTGGGCGGGCAGCAGCATCTGCTTCACGTCGATGTTCGCGTGCTCGGCCATCCGCTCCTTGAGCAGGACGAGCCGGTCGGGGTCGGCCTCGGTCGCGGTGAACTTCGGCAGGTGCTCCGCCCACTCGATCGCGTAGTCCCCGAGACCGCTGCCGATCTCGATGGGGTTGTCTCCGAGGTAGGGGAGAGCGAGCTCGACGAACCACCGGCGGTGGTTCACGGCCATGGCAAGGCCTTCGAGCACTTCGGACTGGATCCGCTGGTCTCCAGTGATGTCTGCCATAGGTGAGGTTCCCTCATCTTGCCGATCTGAGCTGACAGCGGGACCGCTGAAGTTAACCATCTGACGCGCCTATCCGAAAGTTGAGCACTGGTCACCACTGATTTTTTGGCCTGATTGAGACATAGGTGGGCCGGGTACTCGGATGGGTTACCTCACCGGAAGTCCACAGGGTGGCGGTTCGCCGGACACGCGGAAAACACGCGTACATATCGGCTCTATCACGCCTGGGGCGCACACCGCTGGCATCTGCGAAACCTCGGTTAGGCTCGCCGATGCTATGACGATTACGGGTTTTGACTCGACAGGCCAGCCGACCGACGAGAACGTTCTGTCGCGCGGCCGGGTGACCGCCGAAGACGACCTGGATGCGGAGCTGATAGCCCTCGAGGCGGATGTCGCGATGACCGCTCCCGCGGTTTCCGCCCCGCCTGCGGAGACCGTCAAACCCCAGGTGAGACGGCGTCTGCTGACGTGGCAGGACGTCGTCGCGCTCGCGACTTTCATGATCGCGGCGTTCATGCTGACCGCTCCGTTGTGGCTCAATCTTGATCATGAACTGCGTGATGATCCGCAGGATCAGGCTTTCTTCGAGTGGATGCTGGCGCACGGTGCGCGGGTGCTCACCGATGGCGCGTATCCGTTCTTCTCGGACCGCTTGAATTACCCCGACGGGGTGAACATGATGGCCAACACCTCGGTGTTGGCCGTTTCGTTGCCACTGACGCCGATCACTCTTCTGTTCGGTCCGCATGTGGCCTTCAACGTATTTCTCACCGGCGCATTGGCATTAACCGGTGCTTCGTGGTATCTGGTGCTCTCGCGCCGCTTCGTCGCTTCCCGCGCGGCGGCCTGGGTCGGCGCGCTCGTCTGCACGTACGCCCCGAGCATGGTCTCGCACGCCGGCGGCCACCCGAACATCGTCTCCCAGTTCCTCGTCCCGCTGATCATCTGGCGCACCCTGGAACTCCGGGTCCGCGGCCGCTCGATCCGCAACGGCCTGATCCTGGCCGGCCTCCTGGTCTGGCAGGCGTTCATCAACCTCGAGGTACTCTTCATGACCGCGGTGGGCCTCGGCGTCTTCTGCGTGGTCATGGCCGTGGTCCGCCGCAAGAGCCACCCGGGCGAGGTCCTGCCCTTCCTGCGGGCGCTCGGGGTCACCGCGATCACCACCCTGGCCGTCCTGGCCTACCCGCTGAGTGTCCAGTTCTTCGGCCCGCAGGCCTACCACGGCCTCGCCGAGTTCGTCCGGAACTTCGGTGCCGACCTGGCCTCGTTCACCGCTTACTCCCGGCACTCGGTGGCCGGCGACTCCGCCACCGCCGCCCTGCTCACCCAGAACCCCGCGGAGGAGAACGCCTTCTTCGGCTGGGGCCTGATCGTCCTCTTCTTCGGGCTGCTGCTCTGGCTGCGGCGCTCGGCCGCGGTGCTGGTGCTGGGCGCGATCGCGATCCTCTTCGCGGCCATGTCACTGGGGCCGACCGTCGTGCTGAACGGGGTCGACACCGAGGTGCCGGGCATCTGGGCGTTCCTGCACCACCTGCCGGTGCTGAACTCGGCGGTGCCGACCCGGTGGGCGATGGCGATCGCCCCGATCGTCGGCATCGTGCTGGCCCTGGGCTGCCAGCGCGCGGCCGACACCATGCGCACCCAGCCCACCGCCCGGGGCCCGGTCCGGGTCGCGATGATCACCGCGGTGGCGATGGCGCTGGTGCCGCTGATCCCGCGGCCGCTGGCGACGGTCCCGATGGAGCCGGTGCCGGAGTTCGTGACCTCCGGGGCCTGGCGGGCGTACGTGGACGAGCAGCACACCATGGTGGCTCTGCCGCTGCCGGACAGCAGCTACCCCGACCCGCTGCGCTGGACCGCCTACACCGGTCACGACATGCGGATCGCCGGGGCGTACGCGCTGCTGCCCAACCAGAACCCGTGGAACCCCTCCGACCGGACCGCGATGTTCTCCCCGCCGTGGCGCCCGACCAGCGGCCTGATCTCCTCGATCCGCCAGGGCAACCCGGTTCCGGAGATCACCGACGAGCGGCGCGAGATGGCGCTCGCCGACCTGCGGTTCTGGAAGGCCGGCGTGGTCGTGCTGACCCCGCAGAACCGGGACATCGAGATGCTGCGTACCATGTCCGACCTGCTGGGCTTCCGGCCCACCTGGACCGGCGGCGCCTGGATCTGGGACGTGCGCGCCCTGGTCGACGACCCCGACGCGGTCCTCACCGGAGGCGACCCCTTCTAGCGTGTGGATTTGCGGCGCGTAGGACGGCCGAAATCCACACGCTGTCGGGGGTGGCCCGTACGACTAAGGGGTCTTGATGCAGCAGCCCGGGCAGACCTTGGGCCGCGGCAGGGTGAAGGCCAGGCAGCACGTCTTGCGGCGCACGTCGAGGCGGCCCTGGTCGTTGGGGTGAAGCTCGATCAGGTCGCGCACCCCGAGGGCGGTGAGCAGCCGGTCGATGGTCTCGGCGGAGGAGCCGGGCACCGCGTCGGCGGATCGCAGGACGCCGTACGCGATACCGGAGGCGAGGGACCCGAGCAGGGTGCGTTTGCCCAGTCGGACCCGGCTGTGGACGGCGTCGAGCAGGGGCGTGAGGTGCTCGTCGAGGATGCTGCGGCGGAACTCGGCCAGCAGCGCGTCCTCGTCGGCGACCACCCGGACCTCGGGGCGGCCGGAGAGCGCGAGGGGATCGTTGGGGAGGACCGCGATAGTGGTACCCCGGCGGATACCGAGGGTGATCAGCGGGCGCGGGTCGTCGAAGTGCATGACCGCGTCGGTGGCGGTGAGCAGCGGGACCCGGCGCGCGGAGGCCCAGCCGAGGACGGCCGGGAGGGTGAGCCAGTAGGTGTACGCCTTCCAGGCGAGCGCGGCGGCGGCGTGCGGCTGAGCGTTCCACCGGCGGCGGGCGGCGTCGAGGATCGTGTCCAGGTGGACGTCGGCCAGGCGGGCCGTGGGTGTCCAGCCGGCCATGTCGGGCACCAGCAGACCGGGTGCCAGGCCGGGGATCTCGGTGCTGGTGCCGAACATGGCACGCAGAGTCGCGGTGACCGGCGCCAACGGCCGGGGGCGGATCTGCGTCAGCTCCATGGTGGGGCTGGTCACGGGCGTCCGCCTGCCCGCGGCACTCGTCGCTGAGTCACCGCATTCTCCTTGCGGATGGACTTGCTTGAAGTAGGTGGGGGCGAGCCGCGCTCTTGTGGAGCGGCTGGGGCTCGCGACGACCCACGGTACCCGGTTAAGGGTAGCCTAACCACAGTGGGCAAGGGGATCTTTCGGGCGAATGCCCTAGGTAATGATTACTTTACGTAGCGTGGCGGTGCTGCCGGATTCGTCAAGGTATCTGTCGGCAAATCGCTACTAACTCCTTCGCGACAGGGACTCCCGGCGACACTGAACATGCCGTCGCGAAGGGGACATCCGTGATGACCACCTCGCCCATTGAACGGGCAGCAGACCAGTTCGTTACGGTGCTCGCGCAGTGGCGGGCCGACCGCGGGATGACGAAGAAGCAGCTTGCCGCGCGCATGGGCTTCGATCCCTCGTACGTCAGCCACGTCGAGGGACGGCGCCACAAACCCACCGAGGACTTCGCCCGCAGAGCCGAGGCCGTCCTCGGCGCCGGCGGCGCCATCTGGCAGAGATTCCAGGAGTACGACGAACTCCGGCACGCCCGCAACACCGGCCCGCACCGGGATCCGCCCGTCCCGGTCCAGTGGCTGCCGCCCGGCACCGGCCTGATCGTCGAGCGTGAGGTGGCCGAACTGGCCTACACCGGCGGGGCCTACCGCTGCCGGGTGTCGCGCTGGCTCTACAACGCCGGCGTCGAACCCGTCACCCGGTACCTCGCGAAGGTCGCCGTCGACCGGTACCCGCACGACCCCGCCGGCTCCAACCGGCACCACCGGGAGAACCCACTCGACTTCGGTGAGATGGACGTGCGCGCGTTCGCCGGCGAGGGCGACGCCGCCGAGCCGATGCAGTGGCGGGTCAAGCTCGACCGGGACGCGTCCAAGGAGATCTGGCTGATGTTCGCCAACGAGCGCGGTCAGTTCCCGCTCTACCCCGGCGAGCGGACGATCATCGAGTACGCGTACACGGTCGACGAGAGGAAATGGGGCCAGTGGTTCCAGCGTGCCGTCCGGCTGCCGACCCGCTCGCTCACCGTCCGGCTGGATTTTCCGGAGAACTTCGAGCCCCAGGTCTGGGGAGTGGAGGCATCGCTCAACGCCGAGGTGCCCGTCCGGTCCCCGTTGGAACGCCGCACCGAGGGAGGTCGCGCCATTTTCGAGTGGTCCACCGACGCGCCCCTGCTCAACGCCCGGTACCGCCTCGAATGGCGGTACCGCGGCGCCGGCGCCCCGGTCTACGAGGAAACCGGGCCTCCGGAGCCGGCCCTGCCGCGGGCCTCGCACCGGATGCGCGGCATCGGCATCATCCAGCGCGGGTCCGACCTGCTCCGGCAGCGGGCCCGCCACTTCCAGCTGCCCCGCGAGCAGGCCGCCGCCCGTAACGCGGTCACCCAGCTGCTCACCTCTCTGGGTCGGCTGGACGACCTGCACGAGTTCAGCAAGGGGGTCGGGCTGGCGGCGCCGCAGGTCGGTGTGCCGGTCGCGGCCGCCGTGGTCCGGCCGCCCGAGCGGGACATCGACCCGGTCGTCCTGCTCAACCCGCGGATCGTCGGCGAGTCGAGCGAGTGTGACGAGCAGTACGAGGGCTGCCTGTCGTTCTTCGACTACCGGGGCCTGGTGCCGCGGCCGCTGCGGATCGACGTGGAGCACGCCCGGTTCGACGGGACCCGGGTGGTGACCTCGTTCGAGCGTGGGCTGGCCCGGTTGATCAGTCACGAGATCGACCATCTGGAGGGCCGGCTGTACGTGGACCGGATGCAGGCCGACGCGAAGCTGGTGCCGGTCGCCGAGTACCAGCAGACCGGCCGCCCTTGGGACTACTAGTCGCTAAAACTGTCGTACTTTATCCGGATCGATGGCACCTGCAGCTCGGCGAGGGTCTTCAAGGTGGCCTTCACCATCCGGCCCGACCCCGAGACGAAGAAGTCGTGCTCCTTCCACGGGCCGTACTTCGCCACCACGTCCGAGATGTCCCCCTGCTCGCCGGGGAACGTCGGATCGTCACTGCACGCGGTCACCACCGACAGCCACGGATAACGGGCCGCCAGCCGGTTCAGGTCGGCCAGATCGTAGAGATCCTCCCGGGTCCGCGCGCCGAAGAAGACGTGCACCCACCGGGTCCGGTTGTACCGGGTCAGCTCCTCCAGCAACGACTTGATCGGGGCCAGGCCGGTGCCGCCGGCCACGAACACGGCGTCCCGGGTCGACCGGCGGTCCAGCGTCATCGAACCCATCGGCGCCGCCAGCTTCACCATGTCCCCGACCTGCAGTCGGCGGACCAGGGCGCTCGACACCCAGCCCGCACCGACCGCCCGGACATGGAACTCCAAGGTGTTGTCGCGGCGCGGCGCGTTCGCCGGGGAGTAGGTGCGCCACAACCGGGGCTGATAGCGCGGGGCCTCCAGGCTGAGGTACTGCCCGGCCCGGAACTCCAGCGGCTGCAGCGGCAGCACGGTGAACACCGCGATGTCCTGGGAGCGGCGCTCGTGCGCGACCACCTCGCCGTACCAGTAGGGCGGATTCTGATCAGCGTCCGCGCCGGCCAGCATCTTCGAGGCGATCACGGCGTACGCGTCGGCCCAGGCCTGGTCGTACTCGACGCCCCACTCCTCGCCCGCGAACGCCCGCATCGCCTCGATCAGCGCCCCGCCGACCACCTCGTAGTGCTCTGGTTCCACGTGGAACTTGCGGTGGTCCCGGCCGAGCGCCCGCAGATAGTCGTCGAACCGCTCCGGGTCCTCCAGCGTCTGCACCGCGGTCACGATCGCGCCCAGCAGGCGGGCCCTCTGCACATCCATCTGCACCGGGAACAGATCACGCAGGTCGGGGTGCGACAGGAACATCCGCGCGTAGAAATAGCCCGCGACCTTGTCCTGATGCTCCTCGACCAGGCTCCAGCTCTCCTTGAGCAAGCGTGCGAGGTCTCCCATGCCATTCAGGGTGGTCAGCGCAGTCGGGAACACGACGCACCGGAGGTGCGATTCGCCACCCTCTCCGGCGCGTCGTTTCCCGAATTGGGGGAGTTCGTGCCTCGCCTACAGTTGTCGGGTGAGCGTCGAGGAACAGCAGCAGTCCACTCGCCCGCGATACGGGATCGAGATCACCATCGTCCTGCTGCTGTCGCTCGGGCAGTCCGCGATCTACTCCATCGTGTCGCTGACCGCGAAACTCACCGCCGCGGCGCCGCTCGCCCAGCAGACCGCCACCCTCAACCCGACCGTCTCGCCACGCCCCTACCTGGACCTCACCTACCAGCTCCTGAACATCTTCTTCGCCCTGATCCCGGTGATGCTGGCGCTGTTCCTGCTGTGGCGCGACCGCATCCGTCCCCGCGACCTCGGCATCGACTTCCGCAAGCCGGGCTTCGACATCGGGTGGGGCGCCGGCCTCGCGGCCGCGATCGGGCTTCCGGGCCTCTTGCTGGTGTACGCGGCCCTTCAGCTCGGCATCAACGCCCAGATCCGCCCATCCGGCCTCGACGCCTACTGGTGGACCCTGCCCGTGCTGATCCTCGCCGCCGTGCAGAACGCGGTGCTCGAAGAGGTGATCGTCGTCGGGTACCTGCTCACCCGGCTCCGCTCCCTCGAGCTGTCCCCGGTGTGGATCATCGCCGCGTCCGCCGTGCTGCGCGGCTCCTACCACCTCTACCAGGGCTTCGGCGCCTTCATCGGCAACGCGATCATGGGCGTGGTCTTCGCGCTGTTCTACCTTCGCACGAAACGCGTCATGCCCCTGATCGTCGCGCACAGCCTCCTCGACATCGTCGCCTTCGTCGGTTACGAGACGCTGCCGGAATCCTGGCTCGACTGGCTCTCATAGAAACGCTGCGCCCGCGCCGCCACCATCCCGGCCGTCGCCCGCGCCCCCAGCACCGCGGTGACCAGACTCACGCCCGGCAGTGCCCGGTTCGCCAGCCGCAGCGCCGCCCACGCGACGAACGGCCCACTGCCCGGACTCGCCAGCTTCAGCAGATCCTCGGCCCGCCGCGGGTCCTCCGGATCCACCCCGAACGCCGCCGCCAGATGCAACACCAGCTCCGCGTGCGTCACCACGATCGCCGTGGTCAGGGCAACCGGTGCGTACGGGCCGGCGACCGCACCGAGCGCACCCCGCAACCCGGCGGTCCGGGTGAACCGGCGGGTCGCCAGCCGGGCCAGCGCCTGCGGCGACGCCGTGGGATAGGTGTCGCGGGTCCGGGCGGCCCAGGCTCTCGCCCGCGGCCCGATCGCCTCGACGGCGGCAAGGGCAAGGATCTCGGGGGTACGGGAGGGCTCCGCCAGCAGCTCCTCGGCGAGGGATTCGAAGCGCTTGCCCGCCCGCTCCCGGGAACCCAGCGACGGCAGCCGCACAACGACCGCAGACGACGTCCCCACCGCAGCGATCGCCTCCACCTTCGGCGCGGCTGTCGGGTCCGCGTTGTCGGCCGGTTCCGCCCGGTGCCCTTCGGGGGCCGTAGGCGTGTCGGGCCGTGAGCCGGTCGGTGTTGTGGGCACGCCCGGATCCGGCACTGCCCCCTCCGCCGCAGTGACGGGGTGCGGCGTTTCCTTCGGCTTCCGCGGAGCAGCCTTCCGGGGCGGGGCGCCCTTCTTCACCGGAGCCGCCTTCTTGGCCGGCGCCTCTGCGGCTTCGGCTGGCGCGGGCGCCGTCTTAACCGGAGTTTCCGCGGCTTTGGCGGGCCCGGCTGCCTTCTTGACGGGGGCCTCTGCGGCTTTGGCGGGCGTGACCGCCTTCTTCGCCGGCGTGCGCTTGGCCGGCGCGGTTGCCTTCCTTGCGGGCCGCTGCCTCGCCCCGGTCTCCGGAGGCGTCTGATCGGCCTGGTTTTCGACGGTCGCTCGGTCGGGCCGGCTTCCGGCGGGCTGCTCCCCAGCGGGGGCCGGCGGTTCGGCGGCGGGGGAGTCGCTGGGGCGGCGGGACGGCTGGGGTGGCACGGTGGCGTCGGTCGGCGCTGCCGGGCGGGCCGCGGCTTTGCGCGGGATGCGGCGTGGGGGTGCTCCACCCGTACCCGAAGAAGGGTTTTCAGAGTGACTTTCGGCACCCGAATCCGGCTTCGGTGGCTGGAAGGTGACCGCCGGCGGCGCGGCACGGCGCGCAGGACTCGCGGCCGGCTGCTCGGCGGAGGGCTTCTGCTCGGGCGCACTGAACGGGCTTCGCGGATCGCGAGCCCGCGGAGCCTCCCGGCGCGTGTTCTCCTCCATCGCTGCGAGCCTAGCCTCATCCGCGACGTTTCGCCTGTTCGTGACCCCTCGCGAAGATCTCCGGTGTGCCGGATGCCGCCCTCTTTGTGCGCCCGTCACAGAGTCCGGTATTGTCAGTCCCCGGTAGTCCTCGGGCTGCCGGGGAGACTTCGCCTAGTCCGGTCTATGGCGCCGCACTGCTAATGCGGTTGGGGTTTTACCGCCCCTCCCGGGTTCGAATCCCGGAGTCTCCGCGCGAAAGTCGGTGTTGTAGGCTGACTGAGCAACAAGGTAAGCGCCCGTAGCTCAATGGATAGAGCATCTGACTACGGATCAGAAGGTTAGGGGTTCGAGTCCCTTCGGGCGCACTTCCTAAAAATGGCTGTGACCTGCGGAAACGCGGTTCACGGCCATTTTTGTTTCCCAGTTTTGAGCCCGGATTTTCCCGCGATGTGGGACGTGGTGATCCGGTGGTGATCGGTTGTTTCGGAATGGTCTGTCTCGACCCGTGTTGACCAGTGCTTTTCCGTCCGCGATGTGGTGATCGCGGGAAGCTCGGCCTCGATCGGCGGCCCATTCGCCCGCGTATGCCGACGCCGAATTCGTCTACTCCGGTGCCTGGGTGGCCGTGTCGGCTCGGATGGCGATGATGACGTCGTTGCCGGCGTTCGGGTCGATTAGGCAGTGCAGTCCGAGGTCGGTGATGCGACCGTCGCGGGGGTTCCACTGCCCGGCTCCGGCGTCGCGGCCGAGGAGGGAGCCGAGGGAGTCGATCGTGGCCTTCCAGAGGTTCGGCCACGCCCGGTTCAGCCCGCCGACGAAGGCGAGCTGGAGGGCGACACCACCGTCCGGCAGTGGTCGGGCGGCAGTGACCTGGTCGCGGATCTGTTCCTTGAAGGCGGTGCTCTCGACCGAGGCTGTCGTGTTGACCGAGAACGAGTATGTCCCGCCCGGGTCGGAAGTCACCTGGGCCTGGCATACGGCGACCGTCGAGGCGGGCGCGTGCCGCTTCGACGCCCACACGGATACGAACTGGCGCCCGGTGTTGGCAGTGAGCCGCGGGACCAGTGGGAACAGGTAATTGTCTAGGTCGTGGTGGGTGAGCAGCGGCACGTCGTCCGGTAGGCCGATGTCGAGTCGCAGCGCGAGAGGACCAGCGGTGGCGCTCACCTGCTCGGCGATGACAGCATGCACCTCAGCGATGAACGCGGCGGAACGCACCTGACCGGGCGAGCCGGCCTTGTCCCTACTGCCGACCGCTGGCTGAACGCCGAGGGTGTTGCCCACGGTCCCCGGGCGCGCGTAGAAGACAGGCGTGCTCACCAGCCGAACCTATAGCCCGGCTGCACTCGGTGCGAATGGCATGGCCGGGGCCTTTCCGTTGTGGTTGTCTCCGGGTAACTACGCCGAAAGACCGGCATGGTTGTATCGCGAGAGGGTGAGGCCGACAGCGAGCCTGCCCTCTTACCGGTCGAGCTTTCTCTGAGCGTCCGAACCCTCTGCCACCTCGCCGGCGCTGCCAGCGGCTCGAGCCTTCGCTGCCGTGAGGCTGTCGAGCATGAGGTGTTCGACAGCCACCTGCATCTCGCCCTCGTCCAGTTCCAGGACGTAACGGCCCTCGCTCCTGCCGACACCGGCGATGTTGACCAACGTGGTGCCGACCCGGACCACCACCGGCACGTAGAAGACGTCCAGCAACAGGGTCAGCAGCCCGTTGCGGTTCCCCACCGGCGCCTGCCCCGTCATGCCACGCCTCTCGAGGTGTCGGCCCAGCCGAGGAACCGCTCGTACAGATCCGGTGGCGGCCCACCCACCCCGACCGCCCAGTCGTCGATCGCCTCGATCAAGTAGGAGCTGAGCAGCACCGTCAGGCCGCGCATGAAGTCCCGGTACTGCTCAGCGAGCTCAACCTTGGCAACGGCGCATGGCCACCGCCGGCCGCACACCGTGCAGTCCCAGCCCGGCCGCACAGCCTGATGCCCTGTCCGGGGAACTAACACGGCCGATTGCCCCGGGCTCGCTGCTCCTGCGCCGGTGTGATGGCACCGGCGCGGCCGATCTGCCGTAGCGGCATCGTCGGAGCAGCCCATACCGGCACCCGAGGCGCCGGATCGCTGACAGCGGTCCGGGCGCGGTGCTCCTCACGTCGTCGGCCCTTCTCCATCCATGCCTCGATGCACGGCCAGGGCAATCCACACGTGCATCGCAACCGGCCGAAAACGCGCCACCACCGACGTGCTCGTCTCGTGTGCATCTGACCTCCCGATCCATCAGCAGGTGCCGCCGCCGGCACTCGTCTCGGGTATCCGCCGTTCGTAGCTGGCATCAGCCGGCTGCGCCCCGCCCGCTCACAGGTGCGGGCGCTGATCAGAGCTTGCTGAGCTGCGTCGACACGCGCTATGCCAAGCGCTGCATATCCGTTATGAGAGGCGGATCGGGCGGCGCACGGCGCCGTGACCCGCCACTTAGGACAATCCAAGGTGGTCGGAGCGATTCGGGGATTCTGGGCGGACGTCGGATCGTCGGGCCCGGAGTGATGACATTCGCCCCCGGTCGTCCGAGGACTTGTATCAGCCCTCGCCCGGGACGGACAATCTGCAGGCCAAGCCCAACGCCGCCAACCGGCAGAGGCAAGTACGCGGCGTGGATTCCGCTGACCGGGTCACCGGCCACGGAATCTCTCCGTGGATCCAGCAAGCCGTCATCGATGGCAGCCGTGGGAGAGCGGGAACCAAACGGTCGGGTAACCGACGAGGGGGCAGCCCATGCATGGAGGTACTCGGCGGTGCCGACGATGCCGTACGCCGCTCGCCGGCTCCCACCATGGGGTGCATTGCCAGCGCTGTACGAGTGACCTGCTTACGCTGCGAACCCATCCGCCCGTACTGCCACCCGACTTCTGGAACCACCCGCCCCTCCGAGAAGCCGCCGCCGACCGGCACATGGGACGCCTTATCGCCGCATACCGTTCGCATCCAGCGCACGGGATGCCGATCTCGCAGGAGACGGTCGGGCGGTGGGCATTCAAGTCCCAGAGCCAGATCTGCAGGATCGAGACCGGTCGCCCGGAGCAACACCTCGGCCAGCTGCGGTTCTGGGCCCTGCTGCTCGACATCCCGCAGCACCTGCTGTGGTTCCTGGCCTCGGACAACGATCGCCCGACTCACGGTCAGCGACCTGACACCTCCCCTGAAGGCCCTCTATCGCCAGCCGACGCGCGGACCTCGACTGGCGCCAGCGACGACCGCAAGTCCGGCATCGGGAACGCCGTAGCCCAGGACGCCGCCCTTCCCAGCGAGTCGTCCATCAACTTCATCCGACCAGGCGGAGCGGGCGTTGTCACCGAGACCTGGTTGACACACTTGAACAACCTCGTCGGGTCGACCGGCGCCATCGGATGGACAGCCCTTCATCCGCTGGTCGCTCAGCAGATGCGAAGCCTCGAAACGCTCGCTCAGCGCAAACCCGAGATCGACCTGGCGCTTGCGGACACGCCCGCTGGTCGGAGTTCATGAGCTGGATCTGCACCAACGGAGGCTTCCCCGGTGCGGAAGCCTGGCTGGAACGTGCTCACCGCCGCGCCACAGAGGCCCGCGATCCGGTCGTGGAAGCCTACGTCTTCATGCGCAGGAGCCAGCACGCCGTCGACGGCAATGACGCCTCCGCAGCGGTATCCCTCTCCCGCCAAGCACTCGGCGCCAACGCGGACATCCCACCGAAGATCAAGGCGCTGTGCCTGACCCGCCTCTCGGAAGGACTGGCCCTGGCAGGCAGCGGCGAAAGCCTGGACATCCTCACCACAGCCCGCACGCTGGCGAACGAGAGCTCCGACGAACCTGCCGACGAGATGGCCCGCCACTGCGACTCCCGCTACATCAACGCGGCCCGAGCACGATGTCTCTATCTGCTCGGCGAACGCCACGAAGCGCGTACGCAACTCGAGGAAGTCCTCGCCCAGGACCAGCCCGCCGGTGCCATCGACGTCGGCATGTGGACCGCCTACCTCGCCGAAAGCCAAGCCGACGATCAACCCGACGACGGCGCCCTCACCGGACAGCAAGCCTTGGACATCGCCGATAGCACTCACTCCGCCCGGATCGTGAAGGCGCTGTCCCCGGTCGCGGTCACCCTGCGAACGCATCGCGGCAGCCCCGCCGTCGACGACTTCCTGACCAGGTACCGCGCCAGCGTCACGACCGAAGTGCCAATATCGACGCCATGGACCTGATTCCCCTCACCACGACGGCGGACGTCCACGAACGGCAACCCACGGTCGCCGTCCTACCCATCGGCAGCTTCGAACAGCACGGCCCCTACCTACCACTCGCCACCGACACGATCGTGCCGGTCGCCATCGCCGACCGGGTGGCGGCTACTTACAACGTCCTACTCCTGCCGGCCGTCACGATGTCGTGCTCCCACGAGCACGCAGCCTGGCCAGGAACAGTCAGCCTCAGCCACACCACGCTGACAGCGATCATCAGCGACATAGCCAGCTCGCTACGCGCCCAAGGGATCAACAAACTCGCCATCATCAACGGCCACGGCGGCAACTACTTCCTCAGCAACGTGGTGCAGACCGCCAACACGACGACACCACGCTCCATGACGCTGTTCCCCACCCGCGAAGACTGGAAGCGAGCACGCCAAGCCGCCGACCTCGCCACCGACGACCACGAAGACATGCACGCCGGCGAACTCGAAGTCTCGATACTGTCCGCCGTCCTACCCGAATCCGTACGAGACGGCGCCGGATCCCTCGACCACACCGCCGATGAACGACCCTTCCTCCTCGTCGAAGGCATGGCCGCCTACACCAAGCACGGCGTCATCGGCCGCCCGTCCGCCGGCACCGCAAACAAGGGCGAGGCCGTCCTCGACAGCCTTGTCAACTCCTTCGCGGCACACCTCCAAGCACTGCACGAACCAGCAGCACGCCGCTAGACACCGAAGCACTCAAGGCCAGCAGCACCCTCGGAGCCTGCAACGCCTGTAACGGACGCCAAACTCAATCATCTGCCGATGAGAGTGCGTACGATTCTGTCCCCGGCGACACTTCGATGCACTTAATCCGTACATGCCAATTCTCAAGTCTTGCTCCACGCGATACGAATCTGTCTTAATCTGTGGAGATGACAGAACTGCGTGATCAAGTATTTTTTGGAAATCCGGCAGAGCCTTTGGCAATGCAGCCGAGACTTCTTTCATGGATTGAGGGTGTCGAGCGAGATATTCAGGCTGACTACGACCGGCTGCATGCCTTGGCGGCAACGAAAACCGGTATACAGCAGTCGGGTCACGGCGGCGAGAGCACTTGGGTCCGACTGTTCGAGAACTGGCTCCCGCCAGGCTACGAACTTGGCTTACGCAAGTATATCCTTCCCGAGGTGGGAGATCAGGTATTCGAGACGGATATCGTGGTGTTCAGGCCCTCATATCCAACACCCCTCAGGAAGCGAGAGGAGGTGCTTTGCGGCGGCGTCGCCGCCGCCTTCTCCGTCAAATTGACACTGGGAGCTGCCGAGATTAGAGAAGGTTTCACCCAGGCAAGAGATCTGCGCCGTGCTCTAGTGCTGCGCTGTGGGACACCGCGCGATGAGCTTTTGGGAGCGTTTCCGTTCGGCATTCTCGCGCATTCACATGAATGGAAGAGGCCAGGCTCATATCCGCGATCAAACGTGGCCGAAAACTGCAACTCGCGAGACAGAGAGCTATGCGGGCATCCTCGCGAGACGCCGGATTGGGTATGCGTTGCCGATCTTGCCACTTGGACTACAATGCGGATGCCTTACCTGCCACCCGACACGGTGAAGAATTTCAGCAACCTCAACGAGAAGGAGCAGCGTGAGGGTTGTGCGATCACTGCGATCGCTGGCACGGACCCGACAGGTACGCCATCTCCAGTTGCCGCGCTGCTGGTTAATTTACTGGTACGCCTATCTCACGATGACCCCACCGTTGTCCCTCTTGCTGATTCGTTGCGGGCTATGGGAAGCGTCGGAAGAGGGCATGGCACGCAGCGTCGATGGGAACTCGACAAGCTCTTCGAGCCGGATACTCTTGCACGACTCAAAGAGCATGGAACCGGTGAACCTGGCGGGCAATGGGGTAGCCACTTTTGAAAAACTGCAACAGAGGCCTGACCGCATTCTCCTGCCGCGTTCCGCGCTCGGGCCGGCCGCCACCGGCACGACCGGCAGTCGCTGGTGACACAGGCCGACGGTTCGTCATGCTGATGCGAGTCAGGCCCCGGTACGGGGACTGACGAGGAACTACTCAGCGGCAGTCATCAAGTTTGGTCAGAAGATCTGCTGCTGTCTGCACCGATTTGGGATGATAATTCTTTTCTGATATTTCCGCGTGTAAGGCCTGGACGGCATGGAGTAGCGCGATATGAAGCTCGGCTAAAGGAACAGTTCCTGTTGCGATGGAGACAACGGCATCAGGGTCGCGATCGCAATTGGCTTCGATGTATACGGCGGGCTCAGCGTCGGCGGCCCGGCGATACCCGAGGTAGTACGGCCCTTCGAAGAAGTACGACCACGCCTCGGGTTCGCCGTTGCGAAGCTCTATGTACGCGGCGACTGCGGAGCCGAGCACGGAGAGCGGCAAGTCGTACCACCCGACTCCGGGGAAGTCGATGCCGTTCAGGGTGAACCAAATCTGGGTGCTGGGATGAGGATCGGATGGTGTCGTCGGTGCCGGTGTGCCGACCACTTGCCACCTTGCCTCAGTCATCAGCCGATACCGGCGCCTTCGCAATTTCGCACGTTGCCATTGAAGCACCGGCCGCTCGCTGGCCAGCGTGCACTCTTGTGCCGCTGAGCATGCGCGTTCGTCGAGCTACGGATGGGCACGCCGCGTGCAGGACGATCGATCTGCTTCTGGTTGCGACACTCGACGACCTCGCTACCCTCCTGGGGTGAACGACGCTGTAGAGCGAGCCGCGCGGAGCCGGTTCTTGACGGAGGCGGCGCGTACGATGCTCGCCGCCGGCGCTGACGCTGACGACATAGCCAGGGAACTGCTCCGGCGCACTGATTCGCCGATCTTGGCGATCAAGGCCATTGTCGACAGCACCGGCCTGGGTTTGGCCGATGCCAAGTGGGTAGTGCACCGCAACCTGGCGCCTGAGACCCGCAGGGCCGCGGAGAACTTATGGGGCGAACTGCTCGACGCTCTTGAGCAGATCCGGGAGAGTCCCAGCGGGCCGGAACCAGGTCGTCATGATTCGTGACAGGCGTTGCCGGGTTGATCGCTGCGTGCTTCGAAATCGAATCGCCAGGATCAAGATCATTCAACTCATCTGCCGCTGTCCGCGCTCGGGCCAACCGCCGTCACGTGCAGTAGCCGACTGCGGCAGGTCAGCACTCTGTCGTGCCGATGAGAGTGCGCCATCTGCTGCGGCTCGAAATTCGCCAAACTACTCTAAATATCCGCCGTTGTGGTCTCGTCGGCCAGCCACGCAGTAGGAATGCGGCGCTTGCAGCCATCTGCTCAGATACCGGGAACGGACGGCACCGGTGAGCAAACCCTCGAGGGTCGCAGCGAACCCGCCGTTGAATCGCTCGAAGTACGGCCCACGCTCGCGAAGCACCACTGGGTGGTCGGCTGTAGCGACGCCGGGCCTCACGTGCCAGAAGAGAAAGTCGCCGTTGGGTGTCCCGCCCCAAGAAACGAGGTCATCGCCGGGCTGGAACCAGTCGCGAACGTCGTCACCGTCCCAATGGGAGGAGTCGCCCAGCGGCCAAGCCCGTTCGAGACGACCGGAGGCGTCGTCGTCAACGCTGCCGAACCAGATTCGGCAGGACTCCTGCGCCATCTCGTTGTTGTCGACAAGGTCAGTCCAGCTGGCAGAGGCATCGGGTGCACAGATGAGCAGATGATCGTTGACGGCACCGGGTCCGTACGCGTCGACGAAAGCCTTGTAGTCGGCTGGCAAGTCAGCACCGAGTGCCGTTTCGACGGCCGCCCAGTCCGACGATCGCCAATGAACCTCATCTACCGGCGGCAACTGCAACAGGCCGGCCAGCCGAGCAAGATCATCCACGGTTTCATAGTGCCGCCGACGTACGAACTCCGGCAAGTACCGATCTCCGCCAGCGATCGGGAACCGTTTGCACCAAATTGCCGCTGATATAGCGCGCTGAGTGCCATGCGGTCGGGTCGAGGCGCCGGGCGGCCGTCATCGCTCGGGGAGAACCTCACGAAGTTGTACCGCCGCCCGGCACCTTGCCAGGGTAGGCGTCACTGGCGGGCGCCCATGACCCGCAACGTGGGGTCCCGAGCAGCGTCCTCTTTCCAAGCGACTCATGTGTGACTTCCCAGTAACTGTCACGATGCGTAGTCGGATGGCACCGTTCCACTTCTATGGAAGCGGAACGACCGGCTCCGCCTTTCCACCGTTCAGAGTCGGGCCAGAATCTCGGACTTCTTAGCGACGAACTCGTTGTCGGTCACCACACCGGCCTCGCGCAGCTCGCCGAGCCGCCTCAGCTGCTCCATCGGGTCCACCGGGGCCGAAGCGGGTACCGAGGCGGCGGGCGCCACCAGCGCAACCGGTTGTTGCGGCATCATGCCGGCGTAGCGGTGAGTGTTGTGCAGGGCCTGTTCGTGGAGCCGTGCGAGCCGGGCAGTCTCGTTGATGACGGCAACCGCGGTGCGCGGTTCAGGTACATCCTCGAGGACAACGATCTCGACTGAGTTGGCGCGCTGCACGTGTACCAGGACGTTGCCGACTCCGCGCGCCTTCTGCACCATCGCCTGACGCATGTCGACGTCGAGGATTTGTGCAACCGGCACCTGCTGGGCGTTCGTCGATACGATGCCCTTCTCGAAGTAGAGCAGCGTCGACGTCAGCCGGTACTTCCCGCCACCGAAGCCGGTCAGCGGCAAACCCTGGGCGGACCACAGCGTGTCTGGGTCACCCAACTCCACAACGAGGTGCCAGCCAGGCGGGGCGGGTGGCCAGGAAGGGTCTGGCTGCCAACCCTCGGGGGGCAGCCAGCCCTCGGGCGCCGCGGGCCATCCGGGGGGAGGATTGAACTTCTTCGCCATCGCATACCTCGCTTCTTGCCGCCGGCTCGGGTCGCGGGTCACATCGGCATGGTCCGGAGACACTTAAGGCGACGCTGGCGGTAGGGCCGTTCCACTTCCTTAGAAGTGGAATGTTCCACTGGCAGGAAGTGGAACATTCCAGGCGGAGGGAGGGTGAGAGGGGTGAGCAGTGCAGGCTTTAGCCCACCCTCCCCCGTGGCCTCGCCCAGTCCTGCGTCGCTGCACTTTCGGCGCGGCGGGCGTTGATCTCAATCTGCGATGCGGCGGGCGTCGACCTCAATTTGCGCCCAACCAGCGGCCACCTGAACGATTTCTGCGGCGTGCTGCCGGCTGAACTCGGCGAGGTGCGGCGCTGCGGCTGCGTGGACGGTCTTGACGGCAGCCTCTCGGCAGCGCCCGTCAGCGGCGGCCGCACGGCGCTCGAAGGCTACGGCCTCGGCCCATCGAGGCAGGCTCGTCGGGTCGGTCTCGGCGGTGTCCGACGTCACCGGGTAGGCACGTTCCACCCGGGTCTGCAGGTCGGTCAGGTCGGTGGCGGGGATGCCTGCTGCGGCCATGCAGCTGCGGTAGTCGGAGACCAGGGTCGGAGCGGTCGTGTTCTGCACCTGACGCAGCCGGTCGACCAGTTGGGCGGCCAGGGCCTGCTGGCCGTCGGGAATCGACGGGTCGGCGGCCGCGGCCGCCTCGGTCTCGCATCGGTGGGCGTCCGCGATGCGCTCAAGGCGGGTAGAACCGTGGTCGACGGTGACTTCGGTGGCGTGAAAGTTGAGCACCCAGCGGGCCCTGCTGGCCCGGGCTAGATAGTCGGCGACGCCGAGATGCTGGCGCACCGGGGAGAACGCCAGAAGGTTTCCCGGGGCGACGTGCTCATGGTCACTGGTCGGGTTGTACCCGACGATCCCGTATGTGTGGCCGGCCCGGCGCATGCATTTGTCCGCGGCGAGCCGGGCAGTCCACGAGGCGCGGAGGTCGGCGGCCCGGCGCTGGGCCGGGGTGCCGTATACCTGGGTGATGATCCCGTCGTAGTCGGCCGCCGGCCGCACCGACGGCGGTGCGGTGCCGCTGCAGGCGGCCAGCACTGCGGTAGCGACAACGGCGAGACAGTGTAGGGCGCTATGTCCAGCGGGCATGGCCGTGACGGTAGCGGCGCGCGCGGCCCGCCGAGGCGCGGCGCGGCGCGGCCCGCCGAGGCGCGGCGCGGCGCGGCCCGCCGAGGCGCGGCGCGGCGCGGTCGTCGCACGAACGGGGCTCATTGTGTGACATCCCAAACCTGCGCCCACCCTCGTACCTTCATCCCACTCCCAAGAAGCGGAACGGAGGCTAACCCGGCCGTTCGTAGCAAACTTCATCAACTACCTCTCCAGCCTTAGGCGTGGGATCGATGGGACATGGGACCTGAATGAGGTTGCGCTGGTCCGTCCCGGTGTCATCTTGGGCCCACGCGAGCACCCCCACGCAAAACAGTGCCAACACGGCAATCACCACCCCGGCGAGCTGGCGGCGTGGTGAAGCAGGGGGCGAGTCAGCGGAGAACATGAACCTCATCCTCAGCGTCAGTGGTTGCGAAGCTGGACTGCAGCAGGGCGCAGGGAGGGTTGCAGAAAGCCGACCTGCTGGCCGTCGCCTTGCGTGCCAGGACCACACCGTTCCACTTCTATGACTGTGGAACGGCCCGGTGGGCGCCGGCCGAGGCCGACAGCAGGGCACGGGCGGCTGGCCCGGACCCGGGGAGCCGGCGCTGCGGCCGGTGTTGCTCTACCCGTACGTACGTGAGCCAGCGATCACTCGACCGCTGTGACGCGTTGTCACCGGCGCCCAACATCCGGATCTGCCGATGAGATTGCGACAAGGGCGTGGCGGGTTGGCATCGCATCGATGAGAATTCCCCGCCCAGAAGCGGCTCTTTAGCACCACTATCTTGGCAATGCATTGCTATTTTCAGATTACGCGTATGGCGGATTTCCACTCATGGCAGTGGAGCCGGGCGCAGAGTTGACCCGCTTAGGCGAGTGATCTCAACTGGAAGAGCGATTCGATGCCTATAGTCATAACCTTTGATATTAGCAACTCACCCAATCAAACCTATAATCGAATAAGCTCCCTGTTCCAAAGGCTCGGATGGGAAAGTCTTGGCGGAAGTGCGTACCGCTATCCACGACTAAGTGCCGAGGATGACCACCAGCCCGAGGACTGGTTCAACCACGTAATACCTGCCCTCATGGCATTCAGAATTCTTGTCAATAATTCGGGTGCCACCCTTACCCGCTACACGATAGATGTCCAATCATCGAGCGGTTACAGCGCGGCATCAAACTTTGGACCGCCGATTAGTCCGGCCGCCACGGTAACGTTTTACGATCCATCCTTGAACGCATTCGGGAAAAGCCATCTAGACGCATTTTTGGATGGCACAGCAATATTCCCTTATTAGTCGTTACCCCCGTGAGTCATGGACCTGCATACTCGGAGACCAGCCAGCAGAAACCGCTCAACTCTGGCTTCCGATCCCTCAACGTGTGTGTCGTCCTGACGTACTCTCTTGCCGCGATTCGCGCCGTAAGCCGCTCTCAAGCGGCCGAGGCCAGGCGCGTCGTTAGTAGCGCTTGGGTCTGCGGTTCACCGTCGAAGAGTCTCGACAGCCACATTGACATACCGCTCTCGTTGTAGCCGTAGAAGGTCATGCACCACGGCACGTCCCGTAGCCACTGCTCAGTAGTCATGTCGGCGGTTGTGACCAGAAGATCGAGTAGGGCTGGCGGCGGTGGGGACGGAGTCAGGCACAGCCAGGCAAGCGCGCCGGCGAATCGCATGTCGGTCGGGTTGGACGGATCGGTCCACAACTGTCGGGCCCAGTCCTTGGCTTCTGCCTCGCTGGCGGTCAGTTGGGCTATCGCCAAGACCAGGCTGATCCGTACCGCGGGTGCCGTCTCGACTGCTAGACGCTCCCGAAGTGCGGCCAGCACCTCCGATGGCGGTGCCGAGGCGCTAGCCAACACATACGCTGCGTGGATGCGGATGTCAGGGTCATCGTCGTGCAGAAGCGGGTTCAGGACCGGTGCGCTGACGCTGAGCGCGTAGCGGGAGGCCTCCAGCGTCCGAGGCACTGGGAAGCCGCAAACATCGACATACATGAAATCCGGTGGATCCACCACTTGTAGGAAGGTGTCGCGACTCTCGAACCGCTCACGAAGCCGGCGGCCGGCGAACGCGGCCAGGCGCAGAACGGTAACCCGGTGGTGCACAGTCGGAGAAACAGCGGCCCGCACTAGAAAGGGAACCGCGAGGGCCGCTACCACGATCGTGTCGTTGTGCGTCAATGAGCTCGACAGGCCACTCAGGTTGGCCTTGGCCTGCTCGGCACTCTCGGTGTATAGCGACCGTAACTGGTCGATCATCTTTTCGGGGGAGGCGCGGAAGAGGTGCCACGGCACGTCCTCCGGCTCCGGGTCCGGGATGGCTAAGAGGTCAACCACGTATTTGCGGACGTCCGGAAGGTCGTCGAAGTCTTCGCCGAAGAAAGTGTCGGACATGCCGCCGATTCTGCCGTAGCCCAGACGATCGCAAGAAAGGTGTAAATGGTACGTATGCCCCAGCCGCGCCTCGATGCCCGTTCCGGTCGCGCCACAGTCCGCGCCCGACCACGCCGACTCCAGGAACTCGTAGGCGCGGGGTGTTCACTCACATGCCGCGATCCGCGCGGTGGCCAGCCGGTGCCGTCACGGCTGGCAGGCGGCGGTGACTGGCCGGCGTCTTGTCGTGCCGATGTGAGTGCACATCATCGCACTCGTTCGGAGCCGCAAAGCAACCGTACACCGGTGTCGGTTTCTGCGTGTTGATTACTTCGGTTCGTAATCCAGGGTCGAGTCGGCGTAGATTGCCATTGCGAAAAGAGTCTGCTGCTTTTTCTCTGGAAGAACGCTTGAATCGAGCGTCGAACCCGGCTCAGCAATAAGATCTAAGTTCATTCTTCTAAAGTCGATATACGCGTGACCAAGTGGTGGCCTCTTGCCGCCCTCATCAACCGTCAAGAAGTTATCAACGACGCGCAACTCAAGGCGGTTAAGTACGCCCATGCTTACACCTTGACTGCCGCGGGTGTTGCCACCGATCTCATACTTTCGCTGAAGGAATGCGCCGCGCGCGGTGAGCCTGGAGGACCTCGAAACTGACAGGCATCCGTCGTCTTTCTTAGTAGGGCGAAAGTTATAGTACAGCTGATCTTCGCCATAATGCTCTAGCGACACAAGCTGCCGGAACAATCTTTCGCCCTCCGGAAACTTGCCGTCTGACAGCACCTCTTCACCCTCGCCCGGAGGCGGATATTCAGTCGCGGTGTTCATTTTTCGAAGATACTTCCGTCCAACATTGGGGTGTGCGGATTGATTGATCGGGCTTCTTCCGCCTTCCCGGTTCGCTTGTTGAACGAGAGATACCAAGCCTGCCCGTCCTGATCGAACTCGACGCAACGGGAATGGGTTCGAAGCTCCCACATTAGCGATATACCACCCTCCGGAAGAGGGCATGCGCGGACCGGAGATGCAGGTTCAGACAGCGTGGTTGAGAACACTTCAATAAATGCGAGAGCATTTTCAATCACGTGGGCTGGGATAGCTTCACCATCCTGCTCTGCGCCCCAACCCTCGCCTAGTTGGTCGAGTGCCTTGACCGCACGCACCAACGTCGATTCGCGCGGCTCGCCCGCCGGATCAGCAACCGGGAACGTCACTAGGTCACTCCGTTCCTTGAACGGGCAAGTAGCTGCTGCACCTGTGCACCAACTCTAGCGCTCAGCGCGGGCCATCCGTACTAAAACTGTCGTATCCAGGCTGACGCAAAACCGCACTCACATGCCGCCGATCGGGCGTCTTGAGCGCTCGGCTTACGAACTGTCGGAGTGCCGGGCGGGCTGCTGCTGCTGTTCGACGAGGCGGGACGCCCGGCGGGGCGGGTGGAGAGCGGGATCGATCGGCCCACCGCAGTGGTGGCGGGCCGCTTCGGCGACGAGTAGGTAACCGCTGTGGCCGGCGATGACGAGACGCCGCGCGTCCAGGTCGCCGACGACCGGTTGACGGAGTCGATCGACGTGGTCGGCGTGGTACGGGGCATCGCGTTGCTGCCGGACGGCCGTATGTGTCTGGCCACCGGCAGGGCACTGGCGCTGCCCACTCGACCATATGAGCGGCTAGTACTGCAACGGCACTCAGCAGAGTGGGTAGCCTCGGCGTTTGTAGTGACTGAGGCGGGCTTGATGCTGGCGTCTGCGCCGCCCTCTGGAAGGTGGACCAGGCATGCGGATCGTGCGGGTGTTCGTATTGGCCGTCCTAGTTGGTGCTGGCGAGGCGCTTGCTGCTGGCGAGCGCGGCGGCCAGGGTGGGTTCGGTCTGCAGTTGATCGAGTAGAACCCAGAGGCGTGAGGCGCGGTAGGGCGCTCCGCTGGGAAGGGGGTCGGTGGGTGGTAGTTGTGGGCCGAGGTCGTAGGCCGCGTGCGGCCGCAGGGTTTCTTCGGTGCCGGGTATGTCTGGCCAGCGGTCGAGCAGGCTCGGCAGGACCTCAGCCTTGATGACGCGATGGACTCGCCGTACTGCTCCTTGCCACCGGAACGCCATGAAGTTCGGCGGTTCTGTTGGCCAGCCGCCCGATCCGTAGGGATGGAAGTAGACGCGATCCTCGGTGACGAATTCACGGAAAGTACGTCCGCCGCCGTCCCCGGGGCGTTCGTCGCTGAGCACCACGCAGTATGTCCAGCTGTCTGCGATAGATCTCAACCGCGTCACCTTCTGCAGATAGGTGTTCAGTTCGTCGAGCCATATCCGCTCCTGTCCACGGCTAGCAGGGTGGATACGGCGTAGGTCGGCCAGCACATCGCGCCAGCTCAGATGGACAACTGACACCCCGTCGACCTCCGAGGGGGCCATCGCCTGCGCAAGCGTGGTACTTGCTTGCGACAGTGTGACGAGTACGCCGGCGCCTTGCGCGAGTACACGCGGCGCGTAGGCGCGCAGCTGCGTTTCGGTCGGCAGAAGCCAGTCTCGCTTCGCCTCAATGATCAACAGTGCTTGAGGCAGGGCGATTTCCAAGTCGGTACGCCCCACCTCGCCACGCACCTCCAACGCGAGGGCCGCCGCGTCAAGGTCGGCGTCCGTAGCGGCCGGCCACACCCGGCGTACCACTGCCTCAAGCAGCGTCGGTGTCCGTGCCAGCGTGAAGCCGAATGCCGACGTCACGTCGTTCTCGTCAACACCGAGAAGATCGAACACCGAGGACACCGGCTCCCCGTGGCGTGTAAGTGCAGCCATCATGTGAGCCTACGTAGGCGTTCCTCGAAGAAGCTGCCGCCGTCAACGTTCACCCGTCCTGCAGCTTGTCACCGCTCACGCCGATGATCTGACCGTTGCGGTCGTAGGCCAGCAACACCGCGTCGGTGGCATTGTTCGTGCTCACCGCGAAGCGATGTGTGGTCATGCTGCGCTGGTCCACGACCGGCAACATCTTCTCCGGCTCAGACATGTCTGGTGCTGTCTGCGGAGCCGGCAGTTCCGGCCACAACGGCACGTTCACCGGCTTGGCGCCTTGCACCGGGACGTACGCCAGCCGGGCCACCTCCTGGCCGACCTGGCCCTCGATCCCGATGTCGCCGGCACCGTTGTCGCCGACGGAGAAGTTCAGCTGCAGGCCGTCCATCGCCGGCCCCGTGATGTCCGTGCAGATCCACTGGCCGTCGTGGAGACCCATGCCACCACACGGATCACTGCTGATCATCCTCGACCAGAGCGGATCGTGGGCGTTCTGTGCCGCATATACCTGCGCCATGACCGCCCGGTCATGCGTCAGCGCCAGCATTCCGGCGATGCCCGCGGCAGCGGTCGTGCAGTACAGCAACGCCGTCCGCGGCCGTCCCACCATGGCGAGACCCGGCAGCAACCGCACCCGTCCGGCCGCGGCCGACCAGAGACTGACCGCCCCGCCGCAGCACACCGCCACCGCACACAGCGCCCGCGCGTTGTCGCGCAGGAACCCGCCGGCCGGCAGGACCGCACCGACCTGCACACACATGGTGACCAGCACGATCACCCCGGCGACAATCCGGCCCCGCCGCGGCCCGGCGACCAGCAGGATCCCGGCCAGCACCGTCCAGATCTGGTGATGGGTCCACGACACCGGCGACACCGCGACCGTCGCACACCCGATCACCACCGCCGCCAGCGCTACCTGCCCGCGCCGGTGGTACTCCCGCGCGCAGAGGAACGCCACCAGGCACACCAGCCCGGCCAGCACCGCCCAGGCCGCCATGCGTTCGCCCGTGGGAATCGCGTACCGCAACAACGTGCCGTTCAGCGACTGATTGCCGGTCGACGACAGATCCCCGATACGCGAGGTGGTGAACACCGCCCGGGTCCAGAACGTCACCGACGCCGACGGCCACACCACCAAGGCCACCACCGCACACGCCACGAAGGCGGCCCCGGCCCGCACCGCGTCGCGGCGTCGGCCCACCACCCACAGGTACGGCACGAACAGCAACGGGGTCAGCTTGATCGCCGCGGCCACCCCGATCAGCACCCCGCCCGCCCGGCGCGGCAGCAATCCCAGCGCATCCACCAGCGCCAGCAGCACGACGAAAACGCTCACCTGTCCGAACCGCAGGTTGCTCTGCACCGGCGCCGACGCCAGCAGCACGCTGGCGGCCGCGAGCATCACCACCAGGAACCGCTGCCGACCGATGATGCCGTTGCGAACCGTGAGGGCCGCGGCCAGCGCCATCACCCCGACCACGGTGACCAACGTCCACCCGACCTGCACCGCTGGCTCCGGCAAGCCGCCCAGTGGCCAGAACACCAGCGCCGCGAACGGCGGATACGTGAACGGATCACCGTTCTCCGCCGCATACGAATACAGCGGCATCCCGTCACGCATCGCCCGCACCGCGCCCATATAGACATGCAGGTCAGCCAGCCGGTCATAGGCCGGCCGAGTCAACGCCGCAGCAACCGACCACACGGCCAGCACCACGAACACCGCCACCGACCCGGACAGGGCGACAACCCGCATGCGGGGCGACATCCCTGACCAAAACCGAGCCCAGGCAGACGCTGGCGCGGCCATGCCAGACCGCTCCCTCACGCCTGTCATCGTGCTGCCAGCCAGGACCCATGGACAACCGACACCGACGCTCCCCGAAACCGACCGAAATAACCGTCGAGGACGGTATCAAGACCCACCGATGCCTGAGCGCAGCCGCTTCGGGCCAGTCCCGCTGCTCGAACGATCAGTGACCGGGCGTCCCTCACTCCACAATGAAGCCGCAAGCCTCTTCTCGGTCGACGGTGACAAGGTCAATGTCGTCAACGCCTTGAAGGCCCCGATCAAGCATCACGCGATCAGGCCCAACGGCTGTTCGACTCGATTACCGCTACGCGCAAGGGCTCCACTTCGCGCTGCAGGAGCCATCATCCGACACCAGCGCGTCGACCCGCCGGAACCATCGGGCGACCGTCGGAGAATCCTGTACACGCCGACTACTCAAAGTTGTCAGGCGATGACACCATGAGGTCATGGGTTTGGAGGGCAGCCGGTCCAAGGAGAATCCGCGCCAGGTCTCCGTCATGCCGATCAAACGCGGCGTGGGCGAGAACTGGGGTCCCTATAACCCGGTGACCGACTCTGACTTCCTCCTGCCTATGGAAGAAATTCGGGACGCGGAGTCATGTGATGACGACGCTGACGACGGTGAGGCCATCTTCGAGACGACTTCGATGCTGGTCGGCGAGACTCGAGCGGAGCCGGGGCTGGCGCGGGTCCACGCGGCGGCCGTCCGACTTGAGCGGGAGGTGCGGCGCGCTGGCGACCCGGGCCGGACTGATGCGGTCCTGCTGGCCGCCTGCCACGTCGCCATCGAGTTCGTCCGAGCGGGGGAGACCGGCCTCACGCCTGCTGACCGGCTCGCGCAGGTGGAACCGCTCGTCGACACCCTCTCCACGGAGCTGGACGCCGATCTCGACGTCGCCGGGCTCTGGCCGGGAACGCGGTGGCTCGATGTGGTGTCCCCGGCGCACGGTCAGGTGTCCGTCATGGGAGCGCGAACGCTGTTTCGTCCCCACCACGTGACGGCGACGAACTCCGACGTCGTGGTGCAGGCGGACGACTGTCAGCTCGACATGGTCGAGCACTACCACCTGCGCCGCGTGTCGCTCGACTGCAAGACGTTGTACCAGGACCCCGCAGTCGTCGAAGCCTTCGTCGCGGTCATGCTGGACCCATCGGACCGCAACGTCGCCGCCTTCTCCGCCTTGTTGCGCGGACTCGTCGGCCCTCCCGCCCCGGCCGGTGACCAGACCTACCGGCGTGAGCTGACCAAGCAGGTGCCCACGCTGGCGATCAAGAACCGTGTCGTGGTTCAGGGCGACCATTCGACCACGCGGACCACGACCCGCTACCACGTCCGGGACACCGTCATCTCGCTGGCCGAATTGCTCAACGATCAGCCGGAGCTGATCCGCTCCCTGGCGAGCGCGTTCCAGCCTGGTGATCGGATCTTCGCCGGCCCCGGCCCGCTCGACGTGGTGCTCCGTGCCGTCGGGGCGCTCGATGCGTGCGACCTCCTGCGCGCCGCGAAGGGGATCGACAGCGGGCAGGCGTCCGTATCAGGATCGTTTTGGGGCATTCGCGTGGACCTCGCCGCGGCGGTCCTGGTCGGTTACGGCAACACGTTCATTCGTGACACGCAGATCCACCACACCCGGCGGGCTGGCGGCGACCTCAACAAGCTGACCGCCGCGCTCGCTGCGGCCACCGCCCTGCAGCCAGACCCCGCCCCGCCGACATCTCAACTGCACAGACCCGTCCGGCAGGATTCTCTTCCGCCGAGACCGAACCCGTTGCCACCCATCACGCCGGCGCCTGATCCTTTGGTCTCTCCCGCAACACCAGAACCCGCCCCGGCGCCCCGAGCCTCTGTCGAAGAGTCGGCCGTTGACCCTTCGCGAACCAAGCGGCCGAGGCGACGCCTGCGATTGTCGACGGCGGAGCCTGCGGAGGAGCCCGCGGAAGAGCAGGCCCCTTGGCGGTATGTCAGCTCGCCCCGCTTCTCGGAGCCCTACGGACTCGATGATCGCCACCAGGAACCGCCTTCTGCTCCGTCGATCGGTCTCTAGGGAGGTAGCGATGAAGGTTTGGCTCGCCTCGATCGGACTGGTGATCCTGCTACTCGGCGCGGGAGTGTTCTTCGCCGCCGTCGACAATTTGGGCAGGGCCGACAGTTACGCCAGCGTCGGTAGCTTCCTGCTGGCGCTAACCGTCGCGGGCGTCACTGTCGTGATGTGGCTGAAGGGCAGGGACGAGAGCGGCTCCCCGGGCAGCCGAATTGCTTTGCACAGCGGCGTGGTTATCCAAGGCGACAACACGTCCAACGACGTCACGTTCAATCAGGGCACACCGCCGCCGCAGCCGAAGCGCAAGAAGCTGCGCTGAGCCCCGGCGTCATCGCGTCGGCAGTCGCGCACGAGGGCGGCTGACCCTGGACTGCCCCGCGCCCTCGTGTAGATCGGCTCCGACACAGCCTGCTTGAGAGCCGGAACCAGGTACGACGCCGTGGAGGTCACCCCGAGGTCATGGCGGCGTTGCCGTCCGCGGCCGGAAATGGCGCTTCTTGCCCGCTTATCGGCAGGGGGTCACATCGGTGGGAGGGCAGGCTGTCAGAGTGATGTCGTAGGTTCGCCGGTACGGCTGGGAGCCGATGTGGTATCTGACGGTGATTCCCTTGAAGGTGGTCGCTTGGGCGGGAGCGGGCAGCTCGAACAGCACTTCGACGCTTTCCGATGCGGGATTGTCGTCGGCAGCGGGTGTTTCTCGCCAGTCTTGAGCTCTCGTTTGCCTGCCGCACGAGAGCCGGACGGTAGGCGTTAGAACCCAGGCCTTCGACCGGTGCGGCCGCCTCGGCCAACTGGTGCATCACGCGCCCTGGCCCCGCAACCGATCGTCCGGCCTGCCGCAACGCCATTACGGGGAGTGTGACGGACAGCGATAGGGGGATCTGTCGATGACAATAAGGTGGTGAGAAAGCTACTTCTGGCCGCTACCGGCATCGTGCTCGCCGTGACGGCCTGTGCCGGCCGGGAGGCTGAGACCGACGCTGAGCCAGGGGCCACCCCAGGCGGAAAGCCTGCTCCGCTGACAGCGGTCTCGGTGCCGCCGGTATTCCACCGCTGGAAGGGTGGCCTTCTTCCCTGCCCGACCTTGTCCTACGCCGAGTTCGGCAAGTACGGCTCGTACGGCTCACCCGACCCTGAACGCGCCGGGCCCCGTTATGCCGACCACAGCGCCTACACGGTCAGGTGCACCTATGGGGCTGGCGTGCCGGGCGACTATCCGCTGCGAAAGGTCTACCTGACACTGATGGTCCCGCCCGAGCAATCCGTGGCCGACGCGATCTGGCAGGACATGGCCTCGGAAGCCGGGCCTGTGTGGGAAGGACTGGGCGAGCATGCGTTCGAAGCTTTCTCCATGGAACCGGGCTTGGCCGTGCTGGTCGTGCGCTCGGGGAACGCCGTCCTCCACCTGGCGTTCTCCCGCAGCACCCAGGACAGCTTCTCGAAGGTGAAGGCTGCCATCCCGATCTACGTTCAGGAGTTTCTGGACTCGCTGGTGCCGGCCAGCTGACACCGCTGGCCAGGTCGCCCCGGCCACCTGGGCCGGTATGGATCCGACACCGGCGCGGGATAGCGGACGTCAGCTGCCGGCATCGATCCCTGCTCGCGCGATCAGCGAGGGACTGCGACTTCCTTGATCAGGTCGCAGCGGGTTCGTCGTCATCGTCGTCGGGAAGCGGGCTGTGCCACCAGAGGCGGAACAGGTTGTCACCGTCACCCTTCACCCGTCCTGCAGCTTGTCCCCGCTGGCTACGGTCGCGGGCAGCGACACCATTTGGTCGCGGGTTTGAACACCATGATCGTCACGTCGAGCCGGCCGACGGTCGCGAGAACCAGCACCACACCGGGCCCGATCCATCCTCGCCGTGCAGGTCAGCGTTCTGCTCAGAGGTGGTGTCGGTTCTGACGACCACGAACACCAGGGCGGGCCGAGGTGCGTTCCAAGATCACGACCAAGTGGTGTCGCTGATGGCGACCAAAGCCACCCCGCTCACGCCGATGATCTGACCATTGCGGTCGTAGGCCAGCAAGACCGCGTCGGTGGCATTGTTCGTGCTCACCGCGAAGCGGTGCGTGGTCATGCTGCGCTGGTCCACGACCGGCAACATCTTCTTCGGCGCTGACATGTCCGGCGCCGTCTGCGGCGCCGGCAGTTCCGGCCACAACGGCACATCCACCGGCTTGGCTCCTTGCACCGGGATGTACGCCAGCCGGGCCACATCCGGGCCCAATCACGGCACCCCGCCGCCGAAGCCGAAGCGCAAGAAGCGGCGCTGAGCCTCGGCGTCATCACGTCGGCAGCCGAGCACGAGGGCGGCTGACCCTGGACCGCCTCGCGCCCTCGTGTAGATCGGCGACGAGCGTAACGTCCTCAACTGTCCCTGTCCGCACCTGACTGGTTGTCGCCATCACGGCTGGAGCCGGGAACCTTCTCTCTGGCATCCATGTCGGTGCCGCCCCGGATAGTCGGCATAGTAGGTGACTATTCCCGTCGAAGGCAGTGTCAGTGATGCCAGCCTCTGTCGATACTGCTGCACCTGTGGATACCCGAGCGCGTGTATCCGGGTAAAAGCGGAACACCGGGGAACATCAGGTCGCTCACCCAGGCCGGTATTTCTGCTGACCGGGAATCTTTTCTCTTCTCCCCAGGTACGAGCAATAAATCCGCTGCTCAGCTAGGGTGCGCATCTTCTCGGTCCACAGGCTGTGCACAGCGCTGCCCACAGGCTTCACCTGGCTTGTCCACAGAGTGTCCCCAGGCTAATCCACCGTCGTGGTTGGAGCCGAGCGCGGCGGGGTGCGACTATCTCCACAGGCAGGCGACTCGCTGAACCGATAGTCGACGGAACTGATCCGCCGACAGTAGGGCTGTACCGTCTGCTGCTGTACCGCCGTGATGTGTCCCAGCGTTACCCGGTGACGAACCATGGACGTCACCGTCGACGTACCCGGTTCCGGCCCGACAGCCGGCGGCCCGGGAGGGCGCATGGGCGGTACTGCGGGACACGACCGGAACGAGGAGCATGAGGAGCACGACGCAGCTGACCCACCGCGGGATCCGAAGGACGACCCCTGGAGGAACGCGGAGATCGGGTTGCAACTGGCCGCCTTGTACTTTGCTTACAAGCAAAACGAGGGCGCCCAGCAAGTTGCCGAGGCCCTCGTCTTGATGATGCAGCTTCGCAGGCGCATCTAACTTGCTCTGCCTGGTCGCGAGGGCATAGCCCTCGGCTTGAGGCCGTGTTGGCGCACGGCCTCAAGCAGTTCCGGACCAGAGCGCAAGACTCTGTCCGGTACGTCCGGACAGCATCTTTCAGCGCAAGGGTAGACCACCCGTTGACCGCATAGCCATCATCCGGTTGCGTAACGGCACCCGGTTGCGCTGTGAGCTGGGCGTTCGCCGCGCGGCATGTGGGCCTTTCGTCGAACAGCGAAGGCAGCGGGTCTTCAGCCGTCGAGGCAGCCGGTGTCGTGGGGATCCCGGCGACGGCGGTCAGCTGCGGCAGCGTGGGGTCGGTGGTGAAGTGCCGGCGGATCAGGGCGGGGAGCAACACGGCGGCGCCGGTGGTGTCCCACAGCGCTCGGTGGGGCCGGCTGTGGGGTGCGGCGGCGGTGACGGCGGCGGTCAGATTCAACCGAGCGAGGAGATCGGTGAGGCCGAGTTTGCCCGTGATGGTGGCGGCCTTCGCGAGGCGCAGCGTGTCGATGAGGCCGGCGATGGTCATGTCGGGCAGGTGGCGGTGCAGCAGGCGCCAGTCGACGGCGATGTTGTGGCCGACGAGCCAGGCGCCGTTCAACCGAGCCCGGAGGGCGGGGCGGATGTCGTCGAGGGTGGGCTGGCCGTGCAGGGCGGTGCCGGCCAGCCCGGGTGAGATCCACGGCCGGGCGGGGATCGGCCGTTTGGGGTCGATGCCGGTGGTGTAGGCGGTGGCCATGTCCGGGTGCCCGTTGAGGATCCGGACTGCGGCAATCTCGAGGATCTGCTCCTGGTTGCGGTCTTGGGTGCCGGTGCCTTCCAGGTCGAGGGCGACCAGGGTGGCGGTGTGCCAGGGCTGGGGTTCGGTGGTCACCGCGTTCACCGTACCGGCGGTCAGTCGTCCTCGGTGCGAGCGGCGAGCGCGAAGGCGTGCCTCACCCGCTCGAGGGCGGCGGCCTGGCCGCGCTCGAGGTCGTGGCCGGTCAAAGTGTCTTACCGTGGTCTAACCGGGATGGTCATTCGTCGGGCTGCTGGGGGGGCGAGCGACACTGAGCGGAATCGGGGAAGCCATTGCGTGGGAAGGGCACCCTCGGCGCGGAGAATCTTGATGGCGTCATGTGTTGTCAGGTTGGTGTGTTGGATCGTTCGCAGCGTTCTCCAGGCGCGCTGGAGGCGTTCAAACAAATCTAGGACCTCTGTCGGCCTGACGAGGAAGACATGATCTTCGGCGACGGCAGTCGCGGCGGCGTGGACGTCGGCCTGGGGTGTGACCAGCAGAGATATGGAGTCGCCGGGGGCGGCCTGGCCGCAGGCGTCCACGTGGTAGCGGATATGTCCGCCGGCTTGCCGGACGGCGTCGGCGCCGACTTCTCCGGCCGGTTTCGCCTCGCTCTTCGCCTCCCACATGACCCACATCCGGGACCCGAATACCCAGGCGGCGTCGGGAGCAGCCGAGGCGTTGCCGTTTCCTGTGCTTTCGGAGGCGCCGGCCAGTAGGCCGAGTTCCACCAAAGCGGCTTCGTACGCTTTGGCCGGGGCGCTGCCGAGCGAAATACTGATGCGTTCCGCGGTTGGCTCGAAGGTGGTCGGCTTACCGAGAGTGGAGAGCCGGTCAAGGATCGCTGCGGCGGCGTCCTCATCAAGCGGATCGGCCTCGGCCGTGGCGCCCTGGTGTGCCGCTTCGACTGGCGCCGACAGGTACGACAGCCACTGGGTGCCCCGAGCCGCCGCTCGCGCCTTGGTGAAGTACGAGGTGCTGGCTTGGGCGTAGCTGGCGTCGCCGCTGACCGACGCGACGCGCAGGGCTACGCAGGATGCTAGGTAGGACCAGAAGGCGGCGTACCGCTGCGGCGCCTTGCCGCCGCTGAGGCCGTCGAGCACTTGAGCGATGAATTCCAAGGCCAGCCGCCATTCGCCCTGCCACAGGGCCTCCCACGCTGCGACTTCCAAGCGGGCGGTCGCCTGCAGCTCAGCCGTCCCGGCTGGCACGCGCTGGTCGAGGGAGTCCCGCAGAGCGGTGATCTCCAAGTTCAAGGAGCGCCAGTCGGCGTCCTGCCTGCCGAAGATTTCGATGTTCTCGGTCATCTCTTCCGACAGCAGCCCGATGCTGTTGTCGAGGCCGAAATCGATTTCGGCGTGTACCTCGGGACGCAACGCCGCTTGCACGTCGGACCGCGCTACATATTTGCGCAGGTCGTCGCCGAGCAGCACGACGGTTGCGAAGTCACGCGCGTTGCGGGTTGCGCGGCCCGCGCCTTGGACGATGCGTGCACGGATGCGCTCATTAAGCACCTCGGAGGCGCCAAGCGAGCTGAACAGGAAGCGCTCCTGCAGGTCGCCATTAGCCGGAAGTCCGTCGATGATCACCAGCCTGCAGTCATCGTCGGGCAAGTCGATGCCGTCGTAACGGTTGTTGAGAACCAAAGCGGCCCGGTCGAGGCTCGTGAACGCGCTCAGATCGTCTTCCACATCCTTCGCAGACAGGATGGTGAAGTCACTGGGTGTCCGACGGTCGCGGAACCTGTCGGCGGTCCGGCCGTCCGGGGTCAGCACCAACGCACGCCCATGATCGACAATGGTCTGTTTCACCCAGGGATCGACGTCCGAACGCAGTACCGACAGGTTCGTGGTGAGTTCTGGGGCGCAGAACAGCCGCCGGCCGGTGCCCTGCTTCTCCCAGCCTCGGGGGATGGGGATGCGGGTGATCTTCCGGCGGCCGAAGCTGCGTTCGAGTTCACCGCCAGCGCCGAGAGTGGCACTCATGTAGACGCGGCGTGCCGCGCTGCTGAAGGCCTCGTGCACGGCCGTCGGCGCGATGAACGGCCGTAACAGGATGCTGCGATAGGTGAGGTAGACCAGACAGCGATCGGCCTTCCCGGCGATCATGCGGTAGGCGTATCTGGCGGAGTCGCTGATGGACTTGGCTGCGGACGCTGCGAGCAGGATCTCCTCGACGGCCTCGGCATGCATAGCGACTCCGACGGGAGACGCGAGGTACACCTGGCTCGAATACTTGCCGTCCGGGCTCTCGCTGCGCAGGCGCGCGGCCACGAGGGGATCCAAGGAGTCGGCGAGCTGTTCCAGCAGGAGCTGGTAGGCGCTCTCGGCACGCGTGATTTCCAGACTCCACGGGCTGGCGACGTAGCCCTCCGCACCGTGCGCGTCGTCGAGCAGGAGCAGCTCGGCGTCGTTGAGTGCCGGGTTGCTGTTAAAGACATGCGAGTACGTACTGACCGCGATAGCGTCCGCCGAGGCATACCGGTGACGATCGGCCGGGTTCCAGTCGGCAACCTTGTTGATCAGCAGGACGGCGGGAATCCCATACAGGTCCAAGGCCGCCTTGGTCTGCCGAGCGAGTTGCCGGGTCGGGCACAGGTACGCGACACGCTCGCCGGCAATGCGCCGCTGGAACTCGCCGATGAGGCTGCCGACCAGCGTTTTGCCCGCGCCGGTCGGGAGTTCGATGGCAACGTCGGGATCGTTGCGGTGCCGACTAAACCAGGACAGGAGCACCTCGCCCTGGTGGAACCAGAGCGCTGCTGGCCCGTCATTGCCTTCAGCGAGGATGCGGTACAGGTCGACCGGATCATCGGGAGCCGCCGCACGAGGGGCCTTGCTCTTGAAAGCCATCCGAACATTCTGCCCCGCCGCGAGGCTCCGGGACCTGCCAGATTTAAGCCCGCCGTTCTTTGCCATCGAAGTGTTCTTAGCGCCCCGACGGCCGTGCGCTCCAAGTGTTGAATGGCCGGTGGGGACGATTGCTGTGGATGCGCCAGGTGAGAAGCATCCGCGCTCAAGCCTTCGACGTGGTCCGATGCAATGCTTGGCCGAGAACGCGCACTGCTTCAGCGGCCGTGCCGGACAGGCGTGCCGCAGCCTCGCCGTCCGCGACGATGCCGTTGAACCCCGTTGCTGCCACCAACGAGAGCAGTTCCTTCTGCTGGCGCGTGGTGATCCCGTCGGGCAGACCTCTCGCCCCTGACAGGTCCCGGGCACCGTAGCCATCGCCGGTAGCGATCACCGAATCGGCAGCGTGACGCAACACGTGTGCCGCCAGTGCAGGATCGACCGGGTCGGCGAGCAGCGCGACGCTGATGCCCAGCTTGGCTTGATAGGAGGCGAAGCCGCGTTCGCCGCGCCGCTGCAGGTACCGTGCGGCGACCTCGGTCAGCAGGTCGGCGGAGCCGGTTCCGTCCGGGCCGGTGCAGATCAAGTGCAGGCAGGCGGCGATGTCGCGTTCCCAGTCGTCGGCGGGCTCACTGGCCTGCAGGATCGCCTCTGCCTCGCCCTGTTTCGCGGTGAAGGCGGTGGCGATGATCGCGGCCTGTCTTCCCTCGGTCAGACGGCTTTCGATGCCGTTGTGACGGACCGCGAACCGGTGCGCGTCGTCCCATCGTCCGGCGAGGGCTAGGGCCCGTACCCCTTCGGTGAGTAGCAGCATCCGTACGAAGGCGACGAGGCTTGCGTGGTCTTCGGCGGTGCCCTCGGCAGCCGCTACGGGGGGCACCCGGCCGTCGACGGTCAGGTCGGTGCGCCTAGCGACGGCGCTGTACACCTGCTCGAGCATCTCAACGGCATGGTCTCCGTCGTGATCGCGGATGGCCAGGCGTGCCAGGTTTACGACCGGTTCGAGCATCCATCGGATCTCCAGGTAGGTGAGCGGCCGGGGCGCCTTGCGGTACACGTCGATCTGTTGCCAGCACAACGCGGCCGCCAGCGACCGCAGACGCCAGTCGCTGGCGAATAGGGCGAGCTCGTTGAGCGCGTTTGACGCGCCTCGTACCGGGCCAGGCCCGGCACCTGCGGCGCAGGCCCGGAGCCGGTCGGCCACGCCGGTGATCCGTTCGTGGACCGGCGGGCAGTCCGGGCGGGGCCGGCCGATGAGCGGGAATCTACGGATCACTTCCAGCCAGCGTGGGTGCATGGTCAGTCCTTCGGGAGAGTCGCGGCTCGGGCCGCGTGCGCGAGGACGCCTTGAACGTCGGCGGGCAGCCCGATCCGGTTCCAGTGGAAGATGACGATGTGGGCGATGACTCTGCGCAGACCGCGGTCGAGCCGCCCGGCAGTGTTGAGCTCCCGTAGCGCCCGGCCCGCGTCGGCGAACGCGGTCAGCCACGGCAGGGTGTGCTCGAGCTGGTGGCTGGCGGGGAACGTGCCGGCGGGGGCGTGGAGCATCGGTTCCAGCTTCGCGGCGAGCACGGCGACGCGGTTCCCGTCCTGGGGTTCGGGGCGCATCCGGGCGACGGTGTCGTAGACCGTCCCTGATTCGAACGGGTCGAGGCCGGCCGCGTGGTGCAGTGTCCGCAGCAGGATCAGGGATACCTCACGCCGCAGCCTTCCACCAGGTGACTGCCGTAGGTGACCGAGCAGCCCGGCGGTGTCGGCGCAGAACAGATCGTGGACGACGTCCATCGCGGCCGGGCCGCCGAACGCCGCTGTCTCCGCCTCGTACACCGATCGCCGCCAGCCGGTGAGGATCCCGGTAGCGGTGAGCTGATCAAGGATCGGAGTGATCTCCGCCGTCGCACCCCGGGCCCGGATCCTCCACTCGGGGTGTTTACGCAGGAACCACCAACCGGCACCGGTACGGTCGAGCATCGTCCCGGCCCGGTCGGTGAACGCCTGCTCCGCGGCATGGAAGTCGATGGGGGTCACGTACACCTGCACCCAGCTCTGATCATGGTGACCCTGTAATGCGCTGCTGCCCGCGGCCCTGTACACGGTGACCGCCTCGGCCAGTTCCTCGGGACTGATGCCAGCCGCAACAGCGACGGTGCGCGCGTCACGGCCAGCGAGGACCTCTTCGACCGCGGTGCTGAGCGGTGCGGGGACGCTCAGATCAGCAACAGACATGTGTCCCATCCGGTGGAAGGGGCCGCTGCGGCGGCGAGGGTGTCGTGGACGAGTCCGGCGCCGGCGTCCCCGGTAAGGAAGCTCGGGTCCCCGGAGTTACCGGGGCGTCCGGCTGCGGCTCGGCGGGTCAGGTATCCGGTCAGCAGCGACCGGGCCTTCGGGTCGGTCATGTCGGCGGCGGCCCGGAACAGGGTTTGATCCAGTCCGGCGGTGCCGTGACAGAGACCGTCGTCGGTGACCAGTCCGGCATTGGCTGGCAGAATGCACGAGTTCAAAGCATTCTCGGCGAACAACCGCCGACGGCTGTCGCCGATCGCCAGGGCCGCCAGCTGCTGCGCCCGGCTGATACCGGCAGCCCCGTAACACCAGGACGGCCGTGGCGGATGAGGATGCCAATCGGTGGCGCCGGTCTGAAGTTCCGGCAGGGTGATCCACGGCGGCCAGGCCGGGCCGATCGGTGTGTCGTACTGCCACCGGTCGAACCAGGCGAGCAGCCGGTGGATCGCGTCGAGGTCACCGGCGACCCGGTGCCCGCGCAGGATCGCCCGCGCGAGCATGGCGAGCATGCCGGCGGCCCCGTGTGCCATACCGTTGTTCCCGTGACCGCCCGGCGCCGGCACGCTCGTGTCCGGGTCGGTGCCGACCCACCAGCCGGGGACGATGGTGGATGTGTGCCGCCGGTCGTGGGTGAGCGCGACGACATGCTTGAGCACCCCCGTCAGCTCGTCGCTGCCGGGCAGGTGGTGCAGCAGATACGAGCCGAGACCGGTCATGCCGTAGAGCAGGTCGAAGTCGGTGAACGAGCCCGGAGCGGGGTTCCTCGCGGCGGCGGCCAGGCGGGCCCGGACGACGGTCAGCACGTGCTCGTCGAGCGTTGCGGTCCACTCCCGGAAGGCGGGGTGCAGCGGGGCCGCGGCGTGCAGCAGGACTCCGACGGCGGGGGCACCGTAGTAGAGGCTGGCGTGGTTCCCGCCGTCGACCGGTGCCGCTATCACCTGCCTGATCAGCCGCGCCGCCGTCCGGGGATCGCCGGTGCCGCTGCGGGCCCGCTCGACAGCCAGCAGCGCCGTCCCGGCGGGTCCGGCGGCCAGCGACTGGACCCCGGCCTGGGCGAGAGTCAACGGTGAGGCCGTCATTCTCGGCCAGCTCCGGCGAGGAGGCGAAGTGCGGCAGCCCGGGCGAGGTGGTTGGTCGCCTGCTCGGTCTCCGGGCCGACACCGATGGCGCGGACGTGATGGTCGTGCAGCAGAGTCGCCAGCATCCGGTCCGGGGTCTGCCCGACAGGAAGTAGTTCCCGGTAGCGGCGCAGCGCCGTCTCGCGGGCCTGCCAGGCAGCGACGAGCCCTGCTTCTTGCGGCAGGTCACCCAGCAGGCGCGGACCTGCCGCGAGCCTGCGGACCTGGTGGGTCAGTTCGCGTTCCACGGCCCGGGTCCGGGTGCTCAGCACGGCGAGCAGTGCCCGGAGCCCGTCGTCGGTGTGGGTGCCGTCGAACGCGGTGGCGATCCGGATCATGGATAAGGCGCACAGCACGGGGGCGGGCACACCGGCTGCGGTACCGGCGCGGATCTGCGCCGCCGCCGCGAGGGTGTCGGCGGCGAACACGGCTTCGGCCGCCTCCTCGGCCGGCCCGGTGCCGTACCGGGCGGCGTGTGGCTGGTACGGGTACAACGCCATCCGCCAAGGGAGACCTCGTGCCCTGAGCGCCGCGCAGAACCTGGCGAGCTCCGCGGTCACCAAGGCGTGGTCGTCCGGGCCGGCCAGTCGTAACGTCACCGTCAGGTGCTGCTCGTTGTGTGGGGTGATCAGGTCCCGGAACCGGCTCGCCCACCAGCGCAGCACACCCCGTCCGGTCAGGTCGCCGAGCAGGCCGGGCAGGTGGGTGGAGAGCAGCTCGTCGAATCGGGCGGGGTTCCCGGGCAGGTAGGCGTGGATCACCGTGCCGTCGCCGGCAGGTATCGGCTCGCCCGGTGCGGCCGAAACGGGCGGAGTTCTGCGCTGCGGCAGGGTCGGCCGCAGGATGGTGAGGTACTCGGCGGGCCGGGGTGGCCAGTCGTGTCCGGCGGCGGGGTCCTCGCGCAGTTCCAGAAGATCCGATCTGCGTAGGCAGCTGCGGACTGCGGCCCGGTCGGCGGCCCGGTCCAGGTCGGCGTTCTGATGCAGGTTCGCGTGGGCGAGCACGACGCGGGCTGGAACCTTCCATCGGGTCCGCCACTGGGCGAATGCCTTCTCCCACGGCTCCGGCGGGGACGGGTTGGGCAGGTCGGCGGCTGTCAGCCGCCACCGGCGGGGGGACAACACCACCGCGCCGGATCTGATGCGGGGCGTGTACGTAAGGACCCGGCCGGCGGCGCCCAGGCTCAGGGGCCCGAACTGGACACTGCGGGCCTCGGTGATCTCGGCGAGGAATCGGGCTAGGACCGGCGTCTGGGTGGTCAGCTCGAGAGCGTGGGTGATGCGGGCGACGACCCGTCGCCCGGTCGAGCGGCGTACCAGGTGGAACCGTTCCTGATCGGCGGTGACGGCGAGGTCGTCGACGCTGATGGTGGTGTGGTCACCGCTCTCACCGACAGTGATCGTGTCCGGCAGGAGCCGGCCGGTGCGGGTGATGTTGTAGTCGTGGTCCTGCCGGGGCGGGAAGGACACCAGCGCCGCGGTCGAACGGCTGTCGGTGCGGTAGGTGCGGGTGAGTGCGTCCCGGTCCGGGCCCGGCAGCAGGTACGCGAACCGGCCCGCCATGCTCGTGCACGATCGTGGCGCTCCGGTGATGTGCAGGTCGAACCGCCCGGCTGACACCGCGTCCGCGCTGTCGGCGTGTACGGAGAACCCGAGTTCGATCCGGTCGGGGAACGTCGCGGTGCCGTGGTCACCGACGGTCAATGCGCGGATGTCGTCGTCGGTCAGCCGGATCTCCTCGCGGCTGTCGAGCAGTGCCTGCTGGACCCGTGAGAGCAGATACGTGTCACGGTCGGTGACGTCCCGCCAGGATTTGCGGGCCGGGGGACCGTCGGGGTACCCGGCGGGATAGCCGAGCCCGGAGTCGGCCAGCAGTTCTCTGACCGGTACGGCGGCGCCGACGCCGTACCGCATCCGGAACCGTGCGTGGTAGTCGACCCATGCCGGTGACCCGAACGGCTCGGTGCACACCTGCAGGAGAAGGTTCGCGGCCCGGCGTGCCTCGGCGAGGACCCGTTCCGGGATCTGTGCCGGGCCGGTCAGTCGCAGGTCGACGGCCAGCACGCTGGGCGTGGGAGCGAGGGACCTCATCAGGGTGTCCAGGTCCCTGCGGAGGTCGTGTGCCTTGTCGGGGTCGGTGCACCGGTTGTGCCGGTCCAGGAGGTCTTGAACTGCGGCGAGACGGCCGATCACGGCATCGAGGTGGTCCTGCCCGGCCTCGGTCAGTAGACGGTGTAGCCGGTCGAGAGGGTCGGTGCTGGTCGTGGGCGCGTGCAGGGAGCTGATCAGGAATCCGCCGTCGGTGAGCGCGTGCAGCAGGTCCGTGACCTGCGTGGATGTTGCCCCGAGCCGTCCGCCGACCTCGTCGGCCAGCGATGAGAAGGCGATGGGCATGACCGCGGCCTCGACGGCCGCCTGAACCGCCGGGGTGTACCGCACGGACCGTTCCTTCCCGCGCTCGGCGGCGCTGCCGGGCCTGGCCCGCAGGTACAGCCTTCCGTCGCGGACCGTCGCCCTGCTGTCCGCGGTCAGCGTGAGCCGTTCCCGCAGCCGCCGGTCGCTGGCCAGCGGCTCGATGATGGCGGCCAGCCAATCCGCGTCGACCCGGGCGATCGCCTGCGGTTGCTCGCACGGCAGACGGGCCGGGCCGGCGGCGGCGACCCCTACCGCGGCGAACAGCCCGAACGGTGTCGTCCGGTGCCGCCACCGCGTCAGATAGCCCGACAGCGCCCGGGCACAGCGCCTGACCGTGTCCGCGGAACCGGTGCCGTCGAGGACTTGATTGATCCGGGTGGCCAGGTCAGGGCTGGCCAGGCCGACCGCCTCCGCAACGGCCGGGTGCGCCCACGTGTTCGCCAGCCACGTGCGGGTGCCGTCCGGATCGTCGGGGGCCGGTCCGGGAAGGTCCGGCGGGCAGGTGGTCACCCGGATCAGGACGGGACCTTCCTGCATATACCGCAGTCGCAGTCGGGGCATGGGGTTCCTCCGCGGGCTCGGTGAGGGGATGGCGGGCCCGCCCTGGGGCGAATCGGCAACCTTGTAACCGGGCGGGCCCGCCTACACGCTGGGCGGGTGTCAGTCGCGGGGGTCGTAGGCGGAGGTGGTGCAAGCGCTTCCTGAACAGGTCGAGCCGCACCCGTCGTTGGTGTTGCAGCGCTGCTGCGCGACGGGAACCGTCTCCTGGACCACTTTCAGGTCCAGGTCGAACAGATCGTCCAGGCCGGGGTCGTCCTGTGCCGCCGTGGAGGCCGACTTGAGCAGAGCGGTCGGAGCCATGGTGGGTCTCCCATCGTGAAGGGGTGTGGTTAGGCCACCTGGAGGGCCGGCGCGGCGCGCCGGCCCGGCCAGGAGATCGTGACGATGCCGTGGGACTTGTGGAGAATCGCGGCGTCGGAGGGAATAGCGGCCCGGTCGGTGTCCTGGGGCCAGTAGCCGAACGTGACGTCCGCGCTGCTGGTGCGGCCGTCGCGGTCCCAGGCGCGGGCCTGTGCGGCGAGGGTGGCCGCAGCGGTGGTGGCGTCTCGGCCGTAGGCGCGGGCGACGAATTCGTGGCGGCCGTCGGCCGGTTCCAGCGTCAGGTAGGCGATGCCGGCGTTGCGGACCACCCCGAACGGGAACCAGTGACCGCCCGGCCCGGCCATGACCTGCTTGTCTCCCTCGACCCGGCAGAAGCCGGGCATAAACCAGGCTAGCCACAGGCTCAGACTCTCGAACGACTCACCGCCGGCCACGGTCACTCCCGAGCTGGCGGTCACCGGCTCGCCGGCGAGGGCGCCGTCCAGCATGCTCATGTCGACCGGAACGTTCGAGTCGAACCGGAGTCGCATCGTGTGCCCAGCCGGGGACGGCAGGGTGAAGACTTGGTCGGCGTGTGCTTCGGCGCCCTGCAGCCCGACGAAGCCAGCCAATTCGACCGACGTGCTCATCAGGCGCCCACTGGAGCGCTGGAACGCGATGGTGCGGGTGACACCGTTCATGATCAGCGGGACGACGATGGTGGCGTCCGGGGCCAGCATGCCCAGCAGCCCCGGAGCCAGGTCCCACATGCCGACGGTCACGATGACCGCGTCGAACGGATCCTCGCCGGGGAGGCCCTGCCCCGCGTCGGCGGTGAGAACTCGCACCCGGTCGGCGTAGCCGGCCTTGTCGAGCAGCCGACGCGCCCGGCCGGTAACCTCCGCGTCGATGTCAACGCTCACCACCGTGCCGCCGGAACCGACGACCTCGGCGATGTATGCGGCGTTGAGGCCACCCGACCCGATCTCCAGGACCCGATCACCGAGTTTCAAACACGCCTGGTCCAGCATCGCGGCTTGGATGTAGGCCGCCGACACCGACGACAGGGCCACACCGTGCTCGTCACGCCGGGTCACCACGGAACGGTCGACGGCGTAGGCGTCGTCGAGGGATACCTCGTCGGGCAGGAACACCTCGCGAGGTACGGCCAAAACGGCCCCGGCGACCGCGTCGGTACGTACCCAGCCGTTCTCGCGCAGTTCGGCGACGAGCGCCACCCGGCGCGCCTCGGATGTCTCCGGGGAGTCTGTCGTGGTCAAGGCTGCTCTCTTTCACAGAATTGGTGCCGCTCAGGTGATCCGACTACGGCTCTGCGGGCGCTCGCCCGGCGTAACTAACGCAGCCAGCATCACCACGTCGTGTCGCGAGCCAGAAGCTCTCTGCAGCTTCGCCGGACGACACCGGAGCGCGCTATGCCGACCTGTGAATAGCCGTCATGCGCGATCCGCGTGAGAGCGGCGCACGGAAGGCGATGGCTACTGTGCGGACATGACGGCGAAGCCGATGCGGGCGAGTGAGTGGACGATCCACGGAGAGCGCATCATCGATGACACTCGTCGCGCGGTGCTGAGCATCGCTGACGTGGAGCTACCCGACGGCATGCGGTTCGAGCAGTACGTTCTCCGCGTTCCGAGCGCCGCCATGGTCATCGTCATCGACGATGAGCAGCGTGTTCTGATGCTGTGGCGCCATCGATTCATCCTGAACCGCTGGGTCTGGGAGCTGCCCGGAGGCTACCTCGACCCGGCCGAGGAGCCCATGGACTGCGCTGCCCGGGAGGTGGAAGAGGAGACCGGCTGGCGTCCCCGCAGCATGGAAAGGCTGCTCAGCTTCCAACCCATGGTCGGCACCATCGACCAGGAGAACGCCATCTATCTGTCCCGAGGAGCCGACTTCACCGGCGCAACCCCTGACATCAACGAGGCCGAGAGCATCGGTTGGATCCACCTCGAAGAGGCCCAGCAGTACATCGCCGACGGCGTGATCGTTGGCGCCGGATCAGTATCCGGCCTACTGGCGGTTCTCTTACTGAAGGCGACCGGCAAGCTTTAAAAACATGTCGTGCTGCGATCGAGGGGCCGGCCGAAGGTGGTCTGCGCGATCAGAGGATGCGCCAGCCGGTCAGTTCATACCGTCCCTCATGTAGACCCGCGATGCGACGGTGCACCTCATCCGCCGCAGGCGTGCCCGGCAGCGATTTTCGGGCGTTGGTGGCGATCATCTGTAGTTCTCTGAGCCGGCACAGGTCCTCGAACTCGTCCCAGGTCCCCGGGTCCCAACCATAGGCGGCGACGAACGCCGTGAAGCCCGCGTCATTGCCGAACCGGCGGCAGTGGACGGCGACGGTGGCGACATCCCAGACGCGGTCACCGATCCGTGCGCCGTCCCAGTCGGCGAGGACGGCGATGCCGTCCTCGCGGCGCAGGGCGTTCCGGACCTGGGGGTCGGACTGGATCAGGCCCCAGCCCACGGGGGAACTCAACCTCTGAAACTCGGTGGCGAAGCCGTCGAGGCGTTCGGTCAGGAGATGGCGTTCGCCGTCGGTGAGGATGGCTGACGTGCCGATGGAGCGCCGGATCCCCGCGATGGGGTCGAGCTGGGGTAACGGCACCGGCGGGACGTCGAACTGGTGAAGCCGATGAAGCAGACCGCCCAGCTCACCGGTGGAGACCGGCCGGGCGATCGCGCCGTCGAGCCTTTCCCACACGGTGACACCGAAGCCGTCGACGATGAATGGCTGCTCGACACCGGGTGCCAGTCGAACGGTCGGGAATCCGGCATTGCTGAGCCACTGCACGAGACCGACAACGGTGCGCAGCGAGTCGACGTCTTGGTCCGGCCTGGCGATCTTCACGACGACGTCGTCAACGGCATACACCGCATTGGTGTGATGCCGCAGCAAGATCGCTTCCTCGGCGGAACGGTCGAGGAGACGGCATACCTCACGGAGTACAGGCCGAGTCCGCTGCTCAACGAACATGAACGCTCCTACCCGTTGATGGCGCTCTGCCCTCCCGCCAACGATCGGGTATGCCGGCGGCACTCACGAAGATAGCCGTCGAGGTCACCCAGCGGCCCGCGCCGCTCGACGACTGGAACCGCGGTCACGATCTCCTGAGCTCGCGCCAGAATAATCTCCGTACGCTGTGGCGCTGGAAGGCCTGCGACCGCTTCCAGCGCCACGGTCGCCGCCTCATCGACTCGTTCGTCCTGCACCAGGCACCGTGCCCGGTCCAGCAGGATCAGGGAGGGATCGATGGACCAGGTGCTGCTCGTCCTGTAGAGGGCGAGCGCTTCGTCTTGAAGGCGATACCCGGTCCGTGTATCCGCCATCCCGGTGGCGGCACCCCCGAGATAGAAGAGGAACCGCTTAACGGTGAAGCAGAACGCGGCATCGCTGTCATCGCCGCCGACCTCGTCGAACAGAGCGCGTGCCACCTTCACCGCATCTCGAGCGGCGTCAGCGTCACCGATCCGGGCCAACGCACGGGCCCGACTGGCTGCCGCTAAAGCACTGGACCGGCAGGGCTTAGACGACATCGCCAATGCCTCGTCAGTGAGTTCTACCGTCTCTCGCGGATCGCCGAAGTAGTACGGCAGCATCGCTGCCTGAGCGCGGACGAGTACGCCGAGAGAAGGCCGTTCGCTGTCGTCTGCCGCGAGCATCGCGGTGCGATACCACAGCCGGGCATCCGTCGTTTCTCCCATTCGCATCAATGCGTCTGCGCACAGCGTTGCTAGAAGGGCCGCGCAACTGGACAAACGTGCTTGGACTGAGGCCGGCTGACGCCGTCTGGACAGAGCGGTGACCTCGGTGCACTCTGCGGCGATCCGCTCGATCATGAGCGACGGCGGCGTGGCCGGATAGTCCCGAACATGGCCACGAGTCGATGCCTCGATCAACTCCATCTGACGCGGTGAGACGCTGGAAGCGGCCAGCGCCTCGTCAAGCTGCATACGCAGCGAAGCCAGCCCGCCGAACAACACACCACTGCCAGCCTCGGGCGGGCGCACCTCTCGCGTATTCGCGCTGATGCGGCACATGAGCGACCGGCCATCTGGAGTGGCCGAAAGCTCGGCATCCACGTCCCGCGCCACCCCGACCCCAGTCACCGTTGATGTCGCTGTGGCGGCCGCCTCGCTCACCGGTGCCTTGTCTGCGTCCGGCATCGAGAACCACAACAGTTCCTCCGGGATGCCCAGGAGCCGAGCCCAGAATTGGAGCCTGTCCAGCTGCTTATCAGAGACTCCTGTCTCATACCGGCTGATCTGTGCTTGGCTCATGCTGGCCCAATGTCCGATCGTTTCTTGGGAGATCGGTGCACCGTGATCGGGATGACGGCGGTACGCGGCGAGAATCTTGCCCATGTGCCGTTCAGCCGCCGCAGCTCGAATATCGCGATGCCGCCAGAAGGCGGCGGTCGTCGGGATCGGCCCCTGCAGGCGCAGTACCGCCGCCGGCCGGCACGCCGCACAATGTCCACTCGAGTTGTCAGCGGCGAGCGGCCTTCTGCACCGGGCGCATCGACGGCTGGCGGTGGTCATACGACTCCTCCGTTCGGCGACCCCGATGTCCACAGAGTGGGCGGATAGTACCGCACCGTTAATTGATCAACGGCAATAGCACTCGCCGTATCCGGCATTCCGGCACCCCGAATGAGTGACTATTCTCGAAGTGCCGGCCGCTTCGGATCAGTAGCTGTCCGTCGATGCCAGCGATCCCGACCCCGCAGTGCAGCTGAGGCTGGCTGTTTCCACACCAGGCGAGGAACGTCGACGCCACGGACCAACCCGGTAAGCCGCTACGCCGCCTCGCGCGGGATGAGGTTGGCGGCGGCGTCTGCGTTCGGGCGCCGGAGTTCGAGGATGACGGAGGTGTAGGTGTCGGAGGTGAGGCCGATGGTGGAGTGGCCGAGGACCTCTTGGATCTCTTTCATGTCGGCGCCGCCGTGGCGGAGGTAGGTGGCGGCGCAGTGGCGTAGGTCGTGCAGGCGTACCGGGGGTAGTCCGCTGGCTTTGACGAGGTAGTCGAAGCGGCCGCTGATGGCTTGGGGGTGCCAGGGTTGGCCGTTGGGGCGGACGAAGAAGAGGCCGGTGTTGGGCCAGGTGTCGCCGCTGACCTGTTGCCAGCGGTTGCGCATGTCGAGGTAGGCGGTGAGTCCGGCGACGGTGGTGGGGCCGAGGGGGATGATCCGGTCCCCGGCTTTGCTTTTGACTTCGCGGGTGACGGGGGTGTAGCCGACGGAGGTGATCTGTTGGACGACGTTGAGGTAGGCCTCGTCCAGGTCGACGTCGAAGTCGCGGAGGCCGATGGCTTCGCCGCGGCGTAGGCCTCGGTGCAGGATCAGTTCGAAGAGCGGGTAGAGCACGGCGTCGTGTTTCTGGGCGTAGTCGAGGAATTGGCCGGCTTGTTCGGGTCGCCACACCATCACCGGGCTGGGCCGTTGTCCGGTGGTCTTCCACTGCTCGACGGCTTTGGGTGTCCAGACGCGGGCTTTCGGGCGGGCGCCGGGTTCGAGTTCGATGCCGAGGGCGGGGTTGTGGGGGATGAGCCGGGAGCGGCGGACGGCGTCGTTGAGGGCAGCCCGCAGGGTGGCGTACAGCCGGACCATGCTTGTGGGGCCCATCGGCCGGACGCCGCGGACCTTCGCGCGGACGACAGGGTCGTCGCTGGCGCGCGCGGTGCGGATCTGGGCGTTGCGTTGGTCGATGGCGGTGAACATGGCCTGGATGTGGCTGGTCCGCAAGTTCTGGAGCGGGATGTCGCCGAGGTGCGGGATCAGGTGGGAGCGGATGTGGTCGCCGTAGGAGAGGAGGGTGTTGGGTGACAGGCCGCGCCGTCCGGCGAGCCAGTCGGTGAGGTACTGGCCGGTGGTGGTCGGTACGTTGGCGGGTACTCCGGCGCGGACGCGGGCGGCGACGGTGTCGCGGTCGGGCAGGGGGGTGCCGTTCTTGCAGGCCTGGAGCAGGTCGCCGATCTGTATGGCGAGGCCGCTGTCGCCTGCTGCGAGGGCGAGCAGTGAGCGGGCGTGGTCGAGTTCGGTGAGGGTGGCGTCTCGGTCGTCGAAGCCGCTGCGGCGCAGGACTCGCCGGCTGCGTCCGGGGAGGACGGGTAGTTCGAGTTGGTAGCCCCACGTGCCGTGGGTGGTGCTCCAGGACCCGCCGGTACGGCGGAGTTTCGGGCAGCCGCTGTTGAGTCGTTTCCCGGTGGCCGGGTCTTTGCAGCCGCATCGTTTGGTGATGGAACCCGCGCTGGTCATGGTTCTCCTAAGTTCGTGTGGTCGTCGACGGCGGTCGTTCTGATTGCGCCGTGGTGATCCACGCTCGACGGCGCCGATGAGGTCAAGTCGGATGCCGCAGTGATGCCGAGGGCGGTGAGGATGCCCGCGACGGGGACGCGGTAGCGGGTGCCGGCGCGGATCACCGGCGCCGGAAACTCCCCGATACGGGCGAGGTCGTAGGCCAGGGACCGGCCGAGCCCGAAGATCCGGCCAGCGGTCGGCAAGTCGGTGACGGCGCCGAGACCACGGATCCGTTCCGCGGTCCACACCTCGCCGGCACCACGGTCGCGGGTCGCGGGGTCGGGGCTGGGGGTGGTGTTCACGGTGAAGGGTGCTCCTGTCGTAGAAGACGGCCGACGAACGCCTCCCCGGAAGACAGTCGCCGGGGCACGAAGAGGCGCGGACACCCTCAAACCGGCCGCTGTCAGTCCTGGCGAACACCCGCCGGTCTAACAGCTTTCTGACAGCAGCGGACAGAACCCTGACAGCGCAGGCCAAAACCTTGATCACAACGGTGTCGGCGCCTTCTAGGGGCGGTCACCGCCGCCGCTACAGGGCGTTGCGGCAGCGTTGTCAGACAGGCACGGGGAAGCCGTTGCCAGATCGAGCGATCAACGCTTCAATCGATCCCGTTTCCTTACGGCGTAGCGCTGGCCTGCACTGTCAGACGTCCTCGCCGCCTGTCAGAACTCCGTTAGACCGGCAAGTGTTCGCCACAGCTGACACCGCCCGTTTTGAACGTGGAGCCATTCGGCAGCTCCGTCCCGAGCACCCGAGAGACCGGTGACCAGCCGGGAGAGCGCGGACGCCGCCGCGGTTCCCGCCGGCCCCGCTCGGAGGCCTCCAGCCGGCCAAAGCGGCGCTGGGCGGTAGCCGCTGCGGCGTGCGTGCCGCTGTTGAGCCTGAAGCCGCCGTGCGTCAAACAGACCAGGACCCGGTGGCACGGCTCCGCCCGCTAGCGGCAGGCCCCGCGCCGGGCACCGCACTATCCCGGGCCACTTCCCGGAGATCGAGGAGAAGATCGTTGCTGTCCACGTACTCGCCTGGGGCGACGGTTCGGATGTCAGTTCGGACGTCAGACTTGCCGTCAGGGTTGACGTCAGTCTTCAACCGGACCCCCGAACCGACCCCCACGCCGTCCCCACCGTGCAGGTCAAGGTGGCTGTCACCGCCAGGGGCGTGTGCTCCGACAGACCCTGCAATCGTTCGGGCCTCCCCGGGGGTACAGCATGGATGATCCTGTCTTGCGGGTGCAGTCCCAGCTCACCTCCCGCGACCGTGTCCTGCTGAGCTGGCTCTACGACCACGGCGTCCTCACCACACCTCAGGTGGCCAGGGCCCTGTTCCCGTCGCTGGACTTCTGCCAGCGACGGTTGCGCACCCTGCACCAGCTACGGCTGATAGCCAGGTTCCGGCCCCAACGCGCCGACGGCGGCTCCTACCCGTACCACTGGCTCATCGACCAGCTCGGCGCCGAAGTCGTCGCCGCCGCCCGCGACGAACGGCCACCCCGCCGCGACCACGCCCGGCTCGAACGCCGCCGCTGGACCTCCACCCGCACCCTCACCCACCGGCTCGGCGTCAACCAGTTCTTCACCGACCTCGCCGGCCACGCCCGCACCCATCCCGGCGCCGAACTCCAGCAGTGGATTCCCGAAGCCGCCTGCCAGCGAGCAGGCACCTTCACCACCGACGACGACCCGGCGCTGGTACGCGCCTACGAGCCCTCAGTACGCCCCGACGGGTACGGGATCTGGATCGAAGGCGGCCTGCAGACGCCCTTCTTCCTCGAGTACGACACTGGTACCGAACAACTCAGTGTCCTGACCGCCAAGCTCATCGGCTATGGCCGGTTCTTCACGACCATCAACCGGTCCTGGCCGGTGCTGTTCTGGCTGCACTCGGCGGCCCGGGAACGCAATTTGCGTCAACGCCTGGCTGAGGTGCCCCCTCTCTACCCGGTCGCCACCGGAGTACGGGGGAACGCCACAGATACCTCGGTGTGCCCAGCGGAGCCGGTCTGGACCAGTGTCGGAGGGAGTCGGCCCCGCAGCTTGGTCGATCTTTCGGTGGACTCTGGCTAGACGCATGTGCCTACCAGGATTCGAGGGGTAAGCCAGTCGCCCGGCGCGGAACCCGGCACACGCTGGAACAGATCGCCGCCCCAACCAGCTTTACCACCGCGCACCATCGCGGCCGCGTGCGTTAGCTCCAGCTGCGCCGCGTCCGGCACCAGAGATGTAGGGCCAGCAGCGCCAGCTCGGGCATCGCCTGGACTCGGCCGGTGGCTGGGGCCGTTCCCCACCGAGCGTGGCAGTGGCAGGCCCGGCAGCGGAAGGAGCCGCGAATAGCTGTCCCTGGAGCGATCTAATCCGCTGTTCGGCTCTTCCGGAATCCGCCGTACAGCGGGTGTCCGTGCCTCCCACTGGTTCTACAGCCCTCCCTGCATCAAGATCATTTCATCGGATCCACCGCAGGGCTGTGCAAGGAGCGTTCCGGGTGCCAAACGACGATCAACATCTCAATTCCCCTCCCCCGTCGGCACCCATGACGTACACGCCGTGGCCGGCCGTTCCGGCGCCTTCGGCTGCGGCCGCGCCTCCCGCTGACCCTCAGCGCGCCATCCTGATCGTCCTCCTGGCCGTCTTGGCCGTCGTCATCGTTCTCACCGGCGCCGGCCTGACCCTGCTCGCCGCAGCTAAGAAGGGCAATACTTCCCCCGCGCAGCAGACGAACGCTCCTACCGTGACCGGCCCGTCGACCGTGGTGACGGCGAGCGCAGCATCAGCCGTTGCCGTAGAGATGACATGCGCCTCCGCTGGAGGTCCCGTCACCGGCACGATCGCCACCGGCGCCGACGGCCGACCGGATTTCACTGCGTTCTGGAAGGCGGGAAAACCCACGAACGGATGCGAGGCAACCCGGTCCGGCACCGACGTCTTCCCCGCCACCGCCATCGAACAGAGCGCCCTCACCGTCTCGGGCAATGCCGATCCGCCCTCGGAGGAGGACATCCTGCTCAACGGTGCCACCATCACCCCGGATGTCAGCACGTTCTACGAGATCTGCGGCACCACCGACCCTGACGAGTACTACAACACCGCCACCCTGTCCGCCAGCCCGGACCAGATCAAGGAACTGCGTGGCCTGCTGGTGCTATGCCCACAGCATCCGTACGCGTCGCGATGGAGGAGCAGCATCGCCAGAGGCGACAGTGACGCGAAACTGCAGGCCCAAGGACGCCTGTTCTACGACGGCACCTACCGCGTCGGCACCGACGTCAAGCCCGGCACCTACCTCGCCCGTGACGTGGACGGCTGCTACTGGGAACGCCAGGACAGCTCGGGCCGGACCATCGACAACGGACTCGTCGTCTCAGCGCCCCGCCTCACCGTCACCATCCGCAGCAGCGACTACGCGTTCATCGTCAAGGGCTGCGGCGAATGGCGGCCAGCCACCTGACCGCGCCGGCTAGCTATCCAACCTGGTCAGCACTTGGATTGCGAGCCGCCCTCGTCATCCGTTGCCGGGCAGGCCGGACTTCGATGACCCACTGCATCAGCAGGCCGCGCAGTCAGTCCGGGTCGGGGGTGCAGATGGTGAGGAACGATTTCTGGTTCTCGCGTTGCACGTCCGTCGCGTCCATCCAGCCGCGGTCGCCGAACAGGTAGCTGCCGGCCGGGTGGCCGGCCGACTCGCGCAGCACCCGTGGGACGTCGACGCTGGAGCCGAACGCCTCCGGGCCGTGGATGTAGAAGGTGATCGAGTCGGCTTTGGTCCAGTCGTAGCCTGCCGGTAGCGGCTGCTGAATCTGGAGGTGTCCCTCGGCGCCGGGGATGGGCTTCCCGGTGGTGCTCAGCAGATCCATGCGTTCCAGTGGCACGCCGGGTTTCGGCGCGGCCCAGACCTGCTCCTGGGTCTGCGAGGTGCCGACGTCGAAGACCAGCGTCAGGCTGATGACGCCGGAACACGGGGTGCCCGTCCAGAATTTCAGGACGCCCTGGTCGACGCGGAACCCCGCCGCCGGCGGCAGCGACGGCGCGAACTGCGCCTCGGTGTCGCACCCCGCGATCATCGCCGCCATGAGCAGCGCGGCACCGGCGGCGCGTAGTCGTCTAGTGATAGCCGCCATCGGAGAGCCCCGCGCCTTCCTCGGTCTCGTTGCCGCCCGTCATCTGCTCCCACCCATACGAGGCGAGGAACTTCGTGTAGCCCTCCCGCGCCCATTGCTCAGAGTGGCGCTCCTCGTGATGCAACAGCCGATCCAGATCGAGTTTCCCGGGCTGCGCGACACCGTTGTCGAGTTCATACCACGCAACGCCCGACCTGATCACCGTGCCGAGCTGCTCGACCGGATTCTTCGAGTCGTCGATGTTCAGCATGAACGTGTCGCCCCACGCCGTTCCGCCGTTGGCGCTGAACTGGTCCTGCAGGGCGTTCCCGCCCAAACCCATCATCATGCCGTTCGGGGTGGTCACCAGCCAGCCGCCGTTGTTCTGCACGAACCCGACATCCTGGTCGTAGCTCCAGGCGTTGTGTTCCTGCCGGCGGGTGATGTAGGTCAGCTCGCCGGAGCCGTACGGCGTCGGCGCGAAGTCGGTCTGCTGGCCGCCGGCGCCGTAGTCGGTGCCCGCGTTCAGGATGTAAGTCATCCGTACCGCCTTGGCGGCGTCGTCGCCGCTGATGCCGCGCGGCAGCAGGAAGAACGACTTGTGGCTTCTGTCGCGGTCCGCGTCCTCGCGGAACTCCTTCATGCCGTTGAGGACGGTGAAGTCGTCCGGGGTGATGTGGTGGTCGGCGGCGATCTGCTTCATCGTGTCGATCGGCACGCCCCGGCGCACGGCGTTCTCCAGCCATCGCCGGTAGAAGCCGGACGTGGGTGGTCCGGTCAGCAGCCCGGCGTCGCGTAGCCCTTGCTCCATGTCGATCACCTGGGCGTCGAGCTCGCCGCCCTTTCTGGCGCCGGCCAGGGTGGTCGCGTCGTGGTCGCTGATCGTGCGGTCCTGCACGGCCTGCATCACCCGGGCGAGGCCGGCGTCGATGCTGGCCGCCGTGGTGAGGATCGCCGTGATCTCGTCCTCGAGCTGCTTTCTGACGGTCGCGCGGTGTCGTGCGGTCTCGGCGCGGTCCTCCGCCTCGAACCGCGATGTCGGCGGCGGGTCGGGGGGTTTGTTGTCCACGATCGTGCCGTCGGCGGCGATGCGGAACTGGTACGTGTCGGCCAAGCCGTCGTTGTCGGCGACCCGGCGCTTCAGGGCCAGCACGTCGTCCGCCGCATTGTGGAGGGCCTTCTCGACGGCAGCCAGCTCCGCGACCAAGATTTCAGCCTTGTTGCGGGTGTCGCCCAGCGATGTGCGGGCGCTCTCGCCGGTGCTGCCACGCCAGTCGGGCAGGCTCCGGGCGTCGTCGAGCTCGTCCTGCAGCCCGAGAAGTCTGGTCTGCCGGCCCCGCAGGTCGGTGGCCAACGTGTCGAGCGGGCCGGCATCCCATTTGCGGATGTCCTCGTAGCCGACCGTCATCCGCCGAACGCTTCCCTGGCCACATCGTCACTCTCGGCGTAAGCATTCGCCGCCGCCGGGACCTTGCCGGACCATCGGTCGATCTCGTCCGCCCAGCCCGCGGAACGCTCGTTGAACGTCGCCGCCAGGGCCGCCGCGCTCCCGGCTGCGGCCCCACCGGACACAGCTGTCGCGATCACTTCCACGCCGGCGCCCGGGTTCACCGTCCGAGCCTGATCCGCAGCAGATTCCGCCGCCGTGGCCGCAGCGCGCAGCTGACCGAGCTGCACCTCGAATCCGCCCACAGCCCGTCACCGCCGCCCTCTACATCGGTCACCCTGGACGCTACAGAAGGATCGCAACCGATGCCCATCCGTACCTCCTGGCCGGGTCTCCGGCGTCGCTGTACCGGCGGCGTATGTGCCGCTGCGGTAGGCGCTGCGTCGAAAAGCGCCTTGGTCTGCTGGGCGGCGAACATGGTGCCGCTGTGAGACACCCGCCCCGGACATCGCGCGGCGCTTCGTCGGCACGGGCAACAGGACCGGCACGGTCGACGTCCGGCCGGTCTCCAGAGGTGCTGCTGGCGGGCGCGCGCATAGTGCCAGTCACGGGTGCCGATGCAGCACTGAGGCAACCCTGGCCAGCGCTCACCTCGGGACGGCCGGGATGGCGGCGGCTTCCTGCAGGAGCCGGAGCAGCTGATCCTGCCCGGGGCCTCGATATGTTGCGGTTCACGCTGGCGTGTTGCGCCGGTCCGCCGCCACTGGAGGTGCCATCGCCATGCCCGACGTGTCTTCTGACGATGCCACGGTCGTCTACCTGAAGAAGCAGGTGATGCCCGACCAAGTTCTGCTGGCCAAGCGCGTCTGCATCGAGTGGCACGTCTGGCCGTCACGTCTGCAGCCGTATCACGACCTGTCGCCCGGTGACCGGGTCGTCATGGTCGACGGTGACCGCGACACCGGTTCACTCACCTGGACAGTTGAGGTGAGCCGGGTTGTCCGTGCCTGGTGTGACGACGTCGAGGAAGCCTGGCAGCTCGTACAGCCACTCGCAGCGACGGCCGGTCTCACGAAGAACGAGTTCCGCGCCGATCCGTTCACGCAACGGCTCACCGGCAACGGCCGATGGGTGATCGCATGGACGTACAGGCCGCGGTCCCGTATCGATCAGCCCCGTGTTCGGGGCGAACATGACCTGCCGCGGCACGGCTGGGCCACGATCCCGAAGCTCCGCCTGGGCGGCGCGAAGCCGAAGCCGGGCGGGCGCCGCGGCCAAGGGAGAATCCAGGACCCGGTGCTGCGAAAGAAGATCGAGCTCGCGGCCATGGAGCGGGTCTACGCTCACCTGCTGAGCGAGGGCTGGGACCCTACGGACATCCGGGACACCTCCGCGACCAAGCCGTACGACTTCGAGATCGGACCGGCCCGGAATCCGCAGTTACGGGTTGAGGTCAAGGGCACGATCAACGACCTGGGCGACGTCATCGTGACGCGCGGCGAGGTCGAGTCCGCCCTGACCGGGGGAGTGCAGACGATGCTCGCGATCGTCCACAGCCAGCAGGCCGTTCTCGACAGCGATGGCGCCTGGCACGTCACCGGCGGCGAACTGTGGCACGACGATGACTGGAGGCCGACCCCGGAGCAGTTACAGGGCATCCAGTACCGCTACCGGCCAGCCGCCGACGCCGACCCCGGGATGGCGTGCACCGGGCAGGGCTGAGAACCGCGTGCCTCTCCCGGCTGCCGGTCAGCGCCCTCTACCCCTCGATAGATTCGGTCGGATGGGCAGCCACGATGGCAGACCTCAACGACCCCAATCGGCCGAGTCGCCGGCGTTCCGTCGTGGTTACGGATAGGACATCGCCAGCCGCATCTCTGATTTTTGGCCAGGCGGTGGGCGGGGATCTCGATCCTTGTGTGACGGGGTCATGGTCAAGACGCGGGACGGTAGTTCGCGGCGCCTACATGTCGGCGAAGAAGCCCGGTTGGACGGTGATGTCTTCGACGGTACGGACCTCGACGCGGATGCCCAGTTCGTAGGTCTTGAGCAGATCACAGAGATGGTCGCCGTCGATGAGGTCGATGGGTTGAGCGCCGGCCCGGTTCGCTTCCCTCTTGGCCTCCGCGCTGAAGGACCCAGTGGTGATCAACAGCCCTTTGTCGCCGCGACCGGCCATCGCGCCACGGAAATCGCGGACCGCGCCCGAGCCGACGGTGCCTCGGTAGCGTTTGCACTGGAAGAAGATCGGAAAGCTGACCAGGCCGAGCCGGTACACGCCAAGGCCGTCGATCCCGCCGTCACCGCTCTTGCCGGTGACCTCGACGCTGTCGAAGTTTGCCTCCCGCAGAAGCCGCTGAGCCAACCGTTCGAATCCGTCCAGTGTCATGGTCATCAGCTCGTGGAGCAGATGTTCCTTCCAGCCGCGTACCTCGCTGGCCTCGTCTGACTCCTCAAGCGTGATCGATTCTGCGTCATCCTCCCCGAGCGTCCTCCGTTGGCTGGGACCCGCCCGCAGTTGCCCGACAGAAGCGGTCCACCGTTCGTGGATCCGCTCACGCTGCAGCTCATCAGGAAGTTCGGAATCGTTGACGAGGGCGGCGCCTTCGTCAGTCAGCGCCCACACTCCACGGGAACTGTTGGTGAGCAGGCCCATCAGCTTCAGCTGAGTACGCGTCCAGGCCAGCCGGTAGCCGACCTCGGTTTGCGGGCCCTGGTTATGCAGCTGCGCCTGTTGCTGGTCGCTGAAGCCCTCACGCTGGACCACCGTCTCGACGATCTCGTTGATCGACGCGGATCCGCCCCGTTCACGCACGGCGCGCAACGTAGGCACCAGGAGCTCACGGGGCCGCGGCAAATCAATGACAGCCATGTCGCCATCATGCCGCTCCGGCCGGGCCCGTCACCGCCGAAACCGGAACAGTCCCTGTACCACCTGCCCGACCGGCGGAAATCGGGTCCGCTGGGGTAAGCACTGCCCGGCTCGTAGCCCTTGAGCCGAGTCGGCCGGCTGTGGGCGCAGGCAGAGCCGAGCCGGCCGGATGCCGATCGGCAGTGGCCCCGGCGCATGGCGTCGCCGAATTCACCCAGCTGACGGCGGCGATCCCATCGGGTCGGTGGACTACATCCAAGCTGCCTGAACGGCTGAGGGGGCACTGGCTGCAGTGATGAAATCCCCGCGCCACACGAGATCTTCATAGCCGATTGTCCGGATCGCGGACAGGTTTTGTCGGACCCCGCTTCTACGGTCTGGCCCGTGTCATCGCAGGTCAAGACGTATCGGACTCAAGCAGGACGGTCGACAACCCTGGCTGATGGCCGCATTCAACATCTTGTGTCGCGGTCACGCGGCGCTCGTCATGAGGAGGACGACATCAGCGAACAGAACCTTGAGGTCCGGGTGACCGCTCTGGAAGCACACGCGTTCCGGACCAACTGCCGCCTTCGAGACCTCGAAGCCCTCATAGCCGAACTGGTCGGCGCCGACACGGATAGGACAACGGCTGAGGCACGGTCGGCGACGGTGGCCCAGCAGATGGACCGGATCGAGCAGACGCTCGAGAAACTGCGCCGGTGGAAGACGATTCTTCCGAAGCTCGAGTACGAGAAGGCCCGAACCGCAGCCGGTGCGGACGGGCTCACCGTCACCGAATGGGTGTCACGGGCGATCGTCGAAAAGGCTCGGCAGGAAGCGATCCGTGACGGGCAGCGTGGCGGCGCCCACCTGGAGGCGATTCCCATCGCGCCGGCAGTGCACAGGAGCCTCACCATGCAGGCGGACGCCGAGATGCTGAAGCCGTGGGCCCTGGCCGCCAGATACATCCGGGACGGAGTTGAGGCGACTGCCGCTCGTGCGGTGACTGCGGACGCTGACCCGTCCGCCTGAGCAGGAACCGAAACCGTCTTCGCACCTTTTGGGTGCGGAGGCGGCCTGCTATCACCTTCTCGTGCGTGAGATCGCCGCCCGCGCGGCAGGGCCGCAGCGATCAGCAGAATGATCAATGGCCCGTATCGACTTTCCCGGAGCCTCACCGCGGCCAGGTGCCTCGAAGGTGGCCCCCCAGGCCTCCGGGTTTCCAGCAAACCGAAACGTTCACGTCGCGCCCGCAGCGTCCGATCGACCTGCGAGGCCGACGACGAAGCCAGGGATACGAGGTTCGAATGGGTGGACTACTGACCGGCGGTGGCACCAGCGCGGTGGCGGCCTCGGCGCATGCCGGTTGTGAGCGGTTCCGGCTGACCGATCCGTTCATCACCCGGGAGAACCGCCGGACCCTGGCCGCACGGCTCGGTGAACCCGACGTCGGCGTCGGTATCCCGCAGGCCCGCTGGATACGCGCGATGACGTTCGAGAAACTCGTCCGCGACGACCGTTTCGCCGCTGAGCTGGTCACCACGACGGTAGGGCAGCTCGGATTGTCGCGCCCGGCGGCGGTGCGGCGCCGGGCGTGTCGCGCCGACGTGAGCACCACCGCCGCCGAACTGGCCGCCGCCCACCGGCAGGCGACCGTCGCCGGAGAGGCCACCATGCTGGTCGGGCTCGCCGTGCCGTACCTGGAACTCGAGCACGTCTCCGACGCCAGCAGCATCCTGCCCGATTTCGCGGTCGTCTGTCCGCGCCGCGCCAGCGATCGGGTGGAGGGCTCCTGGCTGATCATGGGGGACGCGAAGGACTACGAGCGGGTCCGTTCCCGCATCGATGACGGCCGGATGCTCAAAGGCTTCCTGCAGGTCGCGCTCGGTGCGGAGTCCGCCGCAGCGTGGACCCGGCTGCCCGACGGCATGCACGTTCACGACCACGGCGCCCTCGCCGTTCCCCGAAACGCGTTCCTGCGTCCGCAGGCGGTCGTCGAGCGGCTGAACGATCACCGTACCGAGGTCCGCGCCCGCGCTCAGGAACGGCTCGCGGCCCGTGCCGCACTCGGCGCCGACGCTGCTGAGCAGGAGGATCTGGCGGCCTATGTCGCGCACCTCGAAGCGACCTTCGATCCCCGCAGCTGTACGACCTGCAGCCTGTTCTCCTACTGCCGCACCGAACTGCGGTCCTCCGACGACCCGAAGTCGCTGCTCATCGAGATCGGGGTGGCTCCCGCGCAGCGCACCGCTGTCCAGCCGCTGGTCACCGGCACCGGCGAACCCGGCCGGGCGCCGCACACCACCGTCGCGCAGGTCACCGCCACCGTTACCGGTCTGCCGCAATGGAATCACCGCCCACGTATCGACCCGTGCGGCCTGCCCGGCACCGTCAACCTGGTGCTGGCCAAGTCCGACGGCTCGGCGCTGGGCGTGCACGGCATCGCGGTCCAGACGGTCGGCCAGGCCGGGCCGGGAGAGTGGATCCGGCTCAGCTTCGCCGACCCACAGGCCGCCGACGCCCGCCGGGCGGTGATGGGCCTGCTCGGCAGCGCCATCAGGCAACAGCACGAGAACGGTGTCGAGCCGGTTCACCTGGTCGTCTCGGACCGGGCGACGGCAGACCTGCTGGCGAGCGCCGCGGACTCACTGGCCGGCGTCGAACTGAGCCGACTGCGGTGGCAGCGCGATCAGGACTGCGGCCGGCCGCTGCGCACGTTCGACGACGAGGAAGCGACCCTGCCCGTACCGCTGACCGCGGACGAGCGGCTGGCCGTCAGCTTCCTGCTCGAGGAGGACCGCGCCCGCACCATGCGGCTGCGCACCCCGATCGTCGACCTGCACGGCGTGCTGTTCACACACGTCGTACCCGGCGGCCCCGCGGTGGACGCCGGTCGCCTCGACTACCTGATCACGTGGGCCGAGGCCATCGCCCCGCTTGACCACCGCAAAGTATCCGACACCATCGCGGAGCAGTCCGAGACACCAGGCGCGCGGCTGTCCAACCGTTCCTCCGACGGCCTCTTCCACGCTCTGCGTCGCGGTCACGAGCCGGAATACCAGCGGCTCGTGACCGCCGCGCTGGACTACCGCATCAGCGTCCTGGAACGAGCCTTGAAGGTCCTCGACGGTCTGGCCGTCTCCCGGCTGCGGCAAGTCCATCAGGCGCTGGAGAGCGACGCCCAGCAGGTTTGGCGCCGCCGACAGATGCTCCAGGCCTCCGACCTGGTCCGGTTCTCGCGCATGTACCCGCACTGGCGTAACGCCCAGGTCGACCTGCTCGACGCCGACCGTAACTGCGGCGACCAGCTCACCTGCCTCACGGACCTGTCCCTCGCCCGGGACAAGGCCCGCGACGCGGGCGTACGCCAGCTCACCCTCGCGACGGTCGTCGGACTGAACCCGATCCGCCTGGAGGTGCGGTCACGACGTCTGGGTCAGGGCGTGAACGTCGTAGCGCTGCACATCAACGACCGCAGTCTCGTCGAGGACCCCCAGACCACCGTTACCGTGCAGAAGGGGTCCTTCAAGCTCGGCCGGCTCCCGCTGGGCCCGCTGACCCGAATCCCAGACACCGACGGCCTGGTCTGGACGCCGGCGATCGCCCCGGAAGTGACTGTCGGTGACGAACTGGTCCTGGCCGACGCCGGATGGTTCGGCAAGCTGTTCAAGTCGGGTCACGAGATCGCGGTCGCCCGGGCGGCGCTGGACAAGCAGTCCGCCCCGACGATCGACTGCACGCCCGCGAGCTATTCGGCCGCCCCGGAGGCTCACCGGTGGTGCTGCAAGCCGCACGCCGTCGCCGAGGCCGAGTGGTCCGACGAACTCGCCGCCCGCCGCGAACGTGGCGAGCTGAACCCGGCCGTGTGGCCACCTCTGGTCGATGACGAGAACTTCGACGTCGCCCCCGGCCCCGCCATACCCGAACCGGAAACGGCAGCGGCTCCGGCGGACCTCACCCTCGACGATCTGGACTGAATCGCGATGACCATCACCTTCACCGCACCCAGCGCCGCAGTCGCCGAAAGCCTGCATCATCACCGGGCCGCGCACGGCAACAACCTGGCCGCCGCGGAGGCCAGCAAGGCACTCACCGACGCGCTGAGCGCCACCGCGGCGTACGACAAGATCCTGCTGCGCGCCGCAGCCGGGGCCGGGAAGACGCATGCGCTCCGGCACATGGTCCGGCAGGCGCTGGACCACCCGTACTGCTCTCGGGTGGCGGTCACCGCCTTCGCGAACAAACAGATCATTCCCCTCGCCGGCACGCTCGGGCGTGAGCTGGGCGCCGGCCGGGTCTGCCTCTTCATCGCCCGCGACCGACTGCCGGACGTTCCGCCAGCAGTACGCGACAGCGTATCGATCGCCTCCAGCACCGCCGACATTCCCGCCTCCTGCGACATCGTCGTCGGCACCTCCCACAAGCTCGGCGCCTTCGGCGAGATGAAACGCCTGATCGACAACCTCGGCGCAGCCGACAACGGCACCCTGCCCTTCGACGTGCTATTCGTCGACGAAGCCTGGCAGCTACCCGCGCACCGCTACGCCACCGTGGCCGGCCTGGCAACCATCTCCGTCGGTGTGGGCGACGTCGGCCAACTCCCACCCCTGGAACCCGGTCAACAGAACCCATGGCGAGGAGATCCCGGCTACAACCCCTACCGGGCCTGGCCCACCGCATACCCGGCCGGCCCCACAACCCGCATCGTCGATCTCCCCACCGTCTGGCGGCCTACCGCCGCCCAACTGCCGCTCTGGCGCGCCTTCTACACCGACTGGGAACACCTGCACTGCGTCGCCGGGCCCGGAGACCGCGCCCTGCAACTGCCGCCTCTAACCGGCGTGGCCGCCTCTGTCTGGGACGCCGTCGCCGACGGCAACCCCACCTTGCTGGAAGTCGACGGCCTGCCCGACCCCGAGGCACCCGACATCGACCTGCCCCTGCTCGGCGTCCTTGAGCAGCTCCTGGACCCGCTGCTCGAGGGCGGCTTCCGTACCGTCGCACGCCGCTACAACAGCCAGGGCGTGCCGGACGGCGAGACCGTCGTGGACTCGGCGGACCCGCACGGCGACCCCCTCATCGTCATCCTCGCCACCCGCAACCAGGCCGTAGACGACGCAACCGACCTGGTCGAACGATTGACCGAACGCTACGACCTGCCCGACGGTGTCCTGATCGCCTCCACCGTCGACTCCTGGCAGGGCCAAACCAACGCGATCACCGTAGCCATCCACCCGCTGTCCGGAGCCGAACAGCTCGACGAATTCAACTCCGCCTTCGGCCGCCTCGCCGTCACCTGCACCCGAGCCACCCACGGCCTGCTCATGATCGCCCGCCGCGGACTGGATGACCTGCTCGACACGACACCGGCACGCCCAGGCACGCCCCTCGGCGAACCCGGACCACGGTCGCTACCGCGGCAGACCCACCAGCGCATCCTGTCCGCTTTCGCCAGGGGCCAACTCACCATCCCCCCGTCGGTGTAGCTTCCCGAACGTCCCGAGTCACCGCGACGCCCAGACTCCAGAAAACGACTCTTCGGCGGGAGCGAGCCGCTGATCACGGGAGGCGACTCAGCCTGCGTTCGACCGACCGAACGTCATCATCCCGGCCACAGTCCTCACCTGCGGTGCAGATAGCCGACGAGGTAGCCATGTCAGTCGAAGCATCGCCGCGGAATCATGTCAGTTTCCTCACGGGCCTCTGGCCACAGACCGACGTGCAACGGGTAGCTGTAGCTGTAGCCGACGCGCGAGGGAGTGTCAAGAAAACGGTGTAACTCGATGTTGTTGAAGGTCAGTTGCGGGCTGCGGTGAGGCGGCCTTCGAAGGCGAGGTCGAAGGCGTTGAGGGCGGGTTTCCAGCGCATGGTCCAGCGGCGGCGTCCAGCACCGGTCGGGTCCAGGGCCATCACAGCGAGGTAGACGCACTTCAGGGCGGCCTGCTCGTTGGGGAAGTGCCCGCGGGCCCGAACGGCCCGGCGGATGCGGGCGTTCACGCTCTCGATGGCGTTGGTGGAGCAGACGACCTTGCGGATCTCGGCGTCGAACGCGAGGAACGGCACGAACTCGGCCCAGGCGTTCTCCCAGAGCCGGACGATCGCCGGGTATTTCTCGCCCCAGGCTTCGGCGAACTCCAGAAATCGCTGCTCAGCAGCCTGCTCGGTCGGTGCGGTATAGACCGGCTTCAGTGCTTTGGCGATGGCGTCCCAGTGCTGGCGGCCGGCGTACTTGAACGAGTTGCGCAACAGGTGCACCACGCAGGTCTGGACCACGGTCTTGGGCCAGACGGTGTTGATCGCATCAGGCAGGCCGGTGAGGCCGTCGCAGACGGCCATCAGCACGTCCTCGACACCGCGATTCTTGAGCTCGGTGCACACCTGGAACCAGAACTTGGCGCCCTCGCCGCCGTCGCCTGCCCATAGCCCGAGAATGTCACGGGTGCCCTCGACGGTGACCGCCAGAGCGACATAGATCGGCCGGTTGGCGACCTTCCCATCACGGATCTTGACGTTGATCGCGTCCATGAACACCACCGGGTAGACCCGGTCGAGAGGCCGGTTCTGCCACTCGGCCATGCCGTCGATGACCTTGTCGGTGATCGTGGAGATCGTCTGACGAGAGACGTCGGCGCCATAGACCTCGGCCAGATGAGCGCTGATCTCCCCAGTGGTCAGGCCTTTCGCCGACAGCGACAGGACCATGTCCTCGACACCGGTCAGCCGCCGCTGCCGCTTCTTGACGATCTGCGGCTCGAACGAGCCGTCCCGATCCCGTGGCACGGTGATCTCGACCGGGCCGACGTCGGTGAGCACGGTCTTGGCCCTCGACCCGTTGCGGGAGTTACCGCCGTCCTTGCCGGCGGGATCGTGCTTCTCATAGCCGAGGTGGTCGGTGATCTCACCGTCCAGCGCGGCCTCGATCACCCGCTTGGTCAGCTGCTGCAGCAAGCCACCTTCACCGGTCAACTGCAGGCCTGCAGCCCGGGCCTGTTCCACCAGCCGGCCGACCAACTCGGCATCCACGCCTTCCGGCGTCGCCGCCGGAACCTTCTTCTTGGCCACCGCCGAAGTATCCACGGCGGGCTCTATCGTCACGGTCATCAGTGTCTCCTTGATCAGGAGTTACACCGTTATTCGTACAGTCCCCGGCGCGACGGTCGCCGTGCGGGTACCCGCAGCCGCCGGGACTGTAATAGGCCAGTTCGGTGGGGTCGGTGACGATGCGGCGGATCAGCAGCCACCGGGTGAAGCCGTGTTTGCCGGTGCCGGTGTCGGGCAGGGTGGCGATGGCCCAGTCGTAAGGCTGGGGACCTTTGCCGCCGCCGCCGCAGCTGCGGCGTTTCCATGCCGATTCCGGTGCCTGGGCGGCAAGGAGGTCCGCGCGGGAGCTTCCGGTGGAGGTAGGGATCTTCCGTTGCAGGCGACGGCGAGGACCTGGTTGAGGTGGTGGCGCTGGAGGGCGGCGCGAAAACTTGCTGTCCTTGCCGTACGCCTCGTCCGCGGTGGCCCAGTGCGCTGGAATGCCGGCGTCCAGGGCTCGGGTGAGCATTTCCAGGCCCTGGGCGGACTTGGTCAGGAACTTCACCTTCTCGTCGAAGCCGGCCTCAGCACGGCGGATCGGGTCGTCCTTCCAGCGCTGGGGCAGGTAGAGCCCACGGTCGATCAGCGCTCGTGCTTCGCTGCTGGGGTAAGCAAGGAACACGCCGAGCTGGCAGTCCTCGATTCGCCAGGTCGGTCCGGAGTACTGGCGCTGGACCCCGACGGACTTAACGCCCTTCTTCAGGAGACCGGTCTCGTCGACGATCAGCACGCCGTCGGGGGGTGCCGAGGTGTTTGGTGACGTAGTCGCGCAGGTCATCGCGGACGGCGTCGGCGTCCCAGTCGACGCGGTTCAGTAAGCGTTGCATGCCGTCGGGAGTGCTGTCACCAGCGGCTTCGGCGATCGTCCAGCCGTTCTTGCCAGGCCAGCGGCGACGGCAGGCTGATCCGGTAGCTTCGTGCCCGGCGGCGTGGCTCGACACGTCCGAACTGCCTTGCAATGCGGGCCATCACATCGTCTAGGCCTGCTAACCAGCCAGACACAAGATCCACTCACACAGGTCGCCGGAGTCTACATAGTGCGATCAGCTTCGCGGCGTTGCCCTCATCAATATCAGGCACGAACCAGCCACTACCTGCGCAGACTCCAGACCTGAAAGTGCGGCTGGAGTACTAGATGGAGATCCGGCCAGGAATTCGTGAAGCCCGTGAGCAGCTCTTGTTCGGGTGCCCGTGCGAGCAGCGCTGCTGTAACTTTGTAAGGCGTGACATCTCAGCTACCCATCGGAAAATTTTCACGAGCTGGCCAAGATCCTTTGCTGGTGCCTAGCGGCGACATCCAGCCACTGGTGGCTCTCGGCGGCCAGCTTCAGGCAGAGGCATCGAAGCACAACATTCACAACGTTTTCGATGACGGAGGCTACAAAGAGCTACTCCTATTGACGCTCTTCAACCTAAAAAAGTTGGGACGAACGGGCGACGATGCTGTTGATTCGGACGGGCGGCAATACGAGATCAAGACTGTGGCGCGAGTCAGCGCGGCGGGACAGCGAAAGACGAGCCTGTCAGTAACGACCGAGCATACTCTGACTGTCGTTAACCTTGCGCGTTATAGGGCAGTACATCTCTGGATTGTTGCGGTTTTCGATCAGGCTCAGCCGGAGGAAATCTACGAGATTACTCCTCGTGCTCTCGAGCCGTATTTTGCGAAATGGGAAGAAAAGTTGATTGCGCAGGAGGGGTTGCGCGTGGATGGCGGTGCCCCGGTGCATCTGAATAATCCGAAAATTCCACTCGGGTTTATCAGAAATAACGGAACTCGCGTGTGGCCTGACGGCCACGTCCGCCTTGCCCCTAGCGTCGAACGAGGGCTCCGCCAGGCTGAACGACTTGGCGAAGAGTAAAGCCACGCTGGAGGTCGCGGGTCAGGCTGAAATTTTACTGACGTCACCCGACCCGCGACCAGCACGTCAAATTCCGGGAATTGTTTCCGGATCGGTCGCTGAGTTGCTGAGTTGCTGCACGAACTTCCCACTCCCGACGTCGACAGCAAATCCTTTAGCTTTTAACGCTTCGGCAACCAATGAATAGTCAAGACGTCCGAGGCTCCATCCCATCTTTAAGCCGTTCCTGAGAAGCTCGAGGTAGACGTGTGTGGGCGACTGGTGAGACCTCCCGTCTAAAGCGGTTTCGACTGCTTCCTCGATCTCGGATACGGATGGATCGTGTAAATCCGGGAGTTCTGGTGAAGAAGCCTTTCGCATTGTTAGGATGAGGTCCATGGTGACCACGTTTTCGAAGCCTGAGGCCAGGCCCTTAACGGATCGCTGACCTTTATCAAGCAAGTGCATGCCGTCGTCTTCGATGCGGAAGCCAGCGTTCCGAATGCATCGCTGGAGGAGTGCCCATAGCTTTCCGGATGAATTGCTGAAAACAAGGCTCAGTCGACCTTCATCCTTCAGAACTCGTCGACACTCACTCAGAGCACCCGTTAGTAGGCTTTCGTATCGCTTAGCGTCTCGTTTGCCGGACCTGTCAACAACTGCTTCGCTTTCGTGGTCAGTAAACTCACCCAGCCATGCCTCATGGAAAAGGTTCATGTCCGAGTAAAAAATATTTGACCCGAATGGAGGATCGGTGAAGACGTAATCAATGCTTTTATCGGCAAGATTTAGCTTATGCGCAGAGCCCAAGATATAGCGAACTGCAGGAGATCCGTAGACTTCAGACTCTCTGCGAAGCTGACGCAAGTAATTGTCGCTTTTTAGGACCGCTCGAACCTTCCTTTGGAATAGGTCGTAGACGTTCCATTCATAGAATACCGGTGCAATGTAGTAGTTCTGGTTAGCGGCGTTTAAGGGCCTTTGTGGAGACCATTGATAGCGCTTGGAAGCTCGAGCAAGGATAGCAGTGAAAGCAAACGTTAACTTACTGCGAACTGCTTTCTCTGGTTCAGCATCTATAGCTTCCTTTAGCGCGGCGAGAACGGTCAGGTTCCGTGAGGAGAAAAATTTCGCCGTCGAGGTGAGGCCATTAAGGCCAAGCGCGGAAGCCGCAAACATTTGTCGGTCAGAAGAAATTTCGACGTCCGGCCATGAGAGGTCCGTCAAGTTAGCCATTGCAAGCGGCGGCGACGATACTTGTTCGATCTGCTTACCGCTGCAGGGGCAGTCTATGTAATCCACCACTGGAACCTCGCCGTTGCGTCGCTGGCTACGGAGATTCAGTGCCGCGCCGCAGGGGCAGAGCATTTTTGACTTCGTCCAACCGGCGTCTTTTAGAGATTCGTAAAAAACAACATTCGTGTTGCATTCACCGCAGGGAACCGTAATGCTGTGTACGGCTTTAGCTAATTGGGCAACCTGCTCACACCTACTGCACGTAACACCGTATGCATCGCCCACTCGATCGCGAGCTTGTTTGACTACGCGCTCGGTCGCTTCATCTACCGTAGAAGGATCAACCAGATTGACATAATTGGTCCCGATATGCTGACCGAGCCGGCTGATGTCGTTTAGCTCTGCTTTACGCCCCAGTGAGGCGGCAGCGACACCCGTCATCCCGGATCCGGCGAAAACGTCGAGAACCGTATCGCCCGGCTCTGTAAAAGCCTCAATGAACGGCCTAATCGCCGTGATCGGAACTTTAGTCAAGTATCCGTGTGCCATATAGATGGGGTCTCCGCGACCGACGGCAATGACTTCCGGCAGCTCTTTCATGAGTCTCTCCTCGGGTTCGGAATAGGGGGGCCACTAAGGATGGGGCCGGCGATGGTTGGCGAAGTTTCGTCGCCTTCAAGCTGTGGCGACAGATTTCTTCTTGTGCGAGAGCATCTGCTCGAGAAGCGAGTGGTATGACCGATGCGCCAAGTTTTATGGCCCTGTAGCGGTACGAATGCGTAGAGGCATAGTTTTTTGGAATCCTGTCTGGCATGGTTAGAACGAGTAGGAGTTTACCCGTAATTTCGGGAAACTCCAACGCTCGAATCCGAGTGGTTAGGTTAAATCCCGCGGCTTGACTTTGCGGATATTCTTCATGTGATGCGGTGATGCAGTACGACTTGCGCGCTGCGACGGAGCATGATTATGGAATCAGATGCTTCGGATGACTCCAATGGATGGCGTTCATCAGCCGTTCCGAGAAGGAGCTCCCGGGATAACGGCCACGGGTGGGCCCTGCGTGCTGATGCCAGCGTGACGGATGCCGAGGGATGTTACTTATGTGACAGACCCGAACGTGGCCGCTGTTAGTTATCCCCGTCACGGCTGCCGTGACTATCTCTGTCCATCTTCTAGATGGAAGGGCGCCTGGGGAACGACTTCCCCAGGCCGCGACTATGACGTCGGCCTTACTGCTTTCTGCGGCTACCTGAACTGTTAGGGCGGCCGTGTCGACGTCCGCATCGGAAGGGATGTCACTGACGGAGCGAGTTGGTTGTGCGATGACGTTGAGTAAGTTTATAGAGGTGCTCCCGAGGATGCGAGACAAGACCTCCAGATTCCGGTACGTAACAGTAGCTATTGACTGACCAATGGGAGGGTTGCATAGAACAGCAAGCATCGTCTTGTTGCTCTCCGCACTTGTTGGCTGGCAAGTCGCACGTGCCGGCTTATCCAACAGTTTCCACCATTCCTTTTGCAAGTGTCGCGGCTTGAGACTCGCTCAATAAACTATTTATTGTAGTCTAACGGAGGCGGTAAGCGCTCGGCCTGCGCGGTGCCTAGCGGAAACTATCACCCAAAGCTAGTCTAAAGCCCCATCGGCCTGCGCTCCGAAATCGACCCTTCGAAGCGGAACCCGAACCTAGCTCTTGCTGCAGGCGATGGATCGATCTCATTAATTGAAGCTCTTTCATCCTGCGTAGCGGGTGGTTTCGACGTGGTGCAGAATGAGGATGGCCTGCACGATCGCGGTGGCCGGCGCGGGCAGCAGCGCAGCTTAGTCAGGTCTTCCAAGTCTCGAGGGTGGCGATCGCGCGCTAGCCGTGGGCGCGGATCTTCGCGTGCGCCCGGTTGACCGCCTTCTGCCGGCATGACAGCTTCGGCCGGAAGGGGCGCCGCTTGAACGGAGTGCACACGCTACCGCGGGCGTCTAGGTAGCCCTTGTCCGCGAGAGTCATCACGTCGGCGCTGGTCAAGGCATCGATGATGCCGTGTGTGCGGGCGGCGGTCAGGTCGTGCGTCGATCCGGGCAGCGCGGCCGAGGCCCAGACCAGACGCCCGGCCGCAACCGCGATGAACTGCAGGTTCACGGCGTGGCGTTTGGGTTTGCCGGAGTAGTACGGCTTCTGGTCGGCGACCCGGTCGATCGGGATCAGTGCGCCATCCAAGATTGCGTACGCCAAGGTGCGAATGCGCCGCATGGCGATGTCCAGGTCCTTGGCCACGGCGCTGAGCAGGGCTAACGCTTCATGCACGTAGCGCCAGGCGGTCGCGATGCCTTTCTCGAAGCCTGCGGCGAGGCGGGTGTAGGTGTCGCCGTTGCGCAGGTGAGCCAGAGCGAGCAGGGCCTGGTGGCCTGGGGTCAGTCGCCTCCACCGGGATTTGCGCTGTTGGCGGTGGCCGCGGATGCGGTCGGCGAGGTGGTTCAGGGTTCGGCTGGACAACGAGATCGTGGACGGGTAAGACAGTCGGCGCGGAAGACGCCGAGACCGGTCGGGGCGCGGCGGGAGCAGGCGACGGCCAAGACGTAACGGGGCCGGTGCTCACGCAACGCGGTCGCCAGGGGCTGGATCGCTGTCGTAGGCCTCATCGCCGGTGGCCCACCGGCAGGGCAGACCGCCGGTCCGGGCACGCCGGCCGCAGCGAGCCTGCCGGGATCGGCGGTCCGTAACTTCGGCAGTTACAGGGCGACGTCGAGCAGGGTGTGACCGAGCGACGAGGCATAGGGCAGGTGGACGGCAGCCGGCAGTTCTCAATCCGCCCGGCGGTCCCGAAGTACTGGCGTTGCACGCCGACGGTCTGGGTGCCCTTCTTCAGATCACCGGTCTCATCGACGACCAGGATCGCGTCCTGGTGACCGAGACGTGCCGCGACGAAGTCCCGAACATCGGCGCGGACCAGGGCATCGTCCCAGATGGCTCGGCTGATCAGGTCTTGCGTGCCGCCCGAACCGTTATCGCCGGCATGCTCAGCCGAGGTCCAGCAGTTCTTCACCGGCAGCGGTGCCAGGAGGCCGGCCACGAAGTCACGGACCCGGCGGCGGGGCTCAGGCCGACTGAAGTGTGCCCCGATCGTGTCCATCAACCCGCCGAACAGCTCAGGCCATCGTCAGGCATCTACTCTGTAGGCGGCAGCCATCGCCGCGTCTTCTGAGGTTTACACAACCGCTGAGACTCGACGGTGGCTGTTTGCTGTCCACGGACAGGACCGCACCGTCACAGCAGGTCAGAACGGATCTCCTGTTGGAGTATTAGACGGGTCACTGACGCCGTTTAACACGGCCTTATGGCGATCCTGACTGCACCTCGGGAGTCAAGCCTCAACGTCGCATCGGCGAGATGATCAACTGAGTTCTTGAAGCTCGATGCCGAGCGCAGACGCCAGCGACAGCATGGTGAAGAAGCCTGGTTCTACTACGCGGCCGCATTCAATCTTGCGAAGCGTTGACACCGCGACCTGGGCCTGTGCGGCGAGCTGCTCCTGAGTCATTCCGCGGTCGGTACGCAGCTCGCGGAGCCGGGCGGCGAGCTGCTGAGCCTGCTCGCGAAACCGGCTTTCTTCACGTCGTGTGCGTCCCGCTGGCACGCTTGCAAGGGTAGTGATAAATTTTGCCCGGTCAAAATTTATCACAAAAGTGATCTTGTATTCCATGTGTCGAGGCAGTGGAGGTTGTTTGGTGGCAACGCGAACCGCGATCGAGTGGACCGAGGTGACCTGGAATCCCACGACCGGCTGCGATCGCATATCCGACGGCTGTGACAACTGCTACGCCCTCACCCTGGCCAAACGGCTCAAGGCAATGGGTGCCGCGAAGTATCAGCAGGACGGTGACCCACGTACCTCAGGTCCCGGCTTCGGGCTCGCGGTTCATCACGAAGCTCTGCAGCAGCCCTACAAGTGGCGCAGTCCCAGCGTGGTGTTCGTGAACTCGATGAGTGACCTCTTCCATGCCCGCATTCCGCTGGACTTCGTGCGGGAAGTCTTCGCAGTCATCGCCGACACCCCACAGCACACCTATCAGGTCCTCACCAAGCGGTCGGCCCGGCTGCGAAAGACCGCCGATCAACTCGACTGGCCGGCGAACCTCTGGATGGGAGTCTCGGTCGAGGATGACTCGGTTCTCACGCGCATCGACGACCTCCGCGAGGTACCCGCCGCAGTACGCTTCGCCTCCTGCGAGCCGTTGCTCGGCCCGTTGGAGAAAATCGACCTCACCGGCCTGCACTGGGTCATCGCCGGCGGCGAGTCCGGGCCCCGGCATCGTCCTGTCGATCCGGCATGGGTGACGGGGCTACGGGACCGCTGCGTCGAGGCGCAGGTGCCGTTCTTCTTCAAACAGTGGGGCGGTAGGACTCCGAAGCAGGGTGGGCGCCTGCTCGATGGGCAGCGCTGGGATCAGATGCCGACCGCTACGGCCGTGCACGTGCGATGAGCTTCTCTAGACGCGCTACCCGCCAATCACGGACCTGTCTTCTGCGTTCGACGACGTGGATCTGACGCGACCGCTCGAGGTCGTCGATCGCCTGCCGGACCGTAGGTTCGGTGGCAACGCCGTAGGCATCTCCGAAGATCTCCCAGGGCTGATCGACCAGCCGGAATGCGGGCCTCCTAGCGAGGAGACCACGCATATTGGCGGCGACGGCGCCTCGGGCTTGTCGCTGCTCGGAATCGATCTGACCCTCGACAGCATCGCCGAAGCTGAATAGCGTGTTGCTGACATCGTCTTCCACTGGCCCTAACGCACGCATCCACTCCTGCCGTGCCTGTGCCAGCGCAGTAGCGAAGACCCATACGCCGTGGCTGCGCCGGGTCAAGAACACCAGGTGGTAGACCGGCTGATGGTGGACACGCCGCCGGACCGGAATCGTCATGGGGTACATGCCGCCCGCCACGCCCAGCCGTCGCGCGTACTCCTCTACGACAGCGAAGGCAGCCCGCTCGAAGTCGCCGGCGGGGGACGACGCCTGCGCAGCCAAGGCAACCTCTCGCCACCATGGCCCACCACACGTGCGGTCCATCACGGCAAGAACGTCATGATCCAGCAGTCCTGCCTTGAGCGCTCCCGCTGCTCGCCTCGTCAGGTCCGCGCTGAAGTTGAGCAGCACCTCCGTTGCCGGCCAGAGGGATCTGCGGGGGCCGCTCACTGCTGCTGCCAGAGCGTCGTAGGGAAGATTCGCACCGCATGGATCGAGGAAGAGAAACAGCGGTACGCCCGACGCCCGTTCAATGATCAACGACAGATGCTGTAGTACGTCGTCGGGCAGCGTCTCGGCCCGCACACCTCTAGCGCGGTATTCCATCGCCACTGCGGCAAGCTGCTTGAAGTCTGCCGGCTTCTTCTCCACCAGGATCGGCTCGATAACGGCCCTGGTGGCACGCTCCGCCGTTCGCAACATTAGCTCGGCTGAGCCGGGCTGGCCATCCGGATAGCGGCCACGGCCGGCGAATCCGTCGACGACGACTACACGTCGCCCCTCCGCCTTGGATCCGGTCATCTCCGCGAAGGGCAATACATAGTCTTCGAGGAGCTTGTGCTTGAAGACGGACTGAGTGCGTTGCTGATCCAGTAGTCCTGACGAAGTCCCCTTAGCCACGGCACCCTCCCGTAGCTGAGTGTATCTAAGTATATCCATGGAGTCACTGTCGCTGCGCGTAAAGCTGTTGCTTACCTCTGCCTGCTCGACTCCGCGCCAAGGGTGTGTATCGAGCGGGTGGCCAGCCTAGAACATTTGTTCCAAGGCCGGTACGCTCGGCAAAGGAGGGATGACGATGGGTGACCGTACTGCCATCGAGTGGACCGAAGCGACATGGAATCCGACAACCGGATGTGATCAGGTCTCTGCGGGCTGCGACAACTGCTACGCCATGGCCCTGTCGAAGCGTCTACAGATGATGGGGCAGCCGCGGTACCAGCGCGATGGTGACCCGCGCACCAGTGGTCCCGGGTTCGGCCTGACGCTGCACCCCGATTCGTTGACTTTGCCGTTGACCTGGCGGCGACCACGACGGGTCTTCGTGAACTCGATGAGCGACTTGTTCCACGCCCGCGTGCCGGTGTCGTTCATCCGCCAGGTCTTCGAGGTCATGGCAGCGACCCCGCAACACAGCTATCAGGTGTTGACCAAACGGGCCCGCCGCCTTCGGCGACTGGCCGGCACCCTGCAGTGGCCATCTAACGTGTGGATGGGCGTGTCGGTGGAGGGTCGGCAGGTCGTGGATCGCATCAGCGACCTGCGAGAGGTGCCAGCCGCAGTGCGGTTCCTTTCGTGCGAGCCGCTGCTCGGACCGTTGCCGGCGTTGGACCTTGAAGGCATCGGCTGGGTTATCGCCGGCGGTGAAAGCGGCCCGAATGCGCGGCCGATGGAACTGGCCTGGGCCGAGGACCTGAGGGATCAGTGCGTCGAGGCGGGTGTGGCCTTTTTCTTCAAGCAGTGGGGTGGACGCACGCCGAAGTCCGGTGGGCGAGAACTCGACGGACGTACCTGGGACCAGATGCCGGCCGTCTCTACCGCTGCAGCCTAGGGAAAGACACCGTCACTCCCTCGGCGAACTGGCGTTTGCCGGGCGGCCGGTGCACCTCGATCGCGTCGTCTCTTTCGAGCCGGGCCAACACCGGTCGTACATGTGGGCGCCTATACGGCGTGTGGACCAGTGTGTGTTCGATGATCGACTCGACCACGAGATGGCGGTGACCCGCGAAGTTCCGCAGCAGTTCATCTTCCAGCGGGGCGAGATCCGGCTCGAGCTGGAACAGGACCTGCTCGCCGGCAAGACGGTCGGAGAACAGGTTTCCCCCGCCGGGGTCGATCTTCCACATGGCGTCTTTCATCAACTCGACGCCCTTGAGGTGGCGGGTTCCGTGGATCAGGTAGTAGCCGATATTGCCCGTTTTGTTGACCATCGCGAAGGACTGAACGTACGGGAAGCCCGCTTTCCTCTGCAGCTGCCTTTCGTAGACATTCTTGAGGTGTTCGACCCGGGAGACCGTGCCGTCGAAGTCGCGCATCACCTCGTCGACATCCAGCCCGAAGAGTCCACTGATCGCCTTCTCCTGGCCTTCGCGTTCGATGAACCGTTGCACGTGACCGACCATGAAGTTGATGAACACCTCGCTGCGCCCATAGTTCAGCAACTCGGCCAGCAGATCCATGGGCAACCCGCTGTAGCCGAACGGGTCGACGAAGACGAAAGACGGCGCCATCTTCCGTTTCTGCTCGCGCAGGTGACCGATCATGGCTGTGGCCTGCACATCAAAGACCTCGTTGACCACCACGGTCTTGACGTTCTTGGGCCACGGCGTCCTCGCGGCTTTGAAGGCGGCGATCTCCCGCTCCAGCGACTCAGCATTGTCCTTGTTCGCTTCGACCAGGTAGAAGACGAACTCTTTGCCGTGCATCCTGGGGAAGAAGCGATGCTCGACCAGGCGTCGTAGCGCGACCAACGGTGAACCCTCGGCGTCGTCGTTGTATCGGCCACGGCCGGCGAAGCCGTCGAAGAACAACACACGACCGTTCCAGCTCGACAGGATCGGAAACCAGCCGTCGAGGTACGAAGCAAGCATGTCGTGCTTGGCCTTGGTATGAGGCGGGCAGTCCCACTTCGAAGGATCTGCGTCGCTCTTGCCCATACCCGCCTCCATCCACCACGGCCAACGTGCTAACGCTCCGCAGTGATGATGCCACTGAAAGGAGTCATCGGGATAGCGTGAGAAGCAAGCCCGTTCACCGCCTCTATGCCGGCGAGTTGACGGATCGCCAACGCAGGAGGCTCAAGCCGGCGGGTTGATCTGCGGCTGTGGCGGTCGCCTATCCCCAGTGTCGGTGTCGGTAAACCCGGACCTCGCGTACGGGGATCTCGGACGAATGCAGTGGACGGTCGACGACAGGGCGGATCGTGTAGGGCGTGATCCGGTCAGCCTCGTCTCTCCCTGTATTGGCCGGATCGACGGAGCTATCGGCCGACTCGGTGTCATGGCGCGGCTTTTGGACGCGGTGAAGCCCAAGTCGAATGGCCGCGGCCTACACCCGGGCGGTTCCGTCGTTCTCTTCTTCCTGGCGGATTCGCTCGTACTGGCGATCCGCAGCGGCCACGCATGCAGAGCCGACTGCGTGCAGGATGCCGGGCACGATGCGTCGGGTGATGTCGCGGAAGATGGCGTTCGACGGGCGGCTGTCGCTGCGGTCGCTAGAGGAAGAGATCGTCATGTCTCGCAGCTTGGCACATTGGTTTTGAGCTACGCAAGAGGAGCCCTGTAGCCTTCTATCCCATGGGCGACTACGAGGGGCCGTTGCAGGTCGCGGCGGGGACTCCGGGCAACCAACGATTCGGCGTGGTGCTCAGGAGCCTGCGTCAGCGCAGTGGTCTTAGCCCGCAGCAACTGGCAGGCGAAGCCAGCGTGCATGTGTCGTTCGTTCGGGGGATCGAGCGTGGCGTCCAAGCCCCTTCGGTCACAACTGCGCGGCCACTGCTCGCGCATCTGCGAGAGCAGGACCGGATCCGCTGGCTAGACGGTGATCCTTGCGACCTATTGATCCGCGATCCCGAGACCGAGAGGGACATCGCCTTCACCTTTCAGGCGAAGGTGAAGGGCCAGAATCGAAGAGCCATGGATATTATGGCTGTCACCGCCTCGACCGTCGCGCGAAGTCCGGGCCTCCTGGCTCTCGCTGGCGCGGTGGCTGCGGTGCTAGCAGGAAAACCGTCCCTTGGTGGTGCCCTGACATCGATCGGAATGGACGCCGTGAGGTCGGGGACCACCTGGCCGGCATTCGGGTCTGCCGAATCGGAAACCTCCTCGACAACCGAATCAGGCGACGGCGTATCAGAACAGTCCGCCCCTGCCGACGCCGATAGATGGCGTCGGGTGACGGTCTTGCTCGCCGCGGCTGATGACGACTTGCTGGCTAGAGTGGAAAAGTTGCTCATCGAGCAGCTCGGCGATTCGTAGGCGACAGATTGCCTCTTACCGAGCGCTAACGGCACACTCGCGGTGGGCTCTGAGGCGCCGCGCAACCGCCGCCCTCGCCGGCTGCGCTGGCGGTCCAGCCCTGTCTGTCAGGGTGAGGTGAGGCCAGCAGTTGCGGAAAGGAAAGCTCATTCGGGCCCTATGGATCAGAAGCTTTCCTTTCGCGGTCGCTGTCAGTAACGGTCTTCGGCGGCGGCTCGGGCTGATGGCCGCGACCGTGTCGAGGATGGTTATCCGTGGGTGATCGCATGTTGCTACGGCGGGTATCACGACGCATTAGCCTCGGTGGCAGGGCGCTGGTACTTCGCCCTGGGCGGCACTGATTAGAGCGTATTTTACGCTGTGTGATGGTGTTGCGTGGTGATCCGGTGGTGATCGGATGTCGAGCACCGTTTTAGCACCAACCCTTTTACATCAGCACGGTGCGCCGACGGTGAGCATCCTGGTCCAAGGTCGGTTGGCTAACTCTTCCGTGACCAGCCACTATGCGGAGCGCCCGTGACCAGCGGAAACTCTAGGAAAGCCACTTCCCATGAGAGTGGCCCTAGAGTGGACGAATAAGTGCAAATCTCATGGCTACGGATCAGAAGGTTAGGGGTTCGAGTCCCTTCGGGCGCACTTCAGGAAATGGCTGTGACCTGCGGAAACGCGGTCATGGCCTTTTTCGTGGCCGTCGATTCACTGGTTCCTCGGCGCTGACCGCGATGGTCCAACCGCGCTGACGGGCCTTACGGCCGAATACGGCAGCGACGCGGCGAGCACCCAGCCGACCGGCCACGGGGAACAGATCGTTCCGTCCGCCGAAATCGAGAGGCGGCCGCTCGTCGGGGTGGTCGCCGCTGTGTGCCGGACGACCCGCGTTCGACCCGGAACATCTCCGGGGATGTCACCGCTGAGCGGTTCGGGTGAATCGGTGGGCCAGGTGGGTGAAAGCCTCGGTCAGCTCGTCGGGACCGACGACTTCGATGTCGGCGTCGTAGCGGGCGATGGCCGCGGCCAGGCTGGTCCAGGACCAGGAGCCGAGGGTGAGCCGGCAGCGGTCGGGGGTGATCTGCTCGACGACGCCGTCGCGGCTGTACAGGGCCACGGTGGCGGCCGGCAGGTCGAGGAGCACCGTGCCCCGGCACGGCCAATCTCCCGAAGCGTCGCCGGAGCCACGGAAGACGCTGGTGACGTACGCGGTGACGTCGGCGCCGGGCAGTGCGCGGGGTGTGAAGTGTGGACCGTTGGGGGTGCGCGGGCTGATCCGGTCGACGCGGAAGGTACGCCAGCCGTCGCGGTCGAGGTCCCATGCGACGAGGTACCACCGCCCGCCCCAGGTGATCACGTGGTGCGGTTCCGTGCGGCGCGGCGGGCTCGTGAGGTCGGAGCCGTAATCGAAGCGCAGGGTCTCGTGGGCGCGTACGGCGTTGCTGAGGGTCAGGAGCACGCCGGCGTCGACCGGTTCGGCCGGCCGTGTGGTGGGCTGCTGCACGGCGGTGACGTCGAGTGCGGCGATGCGGTGCCGTAGCCGGGAGGGCAGCACCTGGCGGATGGTGTTCAGCGCCCGTTCGGCGGCTTCGGCGAGGCCGCTGCCCGGGGTGGTCGCGGCGGTCTGCAGGGCGATCGTGAGAGCGACGGCCTGGTCGTCGTCGAACAGCAACGGGGGCAGTTCGGTGCCCGCGGCGAGCCGGTAGCCGCCGTCCGGGCCTTTGACCGCGGCGATGGGATAGCCGAGTTCGCGCAGCCGGTCGACGTCGCGGCGCACCGTGCGCAGGCTGATGTCCAGGCGGTCGGCGAGCACGGTGCCGGACCAGTCGCGACGGGTCTGCAGTAACGACAGCAGGGCCAGCAGGCGGGCGGACGTTTTCGGCATGGCCCTGATCCTGCCCGGAATAGGTGCCACTTCCTGGCACCTACCGCTGCGAGTCTTCATACCGAGACGACCACCAAGGAGTTTTCATGGCCATCACCACCACCACGCACCTGAACTTCCGCGGCGACGCCCGCGCGGCGCTGGAGTTCTACCAGTCCGTCTTCGGCGGCCACCTCACCGTCGTCGCCTACGGCGACTTCGGCATGCCCAAGGAACTGCCCGACGCCGACAAGGTGGTCTTCGGCCAGGTCACGGCCGACAACGGCTTCACGATCATGGCGTACGACGTACCCAGCCAGGCGCCCGCCGCCGCGCCGGCCGGAGCCACCACCCGTGAGTACGGCATGACGCTGACCAGCGCGCGGTTCTTCGTCTCCGTCCGTGGCGAAACCGTCGAAGAGGTCGGCGCGTTGTGGGACGGGCTCGCCGACGGCGCCGAGATCATCGAGAAGTTCGGCCCCTCCCCGTGGGCCCCGGGCTTCGGGATGTTGACCGACCGCTTCGGCGTCACCTGGATCCTCGACGTCGCCGTGGCCTACGCCGGCTGATCCTGCCGGCTTACTCGTCCTCCGGTGAGCACTTCACCGATGCGGGTGCGCAGATGGACAAGTGGCTCGGAATGACAAAGCGCTTCGTCATTCCGTCGTATCGGTAGACGACTTCGACGCCGGTCTTACTCGACTTGCCATTGCCGACGACGTCGAAGCCGATCTGGAATTCGATGGCCAGATCGCCGCTGTGTTCGAGGTTCTCGACCACCAGACCTCGCGGGTCGCGACCACCGGAATTGTCGCGGCTCGCGGGTGGGAACCCGTCGTCCTGCTGGAACCACCCCGACTGATGGCCTGCGGGGAGCATGTCCGGCACGACCCGGGCCAGCACTCCGACGACACGCAGGGTGGTGTCGTTGTCCAGGAGCGGCGTCACCGAGACGATCTCGACAGGCCCCGCGATGTCCGGCGAGATCTGCAGGTAGTTGAGGCCGTCGGTGAATCGGGTGCCCACCGATTTCGATCCCGCCCAGCCGTACGGCAACATCTCCGCCGTGTCCAGTTCGTCGCCGGGTGAGGCGGGCTGAGGCTTCTGGCGGCTCCACACCACGATGACGACCGCCACCGCAATGGCGAGGATCAGCGCCGCCGCGCGTGTGCCTTCCGGTGCCATCGGACTCCTGTCCCCCGTCCGAGCTACCCGCAAGTGTCTACCGCAAGGTGACGACCGTGGCGGTGCAGATCCATAGGTTTCTTCGTGTCCGCGGCGCTCCGGCTGCGGTCTGCGGAGGAGTCATCATGCGATTCGTCAAACAGCTTCTCGCTGTCGCCGCCGTCGCTGTCGTCGGTGGGCAGATCCTCGCTGCCGCCGAGGGCCTCGCTCTGGTGATCGGCGCGCTGACGGCGGTGCTGAGCGTGGTCGTCTACCGGTGGGTCGTGCGGCGCACCGAGCACCGGGAGCCGGTCGAGCTGGGCCGGGACGGCTGGGCCGGGAAGGTGGGTCGCGGGACGCTCATGGGTTTCGCCATGTTCGCAGCCGTCATCGGCAACATCGCCTTCCTCGGCGGTTATCACGTCGAGGGCTGGGGTTCGCCGACCGGAGCGCTGGGTCTGCTCGGGTTCATGGCGGCCGCGGCCGTGACCGAGGAACTGCTGTTCCGGGGCGTGCTGTTCCGGATCATCGAGGAGCGCACCGGCACCTGGATCGCTCTCGCGCTGACCGGCGTGGTGTTCGGCGCGATGCACCTGGCGAACCCGGACGCCACGGTGTGGGGTGCGACCGCCATCGCGATCGAGGCCGGGTTCATGCTGGCCGCCTGCTACGCCGCCACCCGGAACCTGTGGGTCCCGATCGGTCTGCACTTCGGCTGGAACTTCGCCGCCGGTGGCATCTTCAGCGTCGTGGTCTCCGGTAACGGAGAGTCGAAGGGGCTGCTGGAGGCCGCGACGTCGGGGCCGGTCGCGCTGACCGGTGGCGCCTTCGGCCCGGAGGGCAGCCTGTACGCGGTGCTGGCCGGCGTGGTGCTGACCGTGGTGTTCCTGTGGCTGGCCAAGCGTCGCGGGCACATCGTCCCGCGCCGCCGCCGCACGGCGGACGTTACAGTCGCCCAGTGATCAAGCTCCGGACGCTCCCGAGCACGGTCCGGGATCTCCCGCTCGCTCTGACCCTCGCCGTCGCGGCGACGGTCCCGGCGCTGGAGCGGCACGGCACGCAGCTCGGCGATCTGCCGAACCGCCCGTACGATGCGCTGACCGTCGGTGTCGTGCTTCTGGAATCTCTGCCGCTGGCCGTCCGCCGCAGGTGGCCGGCCGCCTGCCTCGCCCTGGTGTCGCTCGGCTTCGCGATCGATCAGATCCGCGGCTACCACACCGTCGCCGGTACCGGGCTGGCCTTCGCGCTCGTCAGCGCCGGCGTCCACCTGGAACGCCGTCGCCCGGTGATCGTGGGCGTCGCCTCGGCGGCGTACGTGGCCCTGGCGATATCCCTCGACCGGCTCGGTTCGGGTGAGGGCGTCACCGGTTTCACCACGTTCTACCTGCTGCTGGCGCTCGCGTGGGGCGCCGGGGCGTGGCTGCGCCGGAACCGGGCCGCCGAGGCGGAACGCCGCCGCCGGGTCGAGGAGGCCACCCGTACGGCGGAGCGCGCCCGCATCGCCCGGGAGCTGCACGACGTCGTCACCCACCACGTGACGGCGATGGTGGTGCAGGCCGAGGCGGCGCGCTACCTGACGGGCGCCCCGGACCGGCTGGATCAGACCCTGACCGCGATCACCGACACCGGGCGGCGGGCCGTCGGCGACCTGCGGCAGCTGCTCGACCTGCTCAACCCGGACCACGGCACGGGCGGTCCGCGTACGCCCTCCGCCGGTGACCTGGACGCCCTCGTCGATCAGACCCGGCAGGCCGGGCAACCTGTCGAGTTCGTGCGGCGGGGTACGCCGCCGGCGGCGACCGGCAGCGCCGAGGCGGCGGCGTATCGGGTGGTGCAGGAGGCGCTGACGAACGCGCTGAAGTACGCGCACGGCAGCCGGACCACAGTCGACGTTCATCACGGGGAAGGGCAGACCACAGTGGAGATCAGCACCGACGGCCCCGGATCCGGCAGCGCGTCCCCGGGTGGCAGCGGGCGCGGCCTCGCCGGGCTCCGCGAGCGGGTCACCGTTCTCGGCGGCGACTTCAGCGCGGGAGCGCGGGCCGGCGGCGGTTTCCTGGTCCGGGCCCGGATCCCGTCGTGACCGCGCCGATCCGGGTGCTGGTCTGCGACGACCAGGAGCTGATCCGTGCCGGGTTCACGACGATCATCGGGGCCCAGCCCGACATGGAGATCGTCGGCGCGTGCGGCGACGGGCGGGCGGCGGTCGAGCTGGCGGCCCGGACCCGGCCGGACGTGGTGGTGATGGACGTCCGGATGCCGGTGCTGGACGGCATCGAGGCGACCCGTCTGCTGGCCGGCGCCGGGGTCCCCGAGCCGGTGAAGGTCCTCGTGGTGACGACGTTCAACCTCGACGAGTACGTCTACGAGGCGCTGCGCGCGGGAGCCAGCGGTTTCCTGCTCAAGGACGCCCCACCGGCGCAGCTGCTGGGCGGCATCCGCACGGTCGCGACGGGCGCCGCGCTCCTGGCTCCGGAGGTGACCCGGCAGCTGGTGGGCAGGTACGCGGCCCGTATCCGCCCGGCCGAGGGTGACCCGGACGGCGGCACGCTGACCCCACGGGAGAGGGAGGTGCTCCGGCTCATCGCGGAGGGCCTGTCGAACAGTGAGATCGCCGTGGCGCTGGTGATCAGCCAGGAGACGGTCAAGACGTACGTCTCCCGCATCCTCACCAAGCTCAACCTGCGAGACCGGGTGCAGGCCGTGGTGTACGCCTACCGCCGCGGCCTGGTCACCTGAGCGGGCCGCTGCCCTTCGCCACGCGGCGGTCAGGGCCGGTGGACCTTGTCGATCCTGACGGTGAGGATGACGCGCTGCTGCGATCCGCCGCCGAAGCCGGGGTAGGGACGGCCGAGGTATTTCTGGGACAGCTCGTCGATGTTCTGCCGGGCGCCGTCGGTCGTGGTGGCGACGACGCTGCCGCGGAGGGCCCAGGACCGTGACGGTGCGGCCGGGTCGGCGATGCCGATGGCGAGGCGCGGGTCACGTTCGATGTTGCGGGACTTCTGATGGGTGTCGACCGTGTTGATGAGCACGTGTTCACCGTCGGTGGAGACCCAGGTCTGGGAGATCTGCGGCGATCCGTCGGGCATGAGGGTGGTCACGAAGCAGATGGCTCTGCCGTGCAGGATCTCGATCAGGTCGTCGGGCAGGGGCACGGTGGGGGCCTTCATTTCTTGTCGTCGTTGTAGAAGTGTTCGATGACCGTCTCGTCCGGCGGGTCGCCGGGAAGGTCGGCGTGGCGCAGGCCGGCCAGCGCGACCGCGAGAGCCCGGCGCCACATGTGCGGGGCGAATTCGCGGGAGGCGTCCATGACGCTGCCGACCATCACGTGCACGGCGACGAAGTCGGCAGGGGTCACACCGGGGGAAAGCTGACCGGCTCGCACCGCACGGGTGATGAGGCCGGCCACGAGCGGGGTCATGCGCTCCCGTGCGCGTCGGACCAGGGCCGTCGCCTGGTTGCGGCCGCGCAGCAGTTCCCCGAGCCCTCGGCTGCGCGCCTCGATCTCGAGTTGCTGCTCGAGGAAGCCGGTGAGCCCGGCCCAGGCGTCGTCGTGCCGGGCGGCCTGCTCGGCGAGGGTGACCACGGTGTCCAGGTGCTCGCTGAACAGCGCGTCCAGCAGATCCTGCTTTTGCGGGAAACGCCGGTAAACGGTGCCCATGCCGGTGCCTGCGGCGCGGGCGATGTCCTCGTAGGACACGTTCAGACCGGCGGAGGCCATGAGGTCGTATGCCGTGCGCAGCAGGAGCTGACGGTTGCGTTCGGCGTCTCGGCGCAGCGGCGGGTTCGGCTCGGCCATGCCCATGATCCTAGCGAAACGGAAGGACGCCTTTCAAGTTGAATTATTCTTCCGCTTCCTGCTTACAATGACGGCCCGACTGCTCGACGCCAGGGAGTGCCCGTGATGAGAACCGCCCCGACCGGCCTGGTGGAGCCATACCCGATCGCGGTTCCGGAGACCGAACTACGTGATCTGCGAAGCCGCCTCGCCGCCACCCGCTGGCCCGACCGCGAAACCGTCCCGGACGCCGGCCAAGGCCCGCAGCTCAACCGCATCCGCGCCCTCTGCGAGCACTGGGCCGCCGGCTACGACTGGCGGCGCACCGAGCGGGAGATCAACGGCTTCGGATCGTTCCGCACCGAGATCCACGGGATCCGGTCGCTCACGGTGGCAACGCCGAGGACGCCTTCCACCTGGTGATCCCCTCCATGCCGGGATTCGGGTTCTCCGGCAAGCCCACCACGACGGGCTGGAACATCTCCCGGATCGCCGACGCCTGGAGCACCCTCATGCAGCGACTGGGCTACGACGGCTGGTTCGCCCAAGGCGGTGACTGGGGAGCAGCCGTCGTCGAGCGGATCACCCGCACCGCGCCGGAGAGATGCCGGGGCGCGCATTTCAACTTCCCCCTGGTGTTCCCCACCCCGAAGGAGATGAGCGAAGCAACGCCGGAGGAGCAGCAAATGATCGCGCGCGCCCAGCGATACCAGAGCGAACTGGACGGGTACGCCCGGGAGCAGGCCACCCGGCCCCAGACGATCGGCTACTCCCTCGCGGACTCACCCGCCGGACTCGCTGCCTGGATTTACACCCTCTTCCAGGACGTCACCGACAACGACGGCGACCCGGAGAAGGTCATAGACCGGGACGAGATCCTCGACGACATCATGCTCTACTGGCTGCCCAATGCCGCCGCATCCGCCGCACGGTTGTACTGGGAGGAAAGGCGGAGCGACCCCATGCCGGCTGGATCGGGTGAGCCCAACCCCGTACCCGCCGGGTTCAGCATCTTCCCCGGTGAGGCCGTCCAGGCATCACGGCGCTGGGTCGAACGCCGCTACGACACCGTCCTGCACTATGCCCCGCTGGACCGCGGCGGGCATTTCGCCGCGCTCGAACAACCCGGCATCCTCACCGACCAGATCCGGACGACGTTCCGCTCACTGCGCGCATCCTGACCGACGGGGGCCTGGCCGCCCGGTGGATGTTGCATCTGGGCGCGTTCGCCGAGGCGTCCATGAGCCAGTAGCCACCTGGTGACCTGCGTGCCCGGGCGTGAGCTGCGCCTCACGCCCGGGCACTACTGAGGGAGGAAGGTCAGGGGAGGTCGATCGGGCGCAGGACCCGGTCGATGCCGTGGGCGATCTGGCGGTTGCCCTTGTTGATGTCGAACCGGTTGACGCGGGGGTTGCGGTCGGAACGGTCGGCGTCGATCAGCGCAATGCGCTTGTGCCAGCGCGGGCCGTACACGTCAACTTTGATCTTCGCGCCGGTGGCGGTGCCGAGCTGGGCGTTGTCGGACTTCAGCGCGGCGTTCTTGGTGATCGTGGCACCGGGGACGACGTGGTAGAGCAGCACCGACTCGACGGTGTTGATGCCGAGGCCGGCGACCGCGGTGAACGCCGCCTTCTCACCCGGCAGCTTCTTGGACTTGGTGATGTCCTTGACGAGCAGCTGGAAGGCCCGGTCGTTGGGCAGGAACGCGGTCAGCGCGGTCTTGCCGTCGGCGAGCACGGCGACCTTGCTGCCCGGCTTGGCCTTCAGCACGGCCTGTACGGCGGCGGTGAGGACGTCGTAGTCGTGGCCGTTGTGGTCGAACCCCTTCTTGTCGGCGGTGAGGACCGCGGCCAGGGACTTCGTCTTGAGCGGCTTCGTGCCGGCGGCCTGGGCGGGAGCGGCGCTCAGGGCGGAGGCGACGATCGCGGCGGTGGCGACAGCGGCAGCCTGGGCGCCGCGACGGGTGAACCTCATCTTCGAGCCTCTTTCCGATCGGTACGGGTCGGTGGCTCCGACAGCCACCGACTCGTACTTCGCTCGGGCCCGGGACGGTGGATGCACTTCGGTGACATTTCTTCGAATCCCGTTCCTACGCTGCTGGCAGAACCGGGGCCGATCGGGTGTCGGGGGCGGCGGCGGGTCACTACCGTCGGCGCATGGCAGACGTGACGTACCGCCCGCGGCCTCTGTTGCGCACCCTGCTCGGCGAGGTGCTGCGGCGCCGCCGGCTGGAGCAGGAGCGGACCCTCGCCGAGGTCGCCCGGGACGCGTGCGTCTCGGTGCAATATCTGTCCGAGGTGGAGCGTGGCCGCAAGGAGGCGAGCTCGGAGATCGTGGCCGCCGTCTGCGACTCGCTCGGCATCGGGCTGGCGGACCTGCTGGCCGAGGTGGGGCGCGACCTCACGGCGCATCGCGCCCCGGTCCTCCGGCTGGAGACGGCCCGGTTGCGCCGCGCGGCACACGCCCCGCGCGGCACACGGTCCGGCGATGTCGTCCTGCTGGCTGCCTGATCAGGCCGCGGTGAGGCGGTAACCGGCCGATTCCCGCCGGGTGATGACCCGGTCGGCGAGGCCGTAGGCGACCGCCTCGGACGCCGTCAGGGTCATCCGGCGGTCGGTGTCCTCCCGGATTCTGGTGACCGAGTGGCCGGTGTGCTCGGCGAGGATCTGGTCCATCTCGGCCCGGACCTTGGCCACCTCCTTGGCCTCCACGGCCAGGTCCGGCAGCGTGCCGCGGGCCTGGCCGGACGGCTGGTGCAGGGTGACCTTCGCGTGCCGCAGCACCGACCGCTTGCCGGGGGTGCCGGCCGCGAGCAGCGCCGCGGACGCCGATGCGGCCTGCCCGACGCAGATGGTGGCGATGTCGCACCGGATGAAGTGCATGGTGTCGTAGATCGCCGTCAGCGCGCTGAAGGAGCCGCCGGGCGAGTTGATGTACAGCCCGATCTCCTGTTCCCCGGTCGACTCGAGGTGGATCAGCTGGGCGATCACCACGTTGGCGACCCCGTCGTCGATCTCGGTGCCGAGGAAGATGATCCGGTCCGACAGCAGCCGGGAGTAGATGTCGAAGGCGCGTTCCCCGCTCGGCGTCTTCTCCACGACGGTCGGGATGCTGTAGTGGCTCATGCGTTCAGTCCCATCGGCTGGCGGGTGGTCTCGGGGCGTACGTCGTCGACGCTGTCGAGGACCCGGTCGATGAGGCCGTACTGCAGGGCCTCTTCGGCGGTGAACCAGCGGTCCCGCCGGCTGTCGCGTTCGACGGTGTCGATCGGCTGACCGGTGTGCTCGGCGGTCAGGCGCAACAGCGTCTGGCCGAGCCGTTCCAGCTGGTTGGCGTAGATCTCCACGTCCGCCGCGGTGCCGCCGAACCCGGCCGAGCCCTGGTGCATCAGGATCTGGGCGTGCGGCAGCGCGTACCGCTTGCCGGGGGTGCCGGCGGTGAGCAGGAACTGGCCCATGCTCCCGGCGAGCCCGAGGGCCAGCGTGCTGACGTCGTTGGGGATCAGCCGCATCGTGTCGTAGATCGCCAGCCCGGCGGTGACCGAGCCGCCCGGCGAGTTGATGTACAGGTGGATGGTGCTCAGCGGGTTCTCCGCGGACAACAGCAGCAACTGCCCGCAGATGCGGTTGGCGATCGGGTCGTCGACCTCGGACCCGAGCACGATGATGCGCTGGTGCAGCAGCTGGACGGACAGCTGGTCGTCGACGGATCCGGTGCCGCCCGGTGTCGCTGCGGTGAATGGATGCATGGTTCTCTCCTCCGGCTCGGCCCTGGGTGCCGTCTCCACCTTTGATGCGGCGGCGCCCGCCGGCCAAGCGGATCTGCGGTGAGCAGATGAGCCGAGCGATCAGCTTTCCGGCTCCCTCGTCCGGCCGGACGGATCATCCGGTGATCAACCGGACAGCCGGAAATCCGCACGAAGTCACCTATACGTGATCATCAAGGTGTCTTTCTCTATTGCGGACTTAAGCGGCAAATCGTACGTTCTTGTCGCGATCATCCGTATCCACCGACTTCGTCAATGGGGGCCGTCATGCTGAAAACTCTCGTCACCGCATCCACCCTGCTCGCGTCTCTCGCGGCGACCGTCCTGCCCGCGGCGGCGGCGCCCGCGCCCCTGCCGACCGACAAGATGGTCATCGATGTGGTCGCCGCCAACGGATCCGGCTGCCCGCTGGGCACCGCGGACGTGGTCGTGTCGCCGGACAACAAGGCGTTCACCGTCACCTACAGCGAGTTCACCGCCCAGGTCGGCGCGGGCGCGAAGCCGCTGGACTTCCGCAAGAACTGCCAGCTGGCCCTGAACGTCGACGTCCCGCAGGGCTACACCTACGCGATCGCCCGCACCGACTACCGGGGATTCGCGCACCTGGAGAAGGGCGCGTCGGCGACCCAGTCCTCGTTCTACTACTTCCAGGGCGAAGCGCAGACCCACCGGATCCGGCACCAGTTCGCCAGCCCGGTCGACGGCGACTGGCAGCGCACCGACACCATCGGCGTCAGCTCGCTGTCGTTCCTGCCCTGCGGCGAGCAGCGGTTCCTCAACGTCAACACCGAACTGCGGGTCAACGCCGGCTGGTCCGACCGGAAGAAGACCACCAGCTTCCTCACCATGGACTCCACCGACGGCAACCTCGACACCGTCTACCACGTCGCCTGGAAGAAGTGCTGAAACAATCCGGATCAGCTGACAACCTCTTTGCGAGTACGTGTGTCTTCCCTCGTGTGACGACCGTGATGAAGCACCGACCGGCCGGGGCGGCGAGCGGCATGGAGCAGGATTTCCGGGTTTTCGTCCAGGAGTTCGCCGAATCGCTGCACCGTACGGCGTATCTGCTGTGCGGGGACTGGCACCAGGCCGACGACCTCGTGCAGGAAGCTCTGGCGAAGGCGTACAGCAACTGGCGCAAGGTCCAGCGGGCCGACAACCCGTCGGCGTACGTGCGGCGCATCCTGATCAACGAGTCGCGGCGTACGTGGCGCCGGAACCGGCACAGTGCCGGCCACTCCGGCGCCTACCCGGCGGATTTCGCCCAGGCCGACATGTCCGACGACGTGGTGAACCGCGCCGAGCTCATCGAGGCGCTGCAGTCGCTGACCGCCCGGCAACGGGCGACCGTCGTGCTGCGGTTTCTCGAGGGCCTGAGCGAGCGGGAGACCGCCGCCACCCTCAGATGCAGCCTGGGCACCGTCAAGAGCCAGACGAGCCGCGCGTTGGTGAAGCTCAAGTCCGTCCTGAACAGGGGAGAGAACTGACATGTCGTACGACACCGAACAGCGCCTGAGCGAGGCCATGCGGAACGCCGTGGGTGAGCGGCCGTACGCTCCGGACGTCGACCGGATCGAGGGCCGTGGCCGCCAGATCCGGCGCCGGCGCCAGGTGTGGGGCGCGGCGGGCGGCGGCGCCTTCGCGGTCGCGGCGGTCGCGGCCATCGCGGTGACGGTCACCGGCGGTGGGGCCCAGGCGCCCGCTCCGGTTCTGGCCAAGCCCTCGGCAACGAGCGGCGCGTCCGCCACCGCGCCGAAGGAGGCGCCGATGGTCCAGCTGGTGTCCTATCTGGCGGCCGCCCCGAAACCGGCCGGCGACGCGACGCTGCTGCTCCGCAGCCAGGTGCAGGCCGACGGCAGCAAGATCGACGTGTGGGACCTGCACGCCGACAACGGCGACTACTACTTCGCCAGGACCCGGGATGCGCTGCCCGCACAGGTGGCCGGGAAGAAGCTGCAGGGCGAGAAGGACGGCAGGCGCAAGGTGGTGGCGGCGGCCAAGGCGGCGGCCGAGGGCGATCTGAACGTTGCCCGCGCCGCGATGGCTCTCGCCTACATGCCGGCGAACCCCAAGGTCGAGCCGACCATCGAAGCGCCCGGCGTACGGCACACGCTTCCGGCCGAGGCGGCCCGGATCAAGGGCGTCCCCGGCGGTGTCGTCGGCAACACCACCGACAACTGGGTGTGGAACAACGCGATGGACGCGCTGATCGCCGGCGCGGGCGACCCTGCCGTCCGGGCCGGGGTGCTGCGGCTGCTCGGGCAGATGCCGGATGTCGCGATCAAGGAGGGCACGGTCCAGGGGCGGGCGGTGTTCACGCTGACCGCCAACAAGATGATCACCGGCGCCCCGGAGACGCTGACCATCAGCGCCGAGACCGGTCTGCCGGTCTCGTTCGCCTCGGGCGGGACCACCAACTACACGGTTTCCCGGGTGAGCATCGCCGACGTCGGTCAGGGCAAATTCTGACGGTACGGGGACCACGCCGGGGCCGGCCCGCCCGCCGGCCCCGGCGTCTCGTGTTTCATGCCTGATCAGTTGACGGTCACGTTCACTGTCTCGGTGCCGGATCGGGGGATGCCGATCGTCGTGGCGCTGCTGAGGTCGGTCGTGCCCCGGTACCAGGTCTCGGCGCGCTGCGTCGCCCGCGTGTCGAATCCCAGCTTCACCCGCTGACCGCCGATCAGCGGGAGCCGGTAGGAGGTCTCGCCGGTGACGGCGCCGACCAGGGCGCCGGTGTCCGCGTTGTGGGCCGGCACCTCCGATCCGGAGCCGCCCGAGGTGAGGGTGCCCCGGAGCGTCGCTCCCTCGGTCAGCCTGATGTCGTAGGCGCTGGTGCCACCAGCGGTGACCGGGACCTGGACGGCTTGGAAGCGGTTGCTGACGTTCCCGGACCACTGAAGGGGATCGTCCGGGCGCCTCTCGAACTGCAACGGCCAGGCGTACGGCGCCAGCTAGGCCACCGGGGCGACGGCCCGCAGCTCGGCGGTCAGCCGCCGGGACAGGTCGATCGCGGTCTCCGCGGGCGGCGGCGGGGTGGGCACGAAGAACGTCACCTTCAGCCGGGGGCGGCGCGGGAAACGGGCGATGTCCACGGCTCCGGAGACCGCCGCGCAGATGACCTGGGCCTCCGGCACGGCGTGCGCGAGACGGCCGACACCGCTGCGGGCGCGCAACTGCTTACCTTGGGATCGGGTGCCTTCGGGGAAGATGCCGAGGCAGCCGCCGGTGGACAGGCACTGCACCGCGGCGTCGAGGGCGTCCGTGTCGGCCTGACCGCGGCGCACCGGAATCTGTCCCATCCCGTCGAGGACCCGCCGGAGCAGCGGATTTTTCCAGAGGGACGCCTTGGCGAGGGCCCGGATCTGCCGGCGCCGCCGGGCCGCGACCGCGATCACCACGGGGTCCCACGCACTGTCGTGATTGGCCGCGACGATCGTCGCGCCGTCGGTGGGGACAAGGTCCAGGCCGGTCACCTCGAGGCGGCCCCACCAGCGGACGATCGGCCCCGCCGCCGCCATGACCGCTCGATACATCGGCGAGATCCGTTCGGCGCGGCCGGTCGTGGCCGAACTGTTGCGCTCCATGGCTCACTCTAACCGCCGGAGATGCCGGATGCGGAAATGCCGAACGGCGGCCCGCTGAACCAGTCGGACCGCCGTTCAAGAATGCTCGATCAGAGCGGACGGATGTTCTCCGCCTGCGGGCCCTTCTGGCCCTGGGTGATGTCGAACTCCACCCGCTGGTTCTCTTCCAGGCTGCGGAAACCGCTCGTCGCGATCGCGGAGAAGTGGGCGAAGACGTCGGGGCCGCCGCCGTCCTGGGCGATGAAGCCGAAGCCCTTGTCGCTGTTGAACCACTTCACGATGCCAGTAACCATGTCTGCTCCCTCGCAGGCTGTCGGAGACCGCAGTGTGCGGTCTCACACGCCGCCGCGTTGATCACCCGCGCCGGAACGACACGAAAAACGAAAAGCGCCTGGCCGGGTCATCTGAAACCCTGCAGGCGCCCAAAACGTCTACGGAAATCAAAACTGCAACTCGGGCAACCGTAGCACGGACTCGGACGCTCGCCACCGCCCGTCGAGCGGCGTGGGTTTTCTCTCCGGCGCGAGTAGAATTCGCTGAGCCGGCAGCGGAGCTGCCGTGCACCAATCATTCGGCAGGTCGAGTCATCGGCAGGTCGATGCCCTCACCGGGGTGGTTCCCGGATCCCCGCCGTCCACAGGTGATCGCCGAGTCGCGGTCGTGGCGGGAAGCGCAGCCGATCCACCCGCCCGGCCCGAGCGACACCGAGATCCCGGAGAGTTACGTGACCCTGATGTCCACGCCGCCGCTGCCCGCCAAGACCTTCCGGGAGAAGGGGGCGGACAGCTTCCGCGCCGCCCTCGCCGCGGTCCTGACGGCCGCGCTGGAGAGCGCCCTGGAAGCGGGCGACCACGCGCGAGCGGTCACCCTGGTCAACCGGGGTTTCGCGGAGGGCAGCCCGCAGCTGGGCTGCGACCTGCTCTGCCGGGCCATGGCGAGCGTGGGGACGGCCCGGACCTGGACGGTGCAGCTGGCGCCCCTCGCCGAGGCGCCCCGCTGATCAGAGTCGCCGGGCGCGCCGGGTGAGGATCTCCTCGGTCAGGGCGACCAGGACCGCTTTCACCGACTCGCGGTCCCGGGCGTCGCACTCCACGATCGGCACGGCGTCGTCGATGCCGAGGGCGTCGCGGACCTCGGCGAGGTCGAAGCGGCGGCCGTCGTCGAAACGGTTGACGCCGACGATGAACGGGATTCGGTTCTCCTCGTTCGGCCTCGGTGATCAGGGGCTCGATCTCGGAGATGGCCCCGACGAACGTCGTCTTGCCCACCCCGAAACCACCGCTGATCACGATTTTCACGGCGATCGGCGGCGCCGCCGTGTCAGAGCGCACGGACACGATCCCGGATCCTTTCGATCAGGTCGACGGAGAGCACGCCGGGCTGTTCCTCGACCCGCAGGTAGCCGTCGGCGAGCAGGTCGCCGACGATCACCCGGACCACGCCGAGGGGTACGGCGAGGTCGGCCAGGGACTGCGGGCGCTGGCACAACGCGACGACCCGGCGGGACTCGAAACGCAGCGGCGCCGACAGCGCCGCGGGAGTGGCCCGCAACGGGGTCTCCAGGCGCAGGCCGTCGTGCACCGGCCGGGTACGCCCGCCGGTGAGCAGGAACGGGCGTACCGCCGGGTCGTAGCCGTGGCTGATCGTGGCCGGTGCTGCCGGGACTCGGCGATCAGCGCCGGCGTGAGCAGGGCGCCGAACCGGTCGGCCAGCAGGGAGATCTCTTTGCTCCAGCGGCCATGGCCAATAGGTCATGCGCAGATATCTGCCGGCGCTGCGAGAAGGCGGCAGTGTGGCGGCTCGTTTGTGGACCCGACCCGGCCGGATGAACGCTCACAAAGCGCCGGAAATTCGCTGACCAGGGCCGTTACGGTCCGGCTGTGACTACCAAACGGAATCATGTAGACACTCGTAGTGGCCGGACGATCGCGCTGGCGGCCCTGATCGGTCTCCTCGTGCTCACCGCCGTCACCGCCGCGCTGCCGGCCGAGGCCGCCCCTGGCCGGCGGGTCCTGCCGGGCGTGGACGGGCTCATCACCGTGCGCCCGGACGGGAAGATCTTCGCCACCGTGAGCGGCACGACGGTGAAGCAGTGGAACACGGCGACCGGCCGCCGGGGCGGACCGGCGATCACCGCCGGCGCCGGCGCGATCCACGCCATCGCGTTCAGCTCGGACGGCGAACTGCTGGCGGTGGCCGGTGACGGCGGGGTCTCGCTGTGGGATCCCGCCACCGGACAGCGGCACGGGCTGCCGCTGGCCGGCCACACCGGGCCGGTGCGCTCGGTGGCGTTCAGCTCCACCGGCGATCTGCTGGCCACCTCGGGCGACGACGGCACGGTACGGGTCTGGGACGCGGTGACCGGCACTCCGGTACGCACCCTGACCGGTCACTCCGGGCCGGTGGGTTCGGTCGTGTTCAGCCGGGACGGCGAACGTCTCGCGGCGACCGGCGCCGACGACACCGTGCGGATGTGGACGGCGGCCGGCCGGCCCATCGGAGCGGCGCTGACCGTCAGCCCCGGCCCGGTGTACGCGATGAGCTTCAGCCCGGACGGAAAGCTCCTGGCGGCCTCCGGCGGCAACGATCTCGTACGTCTGTGGAACACCGCCACCGGCGAGCCCGCGGGCGAGCCGATCGTCACCGGCGCCGGGCCGGTGTACGCCCTCACCTTCAACCTGGGCCGCAAGAACCTTCTGGCCACGTCCTCCGGCGGCGACAACACCGTCCGGCTGTGGAACACCGCGACCCGTGCCCCGGCCGCCCTGCCGCTGGCCGGGCACACCGGCCCGGTGCGCGCCATGCGGTTCAGCCTGGACGGCGACCTGCTGGCCACCGGCAGCGACGACGGGACCGTCCGGTTGTGGGACGCCGTGACCGGTAGCCCCAAGGGCACTCCGCTCGGCCGGCACGACGGTCCCGTGTGGGCGCTGCGGTTCAGCCCGAACGCCAAACGCGTCATCACCCTCGGTGACGACGACAAGGCCCGGCTGTGGCGGGTGACGCGTGCCGGCGCCGCTGCTGACAGCGGCGCCGGCACCGGGCATCACCTGGTGCGCATGACGTAATCCGTCAGGCGCGGGTCCACTTCTGGTTGGCGGCGCCGACGCAGTCCCAGAGGTGGAGCTGGGCGCCGTTGGCGGGGTTCACCTCGCGGATGTCGACGCAGCGGTTGGCGGAGATGTTCACCAGGTCGCCGGCGGCCGACAGGGTGAACCGCTGCACCGGGTTGCCGTTGCAGGTGACCAGCTGGATCGGGGTGCCGTTGGTCAGCGCCCCGCCGGCCGGGTCCATGCACTTGCCCATGGCGCGCAGCGTTCCGTCACCGTTGAAGGTCCACTTCTGGGCGGCGGTGCCGTTGCAGTCGTACATCTGCAGGCGGGCGCCGTCGTTGGCCGTACCCCCGGGAATGTCGATGCATTTGCCGTTGAGGTTGCTCTTCAGGGCGTTGCCGGTGGCCGGCGGCGGGGTGGTCGAGTCGTTCCAGGCCGAGACGCGGACCCAGTCGACCAGCATGGTCTGCGGGAACGTGGTGGAGGCGTCCGGGCTGCCCGGCCAGTTGCCGCCCACGGCGACGTTCAGGATCAGGTAGAACGGGTGGTCGAAGACCCACTGCCGGCCGCCGAGCGAGGCCGGGGTGACCCGGAAGTACTCACTGCCGTCGAGGTACCAGACGATCAGATTCGGGGACCATTCGACGGCGTACGAGTGGAAAGCGTCCCCGAGAGGCGCGGACAGCGTCCGGTTGCCGCCGATCGCGCTGCCGCCGGAGTAGCCCGGGCCGTGGATCGTGCCGTAGAGCTTGTTCGGCTCCTTGCCGACGTTCTCCATGATGTCGATCTCGCCGGACTGCGGCCATCCGACGCTGCCCAGGTTGTCGCCGAGCATCCAGAACGCCGGCCAGATGCCCTGGCCCTTCGGCACCTTGATGCTGGCCTCGAACCGGCCGTACTTCTGGGTGAACTTGCCGGACGTCAGGATCCGGCCGGAGGTGTACTGGCAGGAGCCGTACCAGCACTGGTAGCCGGCCGGGTTCTCCTTGCGTGCGGTGATCGCGAGGCGGCCCTGGCCGTCCTGGCGGACGTTGTTCGTGGAGTTGGTGTAGTACTGCAGCTCGCTGTTGCCGAACCCGCCACCGCCGATGTCGAAGTTCCACTTGGAGCCGTCGACCGGGGCGCCGGCCGCGCCGTTGAACTCGTCCGACCAGGTGACCGGGCCGACCGCGGCCTCCGCGGTGTCGCCGGTGGAGGCCGCCGTCAGGGCGCCGGCCAGGGTGAGCGCGACCGTGGCCGCGCCGAGGAGTGCACGTAACTTCCGCATGGGGGAGTCCTCCTGGGGGAGAGGGAGCGGTTCTCCAAACAGTCTTTAGAGATGGACCTCCGCAGGTCAATGGGGACGGGTTCCGGAACCGCGGATAACAACTTCTCTCGATTTAAGGATGTTTAAGGGTCGGCCTCTTTACTTCCTCTGTTAACAGTCCTAAAGATTTAGACATCCCCACGGACGTACAGGGAAGGACGCCGATGAAGCGCTCCAGATCGATCATCCTCGCCACCGTCATGGCGCTGGGCGCCGGCGGAACGGCGACCTACTTCGCGGGCAGCGCCTCGGCGGCGACGGCGTGCGCGCCCGCCTGGAGCGCCTCCGCCGTGTACGTGAAAGGCAACGTGGCCTCGCAGAACGGGCACAACTACACCGCCAAGTGGTGGACCCAGAACGAGTCGCCGGCGACCAGCAGCAGCCAGTGGGCGGTCTGGGCCGACAGCGGTGTCTGTGGCGGCGGCACCACCCCGCCGACGACCACCCCGCCGACGACCACGCCTCCTACGACGACACCGCCTACCACTCCGCCGACCACCCCGCCCACGACGCAGCCTCCCGGTGACGGCACGCTGCCGAAGCACTTCCTCACCGGGTACTGGCAGAACTTCGACAACGGCGCCGCCGCGCTCAAGCTCGCCGCCGTCCCGGCCACGTACGACCTGATCGCGGTCGCCTTCGCCGACGCCACCACCACCCCCGGCGCGGTCACCTTCACCCTCGACCCGGGCCTGGCCACGGCAGTCGGCGGCTACACCGACGCCCAGTTCAAGGCGGACATCGCCACCCTGCACGCCCGCGGCAAGAAGGTGATCATCTCGGTCGGCGGGGAGAAGGGCTCGGTCGCCGTCAACAGCGCCGCCGCGGCCACCGCCTTCGCCGACTCGGTCCACCGGCTGATCCAGACGTACGGGTTCGACGGCGTCGACATCGACCTCGAGAACGGGCTCAACCCGACCTACATGGCGCAGGCCCTGCGCAGCCTGCGGGCGAAGGTGGGCAGCGGCCTGATCATCACGATGGCGCCGCAGACCATCGACATGCAGAACCCGCAGTCCTCGTACTTCAAGCTCGCGCTCGACATCAAGGACATCCTCACCGTCGTCTTCACCCAGTACTACAACTCCGGCGCGATGCTCGGCTGCGACAACAACGCCGCGTACGGCCAGGGCTCGGTGAACTTCCTGACCGCCCTCGCCTGCATCCCGCTGCAGAACGGGCTGCGCCCCGACCAGGTCGCCCTCGGCCTGCCGTCCAGCACCCGGGCCGCCGGTGGCGGTTACGTCGCCCCGTCGGTCGTCAACAACGCCCTCGACTGCCTGGCCAAGGGCACCAACTGCGGCACGTTCAAGCCGCCGGCCACGTACCCGGGCATCCGCGGCGCGATGACCTGGTCGATCAACTGGGACGTGACCAACGGCAACGCCTGGGCCAACACCGTCGACCCGCACCTCGCCACTCTCCCCTGAAGGGCCCCCTCATGAAGCTGACCCGGAAGATCGCCCTCGTGGCGTCGGTCGGCGCGCTCGGCACCGCCGCCGCCGTCCTCCCGATGACCGTCTCCAGCGCGGCTGTTGCCTGCGCCCCGGCGTGGAGCGCGTCAGCGGTCTACGTCAAGGACAACGTGGCCTCGCAGAACGGCCGCAACTACACCGCCAAGTGGTGGACCCAGAACGAGTCGCCGGCCACCAACAGCAGCCAGTGGGCGGTCTGGGCCGACAACGGCGTCTGCGGCGGCGCCACGAACCCGACCACCCCGCCGCCCACCAACCCGACCACCCCGCCGCCGGCGACCGGTACGAAGATGGCGTCCGCGCCGTACCTGTACCCGGGCTGGGGCAATCCGCCCGCCCCGGCCACGATCGTCAACGCGACCGGGATCAAGGCCTTCACGATCGCGTTCGTGCTGGCCAGCAACGGCTGCAACCCGGCGTGGGACGGCTCCACCGGCCTCACCGGCGGGGCGCACGCCAGCACCATCGCGGCGATCCGCGCGGCCGGCGCCGACGTGGTCCCGTCGATCGGCGGCTGGAGCGGCAACAAGCTCGGCCCGAACTGCTCGACCCCGGAGGCGCTCGCCGGCGCGTACCAGAAGGTGATCGACACCTTCCAGCTCAAGGCGATCGACATCGACATCGAGAACACCGACGAGTTCGAGAACTACGTCGTCGCCGACCGGATCGTCGGCGCGCTGAAGATCGTCAAGCAGCGCAACCCCGGCGTGAAGACCATCCTCACCTTCGGCACCACGCCGACCGGCCCGAACACGCACGGCGTCCGGCTGATCCAGCAGGCCAAGGCCCAGGGCGCGAACATCGACATCTTCACCCAGATGCCGTTCGACTTCAGCGGCCACGCCGACATGTACGGCTCCACCGTCGGCGCCTCCGAGGGCCTGAAGAACGTCCTGAAGTCGACATTCGGCTGGACCGACGCCCAGGCGTACGCCCACATGGGCATCTCCGGCATGAACGGTCTCTCCGACCAGCAGGAGGTCACCACGGTCGAGACCTGGACCAGGATCCGTGACTACGCCAAGAGCAAGGGCCTGGCCCGCTTCACCTTCTGGGCGGTCAACCGCGACCGCGGCTGCGCCGGCGGCGGCGTGGTCAGCAACTGCTCCGGCATCGCCCAGTCCGACTGGGAGTTCACCCGGGTGAGCGCCGGCTTCTGACCCGGCTTCCCGAATGCGCGGCCGCCCAGCAGGGCGGCCGCGCGTCCACGTTCGGTCAGGGAGCCGTCAGGTCGAGCGTTTTCACGCCGCTGCGCGGGATGTCGATCTTCCGAGCGGTGCTGAAGCTGGCCGCGCCCGAGTACCAGGTCTCCCGGGCCGGCCCGCTGTACACCTCCCAATAGAGCTTGACCTGCTGACCGCCGATCAGTGGGATCTGGTACGACGCCACGCCGTTCTCCGGGTCGTAAAGGTTGAAGACGCCAGTCCGGTCACCGGTGATCGCGTTGTGTGCCACCAGGCGCACATGCGCAGAACCCGGCGGAATGGTCCCGGCCAGAGCCGCTCCCTTCGCCAGTGTGATGTCGTGGGTGCTCGTGCCACCGGCGGTGACCGGAATCCGGCTGGCTTTGAAGCGGTCACCGCTGTTGCCCGACCACTGGTCGGGGTAGCCGGAGGCGGAGGAGAAGTGCAGCGGCCAGGAGTAGGGGCCGAGCTTGCCGATCACGTAGCGCCCGGAGGCGTCGGTGCGGGTCGTAACCGGTTTGTCCGAGAAATCCCCTTTTGCCTGGAAGTCGACGCCGACCTTGCTCAGCGGGGCGCCATCGGATCCGGTCACCACACCGGTGATGGATCCGGCCGGGTCGAGGCGTGCGGTGGGCGCGGTGCTGGTCTCACCCGGCTTGACGACGATCCGGGCGGCATCCCGCTGGTTGCCGGTGCCGCCGGACTTACCGAGCCACTGGTGGCCGTAGTCGCCCGGCGCTACGACGAACATCGTGTACGTGCCTGCCGCGACGGGCGCCCAGAGCGTCCCTGTGCTACCCGGGCCGGTGCAACCACCTCTGCCGCCGGCAGGGGGCTGGCCGATGATGTCAAGCCCGTAGCAGACGTTGGTGACCGCCTCACCACTCTGACGGTCGGTGGCGCTGAATGCGACCTGGCCGCCGAGGACCAGCGGAACGGTGACCACGGTCGTCTCGTTGGCGATGACGGTGGCGCTCAGACCCCGCTTGGCGAGGTAATAGCTGACCGGCTCCGGCTCCACGGAGAAGCCGACCGAGCGGGCCGACAGCCCGGTGACCGTGACACTGTCGGTGTCACTGCACACCTGGCCCGTGGGGATGACGTCCCAGCCCGCCACCACGCAGAATCCGTTCACCGGTGAACCGGTGACCGAGTCCACCGCCTTCACTACCAGCAGGGTCGGCGGTGGCGGCGGCAACACTCGCCCGTCCGCCGTGGTGGTCTGGCCCGCCACGACGGTGATCGGGCCTGGGATGGCATTCGAGTTGAATCTCACCCGATAATCGCCCGGCATCACCGTGTGGAACGAGTAGAAACCGTTCGCGTCGGCCTCGGTGTAGTCGAGCACACTGTCGCCCCGGAAAAGGACCACCCATGCGGATGCCAGTGGGGTGCCGTCCTCGTTGGTGAGGTGGCCGCTCAGGGTGCCGGTAGGCACCAGCTGGTCATCGACACGAACAGTCTCACCCTCGGTGACCGTGAAGGTGGCCGCCTGACTCTCGTCCACCTGCTCGTGCGCCCACTGGGTCACCGACTTCCACTGGAACGACACACGGTAGGTGCCGGGTGCCACCGTATTGAAGTAGCTCCCGTCTTGGCTGGTGTGGTTGCTGTACTTCACGCTCCCGTCGACGCTCACGATGTCGACGCGAGCGATGAACACCGGCTGGCCGGACCGGTCGGTGAGGGTGCCGGTGATGACGCCGGTTTCCGCGGCGGCGGCGGGCGCGGTCAGTGCGGTGGTGGTCAGAACTCCGGACAGGATGGCGAACCCGAGGCGGGCCCAGAGCGATCTGCGCAACGAATCTCCCCGTTAAGTTACGCCACAGGCACAGATGGTGATCACTGCGGCCGGTTGATCGTATGCAAAGTGGACGATCGTTGGGGACCTCTGTGCCGCACAACCTTCTTGATCATGAGGGTCCCTGGCACGCGAGACACCGACTGTGACCAAGCGGAACCGATGACCTCGGGAAGCCCGCACGGCCCGCTACGTACGGTCGCAATCGTGGCGGCTCCTGTGGCGACCGTCATAGGAGCGGGCATCGCCGTCTGCATGGAGGCGTCGCGCTGGAGGCCGGTCGGTATGGCATCGTGCCGGGGATGTCGTATCCGTGGACGGTCTGGATCCTGGCCGCGCTCGTCGTGGTGATGTGGGTGCGTGGCTGGTGGCGGGACCGCGCCTACCGGTTGTGGTTCGCCCTGCTCGCCCCGGCGGCGGCGATCGGCGGCGGCATTCTCGGCCTGGTCCTGACCTTCTCGGCCGGTCGCGACGCCGCGCAGTCGTGCACAGGCAGCGAATGCCACGACGTCGCCGGGTTCACCGCGAGTCTGGACAACGCCGGCGGGCTGGGCCCGTGGCTCACCGCGAACGCGGTGATGGCGTTCCTGGTCGCCGGGTGCCTCACCGTGCTGACCCTGATCGTAGAGTGCGTGATGCTGGTGCGCCGGCAGAAAGAAGCGGCCTGACCGAGGGCTCGGTCAGGCCGCTTCCGGTTGTTACTTGGTGAAGGTGAAGTACTTGTGCGGCGCCCACGTGGTGACGTTCAGGCTGTCACCTGAGGTGCCCATGACGTAGCCGATGGTGACCCGCAACTTGACTCCCGCCTTACCGGCGCCGCTCAGGGTGAGCCGGTCGTCGGCCAGGAAGTACTGCGACTGCTGGGTCTGCCACTTGCCGTTGACGTAGCGCTGCATCACGAACTGGACCCCCCGGAAGTTGGGGGTGGGGTTCGAGCGCAGCTTCATGCCCACGTTCACGGTGTCGCGGTACTTGAGGTAGTTGACGCCGCCGACCTTGATCGAACCGTAGGCGTTCGACATCTGGATCCCGAGGTCGGCCCGCGTGCCGACGGTCGCGGTCAGGGTTCGCGGGGCGTACCGGGCGTCTCCGGTGAAGGCCGCGCTGACCGTGGTGTTACGGGTCAGGTTGATATTGGCGGAGAGGTAGCCGGAGCTGTTCACGGTGGCGCGCTTGATCAGACGCCAGCCCTGGTCGGTGCCGGCCGGGTCGGCCCAGATCTCCACGGCCCGGTTCTTGTAGGTGGGGCCGAGGTACGCGGTGAAGGGCACCGTCTGGCCGTACGCGAACACCTTGCCGTGGTTGTTCAGCGACATGGCGGGAGTGGTCCGGGAGACCGCGATCGCCTTGGCCGCCGACGCCGGGGTGTGCGTGGCGTCACCGGCGTAGGAGACCCGGTAGGTGACCGTCCCACCGGCCTGCGGCGTGTCGGTGAAGGAGAACCCGCCGTTGCTCCAGACCGGCTTGAGGCCCAGCGGGACACCGGCCGGCGAGTCGAGGTCGGTCCGGGTGACCGACAGCTTCGCCCCGGCCGGCAGCGCCACCGCGGCGGTCAGGTTGCCGGTGATGGTGAGGGCCTTGGCCCGGGTCGCCGAGGCCGGCCCGGACACCGTCAAGGTGGGCGCGGACCGGGACACGGTGACCGAGACCGTCGCAGTGGACGGCAGGTGGGTGCCATCACCGGCATAGGCCAGACGGTAGGACAGCGTGCTTTCAGCCGCCGGCGCGGTGTCCGTGACGGTGAACGAGCCGTCCGCCGCGATCGTGGCCGCGTTCAGGGCGGTCTCTCCGCGGGAGACGGCGATGGAGGTGCCGGTGGGCAGGGCCGCCGCCGACGTCAGCGTGCCGGTGATGCTGATCGCCGCGCCCGGGACCACGCTGGACGGTCCGGCGGCGGTCAGTGCCGTCGCGGCCCGGGCGATCTCCACCGCCAGCGTCTTGGTCGCCGGGAGGTGGGTGGCGTCGCCGGCATACGCGACCTGGTAGGTGACCGTGCCGGCGCCCTGCGGCGTGTCGGTGACGGTGAACGAGCCGTCCGCCGCGATCGTGGCGGTGCCCAGGGAGGTCTCGCCGCGGGAGATCGTGACATTGACGCCGGCGGGCAGCGGAACCGTGGAGGTCAGCTTGCCGTTGAGGGTGACCGCCGCGCCCGGGACGGTCGTCGACGGGCCGCTGAAGGTCAGCTCCGCCGGTGCGCGCCGGACATCGGTCCAGCTGTGCAGCACGAGCCGGCGCTTGTTGGCATACGTCGCGATGGCGAACAGGCGGTCGCCGTTGGGCTCCCACGCCAGGCCGCGATCCTGTAGGACGCCGCTGGGCTCGAGGACGAGCTTCTGAATCACGTCGCCGGAGCTGTTGAACGTCCCGAACCCCAACCCGTGGTCCGACCACCGGCCGCCGCTGGCGATGGTGCCGTCGTGGGCGATGTCCACGGATGCCGCGGATGTCACGGCCGCCAGCTGGCGGCGGGTCGCCATGTCGTCGGCATCGCGGAGGTACGTTCCGTAAGAGCCGGAGGCCGTGGCGAGCCGGTCTCCCTTCGGGGAGATCGCCACGTCCTTCAGGTAACTACTCTCGCCGGATCCGGTTGCCACCGTGGTGACATCGTCACCGGACACGTCGAGGATCCGGGTCTGGTCGGAGGAGACCGTAGCCAGCCTGTTGGTGGCGCTGGCGGCGACGATCTCGACGACGCCATACCAGTTCTTCTCAGAACGATTCAGCAGGGCCGTTGGAGGCTCGGCAGAGGGGTTGATCACCCCGAGGTTGCTGTTGAGCCCGTTGTCGAGGTAGGAGAACCAGATCCGGCCGTCGACGAAGGCCACGTCCGTCGGCGTGACGGATCCACTGGAAAACTCCCCGGACTTGGCCAGGTTCGTGGTGTTCAGCGCGACGATGGCCTTCTCTGCCGACGACGTCACGTAGAGCTGGGACGAGTCGGTGGAGAGTGCCAGGTCGTGTGCGTTCGTCACGGGCGCGCTGCCGAGCTCGTTGCCGGAGTAGTCGATCGCGACGACCTTGCCCTCGCCCGGGTCGCTGACGAAGATCCGCTGGTGCTCGCCGTCGACGACCATGTCGCCGACGGTGGTGACGTTCAGGTAGGTCAGAGTCGAGTCGGCCGATGACGGCGCGGCCGTGCCGACGGTCAGAACGGTGGTGCCGGTCAGCGCGGCGAGTGCCGCCGCGCCGATCCTCTTGGTGCCCATGCTGCCCCCGTGGGTCGTCGAGTTCGACGCGAGGCTATCTCGATGATCACGAATAGGACATCGGGCGAAAGGACGAGTCGGGCCCGACTCGTCGCAACGGTTTAGTTGCGACGAGCCAGGCCCCTCGGGATCAGGAGGCGAAGGTCTGGAACTCCGCGATCTTGGGGGTGCCGGCCGAGCTGGTGATCTTGAAGGTGAGCTTGGTCAGCGACGTCGCCGGGATGGTGATGACGCCCGCGCCCGTGCCGGACTTCAGGACCGCGCCGGTGGAGCCGTTGATGACCTGGTAGGCGCCGATCGAGGAGCCGGACGCCTGGACGATGTTGATCCGGGCGACCTTGGTGGCCGTGCTCCACTTGATCGACACGTCACCGGTGGCGCCGTTCGGCGACCAGAAGGTCGTGGTCTTGCCGTCCTTGACGTAGCCGAAGCTGGTGCCGCTCGCCTTGCTGGAGCCGTCGGCGCTGCCGGTGAGGCTCAGGTTGGTCCCGCTGGGCTGGGAAGCCGACGCCGACGGGCTGGTGGTCGGCGCGGTGGTGGGAGCCGCGGTGGTGGGGGCGGTGGTGGGCGCCGCGGTGGTGGGAGCGGTCGTCGGGGTGGCGGTCACCGAGCACTTGCCGTCCGACACCTTCAGGCCGGTGCCGGCGCCGGCGGTCGCCGCGACGATCGAGGGCACGCAGGACGCGCTGTCCATGACGGCGGTGTACGGGACGGAGACCGTGGTGGTCGACGCCATGCTCGGCCCGGCCGGGTTGTACTCGCTGCCCTTCGCCGACCAGGTCACGTTGTCGAGCACGTTCCCGGCGGTCTGCCAGGTGCCCGCTGCGCTGGTGTAGAACGTGCCCAGCACGTCCTTGGAGTCCTCGAAGTAGTTGTTCTCCACCTTCGCCTTGGCGCCGGCCCGCGCGTTGATGCCGGACTCGTTGAGGCTGAAGTAGTGGTTGTTGTACATGTGGGCGATGCCGCCACGCAGCAACGGCGTACGCGAGTCGAGGTTCTCGTACTTGTTGTTGTGGAAGGTGATGAAGCTGTTCCCGGTGTCAGTCTCGCTGGAGCCGATCAGCCCGCCGCGGCCGGAGTTGCGCAGGATGCTGTAGGACAGCGTCACGTACTGGGTGTCGTCCTTCATGTCGAACAGCCCGTCGAAGCCCTCGGCCTCGCCACCGGAGGCGACGAGCGTCGAGTGGTCGACCCAGACGTTGCGGACCGTGCTCTCCATGCTGATCGCGTCACCGCCGTTGGACAGCGGCGAGCCGGACTTCTTGACGTTCTTGACCGTCACGTTCCGGATCACGATGTTGCTGGAGTCCCGGATGTGGATGCCCAGCTGGTCGAAGGTCGCGCCGGCGCCGACTCCGACGATCGTGACGTTCTTGATGCCCTTGAGCTCGATCCGGTCGGCGGCGGTGTTGCAGCTGTCGCCGGAGACCTTGGTGGTGTTGCCGTGGTTGATCGTGCCCTCGACCTGGATGGTGATCGGGGTGTCGACGGCCGCGCGCCCGCACAGCGCCGCGTGGATCTGGGTGCCGGTGCTGGCCTTGACGACCGCGCCGCCCGTCCCGCCGCTGGTGCCGCCGTTCTGACCGGCGAAGCCGGTGGCGATGTTGGTGGCGGCGCTGGCGTTCTCCTGGGGGAGGCCGATCGCGAGGGCTCCGCCGACGACCGCGACACCGGCGATCGCGGAGAAGCTCAGCACGGTAGATCGTTTCATCAGGCTCAACCTGTTTCGTCTCGCGCGCCGGGGGACAGGCGCTGCGGTTTGGGGACGACAGGTTGTGTTCCGGGATGCCGGATCGGTTGCCCAAGATCGAATGTGACCGTCATCACAGTGACCGCCCCGGGGGTCCGGGGCGGCCACTGTGGTCAGAGAGCGGTCACCAGCCGCCGACACCGGCCAGGACGCGTTCCACCGGAACAGGTTTGCCCAGGTAGAAGCCCTGTCCGAAGGGGACGCCGCAGGCCACCAGCGCGTCGCGTTGCGCCGCCGTCTCGATGCCTTCGGCGATCACCGTGCACCCGTGCTGCTCGGCGAACTCGACCAGCGCCCGGATCGCCGCCTGCCGGGCCGTCTCGTTCTCCAGGCCCTGCAGGGTGTCCCGGCCCAGCTTGAGGAACGACGGGCGCACCGACTCGATCCGCGCGAGCGTCTCGTACCCGGCGCCCAGGTCGCTCACCGCGATCCGGACCTCGCTGCCGATCTGGCCCAGCCCGGCCGGCGCCGCGCTGCCGATCTCCAGCACCAGCGGCCGCCGCGAGCCGGCCAGCAGCGGGGTCAGCTCGTGGGTGCGGCTGAGCAGGTCGGCCGAGACGTTCAGCGACAGCCAGGTGCCGTTCGGCAGGGACGCCGACGACGCGATGGCGGCCTGGACCAGCGCCGCGTCCAGGGCGACGTGCACGCCCCGCTGGGCGGCCGCCTCCAGGGCCTCCCGCGGGTTGCTGCCGTCGGCGAAGCGGGTCAGCGCCTCGTACCCGACGACGTGGCCCTTGACCATGTTGTAGATCGGCTGGAACACCGTGAAGAAGCTGAACTCCTCGAACAGGTGCGCCCGGCTGGACGACGACGTGGACCTGTCGGACTTCCAGTCGCCGGAGTCGGTGCGCTGCAGCCGCACGGTGACCTGCCCGGCGGTCGCGCCGTGCTCGTGCCGGTAGTGCAGCACCTGCGCCCAGTCGCCGACCGCCTTGGTGGCGGGCTCGGCGGCGGCTGCCTTCTTGGTCTTCCGGCGCGGCTTCTTCGGCGTGACCGGGCGGATCAGCCAGCCGCGCAGGTGGGTGAACAGGTCGACGACGGTGTTGACCGGTCCGACGAACGCGATCATCGCGTACAGCGAGAGGGTCAGGTTCAGCACGGCGAAGACCATGTTGTTCCACAGCTGGTGCTGGATGTCGACCCACACCGTGTAGACGCAGAGCACGATCAGGGCGAGCGGCAGCAGGAGGTAGCTGGTGGCTGCGGTCGTGCGGTCACTGACCTTGGGCGTACGTTTGAACGCGCTCTTCTCGCCCGTCAGCAACTGCAGCAGTGAGGCGATGCTGCCGGAGAGGTTGACCGGCAACAGGATCAGGTTGAAGCCGTAGATGCGCAGCATGTCCGACCGCTTGTACCCGAGGTGCTTCAGGTCGGCCGCCATCATGAAGAAGTACGGCACCGAGATCAGCAGCAGGATCGGGTTGAGCAGCTTGTTGTTGAACGGGTACGCCAGCATGACGACCAGGCACACGGAGCTCCAGAAGATGGACGCCATGTAGTTGACCCGCAGGAAGTACTCACCGAAGCGGTTCTTGTCCTCGCGTTTCGACTTCGCGCGGAACTGGTCCTTGAGCCGGGACAGGATCAGCAGGCCGCCGTTGGCCCAGCGCTGACGCTGGATGCAGAGCGAGCCGAAGTCCGGCGGGGTCGCGCTGTACGCGAGCCGCTCCGGGTAGTTGTGCAAGAGCCAGCCGCGGACGCCGAGGTCGATCGTCGACTCGGTGTCCTCGATGACCGTACGGTCCTGAATGTACCGTTTGATCTCCCAGTCGCCCTCGTACGAGACCTCGACGATCTCGTCCAGGGCCTTCTTGCGCAGCACCGCGTTCGCGCCCACCCAGAACGTCGCCCCGTAATGGGTCATGCCCTGGTGGACGATGTACTGGATGTCGGTGGTGGCGCCGGAGATGCGCTCGATCCGGGTCGCCGAGCCGGGGTACGCGCTGTACGGCGTCTGCACCACCGCGTGCTGGGCGTACGCGCCCTGTTCCAGCAGGTGCACCAGGCGCAGCGCGTACTCGGGCAGCAGCACGCTGTCCGCGTCCAGGGTGAGCACGTAATCCGGGTTCGGGATGACCAGGTCCGCGCGGTTCGGGCCGGCCGTCACCAGCGCGGTGCCCAGCGGCGTGCTGACCTCCTGGTACGCCCCGCCCATCAGCCCGATGTAGCTGTTGAGGTTCATCGCCTTGTTCGGCTCGTGCGACAGCGACACGTACTTCTTGCGCTCGAAGCTGGTGATCGTCACGTCGAAGATCGCCAGCAGCCGCCGGTAGAGCTGGTTCATCCGCGCGATCGGCAGGGTGACCTGCTCGTCGGCGCCGGAGTTGAGCGCGCCGGCGATCTGGCCGAGGTCCACGGCGAGCGGCTGCAGCAGGTGCTCGACGAAGAACGTGTCGGTGTGGTCGACCATCTCCTGGCGGGCGCCGAGGTCGTACAGCCAGTCCGAGGCGTATCGGTACTCGGCGGCGAGCCGGCGCATGTCCTCCAGCACGACCAGGTGACCGCCGCGGCGCCGGACCTGCTCGTCGAACTCCGCGTACGCGCCGGTGACCCGGTTGAACGGGACCTTCAGCTCAGCGTCGATCTTGCCGGGCAGCGCGCGGGCGGCCAGCAGCATGTCGCGCGCGGCTCGGGTCTTCGGCGTCCGCGGGTCGTCGAGCAGCAGGGTCACCCGCAGGCCGGGGTACTCCTGGAGGGCCGCCGACAGCAGCGTGGTGCGGTTGGTCCGCTCGTCTTCCTGATATGACGGGACCAGAACCGTAAGGGACGGCGTCTTCCCGCCGATGAACTCGTCGAGCATGATCCGCGGGGCCCGCTGGTGGCCGCGCGCGCGGTAGAAGTAACCGATGCGCGTGATCAGGTAGGCGACCGCGGACGCGGCCAGTCCGGTGACGACGAGCATGTACACGATCGCCTCGATCGCGAGCCGGACGGTGTACGCCTCACCCGCGATGAACTGCTGAATGATCGTGTATGTGATGTAACAGGCCCAAACCGTGATCGTCACCACGATCGCGAGGCGTCCGCGGGTGATCCTGCCTTCGGAGACCGGGGGCGGCACGATCGGATGAGGTTGCGTCCTCCGGTCGGCGCCCCATTGGCGCTGAGCGTCCCGCTTGCGCTGGTCCGCCGAGTTGCGTGGCATGCGTTTTCGGGCCCTTCGGTGCGAATTACGGTGACACCGAATGGCGGTGCCCGGCGGAATTGTCTTTGCAAGATCCCGATCTGGCGCTCCGGATTCCAGATTGGAGAAATGGTGCCCACGTCCTGGTGGGCGTCCCCCATTCGCCCGATCGCGAAAGTCGCCGGGATACGCCAGCGTGTGGCGACTTGCGAATATGCGAAAGGGCTTTCATGACGGACCGCGCCACACCCGTAGCCGTGCGGCCGGAGTACGACCCGCTCGCCGACCCGAACTGGCAGGAACCGGAGCAGCCCCGCAGCCGCCTGTCCTGGACACGGCTCGGCGTTCTGATGCTCGTGCTGGGCCTGGCCGGGGCCGGCGGCACCTTCGGGGTACGGCACCTGCAGAACACGTCCGGCCCGACCGCGAAGTCGTGGGCGGTGCCGTACGTCGATGTCACGCTGACGCCGACGTTCCAGTTCCAGGACCCCACCGCGAACCCGGCCAACGACGTCGCCCTCGGCTTCGTCGTCGCCCACCCCAAGAGCCCGTGCACCCCGAGCTGGGGGGCCGCGTACACGCTCGACGAGGCGGCCTCCGCCCTCGAGCTGGACCGGCGCATCGAGCAGCTGCGGCAGGCCGGTGGCGACATCACGCTCAGCCTCGGCGGGCTCAGCAACTCCGAACTCGCCGTCGCCTGCACCGACCCCGCCCGGCTGACCGCCGCGTACCGGCAGCTGATCGAACGCTACGACGTGAAGACCCTCGACCTGGACATCGAAGGCACCGCCGTCGCCGACCAGGCGTCGCTGCAGCGCCGCGTCGCGGCGGTCGCCACGGTCCAGAAGGAGCGCAAGGCGGCCGGCAAGGCCCTCGCCGTGTGGCTGACCCTGCCGGTGACGCCGAACGGCCTCACCACCGACGGCGTCGCTGTCGTCCGCGGCATGCTCGACGGCGGCGTCGACCTGCGCGGCGTCAACGTGATGACGATGGACTACAACAACGGCGACCGGAACCCGGACATGCTGGCGCTGGCCACCAGCGCGCTCAACGGCACCCACAAGCAGATGACCGACCTGTACCTGCAGCTCGGCCGCAAGCTCACGTCGCCGCAGGTGTGGTCACTGATCGGGGCCACCCCGATGATCGGCCAGAACGACATCGACGCGGAACGCTTCACCGTCGACGACGCCAAGGGCCTCGCCGACTTCGCGATCGGCAACGGCCTGGGCCGGGTCTCCATGTGGTCCATCAACCGGGACGCGCCCTGCCGCGGCACCTTCGAGAACGTCGTCGTGCACTCCAACACGTGCAGCGGCGTCGACCAGGAGCCCCTCGCCTTCTCCAAGGTCTTCGCCGGGCTGCCCGGTCAGGACGTGGCCGGCGACAGCCACGACGCGGTGGAGATCCCGGACCAGGCGGCGGTCGTCGACGACCCGAAGACCAGCCCGTACCCGATCTGGCGTCTCACCGCGATGTACGTCACCGGTTACAAGGTGGTCTGGCGCGGTGTCGTCTACGAGGCCAAGTGGGCGAACTCGGGACTGGACCCGTCGGCGGCGCCGGCGGCCGGCACACAGAGCGCATGGTCGGTGATCGGCCCGGTCAGCCCGGTGGAGAAGGCGCCCCGGCCGGTTCCGGTGGTCACCAACGTCACCAAGGTGTGGCGGGCGGACACGGTCTATGTGCGGGGTCAGCGGATCCTGTTCTGGGGCCTGCCCTACGAGGCCAAGTGGACGACGAAGGGCGAGGCCCCGTCGACGCAGTTCCCGATCGACGCGGACGACCCGTGGAAGCCGCTCTTCAACATCCCCGGTGAGCCCACGATCAACTGACAACCCCCTTTACGGTACGCCCGTCGCCCGCACTTTCCGTGGGAGGCGGGCGTTCCCGTTTCTCGCTTCGGTGAACACGTTCCGTGATTGACGATCGGGCCGGTTGCTTTTTCGGAGCGATCGGTGACCCTGTTGGTTAGGGTCCACAGAGCTATAACTTCTTTTTTCTCTGGAAGAGAGATAAACGTCGTAATAGTAGGCCCTGTGCAAACTGTGGAAAACCCGCGTATCCGCTGGTCAAAGCGATTTCACCCTGTGGCCGGCATGTGGATGACCCAGGGGATAACCAGGGCCCTTTTCCACAGCCCCGACCCGAACCCCCTCCGTCCCCAGCCTGTCCACAACTTATCCACCGTCTGTCCCCTGCCCTGTGCACAGAACGTGATCATGAAGAAGGGCGGGGCCCGGCAATGCCGGACCCCGCCCTCGCGGTGTTACGTCAGCGCACGATGACGTAGTCCTGCGCGCTCACCGCCCAGTTGGAGGTCGGGTCGGTGTAGAAGATGTAGCGGTACGAGCCGCTCACCGTCGCCTTCACGGTGGTCGACGGGCGGCCCTGGGCGTTCGTCCAGACCGTCTTCACGTTGGTCCACTTGCCGCCGGGACCGCTCGGCCAGAACTGCAGCACCGTCGGGCGGCTCGCGTACGGCTGCCAGGTGCCGGTGCTCCAGTCGGCCCGGATCAGCGAGGCGCCGCCGACCCACACGTTCTGGCCCTTCTTCACCGGCTCCGGGAGGGCGTCGGTGGCGGTGAGCCAGGTCAGGCGCCGGAACGGCACGGTGGCCGCGTTGTGCCGGTCCGTGAAGCTGCCGTCCTTGGCGGTCGCCCACACCGCGGCCTGCCAGTTGCCGGCCAGGGCGTTGCTGGAGATCTCGTGCCGGATGTCGTAGACGTACCACTCGGCCAGGCAGTTCGCGGTGGTCGCGTTCACCGGCGTGCAGGTGGTGCTGGGGATCAGCACACCGTCCGGCGTGTTGTAGGCGCCGTGGTAGAGGTACAGGCCGCCGCTCTGGATGCCGGAGGGCGCGGTGGCGGTGAACGAGGCGTTGAACGTGGTCGTGCCGGACACGCTCAGATTCAGGCCCTGACCATTGTTGATCTTTACGTTGGAGATCTTCACGTCGCCGACGGTCTGGTCACCGGCGGTCGCCGGGCCGGCGATGGCGCGCAGCACCGTGCGGGTCAGCTTGCCGCCCTCGTCGTTGGTGGCGGACAGCCGCAGCGACACGAACGCCGCGCCTGCCGGCACCGACAGGGGCGCCGTGACGCCCGCCCCGGACGCGGTGAACGGCAGATCGGTCCAGGTGGCGCCGTCGTCGGCAGACCACTCGACGCTTCGCACCGTGCTCGTCGCGCCGGTCGCCCGGGTCGACGGGATCACCGTCAGGTCCACCGGGGCCGATCCGGCACGGTTGCGCGCGTCGAGTCCGGACACCGCGAGACCGAGGTCCATCAGCGGGATCGTGCTGCGCACGGGGACGGTGCCGGTGGCGACGGTCCAGTCGCTGTGGATCTTCGTCGAGAGCTGGGACGAGGCCACCTTGCGGGTGACGGTCTGCTCCAGGCGGTACGTCTGGGCGGACGCCGGAAGGTCCGCCACCAGAACGCCGGTGGCCGACTCCTTGATCACCGTGTTGCCCGAGCTGAGCTTCATCGACACCGCAGCGCCGCGGTCGTAGCCCTTGCTGCCGTTGGCGTCGCCGTAGGGGGTGTTCTCCGCGAACTGCACCCGGTTGCCCTGCCGGGAGGCCGAGTTGTACGACGGGGTGGGCGCGAACGGGGCGAGACCCGCCGTGGTCGCCGGAGAGGTGCCGGCCGGCAGTTCGCGGCTGCCGAGGTCGAGCTGGTGTGTGCCGGTGTCGGCGATCCGTGCGACGGTCGCGCCGGGCGTCACGTACTCGGTGAAGGTGGCCGGGAAACGCATCGTGGTCGCCAGGTAGGCGCCGCTCGAGTCGCCGAGCATCGGCACCGACTGGTACATGCCGGAAGTGTTGACGCCCTGCGCCCGGACCGTGGTCGTGGTCTTCGCCAGCGACGCGGTCTTCACCGTGGTGATCGGGGATGCCGGGAACGGGTGCGCCCAGCTCTGCGTCAGGTCGTACCGGTACGGGGTGGGGTTGAGCGCTGTCGAACCCCGCTTCGTCAGGATCTCGTGGGTGCGCAGCGTCGTGCCGGCCAGGGAGGCCGTCGTCACGTACGACCGGACCTTGTAACCGCCGGCGAAACCGACGAAGTCGCCGTTCGGCAGCGACACCCAGACCGCGCTGGCGTCCTGCGCCGCGGTGGCGTCGTCGACCTTGAGCGCCACCTCCTTGGCCGACGACTCGGCCAGCACGACGGTCTGCGCCTTGTTCGTCACCGTGAACGAAGCGGTCAGCAGGTAGCTGTTGACGTTGTAGATGCCGTAGATCGAGGTGACGAAGTAGTTGCCGGGCGGCAGGTTCGCCGTCACGCTCAGCGTGTTGCCCGGGTTCGTGACCGGAACGTACGTCCAGGTGTCCCGGTTCCACACGTTGATCAGGCTGTTCCAGGCCGTCCAGTTCTCCGAGGCGAGCCGGATCGTGGTCGGGTACGTCGCGGCGGCAGCCGGGGCCGCGGCCTTCGTGGCCGAGGGCACGCCGGTCTTCGCCGTGGTGGCCGCCCCTCTGGTCGCGCCCAGCTCACGCGCCTGGACCGCGCCGCCGGTGGAGACGAAGCCGATCGCCGCCTTCCGGTCGCCTGCGGCGCTGGTGAACTGGAACGCCGACTTCTTGTCGCCCTCGGTGGTCACGGTGAGTTCATCCGTGGCGGCCGGCGGGGTGACAGCGCCGGTCAGCGGTGGGGTGACCGCTTGCGCAGCGGCCGGAAGAGCGATCAGCGAGCCGCCGACCACTGTGGATATGCCGATGCTCAGAGCGCGCAGCCTCGACCGAGACCACCGGGCCATGTCTGTGAATCCTCCCGCGACGACGCGCTGGGAGAGTGAGGGGCCCAACGCGTCGTAACGGTAGCGTTCTATGCCTTGACCGGCAAGGGTTCTTTACCGGCCGGTCCGCAGGTTCTCCAGGACCACGGCGAGACCCTGGCCCACACCGATGCAGATCGCCGCCACACCGAACCGCTCGTTGCGTTCCCGCAGCACCTTGGCCAGGGTGCCGAGGATGCGGCCGCCGCTCGCGCCGAGCGGGTGACCGAGGGCGATGGCGCCGCCCCGGGTGTTCACGATCTCCGGGTCGATGCCCCACGCGTCCACGCAGACCAGCGACTGGACCGCGAAGGCCTCGTTGAGTTCCACCGCGCCGACCTGGTCCCAGCCGATTCCGGCCCGCTTCAGGGCCCGGTTCGCGGCCTCCACCGGTGCGATGCCGAAGTGCTGCGGATCCAGCGCGAACGCGCCCCGGCCGACGATCGCGGCGAGCGGCTCGGTCTTCAGGGCCGACGCCGCGGCGGACGAGCCCAGCAGTACCGCGGAGGCGCCGTCGCTCAACGGGGAGGCGTTGCCGGCGGTGATCGTGCCGTCCGGGCGGAAACTCGGCTTGAGGGCGGCCAGTTTCTCCGGGGTGGAGTCGGGGCGGACGCCCTCGTCGGTGCTCAGGTCCTCGACCGGGGTGACCAGGTCGGCGTAGAAGCCGTCGTTCCAGGCCTGGGCGGCGAGCCGGTGCGAGCGGGCCGCGAACGCGTCCTGGCGGGCGCGGGTCACGCCGTACCGCTCCCGCAATTGCTCGTTGCAGTCGCCGAGCGAGACTGTCCACTCCGCCGGCATCAGCGGGTTGACCAGCCGCCAGCCCAGCGTCGTCGACACCGCCGTCAGGTCGCCGGCGGGGAAGCCCTTCGCCGGTTTCGGCAGCACCCAGGGCGCCCGGGTCATCGACTCGACCCCGCCGGCCAGCACCACGTCGGCGTCGCCGGTCTCGATCGTGCGCGAGCCGATCATCGCGGCGTCCAGACCGGATCCGCACAGCCGGTTCACCGTGGTGGCCGGCACCGACGTGGGCAGACCGGCCAGCAGCGCCGCCATCCGGCCGACGTTGCGGTTGTCCTCGCCGGCGCCGTTCGCGTTGCCCCAGACCACCTCGTCGACGACCGCGGGGTCGGTGCCCGCGAGCACCGACCGGATCACGTGGGCGGCCAGATCGTCCGGCCGCACCCCGGCGAGGGCGCCGTTGAACCGGCCGAAGGGAGTGCGGGTCGCGGCGTAGACGAAGGCTCTCATGCCGGTAACGCTAGGTGGTCGAGTTGATACGCTTAAGTATCAATGTCCGGCGTGATCGAGAGCTACGAGGTCTTAATCCTGTGGAGCTGCGCCAGCTGAGGTACTTCCTCGTCGTCGCTGAGGAGCTGCACTTCGGGCGGGCGGCGGCGCGCCTGCACATGGCCCAGCCGCCGCTGTCCCAGGCGATCCGCCGGCTGGAGACCGACCTCGGCGTCGCGCTGCTGCACCGCACCACCCGCCGGGTCGAGCTCACCGCCGCCGGCTGTCACCTCGTGCAACGGGCCCGGACCATCCTGGCCGACGTCGAGAGCGCCGGGCACGAGGTCCGCCGGGTCGCCGCCGGGGCGGTCGGGCACCTGGCCGTCGGCTGCGTCGGCTCGGTGACGTACAGCCTGCTCCCGTCACTCTCCCGGCACCTGGCCGTCGAGCTGCCCGGCGTCGACTTCTCGTTCCGCGGCGAGATGCTCGTGCCCGACCAGGTCGAGGCGCTGCGCTCCGGCGAGATCGACCTGGCGCTGCTGCGCCCGCCGGTCGCCGACCCGGCGCTGACCGTCACCCCGCTGCGCCGGGACCGGCTCGTGGTGGCGCTGCCCGCCGGGCACCCGCTCGCGCGGCGCCGGCAGGTGCGCGTCGCCGACCTGCGGCAGACCCCGCTGATCGTGCACTCCGCCGACCGCCGCTCGGTGATGCACGACGTGGTCCTCGGCCTGTTCCGGGACGCCGGCCTGGACCCGCGGATCCGGCACCAGGTCGGCGAGACGTCCACACTGATCACGCTGGTCGCCGGGGGACTCGGAGTGGCAGTGGTCCCGGAGCCGGTGACGGCGCTCGCCCTCGACGGCGTCGTCTACCGGCCCCTGATCCGCCCGGCCGTGACCGTCGACCTGGCGCTGGCACACCGGGCCGACCGGTCCGAGCCGCATCTGACCCGGACGGTCGACCTGATCCGCGGCCTGGCCGGCGCCCGCTGAACCCGCGTGTGTATTTCGGCCGCCATGCGCGCCCGAAATACACACACGATGGGTTAGCTGTCCTTGTTGACCAGGGTCGGGTGGTCGATGAGGAACGAGGTGATCCGGTCCTCCTTGACGGCCTTGAAGAACGCCTCGGCGACCTCGGGCTCGGTGAACTCCTCGCCCAGGTACTTCGAGCCGGGACCGTTGACGTACTTGCCGCCGCCCTTGAGCTTGATCGTCGTCATGTCGTCGACGTTCAGGTTCTTGAGCGCCACCGCCCACTCGAACGGGTCGTGGCCGGCGCCGTCGAAGGTCAGTGACTCACCGGCCGCGTCCAGGATCTTCGTCATCTTGTTCAGGTCGGTGACGACGTTCTTGCTCATCGCCTCCTTGGCCATGGCCTTGATGAACTGCTGCTGGTGGCGCTGGCGGTCGTAGTCGGTCATGGTCGGCCCGCCCTTGAAGCTGTAGCGCTGCCGGACATAGTCGAGCGCCTGCCACGGCTTCAGCCGCACCGGCTTGGTGCTCTTCTTGTAGTACGCCTGCGGCCCGGTGTACGGGTGTTCGCACCGGCTGGACTTGTTGGTGACCGGGCACTCCGCGCTGCGCGGGCGCTGCTTGCCCTCCGGGGTCAGGTGCTCCGACTTGACGTCCATGTCGATGACCATGGAGACGCCGCCGAGAGCCTCGACGATCTTCTTGAAGCCGCCGAAGTTGATGATCGCGGCGGCGTCGAACTTCTCGATCCCGGTGTAGTTGCGTACCGTCTTGGAGAGCAGCTTGAACCCGTTCTCCACGTCGATCTTGCCGTTGACCTGGCTACCGAACGCCATCGCGGCGTTGATCTTCGTGCGGCCGCCGCCGTAGCCCGAGACCTTGTCCGCGGGAATCTCCACGTACAGGTCGCGGGGCATGGAGAACAGGTAGGCGGTGCTCATGTCGGCCGGAATGTGCGCGATCACGATCGAGTCGGAGAGCGGCGGGGTCGTGGTGTCCCGCGGGTCGATGCCGGCCAGCAGGATCGTCAAGGGGCCCTTGATGTCCTTGGGCGCCGCGTTGGCGGACCCGTCACCGGAGTCGAGCAGGCTGGTGCTGGTCAGCCCACCGGTGTATTTCGCGATCAGAGTCTGACCGGCGACCAGTGTGCCGCCGCTGACGAAGACGATGACGACACCGAAAACGGCACACAGCCGCGCCCAGAGCGGTGCGCGGCGCTTCGCGGATCTGGCCAACCCATCTCCCCAACCGTCGAAACAACGACCCCGCATGATTGCACAGTCCGGCAAATGTCTCGATGGACCGGGTGATGGTCATCTTTCCGGCCCATATACCCCTTCACGTGGGCCGGGACGGACCGGTTCAATCCTCGTGCGCGTGAAACCGCCGATCGTGGTGGACCAGGCGGCCGGCGGCCGGGCCGAGGAACACCTCCAGGACCGCCGCGACGACCACCGTCGACTCGCCGACCGGGACCTGGTGCAGCGGCGCGCACCGCAGGCTCGCCACCGCCCCGGGCAGGACCGGCTCGCCGGTCGGGAGCGTCGCCCAGCCCTGCTCGGGGGTGAACCGCGGGCCGTCCGAGCGGGCGAAGTCGCCGGCCAGGGACATGTGCGCCGGGCCGAGCATGTTGACGGTGAGGCCGGGCGCGGCGAGCACCGCACGCGCCGAGCGGGAGCCGATCACCGAGAAGGACAGGGCCGGCGGATCCGCCGACACCGACGCGACACTGGACGCGGTCAGGCCGACCGGCCCGTCCGGCCCGGCGGCGGCGATCACGGCGACGCCGGTCGGGTAACGCCGGAAGGCGGCTTTGAACCGCGCCGCGACCGCCATGTCGATCTCGCTGAACACTGGTTCTTCCTCGTCCTTCGCCGGGCCGTCGGAGGAGACCGTAGAACCTCAACCCGAATTGAGGTCAAATCGTACGGCGGTGACGATCCCGCGTTGCCCCGGAAGGAATCCGGCGGTCGCTTAGCCGCCGGACGAGGTGGTGCCGCTGGTGCCGCGTCCCACCACATTCGTCTTGATGGTGCTGCCGTTGCCCACCCGGCCGGTCTCCGGCAGTGCGAACGCCGAACGACTCGCCGCGTCGCCCGCCGGGAAGAAACCGCCGCCCTTCAACCGCGTGCCGACCGGGGCGTTGCGCGGATAGGTCGACGAGTGCCAGATGTAGTAGCCGCCGATCTCGTCGTCGTCGCAGAGTTCCTCGTCGACGACGAGACCGTCGGCATCCGCGCAGTAGAACAGCTCGTCCGGGTCGGGCGTGGTCTCCTCCACGACCGGTTCCTCGGTGATCTCCTCCGTCACGACGGGAGCCGGTTCCTCGGCGACGACGGTCGGGCCGGTCCACGTCGACTCGTCCTGCGCCGGGCTGTCGCAGGCCGCCGCGCCGCCCGCCGCCAGGGCCAGGAACGAGGCCGTCAATGCGACGCGGCGGGAACTGATCCGTCGGGCAGTCATGGCGTGCACGCTAGATCACCGTCGCCACCTGGTCATACGCCGTTCAGGTAACCGTCCGGCGGCAGTTCGGCCGAACCTTGGCGCGTCATCGGAACCGATCCGGAACGCCCGGTATCTTCCTGCGCGTGCTGAACGAGACGCGCGGGCTGGACGAGACGATTGACCGGTCGCGCCGCCGGGAGCTGGAGGCACTGCACGCCGCGCTCACCGGGGAACCCGGCACGTGTGTGCTGGCCGGCCCGCCGGGGAGTGGCAGGACGGCGCTGGCGGCCGCGTACGCCGCAAGCTTCCCGGGCGAAGCCCTCGGGGTGAGCCTGGCCGGCAGCAGCGCCGACCCGGACGAGATGGCCGCCACCTTCGCCGCCGCGCTGCGGGCCGGCACCGGCAGCCCACCGGACGCCGACGCCGTCGCCGTGTTCGCCGAGCGGGTCGCCGCCGGAGCGGAGCCGGCGCTGCTCGTCGTCGACGACGTCCCGGGCGAGCTGACCCCGGAGGTGATCGACCGGATCTCGGTGCCCGAGGCCGGGAAACGCCTGCGCACCGTGCTGATCAGCGGGCGGAGCACCCCCGGCCTGCCGGTGCCCACGGTGGAGGTGGGACCGTCCCGGGCCTCCCGGCCGACGGGCGGCGACCTCACCGGCCTGACCGACCGTCTCGACCGGCTCGGCGACGCGGCCCGCCGCCTGCTGCGGGTGTCGGCGCTCAGCTCGCCCGCGGCGCTGCCGGCCGGACTGATCCGCCTGTTCCTCGGCGGTCCCGCCGCCGAGCAGGCGGTCGCCGAGCTCACCCGGGAACGGCTCGCCACCTCGTCCGGCGGCGCCTGCCAGGTGCACCCGCTGGTCCGCGACATCGCCCGGCAGCACCTGCCGCCGGTGGACTGGACCGCGCTGGCCCGGCAGTTCGCCGACGCGGTGCTCGACCACCCGTGGTCGGTGCCGGTCGAGTCGTTCCTGGTGGCCCGGCACGCGACCCGGCTCGCCGGGCGGCCCGACCTGCCGGGCGCCGTCGTCGAGCGGCTGCACCGGCGGGTCATCGCCCATCACCGGCCGGCCGGCGAGGCGGTGCTGGTCCTGCCGCACCACCGGGAGCTGGCCGAACACCACTTCGACGACCCGGGCGTGCTGATCGCCGCCGCCCGGGTGATGCGCGCCTGCGGCGAACCGGAGGAGGCCCGGGACCACGCCGACCGTGCGGTGCCGCTGGCCACCGACCCGGACACCCGGCACGAGGCCCGGCAGTTGCTGGTCGAGTGCCTGGAGGAGGTCGGCGACACCACCCGCGCCGACGCACTGTGGACGCTGCTCGGCGCGGCCGACGTCGCCTTCTTCCGGGCGCGGCGGTTGCGGGGCCGCCTCGACGAGGCCCGCGCCGGGCTGATCGGGCTGATCGACCGGCTCGGCACCGGCTCGGCGGTGTTCGACCAGGCGCAGGAGGCGCAGCTGGAGCTGGCCCGCACCGAACTCGACCTGGACGCGCAGCCGGAGGCGCGGCGCCGGGCCGCCCGGGTGGTCGCCGAGTACATCGCCCGGCACCGCACCGACCATGCCACCGCCGTCGCGGCGATCGGCCTGCTCGCCGACGCCCGGTTCACCGCGGCCCCCGCCGAACCGGACGACCTGGCCGGTGACCTGCTGCGATTGCGCGACCGGTACGCCGCGGCGCACGGCAGGCGGCACCGTCTGACCCTCACCCTCGCGGTGGTCCACGCCGAGGCGGAGCGCCAGGAGAAAACCCTTCTCGCGGTACGCGACGACGTGCTCGACCGGTTCCCCCGGGAACATCCCACCCGTTTCCGCACCGAGCTGCTGCTCGGGTTCGCCGCCGCCCGCCACCGCCGCAACGAGGAGGCCCGGGACCACTTCGCCGACGCCCTGTACGGGTTCCGCACCGTCCTCGGCGACACCCACCCGAACACGCTGCGCGCCGAACTCGCCCTCGGCGTCGCACTCAAGCTGACCGGCGGCCGCGGCGCCGCGAAACACATGCTGCACGTTCTCCGGCATGCCCCGGCGAGCGTCGGCATCGGCACCGACCTGTTCCTGCAGAGCGCCTTCGGCTCCGGCCTGAGCGTGTTCCCGTCCTGGTTGTGGCGCCGTCTCACCCCACAGCCCCGCGAGTGAACAATCCCGACTACCCGCTCGGCAAGGACTACCCGGCCGCTGTCCCGGCCGCGATCCGCCCGGGCTGTCAGGCGGTGCTGGACGTGCGTCCCCGAGTACCTGCGGTCCGGCTTCGACGAGGTCAGCGTCCCTGTCCGGCTGGTTCTCATGGCTGTCTCGAGCGCCCGGAGACAGCCAGGAGAACCAGCCGGACAAAGCCGTGAACTGTCGGGTAGGAGACGCGATGCCGCCGTGGGGCATCCGGGCGCCGTCACGATTCGTAGTATTCGCTGGGCTGTCGCTCGACGGTCGCTACGGGGGCGCGGGAGAGGAACGATCGGTGACAGTGGATGCGCTGCGGCGGGCGGGGTTGACTGCTCTCTACCTCGGGATCTTCGCGACGATCTGGTTCAGTGTGCCGCCGAGTGAGCCGCCGCTCGGAACAGTGCTGGTGGCCGGGAGTGTGGCAGCCCTTCTCACGGCGGGCGCCGGTGGCGCCCTGGTGTTCCGGTCGCGGGTGGACGGGCCGTTGAAGCGGGACCTGCAGGCCGACCGGAAATACCTGGTGATCTTCGCGGGTGAGCTGGCTGCGGCCGGGTTCGGTGCGGTGCTGCTGGCGGTGAGTGGTCACTCCAAGTACATTCCGGTGTTCGTCGGCGCGGTCGTCGGGGCGCACTTCTGGCCGCTGGCGCCGGTGCTGCGGGACCCGGCGCTGCGGGTGCTGGCGGTTCTGGTCTGCCTGGCCGCGCTGGCCGGCCTGATCGCCGGCCTGGTCTCCTCGTCGGTGCGCCCGGCCACGGTGACCGGGGCGGGCATCGCGGTGCTGCTGCTCGGCTACGCGATCGGCGCGCTGATCCGGGCCGGTACGGCGCTGCGTAGCTCCCACCCGTAACCCCCGGCGTCTCCGCGGACGGGCGCCGGCCTGGGAAGACGTCATGGGTGACGGCGACACCCGTCTCGACGGGCTGTTGCGGGCGGCCGCATCTCCGCCTACCTGAACGCCCGGCAGCACAGTCGGGACGTGCCGGCCCTAGTGGTGCGGCGGTGCGACCCGCAAGCGGACGCGGCGGCAGAACCTGGCTGTCGCCGATGCCGTCGCATGACCCGCAGCCCGCGCTGCGGTCTCGCGCCGGGACCCGCCGTGCCCCGGACTGTCACGGTTCGTCTTCGTGGCCCGTACAGAAAATGGTTTTTAAGGTCTTTCGTGGTTAGGAAAGGGGGTTTTGTCAGGTAGGGTGCTGTTTCGCAGGAGGATGTGACGGCCGTGGAGAAGCTGACGCGCTACCCGGACCCGGCGATGAGCGACGTCGACCGGATCGCCGACCTGTTCCCCATGGTGGTCACCGAGGTGACCGACGCGGCCGGCAATCTGACCCGCGCGATCGACTTCGACCTGCTCAGACAGCGCCTCGGTGAATCCGCCGTGACCGGCGCGCCGGAGCGTTACCAGCTGGACTGGCCGGGCAAGCGCCGTGCGCAGCGGGCGGCGCGGGAGCCGGCGGCCGGGACGTTGCGGCCGCAGCCGGAGCGGTCGCTGGACTTCGACGGCGCGCGGCACCTGTTCATCGAGGGGGACAACCTCGACGTGCTGCGGCTGCTGCGGGAGCCGTTCCTCGGGCGGATCAAAGTGATCTACATCGACCCGCCGTACAACACCGGCAACGACTTCCTCTACGACGACGACTTCTCGCAGACGCGGGCCGACTATCTGACCGAATCCGGTCAGGTGACCGCGAACCGGGTGCCGCTGGTCGCCAATCCGGAGTCCGGCGGGCGGTTCCACTCCAACTGGCTGAGCATGATGTACCCGCGGCTGGCCCTGGCCCGTGACCTGCTCACCGAGGACGGGGTCATCTTCGTCTCGATCGACGATCACGAGGTCGACAACCTGCGGAAGATCGGCGCGGAGATCTTCGGCGAACAGAACTTCGTCGCCCAGATCATCTGGCAGAAGGTGTACGCGCCGAAGAACTCCGCCCGGTGGTTCTCCGAGGACCACGACTACATCGTCGTCTTCGCCCGGAACCGGGACCGCTGGCGGCCGCTCCCGCTGGCCCGGACCGCGGCGATGGAAGCGCGGTACCGCAACCCCGACAACGACCCGCGCGGCCCGTGGAAGGCCGAGAACATGTCGGCCCGCAACCGGTACGACGCCGGCGTCTACCCGATCACCACACCGTCCGGGCGGGTCATCGACGGGCCGCCGCGTGGCAGCTACTGGCGGATCTCCCGGCAGCGGTTCGACGAGCTGGACGCGGACGCCCGGATCTGGTGGGGCGCCGACGGCGACAACGCGCCGGCGGTGAAACGGTTCCTCTCCGAGGTGGCGGCCGGGCGGACCCCGCAGACGCTGTGGCCGTACGCGGAGGTCGGCCACACCCAGGACGCGAAGCGGACCCTGCTGCGGTACGTGCCGTTCGAGCACACCGCCAACGTCCTCAACTCCGTCAAACCGGTCGAACTGGTCCAGCGCATCCTGCAGCTGGCCGGCCGTCCCGGCGACGGCGACATCGTGCTGGACTTCTTCGGCGGCAGCGCGACCACCGCGCACGCCGTCATCGCGCAGAACCTGGCGGACGGCGGCAACCGGCGGTTCATCAGCGTGCAGATCCCCGCCCCGCTGCCGGTCGCCGAGAGGGGGCTCGCCTCGATCTTCGAGATCGGGCTGACCCGGATCCGGAACGTGATCGCCGAGAGCGGCGCCTCCGACGGATTCCGGGTCTTGACGTGGGACTCGTCCAATGTGGTGGAGACCCGGGTCCGGGCGAGCGACCAGGCCCAGGCCGGGCTCGTGGCGGATCCCGTCAAACCCGGCCGGAGCGGTGCGGACCTGCTGTTCGAGGTGCTGCTGACCTGCGGCCTCGACCCCGGTTCGCCGCTCACCGCAGCCGGCGGGATCGTCACCGTCGGCGCCGGCGACCTGATCGCCTGCTTCGACGAGCCGATCGACCCCGCCGTGATCCGGGCCGTCGCCGGCCGCCGGCCACGGTACGCGGTCTTCCGGGACGCGGGCTTCGCCACCGACGCCGACCGGATCAACGCCGACCAGATCTTCGCCGAGCTGTCCCCGGGCACCGACGTGAGAGTCGTGTGAGCGGTGCGGCTCCAGTTCACGGTGCAGGAGTTCCAGACCGAAGCGGTCGCCGCGGTGGTGGACTGCTTCGCCGGCCAGCCCCGCTGTGATCCCGGCACCCGCAACGCCCCGATCCGGCTGAGCCGGGCACACCTGCTGGCCAACGTACAGGCCGTGCAGGACCGGGCCGGGCTGCCGCGGTCCGCCGCCCCGGCCGGCAGCGTCGCCGCCCCGAACGCCCCGAACCTGGACGTCGAGATGGAGACGGGCACCGGGAAGACGTACGTCTACATCAAGACGATCATGGAGTTGAACCGGCGTTACGGCTGGTCACGGTTCATCGTCGTGGTTCCGGGGGTGGCGGTCCGGGAAGGGGTGCGGACGGCTTTCGAGATAACTGCCGAGCACTTCCGGCAGACGTACGGGACCCGCGCGCGCCACTTCACCTACGACTCCACCGCCCTGCACGAACTGGAACGGTTCCGCTCCGGCGCCGGCATCCAGGTCATGGTGATCAACCTGCAGGCGTTCAACTCCGCCACCCGGGAGAACCGCCGCATCTACGAGGAACTGGACGGCTTCCAGTCACGCCGCCCGATCGACGTGATCCGGGCCGCCCGCCCGATCGTCGTCGTCGACGAGCCGCAGCGGATCGGCGCGGCCCGGGCCCTCGAATCGCTGAGCCGGTTCGATCCGCTGATGGTGCTGCGGTACTCGGCGACCCACCGGGTACGCCACGATCTGGTGCACCGGCTGGACGGGCGGGCGGCGTACCAGGGAAAGCTCGTCAAAAGGATCTTCGTCGTCGGCGTCGAGGGCGTGGCCGGGCCGGCGAAACGGCGCATCCAGATCCGCGAGGTGATCCGCGCCCACCTGGACAAGGAGCGCGAACTCGCCGGACGTGGCGTCAAGGTGCTGTCGCTGCTCTTCATCGACCAGGTGGTCCGGTACCGGGACTATGCCCGGCCCGATCTGCTCGGGGAGTACGCCCGGATCTTCACCGAGGAGTACCGCGCGCTGACCGCTGCCGAACCCGACGGCCCGTACCGGCGGTACCTGGACGGCATCCCCGTCGAGCGGACCCACCAGGGGTACTTCGCGATCGACAGGCGTACCGGCCGCATGGTCGACGGCAACGCCTCCGACGTGGACGCGTACGACCTGATCCTGCGCGATCGGGAACGGCTGCTCTCGCTCGACGAGCCGGTCCGGTTCGTCTTCTCCCACTCGGCACTGCGGGAAGGCTGGGACAACCCGAACGTCTTCGTCATCGGCATGCTCAAGAGCAGCGACAACGTCGTGTCCCGGCGGCAGGAGGTGGGGCGGGGCCTGCGGCTCGCGGTGGACCAGCGAGGGGAACGGATCACCCGGGGGAACGAGCTGACGGTGGTGACCGATGAGTCGTACACGTCGTTCGTCACCGGGTTGCAGAAGGAAGGACCGATCGGTTCCGTCGCTGACGGCCGACGGCTGCGGCGGGTGACCCTGAACGGGAACTTCCGGCTTCCGGCTTTTCAGGACGCGCTGGCGTTGGTGGGGCGCTCGGCGGTCTTTCAGGTCGGCTTCGACTCGTCGAGGTTGATCCGGAGGTGTGTGGCGGCGCTTGATGGCCGGTTGGTGGTGGCGCCGCTCCAGGTCGTTGTGCAGGCCGGCGAGCGTCGACAGCTCTACCACCTAAAATCCGATATTTCCCTTGATTTGGTACGGGAGATCGCCGTGCGGACCGGACTCACCCGTCGGACCGCCAATGCCATCCTGGTGGGACTTGACCCGGCGACGTTCGCTCTCTATCCCAACGACCCGGATCGGTTCATCGGTGAGGTGGCGAAAACGGTGAACCACGAGAAGTCCCGACTTATCGCTGCAGGCGTTGTTTATCGTGTCATTCCGGGTTGTCGGGAGATCTTCCCCGTGGAGGGCCCGCGATGTCAGGACGGGCCGCCGCTGGTCAAACACATCTACGACCGCGTGACCGGCGACGACACGTTCGCCCGGGAACTGGATTGTCGTGACGACGTCCTGGCCTACGCGAAACTGCCCGCCGACTTCGCCATCCCCACCCCGCTCGGCGGCCACCATCCCGGCTGGCTGATCGTCCACCCGGACCGGGTCGTGGTGACCGCCGGCCGCGACGACCCGGCCCGGATCGCCTGCGCCCGCCGCTGCTGCGAGGCCCTCGGCGTGCACCTCATCGAGCCGGCGCGGGCTTCAGGGGACCGGCCGGGAATTCCGCAACGATCCCCGGCCGGCTCCGTCCCATCGTAGGGAGCGTCAATCCAGCCACGGTCCTACCTTCCAAGATCGATGCAGCTCACGGTGACGAATGCAGTACTAGCCGTGGCAGTGTTGTACTCAGCAGTCCGTCACATCCCTTCGTCGTATCCCGTTCGTCTTGCCCGTCCGTCGCATCCGCTCGTCGCGTTTGTTCGCCTTCCGCTCGTCTTGTTCGTCCGTCTTGTCTGTTCGCGTCGTCCGCTCGTTTCGTCCGCTTGTCTCGTCCGCTCGTCTCGCCGCCGCAAGATCGCTTGTCGGGCGCGGAAATCCAGCTCGCCAGCTCTGGACCGGACCCCTCCCCGATGAGCATGATCAGACCGACATCGACGTCGTGTCGCCATCCGGTGACGTCCCACCGCACCGGCCCGTTCTCGAACCGGCCGGAACCGGGACCGCCCCGGCTGACCCCCCCAGCCTCGATGCTCAGGAAGGACGAGCCGACATGACCGACTTCTCCACCCGCCTTCGCCGGGCCACCATGGTCGAGCACCGCGAGGCCGAAACCCGCAGCTTCATCTCCCGCCTGATGGCCGGCGACGTGCCGATGGCCGGTTTCGCCGCCCTCACCGCCCAGTACCTGACCATCTACCGCGAACTCGAAGCCGCCACCGCCGCTCACTCCGTTTCGGCATCTGTCGCTGGTCCTGCCGTCGGTCTCGTGCCTGCCGCGGATTCGGCTGCCGGTTCCGTGCCTGCCGTCGGTCCGGCCTCCGGTTTCACTCCCACGCTTGTCGCCGCGTTCGCGGATCCGGCTCTGGCCCGCGTCCCGTCCTTGGAAGCCGACCTGGCTCACCTCTACGGCCCGGAGTGGGAGTCGACCGTCACCGTCCTGGACTCCACCCGTGCTTACGCCGACCGTCTCCGCGATCTCGCCGCCACCTCACCGGCTCACTTCATCGCCCACCACTACGTCCGCTACCTGGGCGACCTCAGCGGCGGCCAGATGATCGGGCGTACCCTCGCCAAGCTCTACGGCCTCGGCGACGCCGGCACGAGCTTCTACCGTTTCGAGCAGATCCCCGACGCCCGTACGTACAAGATCGCCTACCGCGAACGCCTCGACGCCCTGAACCTTTCCGACGACCAGGCCACCACCCTGATCGACGAGGCGCAGCTGGCGTTCCGCTTCAACGCCGCCGTCTTCGTCGAACTCGGCACCCTCTACCCCGAGAGCCCCGAGAACATGGCCCCGGCCGCCTGACCACCCCCACTCGTCCTCGTTCTGTGTCTCCGGCTGGTTGTCATGGCTGTCTCCGCTGCGCCGAGACAGCCATGACAACCAGCCGCACAAGCACCAGCGCCAACCGGATGGGTCCGACGGCTGACCCGTCGCGCCTCCAGCCCTGATCTCGGCCGATGACCTCAAGTGGGTCTTCTGGTTTGCCGCACCCGCAATGCCTCGGCAGGGGCACCCGCAGGCTCCCCTGAAGCAGGTGCAGGAATATCGATCTTGAGCCGCGGCCCACCATCGCCCGCAATCTTGAGCCGCAGGCAATCCTCTCCCGGGATCTTGGGCGGCGAGCAACCTCCGCCCGGAATCTTGGGCGGTGCGCACCGGTCTCCCCAGCTCAAAATCGGTAAGGCCCGCGATCTTGGACTCGAGGCACCGGATTCCCGAAGCGAGACGCACAAGTTCGGGCGCGATGTCGATCTTGTGCACCTCGATCCGGTGCCACACCCACAAGATCGGGGCGCGAGCGCCATTCCAGGCCCAGGCGGCCCAAGCGTCCCGCCTCATCGCTGGACGAAGGCCTGCGGGCGTCCCTCGGTAACCGCGCCGAAGCTCGTATAAGAGGACAAATCAGCGAGAACTTCGACGAGAGTGAGCGCACGTCGGTTGAACTCGTCGGTGGAGTGGTGGGTGAAGGGGAGTTCGAGGAGGAAGGTCAGGGGGTGGTCAGCTCGGTGAGGTCGCGGAGGATTTCGGAGGCGATGACCGGGTCGAGGGTGCTGAGTGAGATGAGGCCGAGGTCGTCGTTCCGCCACCAGCGGGAACCGGTGCCGTCGTGCAGGAAGACGTCGGTCAGCTCCTGCTCCTCGGACATGTCCGGGTAACCGATCGTGATTCCGGGCTCGAACTCGACGACGATCTCTCGGCCCGGCTCGATGGCGAGTTCGAGACGGCGCTGGTTTCCGTTGTCCTGTGGGGCTTCGCGCCGCCAGCCGCGGCGTTCCATGCTGAGCAGCCTGGTGGACGGCACCCTGACCCCCTGGAACCGGGCGAGCCGGCCGGCCGCCCGCTCCTGCTCGGTGAGTGCGAACGTCGGCCGCCCCAGCTGCGCGAACGGCTGCAGGATCTCGTAGTCGGCGAACACCTCGGCCCACGCCGCCGCGGCGGCGTCACCCAGGTTCAGTGGATGCGCCACCCCCACCACGGCGTCGTCATCCAGCGTGGTCACCTCGTCGTCCACGGTGGAGAGCGACCGATCCTCCGCGATCCGGAACGCCGCCCCCGACAGCGGCCGGCCCTGCCCGTCGGGGGCCGGGTCGAAGCGGATCCAGACCAGGCGGCGGACGATGTGCCACAGCAGGGGATGGTCGATGAAGAGACGGCGGAACTCCGCGCCGGTCCAGCGGCGGCCGCTGACCATGGCGTGTTCCAGGCGGCGGACCTGGTCGGCGGCGACCGTGCGAACGTCCTTCTTCAGGGCGGCGAACCGCTGGTAGGCGGCCGGCGCCAGCTCCGGATCGTCTTTGACGCCGGGCTTGGGCAGGGCTTTGAGGCGTTTGCCGGCTGCGTCCGTCACGTACGGCTTCAGCTGCTCGTCGAACCCGACGACGAACTGCCGGGGACCGTAGTCGAGGCGCAGACTGCCGTCGGCGTCCAGCCCGAAGTCCGGGACGAGCCGGTCGGCCAGCTGTTCGGCGGTGAGCCCGAGACTGTCCGCGACCTTCGCCATCTTCTCCCGTGCGGCGTTCTTCAACCCGGTGAACTTCGACCGCTGGGCGATGCCGTGCAGGTGCATGAGGGCGACGTCACTGCCGATCGTGGTGAGGACCTGCAGCCCGGTGACGGCCTTGTTGTGGCCGCTCTCGCCGGGCCACGCCAGGATCAGCGGGAAGAGCCGCCGCACCGTCTCGTCGTCGCCGAGCAGCCCGAGCGCGTCGAGCGCCCAGTTCTCCTTGGCGGGCGCGCCTGCCGACTGCCACTGCGTGAACAGCCCCCAGGCGAACGCGGCGAGACCCGACGGCTCGCAGGCGTCACGGACCTGATCGAGACCGGGGCAGGGCGCCCCCAGCCGGGACATCGCCAGAGCCACGACCAGGTTGGTGACCGCCTCGTCGGGAAGCCGCCCGGAACCGTCGCGCAGCATCACCGGTGGCAGCAGGCTCGCGGCCGCCCAGCCCGGCGCCTCGGGGATCTTGTCCGGGTAGACGGCGGCCGGATCCGTGGCGAGCAGGGGCTCGACGGCGGCGACGACCGCGTCACCGTAGCCCTCGGCGGCTGTGCGCACGGTCGCGGTGTGACCGTGCTTGTGCAGAGTGAGCAGCGCGTTTTCCGCCTGCTTGCGGGCGGTTCCGGTCTTGCCGAGAGCCGGCGGGATCAGCGCGCGGGCGGCCACGGCGGGGTGCCGCAGCAGCCACTCCAGCGCGACCGGCCGGATGGACTTGAGACGGGCCAGCCAGTCGGCGGCCAGGACGGCGACCTCCGGCGTGCCGAACGGCAGCATCACCGGGGCCATCTCGGCCGGTCCACGGCGGGCCGCTCGCAGCAGCATGGGCAGCGCGTCGAGGCCGAACCGGGCGGCGACCGGACGCAGGTAGGTGCCGGCGGACCAGACGTCGTCGGGCTGCCACTGATCCATCGCCTGCCGGGCGGTCTCCTCCGGCGCGTCGAGGAAGAGCACCGCGGCCTCCCGCGCGTTCAGACGGCTCCGGCGGGTGTGGGTCTGCCACTCACGGGCGCCGCCGTACCGATGGATCTGGGTCCGGGTCCATTGCTCGCGCTCGCCGGGCTGCCACTCCAGGGTGGGCGGGACGTCGCAGGTGAGACCGGTGATGACAATCGGTTTCGCGGTGGGAGCGGTGCGTTGCCACGGTGGGGTGGCGAGCAGGGCGGGGACGGCGGAGAGGGGTACGGCGGGAACCGTCGACTCGGCGGCGAGGATCCGTTCGATCCGGGCCGCGGCCTCGGGACCGACCCGCGGCGGCACGTCGTCGACGAGATCGCGATGCCGCAGCAGGTGCCCGCGGAGCAGGTCGTCGGCGCCGTTCTCGGCGAGCAGGCGCAGCACCCGGCCCGGGAAGCGCTCGGCATGCTCCAGCAGAGCCGGCATGACGTATTTCTGGTCGGCCCGGTCGATCAGCCCCTGAGTGACCTCGTCGCCGGGGAGCAGCGCCAGCACGGACAGCAGCCGTTTGATGGCGTCGGAGCCGGCGTCGCCGAGCCAGTGGAACAGGGCCGGGGCCGCGTCGGCGCCGACCCCGTCGACCATGGTGACGAGCATCGGCAGCGACTCGCACATCGTGTAGCTGTTGGCCACCGGGAACAGCGTCCGCACGTCGTCGGCTGTGCTCGCCGCGCACAGCAGCAGGGTGGTCAGGTAGTCGTCGTGGCCGGCGACCGCGGCCTGGTGGAGATCCTCCGCGAACCAGTCGCGCCGTTCGGGGAGGAGTGCGGAGACGGCGGTGCGGGCGTGCGGGTGCGCCGCGCGGTACGCCGTCAGGGCGGTGACGACCTCCGCGTACTCCTCGGGCGAAGCGGCGGCGAGGGCGTGCCGGACCCGCAGCAGGATCTGCACCGAGGTGTCGGGCGCCCAGGACGCCTTGGTCTCACCCGGCCGCCGGTGCCGGACACCGGGCTTGTCGTCGGCGGTGGAGCGCGGGTAGGGCGCGGCGTAATCGTCCTCGAGGATCAGGGCCATCAGCGTGACCGCGGCCTCGGCGGCGAAACGCAGCCCGCGCTCGGCGATCCAGACGTCACTGTGCGGGTTGGCCCAGCTGCCGGTGCTCCACCAATAGTCCTTGACGATCAGGCTGACGACGGCGGCGCCGAGCGGGGTGGCGTCGGCGGCCCCGTCCAGCCAGGCCCGGGCGGCGAGGCGGGTGGACTCCTCAGTGGTGCGTGCGGTGAGGATGCGCTGGATCTTGTCGTCGTTGCGGGCGATCTCGCGGTCGAGGGCGGCGCGCGCCTGAGAGTTGGGGACGAACCGCCCGATATCAGCGGAACCCCGGCGAGCAGCCCGGAACCGATGCCACGCCGACGGCAGAACGAACACATCCTCATCGACGCGAGAAGGCGGCGAGGCGGAGGTGGAAGGCGGCGAGGCGGAGGCGGCCGAGGCGGCACCCGTTTCCACGTACCCCTTGCGCAGTTTGTCGTTGATCAGTTTGGTCTCGTGCGCAGCAGCCGCCGCCTCGTCAGCCAGCGACTTGACGCTCGTCTGCCCCTGGGTCCCGATCCGCCCGAACCGCACTGTCACGTCGCAGCCGGCCCGTGAGATCTCCCAGAACTTCGCCGAGCTGCCCGCGACGAACTCGAAACTCCGCATGGCGCGCACAGTATCGACAGGGTCCGACAAAAACCCTCACCCGTGCGATCATCCGCAGATGTCCGACGATCTCCAGTTGCGGCGCCTGAACGCGATGCGGTCCTGCGACCGGATCCTCTCCGGCGTCCGCCCGAAGACGATGCGGGAGCGGCTCGCCGATCTGCAGACCGGCGCTGACCTCGACGGATGGCCGGACTTCTACGGCGGCGGGCCGGTCGAGGCGCTGGAGGAACGGGTGGCCGCGCTGCTCGGCACCGAGGCCGCGGTGCTGTTCCCGACCGGGACGATGGCTCAGCAGGTGGCGCTGCGGTACGGCGCCGACCGCACCGGTATCCCCGCCGCCGCCCTGCACCCCCTCGGTCATCAGGAGGTGCACGAACGGCACGCGTACGCCCAGCTCAGCGGCCTGCGCGGGATCACCTCCACGGACCGGCCGCGCAATCCGACGGCAGCCGAGATCGCCGCCCTGGGCGAGCCGGTGAGCACCGTGGTGATCGAGTTGCCGCTGCGTGACGCCGGTTTCGTGCTGCCGTCGTGGGAGGAACTGGTCGCGGTCTGTGGCGCGGCCCGGGCGATCGGCGCGCGGGTGCATTTCGACGGCGCCCGGATCTGGGAGTCGACGCCGCATCTGGGCCGGTCGCTGCGGGAGGTGGCGGCGCTGGCGGACAGTGTCTACGTCTCGTTCTACAAGTCGCTGGGCGGGATCAGCGGCGCGGTCCTGGCCGGTACCACTGATCTCGCGAACTATGCCCGTTCCTGGCGGCACCGCTACGGCGGAACGATCTTCCAGCACTTCCCGGCCGCGCTGTCCGCTCTCGCCGGGCTCGATCAGGAGTTGCCGCGGCTCCCGGAGTACGTCAGCCATGCCCGTACCATCGCCGCCGCTCTCACCGCGATCCCCGGCGCCCGGGTGTTCCCGCACCCGCCGCACACCCACCAGTTCCGTCTGTGGCTGCCGTATCCGGCGGCGGTGCTCGGCGAGGCGGTGCTGACGGTCGCCGAGCGGGAGCGGGTGTGGTTCGCCGGTGGCTGGGTGGATGCGGACGTGCCGGGGTACGCGATGACCGAGGTCACGGTGGCCGCGCCGGCGCTGGAGTGGACGGCGGCGGACGTCACGGCGGCCGCGGCCCTGCTGGTGAAGCAGATCGGTTAGCCGGCCGAGATACCCGGGCCGAGCGGGGCACTTGTCGGAAGGCGTTTGGCCGCCTACGCTGCCAGCAGCAGGAAAGCGCTTTCCTCATGACCGCCGGAGGGTTCCACATGGCAGCGCGTAGATCGATCGGTATCGCCATCAACGGTGTGACCGGCCGGATGGGCTATCGGCAGCACCTGGTTCGGTCGCTGCTCGCCATCCGTGAGCAGGGGGGCGTGCCGCTGGCCGGCGGCGGCCACATCTGGCCGGAGCTCGTCCTGGTCGGCCGTGACCCGGACAAGCTGGCCGCCCTCGCCGAGCGGCACGGCCTCACCGAGTGGACCACCGACCTGGACGCGGCGCTGGCCCGCCCGGACGTGGAGATCTACTTCGACGCCCAGGTGACCCAGCAGCGGGAGAAGGCGATCCGTCAGGCCATCGCGGCCGGCAAGCACGTCTACACCGAGAAGCCGCTCGCCGAGAGCTCCGCCGCGTCGCTGGAGCTGGCCGAGCTGGCCGCCGCCGCGAACATCAAGAACGGCGTCGTCCAGGACAAGCTGTTCCTGCCCGGCCTGCGCAAGCTCAAGCGGCTCATCGACGGCGGCTTCTTCGGCCGGATCCTGTCGGTGCGCGGCGAGTTCGGCTACTGGGTGTTCGAGGGTGACTGGCAGGTCGCGCAGCGGCCCAGCTGGAACTACCGGCTCGCCGACGGCGGCGGCATCGTGATGGACATGTTCCCGCACTGGAACTACGTGCTCGAGGAGCTGTTCGGCAACGTCCGCACGGTGCAGGCGACCATCGCCACCCACATCACCGAGCGGGTCGACGAGCGCGGCGAGACGTACCCGGCCGACGCCGACGACGCCGCCTACGCGATCTTCGAGCTGGAGAACAACATCATCGCCCAGCTCAACTCCTCCTGGACGGTCCGGGTCAACCGGGACGAACTGGTCGAGTTCCAGGTCGACGGCACCCACGGCAGCGCCGTCGCCGGCCTGCGCGGCTGCAAGATCCAGCACCGGGCGGGCACCCCGAAGCCGGTCTGGAACCCGGACCTGCCGCTGACCGGCAAGTCGTTCCGTGACGAGTGGACCGAGGTGCCGGACAACGAGGAGTTCGACAACGGCTTCAAGATCCAGTGGGAGGCGTTCCTGCGGCACGTCGTCGCGGGCGAGGCGTTCCACTGGGACTTCGCGGCCGGCGCCCGGGGCGTGCGCCTGGCCGAGGCCGGTCTGGAGTCGGCCCGCACCGGTCAGCGGATCGCGCTGTGAGCACGGTCGACCTGCCCGACGGGCGCAGACTGACGCTCTCCACGACGAGCTGGCCTTCGTCCGCTGAAAAACCGGCCAGCCGGATCGCGTACGCCGCCGCACACGTCGTCGCCGACCCGCGTGCCGAGAACGCGCCCGGTGAGCCCGCGGTCCTCGACTGGGAGCGGACCCTCGCCTTCCGGCATCACCTGTGGTCGCACGGCCTGGGTGTCGCCGAGGCGATGGACACCGCGCAGCGGGGCATGGGCCTGGACTACGCGGCGACGAAGGAGCTGGTCCGGCGTTCCTCCGCGGAGGCGGCGGCGGTCGGTGGCCGTATCGTCGCCGGGGTCGCGACCGACCAGCTCGCCCCCGGACAAGCGTCGCTGGAACAAATCGGGCAGGCCTATGCCGAGCAGCTCTCCGATGTCCTTGTCGCGGGCGCCTCGCCGGTGCTGATGTGCAGCCGGCACCTTGCGGCCGCAGCGCGTGACGCCGATGACTATCTCCGCATTTACAAGGACTTGTTGGATGCGTCGGATAAATCGGTGGTGCTGCACTGGCTGGGTACCGCGTTCGACCCGGCGCTCGAAGGCTACTGGGGCTCGTCCGACGTGGACAAAGCCACCGAAACGGTCCTCGAGCTGATCAACTCGAATCCGGCCAAGGTCGACGGCATCAAGGTCTCGCTGCTGGACGCGGACCACGAGATCAACCTGCGCCGCCGCCTGCCCGCGGGTGTCCGGCTCTACACCGGCGACGACTTCAACTACCCGGAGCTGATCCGCGGTGACGAGCAGGGCTACTCGGATGCGCTGCTCGGCATCTTCGCGGCGATCGCCCCGGCCGCGGCGGCCGCCTTCGCCGCCCTGGACCGGGGTGACCTGGCCGAGTACGACCGGATCTTCGCCCCGACCGTGCCGCTGTCCCGGCACATCTTCAAGAAGCCGACGTTCTACTACAAGACCGGCATCGTCTTCCTCGCCTGGCTCAACGGCCACCAGGACCACTTCACCATGGTCGGTGGCCTGCAGTCGGGCCGGTCGGTGCGGCACTTCGCCGAGCTGATCGAACTGGCCGACGCCGCCGGCCTGCTGGCCGACCCGGACCTGGCCGCCCACCGGGCGAACCGCTTCTTCGAGGTGACCGCCGGATGAGCCGCTTCTCCTTCAACCAGATCACCGCCAAGCACTGGGAGCTGACCGACCTGGTCAAGGGCCTGGTCGAGGCGAACGTCGACAAGGTCGCGCTGTGGCGCGAGCCGGTCCAGGAGTACGGCCTGGAGCGTTCCGCCGCTCTGGTCCGCGACGCCGGCCTGTCCGTGACCACGCTGTGCCGCAGCGGCTTCTTCCAGCTCGACGGCTGGTTCGACGACAACCGCCGGGCCATCGATGAGGCTTTTGAATTAAGAACGAACGTCCTGGTCCTGGTCTCCGGCGGCCTGCCGGAGGGCTCGAAGGACATCGCCGGGGCCCGGGCGCACGTCGCCGACGCGATCGCCCAGCTCGTGCCGCACGCGGCGGCCGCCGGGGTCACCCTGGCGATCGAGCCGCTGCACCCGATGTATGCCGCCGACCGCTGCGTCATCAACACCTGGGACCAGGCGATCGCGATCGCCGAGCAGCACCCGGTCGGCCAGGTCGGCGTCACCGTCGACACCTACCACCTGTGGTGGGACGACACCGTGCTGCCGAAGATCGAACAGGCCGGCGAGCGCATCGCGATCTACCAGCTCGCCGACTGGATCACCCCGCTGCCGGCCGGCGTGCTCACCGGCCGTGGCCTGCCCGGCGACGGCTGCGTCGACATGCGCGCCTTCCACGTGGCGGTGGAGAAGGCCGGGTACACCGGCCCGATCGAGGTGGAAGTGATGAACGAGGAACTCTGGCAGCGGCCCGGGCGCGAGATCCTGGCCGACACCATCGCCGGGTACCGGAGCATCTGACGAGACTCCGGTCCGCGGTCAACGACGCCCGCGGACCGGCCCACCCTGACGGCTGGTTCTCATGGCTGTCTCAGCTGAGCTGAGACAGCCATGAGAACCAGCCGCGTTCTTCGGACGCGGTCCACATCGGATCTCTGACACGATTCGCCGCTACCACCGGGAGCCCGGTCACGAGATACTGCACGCGGGAGCCGCCCGGCCGCACCCGGCAAGGAATCTTCGGTTGATCTTGATGACCGGGAGGCCGTTGCCGCTGCCGGTGTCCCTGCGGTGAGATCCGTAATCCGAAGTTTCGTCGAGGGATGGTGACATGTGGCGGGGATCGACACCCCGGCCGGCTACAGCCGCCTGGAACGGATCGGGACCGGCCCGGATGCCGACCGCTACCGCGCCTGGGACGACCGGGCGAAGCGGTGGGCAGTGCTCAAGCTCTTTCACCGGTTCGCGGGCGGCCGGGCCGAGGAGATCGCCTTCGCCACCTTCGTCGCCGCCTCGGTCGGTATGGGCACCGACGCGTCGATCGTGCCGGTCCGGGCCGGTGGCATCACCGCGACCGGGCGCCCCTGGCTCGCCCTCGACCTGATCGACGGTCGCCCGCTCACCGACGTGCCGCACACCCCCGCCGAGGCCCTGCACCTGGTGATCACCCTGGCCGACGCGCTGGCCTGGGCGCACACGATGCGCCCGCCGATGGCGCACGGCAGGATCCGGGCGGAGTCGGTGCTGATCACCCCCGCCGGCACTCCGATGATCAGCGACTTCGCGGAGCCACGCCCGGCCGGCAAACCCGCGCCGACCGTCAGCGGGGACGTCACCGATCTGGCGGCGGTGCTGTTCCGCCTGATCACCGGCGGTCCGTGGCCGGGCCGGGGCGAGGACGACGACCGGCTCATCGCGGTCTGGCCGGGTCTCACCGGGCTCTTCGACGAGGTGCTCACGCCGGTTCCGGCGATCGACAGCATGGCGGTGTTCGCGGCCCGCTTGCGGCAGATTCGGGGACCGGTCGAGATCACACCGGCTGCGCCGGCGCCCGAGGATCAAACCCCTGCGGTGTACGAACGGAAGCGCTGGCTCGCCACCCTGGCAGCCGCCCTCAGGCCGAAACGGCAAGCCGCCCCGGAGCAGGGCAGCGTGAGACATCGATGACCAATTACGATCTCTGAACCGTGCGGCACAGCGGCCGCCGGATCCCTGGGGAGGGTCCACGTTGTCCCGTTCCATCTGGCTGCCGCGCGTCGCGGCGCCACTCCTCGCCACCGCCTCCGCCACCGTTCTGGCCGCGCCCGCACAGGCCGCCACGGTCGGCGTGGCGGCCGTCACGCAGACCACGAAGGTGCAGTTCAACGCAGCCGCCGGCAAGCAGAACCGGGTCGTGGTGACCCGGTCCGGCAACACCGTGACGATCGACGACCTGGTCCCGATCAAGGCCGGCGCGGGTTGCCGGGCGGTCGCCGGGGACAGCACCGTGGTCCGGTGCACACCGGCCACGGCCCCGACCCAGGTGGTCGTCTACACCTACGACGGCAACGACACGATCCTCAACCAGACGAACGTGCCGTTGTACGCCAGCGGCGGCGCCGGCAACGACACGCTCGGCGGCGGGACGTCGGGTGACTGGCTCGGCGGGGACGCCGGGGCGGACGCGCTCTACGGCGGGGCCGGCAACGACAGCATCTGGGGTCACGAGGGCGACGACCTGCTCTCCGGTGGCGACGGCGCGGACCGGCTCGAGGGCTGGCTGGGGTCGAACCGGGTCTACGGCGGCAACGGCGACGACTACGCCGCGGTCTGGACCGGCGTGAACCGGATCTGGGGCGACGCCGGCAAGGACACCATCTTCGGCAGCCACGGCGTCGACATCATCTACGGCGGCGACGGCGCGGACCAGCTGTTCGGGCAGGGCGGCAACGACGTCATCGGCGGCGACGCCGACAACGACTACATCCGCGGCGGTGAGGGCAACGACGGCCTGTACGGCGCCGCGGGCGACGACCTGATCTGGGGCGACCCCGGCGACGACCTGGTCTCGGGTGCCGCCGGCGATGACCGGCTCGCCGGTGACCACGGGGTCGACAAGGTCTACGGCGGCGACGGCAGCGACAACATCAACCCCACCAACAGCCTGGAAGCCGAGCCGAACCAGGGTGCGGACGCGGACTACTACTCCGGCGGCGCCGGCCACGACAAGGTCGACTACTACCAGTACTGGACGACGGCGGTCACCGCGGACGCGGACGGTGTCACGGGCGACGACGGCGCCGCCGGCGAGGGCGACACCATCGCCGCCGACGTCGAGACCCTGATCGGCGGCAGCATGAACGACCGCCTCACCGGCACCGCGAAAGCCGACCACCTCATCGGTGGCCCGGGCGACGACACGCTGATCGGCAACGGCGGCGAGGACAGCCTCAACGGGTACGAGGGCGACGACACCCTCGACGGCGGCAACGACGGCGCGGCCGACTGGCTCGACGGCGGCGAGCACGTCACAGCGCCGAGTGGTGACACCTGTTTCCGCTGGAACCTCGACACCACCCAGAACTGTGAGTCGATCGTCCAGCCTTGATCACTGTGACTTCTGGGCGCGGAGCTCCACCAGGAGACCGTCGCGGTCGGTGAGCACCGCGCCCAGGATCCGGCGGCCGGCCGCGAGGAGGTCGGCGACGTCCGGGGTGCTCAGCGCGTACATGACCAGGGCGCCGTCGCGGAACGAGGTGACGATGCCGGCCCGGCGCAGGACGGCGAGCTGCTGAGACAGGTTCGACGCCTCCACGTCGATCTCGGCGAGCAGGTCGCGGACCGGCTGCGGGCCGCTCTGCAGCAGCTCCAGCACCCGGATCCGGACCGGATGGCCGAGTGTCCGGAACATCTCGGCCTTCGCCTGGTACAGCGGCACTGACACGACGCGTCCCCTCCGCCCAGACCCCGGCTCTACCACCCCTCCAACCGTGTGGACACGAGCCTGGTTACGGCGTACCCCAGCAGATCCTGGGTTTGTGAAAATGCGGTGATAAGCAGTTTCCGAGTTGCAGAAATCTTCAATCGGACGACTACACGGACAATCAACCCATGGTGGGTGGTCACCGGGGCGGACAAGATGTGCGACCGGTTCCGGCAGGTGTCGTGGACGCTCGGATCAGACCGAAGCGACGTGGGAGGACACCCCGAGATGCCGGACATGGATGTGGCTCTGAAAGACGCGATGCAGATCGACGGCGCCATCGGCGTCGCGCTCGTCGACCGTTCCAGCGGCATGGCGCTGGGAATCGCCGGCGGTACCCGGGACTTCGACCTGCAGGTGGCAGCGGCCGCCAACACCGAGGTGATCCGGGCGAAACTGCGCACGATGGAGATGCTGAGCCTGCACGAGCACATCGAGGACGTGCTGGTCACCCTGGAGACCCAGTACCACCTGCTGCGCCCGCTGACCGGGCGGTCCGGGCAGGGCCTGTTCCTCTACCTGGCGCTGAACAAGGACCGCGCCAATCTCGCCCTGGCCCGCCACCAGCTCAAACGGATCGAGAGCAGCCTCGACATCTAGATCTAGACTGGGGGCGTGCTGGCGCCCCCGATGGCGGAGATCCGCACCGCCATGATGATCCAACACTGGCGGCGGATGACGTTCCTGCATTGGCGTTATCCCGCCGAGGCGGTCGCTCCGCTGCTTCCCCCAGGTCTCACCCCCGACGCCGAGGACGGCCAGGTCTGGGTGGGCATGCTCCCCTTCCTGATGGAGGGGATCCGCCCACCCTGGCTGCCGTCGCTGCCGTGGCTGTCGGCGTTCCCGGAGACCAATCTGCGCACCTATGTCCGCGGCCCGGACGGCGGCGCCGGCATCTTCTTCTTCTCGCTGGACGCCGCCCGGCTGCCGGCCGTGGTGGCCGCCCGCACCACCCTGAACCTGCCGTACCGGTGGGCGCGGATGTCGCTGCGCACCGACGGCGACGTGACGGAGTACCGCGGCAGCCGCCGCTACGAGCCACGGGGCGCCGGTTACCGGCTGCGGGTCCGGGCCGGCGAGCCGTTCCCGGCGGCCGAACTCGGGCGCATCGACCACTACCTGACCACCCAATACCGGCTCTACACCGTGGTCGGCGGCCGGCTGGCGACCGTCGACGTGTGGCATCCGCCGTGGGTGCTGCACCGTGCGCACGTGCTGGACCTGCGGCAGGACCTGACGACGGCGGCCGGTCTCCCCGAGCCGCCCGGGGCACCGCTGGTGCACGCGTCACCCGGCGTACGCACCCGGATCGGCCTGCCCCGGATCATCGGCTGACCGACTTCGCACATCTGTTCGGGTTATCCACAGGCTGTGTGCACAGCCTGTGGGTTTCAGCCCTTACGGCGGTTGATGAGCACCCAGGCGCCGGGCAGCAGAGCCGCCGCCAGCGCGGTCTTCAGCACGTCACCGATCAGGTACGGCACCAGGCCGGTGCTGATCGCGGTGGTCAGGTCCATGCCGGTGGAGAACGCCAGCCACGGCACCCCGGCCAGGTAGATCACCACGGTGCCGGCGGCCATCAGCCCGATCGTGTGCGCCGGGCTGCGGTCCGCGCCGAGGGCCGCGAGCTGGCCGATCAGGGCGGCAGCGATGACGAAACCGATCAGGTACCCGGCGGTCGCGTTGGGCCAGCCGGACGCGCCGGCGGCGAACCACGGGACACCGAGCACGCCGGCCAGCATGTAGATCAGCATGCCGGCGGCGCCACGGGCCGCGCCCAGGGTGGCGCCGGCGAGCAGGACCGCGAACGTCTGGCCGGTGATCGGGACCGGGGACCCGGGAACCGGGACGGCGATCTGTGCGGCGAGACCGACGGCGCCGGCGGCGCCCAGGGTCAGGATCACGTCACGGACCGCGGACCGGCCCCAGACGTCGGCCATCACACCGGTGGCCCGCCCAGGGGCCAGGCTGAATGCGCTGTAGGTCACCGGAGGGCCTCCTGTCCGTACACGTAGGAGGAACCATAGGTCCCTCCGATCTTGAGCGGCAGCCTCGGCAGCCAGCCGTGATCCGGTAGTGATCGTTTCGAGATGGCGCATCGCTGCGCCGTCCCGAAACGACCCCTGATGACCGATCCCTCGTGGGGCCGGCCGGCAGGCAGGCACTGCGGGCTGTCGTGGACGTCATCCGGCGCCGTGAACGCCTCGCCGGCGCCGCCGCGGTGGCGGCGGTCGGTGCGGTGTCCCTCTTCCGCCCGGGGGTGACGAGCGGAGTCCGGCGGTGACCCGGATGACTTGAGGGAGACGTTAGGCACCGCAGCCCCCCACCGAATCGGGGAAAACCCTTGCGCTGCCATACCCCGGCTGGGGCTCATGGCTGTCTCGCGGCCCGCGAGACAGCCATGAGAGCCAGCCGGATCCTCAGCCGCCGATCTCGTTGACCTCGACCAGGGGCGTGTTGTTCCACCACTGTGCGTGGATGATGAAGTTGCGGCCGGTCGAGGTGAAGTAGACCGCGAGGTTCGTGTCGGAGCCGGTCTTCTCCACCCGGTAACCGTCCGCCGGAGTGGCCGTGACCAGCGAGACCAGACCCGCGCTGGTCATCCGGATCACCGCGCTGCCACCGTCGGTGGTGAACGACTTCACATAGGTCTTCACGCCGTCACTGGTGGTTACCGTCCAGCCGTCCTCGGTGGTGGTCGCCGGTTTGGTCGTCGTGGTCCGAACCGGCGCCGGCGCCGTGGTCGTGGTCGTGACGGCCGGTTTCGAGGCCGGGGCCGATCGGGTCCGCGACGGCGTGGCCGACACCGTGGGACGGGCCGGCCGGGTCGGTGCGGTGGTCTCGGCGGCCGGCGCCTCGCTCGTCTCGGCCACCGCGGCGGGCGCCGGCAGCGAATCGATGTCGGGCAGTTCGCCCGACTCGGCGCGGGCCGCGCTGAGCACCGGGGACAGCGCCACCGAGGAGAGAACGATGCTCGTCGCGGTGGCCAGACACCAGCCGGCTACCGGCACCCACCTGGAAGATCGCACGAAGCCATCCTCTCACCAGGTCCTATGGTTGTCGCCATGGCGATGATCCTGTTGGTCGAGGACGACCGCATCATCACGGCCGCGTTGACGCGGGCGCTGACCGATGCCGGGCATGTGGTGCGGCCCGTCGGGCAGGCCGCCCAGGCTTTGAAGATCGTCACCCAGGAACGGCCCGACCTCGTGATCCTCGACCTAGGGCTGCCCGACATCGACGGCACCGACGCGTTGCGGATGATGCGGACCGTCTCCGACGTGCCGGTGATCGTCGCCACCGCCCGGCGCTCCGAGGCGGACATCATCGCGCTGCTGAGCGCCGGCGCCGACGACTACGTGACCAAGCCGTTCTCCGGCGGCCACATCCTGGCGCGGATCTCCGCGGTGCTGCGCCGGGCCCGGACCACCCAGGAACAGCAACCGAACACCATCACCGTCGGTGACCTGGTGATCAAGCCGAGGCAGCGCCGGGTCGAGCTGCGGGGCGAGCCGCTGCAACTGACCCGGCGCGAGTTCGACGTCCTGGCGTACCTTGCCGAGCGGGTCGGCCAGGTGATCAGCCGGCGCGAGCTGATGAACCAGGTGTGGCAGCAGGCCCGGATCGGCGAGGAGCAGACCATCGACGTCCACATCTCCTGGCTGCGCCGCAAACTGGGCGAGACCGCCGCGAAACCGCATTACCTGCACACGGTCCGGGGAGTGGGCGTCATGATGGTCGATCCGCGATGAGATGGGCACTCAACCGGCTGGCGCTGGCCATCACCTCGATGGTGGCGCTGGCGTTCCTGGTGCCGCTGGCGGTGGCGACCCGGCAGATCGCGTACGACCGGGCCATCGCCGAGGCCCGGCAGCAGGCCACCTCGATGGTCACCGTGCTCGGCGTCAACAGCGACCCGGTCACCCTCACCAACGCGGTGGCCAGCACCGCCGCCGGCAGCGCCGGCCGGCTCGCCATCCACCTGCCGGCCGAGGACGCGATCGGCACCACCCACCTGGCCGACGCCACGGTGCGGCGGGCCGCCCAGGACCGGCAGGCCGCCACCGCCGAGGCCGAGGACGGGGTCGCCTACCTGCAGCCGACGGTGCTCACCGACGGCCGTACCGTCGTGGTCGAGGTCTTCGTGCCGCGTGAGGACACCCGCCGTGGTGTCGGCACCGCCTGGCTCGCCCTCGGCGGTCTCGCGATCCTGCTGGTCGGCGGCTCGACCCTGTTCGCCGACCGGCTCGGCAGCCAGTTGGTCCGGACCACCCGCCAGCTCGCCGCGGCCAGCCGGCGGCTCGGCGGCGGCGACCTCAACGAGCGCCTCACCCCGGTCGGCCCGCGCGAACTCCGGGACGCGGCCAGCGCCTTCAACACCATGGCCGACGACCTGCGCCGGCTGCTGGACCGGGAGCGCGAGCTGGCCGCCGACCTGTCGCACCGATTGCGGACCCCACTGACCGGCCTGCGCCTGGACGTGGAGGCGATGCCGCCCGGCCCGATCGCCGAGCGCATGCGGCAGGCCTGTGACCTGCTCGACGAGGAACTCGAAGCGATCATCACCGGGGCCCGGCTGGGCAGCATCGAGAAACGCGGCTCGCAGCAGTGCGACATGGTCGAGGTGCTGGCCGACCGGCTGGCCTTCTGGTCGGTGCTCGCCGAGGACCAGGAGCGGCCGTGGGAGGTGGTCGGCGGCAACGAGCCGGTGTTCATCCCGATGCCGGCCAGCGAGGTGATCCTGGTGGTGGACGCCCTGCTCGGCAACGTCTTCTCGCACACCCCGGACGGGACCGCCTTCCGGGTCAGCGTCTCGGCCAGCGGCCTGCTCGTCGACGACGCCGGCCCCGGCATCCCGGACCCGGAGACCGCGGTCAAGCGGGGTGTCAGCGGCGCCGGCTCGACCGGGCTGGGTCTGGACATCGTGCGCCGCGCCGCCGATACTGTCCGCGGTCAGCTCGTCATCGACCGTAGCCCGCTGGGTGGCGCACGGATCGGCTTCCTCCTCCATGCACCTGTGCCGGAGCCGGCTGAGCAGCGCAAACGTCGTTTTTAGCGCGGTTTCCGGTTCCTTTAAGGCTCTGTTATGGCAGCCCTCCCTAATGTTCCGGCCTGTAACAGCCAGGTCGACAACACTGGAGAGCTGACATGCGCAGGAAGATCGCCTACCCGCTGGCTACCCTCGGGATGGTCGCATCGTCTTTGGTCGTCGCGTCGCCCGCCCTGGCACACGGCTACGTCTCCTCGCCCCCGAGCCGGCAGGCGCTGTGCGCCGCCGGCACCGTCGCGAACTGTGGCGCCATCCAGTTCGAGCCGCAGAGCGTGGAGGCCCCGAAGGGGTCCAAGCAGTGCAACGGTGGCAACGCCGCCTTCCCGGAACTGAACGACAACTCCAAGAACTGGCCGGCCACCACGGTCGGCAAGTCGGTGACGTTCAACTGGGTGCTGACGGCCCGGCACCGGACCGCCACCTGGGTGTACTACGTGGACGGCGCCGCGGTTGCCACGTTCAACGACAACAACGCCATCCCCGCGGCCTCCGTCTCGCACACCGTCGACCTGAGCAAGTACTCGGGCAAGAAGACGGTCCTGGCGGTCTGGAACATCGGGGACACCGTCAACGCCTTCTACAACTGCGTGGACGTGAACATCGGTGGTTCCGGCGGGGCCACGCCGACGACCGCGCCGACCACGGCCGCCCCGACGACGGCGCCGACGACCGCACCGACCACGGCGCCCACCACCGCACCGACGAAGGCTCCGACCACGGCGCCGACCGCGACCGCGACGGCCACCAAGCCGCCGGCCACCACGGCCCCCGCGACCGGGAGCGAGTGGGCGCCCGGAGTGGCGTACAAGGTCGGTGACGTGGTGACCTACCAGGGCGTTTCCTACCAGACCCGCCAGGCGCACACCTCGATCCGCAGCTGGGAGCCCGGCATCTGGACGCTCGCCCTCTGGCTGCCGCTGTGAAGCGCCGTCACGTAGCCGCTCTCGTCGTCGCGGCCGCCCCGTTCCTGCTCGGCGCGTGCGGCACCGACGTCGCCAAGGAGGCCGCGCCGGCCGCCACCGCCGCGCAGACCGCGAACGTCAAGAACGTCTCCGAGATCACCGCCGGCTCGACGTTCAACGACACCGACGTGATGTTCCTGCAGATGCTGATCGACAACCTCGAACAGGGTCAGCAGATGGCGCAGACCGCGGCCAAGCGGGCCACCCGGCCCCAGGTCGCCGAGCTGGCCAAGGCCGTGCAGGTCACCCAGGCCGACGAGATCAAGCTGATGAAGAGCTGGCTCGCCGAATGGGGCAAGCCGGCCACCCTCGACGAGCGGGTCAGCCTGCACGCCGACCACGGCGGCATGCCGAGCACCGGCGACGAGGAGATCGCGTCGCTGAGCACGGTGAAGAAGGCGCAGTTCGAGATGGCCTTCCTCAACCTTTTCGTGGCGCACCAGCACAACGCGGTCGAATTCGCCCAGCTCGAACTGGACAAGGGCGGCAACGAGCTGGCCATGTCCTTCGCGGAACGGGTCAAGCAGTCCCGTACCGATCAGGTCCAGCAGATGCTCAAGCTGCTCGCCGGCTGATCATGACGGAAATCAGGGCGGCCCCTCATGGGTCGCCCTTTTTCGCCTAAATTCTGGAATATGTACTTTTTAGGCAGTGCCGTGCTGTCCCTCGTCCTCGCTGTCCCGCCGCTCTGGGATCACCCCGGCTACGACGCCGAGGACAGCCACTACAACCCGCGGGAAACCGTGATCGACAGCGGCAGCGTCCGGCAGCTCACCCGGACGTGGCAGGCCGTCCTCCGCACCAACGAGAGCTGCACGGGCTTCTCCGCGCCGGTCCTCGCGGGCGGCCGGGTCCATGTCAGCGATCAGCTCGGCGTCGCAGCCTTCGCGGCGGACACCGGCAAAACCCTTTGGCGGTACGGGTGGGACGACCCGGCCGACACCGAGACGCCCCGCCTGGCCGTGGCCGACGGCCTGGTCATCGTGGCCGGCGGCGACTGCAACTCACAGAGCGACCCGGACGGCACGCTGCTCGCCCTCGACGCGCGGACCGGCCTGCCCCGGTGGAAACAGCGACTGGACCGGCCGGTGAACGCGGTCGTCGTCGACAAGGGCGTGATCGTGGTGTCCGGCGGGTCACCGTCGGACGAGGACGGCATCGCGGCGTACGCGGTCCGCGACGGGCGGGCGCTGTGGAGCCGGGCGAACGCGCTGACCTCGGAAGTCTCCGCGAACGGGGTGATCCTGGCGCGGGTGGGTGGGAACAGCTTCGCGCTGTCGGTCACCGACGGCAAGCAGCGATGGCAGCGGGCCGGGGTGTGGACGGCTCAGGCGGCGGACGCTGATCGGTTCTTCGTGACGGGAGGAACGAACGTTCTTTCCGCAGTGCGGATCGCGGATGGAGCGATGGCATGGACCGCGAGCGGAGCCGGAAACGAGCTGATCGCCGTCGACGGCCGGCGGGTCTACCGGGTGAACGGCAAGAACGTCGAAGCGCTGAACGTACGGGACGGCAAGCGGGCCTGGACCGTTCGCCAGAAGATCGACGGGCGGCAGCCGGTGCTGGCCGGAGGGCTGCTCTACGCGGGCGGGCCGGTGCTGAACACGGCCGACGGCAAGGTCGCCGGGCCGGCGTTCCCGGGTGACCTGCTCATCGCGGGCGGCCGGATCCACCAGGTCGACGACGGGCGGTTGAGTACGTACACAGCGGCTTCTTGATTGCGGATCGGTTGCTGCGGCCCGTACCCAAGGCTCCGGGGTTGCGGTTGGGTTGTGCCTGACCGAACCCGCTTTGTCGCTGGAGCACCCGGTCCGAAGGGGAAGGCGGCGCCGAGATACGGCGCCGTTTTCCCTGTGGGGGTGCCGCCACCTTGGCTCCGATGTTCGCGCCGCTCCGAGAGCGTAACTACCGCCTGTGGGCGGCCGCCGACCTCGTTTCAGTCGGTGGTACGTGGATGCAGGTGCTGGCGCTGAACTGGCTGATCCTGTCCGCGACCGGTTCGGCCACCGCGATGGGCGCGGTCGTCATGCTGCAGTCCCTGCCGGTGCTGCTGCTCGGCAGCTGGGGCGGCGCCCTGGCCGACCGGCTTCCGGCCCGGCCGCTGCTCATCGCGTTCCAGGCGGTGCGGGCGCTGCTGGCCCTCGCCCTGATCCTGCCGACCTCGGGTAACTGGCTCATCTACGGTGTCGCGCTGGCGTCCGGTGTGATCGGCTCCTTCGAAGGCCCGGTGCTCGGCCGTTTCGGTTCCGCCCTGGTGCCCAAGGACGCCCTGGCCTCCGCCCTCGCGCTCGGCTCGGTCCTCAGCTCGGCCGGCCGGATCGGCGGCATGGCCCTCGGCGGCGTGCTGATCGGCATCACCGGCCCGTCCGCCCTCTTCCTGATCAACGCGGTGTCGTACCTCGCCGTGATCGTCGCCCTGCTCGCCATGCGCCTCGGCGACATGCGCTCCCTCGCCTCCGCCCCCGCCGGTCAGGGCGGTGTGCTGGCCGGCTTCCGCTACCTGCTCGGCCAGCCGGTCATCCTGATCGTCCTGGCGCTGTCGTTCGTGCTCGGTTCCCTCGGCCGCAACTACCAGGTCTCGATGGCCGCCATGGTCTCCGGCCCGCTGGGCGGCTCGTCCGGTTCGTACGGTCTGTTGTCGACGGTCTTCGCCGTCGGCGCCGTTGCGGGGGGTCTGCTGCTCGCCGGTACCGGCAAGTCCACGCTCCGGGTTCTGGTGGGCACCGGCTTCGTGATCAGCGCCCTGCAGTTCTGTTCGGCGCTGGCCCCGAACATCCTCGGCTTCGCCGCCCTGATCCTCCCGATCGCCGCCGGCGCCGTCGTCTTCGACACCGTCGTCTCCACCCGCATCCAGCTGGACACGCGCGAGGAGATGCGCGGCCGCGTCCTCGCCACCGTCGGCATCGTCTCCTCCCTGTCCGGGATCGTCGGGGCTCCGGCCATCGGCTGGCTGTGTGACTCCCTCGGGGCTCGCGGTGCACTGCTGACCGCCGGCGCAGTGACCACCATCGCCGCGGTTATCGGCGGCCTGGCTCTGGTTCGGTTGAAGGGGCGGTCGCTCAACCTGGCCTTCGTCCTCGGCCGCCCCGCCGAACAGCCCGCCTGATCAGAGAGAAGATGCCGACCAGCCCAACAGCTGGTCGGCATCTTCCGTTCTGCGGTCTGACTACGAAATGGCAGCGGCGAACCGGGTGTAGAGATCCCCGGAGAGTGGTGTTTTCAGGCGCCAGGTCACCGCCATCGGCTGCTCACCCTCATGGCTGACGTACTCGGCCGGACCGAGAAACCAGAACGCGCGATCTGTGACCCGGGCTCGGGCGAAGAGAAGAATCGACCGTCCCATCGCCACATGGTTCTGGTACCGCTTGCCCGTTGGGCTGTTCTCCGTGGTGCCCGACTGGCTTTCCCAATGGAACAGGTCACGGCTGATGGCGTAGTCGCGATAGCGGGTGGTCGGTGAGAAGTCGCCGCTGGTCTTGTCCAAGGTGACAACCAGGATGTCAGCACCGATCTCTTTGGCGTCGTACACCCCTTCACGCCATGGTGGCGTCCTTGCATAGCGGCCTTCGCCGAGCGCCGCCATGATCTCGATCCGGGTGTATCGCGCATGCGTTTGCAGCGGTACACCCGGCAACGCCACGTTCTGCAGATGATCAGGGGCATCTCGCAAAACGTGGAGTAGCTCCTCAAGTTCGGCTCGGACCTGTGGATGCGACCAGACCAGTTCGACAGCGTCCTTGTGGCTGTCCTCCTTCTGCAGCAGTTGAGAGCCCAACGATGCGGTAAGCATGCGCAGCAGGCGCCGGTTGGTACCGGTCATCGTCTCCGGATCCGGTTTTTCCCCGGAGAGGAAGGCTCGGTACGTGTCCAGTCGCTGCCGATCGTCGATGTGCTGGAGCCGGCCGAGGGCGCGCCGCAAATCTTTCTCGAAACGTCCGTTGGTGGCCACCGCCAGCCCGGCTGCCTCCCGAAGATCCGACCAGCTGCGGTTGTTGGCGTAGATGTCGGCAAGCTCCAGGCCCGTCTCCGCAAGGTAGTCGGACAGTGACACGCTGGTTCGGCTCTGATGGAGTGCCGCCAACTCTCTAATCCGGGCTGGCCACTGCGAAGGCACCGCTTCCCGGATATTGCGAAGCACGATGTCGCGCGCGACCTTGGTCAATTCCATGTGGCAGCCGGCCGGGAGGAAGGGAAAACCGGCTTCGACAGCCTTCTCCACCTCGCTGCGGGTGCCGCCGAGTAACGCCCGATAGCGTTGGTCGAGGCGGAATTCTCGGCGGTGCGTCCCGACGAAGTCGAGCACCGTGCAGACCGTCTTGCCGTGGTGAAGCCGAAGACCGCGCCCGAGTTGCTGCAGAAAGAGCGTGGGACTGTCGGTGGGGCGGAGGAGAAGAAGGGTGTCGACAGACGGCACGTCTACTCCTTCATTGAAGAGATCAACCGAGAAGATGACGTTGACCTCGCCGCGCGCCAACTGCAGTAGCGCTTTCTGTCGTCCCTCCTCTGGCGTGTCTCCCCAAATGGCGACCGCCGCGACACCCAAATTCTGGAACTGCTCGGCCATGTACTGGGCGTGGGCGATGCTGACGCAGAAGCCGAGACAGCGAATCGTCGCGATGTCGTCCACACGCGCGTAGAGCGCGTTGTAGACAGATCGCAGCCAAAGATCGTTACCGACGTACGCCTCGGTCAGGCTCGCGAGGTCGTAGCCTTGGCCCCGCCGCCAGGGGATCTCGGTCAGATCGATACCGTCGTGAATGCCGTAGTACACGAACGGCGCGAGTCGATGCTGCTCGATGGCGTCCCAGAGCCGTAGTTCCGCCGCGATACGCCCGTCGAACCAATGCAGGATCGAGAGTCCGTCAGCACGTTCCGGTGTTGCGGTCAGTCCCAGAAGCTCTCGAGGCTTCAACCGGTTGAGGATCCGCTCGTACGAGTTGGCGCGGGCGTGGTGGAACTCGTCGATGATGACGACATCGAAGTGGTCTTCCCGCAGGTTCTCCGGACCGTAACTGTTGAGGGTCTGCACCGAGGCGAAGACGTGCTCATATTCCTCGGGCTTTTTCCCGCCGAACCAGACTTCACCGAAGTCCGGATCACGGAGCGCCTGCCGAAACGTCTCCAGACTCTGGTCGAGGATCTCCCGCCGATGAGCGATGAAGAGCAGTCGCGCTCGGGGAAGTCGCTGCCTCAGGCGGGTGTAGTCGACGGCGGCCATCACGGTCTTGCCGGTGCCGGTGGCGGAGACCAGCAGGTTGTGGTGCCGGCCGTTCTGCCGGGCGACTTCGATCAACTCCAGGAGCTGTTCCTGGAACGGCTTGAGGTAAATCTCGAGCGGACTGAGCCGCGACTTCGGCTTGCTGCGGGTGTCCTGTCGTTCGAGCTGCTCACGGAACTCGCTTTCGACGTACGGAACGAAATCGCGGTTCTGCCAGTACGTCTCGAAGACCGCGGAAACCTTCTCCACCACGTCTGGGTTGCGTGCGGCAGCAACCCGGACATTCCACTCCATGCCGTCGATGAGCGCCGAATGTGTCAGGTTGGAGGATCCGACATAAGCGGTGCTCAACGTCGATTGCCGATGGAACAGCCACGCCTTGGCATGCAGCCGGGCGGTTGTCACGTCGTAGGAGACACGGACCTCAGCGCCCAACTCGGTGAGCAGATCCAGAGCTTCCGCTTCGGTCGAGCCGGTATAGGTCGTGGTGAGCACCCGGAACGGCTTGCCGGCGTTGCAGTGTCGGCGGAGCGCTGGGATGAAGCGTCGGAGCCCGCTGCGCCTGATGAACGCCATCACCAGGTCGATGGAGTCGGCGGACTCGATCTCGGTCAAGATCTGGCTGCCGACGGTCGGCTCTCCAGGTGCATTGGTGAGCAGGGTGGTATCGATAAGCGGGATCAGCGGTTGTTCCGGGAATCGGACCGTGCCGCCGAGGTCCACCGAACCGATGGCGGCGAGCGCACTTCCCGGAAGCGTCGGTTTCTCGGTGAGCGCGTTCGACTGCGGCAATTGCTCGTGCAGTTCGCCGAGTAACGCCTGAGCTAGCTGAACGCCAACGGCGACGCGGAGCCGATCAGGCACAGAGTCCAGGGCTCGCTCGATCTGGCGAGCCAGGAGACGGGCGATACGGTCGGAAGCGTCGGCCTGTCTCAGCTCCTGCACTTTGACGAGTTGGGGATCGATTTCCGCGATACGGGCCGCCAACGACTCGGTGAGGATGTTGTCGTACAGCCCAGCGATCAACTCATCTGACACGAGCTCAGTCTGCCCGCTGAGGTAGTGCCCAGCCGGTCCTGGAGGCGATCTGCTGGTCACTTCCGCGTTCGGTAGCGTGAAAGCGCACCTCACCCGCCAGCTTCGAGGGGAACACGTGGAGCTTCTGCACTCCGGCAAGGTTCGGGACGTCTACAGCGACGGGGATGACCTTGTGCTGGTCACCTCGGACCGGATCTCGATCTATGACGTCATCCTGCCGACGCCGATTCCGGACAAGGGGAAGATCCTCACCCAGCTGTCGCTCTGGTGGTTCGAGCAGCTCAGCGACGTCGTCCCGAACCACGTGATCTCGGCGACCGATGTGCCGGCCGCGTTCGCCGGGCGGGCGATCCGCTGTGAACGGCTCGAGATGGTCATGGTCGAGTGCATCGCCCGGGGCTACCTGGCGGGGTCGGGTCTCAAGGACTACGAGCGGGACCAGGCGGTCTCCGGCAACCCGCTGCCGCCGGGGCTGATCGAGGCGTCGAAGCTGCCCGAGCCGATCTTCACGCCCAGCACCAAGGAGCCGGTCGGTGGTGGGCACGACCAGCCGCTCGACTTCGAGCAGACGGTGCAGCGGGTCGGGAAGGACCTGGCCGAGGAACTGCGCCGGGTGACGCTGGAGGTCTACCGGCGGGGGTCGGAGATCGCGGCGGCCAAGGGCATCATCATCGCCGACACCAAGATCGAGTTGGGGTACGCGAACGGCGTGCTGAAGCTCGGTGACGAGGTGCTGACGCCGGACTCGTCACGGTTCTGGGGGGCCGACGAGTGGAAGCCCGGCAGCGTGCCGCGCTACCTGGACAAGCAGTTCCTGCGGGACTGGTCCGGGCAGCTCACCGACTGGAACCGAACGGCGCCCGGCCCGGAGATCCCGGACGAGGTGGTCGAGGCCACCCGGAACCGCTACGTCGAGGTCTACGAGCGTCTCACCGGCGATCGCTGGCGCTGAGCAGGGCAGCCGACCACCGCTGGCGCTTGCGGATCAGGTGGGTGCCGTAACAGACGGCCAGCACCGCCTCGATCACGCCGGTCCAGCCGCCGAAGATGATGCAGATCGGGGCGATGGCCCACAGCGTCACCGCCAGGACCGTCCATCGGGCCGGAGGCTGGTGGAGCCGATCGGTGCGCTCGCCGAAAGCGCCGAAGGCGGGATCGTCGATCTGGGCCTGGGCGATCAGACTGGCGAAGGTCTGCTGATCCTCCGGCTTGAGCACAGCGGTCACTCCCATCCGAGCGGCAGCGGGTGCGCAGCGCCTACCCAAGGCCCGGCGGCGTCAAACATGGCCGCCGGGCCGTTCTCAAAGGATCATGCCCACTGCACGGTGGTCTCCGGCGACAGGCGGGGCAGCCGGTCGCGCCACGGGTTCTCGCCGGGGTGGCCGAGGTTGACCACGACCAGCGACTTGTACCGGCCTTCCGGGAAGAACTCGGCGTCGACGCCGGTCTTGTCGAACCCGGTCATCGGCCCGGCGTACAGCCCGGTGGCGCGGGCCGCGAGGATGAAGTAGCCGGCCTGCAGGGCGGCGCTGAACGTGCCGTTGGTCAGGCGCAGCGGCTCGTTGGCCTCGTACACGTCCTTGAGCCCGGGGTTGTGCGGGAAGACCTCGGGCACGTACTCGTGGAACGCCGTGTCCAGGGCCAGGACCGCAACGACCGGCGCGCTCTCCGACTTGGCCCGGTTGCCTTCGGCCAGGTGCGGGATCAGGCGCTTCTTGCCTTCGGCGGTACGGACGTAGAGCACCCGCAGCGGCTGCGTGTTCGCCGCGGTCGGCGGCCACTTGGCCAGGTCCCAGATCTCGGCGAGCTCCTCGTCGGTGACCGGGGTCGGTGCGAACGAGGAGACCGTGCGGGCCTCGGTGAACAGCAGCTCGCGGCCGGACTTGTCGAGCTGGGCGCGACCTGCTTCAGAAAGAGTATCCACTTCTAAAAAGCTAGCGACTTACGATCAGAAAGCCACGCGAAGATCCGGTGAGGTCGATCACCGGAGATGGAGGATCAGGGCAGGTGCTGCTGAGCCCACACGGCGATCTCGTCGAGCGCCGGCATCAGCGCCCGCCCGGCCGGCGTAAGCCCGTACGACACCGAGACCGGCGGCCCCTCATCCACCGTGCGCACGATGAGACCGGCCGTGACCAGCGAGGACAGCCGATTCGACAGGACCGAGTCGCTGATGCCGTCGATGCTGCGGGAGAGCTCCCGGAAGCCGATCGGCCCGTTCTGCAGCTTGCCGAGGACCGCGGCGTTCCACCGGCGGCCGAGGAACTCGAAGGCGCGGGACAGCGCGGCATCGCGACGAGCGCATGTCCCGTGGTGCTCGTCGACCGCTGTCATGCCGGTAAAGCTACACGGGTTGACCGGGTGCGACGGGGATCGTGAGGTCCTGCTCGCAGGCGGGGCACCGCTCGGTGGACCGTCGCAGGTGCCACCCGAGGGCGACGCCGGCGACCAGGGTGAGCACGCCCACGAGGGCGGAGACGGTGACGGCGCCGGTCATGTCAGCAGGCCTCGGCGGATCAGCCGCCGGCTCCGCTGGTCGAGGGACGGGTCGCGGTCGGCCCGCGACGTCACATAGGGCGCGGTGAAGGTGTCGATGCCGGCCCGGTAGGTGACGGTGACCGCCCGTGGGGAGGCCGCCTCGATGACGCCGGGCCGCCAGCCGTCCCGATACACCCACACGGGATCCGATGGCCGGTAGCTCTCCGCCGGGGCGACCTCTGCCGGGTCGCGGTGCGGCGGAGTCACGGTGGGCGTGGACGCCATCAGGTTCGGCATGGGTATGCCTCCAGAAGTCTTGAGGACTTTGGCGGAATCACGAGCGGGCGGAGAAGACAGCGCAAGTGTCAACAGTCGAGCAATGTCAACGGTTGGTACGTGTCTGTCCGCTATCATGCTCGTCATCAAGTGCGTTAGCAAGCGTGGATGCACGTGCATCCGCAAGCGGCGACGATACGGCAGCGTGCCTCTACAGCTTTCGCGGCAGACGATCTCCGCTCTAGGATGCGTAAGGCTGCGGCGGGCAGTCACAGTGCAGCGACAAGGAGTCAGGTGAGCGCGGGTTCGCAGGAGGAGGCGCCGGGCGGCGGCCCGACCGTGCTGCGCATCCTGCTCGGCTCCCAGCTGCGCAAGCTGCGGGAGTCGAGAGGGATCACCCGGGAGGCCGCGGGTTACGAGATCCGTGCCTCCGGTTCCAAGATCAGTCGTATGGAGCTGGGCCGCGTCAGCTTCAAGGAACGCGACGTCGCCGACCTCTTGACCATGTACGGCGTCGCCGACTCCGCCGAGCGCGACGCTCTCATCGGCCTCGCCCGGCAGGCCAACAACCCGGGCTGGTGGCAGCACTTCGGTGACGTCCTGCCGAACTGGTTCCAGGCATACCTGGGGCTGGAGGCGGCCGCCTCGCTGATCCGGACCTATGAGATCCAGTTCGTGCCCGGTCTCCTGCAGACCCCGGAGTACGCCCGGGCCGTGATCATGCTGGGTCATGCCGGCGCCAGCGCCGAGGAGATCAACCGCCGGGTCGACCTGCGCCTGCAGCGGCAGCAGATTCTCACCCGTCCGGGTGGCCCTCAGTTGTGGGCGGTCATCGACGAGGCGGTGCTGCGCCGCCCGATCGGTGGGGTCGACGTGATGCGGGCGCAGATCGAGGCGCTGATCGAGGTGTCGAGGATGCCGAGCGTCCGCCTGCAGATCATCCCGTTCCAGGCGGGTGGGCACGCGGCGGCCGGCGGCCCGTTCGCGATCCTGCGGTTCCCCGAGCCGGAGCTGCCCGATGTGGTCTATGTGGAGCAGCTGACCAGCGCGATCTACCTGGACAAGCGCGAGGACGTGGACCATTACGCGATGGCGATGGAGCGGGTCTGCATCGATGCGGAGCCGCCCAACCACACGCCGGACATCCTCGAGAAGCTGTTGAACGAGGTCGGCAGACCGGCCTGAAGGCCCGCCCAGAGAGAACCGGACGGGCCTGAGGCTCAGGCGATGAGGTTGTCGAAGTCCCCGTCGCGGACGCCACCGAGGAACGCCTCGATCTCCGCCCGGGTGTAGATCAGCGCCGCACCCTCGGGGTCCCGGGAGTTGCGGACGGCGACGTCGCCGCCGGGCAGGACGGCGCACTCGACGCAGTTGCCGCTCGGGTTGCTGCGACGGCTCTTCTGCCAGGTGACTCCCTGCAGTTCGCCGGCAGGCATGCCGTTGACCGCGTAGGTCATTCCAAGCTCCCTAATTCTGCCCGGATCGCCCATCGATCCGGGTTCGGTGGGTTCCGCGTGCCCAAATCTGGCGGCGATGCAAATGCACGTGCATCTGGCCTTGCGTAGTCACGGGATTCTGAGCATGATAACGCACGTACAACTCTCCATGGGGTGTTACTCAGGGTGACATCGCAGGGTGATGGGTCGGTCGCGGAGCGACAGTCTGCGGCCTCGGCGCGAGGCTCCCTGGCGGGGGCGTCCTTAGCGAGAGGACGGCGAACATGTCGATGCCCAACATCGGCCCGGAACACCCCGAATCGAGTGGCCCCGGTGCGGTCGACAGCCCGCGCCGGGGAAACCCGCTGCTCTACCGGGACGAGCCGTTCGCGGACGATGTGTTCGCGGCCTCCACCCGGGCGACCACGGTGACCCACCGGTTCGGCGGGGTCAGGTATGCATTGAGCCGGCCCGCCGGGGCGACCTCCCGGAAGCCGCATGCCGAGGAGGATGAGTCCGACGCGCGTGACTGAGCTCGTTCGTTGCCACCGCCGGCAGCGGGCTGCCCGGCCCCCGCAGGTGCGAGCGCCGCACGTCCGGGGCAACCGCCTGCGGCAGAGCGGCCCGTCCTGGCCGGTGCTCGAGTTCGCCGAGTCGGACTACTGCTACGGCATCGGCCCGATCCGGCTGCGCCTGCAGCGGGTCAACTGGGCCCAGCCCATCCCGCACGAGGGCGACATGTGGCTCGGCGTGCGCGGCATCGTGATCGATCGTTCCGGCCGCGAGGGCGCGGTCCGGGAGATGCTGGTCCGGGCGAGCCGCGTCCCGGTCCCGTCCGCTCCGAAGCGGCCACGATTTCGGGCGTTGCGCAGCACGCCCGTGTGACACCGGGTGGGCGGCGCGGTTCCCCGTGCTGGGCCGCCCACCCGGCTGATGCGATGGAATGGCCCGGCGATCATCCGCCGGGCCATCCGTCGTTCTACAACTCGCTTGAGTACGCCCAAAGCAGCCCACTCGTCACAGCGCACGCACGAATCGTGGCCTGTGCCCCGTACGCCGCAAGGTTTTGATCAGGGTTTTCGGGCGACCCCGGCCCAGTAGTAGGCCGCCTCCGGGTCGACCACCGGCGCGTCCGGGCGCCAGGCCGACACCGGGGTCAGGCCCGGCTCGAGCATCTCCCAGTCGCCGAAGAACCGCTGGACCGCCTCTTTCGCCCGGACCACCAGCGTCATGCCGGCCCCGGTGGCCGCCGCGACCGCCATGGCCACCGCGTCCGGGGCGAAATCGGCCGTCGGATGGGTGATCGCCAGGCAGCTGCCGGAGGGCAGCGCGTCACGCAGCTCCTCGACCCTGCCCCACGGGTCGTCGGCGTCGGCGAGCAGCATCAGGATCGCGATCAGGGTGAGCCCGACCGGCTTCTTCAGGTCGAGGGTGTCGAGCAGCGCCGGGTCGGTGAGGATCGACGCGGGCTGGCGGATGTCGGCGCCGATGTACTCGCTGCGGCCGGACGAGTGGCTGATCATCAGGGCGCGGGCGTGGACGAGCACGATCGGGTCGTTGTCCACATAGACCACGCGGGTGGTCGGCTCGTGCTGCTGGGCGATCTCGTGCAGGTTGGGCCGGGTCGGGATGCCGGTGCCGATGTCCAGGAACTGGTGGATGCCCTCTTTGATGACGAGGTCACGGGCCACCCGGTGGACGAACTTGCGGTTCTCCCCGGCCATCAACCGCATGTGCGGGATGGCCTGGATCATCGCCTCCCCGACGGCGCGGTCGACCGCGAAGTTGTCCTTGCCGCCGAGCCAGTAGTCGTAGATGCGGGCGGAGTGCGGCACGTTGATGTTGACCCCGGGCGGAGCAACCTCGGTGGGTGCGGGACTGCCCTCTGCCACGACCGCCTCCTTGCGATGCAAATCACTGCGACCCGACCAGCCTAGCCGCAACGATCGATCGCCTTAACCCCTGGAAACGGCGGGCTCAGGCGGCTGAGGCGTAACCCCGTGAGGTCGCGGAGACGACCCGGTCGCGTCCGGCGTGCTTGGCAGCGTACAGGTGAGTGTCCGCAGTGGACAGAAGGGTGGGCTGGGTCGGCGCGGTGACATCGGCGCTGGCGGCGACCCCGATGCTGACCGTCACGGGCAGGCCGTGGGTCAGCTCCCGCCAGCAGTGGTCGCGGACCGTCCGGCGGATCTGGTCGAGCAGCACGACGGCCCGGCCGGCCGCAGTGCCGGGCAGCACCACCAGGAACTCCTCACCACCCATCCGGGCGGCGAAACCGGCCGGGCAGGCCGCGGCGACACCGCCGGACAGGATGCCGGCCACCTCGATCAGGACCTCGTCGCCGACGTTGTGCGACAGTCGGTCGTTGATCTGCTTGAAGTGATCGAGGTCGACGAGCGCGATGGTGAGGAACGGGTCGGACTCGATCAGGGCGGGCAGCGTCTCGTCCACGTGCCGGCGGTTGTGCAGGCCGGTCAGCGGGTCACGGCGGGCCTGCTCACGGAACCGCTCCGCCTCCTGCCGGGCCTCGGCGGTCTCGAACATCGCCTGCCGGGTCCGGGTCCGCGCCTCCCGCTGCAGGGAGTGGCGACTCTGGTACGCCGCGAAGAAGGTCTTGTGCATGGCGAACGCCTCGGCGAACTCACCCCGGGCGGCATGCAGCTCCGCCTGCTCCTGATGCACGCGGACCATCATGTCGATCGCGTTCCGGTCGAAGCAGAGCGCGCGGGACTCGTCGAGGCTCGCCTGGGCCCGGTCATAGGCCTCCAGACCGCGCTGGGCCTGAGCGAGCGTCAGCAAATACTCCGGGAGACCGTCGCCGTCCTCGTGCTTGCCCTCGTTGTGGCGCTCGATGCACAGCCGCATGGTGGCCTCCGCCTCGGCGAAGCGCCCGTTGCCGATCTGAATCGTCCCGATCGTGTCGAGAAAGGCCGGCTCGAGCCGCAGATTCCGCTCGGCGGCGAGTCGCTGCAGACGGTCCGCCGCCTCCACGGCGCGCTGCTGGTCACCGGAGGAGAACTCCGCGTAGGCCCGGTTGTTGAGCAGGCACAACAGGGCCGGCGAGGCGGCGAGCACCGCCAGCTCCTCGGCCTGTGCGTAACGGATGCGGGCCGCGTCCATCGAGTCGGCCGCCCAGAGCGAGTCGGCCAGCTTGGTGCGGTGCCAGATGTGCATGTGCGTGGTCGCGTCGTCGTCGAGCAGCTCGACCGAGAGCAGCGCGTGCTCCAGGGCCTGCTCGGCGTCGCCGAGGTGCTGGTGGATGGCGGCCCAGATCATGTGGGTGCGGGCCATCAGGACCCGGGCGTCGTTGGCGACCGCCCACTCGTGCACCTGCCAGATCTGCTCGGAGGCGCCGGCCACGTCACCGGAACGCAGGCGCATGTTGGCCTGGCACAGCCGGGCCCGGTGGACCAGCAGCGGATCGCCGAGGGCGAGGGCCGCCTCCTCGATGCGCAGGGCTCGGTCGAGCTCGGCCCGCGCGTCCCAGGAGCGCTCGTCCTCGATGGCGAGGAGCGAAGCCGAGAGCACGTCAGCATCCACTGCCCCCATCAACCGCCTCCTCGCCGCCGCAACTTTCCCTCAAGGGCCATCGGCGGCGGTTGGCCGGTACTGAGAGGAAACGCCGCGCTCCCCGAGGCTAGCTCTGCGTAAGCAGCTGACCCCAGGGAGTGCGACGTGATGTTGCCTACTCGGTGTCGATCTTCACCAGGTCGACCGTCGAGCGCAGTTTGGTCGGTTTCATCGCGATCGCGGCGAGCACGCCGATCACCGCGACACCCGCGGAGATCAGGAAGATGTGGCCGGTGGCGTCGCCGTACGCCGTCCGCACCACGTGCTGGATCGGCTCCGGCAGACTGGCCAGGTTGAGGCTGCCGCCGCCGCTGGACGCGCTGCCGGCCGGCACACCCAGTGCGGTGAGCTGCTCGGTCATCGAGTCGGCCACCCGCCGGGCGAGCACCGCGCCGAGCACCGAGACACCGATCGTGCCGCCGAGCGAGCGGAAGAAGGCGACCGTCGAGCTGGCCGCGCCGATGTCCTTGAGCGAGACCGTGTTCTGCACGGCGAGGACCAGGTTCTGCATCGACATGCCGACACCGATGCCGGCCAGGGCCATGACGCAGCCGATGTACCACAGGGGGGTCTCGTGGTCGAGGACCGAGAGCCCGGCGAACCCGGCGACCAGGATGATCGTGCCGGCCACCACGTACGGCTTGATCCTGCCGCTCTTGGTGATCGCCTTGCCCGCGATGGTCGACGAGATCATGATGCCCAGCATCATCGGGATCATCAGCAGGCCGGCCTCGGTGGGGCTGTAACCCCGGCCGATCTGGAAGTACTGCCCGAGGAAGACCGAACCGCCGAACATCGCCATGCCGACCGAGAGGCTGCCGATGATCGCCAGGGCGGTGGTGCGCTGCCGCACGATGGGCAGCGGCACGACCGGCTCGGCGACCCGCGACTCGACCCAGACGGCCAGCGCCAGCAGCAGCACGCCGCCACCGACCATCGCGCCGGTCTGCCAGGACGCCCAGGCGAACGCGTCGTCCACGAACGACACCCAGATCAGGATGATGCTGACACCCGCGGCGATCAGTGAGGCGCCGAAGTAGTCGATCTTCACGTCGTCGCGGCGCTGAACCGGCAGGTGCAGGGTCTTCTGCAGCACGATCAGGGCGATCACGGCGACCGGCGCGCCGATGAAGAAGCACCAGCGCCAGCCGAGCGCCTCGGTGTCCACGATCAGGCCGCCGAGCAGCGGGCCGGCGACGGTGGCGAGGGCCATGACGCCGCCCAGGTAGCCGTTGTAGCGGCCCCGCTCCCGCGGCGGGATCATCGCGGCGATGGCGACCTGCACCAGCGCCTGCACACCACCCATGCCCAGGCCCTGGAAGGCCCGCGCGGCGATGAGCTGCTCGGTGTTCTGGGTGAAGCCGGCGATCACCGAACCCAGGATGAAGACCACGATCGAGATCTGGACCAGCAGCTTCTTGCTGTAGAGGTCGGACAGCTTGCCCCAGATCGGGGTGGACGCGGTCGCCGTCAGCAGGGTCGCGGTGACCACCCAGGTGTACTGCGTCTGGGTGCCGTCGAGATCGCCGATGATCTTCGGCAGGGCGGTGGAGACGATGGTGGAGCTGGCCATCGCGACGAAGAGCACGAGCAGGAGGCCGGAGAGCGCCTCCAGGATCTCGCGGTGGTTCATCGGGCGCTGCTGCTCCACCCGGTCGAGGGTCGGTGCGCTCATCGCGCGGCCTCCAAGGTTGTTTCCTGGGCGATCAGGTCGTGGGCGAAGCGGTTGAGGGACGCGGTGAGCGTGGCGATCTCCTCGGGTGTCCAGTCGTGCAGCGCCGCGGTGATCCGGTCCTCGTAGTGGGCGCGAACCTCGTCGAGCACGGTGTTGCCCTTGCCGGTGAGCCGCAGCGTGCTGGCGCGCCCGTCGGCCGGATCGGCGGTCCGGATCACCAGACCGTCGCGGACCAGGGCGGCGACCGTGCGGCTGACGGTCGAGGGATCGAGGGCGTGGTCGGTGGCCAGCTCCTTGATGTGGCAGTTGCCAGTCGGCTCACGGCGGCGGATCGCGGCCAGCAGGCCGAGGGGCGCGATCGTCGGCTGTCGCTGCTTGAGCAGGCGGACGGCCTTGAGGAGATCGTGGAACGCCTCCATCAGCCCGTGCCGTTGCGTCATGGCGCCTCCCCGTGATGCTTGCTGCATACAACTATCTGCCGAAGTTGCCGGGTGTGCAAGTTTGCGCATTGGGAACTGAGTCACACGCCGGTAGGCTCAGGTCATGAATGCGGCGGGTCTTCGCGAACGCAAGAAGGCGGCGACCCGGGAGGCCCTGCACGACGCGGCGCTCCGGCTCGCCTTCGAGCACGGCCCCGAGCGGGTCACCGTCGAAGCCATCGCCGACGAAGCGGGCGTCTCCCGGCGGACGTTCTCCAACTACTTCGCCAACAAGGAAGAAGCACTCTTCTACGGCGACCTGCGACGGATGCGCCTGCTCGCCGACCAGATCCGGGCCCGCCCCGCGAGCGAGTCACCGTGGGCGGCGCTGACCGGGGCCGCCGCGAGCTACTACGGCGAACTCGGTGACCTCGATCCTCAGTGGATCGAGCAGAGCCGGCTGGTGCGCCGCCATCCGTCACTCGCGGCGGCGCAGGCGCAGACCTTCGCCGCGATGGAGCGGGAGATCAGCGCCGAGGTCGCGGTCCGCCTCAAAGATCAAGACCCTTTGGGGGTACGCGCGAAACTGCTCGCCGCCACCTTCCTGGCCGTGCTGCGGGTCTCCATGAACGTGTGGCTGGAGCATCCCGCGGAGATCACGTTCTGGGAGCTGGCCCGCGACTCCATGGCCGAGACCGGCCGGGGACTGGAGCGCCTGACATAGGCCCGGCGCACAGGACGCCGGCCCGCGCGCCCGATCTTGAGGCGTCCAGTGCGGAGCGGATCGCGCAAGATGCCGGCCTACGTGCCTGATCTTGGGGTGCTCGGTGCGGAGCGGATCGCACAAGATCGAAAAGCTGCCCGTTCTTGGGCTTTCGGCTCCGGAAACCCGGCATTTCCGGGCCAAGATCGCGAGGCTTGTCGTTCTTGGTCCGAAGCTATCGGTGCGAAGCGCACAAGATCGCGAACGGCGGCCGTTTGCGGTGATCAACTGCTCGAGATCGAGCTGCGGCCGAGTCCTCAGGCCCTCCCGCTGCCGCGATCTTGGAGTTCCGGCTTTCGATGCGAGGCTTCTGCGGCAAGCTCCCGGCCGAGCCGCCCGTCCAATGCTGCGATCTTGCGGGACTTGCCCGTGAAGCCGGGGATGATCGTCCGGGGATCGCTGCCGGCAGGGCGGGGCGAGCCGCGCCGGTTCGCCTCCGATCTGCGGCAACGCTTCCGAGGGCCAGCGTCGAGCCGAACTCGCGCACCCAAGATCGCACCCCTTCCGGATCTTGTGCGAGTCCGTCCAGGGCCGACCGTGGATCTTGTGTGGCTGGTTCTCATGGCTGTCTCGGCGGGCGGGAGTTTCCGGCAGCCGGTTCGGGTCAGGGTTGGCGGGTGCCGAGACCGCCGATGACCAGGGTGAGCTGGCGGCGCCAGGCGTGCGGGTCGTCGGAGTGCTGGGCGACGCCGGCGTTCGCCATCATCAACAGGGCGAAGTCCTGGCCGGTGAAGTCGGCGCGGAGACGGCCGGCGCGCTGGGCCCGGGTCAGCACGTCGACGGCGCGGCGCTGGGCGGCGGCGCGGAGGGCGGCGAGCCGTTCGTCGCTGTCGAAGGCGCTGGTGGCGAGGAGTTCGGCGAGTCCGCGGTCGGTGGCCTGCAGTTCGCAGACCCGGGTGAGGTAGCCGACGAAGGCGGTCCACGGGTCGGGGTGTTCCAGGGCCTGTTCGGCGAGGTGGACGGCGGCGGTCATGTGGCTGGCGAAGACTTCGGCGATCAGGTGGCGGCGGCTCGGGAACCGGCGGTAGAGGGTGGCGTTGCCGACGCCGGCCCGGCGGGCGATCTCGTCCAACGAGGCATCGAGACCCTGTTCGGCGAAGACCTCGCGGGCCGCGGCGAGCAGGGCCGCTCGGTTCCGCCGGGCATCCGCGCGCAGCCGGGTGGCCATGCGCCACAGAATACGACGTGCCCAGGGCGCGGGATACGACGTGGCGAGTCGCCGGATGCGACGGGGAACCGGTGGATGCGGAGATCCGGTGTTACGGTCCGCTTGATCGTCAGGATGGGTACAGGAGGTGCGGGAATGCCACAGATCCAGCTTGAGGTGCCGGCCGCGGACGGTGTCGCCGAGGCGTATCTCGTCACGCCGGAGGGGCCGGGCCCGTACCACGCGGTGCTGATGTTCATGGATGCGTTCGGCTTGCGGCCGCGGCTCATGGAGATGGCCGCGAAGATCGCCGAGCGGGGGTACGCCGTACTCGTGCCGAATCTCCTCTATCGTGACGCCGCCGGCCCGCTGGTGACGCCGGACGAGCTGACCGACGGCGCGAAGCGGGGCGCCGCGTTCGGCCGCCTGATGCCGATGATCAAGGCGCTCACCGCCGACCGGATCGCCGCGGACACCGCCGCCTACCTGGCGTTCCTGGACAGCCGCCCGGAGATCGTGGACGGACCGGCCGGCATCGTGGGGTACTGCATGGGCGGCAGGAACGCGCTGGTCGCGGTGGAGTCGCACCCGCAGCGGTTCGCGGCGCTCGCGAGTTTCCACGCCGGCGGGATCGTCACCGACGCCCCGGACAGCCCGCATCGGAACATCCCGGCATTGCACACCGAGGTCTATTTCGGGCACGCGGACAACGACGGGTCGATGACCGCGGAGCACATCGAGGCGCTGGAGGGCGCTCTCGCCGAAGCGGGCGTCGAGTACACCTCCGAGCTGTACGAGGGCGCTCCGCACGGCTTCACGATGAGCGACACCTCGATGCACGACGAGGCCGCGGAACAGCGTCACTGGGTGGCGCTGTTCGAGCTGCTGGACCGAACCCTGCCCTAGCTGAGGCAGAACTCGTTGCCCTCGGGGTCGGCCATCGTGAACCACGCGTGCGGGCCCTGCTGACCGGCCCACAGGAAGACGGCGCCGCGGGCGACCAGGCGGTCCCGCGCGGCCTCCCGGTCGTCCCCGTCCAGTCGGATGTCCACGTGCATCCGGTTCTTGACCGTCTTGGGCGACTCGTCGAACTGGAAGAGCATCCGCCGGCCGGTCTCCGGGTGGTTGATCGCGGCGCCGGTCCGCCACACCAGGTTGCCGTTGTGGTGGATGGTCTCGGCGTCGGTGGCGTACCCCTTGGCGATCATCTCCTTGATGAACGCCGCGTCCTGGGGCTCCACGGTCCAGCCCAGGGTCTCCGCCCACCAGTCGGCGAGCGCGTGCGGGTCGGTGCAGTCCACGGTGACCTGGAAGTCGTAAGCCATGAACCGCACGCTACCCACGGTTCCGGACGGAATCTGACCTAATTGGCGTACAGGCCGGGAAAAAATCGATCGATCGCCGTCACGTCGTACACATGCCTGATCTCGTTGATCTTCTGATCGTCGACGCCGAGGAACTCGACCAGGCGGGCCGTGCCGAACGGGCCCGCCAGGTCGTAGATCAGTGCCGAGCCGTCCACCGCGTCGGTCCGCGCGACCACCGTGACCCCGTCCGCGAAGGCGGCGATCCGGTGCAGCACCTGCAGCAGTTCCTCGTCGTCGACGGGCGCGTCGAGGTTCCACTCGGTCTCCACGTCCGGGGTCAGCAGCTGCCGTGCCCCGGGCAGATCGTCGCCGGTCCACGAACGGACCCAGAAGTCGACCACGTCCATGCGGTTGCCCCTCAGCCCTTCAGCATCGTGTCGGCGCTCACGAAGGTGTAGCCGGTCTCGATGATGCCCGGGACGAGCTCCTTGAGGAAGTCGACGCCGAGGTACGGGTGGTAGAAAAAGCTGGCCACGCCGTCGCGGACGACCAGGTTGCGCCGGGCGCTGGCGATCAGGTCGGCCGGCAGCCGTACCGGATGGGTGTTGTAGGCCTCCGGCTCCACGTTGCCGATGTTCTCCGGCACCACCGCCGAGCCGTAGACGTCGCGGACCAGGTACGGGAAGAACTGCCCGAACTGGCGGCCGTAGTCGTACGCGCCACCGGTGAGCACGCCGGGGAAGTACAGGCCCCGGTCGTACCGCTTGCCGAACAGGTTGTGCACCGCCTGGTAGTCGGCGGGGCTGGCCGCGTAGTGCGGGAACTCGAAGATCTTCGGAGCGCCCAGCCCGGTGGCCGCGAACACCGCGCCGGAGGTGACCATCCGCGCGGTGGCCCACGCGACCGAGTCCTCCTTGACCGGGCCGTCGTAGATCACCCGGTCGGCCGAGTCGACGTGCGCGGTGTAGAACTCGAAGTCGTTGCCGCTGGCACCGTCGTACGGGTTGTTCACCGCCCCGTACTGGTGGGTGTAGCCGTGCATGAGCAGCGTGCCGCCCTTGGCCTTCATGTACTTCAGCGCGCTCACCACGGCCGGCTTGGTGAGCAGCGTGTAGTCCTCGCCGCTCTTCGGGTTCCGGTACCGCGGGTAGACCGCGACGGTGAACGGCACCTTCATCGACGACAGGTAGTCGGCGATGGCGGTCAGCTCGGCCGGGTCGGCGTCCGGCCCGACGTCCTCGATCCGGACCAGGGCCCGGTGCCGTTCGGCGGTCTTCGGGGCGAGCGCGTCGAACAGCAGGTCCGCGAAGATCAGGTAGCGGTCGTCGTGGGTGACGTACGAGAACGGGATCTCACTGACGTACGTCAGGTTGCCGGACCGGACCGCCCACGGCAGCGCCGAACCGTCGGCCCGCTTCGCCGCGGCCAGCGTGGTGACCTTGGCGGCGTCGCTGATCGCCAGGTTCATCAGGCCGGACTTGTTGTCGTCGCTGCGGGTCAGGGTCCGGCCCTTGTAGGAGACCTCGGCGACGTCGCCGAAGTCGTACAGGCCGCTGGTGAACCCGAACTTCGCGGCGAAACCGTCCACCCTGGTGAGCTGCCAGACGTTGTCCCGGACCCAGATCACCGGCTTCGTCGAGGCGATCACGTCGGCCAGGAACGCGGCCGGCAGCGGCTCGTCGTACGTCGAACCCAGGTAGATCACGGCGGTGTAGTTCTTCAGGTCACCGGACCTGTACTTCGCCACCGGAGCGGCCGTCCACGAGCCGAAGTGCGAGCTCAGGTTCGCCGTCTGGGTGGCATAGACCTCGCCGAGCCAGCCGAAGTCGCCGGTGGTGTCGTACAGCACCAGGGTCTTGGCCGTGCCCCCGCCCGGCGCCGCGCTGCCGGACCGGCTGGTGGTCGTGACGCCGGCGGCGTCGGCCTCCATCGCGTGGAAACCGACGGTGGCGACTGCCGCTGCGGCCGCACCGGCGACGAGGACACTGCGGCGGGAGACGATGGTGGCGCGCATCAGACGATCACTCCGGTGGTGAGGGCGGACTGGTGGGCGACGGGCATGGCCTCCGGCGCGGGGCCGAGACCGAGGAGGTGCGCGGTGGCCTGCGCGGTGCGGACGGCGGCACGGCCATCGCCGTACGGGTTACCGCCCGCCGTCATCGCGTCGCGGCGCACCCGGCTGTCCAGCAGCGCGGACGCCTCCGCCACAATCAGCTCGGGGTCCGAGCCGACCAGCTTGGCGCAGCCCGCGTGCAGCGACTCCACCCGCTCGGTGACGTCCCGCAGCACCAGCGCCGGCACCCCGAACGACGGCGCCTCCTCCTGGATGCCGCCCGAGTCGGTGAGCACCAGGTACGCCTCGGACAGCAGCCGGGACAGGTCCGGGTAGGGCAGCGGGTCGGTGATCGTCACCCGCTCCACGCCGGACAGTGCCGCCGCCACCTGCTGCCGCACCGCCGGGTTCGGGTGACTGGGCAGGATCACGTCGATGTCGTCGTACCGGGCGATCAGTTCCTTGACCGCGCCCAGGATCCGGTCCAGCGGCTCGCCCCACGACTCGCGGCGGTGCGCGGTCACCAGGACCAGCCGGTTGGTGCTGCCGGCGCGGGCGGCGGCCACGTCCGGGTTCTCGAACGGCATCTTGCGGGCCGCCACCGCGAGCGTCGCATCGACCACGGTGTTGCCGGTGACCAGCACGTCCGTCGCGGCGATCTTCTCGTCCAGCAGGTTCATCGCGGCCAGCGGGGTGGGCGCCAGGTGCAGGGCGGCGACCTGGGCGACCAGGCGGCGGTTGCCCTCCTCCGGGAACGGCGACTCCAGGTCCCCGGAGCGCAGGCCGGCCTCCAGGTGGACGACCGGGATTCGCCGCCAGAACGCGGCCAGGGCGCCGGCCAGGCTGGTGGTGGTGTCGCCCTGGACGATGACGGCGGCGGGGGTGCGTACCGACCACAGCTCGTCCAGCTCGCGGATCATCGCGGTGAGCAGTTCGGCCTGGCCGCCGGTGGTGCGCTCGACCTGCAGGGTGATGTCGGGTTCCAGGTCGAAGGCGGCGAGCGCCTGGGTGACCATCGCCGGGTGCTGCCCGCTGGCCAGCAGAACCGGGGTGAGCAGGCCGGCCTCGCGCATGGCGAGCGCGACCGGAGCGAGCTTGACGGCTTCGGGGCGGGTGCCGCCGACCAGGTGGACTTCACGACGAGACATGGGGGAGCCTTTTCTCGAAGGGGGGAAGGGTGTTTCAGGCGGTGATGACGAGGGGTTCTTCGGCGAGACGCTCGGTCTTGGCCCAGCCCTGCCGGCCGCTGGCCTGCCGGCCCAGCGCGCGGTAGGTCGCGGCGAGACCGAGGATCAGGAAGGCGGGGTACGCGAGAGCGGCGGTCAGCATCCGGGCGGTGCGCTCGTCGCCGTGCTTGCGCTTGTGGACCAGAGCCCAGAGCACGCCCGGGAAGGTGGTCACCGCGAGCCAGACGCCGCCGCTCTCGGCCAGCGCGGCCCAGGTCGGCAGGAAGCTGATCGGGTGCCCGGCGAGCAGGCCGCCGAGCCCGGCGATCCCGGTCCCGATGAGCACCACCGTGACGATCGCGTTGGCCCACGGGGAGAGCAGGTAGTGCAGCATCTCGGCCAGGGCGATCCGGGCGACCCGCGGTGACGCGGCCAGCCGGCCCAGGTAGCGGGCGCACTGCATGTTGCCCTGCGCCCAGCGGGTCCGCTGCCGGGTGAGCCGACGGATGTCGACGACCGCCTGCTGGGTGACCGAGGCGCGGGAGGTGTAGCGGATGGCGACGCCGCCGAGGTGCATCCGCAGGCCGAGTTCCAGGTCCTCGACGAGGCAGCTGGACCAGGGCGCCGAGCCGAGGGTCTGCAGCGTGGACAGGCGGCTGAACTGGCCGTTGCCGCCGAGGCCGACGGTGTCCAGGGCGTCCCGCAGGTTCTGGCAGGCGTCGACGATCGCGCCGAACTCCAGATCCTGCACGGCGCCGAGGAGCTTGTTGCGGTTGCGGATCCGGACCTGCACCTGGGCCGCGCCGACCCGCTCGTCGCGCATCAGCCGGGACACCTCGACGAGGATGTTCTCGCTGCCCTGCCCGTCGCCGTCGATGATGCCGACGACGACCCTCTCGGCGGGGACGCCGGCCTCGGCGGTGAGCCGGGAGATGTGCCGGTAGGCGGCGTTCAGTGCCTCGCCCTTGCCCTGCCGGGCCTCGGGCAGGTCCCGGCGCATGACGTGCAGCCGGGGGTGGTCGATCGCGGCGAGCACCTCGGGGGTGCGGTCGTCCGAGCCGTCGTCGACGACCAGGACCCGGGACAGGGTTCCGGCCGGGCCCCGCAGCTTCAGCGCCGCGCCGACCGTGTTGGCGACGACGGCCTCCTCGTTGAGGGCCGGCACGATGATCCAGAAGTGTTCGGGGCGACCGTCGCCGCCGGCCACCGAGCGGTTGACCGACCGGGCGCGGTGCGTGCCCGAGTAGCGGAGCGCGAACCAGACCAGGACCACGGTGGAGATCGGCCAGGCGAGCAGCAGGGCGTATCCGGCGACGACGATCAGCCAGCTATCCGAAGCGGACATCGGTGCCTCCCCCGTGATGCTCACTGTCCGTGTCGTCCGCGCTTGGTGGCGTGGACGTAATAGGACATTAGGGAACTACCGAGCGTCACTCAAGGGGCGTGAGATGGATGGAGGTCAAAGCTGGCCGAAAGGGCTAACACAGACATCTCAGACTTCGCTGACCTGGCGAAACCGGGCGCGTTCAGGGGCGATTCCGGCATTTCGCGGCAGTGTCAGTGTGGAGTCATGTGACTTCAGAGAGTGACTAATGGGGCCGCGAGGCAGTGATTACTGCGAGTAATAGGCAGGCTACTGCGGGTTGTCGAGCAGGTTGGGGTTGTCGCGCAGCATGGCGGCCAGGCGACGGGCTGCCATCTCGGTCTCCTCCGGGCGCTCCACCTGCAGCGGGATCGGCTCGGGCAGCGGCTCCGGGAAACCGGGCTGCGGCTCGGCGTGCTGCGCGGTGAACGGGGCAGCCGGGGCATCGGCGTACGGGTGCGGGGCGTAGGAGGGCTGCGCGGCCGCGTACGGATGCGGGGGTGTCTGCGGTGGCACCGGCGGTGGTGGGGTCGCCGCGAACGGATGCGGGGTGATGTTGCCCTGATCGGCGTAGCCGGCGGCCTCGTAACCGAGGTGCTCGTGGCCGTACTGCCGCTCGGGGGTGAACGACTGCGCGGGCGCCTCGTGCCGGGGAGCGACCAGAGGCTGCTCGGCCGTGGCGGGCTCGGCGAAGTCGTAATCGAAATCGGTCGGGCCGAACCGGTCCTGGTCGTCGTGGCTGGCCCGTGGTCGCTCCGGAGCGGGAGCCGGCTCATATGCCGACGGTGACGGGGACGGCGGCGCGGGCGGCGGGGTCTGCTCGGGAGCCGGGACGGGTTCCTCGACCGGCTCCTCGACGTCGATCTCGAAATCGGCGTGCCGCGGGCCCGCCTCGGTGGCCCGGGCCGCGACCGTGTTGTCGGCGGTCACCTGCACCACGCCGTCAGCCATCGCGAAGTGCAGCAGCACCGGATCGCCGGCGCCCTCGACACCGACCGTGACACCCAGCTGGGGATTGCGGGAGATCACTCCCGCGATCGCCTCGACCAGCTCGGTCACCGCCGGCGGAGTGCCGCTGTTACCGCTCTCCGCGGCGGCGCGCCGCCGCAACTCGTCCCGCCGGGCGAGCTTGTCGAGCGCGTCGTCCAGTCCGCCTCGCACGGTCACCGTCCTTTTCCTACGGGTCGCCCGATACCCAACTCTGCCCCTCCGCGGGCCGGTTTGGGAACCGTCCCGTCCGCGGGTTGCGGGAGACCGTCACCGGGCGACCGGGTCCACACCCTACGACTTCATGCGGATCGCCTTGTCGAGAGCCTGGTCCAGGACCACGAGCAGGGCGTCGCGCACCGATGCGCGGAAGCGTGCATCGAAGGATATGACCGGCACGTCTTCACGCACCGCGAGGGCCCACCGGACCTCGTCGACGCTGTACGCCATCTGCCCGTTGAAGGTGTTGACGCCGACCACGAACGGCAGGCCGGCCCGCTCGAAGTAGTCGACCGCCGGATAGCAGTCGTCGATGCGGTTGGTGTCCACCACGACCAGTGCGCCCAGGGCGCCCTTGACCAGGTCGTCCCACATGAAGGCGAACCGGGTCTGGCCCGGCGTGCCGAAGATGTAGAGCTTCAGGGTCTGGTCGATGGTGAGGACGCCGAAGTCCATCGCCACGGTCGTGCCGGTCTTCAGGACCGCCTGACCGGGGTTGTCGATGCCGACCGACTCCGAGGTCATCTCGGCCTCGGTGGTGAGCGGCGCGATCTCGGAGATGGCGCCGACGGTGGTCGTCTTGCCGACCCCGAAGCCGCCGGCCACGATGATCTTGACCGGGACCGGCGCCTTCTTGGGCGCCGGAGCGCCGGGTATGCGCGCGGTACCGACGACGCGGTTAGCTGATGGATCGAAGTCCACGGATCACTCGCATGATGGTGTCGGGGTCGGGTGTGTCGTTCTCCAGCACGTGGACGTCGAGCTGACCGGCGGCGCGGAGATCGCCGACCAGGATGCGGGTGACGCCCAGGTGCAGGCGCAAGCGTGCGGAGATCTCGGCTACCGAGATCGGGCTCTCCTCACAGAGAGACACGATCGCCCTGGTTTCCGGTGAGAGCCGGGACGGTGGCGCACCAGGCACCAGCGTCACCTGAGTCTCCATACCGATGTCGGGATCGCCTCCATCGGTCCGCCCGGACGTGATGACGAACGGGCGCAGCTTGTTGGTCGATGCCTCGACCGGCGGTTGTTCCCCGGTAGGGGTGTAGCCACCGGTCGAGTGCTGAGGACCGGATTGCAGGAAGGGCCGGACTCCGGGGCGCGCCGGAGGAACCGGGTCGTCGGGGTCCGGGTAGGTCATTGCTGGACGGCGTTCTTCAGCTCGGCGATGAGACGCGGGCTCAGCGCGCCACCGGCACGGCTCGCGAAGAGGGTCATCTCGTACGCCAGGGTGCCGAGGTTGGCCGACCGGTCCGCGATGACGCCCAGCACCGAGCCCGCGCTGATCGCCGTGACCAGCAGGTAACCGTCGGCCATGTCGATGATGACCCGGTTCAGGGCGCCCAGCCGGTACCAGCTGGCGGCGCCGCCGGCGAGGCTGGTCAGACCGGAGACGACAGCGGCGAGACGCTCGGCGTTGGGCCGGTCCTTGATCGCCGACATCGCCATCAGCAGACCGTCCGAGGAGACGGCGATCGCTTCGATCACGCCCGCGGTGCCGGAGGTGAACGAGTCCAGCAGCCAGTTGAAGGTTTTGGCTTCGGCGCTGAGCTGACTGGGCGCGGTGGAGTAAGGGGAAGTCATCGCGGTTGTCCCTCGTGTTGTGGCTGACTTTCATTCAGTGCGAGCGCGACTCCGTACTCGAACTGATCCATGAGAGCCCGGGCGGCCTCGGGATCCAGCGTGGCCGGGGCCGGCGGGGTGATCGGTTGGTGCATCTCGTCGCGCGGGAGGGTCGCACCCGGTACACGACGGGTCAGCGGAGCCGAACCGTTGGAGGCCGGCGGAGGCGGCGGCGGGGTGGCCGGCACCGTGACCGGAACCGCGGGCGACACCGGGGCCGGCGTGTTCCACGACGAGTGGCTGAGGTCCGGCGCCGGCATCGAGACGCTGGTGTCACCGGCGTCCCACTGGGCCTTGCTGACACCGGCCTCGAAGGCGTCGAACGCGGCCCGGGCGGCGAGCGCGTCGTCCTCCGACTTCGGCGCCGCCAGCTGGTGCGGCTTGCTCTCCTCCGGCAGCTGGCTGCCGGGAACCCGGCGGCGCAGCGGGGCCGGGCCACCGGAACGCTCCTGCGGCGGCGCCGGGACGGCCGGCGTCTCCGCGACGGGCGCCGGAGCCGGGGCCGCCGGGGAGACCGGAATGTTCCAGGTCGGCTGGACGGCCACCTCGGCGCTCCAGCTCGGCTGCGCCGGCGGCAGCTCCGGAAGCGCGGCCGGGACGCGGCCGGCCACCGGGGTGCCCATGTCGTACTGCTGCACCGGTTCCGGGTAGCCGCCGGCCGACGGGTAGGCCGGCGCCTGGTAGGCCGCGGGCGGCGTCCAGACCGGCTCGGCGTCGTAGACGGGCTGGCCCGCGTACGGGTCGGAGGCGGTGTCCGGCGCCGGCGCGGAGGCCGGGCCGAACGCGTTCCACGAGTTGCCGGACTCGACGATGTGCGTGGCGCGGTTCAGCACCACCGGGTCGAACGGCTGCTGGCTGCCGGGCACCGAGCGGACCCCGGCGCTGGCGATCGCGACCTCGGTGGTGTTGCCACGCAGCGCACCCGAGTAGGCGGTGTTCGTGCCGTACGGGGCGGGCTCGGCGGCGATCTGCGGCACCGGCTGCGGCGCCTGCACCGCGGCCGGTCCCGGGTAGGCGGCCGGCGCCATCGGCGCGAGGTTCTCCACCCGGGCGATCAGGTGCGAGGAGTTGAGGTCGATCCAGGCGGTCAGACCGCCGTCCGGGGTGTCGGTCAGGGTCACCTCGATGCCGTGCCGGCGGGCGAGCCGGCCGACCACGAACAGACCCAGAACCTCGGTGGGCGCCAGGTCGAGGCGCTCACGGCGGGTCAGTCGCGCGTTCTCCTCGGCCAGACGCTCGGGCGCGAGGCCCAGGCCGTGGTCGATGATCGCAAGGCGGGCGCCGCCGCGCAGCTCGTCGGCGGTGACCGTGACGTTGGTGTGCGGCGGGGAGAACGTGGTGGCGTTCTCCATCAGCTCGGCCAGGAGCAGCGTCAGGTCGGCCAGGACGGCCGGAACCACGACGATCTCGTCCGGGATGTCCACCTCGACACGGGTGTAGTCCTCGATCTCACCGAGGGCGAGACGGACCACGTCACCGAGGGGCAGCGGGGCCATGTGGTCGTTCGCGCCGGCGCCACCGGAGAGCACGACCAGCGCGGACGCGTTCCGGCGCAGACGGCTGGACATGTGGTCCAGGCGGTAGAGCTCGCGCAGGCGGTCACTGTCGGTCTCGCGGCGCTCCAGGGAGTCGATCAGGCTCAGCTGACGGCCGACCAGGTTCTGGGTACGACGGCCGACGTGCCCGAACATCTGGGCGGTGTTCCGGCGGCCGTCCACCTGGCGCTGCACCAGCCGGGCCGCGGTGGTCTGCACCCGGTCGAACGCGCGGGCCAGGTCACCGATCTCGTCCTGGGCCTCGACGTCGACGGGGTCCAGGCGGATCGGGCGGACCTGGGCCTCGGCCTCGTCGTCGGCCACCCGCTCGAGCTCGGCCTCGGCCTCACGGGCGATCCGGTCGGCCGAGCTGGTGAGACGGCGCAGCGGCCGGGCGACCGCGCGGGCCATGAAAATCGACAGCGTGACCACCAGGATCAGCAGCAGGATGGCGCCGCCACCGATGAGCACCGACTGCCGGATGGCGCTGTCCCGGTTCTCGAGGACCGCGTTGTCCACGTCGTGGGCCACGCGCTTCTCGACGAAGCTACCGAGGATGGTCACCGTCTGCAGCGACGGGTACAGCGTCTTGATCTTCAGGTCCCGCAGCGCCAGCGTCGGGTTCGACGCGAGGGCGGCGGTGAACTTCTGGCCGACGCGCGAGTTGAACGCCTGCTGGGTGCTCAGATACAGCTTGTACTGCGCGTCGGTGAAGTAGACCTTCGAGGTCGTGATGATCGACGACAGCTGGGCGAAGGTCGAGCTGAACTGGCTCAGCAGCAGCGTCGCGGCCTGCGGCTCCTTGCCGGCCGCGACCACCGCCGAGGCGAGGTAGCAGGAGGCCTGGCTGATCAGGTCGTCGGAGCGCATGGCGCGGTCCAGGGCGTAGACCTGCTGGCCGACGCCGGTGGTCAGGTCGGCGCTGGTGGACAGGCCGAGACCGTCGATCAGCGGCGTGATCGAGTCGGTGAAGTCGTCGATGATGTCGACGACGCCGATCGACCCGTTCAGCACGTTCTGCCGGGTGCTGCTGAGCCGGGCGGCGCCGGCGATGGCACGGCGCATCTCGACCGGGTTGTCCTCGTCTGTGGCCAGACCGGCCACCGAGTCGGCCGCCTCGGCGCTCTGGATCACCAGGGTCGGGCGGTCCACCAGGCCGAGCTTGTAGCCGACCGAGAGCAGCCGCTCCTCCTGCAGCTCGATGACCGCCGCGCTCACCTTCGTGGCGCGCTGGACGGTGTCCGAGATGTTGCCGGCGGTGGTGGCCGTCTCGATACGCTCCCAGATGACCGGCACGGCCAGGCCGACGACGCCGAGCAGCGGCACCAGGATGAGCAGGGCGAGTTTGCCCAGAATGCGGAACTTACCGAATAGCACCTTAACGCTCCCACGCCGGCGTGCCGGTCCCGAAGCCGCCGGCGGGGTAGGCCGGCGCCGACGGCGGGTTGTCACCCTTGACCGAGACGTCCAGGCCACCGGTGGCGCCCTCGGCGCCCTCGCCGCGGACCTTGACGGCCCGGCCGGAGGTCCAGATGGTGGCGACCACGATCAGCGCGATGGCGACGGCGAGCAGCACCCAGGCCTCGGCCCGGCGGTAGTTCAGCTCGTCGAGCCGCTCGTCGAGCAGCGTCGACGTCTCCTTGAGCAGGACCGTGGTCAGCGCGCCCAGGGCGTTGGTCAGCGTGCCCTGCGCGGTCACCAGGGTGGACACGTCCGGGGTGCCGCCGAAGTTGGCGCCACGGTTGGCCGCCTCGATACCGCGGCGGAACTGGTCGAGGTTGTTCACCGTGTTGCTCGCCAGCGTGGAGCTCGAGGTGTCCTCGGCCGCGGCCTGCAGGTTGTCGGTCAGCTCGTCGACGCTCTCCTCGACGGCCATGACGGCGGCGCCGAACTCGACCTGGAGCTGAGCGCGCTTGCTCGCCTTGGCGGCGGCGACCATGTTCGCCAGGTCGCCCATCCGGCTCACGTTGGTGACGGCCTCGGGCATGTCGACCGCGATGGCCTCCTGCAGGAACCAGATGTCGCTCTGCTGGTCCTGGTTGAGCTTCGCGTTCTCGCGCACCTCGCCGTACAGCTCCAGCGCGAGGTCACCGGCCTCGACGTGCGCCTGGAAGACCTGGTCGGAGTTGCCGGTGATGCCGGGCAGGCGACCGATCTTCTCCTTCAGGCCGGCCCAGCGGCTGGTGGTCTCCAGCTCGTCGCCGAGACGCTCGTCCACGCCCTGCACCCGGGCGACGGCGGCGGTCAGGGTGGCCGGCTCCGCGGTCACGCCCTGCAGGGCCGACGACTGCGACTCGGCCAGGCCGCTGATCAGCGGCGCCAGCGCCGCGAGGTACTCGACGCCCTGCTGCTTGATCTCCGTCTCGTCCCGCTGAGTCGAGTTCTCATCCAGGACGCGCAGGAACAGGCCTGCGGTCGGCAGCACCACGAGAACCGTCAGCACCACCGCGAGAGCGGAGCGTAAACGGGCTCGCCGGCTGTTCACCGAGACTGACATTGCTTTAGTCCTCCGCCATGCACACGCGATGGGCCAATTGGAGGCTACGGAGAGTAGCCATGCGGGCGCACCGATCCGGGTCAATCTATCCGAGAAATCCTCAGAAAACCCCTTTCCAAGGGTCAGAGTTCGCTCGGCTGATCGGGGGATACGCGGCGCTGCCGCCTTGGCTGTACGAACGTTCAGCCGGGGGGCCGGGGGTGGGGGAATGCCAAGTCCGGAGCGCCGCGAGAGATCGTATCCGTACCGTCGTGCCGACGTGAATATGAGTTCTACTTCGGATTTGTTACATCTCGGCGTACCGAAATTCACACAGCGTGTCGGAATGGTGGCTCTGCGAAAGAAAGTCACGCCGGGTAATCGCGTTAACACATAAAAACGGGCCCCTCCGTCCCGTTTCGGTGCGGAGAGGCCCGTATGACTCAAATCCTGGCCAGTGCCTTTCGCAGTGGGTCCAGACCGAGCGACCCGAGGTTCAGAGCGTCCCGGTGGAAGCCCTTGAGGTCGAAGTCACGTCCCTTCCGCTGCTTCGCCTCGTCCCTCGCCTGGAGCCAGATCCGTTCACCGATCTTGTACGACGGCGCCTGCCCCGGCCAGCCCAGATAGCGCTTCCACTCGAACCGCAGCACGTCCTCCTGCATCCGGGTGTGCGCCCGCAGGAAATCCCAGCCCAGCTCGGGTGTCCACCGCTCGCCCGGGTGGAAGCCGAACGGGTTGTCCCGGGGGATCTCCAGCTCGAGATGCATGCCGATGTCGACGATCACCCGGGCCGCCCGGAGCGCCTGGCCGTCGAGCATGCCCAGCCGGTCGCCCGGATCAGAGAGGTAGCCCAGGTCGTCCATCAGGCGCTCGGCGTACAGCGCCCATCCCTCGCCGTGCCCGGAACACCAGCAGAGCAGCCGCTGCCAGCGGTTCAGCGTGTCGGCGCGGAGCAGCGTCTGGCTGATCTGGAGGTGATGGCCGGGCACCCCCTCGTGGTAGACCGTGGTCACCTCACGCCAGGTGGAGAAGGACGCCTGCCCCTCCGGCACCGCCCACCACATCCGGCCCGGCCGGGAGAAGTCCTCGCTCGGGCCGGTGTAGTAGATGATGCCGTCGCTGGTCGGGGTGAGGCAGCACTCCAGCTTCCGGGCCGGCGGCTCGATGTCGAAGTGGGTGCCGTTCAGCTCGGTGATGGCCCGGTCGGAGAGTGCCTGCATCCAGTCCCGGAAGGCCTCCTTGGTGCCGATGTTGCGGGCCGGGTCGGCGTCCAGCGCGGCCACCGCCTGGTCCACCGAGGCCCCGGCGCCGGCGATCCGGGCGGACACCGCACGCATCTCCCGCTCCAGCCGGTCCAGCTCGGCGAAGCCCCAGAGGTACGTCTCCTGCAGATCCACCTTGGCGCCGAGGAAGTACTGCGAGGCGAGCGTGTACCTCTCCAGCCCGGCGGCCTCCTTGTCCCGGCCGCGCGGGGCCAGTTCCTCGCGCAGGAACGCGCCGAAGGCGGCCGTGGCGGCGGTCGCCGCGGCTGCGCCCCGCTCGATCTCGGTGGCCAGCGTCCCGGCGGCCTCGACCCGCCGGGCGAGCCCGTGGAAGAAGTCGTCACGGGCCGGGTCGGTCCACGCGTCGCACTGCTCGGCCACCGCCAGCAGCTGCGCCCGGGCGCTGATCAGACCGTTGCCGGCGCCCTCGAGAAGGGTCCGGCGGTACTGCTCGAGGGCCCGCGGGAACGCGGTGAGCCGGGCCGCGATGTTGGCGACCGCCTCCTCGCCCTCGGTGGGCATGATGTCGAAGGCCATCCGCAGCCCGTGCAACCCGCTGGAGATCACGCTGACGTCGGTGGCGGCGTAACCGGCGTCGTACAGCGCCAGCTGCAGGCCGAGGCGCTCGATCATCGCGTCCTTGGCGACCTGCTCGGACTCGTGCTCCGGCTCGGTCACGTCGAGATCGCTGATGGTCTTGCGAAGCAGACCGGCCTGGGCGGCGAAGCCGTCCGGCGAGAGGTCGTCGGTCTTGTCGTCGTAACCGGTGATGCCGGCGGCGGTGGCCCCCGTCGGGTTGAGCTCGGCCCAGTCGTCGACGTATCGGTTCGCGAGTTCGTCAATTCGTCCCACCTCGCCGACCCTACGGGACCTCAGGCGTGCGACGCAGTCCACTTGAGCAGGCGCTCCGCCGGCCACGTGTTCACGATCCGGTCGGCCGGCACGCCGCACAGCGCCGCCCGCTCACAGCCGAAGTCCAGCCAGTCGAGCTGACCCGGCGCGTGCGCGTCGGTGTCGACGGTGAACACGCAGCCGGCCTCGACCGCGACGGTGAGCATCCGCTTCGGCGGGTCCAGCCGGTCCGGCCGCGAGTTGATCTCGATGGCCTTGCCGTGCTCCAGGCAGGCGGCCAGCACCTTCTCCAGGTCGAAGTCGCTGGGCGGCCGGGTCCGGGCCGTGGAGTGCGCGGCGTCGCCCGGACCCGCCGCCGACACCTTGCGGCCGGTCATGTGGCCCAGGACGTCGAGGTGCGGGTTCGCGACGGCGGCGACCATCCGGCGGGTCATCTTCGCCGCGTCGTCACGCAGCTTGCTGTGCACCGAGCCGACCACCACGTCGAGGCGGGCCAGCAACTCCTCCTCCTGATCCAGCCTGCCGTCCTCGAGAATGTCCACCTCGATGCCGGTCAGGATGCGGAAGCCGTCGGGCAGCGCCTCGTTCAGCCGGGCCACGTGATCGAGCTGTCTGCGCAGCCGGTCGGCGGTCAGGCCGCGGGCCACGGTGAGCCGCGGCGAGTGGTCGGTGAGCACGAAGTACTCGTGGCCGAGGTCGGCGGCGGCCAGCGCCATCTCCTCGATCGGCGAGCCGCCGTCGGACCAGTCGGAGTGCACGTGACAGTCCCCGCGCAGCGCCGCCCGCAGCGCCGCGGCCTCGGCCGGCAGGTCCGCGCCCTCGGTGCTGAGCAGGCGCCGCAGATAGACCGGCTCCTCACCGGCCAGCGATTCGGTCACACAGCGGGCGGTGACCTCGCCCACCCCGGACAGCTTCGCCAGCGTGCCCGCCCCGGCCCGGGCCAGCAGCTCGTCGGGCGGCGTCTTCGCCACGGTGGCGGCCGCCGACCGGAACGCGCGGACCCGGTAGGTGGCCTCGTTCGCCCGCTCCAGCAGGAACGCGATGCGCCGCAGGTCGGCGACCGGGTCACGGGATGCCATAACCGCAGCCTATGCCCTATAACGGATCTTGCCCGTGGCATATCGAAGCCGGTATCTTCCGACGGCCGTCCGGACGGGCGGTGACGAACGGGGGAGGAAGAGACCGTGTCCACAGCCCTGCGCGCCGCACTGTCGGTGGCGATGCTGGTCGGCTTCTACGTGCTGGGCCTGGTCCAGCTCGCGCTGGTCGGCTGGCTGCTCTACGAGATCTGGACGCATTCGCAGAGCGCGGGAGCGGCCAAACTGAGCTGGCTCCTGCTGGCCGCGGTCGGCGCGGTCGTCGCCGGTCTGTGGCAGGCGCTCAAGTCCAAGCCGAGCGAGCCGCACGGCCTGCTGATCAGCCCGGACCAGGCGCCGGTCCTGTGGTCGACGGTCCGGGAGATGTCCGCCGAGGCCGGCACCCGCGCCCCCGACGAGATCCGGCTGGTGCCCGAGGTCAACGCCGCGGTCAGCGAGGACACCAAGCTGCTCGGCCTGGTCGCCGGGCGACGGCGGCTCTACCTCGGCCTGCCGCTGCTGCAGACCTTCACCGTCGACCAGATGCGCTCGGTGCTGGCGCACGAGCTGGGCCACTACTCCGGATCGCACACCCGGCTCGCCGCGGTCGCGTACCGGGGCCGGCAGGCGATGTTCGAGACCCTCAGCCGGGTCGGCAAGTGGAACGTGTTCGGCTGGGTGTTCAAGGGCTACGGCCGGCTCTACCTGCTGGCCAGCAACGCGGTCGGCCGGCGGCAGGAGCTGGAGGCCGACGAGGTGTCGGTACGGGTCGCCGGGCTCGACGCGGCGGTCGGGTCGATGCGCGAGATCCCGGTCGTCGACGCCGCCTGGGACTTCTACTTCGGCCGGTACGTCGCCTACGGCCTGGAGCTGGGCTACGCGCCGGACGACATCTTCGGCGGCTTCGGCCAGCTCTACGCTTCCCGCAGCGAGGAACTCGCCCACCTGCGCGACCAGGAGCCGGACACCGAGACGTCCCGCTGGGACACGCACCCGGCCATCGGCGAGCGGATCGCGGCCATGCGGGCGCTGCCGCCGGTGCAGCACGCCCCCGACCGGCGCCCGGCCACCGTGCTGCTGCCGAACGTCGCCGGGGCCGGCATCGCCCTGCAGCGCGAGGTCTTCGACTTCGGCGACCGGACCGTACTGCCCTGGGACCAGTTCACCGCCGCGTCGGTCACCGCCACCCAGCAGCGCCGCGCCGACCGGGTCTTCCGGTCCACGGCCCGCCTGCTCGGCGTGCCGGAAGCCGGCCTGGCCGAGATCTTCCAGCTCGTCGCGGCCGGCCGGCTCAGCGAACTGGCCGCCGAGTTCTTCCCGGACGCCACCCGCAAGGAGGCCGCGGTCGCCTTCGCCGAGCCGATGGACACCTTGATCACCCTCGCCGCGGTCCGTTCCGGGGTGGTCGGCTGGCAGCACTCCTGGACCGCGCCGGCCCGCCTGGTCGGCCGGGACGGGCGCCCCGCCGACTTCGAGGAGATCGCCAAGCTGGCCGTCGCCCCGGAGACCGTGGACACCGCCCGGCAGCACCTCGCCGCGATCGGCGTCCACGTCGAGGCCGCCCGGGCGGTCGAGACCAGAGCCACCGCGAGCGGCTCGGACGTGATCGGCGCGCTGGCCAACGTGCGCGTCGACGACCAGGAGTCGGACCTGATCCTGCTGGACCGCGGGTTCGTCGTGCTGCCCGCGCCGAAGGGCACCGACGAGGGCGAGAAGCGGCTCAAGGAGCTGCTGTCCAACAACGACCCGGCGGTGCTGGCCAAGCACTACCGCTTCCTCCCGTACGAGGAGGTCACCGGCACCCGGATCATCAAGAACGTGCCGATCCAGGCCGAGATCGACCTGCACGGTGGCGTGACCGTGCACCTCAAGGGACGCTGGACCGGTGATGCCCTGGGCAAGAGCCAGGACACCCTCGAGGCGGTGCTGAAGAGTCTCGGCGAGCGGGCGGAGTGATCGTGCGGACCATCGACTGGGTGGACGGGGCCGTCGAGATCATCGACCAGACGGCCCTGCCGGGTGAGGAACGGGTGCTCCGGTTGCACACCGTGGGCGAGCTGATCGCGGCGATCCAGTCGCTCGCGGTGCGGGGCGCCCCGGCGCTGGGTGTGGCCGGGGCTTTCGGAGTGGCGTTGGCGGCGCGGATCCACCTCGACGATCCGGTGGCGCTCGCGGTGGCCGTACACAAGATCGAGAATGCCCGCCCGACCGCGGTGAACCTGGCCCGGGGCGCCCGCCGGGCCGCCGCATCCATCCCGCGCGGGCCGGAGGCCGTGCTGGCCGAGGCCTGCGCGGTCCGCGACGAGGAGATCGCCGCGTCGGCGGCGATGGCGCGGCTCGGCGCCGACCTGGTCGCCGAGCTGTGCGGGGACCGGCCCCGGCTGCTCACCCACTGCAACACCGGCGGTCTGGCCGCGGTGACCGTCGGCACCGCCCTCGGCGTGGTCGGCGAGCTGCACCAGCGGGGCCGGCTGGCCGGGGTGATCGCCAGCGAGACCCGGCCGCTGCTGCAGGGCGCCCGGCTCACCTCGTGGGAGCTGGCCCGGTGGGGCATCGAGCACCGGGTCGCGGTGGATTCGGCCGGGCCGTTCCTGATGGCCCGCGGGGAGGTGGACGCGGTGATCCTCGGCGCGGACCGGATCTGCGCCAACGGCGACGTCATCAACAAGATCGGGACGTACGCCCACGCGCTCGGCGCGCACCGGGCCGGGATCCCGTTCCTCGTGGTCGCCCCGGAGTCCACAGTCGACGTGGACACCCCGTCCGGTGCGCACGTCGAGATCGAGGACCGCGGGTCGGCCGAGGTCACCGCCTGGGCGGACGCGGTGAACCCGGCTTTCGACGTCACGCCGCACGACCTGGTCACCGCGATCGTCACGGACCGCCGGGTGATCCGCGTCGACCGCGGCGAGAAACCCTAGGTTCCAGCGTGTGTAGTTCGGCCGCCATACGCGCCCGAACTACACACGCTTCAGCTCTTCTTCCAGGGCTTCATCCAGGGACTCTCCGGCCAGCCTTCGGCGGCGGCCATCAGCGGGTACGCGGTGGCGCCGTCGACGGTCTCCCGGATGACGTCGGCGTGGCCGGTGTGCCGGGCGGTCTCCTGGATCAGGTGCAGCAGCACCCACCTCAGCGTCCAGAAGTCGTATTCCTTGGGGTTCCACGGCACGGACTTGTCGATCGGCACCTGGTGATCGAGGTTCGCGATGTCGCGTACCGTCTTCTCGGTCGCCTCGGCCACCCGGTCGTAGTAGGCGAACAGCTCCTCGACCGTCTCGCCGTCGGCGAGCGCGAAGTTGCGCTCGTAGGCGGCGTAGTCGACCTCCCGCTGCTCGCCGCGGACCGTGGTCATCCAGCCCTCCTCGGTGGAGGCGCAGTGCTTGATCAGCCCGCCGACGCTGAGCGCGCTGGCGCTCGGGGTGGCGCGCAATTGCTCCGGGGTGAGGCCGTGCGCGGTCAGCTTGATCACGTAGCGCATCTGGGTGAGGTAGGCGAGCAGACCGTCCTGCTCGTCGGCGACGGGGCGGACCTGACCGGGCATCTGAGGCTCCCTGCGGGTGGCGTCGTTGACACCCACCACGCTAGGAGCCTTTGCGGTCAGTTTCCGGCCGTAATCCGACAAGCCCGGTGTCGTTCACCGACGTCACCCATCCGCCCGACCGGCCCAGAGCCAGCAGCGCCGCGACGTCCGCCGCCACCGGCGCGGGGGCACCCGCCGGCACGGGCCAGCCCCGGCGGGCCTCCGAGGCGGGCCGCAGCAGCGTGGCCAGCTCAGGCTTCGCCAGTGCGCCCGCCAGCGTCTCCAGCTCCGCGATGAGCCGGCTCAACTCCTGCCGGACCGCGTCACTGTTGCCACCGCACATCGCGGCGATCAGCTCCGGCCGGGTCGCCGCCACCCGGGTGCCGTCCCGGAACGAGCCGGCCGCCAGGGCGCCGGCCAGCGGGTCGGTGGTGAGCTGCCCGGCCAGGACCGCGGCGAACAGGTGCGGGACGTGACTGATCCGGGCGACCGCGGTGTCGTGTTCGTCGGCGGTCACCGGCACCACCCGCGCGCCCATCCCGGTGAACAGCGCGGCCAGCGCCAGCCAGTCGCCGAGGCCGGTCTCGTCCGGTTCCAGGCACAGCACCCAGGCACACCCGTCGAACAGATCCGCCTCCGACGCGGCGAACCCGGACGTCTCCTTGCCGGCCATCGGATGCCCGCCGACGAACCGGAAACCCCGCAACAGGTCCCGGACGGGACCCTTCACCGACGTCACATCGGTCACCAGGCCGCCATACCCCTGCAGGTCGGCGGCCACTTGCGGCAGGACCGGCAGGGGTACGGCCACCGCCGCCACATCACTGCCCGCCACCGTCTCGCGCACCGACCCGGCGACGGCGAACCCGGCCGCCCGGGCCAGCTCCCGCGTCCCCGGGTCGGCGTCGAAGCCCACGACGTCGTGCCCGGCCCGCGCCAGAGCCCGCAGCAGCGAGCCGCCGATCAGTCCCAGTCCGATGACCGCGATACGCATTCCGCCGACTCTAGGCGGTGCAGTTGTTCTCCTTCTTCCAGGCCGCGACGGCCGCGGCCGGGCTCTTCCGGCCGTCCTTACGCCACGAGGCGAGATAGGTGTACGGCCAGACGACGCCGCGCCGCACCTTCCAGTCACCGGTCCGCGCGCACGGCGGGGAGATGCCGTAGTGCAGGTGGCAGACGTTGTTGGCGTTGCCGGTCTTGCCGGTCAGGCCGAGCTGCTGGCCGGCCTTGACCCGTACCCCCGCCTTGATGCCGGTCAGCACCTTGCTCAGGTGCGAGCCGTAGTAGCGCACCCCGTCGTCACCGAGGATCGACACCGAGAGGCCGCCGTTGGCCGGCCCGTCCGGGTTGCCCTTCACATAGGTGTCCTTGAGGCTGATCTCGAGCACGACACCGCTGGTGGTGGCCACGAACGGTTTGCCGCAGTCGACGAACAGGTCGGTCGCCGGGTATTTCGAGTGGGTGTCGTGCCAGTCCACGTTCGCGGCGGTGACCGGGAAGGCGTACGTCACGTTCGCCGGCGACGGGCCGGCACTCTTGCTCACCTTCGGCGTCACCGAGGGCGAAGCCGGCGCGGGCGAGGCCGGCGCGGACGTGCCCGGCACGGTCTGCGGGATCGAGGCGGTCACGGGCGGCGCGGCGGCCGAGGACTGTGCCGCCGGGTCGACGAACTGCGGCGTCGTGGCCGGCGACGCCGACCCACCGGTGGTGGACCCGCAACCGGCCAGGCAGACCGCTGCGATCGTCAAACCCGAGAGGGTACGGAGTAGGCGCACCGCGACATCCTGGCAGAAGACCGGAGATCGTGCAGGACCGTGCCGGGTGGCTACGCTGCAGTGGTAGGCGTGAGGAGGGGAACGCGAAATGGCAGAACGGCAAGTCTCCTGGGCCGCGGCCGAGCCTGCGCCGCCCGGCTATCTGCCACCTCGTGAGCTGCCCCACTCCGCCCCGGTCTTCACCGCGCTGCCGCCCCGCCCGTTCTACCGGGAGCCGCATCCGATCACGGCCGGCGCGGTGATCAGCGGGCTGGCGGCGACGACGCTCTGGTTCGTGCTCTTCGGCAGTCTCGGCGACGATCTCGGGTCGTACGCGTGGTGGACCCTCGGCGCCGCCGTCGCCGCCTGGATCGTCGCTCTCCTCCTGGCCGTCCTCGGCGACCGCGGCGTGGCCGTCGGCGTCGCCGTGGCGAGCGGGATCGGCCTGTCGATCGCCCTGTTCCTGGTGAACCTCCAGTGGTACCAGACCCTCGACTGGCCCCTCTGGTAACGCCACGCGACGTGCCCTTTTGGTAGCTGTGAGCACTGGTCAGGCCGATGTGGCCATCGACCCTTGACGAACGTGCGGGCCTGTCGCACGCTCGGCACATGGCCCCCTCGCCACAGCGGCTCGACCCCGATCGCAGCCGCCGTCGTCTTCAGTTGCTGGCGGCTCTCGCGCAGGCGAAATCCACACGAGAGTCGATGCGGTCGCCGCGATTGCGCGGTCTCCGGATCCGTGAGCTGATCGCCACGCGCCGCCGCCCGGCCAACTGACTTCGGGTCGGTCAAGGCGTGGCGCGATGCGCCCGCCGTCCCACCCGCTACCGTCAGGCGCTGAGAGATTAGAGTCGCGTTGGGGGAATCGTGTCGATTTTCGCTGCCGCTGTCGCCCGGAGCAAGAACGGTTGGACGGCGTCGGAGCTGGACCTCTCGGCCCTGGCCGACATCGACGAGGTGGTGGACGCGCTCAGGGATGCCGAGCCGGACGCCGACCTCGCGCTGCTGTTCGTCGAGAGCGACGACGAGTACCTGGCCATCCTGCGTCTCGACGAGGGCGAGGACGTACGGGTCTTCGGTTCGGACTCGGCCTTCGCCGAGGAGTCCCGGATCGGCTCGGTGCTGCTCGGTGAGGTGGAGACTCCGGCCCTCGGGCTGGACGAGCTGGCCGCCGCCGACGACGAGGACGACAAGCCGGCCGATCCGGACGCCGACCCGATCGGCGACGCCGACCTGCTCGGCGACCTGGGCGTGAACGCCCAGCGGCTGCTCGCCCTCTGCGGCATGGAGGGGATGCTGCCGTCCGACGTCACCGCGGAGATCTGCCAGAAGATCGGCTGCGGTGACGAGATGGAGGAGCTGCGCGAGGCGTGATACGCCGCAGGCAGCATGAGGAGTGGATGCGGCGGGCGCTGGCCGTCGCATCCACCTCTCCCGAGGACGTCCCGGTCGGCGCCGTGATCCTCGGCCCGGACGGCGCCGAACTGGCGGCCGCCGGCAACGAGCGGGAACTGACCGGGGATCCGACCGGGCACGCCGAGGTGCTGGCGATCCGCCGGGCCGCGGCGTCGGTGGGCGAGTGGCGGCTGGAGGGCTGCACCCTGGTGGTCACCCTGGAACCGTGCACGATGTGCGCCGGAGCGCTGGTCCTGGCCCGGATCTCGACCCTGGTCTTCGGCGCCTGGGAACCCAAGACCGGCGCTGTCGGCTCGCTCTGGGACGTGGTCCGCGACTCCCGTCTCAACCACCGTCCCGAGGTCTACGCAGGCGTCCTCGAACCCGAATGCGCCGCCCTGATGCGCGACTTCTTCCGGTAGGCCGCGGGTTTCCCCGCCCCGCGGCCACGTACCGGAAGAATCTCAGGCTTGTGAGATGGCCGTCTCCAGGCCGATCTTGACCATGTTGGAGAAGCCCTTCTCACGCTGCGCGGAGTCCATCGCCTCGCCGCGCTTGATGTGGTCGCTGACCGTCAGGATGGTCAGGGCCTTGGCGCCGTAGCGGGCGGCGATCGTGTAGATCGCGGCGGACTCCATCTCGACCGCGAGAACGCCGTAGTCGGCGAGGGAGTCGTAGAGGTCGGGCCGGTCGGTGTAGAAGGCGTCGGCGGCCAGGATCGGGCCCACCCGGATCGGGGTGCCCTGGGCCTCGGCCACCTCGACCGCCTTGCGCAGCAGGCTGAAGTCGGCCACCGGCGCGTAGTCGACCAGGCCGTCGAAGCGGGTGCGGTTCATGTTGGAGTCGGTCGCGGAGCCGATCGCGGCGATGACGTCACCCAGGTTCAGGTCCATCGCCAGGGCGCCGCAGGAGCCGATCCGGATGACCGACTTCACGCCGTACTCGTTGATCAGCTCGTGGGTGTAGATGGACGCCGACGGCATGCCCATGCCGGAGCCCTGCACCGAGACCCGTACGCCCTGGTAGGTGCCGGTGAAACCGAGCATCCCGCGGACCTGGGTGTAACAGACCGCGTCCTCCAGGAAGGTCTCCGCGATCCACTTGGCCCGCATCGGGTCACCGGGCAGCAGCACCCGCTCGGCGATGTCGCCCGGTTTGCCGCCGATGTGCACGCTCATGTTTTTCCTCCACGTTCCGTGACTAGAACGTCGATCTTGCCAGGTCAGCGGCCACGCATCGGGTTATGGGTGACCCGCCGACGAACTCGCCGAGGCGTCCGGTAACGTACTTCCCGGTGGTGTGTCCGAGTGGCCTAAGGAGCACGCCTCGAAAGCGTGTGAGGGTTTACGCCCTCCGCGGGTTCAAATCCCGCCGCCACCGCCACCAGAGAGCCCGGTCCATGTGACCGGGCTCTCTGCTTTTCTCCCCCAGGTGCTGTTACGCTCCGTCGCCAGCTGCCGGGTCCGCCGACAGGGCCGCCCGAGGCTCGTCCGTTCGGTTGTTCTCCATGATCAGCACGCATTCGTGTAACGGTGGTGTTTCGTCGCACGTCAGAGCATGTGCCTACAGTCTGTAGTCAGATGGGGACCGCCCAAATACATAGGGTGTTGCGCAAGTCACGCAGACCAAATACACCGGATCAGACAATGCGGTTCCGACCGGGCGGCGAGAAACTTTCGCGGAAATGCCCCGTGCAGGTCTGTCGATGTCTGTCCTAGATTTGTCATGTGAGAGTTGAGCATCACTGGTGGAATGGCGACGTCCGGCTCGGGCGCCGCGACGTCTACGTCCGCACCGACGGCAATCTCTGGGAGGTCGAGGCCCAGATGGGCGGCCCCGAGGGCAAGTCGAAGGTGCAGCAGTGTCCCGGCAAGGCGTCAGCAATGATCCTGGCCGACGCGTGGCGTGGTCCACGCTGGCGGTGGCGCGAGCTCTAGAGCGGCGCCAGGAGCCCCCCACAGGCTGCGCCGCGAATGCTTGACCTTTGTTACGGCCAGCCTCGAACGGACCGGACCCCCTCAGGGTCCGGTCCGTTCCTGCTTTCTGACGCACGTGGTGTCCGATGTGTGGAGATCGTCGGAATCTATGCTGAATCCCCATCACACGGGTAGGAAGCCAATCATCATGCAAGCAACAATCACCGACCATCGGGCCGAGGTTGCGGTGCTCCACCTGCGGGGAGAGTTGGACGCGGACACCGCCGGCCAGTTGCATACGGTGCTCGCCGACCTGCTGGAACGCCCGGTGCCGCGGATCGTGGTGGACCTGACCGGGCTCAAGTTCTGTGATTCGGTGGGGCTGAGCGCGTTCGTCACCAGCAAGCAGGTGATCGCGGCGCGGGGCGGCTGGCTCAGCTTCGCCGGCGCCAACCCGTTCCTGGCCCAGCTGCTGGAGACCGTCGGGCTGGGCCGCTACTTCGCGATCTTCCCGGAAGTGGACGACGCGATAGCAGCCGCGCAGATCTGACGCGGCCTGGTGATGGTCACCTTGTTCCCGAGGGCGAACGCCCCGACCGCGTTACGGAAAAGGCGAGGGCCGGCTCCGATCGGGAGCCGACCCTCGCCCGCACTGTTTTCGATCCTGACAATAGACCGCTCCGGCGCCCCCCTGATCGGCGGGGCGTCTGCGCAGTTCAGAGCGCTCAGGCGCGAGCCCGGCGACGGCCCGCCAGCAGCGCGGCGAACGCCACCAGAGCGACCCCGGCGGCCACCGACGGCCCGGTCTGCACGGCATCCAGGGAACCGGTCATGGCCCGGTGCAGCGGGTCCAGCAGGAAGGTCGGCGCGGCGGCGATCAACAGGCGCTGATCAGCGGTGGCGAACCACAGGAAGACGACGATCGTCGCGGCGGTCACGATCAGGGCCATGATCCGTACGGCCGGATCGGTCCGCCACAACTCGCCGACCGGAACCAGGTGCAGCGCCAGCACACCCACCGTGACCAGAGCGGCGTTGCCCCGCTCCAGCAGCGGGACGTCGTCCGGGCGGCGCAACCCGATGACCAGCAACGGCAGGGCCAGAACCGGGGCCCACCACTGCGGCAGGCCGTTGGCGAACAGGTACTGGGAGACCGCGGTCTGCACGGCGATCGCCGCCACCGCGAAGCCCACCGCGAGCCGCTGCCGGCCCAGGAACAGGGCGGCCAGGGCGGCGGCACAGAAGAGCAGGTTCGGCCCCAGATCCCGCAGCACGAGCAGCGGGGCGTCCAGGCCGCCGAACTGGAAGGCCTCCACGAGATCGTCGATCCCGACCAGCACCCCCAGGGCCAGCACGGCCATCGCCGCCAGTTGCAGGCCCTGCCGGAGCAGCACCAGCCCCGGCCGGGCCGACGCGGCGCCGGCCCGGACCCGCAGGCCGCCGCGGATCAGGGCGACCGCCTGGCGTGGCTCCGGCCAGCGGCGCGTCCCGTCGGCCAGCAGGATCTCCAGCAGCTCGTCGGCGCGCTCGCCGCGGTAGTCCGCCGGGTAGGCCCGCAGCAGCGCCCGATAGCGGCGTTCCAGGATGTCGTGGGTCATGCCGGTGAAGCCCTCCAGTTCGATCGGCGGCCGTCCAGCCGCTCGTGGACCACACGTGCCGCCTGCGCCAGCCGGTCCGCCTCCGCGGCGAGCACCGTGTGCCCCTCGTCGGTGAGGCGGTAGTAGCGGCGGGCCCGCCCGTTGACGATCTCCTCGCCGTCGGCGGCGATGTAGCCCTCGCCGAGCAGCCGATCCACCACCGAGTACAGCGAGCCGGCGGCGAGCTTGACTTGGCCACCGGACAGCTCCTCGACCCGTTTGACCACGGCGTAGCCGTGCAGCCGGCCGTCGAGCAGGGCGGCGAGGACGTAGTACGACGGTTCCCGCAGGGAGACACGCGAAGTTGATCGCATGGCGACCGAATATACAAGTAGCTTGTATATGGAGCAAGGCATGGCATGCCGAACGCAGAAAAGCCGCGGGGCCGGATCTTTCGATCCGGCCCCGCGGCGATAGCTCTACTGAAGAGAGCGGAGGATACGAGATTCGAACTCGTGAGGGGTTTCCCCCAACACGCTTTCCAAGCGTGCGCCCTAGGCCACTAGGCGAATCCTCCGTGCGCCAGAGTAGTGCACTCCGCCGGGTGGAGTGCATGGGGGTGGGGGCGACCAGGCCCCTCCTTCAGAGGGTATGCTTCCGATCAGCCTCTCGTGCGGCGTGTATCTCGTGAACCTCCCCAGGGCCGGAAGGCAGCAAGGATAAGCGGGCTCTGGCGGGTGCACGAGGGGTCTTTTACGTTCCGGCGACCGTCGGTGCCACGGCAGCGGGACAGTCTTGGTTCTTGTCGTACCCCCGACGGACAATGGCGCGGTCGTTGGAGAGGGGCAGGAGTGGCACTCGCGCTCTATCGGAAGTACCGGCCGCGCACCTTCGCCGAGGTGATCGGCCAGGAGCACGTCACCGAGCCGTTGTCGCAGGCGTTGCGCAGCGGCCGGATCAATCACGCCTATCTCTTCTCCGGCCCACGCGGTTGCGGCAAGACGTCCAGCGCGCGCATCCTGGCCCGCTCGCTCAACTGCGAGCAGGGCCCCACGCCCGAGCCGTGCGGCGTCTGCGGGTCGTGCAAGTCGCTGGCCAACGACGGCGCCGGCTCGATCGACGTGATCGAGATCGACGCGGCCAGCCACGGTGGTGTCGACGACGCCCGGGAGCTGCGGGAGAAAGCGTTCTTCGCACCCGCCAACAGCCGTTACAAGATCTACGTGATCGACGAGGCGCACATGGTCTCGTCGGCCGGCTTCAACGCGCTGCTCAAGCTCGTCGAGGAGCCGCCGGACTACGTGCGGTTCATCTTCGCCACCACCGAGCCGGACAAGGTGCTCGGCACCATCCGCTCCCGCACCCACCACTACCCGTTCCGGCTCATCCCGCCCGCCGTCCTCCGGCCCTATCTTCAGCAGCTCACCGACGCCGAGGGCGTCACCGTCGAGCCGTCGGTCCTCCCCCTGGTGGTCCGGGCCGGCGGTGGCAGCGCGCGGGACACCCTGTCGATCCTGGACCAGCTGATCGCCGGCTCCGGCCCCGACGGCGTCACCTACTCGAGCGCCGTCGGCCTGCTCGGTGTCACCGACGTCGCCCTGATCGACGAGATGTGCGACGCGCTCGCCGACGGTGACGGCGCCGCCGCCTACGCCACCATCGACCGGGTCGCCGAGGCCGGGCACGAGCCGCGCCGGTTCGCCTCCGACCTGCTGGAGCGCTTCCGCGACCTGATCGTCCTGCAGCAGGTGCCCGACGCGGTCGCCAAGGGCCTGATCGACGGCCCGGCCGACCAGCTCGAGGCGATGGCCGCGCAGGCCGCCCGGCTCGGCGCGGCCACCCTGTCCCGCTGCGCCGACATCCTGCACAACGGCCTGGTGGAGATGCGCGGCACGACCGCGCCACGGCTGCTGCTCGAGCTGGTCACGGCCCGCATGCTGCTGCCGGGCGCGGACACTTCGGCGTCCGCGCTGCTGCAGCGCCTGGAGCGGTTGGAGCGCGGGGTCACCCTTTCGCCGTCTGCCGCCGGTTCCCCTGACGTACGAGGTGAGCACCCACCCGCCACCCCCGCCATCGACGCGCCCCGTGGCCCTGCCGGGGCCGACGCGGGGGCGGCGAGTGCCGGTGGTGGGCGGGCGGCTGCGATGGCCGCTGCCCGTGCTGCGGCGGCTGGTCGTCCCTCCGGCCCTGGCGGTGTCCGTCCGGTTTCCCCGGCGGCCCCGGTTTCTCCGGCAGGCCAGGCCGCTCCGGCAGGCCAGGTCCCCGCGGCGGCTCCGGTTTCTCCGGCAGCTCAGGTCCCTGCGGCGGCCCCGGTCTCGCCGACGGCTCCGGTCTCTCCGGCGACTCCGCCTTCGCCAGCGGCGTCGGCCGTCTCGCCGGCTCCTGCGACAGTCGCTCCCGCACCGAATGCCCCTTCTGCGCCGGTTTCGCCGGGTGGTGACCGCACTGCCGGACCCGGTGGCGCTTCGCCGTCGACTGCCGGTTCTCCCGCGCGCGGCGCCTCCGCGGAGGGTGAGCCCGATTGGAACCGTGTCGCCGGCGGCAACGAGCCGGTCGAAGCGAGCTATTACGACGACGAGCCGCCCCCGTGGGACGAGGACCCGCCCGAGGCCGCCGGCCCGCCCGAGCCGGTGCGCCGTGTCCCGGCCCGCCCGGATGCCGCCCGGCCGCACCAGACCCACCCCGATCCCGCGAGCGCCGGGCTCGGCCGATCGGAGCATTCGACCGCGGACGCCGGCCGGCCCGACTCCGTACGCCCGGATGCCGTTCGTGCGGAGCCGGCGCGCCCGGATTCCGTCCGCTCGGAGCAGGAGGACGGGCGGCTGGAGCAGATCAGAGCAGCCTGGCAGGCGCTCGGGCAGCACCAGCCGAAGGTGCGCGCGATGCAGGAGTACGGCATCGGCGTCCGCGAGGTCGACGGCAACACCGTGGTGTTCGCCGCCCCGAACCAGGCGCTCATGGACCGTTTCCTGACCTGGACCGATGCGATCGCCGGCGAGTTCCGCAAGGCGCCCGGCGGTGTCTGGCGCATCCGGTGCGAGGTGGGTTCGGCGGAGGCCCGGGGCGGGGGCCGTCCCGGCGCTCCCGCGGACCGCCGTGACCAGTCCGCCGACCGGCGCATGTCCTCCGGCGCCTCCCACCGGACCGCACCCACGTCCGCGGTGTCCGCTCCGGAGCGCAACACCGGCCGTACCGAATCGCGCCCGTCCCGGCCTCAGCGCGCCCCGGCCGCCGACGCCGACGAAGACGGCCCGGCACCGGCCCGCCGGGAACAGCGCGAGCCTACGGACGCCGCACAACCCTCCGTAGCGTCGGACGACACCGGCTGGCCGGAGCCCGTCGCGCCGGGTGGCAGGGCTGCCGGGAGTACGCGGGACGCCGCCGAGGACACGGGCTGGCCGGAACCGGCTTCACCGGGCAGCCGGGCGACTTCCGATCAGGGACGGTCCGGCGAGACCGGCTGGCCGGAGCCGGTTCGCCCGGCTGCTCCTGACGTTGCCGGCCGATCCGCCGCGCCCGGGCCGGTCGCGGAGGTCGACGGTGCGGGGGCATCGGAGTGGCCGGAGCCGGTTCGCCCAGGCGGGGTGACCGTCGTCCCGGAAACGACCGGCAGCGAAACCGACTGGCCTGAACCGGCACGGCCCGGGGCTTCCGCCCAGAGCGATCCCGGTCCGGCACGGTCCGCGGTGTCTTCACCGGGCGGGTCTGATCGGCCCGAGCAGTCCCATTCCGGAGCGACCATCGACGGCGAGCGGGAGTGGCCTGAGCCGGTTCGGCCTGGAACGGCCGCTGGTAGTGGCTCTGAATGGCCTGAACCCGCGCGGCCCGGCGCGGCCGTCGTGGGTGGCTCTGTTGCGGGCGCTGAGACGGCCGCCGGCCCGAGTGCCGTGCCGCCGGTTGAGTCGACACGTTCTGCGTCTGCTGCGGGACGCCAAGGCGTGGCAGGCGGTGTCTCCGCAAACGGCAGCGGCTCCGGGCCGGGCGCCAGTAGTGGCACGGCGCCGAGTGGTGGGCAGGGTGCCAGCGGTAGCACAGGGCTGAGCGGTGGGCCGGGTGCCGGCGGCGGCACGAGGCCAAGCGGTGGGCCGGGCGCCGGCGGTGGGCTCGGGGCCGGTGGCGGCTCGGGGCTCGGTGGTGGGTCGGCGTTCGGCGGGGCGGCGGTTGCGGCCGCGCCGCGGGACAGTGGCACGCCAGCGCCAGCGCCAGCACCAGCGGCGTCGGCGCGGTCGGCGGCGATGGAGGCGGCTCGGGCGGCTGCGCGTACCGGAATGGGCAGTGCTGCCTCCGGAGGTGGGGCGGCTGCCGCACGTGCCGCACTGGCCGGCGCGCGCAGCGCGGGCGGGCCGGCCCCCGGGGGTGCCGCGACCGGCCGCCCGGCCGGAAACACCTGGTCCGACGGGTCTCCGGTGGAGGAGGCGCCCTACGACCCGGAGTACGACGGTCCGGCGCCTCCGAGCGGCTCGGCCTATGAGGGCTTCGACCCGGGCGACGAGCCGCTCGACGTGGTGATCGACGAGAAGACGGCGCGGCAGAGCAGTGAGGAGCAGGCGATCCAGCTGCTCCGGGAGGCCTTCGGCGCGGAGAAGATCGCCGAGCTGTGAGCCGGTCCGGCGGGACCGGGGACGGTGGCGAGCGCGGGTTGGGCAGTTGATGAGGCTGCTGATCACGGCGCCGAGCGGTCCCGGTCGGATGCGGGCTGCCCGGCTGGTCGTGGTGGCTGTCTCGGCACTGCTGAGACAGCCATGAGAGCCAGCCGCGGGGCACGGGACGGGGAGAGCGGAAGCGGCCGACCTCTCTCGTGGGTGTCCGGTGGCGTCTCGGTGGGCATCAGGACGGTGGCGGCTACGCTGGCGGCGGTAACTTCGACCGCCGCGCCATATCGACGGTGGACAACGAACCGATTAGTTGAGGAGCGGTGCCATGCGCCCCGGTGCACAGCCGAACATGCAGCAGATCATGAAGCAGGCGCAGAAGATGCAGGAGCAGGTCGCCCGCGCGCAGGCCGAGCTGGCCGAGGCCGAGCTGACCGGCACCGCCGGTGGTGGGCTGGTGACCGTGGTGGTCACCGGTCTCGGGGAGTACAAGTCGGTGAAGATCGACCCGAAGGTGGTCGACGCGGATGACGTGGAGACCCTCGAGGACCTGGTGCTCGCGGCGATCCACAACGCGGCCGAGGCGCAGCGTGAGCTGACGGAGGAGAAGATGGGCCCGGCGACCGGCGGCTTCTCCCTGCCGGGGTTCTGATCTCGTGTATGAAGGTGCCATCCAGGACCTGATCGATGAACTGGGCCGGCTGCCGGGCGTGGGCCCGAAGTCGGCCCAGCGCATCGCGTTCCACGTCCTGTCCGCGGATCCGGCCGACGTGAACCGGCTGGCCTCCGCGCTGCGCAAGGTGAAGGACCTGGTCCGGTTCTGCACCACGTGTTTCAACGTGGCCGAGTCGGAGCAGTGCCGGGTGTGCCGTGACCCGCGCCGGAGCAACGAGGTCCTCTGCGTGGTGGAGGAGCCGAAGGACGTGGTGGCGATCGAGCGCACCGGCGAGTTCCGGGGCCGCTATCACGTGCTCGGTGGGGCGATCAATCCGCTGGAGGGGATCGGCCCGGACAACCTGAAGGTCCGCGAGTTGTTGATCCGGCTCGGGACGGGCGAGGTGAAGGAGCTGATCCTGGCCACGGACCCGAATACGGAGGGTGAGGCGACAGCGACCTACCTGGCGCTCCTGGTGAAACCCATGGGGATCGCCGTGACCCGCCTGGCGAGCGGTCTTCCGGTGGGCGGCGATCTGGAGTATGCGGACGAGATCACTCTCGGTCGCGCTTTTGAGGGCCGCCGGGCTGTTTGAGATCACCACTCGTAACGTTGCAGTAAACGCGCCGCCCGAATGGCACTGCATGGTGCCGCGGGCGGTTTTTGCGGTGTACCTTCCGTTTAATCGGAGTCTAGGTCACAACGATGTCACGGAGGAGACACGGAAGCGTCCGTGTGCGGTCAGTGACCTTGACCCGGGGTACCGCACTAGGTGAATGTTCCTCTCGATGACGGCACACCCGTCGTCTAGTGCCTTCGTGCGCTGATCCGAACTGGGTCTCGCGTCGAAGGCCGGCACTCGAAGCATGCGACAACCGATCGGTTGCCGTCAGCTGCGTGGGCCATCGTCACCGGTCGAGAGGTTCCGTGTACCTCCGTCGGCCGCTGGCGTTGACTCCCGCTGCGCGGTGGCCGGGAGAGGACCGGACAGTTCATGGTCATAGGACCCGGCACGGTCTCCGACCAGGCTCCGGCGACACCGGACCCGGCTGAGGGCCCGGTTCCCGGCAAGGCGATCGAAGGTCGCTCGCTCGGGCGGATCGCATGGACCCGGCTCAAGCGTGACAAGGGCGCCCTCGGTGGCGCTGTCGTGATCATTTTGCTGGTGCTGATGGCGCTCTTCGCGCCGCTCATCGTCAAGCTGACCGGCGCCACCCCGAACGAGTTCCATCAGGATCTGCTCGACGAGACGTTCGTGCCGAAGGGCACGTTCGGCGGGATGAGCTGGGATCACCCGATGGGCCTCGAGCCGACGAACGGCCGCGACCTCTTCGCCGGCATCGTCTACGGCGCCCGCATCTCGCTGCTGGTCGCGTTCCTCGCCACTCTGCTCTCGGTCATCCTCGGCACGGTGCTCGGCGTCATGGCCGGGTACTTCGGTGGCTGGGTCGACACCGTGATCAGCCGGGCGATGGACGTGTTCCTTGCCTTCCCGGTGCTGGTGTTCGCGCTGGCGCTGGCGGGTGTCATCCCGAACGAGGCGTTCGGGCTCTCCGGCCTGAGTCTCCGCATCGTTCTGCTGATCTTCATCATCGGCTTCTTCAACTGGGGTTACATCGCCCGCGTCATCCGCGGGCAGACGTTGTCCCTGCGCGAGCGTGAGTTCGTGGACGCGGCTCGTGGTCTGGGCGCGCGTGGCCCGTACATCCTGTGGAAGGAACTCCTTCCCAACCTGGTCGCGCCGATCCTGATCTACGCCACGCTGCTGATCCCGACGAACATCATCTTCGAGGCGTCGCTGTCCTTCCTCGGCGTGGGTGTCGCGCGCCAGTTGGAGGGCGAGCCGGGTGTCACATGGGGCGGCATGCTGTCCACCGCGGTGGACTACTACACGCTGCCGCACTTCATGTTCTGGCCGGGTATGGCGATCTTCATCACTGTGCTCGCCTTCAACCTCTTCGGTGACGGGCTGCGTGACGCGCTCGACCCGAAGACGCGATGACCAACGATCGATCTCACGCAAATCAGCGAAGGGGAGTTATCTGATGAGGAGAAGGTCGGTGACTGCGGTCGTCATGACCGCGGCGCTCACTTTCAGCGTCGCCGCCTGTGGCGGGGGCGGCGATGATGACAAGAAGTCCAACGGCGGCGGCAGCACCGAGCAGGCGTTCAACGCCTCGGTCGGCAACATCTTCGCCCCGTCCACCAAGACCGGCGGCACGCTGAAGCTCGCCATCTCGGAGGACTGGGACTCGGTCGACCCGGGCGACACCTACTACGGTCTCTCCTGGAACTTCCTGCGGACGTACGCCCGTACTCTCACGATGTTCAAGCCGGTTCCCGGCACGGGCAGCGAGGAGCTGGTCGGCGACCTGGCCGAGGGCCTGGGTGTCTCCAGCGAGGGCGGCAAGACCTGGACGTACAAGCTGCGCGCCGGTCTGAAGTTCGACGACGGTTCTCCGATCACCTCGAAGGACATCAAGTACGCCGTGCTGCGTACGGTCGACAAGGACGTCCTGGTCCACGGCCCGACCTACCTCGGTGACTTCCTGAACCTGCCCGCGGGTTACAAGGGCGTCTACAAGTCCAAGGGTGTCAACACCGATCAGGCGATCGAGACCCCGGACGACCGCACCATCGTCTTCCACCTGAAGCAGCCGTTCGGTGGCTTCGACTACTTCGCCATGCTGCCCGGCACCGCGCCGGTTCCGGAGGCGAAGGACACCGGTGTGAAGTACAAGGAGAAGGTCGTCTCCTCCGGCCCGTACAAGTTCGAGAACTACCAGGAGGGCAAGGGCTTCACCCTGGTTCGTAACACGAACTGGGACAAGGCCACCGACCCGAACCGCCCGGCGCTCCCGGACCGCTACGAGGTCAAGCTGGGCGTGGAGTCGAACGACATCGACAACCAGCTCATCGCCGGCACCCTCGACGTCGACATGGCCGGCACCGGTGTTCAGCCGGCTTCGCTGGCCCGCGTGCTGAACGACCCGACCCTGAAGGCTCAGTCGGACAACCCGGGCTCCGCCCGGACCTGGTACACCTCGATCAACCCGAAGGTGGCCCCGCTCGACAAGCTGGACTGCCGCAAGGCGATCATGTACGCCGCCGACCGCACCGGTCTGCAGGCCGCGTACGGTGGCCCGGTCGCCGGTGGTGAGATCGCCACCTCGCTGATGCCGCCGAACATCGCGGGTCACCAGAAGATCGACCTGTACCCGGCCGGCGCCGACAACAAGGGTGACGTGGCCAAGGCCAAGGAGGCCCTGGCCGCCTGTGGTCAGCCGAACGGCTTCAGCACCACCATGGCGTACCGCTCGGACCGCCCGAAGGAGAAGAACACCGCCGAATCGCTCCAGCAGTCGCTGGCTCGCGTCGGTATCAAGCTGACCCTGAAGGGTCTGCCCACCGGTGACTACTTCTCGCTGTACGCCGGCAAGCCGAGCTACCGCGATGGCAACAACCTGGGCCTGATGACCAACGGCTGGTCCGCGGACTGGAACGACGGCTTCGGCTTCCTCTCGCAGATCGTCGACAGCCGCACCATCCGGGAGTCGGGTGGCTCGTCGAACCTCAGCATCTACATGTCCGACGTGGACAAGCTGATCGACCAGGCCGTCGCCGAGACCGACAAGGCCAAGCGCGAGGCGATCTGGGCCGAGATCGACAAGAAGGTCATGGAGAACGCGGTCGTCCTGCCGGCCGTGTGGTCCAAGGCTCTGACCCTGCGCAGCAAGAACGCCACCAACATCTTCGTGAACGAGGCCTTCGGCCAGTACGACTACATGATGATGGGCGCCGCTAAGTAATCCCCTGCGTCAACGCAGTACCCGACGAAGACAGTTAGGCAGGTGAAGGCGCTCGGGGGGCCGGCAGTTCCGGACCACAGTTCGGAACTGCCGGCCCCCCGAAGCCGGACAACGTGGTGACCTACATCATCCGGCGCACTATCGGCGCCCTGCTCATGCTGATCGTGGTCAGCATGGTGACGTTCTCGATCTTCTTCCTCGTCCCTCGGTGGGCGGGTGGTAGCGCGGAGAACCTCGCGGCCCGGTACGTGGGCCGTTCCGCCGGCGCGGAGGAGATCGCCGCAGCCGCCGAGCGGCTCGGTTTCAACGATCCGGTCTGGCTGCAGTACTGGCACTGGCTCAAGGGCGTCTTCGTCGGTGCGACGTACGACCTCGGCACCGGCCCGGAGGCCTGCCCGGCACCCTGCTTCGGGTACTCCTTCATCAACCGCTCCCCGGTCTGGCCGGACCTGGTCGACCGGATGCCGGTGACCTTCTCCCTGGCGATCGGCGCCGCGATCATCTGGCTGATCAGCGGTGTGGCCGTCGGTGTGGTGTCGGCCCTGAAGCGGGGCAGCGTCTTCGACCGCGTGTCGATGGGCATCGCGCTCGCCGGCGTGTCGCTTCCGATCTTCTTCACCGGCCTGATGTCGCTGGTGATCTTCAGCTACGGGCTCGGCTGGACCCCGCCCGGTGGCACCTATACACCCATCGAGGAGGATCCCTTGGCGTGGGCGCACGGCCTGCTGCTGCCGTGGATCACCCTTGCCTTCCTCTTCTCGGCCTCGTACGCACGCCTCACCCGGGCGGGCATGCTGGAGACGATGAGTGAGGACTTCGTACGAACGGCGCGTGCCAAGGGCCTGCGCAACAGCACCGTGATCACCAAGCACGGGCTGCGGGCGTCGCTGACGCCGATCGTCACGATCTTCGGTCTCGACCTGGGCCTGCTGCTCGGTGGCGCGGTGCTCACCGAGACCACCTTCACCCTGCAGGGCCTGGGCAAGTACACGATCGACGCGATCTTCAAGAACGACCTGCCCCAGGTCATGGGGGTGGTCATGCTGACCGCGTTCTTCGTGGTCGCCGCCAACCTGATCGTCGACCTGCTGTACGCGGTCATCGACCCGCGAGTGAGGCTCAGCTGATGGCCGATCCGTTCCTGAAGGTGCAGGATCTCAAGATCCACTTCCCGACCGACGACGGCCTGGTCCGCTCGGTCGACGGCCTGACGTTCTCCCTGGAGCGCGGCAAGACGCTGGGAATCGTCGGCGAGTCGGGCTCCGGCAAGTCGGTGACCAGCCTCGGCATCCTGGGCCTGCACAACAAACGCAACGCCCGGGTGTCCGGCGAGATCTGGCTGGGCGACCAGGAACTGGTGAACGCCTCCCCGGAGGACGTGCGCAAGCTGCGCGGCCAGCGCATGGCGATGATCTTCCAGGACCCGCTGTCCGCGATGCACCCGTTCTACACGGTCGGCCACCAGATCATCGAGGCCTACCGGGTGCACCACAACGTGTCCAAGAAGGTGGCCCGCAAGCACGCCATCGACATGCTCAACCGGGTCGGCATCCCGCAGCCGGACCAGCGCGTGGACGACTACCCGCACCAGTTCTCCGGTGGTATGCGGCAGCGCGCCATGATCGCCATGGCGCTCTCCTGCGACCCGGAGCTGCTGATCGCCGACGAGCCGACCACCGCGCTCGACGTGACCGTGCAGGCGCAGATCCTCGACCTGATGCACGACCTGCAGCAGGAGTTCAACTCGGCGCTGATCATCATCACCCACGACCTGGGCGTGGTGGCGGAGCTCGCCGACGACATCCTGGTCATGTACGGCGGCAAGGCGATCGAGCAGGGCCCGGCCCAGACGATCTTCGAGGCGCCGGAACACCCGTACACCTGGGGTCTGCTCGGCTCGATGCCGCGGATGGACCGGCCGGTGGCCGACCGCCTCCTGCCGATCCCCGGCTCGCCGCCGTCGCTGATCAACCTGCCGTCGGGGTGTTCGTTCCACCCGCGGTGCGTCTACGAGCCGCGGACCGGCGGCCTCGGCAATACGCTGGTTCCGGAGCTGGTCGAAGCCGGCGGCGGGCATCGGGTGCGCTGTCACCTGCCGGTCGCCGAGCGGCGCCGGATCTGGGCCGAAGAGATCAAGCCGAAGCTGGAGGCCGGTCAGTGAGTGATGTGAAGAAGGCCGCCGAGCCCCTGCTGTCGGTCCGTGGTCTGGAGAAGCACTTCCCGATCACCAAGGGCCTGCTCAAGCGGAAGGTCGGCGCGGTCAAGGCGGTCGACGGCATCGACTTCGACGTGCTCAAGGGCGAGACGCTGGGCCTGGTGGGCGAGTCCGGTTGTGGCAAGTCCACCACCGGCCGGCTGCTGACCCGTCTGCTCGAGCCGACCGGCGGGTCGATGAACTACAAGGGCCAGGACATCGCCCACCTCAGCCAGGGCAAGCTGCGCCCGCTGCGGCGGGACATGCAGATGATCTTCCAGGACCCGTACGGTTCGCTGAACCCGCGGCACACCATCGGCGCGATCGTCGGGGCCCCGTTCCGGATCCAGAAGGTCAAGACCGAGCAGGGCATCAAGCGCGAGGTGCAGGACCTGCTCAAGCTGGTCGGCCTGAACCCGGAGCACTACAACCGCTACCCGCACGAGTTCTCCGGCGGTCAGCGGCAGCGCATCGGCATCGCGCGGACCCTCGCGCTGCGGCCGAAGCTGATCGTCGCCGACGAGCCGGTGTCGGCGCTCGACGTGTCGATCCAGGCGCAGGTGGTCAACCTGCTCGAGGACCTGCAGAACGAGCTGGACCTGACGTACGTGTTCATCGCGCACGACCTGTCCGTGGTGCGGCACATCTCCGACCGGGTCGCCGTGATGTACCTGGGCAAGATCGTGGAGATCGCCGACCGCGAGGAGCTGTACGCGAACGCGCGTCACCCGTACACCGTCGCTCTGATGTCCGCCGTGCCGGTGCCGGACCCGAGCCGCCGCGACCGTACCCAGCGCGGCCGTGTGCTGCTCAACGGCGACGTGCCGAGCCCGATCAACCCGCCGTCGGGTTGCCGGTTCCGGACCCGCTGCTGGAAGGCGCAGGACATCTGCGCCACCGAGGAGCCGCCGCTGATGCAGCGCCTCGACGACCCGGGCTCGCACCTGACCGCCTGCCACTTCCCGGTGGCCGAGGACGAGACGGTGGCCGGCCGCCGCCCGGCGGTCACGAAAGCCTGAGACGACGAACAACGATGGGGCCGGGTGACCGGCCCCATCGTTGTTTCCGGGGTTCAGTACTCGCAGTTCACCAGGTGGTCCGCGCCGGCTCCGACGCAGTTGTCGCCGGTCGCTGTCGCGTTCGCGCCGCCGTCGAGCCAGTCGAACTCGTCGGAGTAGGCCGCGAAGAGGTAGTCGTCGCCGGCCCCGCCGTACAGCCGGTTCCTGCCGTAGAAGTCCTCCAGCCGGTCGTTGCCGGCGTTGCCGATCAGAATGTCGTCACCGGCCGAGCCGTCGAGCCCGTTCGCGGCGGCGTTGCCGATGAGCCGGTCCGCGCCGCTGCCACCGTGCACGTTCTCCACGTCGGCGCCGACGGTGTCGCGCTCGCCGGCCTCCCCGTCGTCGCCGGTGGCCCCGTCCAGGTCCACGGTGACCGGCCTGGTCCGGTCGGCGTAGTTGGCGGTGTCCATGCCCGGCCCGCCGAGCAGCAGGTCCGCGCCGTCCCCGCCGTAGAGGGTGTCGTTCCCCGGGCCGCCGGCGATCCGGTTGTCGCCGCCGAGGTCGACGAGTTCGTCGTTGCCGCCCTGGCCGAGCAGGGTATCGTTGCCCAGGCCGCCCTGCAGGGAGTCGTCGGCCGCGGTGCCGCCCAGCCAGTCGCTGCCCATGCCGCCCCAGATCTCCTCGAGGCCGGTGAGGGTGTCGCGTTCGCCGGACCGTCCGTCGTCGCCTTTGACGTTGTCGGAGTCCGCGGCGATCGGGGCGCGGCGGTTGCTGTAGTCCACCAGGTCCCGGCCCGCGCCACCGGAGATGAGGTCGGCGTCGCCGCCGGTGCTGTCCTGGCCCTGGAAGAAGTAGTCGTTGCCGGCGCCGCCGTACTGCTGGTCGTTGCCGCCGTCGTCGAGGATCCGGTCGTTGCCCACGTCCCCGGAGAGCAGGTCGTTGTCCCAGCTGCCCTGCAGCGTGTCGTCGCCGGCCGCGCCGAGGATCCGGTCCGCGCCCACGCCGCCGTCCAGGTAGTCGCCGCGCGGGCCACCGGCCAGGTAGTCGTTGCCGTCGCCGCCGGAGGCGGTGAGCGCCGCGTCGGCCCGGTGGGCCAGGGAGTCGTTCCGATCGCCGAGGGAGACGGTCACCCGGACCGGTGCGGTACGGGTGGCGCAGTACACCTTCGTCGCGTCGCCGGCGGCGGCCCGGCAGCCGGCGCCCGCCCGGACAGTCGTCCGGTCGTCGATGGTGACCGTGTTGCCGGACCGGGTGATCACGACCGCGTTGACCTGGCCGCCGGCGGCCACGAAGCGGATCTTGTTGGTTTCGTACACCGACGCGACGCCGGTGCCGGCGGCTTGAGCGGGCGCCGCCACGGCACCCAGCGCGCCGACCGTGGTCAATATGGTGATCCCGGCTGTGGCCAGCCGGAGAGGGGGTGTCATGTGATGATCGTAAATGCCTTCCGCTCGTTCAGGACCAGCGGATCTGCGTGGATCGGTGGAACCGGACGCCCTGATGGGTCCAGCGTGGACCGTAGGCGCCGAGCCGGGCGCGGAACGACTCCCAGTCGTGTGTGGACCGCGGTGACCACGCCAGCTCGGCGGCCGCCGGCAGGCGAGGGAAGGCCATGAACTCGATGTCGGCGGACGAGCGCAGCGTCTCCGACCACAGCGGCGCCTCGACCCCGAGGATCTTCTCTTCCGGTACGCCGGACAGCAGCCGCCCGGGATCCCAGTCATAGGCGTCGCGCACCTCGGTGTGCCCGGCCCAGGCCAGCCCCAGCGGGGTCAGCAGGTCGTACCGCTGGTCCAGGTAGACCCGGTCGGCGGGGGAGAGCACCACCCGCGCGCCGTCGGCGACCGACGTGGCCACGGCCGGATGGCGGCTCTCCTGGCCCCAGAACTGGATCACCGCCCCGGTCTGCGCGGCGGCCGGCGACTGGGCGATCTCGTGCCAGCCGTACGGGATCTTGCCGTGCTTGCGGACCAGCGGCAGCACCCGCTTCTGGAAGATCAGATAACTGCCGTGCGGGGTCGACATCGCCTCGTCACCGCCGATGTGCAGGTACGGCCCGGGCGTCATCTCGGACAATTCGCGGATCACGTCCTCGACGAACCGGTAGGTGATCTCCTCGCGGACACAGAGCGAGCTGTAGCCGACCCGCATGTCGGTCCGTGGCCGCGGCGCCGTCCGGTCGCAGGTGAGTTCGGGGTAGGCGACCTGGGCGGCGTTGACGTGGCCGGGCATGTCGATCTCGGGGACGATCGTGACGAACCGGTCGGCGGCGTACCGGACGATCGCCCGGTAGTCGTCCTTGGTCAGGAAGCCGCCGCCCTTACCGCCGACCCCGGTGCCCGGGCCGCCGCCGGCGAGGGTCAGGCGCGGCCAGGAGTCGATCTGGATGCGCCAGCCCTGGTCGTCACTCAGGTGCAGATGCAGGTGGTTGATCTTGAAGCGGCTGATCTGATCGATGTAACGGCGGATCTCGGCGGGCTCGTGGAAGTGGCGGGCCAGGTCGAGCATCGCGCCTCGGTAGGCGTACCGCGGAAAGTCGTTGATCTCACCGCCGGGAAGCACCCACCGCACCCGCCGCGGGGTCGTCGAGTCGATCTCCGGGGGCAGCAGCTGGCGCAGGGTCTGCACGCCGGCGAAGAGACCGGCCGGCTGCGCGGCCCGCACCGTGACGCCGCCGGACCGGATGTCCAGCCGGTAGCCCTCGTCCGGCCCACCCGGCTCCAGGACCAGGGCGATCGTCTCCGCACCGGTGGTGGCGACGATCGGCAGCGCAAAGCCGGTGGCGGGCCGGAGTGCCTCCGCGAGCCGGGCGGCCACCGGTGTCGCGGCGCCGGAAGCGGTGATCGTGGTGCGGTCGGTGAGCCGGAAACCGTCACCGGGCGCCGGTATCGCCTCGGCGACCGCCGGGATGACATCGGAGAGTGTGATCGCGCCGCCGGGCGGCGAACCGGTCGAAGCGGTGGCGGTGACCAGAGGCAGGGCCACCACCAGGGACACGGCCAAGCGGGAGAGACGCACCCGCCCGACCGTACCCAGTGATCACCAGTCGGCCCGGCGATCAGCTCTCGCAGGAGTAGAGGATGTCCACGTCGCTCGTGCACTTGTCAGTGCCCTCACCGCCGCTGAGCAGGTCCTCCTCCATCAGATTGGGCGCGCCGTAGGGCTCCTCGCCCTGCAGGAAGTCGTCGCCGGCGGCGCCGTAGAGCTTGTCGCGACCGATGTGACCGTCCATGGCGTCGTCGCCGGGACCGCCGATGATCACGTCGTCCTCGGCGTAACCGACCCCCATGTCGTCGCCGGCTCCCAGGTCGAGGAGGTCGTTGCCGCCCCAGCCGTAGGCCCGGTCGTCGCCGTCGTCGCCGTACAGCCGGTCGACGCCGTCGCTGCCGTCGATGTAGTCGTCGCCGGCCCCGGCGTGCACGGTGTTGTCGCCGGTGCCGGTCTGGATCGCGTCGTTGCCGGCACCGGCGTAGATGACGTCGTTGCCGAGGTCACCGGAGAGTCTGTCGGCGGCCGGGCCACCCCCGATCGCGTCGTTGCCGGCACCGCCGTTGGCGACCAGCACCAGGCTGGTCTTGTTGGTGATGATGTCGGCGCCGTCGTAGGTGTACGCGACGATCCGGCGCTGCGCCGGCGCCGCCGTGACCGAGCAGCGCACCACGGTGCTGTCGCCGCGGACCGCCGTGCAGCCCGCCCCGGCCTTGATCGGGACGACGTCGTCGATGATCACGACGTTGGCGCCGGAGCTGAGGACGACGCGGTTGGCCTTGCCGGAGGCCGCCCAGAAATTGACCGTGGCGCCGTTGGAGACCGCGGCGCCGATCGTCGCGGCCTGGGCCGGACCCGCGAGGACCGCGGCTCCGGCGATGCCGGTGAGCAGGGAAAGGCCGATGGTGAGAGGACGAGACATGATCGTGGTTTCCCCCGAATCCACTGCGGATGGTCCGCGCAGTGTAGAGGAGGACATCAATCCTCGGGACGGTGCAGCAGGGCGGCCGCGACGGCGTGCACCGCGGCGAGATCGGCGGAGTCGGCCAGCTTCGCCCGGGCGCCGGTCACCGTGTACCACTCGTCGGCGTCCTTGTACTGCACCCGGACCACGGCCTCGCCGTCGACCAGCTCGGTCCGCAGGGTGAGGTCGCCGGTGACGACCCCGACCTCGTCGGTCATCACGCCGCCCGGCCCGGGCACGATGTCGGTGGTGTCGCTCATCAGCAGGTCCCCAGCATCTCGGTGAGAGCTTCCTTCTCCTTCTGCGTGATGCTGAGTTTCCAGTAGCTCTTCACCTCAATCCAATCCTTGGCGTACGTGCACCAGGCATCCTTGGCCTTCGGCTTCCAGGTGGACGGGTCCTGGTCGCCCTTCGACCGGTTCGACGAGGCGGACACGGCCAGCAGCTGCGGCCGGTCGAGGTCGTTGGCGAAGTCGCCGCGCTTCTGGGTGGTCCACTCGTCGGCGCCGGACCGCCAGGCGTTGGCCAGCGGCACCATGTGATCGATGTCGACCTTGGTGGGCGAGTTCAGGACCTCGCCGTCGTAGAGACTGGTCCAGGTGCCGGCGACGACGTTGCAACCGGAGAACTTGACCTTGTCACCGTCCCGCTTCAGGACCGTGTCACGGACGTCGCAGTTCTCGCCGGTGTCCCGCCAGTGCGGGAACTTCTCCCGGCTGTAACCCTTCATGGTGCCTTCGGCGGCGACGGTCAGGGAGTCGAGACTCGCCCCTCCTCCGGTCGAGGAGGAGGGAGGATTGCCGGGGTCGCCAGTGGTGGCGACCTCACAGCCGGAGAGGGCGAACAGAACGGCTACGGCGAGGACTGAGCTACGTGGGGCCACGTAGCCCAGTCTCATACCGGATCTTGGTGGGCGCCAATCAGGAGGCGCGGTTCACCGCACTTGTCACCGCTTTGATCGACGCGCTGACGATGTTGGCGTCGATCCCGACACCCCACACCGCGACGTCGCCGACCTCGACCTCCACATAGGCGGCCGCCTGCGCGTCACCGCCGGAGGTCAGGGCGTGCTCGTTGTAGTCCAGCACCCGCGCCCGGATCCCCAGCGGGGCGATGGCCTGCACGAACGCGTCGATCGGGCCGTTACCGACGCCGGTGACCCGCTTCCGCTCGCCGCCGTGCGTCACCTGCGCCTCGATCTCGACCTTGCCGTCCACCGTGGCGGTGGCGTAGCTCTCCAGCCGGATAGCCGGCGCGGCCTGGTGGTCGACCAGGTACTCGGTGGCGAAGTGGTCCCACATCTGCTGCGGGCCGACCTCGCCGCCGTCGGCGTCGGTGTGCTGCTGCACCACGCCGGAGAACTCGATCTGCAGCCGCCGCGGCAGATCCAGCTTGTGCTCCTCCTTCATGATGTACGCCACGCCACCCTTGCCGGACTGCGAGTTGACCCGGATGACCGCCTCGTACGTGCGGCCCACGTCCTTCGGGTCGATGGGCAGGTACGGCACGCCCCAGGTGAACTCGTCGATCGGGGTGCCGGCGGCGTCCGCGTCGGCCTCCAGGGCGGTGAAGCCCTTCTTGATCGCGTCCTGGTGCGAACCGGAGAACGCGGTGTAGACCAGGTCGCCCGCGTACGGGTGCCGCTCGTGCACCGGCAGCTGGTTGCAGTACTCCACGGTCCGCTTGATCTCGTCGATCTGCGAGAAGTCGATCTGCGGGTCGACGCCCTGGGAGAACAGGTTCAGCCCCAGGGTGACCAGGTCGACGTTGCCGGTCCGCTCGCCGTTGCCGAACAGGCACCCCTCGATCCGGTCCGCGCCGGCCAGCAGGCCCAGCTCGGCGGCCGCCACCCCGGTGCCCCGGTCGTTGTGCGGGTGCAGGCTCAGGATCACGCTGTCCCGGCGCGGCAGGTTGCGGTGCATCCACTCGATGGAGTCGGCGTACACGTTCGGCGTGGCCATCTCGACGGTGGCCGGCAGGTTGATGATCAGCGGCCGGTCCGGGGTCGGGTCGATCACGTCGATCACGGCCGAGCAGATCTCCAGCGCGTACTCCAGCTCGGTGCCGGTGTACGACTCCGGCGAGTACTCGTAGAAGATCTCGGTGTCCGGGGTGTGGATCTCCGCGTACTTCTGGCAGAGCCGCGCGCCGGTCGTCGCGATGTCGGTGATGCCGTCCTTGTCCAGGCCGAACACCACCCGCCGCTGCAGCGTCGAGGTCGAGTTGTAGAAGTGCACGATCGCGCGCTTGGCGCCCCGGATCGACTCGAACGTCCGGTCGATCAGATGCTCCCGGCACTGCACCAGCACCTGGATCGTGACGTCGTCCGGGATCAGGTCCTGCTCGATCAGTTGGCGTACGAAATCGAAGTCGGTCTGGCTCGCCGCCGGGAAACCGACCTCGATCTCCTTGTAGCCCATCTTCACCAGCAGCATGAACATCCGCCGCTTGCGTTCGGGTGACATCGGGTCGATCAGCGCCTGATTACCGTCCCGCAGGTCGACAGCGCACCAGCGCGGCGCCTTCTCGGTCACGTTGCCGGGCCACTGCCGGTCCGGCAGGGAGATCGAGAACTGTTTCTGGTACGCCTCGTAGCGCTGGAACGGCATCGGGCTGGGCTGCTGAGAACCGAAAACGGACATGTGTGACTGCTCCAGTCAGGAAGAAGACGAGCAGGCGGCGCGCGTCACCTCCGCGACGAGGTGCCGGCCTGGGATTAGGCCTCGTCGCGGCAACGAAGGAGAAGGTTCACCAGCCACATGTCGCCAGTCACGTTACGTCAAGGGGATGAGATCGGCTATCCGTTCGCCCGGATCGTGGGAACGCTGCCACTCGGCGTGACCGGCTGCGCGCCGGCGCTGATCCCCATCGGCTGCCCCGCCACCTCCGGGCCCGGCAACGCCAGCGTGGCCGGGCCGGCGAACTGACTGACCAGCTTCAGCACGCCGAAGTCGACCCGGGCCGCGGTCAGCAGGCCGTCCGGGGCATAGCAGTAGATGCCCACGTCCACCGGCGGATCCAGCGACGCGGTCACCGAGTCGACGGCGTAACAGGCGCCCTGCGCGCCCGCCAGCGCCGGAACCGCGGTGACCGCGGTGACCGCCAGAGCGGACCGGCGGTCGGTGAAGATCGGCAGCCACTGGCGGAACAGGCGCTGGACGCGGGGGTCGTACCGGCTGGGCACCTTGTCACCGCCCTCGGCCACCCGGACACACGTCGGGCTCACCGGCTGCGCCGGGGTGGCCAGCGTGCACTGATAGAGGCCGGTGGGCACCCGGACGATCGACACGCCGGCCGAACCGCCGAGCGCGCCGCCCGGGATGTCGACGCGCCACGTGCCGTCCTGGGCCACCGCCGCGACCACCTCCCGCGGGGTGCCGCGCCCGTCGTCCAGGGTGTAGCGGGCGGCGTACCGCCGGTCCAGGGCGAGCGCGGCCAGGCCGGCCAGCTCGTCCCGGGCGGCGGGCTCGGGGGCGGCGACGGACGGCGTCGCGGACGGCGAGGCGGGGGTGGCCTCCGGCGTACCGCTGTCGCCACAGCCGGTCAGCCCGACCGTCAGCAGCGCGACGGTCAACGCGGAGGGAATGCGCATCGCGACATTCTCGCCCCATACCGTGCGATGCTTCCCGGTACGGCCCTCCGGTGACACCGGCGTGTCGCGCCGCGCCGGCCGGATTCTGGGATCGCCTGTCGAGGCCGCGCCGAGGCGCGGCTAGGGTGGGAGCGATTGCCGAGCTCGAAGGAATGATTCGTCGTGGCGCTTGTGGTGCAGAAGTACGGTGGCTCGTCCGTCGCGAACGCTGAACGCATCAAGCGGGTGGCGGAGCGCATCGTGGCCGCCCGCAAGGCCGGTGACGACGTCGTGGTCGTCGTCTCCGCGATGGGTGACACCACCGACGAGCTGCTCGACCTCGCCAACCAGGTCAGCCCGCTCCCGCCGGGCCGTGAGCTGGACATGCTGCTCACCGCCGGCGAGCGGATCTCGATGGCGCTGCTGGCCATGGCGATCCACAACCTGGGTTACGAGGCCCGGTCCTACACCGGCTCGCAGGCCGGCGTGCTGACCACCTCGGTGCACGGCAAGGCGCGGATCATCGACGTGACCCCCGGCCGCCTGCGGACCGCGCTCGACGAGGGCGCCATCGCCATCGTCGCCGGTTTCCAGGGTGTGTCGCAGGACACCAAGGACATCACCACGCTGGGCCGTGGCGGCTCGGACACCACGGCGGTCGCGCTCGCCGCGGCGCTGCACGCCGACGTCTGCGAGATCTACACCGACGTGGACGGCGTCTTCACCGCCGACCCGCGGATCGTCCCGGACGCCAAGCACATCAAGAAGATCACGTACGAGGAGATGCTCGACCTCGCCGCCGGCGGGGCGAAGGTGCTGATGTTGCGATGCGTGGAGTACGCGCGGCGCTTCAATGTGCCGATCCACGTACGCTCTTCGTACTCGAACAAAGAAGGCACGCTCGTCACCGGCTCGATGGAGGACCCTGACGTGGAGAACGCACTGATCACCGGGGTCGCGCACGAGCGCAGCGACGCGAAGATCACGATCGTCGGCGTGCCCGACGAGCCCGGCGCGGCCGGCCGCATCTTCGAGACCGTCGCCAAGGCCGAGATCAACATCGACATGATCGTGCAGAACGTGTCGACCGAGGGCACCGGCCGCACCGACATCTCGTTCACGCTGCCGAAGGCCGACGGCCAGACCGCGATGAACGCGCTCGACAAGATCAAGGACCAGGTCAAGTTCAAGGGCCTGCTCTTCGACGACCACATCGGCAAGGTCTCGCTGGTCGGCGCCGGCATGCGCTCGCACCCGGGCGTGGCCGCCGAGTTCTTCGCCACCATCGGCGCGGCCGGCGTCAACATCGAGATGATCTCCACCTCGGAGATCCGGGTCTCGGTCGTCTGCCGGGACACCGACCTCGACACCGCGGTGCGTGCCGTGCACGCCGCGTTCGAGCTCGGCAGTAACGAGGAAGCCGTCGTCTACGGCGGTACCGGCCGGTAACCCCAGCGATGGCGCAGCCCACGCTCGCCGTCGTCGGAGCCACCGGCTCCGTCGGTTCCGTCATGCTCGAGTTGCTCTCGTCCCGGCGCAACGTCTGGGGCGAGATCCGGCTCATCGCGTCCGCCCGTTCCGCCGGCAAGGTGCTCACCTGCCGCGGGGAGAGCCTGGAGGTCCGCGAGCTCAGCGCCGAGGCGTTCGACGGCGTCGACGTGGCGATGTTCGACGTGCCCGACGCGGTGTCCGAGGAGTGGGCGCCGATCGCGGTGGCCCGCGGCGTCACCGTGGTGGACAACTCGTCCGCCTTCCGGATGCGGCCCGACGTGCCGCTGGTGGTGCCCGAGGTCAACCGCGAGGACCTGGCGCACCGGCCGGCCGGCATCGTCGCCAGCGCCAACTGCACCACCGCCGCGATGATCGTCGCGGTGGCGCCCCTGCACCGGGAGTACGGGCTCCGCGAACTCGTCCTCGCCTCCTACCAGGCCGCGTCCGGCGCCGGGCAGGTCGGCGTGGACACCCTGCACGACCAGCTCAGCAAGGTCGCCGGGGACCGCTCGCTCGGGTCCCGGCCGGGCAACGTGCGGCAGGCCGTCGGCGACGACCTCGGGCCGTTCCCGGCGCCGCTCGCGCTCAACGTCGTGCCCTGGTCGGGGGATCTCGCGGACGCCGGCTGGTCCTCCGAGGAGCTCAAGCTCCGCAACGAGTCCCGCAAGATCCTGGCCGTGCCGGCCCTGAAGGTCTCCGCCACCTGCGTACGGGTCCCGGTCGTCACCGGCCACTCCATCGCCGTGCACGCGGTCTTCGCGTCCGAGGTGACCGCTGACGGGGCCCGGCAGGCGCTGCGCAACGCCCCCGGCGTGATCCTTGTCGACGATCCGGAGGCCGGCGAGTTCCCGATGCCGATCGACGCGGTCGGCACCGACCCGTCCTGGGTGGGCCGCATCCGCCGGGCCATGGACGACCCGCGCGCCCTGTCGTTCTTCGTGACCGGCGACAACATGCGCAAGGGCGCCGCCCTCAACACCGTCCAGATCGCCGAGCTGCTGGCCGCCGAGATCGCCAAACGCACCGCCTGAAACCCCGGCTGGTCCTCAGTGCTGTCTCGCGGGCGTGGAGACAGCACTGACGACCAGCCGGGTCTTGACTGTCAGGCAACGGCGTCGAGCTCGGCGCGGGTCAGCAGCGCCCGCAGGGTGATGCCCTCGGCGGCCAGGGCCTGCGCCCCGCCCTCCTGCCGGTCGATGACGCAGACCGCGTGGTCCACGTGCGCGCCCAGCTTGCGCAGGTCGTTGGTGGAGATGACGACCTGGCCGCCGGAGGTGACGACGTCCTCGACGATCAGGACGCGACGGCCGGCCACCTCGGCGCCCTCGGCCAGGCGGGCGGTGCCGTACTGCTTGGCCTGCTTGCGGACGAAGGCGGTCGGCAGGCCGGCGTGCCGGGCCAGGGCGGTGACGACGGCGATGCCGCCCATCTCCAGGCCGGCGAGGACCTCGATGCCCTCGGGGATCAGCACGGCCAGGCGCTCGGCGAGCTTGTCCAGCAGGACCGGGTCGGCCTCGAACTGGTACTTGTCGAAGTATTCGGTGGCGGTGCGTCCGGAACGGAGCGTGAACTCTCCGGTCAGGCGGCTCACGGTGCGGACCTGGCGGGCGAGGTCGATGGAGTCTGTCACAAGGTCCCAGCTTGTCAGGTGGCCCGAACCGGCCGTACGGCACCCCTCACGGTCACCCGTTGGCGTACTTGATCTCCGCCTTAGCGCAAAGTATGCCTGTTTAGGGTAATTTTCGCCTAATTAGTGGCTTGCGCCCGGAAGGATAGTTCTGTGACACCCTTCGCGATGCTCTTCCTGCTCGCCCTCGCCGGATCGTCGTGCTTCGCCCTCGGTCGTGCCTTCGGCCGCGGCGAACGCTACGAACGTGGTTACCGCGAGGGCTTCCGCGACGGCGAGACCGGCTCCCTCGCCCGCGCGACCCGGCTCATGCAGCTCACCGAGCGCCCGTCGATCGCGCCGGCGGTCGAGTCGATGCTCGGACCCTATGCGGTGCCGCAGCAGATGGCCCCGCGAACGGTCGGCCCGCAGCTGGCCCTCTGAGCGCATCCGCTCGCGCTGAGGCTGCCACGGGGGCCTCAGTGCGAGAGCCGCCCGCGCGAAACGAAGTGCGGAAGCCGCCCGCGCGAAACGAAGCGGCGGACGCCGCCCGCGTCAACAAAGCGCAAACGAGTGAAGGCCGGATCTTCGTTTCCGAAGATCCGGCCTTCATGCATGGTCGGGGTGGCGGGATTTGAACCCACGGCCTCTACGTCCCGAACGTAGCGCGCTACCAAACTGCGCCACACCCCGTCGCTGCGAGATAAATACTAGCGGAGCCCCGGAGGGCCCCGCCAACGGGTATCCCCAAATCGTAAAACTGCAGGTCAGCGCGGAATTAGGGTGAGCAACGAGGCCTCCGGACGGCACGCGAACCGGATCGGCGCGGTCGGGTGGGTGCCCAGTCCGGCGGACACGTGCAGCCACGCGTCCGAGCCGGGCCAGCGGTGCAGGCCCTTGGCCATCGAGGTGGGCAGGTCGCAGTTGGTGGTGAGGGCGCCGACGAACGGCACGCAGACCTGGCCGCCGTGGGTGTGCCCGGCCAGCAGCAGGGCGAAGCCGTCGGCGGCCATCGCGTCGAGCACCCGGGACGCGGGCGTGTGGGTGACGCCGAGGTGCAGGTCGGCGCCGGCGCTGATCGGGCCGGCCACGGACGGGTAGTCGTCCCGGTCGACGTGCGGGTCGTCGACGCCGGCCATCTCGATGGACCGGCCGCCGGCCTTGACGACGGTGCGGGCGTTGTTGAGATCGGCCCAGCCCGCGTCGGTCAGGGCCGCCCGGAGGTCTTCGGTGGGCAGGTCGACGCCCTGCACGTACTCCCGGTCGGGCATCAAATACTGCAGGGGGTTCTTGAAGACCGGGCCGCGGTAGTCGTTGGAGCCGAAGACGAACGCGCCGGGAACACCGAGCAGCGGGTCGAGGGCGCGCAGCACGCCGGGGACGGCCTCCGGGTCGGACAGGTTGTCGCCGGTGACCACGACCAGGTCGGGGTCGGTGCCGCCGAGCGCTGCCACCCAGTCCTGCTTGCGCCGCTGGCCGGGCATCATGTGCAGGTCGGAGAGGTGCAGGATGCGCAGCGGCTCGGAGTCCGGCTCGAGCACCGGCACATCGAAGCGCCGGAGGGTGAACATGTTCCGCTCGACGAGTGACGCATAGGCGAGCGTCGCGCCGCCGAGGGCGGTCAGAGTGGCGGCGGCCGAAATAAGGGAGCGCTTACGCATGCCCGCAAGGGTAGTTTCTCCGTCCATGGGAACGTTGAAAGACCGCCTGAACGATGACCTGCACACCGCCATGAAGGCCCGGGACGAACTGATCACGTCGACGCTGCGGATGGCGCTGTCCGCGGTGCGGACCGCCGAGGTCGCCGGGGACGAGGCCCGCGACCTGTCCGACGACGAGGTGCTGGCGGTGCTCACCAAGGAGGCGAAGAAGCGCCGGGAGGCGGCGACCGCCTTCGCCGGTGCGGGTCGCGCGGACCAGGCGGCCAAGGAGACGGCCGAGGGCGAGGTCCTGGACCGCTACCTGCCGAAGCAGCTCACCGACGCGGAGATCAGCGAGATCGTCGGGGAGGCGCTCGCGGCCGGCGGCTTCACGGGCAAGGCGCAGATGGGCCCGGCGATGAAGGCGGCCCAGGCCGCGGTGGCGGGGCGTGCGGAGGGCGGCCGTGTGGCGGCCGAGGTGCGGCGCCGGCTGGCCTGAGGTCAAAACCCTTGGGTGGTACGGGAAACGGCCGGGAGAGTGGATCTCCCGGCCGTTTCGTGTCCCCTGGCTAGCCGGCGTTACCGCCCGCCGGGCCGGTTCGGAGTGCTCGTCCCCGGACCTGGCACCTGCGGCTGGGCGCCCTTGCCGTTGCTCACTTCGATGGAGACCGCGCCGCCCTTGATGGTGCGGCCCGGCGGGTTGGTGCCCGCAGCGGTGCCCTGCGGGCACGTGGAGTCGACACTGGCGCCGATCGAGACCTCGAACCCGGCGTCCTCGACCTCGTCGCGGGCCGAGGAGAGCGACTCGCACTCCACGTTGGGGATGGACCGCTGGTCCCCGTACGCGATCTTGTCGTTGCCCGGCTTCTTGAACTGGACCTTCGGCTTGCCGGCCATGTATGCCGCCAGCGTGTACTGCACCGCCGGGTTGATGATGTCGTGGTCCATCTGGTTCTTGTGCTCCGGATAGTCCGGGTTGGCCATGTAACCCGCGACGACCAGCGATGTGGTGCCGGCAATCAGCGAGGCGGTCGCCGAGCCGTCGGTGGTGCCGGACTTGCCGAAGACCGGGTGTTCGACGATGCCCCTGGTGGGCCGCGCGGTGGCGCCGTTGCAGCTGCCGAGCTGGGCCGAGTCGCCGACCGGGCAGCGGGCCGCGTCGAGGGCGGCACGGGCCACGTCCCGCGAGGTGGCGGCGATGCAGTGCGGCTTGCCGACGTCGATCTTCTCACCCTCGTTGGTGGTGATCTGCTCGATCGGGGTGGGCACGCAGTACTTGCCGTCGGCGGCGAGGGTCGCGTACGCGTTCGCCATGTCGAGCGGGGTCGAGGCGGTGACACCGAGCGAGAACGCGCCGAAGCTGGCGGCGCCGCCCTCCTTGGTGGTCATCTCGGCTTCCTTCGGCTCGCGGAACTGCACGCCGAAGCGTTTGGCGACCGCGATCACCTTGTCCGACCCGACCCGCTCCTGGAGCGGGATGAAGTACGTGTTGATCGACTTCGCGAAGGCGGACCACATGGTGTAGATGCCCTCACCGCCGCCGCCCGAGTTCTTGGGGCAGTAGTACCCGTCGCAGGACGCCGGGCCAGGGCCGACCGGATAGCCGGACTTGTAGATCTTCGGCGCGTTGATCGTGTAACCCAGCGGGTAGCCGGCTTCCAGCGCGGCGATGATCGGGAAGATCTTGAACACCGAACCGGCCTGGTAGCCCTTGATGTCCCCACCGCCGGTGAGCAGCGGGTTCGTCGTGTTCGGGTGGGTGCCCCGGATCTTCTTCGCGGCCTTCTTCGGGTCCGAGGAGATCTTGTTCTGCGGGCGGGCCGGGTCGTCGAGCTTGTACTTCCGGTTCGCCGCGAGAAGCCGCACCTTGCCGTTGCCCGGCTGGATGCCGGCCAGGAGCACAGCGTCCGGGCTGGCGTCCGGCTCGCGCTTGACGGCCTGGTCACGCGCCGCCTGCTGGCCCTTGAGGTCGAGGGTGGTGACGATGCGGTAGCCGCCGCTCTTCAACCGGCGCTCGCGGTCGTACGTCGTCGCGCCGAACGCCTCCTGGCCCAGCCACCAGCGGTGGAAGTAGTCGCAGAAGAAGCCCCAGTGGTTCTTCGCCACCCAGGCGCAGCCGCGGCCGACCTGCTTGACCGTCGACGGCACCTTGATCTTCTTGGCGTCGTCGGCCTGCTTCTGGGTGATCGCGCCCATCGCGACCATGGCCGGGATGATGTAGTTGTCCCGGCGGGCGGTGATGTCCGCCCGGCCGGCCGACGTGGTCGGGTTGAAGGCGCTCGGCGCCTTCACCATGCCGGCAAGCATGGCCGCCTCGGCGACGTTCAGGTCCTTCGGGCGCTTGTTGAAGTAGACCTGGCTGGCGGCGAAGACGCCGTAGGCCTGGTTGCCGAACGGCGCGATGTTCAGGTAGCGCTCCAGGATCTGGTCCTTGGTGAGCTCCTTCTCGATCTGCAGCGCGTACTTCATTTCGGTGATCTTGCGCTTCGGGCTGTCCTCGGTCGCGTCGATCACCTCCTGCGGGTTGGTCGCCGAGTAGGCCAGCGACATGCGCACGTACTGCATCGTCAGGGTCGAGGCGCCCTGCTGGGCGCCGCCCTGGTTGTTGCTCACGAAGGCCCGGGCGACACCTTTGAGGTCGACGCCGTTGTGGTCGTAGAACTTGCGGTCCTCGGCGGCCAGGATGGCGACCTGCATGTTCTTCGCGATGTCCTTCAGCGGCACGTCGCTGCGGAACTCGTCGTAGAACTGGGTGAGCAGAGTCTTGCCGTCGGACGCGTAGACCCGCGTGATCTGCGGCGAGCTGAACTCTTTGAGCTCGCTCGGCAGATTGGCGAACGTCTTGCCGCCCGCCTTGGCCGCGAGCCCGGTCATCGCCGCCGCGGGGAATGCTGCGGCGGCCACGACCACGCCGGCCAGCAGGCCGCAGACCAGTAATGAGGTCGCGTTCGTGAAGATGTTGTGATCGCGTCGGCGAAACCAGGAGGTCACCCGAGCAGGGTACGCGACGGATGCACGTGACCGCCTGTCGAGAAGGCTTGCCTCGCGCCTTCCAAGTGTGACCTGTCACCCCTTTTGGCGGAGCGTTTTTCGGCTTCTGCACCAAAGATACCCCCGTTCGGCCGAGGTTCCACAGCCGCTATGCCCGGAACTACCGGCCTATACGTATTTGAGGGACAACGTTGCGTAATCACCCAACTACGGAGCATGATGGTGCGGCGAGACACGGACGCCGGTCAGGCATGGGGGAACAGGGGCCGGCCGGCGTCAGGGGGTGTGACAGCTAGGGGGGACTTTTACCGTGGGGATGATCAGCGACTGGCCCAGCATGGCGGCGTGTCAGAGTGGCGACCCTGACGCGTTGTTCGTGCAGGGCGCCGAGCAGAACGTGGCGAAGCGGATCTGCCGCAGCTGCCCGGTCCGCTACGAGTGCCTCGCCGACGCGCTGGACAACCGCATCGAGTTCGGCGTCTGGGGAGGTATGACGGAGCGGGAGCGGCGGGCTCTGCTGCGGCGGCACCCGCATGTGGCGAGCTGGCGGAAGATGTTCGAGGCCGCTCTGAAGGAGAAGGGCGCCGACAAGGTGCTCGTCTCCACGCACTGATCGCTCTGGTCAGGCGAGCAGCGATCCGATCGTGCGCAGCCCGTCGACGTCGTGGACGTCGGCGGGCTGCGCCGCGATCGGGACGGCCGGAACTGCCGGGAAGGACTCGGTGAACCCGGCTGCGACAGCGGTCTCCCGCTCCGCCTGGCGCAGCAGCCCGGCGTGGATGCGCAACACGTCAGCGGTGATCAGCTGGTCGCCCTCGGCCTCCAGCCGCTCCGCCGCGGTCTCGCTCTCCTCGGGCGTCAGCCCGGCCGCCTCGGTGCTGTGCATCCGGTTGAGGACCAGGCCGGCCAGCGGCATCCGCTCCGCCACCAGCCGCTCCGCGAAATAGGCGGCCTCCCGGATGGCATCCCGCTCGGGCACCGCGACCAGCAGGAACGCGGTTTGCGGGTCCTGCAGGATCCGGTACGTCTGATCGGCGCGCTGCCGGAACCCGCCGAACATCGAGTCGAGCGCCGCCACGAAACCGGACAGGTCGGTGAGCAGCTGCGCGCCGAGGATCTTCTGCACGGTCTTGGAGAACAGCCCGAACGAGGCGGTGACGAGGCTGAACACGCTGCGGCCGCCGGTGCGGGCGGGCGCCAGCAGCATCCGCAGCATCCGCCCGTCGAGAAAGCGGGACAGCCGGGCCGGCGCGTCAAGGAAGTCCAGCGCCGAACGCGACGGCGGGGTGTCCACGACGATCAGGTCCCACTCGTCGCCGGCCCGCAGCTGGCCCAGCTTCTCCATCGCCATGTACTCCTGGGTGCCGGCGAAGGTGGAGCTCATGGCCTGGTAGAACGGGTTCGCGAAGATCTCGGCGGCGCGTTTCGGCGTGGTGTGCTGCTCGACCACCTCGTCGAAGGTGCGCTTCATGTCCAGCATCATCGCGTGCAGCTCGCCGCCACCACCCTCGGCGATGCCCTTGACCTGGCGAGGTGTGTTGTCCAGCTCGTTGAGGCCCATCGACTGGGCCAGCCGGCGGGCCGGATCGATGGTGAGCACCACCGTGCGGCGGCCGTGCACCTCGGCCGCGCGCAGACCGAGAGCCGCGGCCGTGGTGGTCTTGCCCACCCCGCCGGCGCCGCAGCAGACCACGATGCGGATGGCCGGGTCGGCCAGGAGAGCGTCGACGTCGAGCCGTGGAGCCGTCACATCAGCCACCGTTTCAGGTTAGTGCGTCTTGATCGGACGAACGTCACGATCGGCCCCGCATCAGCAGCCCGGCCAGCTGGTCGAGGGCGGTCCGGTCCACCCCGTCCGGCAGCAGGGGCAGCTCGATCGACGGGCGGCCCACCTCGGCCAGCTCCATCCGCAGCGACTCCTCCAGCTCGCGCCGGGTCAGGTGGGCCTGTGCCTCGGCGGCCAGCTGGGTCACCGTCGCCGGGCCGGCCGGCAGCCCGGCCGCGGTCAGTCCCCGTTTGATCTCCGCCTTGGTCGCCCGGCCACCGGCCAGCAGGGGCGGGCGGGCCCCGTTCACCACGATCCGGCCGACCGGGATCTTCAGCGCGGTCAGCTCGGCGATCGCGTCCAGGGTCTCCTGGACCGGCATCTCCTCGAGCAGTGTCACCACGTGCACGGCGGTCATCGGTGAGCGCAGCAGGTTGGCCACGCCCTCGCTCTGTGTCTTGATCGGACCGACCTTGACCAGCCGCGCGGTCTCCTCGGTGACGTTCAGGAAGCGGCCCACCCGGCCGGTCGGCGGGGCGTCCAGCACCACCGCGTCGTAGACCCGGCGGCCGTTCGCGGTCCGGGTGGTGGCCTCTTTCACCTTGCCGGTGAGAAGCACGTCACGCAGGCCGGGGGCGATCGTGGTGGCGAAGTCGACGGCGCCGACCTTGCGCAGCGCCCGCCCGGCGGCCCCGAGCTTGTAGAACATCGCGAGGTATTCGAGGAGGGCCTCCTCGGGGTCCACGGCCAGCGCGCGGACCTCACCGCCACCGGCCGCGACGGCCACCCGCCGCTCCGCGTAGGGCAGCGGCTCCAGGCCGAACAGCTGGGCGATGCCCTGCCGGCCCTCCACCTCGACGAGCAGGGTGCGCCGGCCGCCGGCGGCCAGGCCCAGCGCCAGGGCCGCGGCCACGGTGCTCTTGCCGGTCCCGCCCTTGCCGGTCACCACGTGCAGCCGCTCCGGCCAGTCGCGCTGTTCATCGCCCATGGGATCCACGGTACGGCGGGGTGTCAGCCGGCGACCTCACACACCAGCCAGCCGGTCTTACGGACGACGGTGAAATGGAGATCCTGGGCGGCGGTCTTCTCGTCCTCGGTCGACATCACCAGCCGGACGTCCACGCTCGCCGTCTCCTCGTCACGGCCGGCCACGGCGGGCTCGTCCCAGCGGAAGACCGGTCCCTGGTAGCCGTCCGCGTACGACCCGATCTGCTCCACCCGGGCGGCGAGTTTCGCCTCGTCGCGGGCTTTCGCGCAGACCAGGTCCCGCGCGGCGGTCGCGTCCTGTTGCGTGTAGACCGCGGTCAGGAACCGGTTGACCGCGGTGACCGGATCCGCCGAGCCGGGGTTGTCGGCGTCCCTGAGCAGGTAATACGCCGAGACCGCGCCGCCGCTGCAGAGCGCCAGGGTGGCCACGAACGCCATCGACAGGAAGATCGTCGACCGGCGCCGCGGGTCGGCCGCCGGTGGCAGGCCGGGCGGCGGCCCGGCCCAGATCGGCTCCGGTTGCGGCTGGATCTCGGCCGGTGGGGAGTGCTGGTACGCCAGGTGGGCCGGTGGCGGGTGCTGCCACTCGCCGGGTCTCTCGTGCCGGGCGTGCCACGGCCCGGTGGGCGGCGGCTGGTGCCAGACCGTGGTGGCCGATATCACCTCGGCCGGCACCACGGGATGCTCGGCGGTGTCGTGATCAGCGGCCGCGTGCGGCGGCTCCGGCACCGGGATCGGCTCCTCCGGCGGGATCGGCATCGGCGGGTCGGGCTCCGGTGACGGGGGCGGCTCCGGGTGGCCGCCCACGGCGTGCGTCATGTCATCCTCCGCTCATCGCATTCAGTGATGGCATGCATGCGCTACGTGCTCGAATCCCGCTCAGCCTAACCAACGGCGGACCGCCCCGCGTCCTAAGCTGTGCCGGTATCCGACGAACAGGGGAGTACGCAAGCCATGCAGAAGTGGGAGTACGTGACCGTGCCCCTGCTGGTCCACGCGACCAAGCAGATCCTCGACAACTGGGGCGAGGACGGCTACGAGCTGGTCCAGGTCGTCCAGGGACCGAACAACCCGGAGCAGCTGGTCGCGTACATGAAGCGGCCCAAGCAGTGACGACGCCCGCTCCGATCGCCGGTGAGGGGGCCGTCGACGCGTACGCGAAACTCGCCGAGATGGGCCTGACCCTGCCGAAGGTGGCGGCGCCGGTCGCGTCGTACGTGCCCGCCGTCCAGTCCGGCAACATGGTCTACGTCTCCGGCCAGCTGCCCTTCGTCGACGGCAAGCTGCCGCAGGTCGGCAAGGTCGGCGCCGAGGTCAGCGTCGAGGAGGCGACCGGGCTGGCCCGGCTGTGCGCCCTCAACGCGCTGGCCGCGATCGAGGCGCTGGTCGGCCTGGGCCGGGTCGTCAAGATCGTCAAGGTGGGCGGGTTCGTCGCGTCGGCGCCGGGCTTCACCGCCCAGCCCGCCGTGATCAACGGCGCGTCCGACCTCTTCGCCGCGGTGCTGGGCGAGCAGGGCCGGCACGCGCGTGCCGCGGTGGGGGTCTCCGAGCTGCCGCTGGGCTCGCCGGTCGAGGTCGAGGTCATCGCCGAAGTGGCGTGATCTTGCGGTGGTTCGGCCGCATTTGCTCACCGATGGTGACCGGATCGGACATCGTGTCTCCAAGAACGGTGCCGAGCCGACGTACGATTCGGGGCATGGGGGGTGCTGAGCCCGAGTCGGCCGAGGTCGACCGGCTACCGGGTTGGGTGACGCTGCTGCGGGCGCCCAACCCGGGGCCGATGACGCTGGACGGCACGAATACGTGGATCTTGCGGACGCCCGGCTCCGACCGGGCCACCGTGGTCGATCCCGGTCCGCTGGACGAGGGGCATCTGCGCCGGATCGCCGAGCACGGGCCGATCGAGCGCATCCTGATCACACACGGTCATCACGACCACGTGGAAGGCGCCGCCCGGCTCTCCGAGCTGCTCGGCGGGGCGCCGGTCCGGGCCGGATCACCGGTGCACTGCCTGGGCGGTGAGCCGTTCGACCCCAGCGAGTCCCTCGACGGGAACGGGCTGGAAATACGAGTGCTGCAGACTCCGGGGCACACCAGCGACTCGGTGTCCTTCCTCGTCGAGTGTGAGAGTTCTGCCGCGATGTTCACCGGTGACACCATGCTCGGGCGCGGGACCACGGTGGTGGCCCCGCCCGACGGCGACCTCGGGGCCTATCTGGGCAGTCTGGAGCTGCTCACCGCGTACCCCGAGGTGTTGATGTTGCCGGGCCACGGACCGGCCCGCACCGACACCGCCGAGCGTGCCCGCTTCTATCTGAATCATCGCCGGGAGCGGCTGGCGCAGGTCGCCGCCGCCATGGCCGCCGGCGCGGACACGCCCGCGGCCGTCGTCGACCTGGTCTACCCCGACCTCGATCCGGCGCTGCGGTTCGCCGCCGAGTGGTCCGCCGCCGCCCAGCTCGACCATCTGCGCAAGATCCAGGGAACGCCGTGACCTGCCCCGTCTGCGGGACCGTCCCGGTTCCCGGCGCCCGCTTCTGCCACCACTGCGGGGCGGCGTTACCGGTCGCCGCCCAGTTGCCGGCCGCCGAGCGGCGCATCGTCACGGTGCTCTTCGGCGACCTCTCCGACTTCACCTCGTTCTCCGAGGACCTCGACCCGGAACGGGTCGGCGCCGTCACCGACCGGGTGCTGGCCTCGCTGGCCGGCGCGGTCAAGACGTTCGGCGGGCACGTCGACAAGCTGACCGGCGACGGGATCATGGCGGTCTTCGGCGCCCCGGTGGCCCACGAGGACGACGCCGAGCGGGCGGTCCGGGCGGCGCTGAGCATGCAGCGGGCGGTCCGCCGGGTGCTCGACGACGAGCGGGGCGGCGGCGCGCCGCTCGGGCTCCGGGTCGGGCTGAACACCGGTGAGGTGGTCGCCGGCGTGCAGGCCGGCATCGAATACACGGTGATCGGCGACACGGTGAACACCGCGGCCCGGCTGGCCGACGCCGCCGCCGTGGGCGCGGTCTACGCCGGTGAGCGGACCAGCGCCGGCACCCGGCACGTGGCCTCCTGGCGGCAGTTGCGGCCGCTGCGGCTCAAGGGCAAGCGGGAGCCGGTGCCCACCTACGAGCTGCTCGGCCTGCACGACGCGCCGGGCACCCGCTCGGGCGTGGGTGACGAGGCGCCGTTCGTGGGCCGGGAGGCCGAGCTGGGCCGGGTCTCCGGCGCGCTGGCCGAGGCGATCGACGCCGGCATCCCGAAGATCATCGTGATGACCGCCGAGGCCGGGATCGGCAAGTCCCGGTTCGCCGGTGAGGTCAAACGGCTCGCCACCGGCTACTCCGGGCACGGCGCCCGGGTGCTGCGGGTGCGGTGCCGCGCCTTCGGCGAACGCCGGCGGTACGCCCCCCTCGCCGACATCGTCCGCAAGGCCGCCGGCCTGCCCAAGGACGTCGCCACCACGGTCGCCCGCACGGTCGTCGAGGAACGGCTGCGCAAACTCGGCGGCCGGCTCAACGTCACCCTGGACACCGACCGCCTGCTGGTCCTGCTCGGTTACGGCGAGGCCCCGGACCGCCCGGTCGGCCCGGCCGCCCCCGCCGACTGGCCGCCGAGCGCCAAACGCACCGACGCCGAGGCCATCGCGGTCGCTGTCGCCGACCTGCTGAACGCGCTCGCCGCCGAGGAACCGCTGGTGGTGATCGTGGACGACCTGCACGACGCCACCGACACCACGCTCGACGCGATCGGCCGCACCACGAGCCGGCTGGAGGGCCCGGCCGTCGTGCTGCTGCTCGCCCGCCCCGAGTTGGTGCGGGCCTCCGGCGCGATGACCCGGCTCGCCGACGCCGAGGTGCACAACCTGCCGCCGCTGCGGGGCGCCGACGCGTCCCGGCTGCTCACCTCCTACCTCAGTGGCGGCAAGCTGCCCCAGCCGGACAGCGACCGGCTGCTCGCCACCGCCCAGGGCAACCCGTTCTACCTGGCCGAGATGGTCACCCTGCTGATGGAGCGGGGCGCGCTCACCCCGGCGATCGGCGCCAACGCGGCCGGGCGCTGGCAGCTCGCGGCCGGGTCGCTGGGCAGCCGGCTGCTCTCCCGCGACCTGGCGGCCGTGCTCGCCGCCCGCATCGACGCGCTGTCCCCGGAGCCGCGGTCGGTGCTGCGGGACGCCTCGGTCGCCGGGACGACGGTGCCCAGCGGCGTTCTCGAGGCCTTGCAGGAGCGGCGGGTGGTCGCCGACTCCCGGCCCGACGTGGTGGTCGCCGTCGAGCTGGAACGCGCCGTCGACGAGCTGCTGCAGCGCCGCATGCTGCACCGGTCGCGGGGCGGTTTCCAGTTCACCACCCCGCTGATGCGCGAGGCGGCGTACGCCGGGATCGGTAAGGCCGACCTGGCCGAGCGGCACGCCTACCTGGCCGCCTGGGCGGCTCCCGAGACGGTGGACCGGCCCGGTCACGACGGCGCGGTCCGGCTCAACCTGACCGGCGGTGAGCGGGACGCGTTCATCGCCACCCACGCCGAGCACGCGATCGAGCTGGCCGACGCGGTCCGGTTGCGCCCGGACGCCCCGGCCCGCGAGGTGGCCCCGCTGGGTGTCGCCGCGCTCGGCCGGATGGCCCGGCGGGCGCTGGCCGACATCGAGCCGGCCGCCGCCCTGGAGTACGCCGAACGCGCCACCACCCTGGCCAAGGGCGACCTGCCGCTGCCCGACCAGCTGGTGCACGCCCGCGCGCTGCTGCGCCTGGGCCGGGCCGAGGAGGCGCTGGCGTACGGGGAGAAGATCGCCGCCGCCTCCGCCGGGGAGCCGGTGTGCCGGGCCGAGGCGATGATCGTGGTCGGCCGGGCCTACGAGGCGCTCGGCGACTCCGGCCGGGCCGTCGCAGGCTGGCAGGAGGCCCTGGAGATCGCCACCGAGGCGCAACTGCTGCCGGAGCGGGCCAACGCGATGCGCCGCCTCGGCATGGCCGACTTCCTGTCCGGCAAGCTGAGCCAGGCGAGCAGCCGGTTCGCCGCCGCGTACCAGGTCACGCTCGCCGCCGGGGACCGGCACGGGCAGGCCTGGGCCCTGCAGAACCTGGCCTGGGTGACCACCACCCGCGGAGACTTCGCCGGCACCGACGCGGTGCTCGGCCGGGCGGCCCGGCTCTTCGCCGAGCTGGGTGACCCGGTCGGCCGGTCCTGGCTGCGCGGCACCACGGCGTTCGCCCGGCTGCTGGCCGGCCGGCTGCAGGAGGCGCGCCGGCTGGCCCGGCTGTTCCTGCCGTTCGGTGACCGGGTCGGCGAGGGCTGGGCGGTCGGCACGCTGCGGGTCGTCGAGGCGTACGCGGCCGCCGAACTCGGCGATCTCGGCGCCGCCGACGGGCAGGCCCGCCGGGCGTACCGGGAGTTCCTCGAGGTGAACGACGACTGGGGCTGCGGGCTGGCGCTCGTCGTGCGCGGTGCGATCGCCCGCGGGCTGAACGAGCCGGAACACGCCTACGACCTGCTCACCGACGCCCTGGGGTACGCCGACCACACCGGTCACCCGCTGCTGCTCGGAATGGCCGGGACCCTGCGCGGGTTCGTGGCGCTGCAACGCGGCGACCTGGAGACGGCGGAGGCCGACGCGCGGCGCGTGATGACCGCCGTCGAGCCGCACAATCCGCTGGCCCCGGCGCAGGTCGGCCCGCGGGTGCTGCTGGCCGAGGCGCGGATGCGGGCCGGGGACGCGGGGACGGCGATCGGGCTGCTGGCGCCGATCGCGAGTGACACGTCGCAGCCGTCGTTGCTGTTCTCCCGGCGGCACGCGCTGGCGTCGTACGCCTCCGCCCTGCTCGCCGACGGGCGGGTGGAGTCCGCCCTGACCTGGATCGACCGGGCGAGCGAGGCGTCCGCGGAGGACGTGCGCAGCGGGGTGATCTCGGCGATGGTCCGGGCCCGGGTGCTGGCCGCGGCGGGCCGGTGCGAGGAGGCCCGGGCGGCGGCCGAGGAGGCGGTCCACCAGGCGTATTCGACCGAGCAGGCGAGCGAGCGTGCGGCGGCCGAGGAACTGCGGGACACCCTCGCGGTGACCGTCGTCGAGGAAACTGTCGCGTACGCGTCCGACGTGCCCGGATGATCTCCGCAGTGGCTGGCGTATTTTCTATCTCGTGACGGAGACTCCGCCTGGCGCCCTGCCCGTACCATACGTGCCGGGCATGTCCGGTTTGTCAGTCATGGCCCGAGGTGGATATGCCACCGTCTATCGGGCCACCCAGGACTCCGTCGGCCGTGAGGTCGCCATCAAGGTCGAGAACCGGACCCTCGACAACGCCCGTGACCAGGCCCGATTCCTGCGCGAGGCAAGGGCTGCCGGGCGCATGTCGTCGCATCCGCACGTGGTCGACCTGTTCGACGTGGGCGTGACCGTCGACCAGCACCCGTACCTGATCATGGAGCTCTGCGACGGGTCGTACCTCGATCGCATGCGTGTGTCCCCGCTCACCGCTGCCGAGACCCGGGACGTCGGCATCAAGATCGCGGACGCGCTGGTGCACTCGCACGCCAACGGTGTCCTGCACCGCGACGTGAAGCCGGCGAACATCCTCTACTCCGAGTTCAACGCGGCCGTCCTCGCCGACTTCGGCCTGGCCGTGCTCGGCGAGATGCGCGACTCCTCGGTCACCCTCGAGGTGCTGACGCCCGCCTACGCGCCGCCGGAGATGTTCCGCCACGACAGCCCGTCCGGCGCCGCCGACGTCTACGCGCTCTGCGCCACCCTCTACGCGGTGATGAACGGCCGCCCGCCGCGCTGGGACTCCAACCGCAGCCCCAGCATTCTCACCCTGATGGACCTCTTCAACCACCCGATCCCGGACCTTCCGGGCGTGCCGCGTCAGCTCACCGACGTGCTGCGCTACGGCATGAACAACGAACCGTCCGCCCGGCCCTCCGCCGAGGAACTGCGCGACCTGCTCAACAACCTGCACCTGGACCCGAGCCAGCCACAGCCGCCACCGACGGTCTACCGCACCACCCGGGTCAACCACGTGCCACCGCCACGGCCGCGCCCGATCCCGCCGAGCACGCCCACGCTCGACGAGACCCCCACCGTCCACAACAGCCCGAACCGCAAGAACTTCTTCCAGAAATGGTTCTTCGGGGGCTGAAAACCCTTCCCTGGTACGGGTAACGGCCGCGAGGTTACTGCCCGGTCAGGGCCGTGACGCGGCCACCGGGCCGAATGCGATGGTCACCGCTACCCCGTCGCCTTACGGCAGGCCTCCGGCTCACGGTCACCCCCGATCGCGAGCCGTCGCCGAGGCGGGTTTTGGGGTTCGGGAGGCCTGGCTGGCGTACAGCTGGCGTTCTGGTTGCGGTTGTCCCGCGTCGTCAGCCGTCGCTGAGGCCCGTTATGGGGGCAGGGAAACGTGGGTGGCGTACGGCTGACGCCTTGGCTGCGGTTGCCCCGCGCCGCGAGCCGTCGCTGAGGCCGGTTATGGGCGCCGGGAGGCCTGGCTGGCGTACGGCGGGCGGTCGGGTTGCGGTTGTCCCGGTCGTCAGCCGTCGCTGAGGCCGGTTATGGGGGCTGGGAAGCGTGGCTGAGCGGCGGCTGGCGAACTGGGGGTGGCCGGGACCCGTGGGACTGCCGTGAGCGGGTGGGGTAACGGTGCGGGCCGCATTCGGCCCGGTGGCCGCGCTGTGGTCCGGACCCGGCAGCCACACCTCGCGGGGGCGCCACGGGGCGGCCGGTTACCCGTACGACGAAAAAGAGGCGGACCGGAAGGATCCGGCCCGCCTCTCTCACGGGATCAGCTTGCTTTGACGGTGAAGTTCCCGCTGATGCCGGTGGCGTTCTGGGCGCCGCCGGCGACGACGACCCGCAGCGTCCAGGTGCCGCGGGTGAAGGCGCGCGAGAACGAGTACGCGCCGTTGCTGTACATCCGGGTGGTGGCCAGGTCGACCCAGCGGCCGCCGACCGCGTGTTGCAGGGTGACCAGGGTGCCGGCCCGGGCGGGCTGCCCGGAACCGCCGATCGCGATCTTCTGCCCGGCCTTCGGGGCGGCGGTGGCGGCCTTGGCCGAGACGGCGTAACGAACCGCGATCCACGGGGTCGGAGAGGTGGCCGGCCAGATGCCGCGGGCGCCTTCGAAACGGAGCCGGTAGGCGGTCGTGACCGTGGGCCGGACCGAGGCCTGCCAGGCGCCGTTCGAGTACAGCTGAACCGCGGTCACCGGGGTCCAGGTGCTGCTGCCGGCGGCGAGCTGCTCCAGCGATGCGGTGTTGTTGGTGACCGGTGATCCGTCTCGGAGAACCTTGCCGCTGAGCGTGACCGCCTGACCGCTGCTGATCACGGTCGTTGACGGGCTCAGGGAGACGGTGGCCGGGGTCATCGTGACGGTCTTCGCCGCCCCGTCACCGGCCTTGCTCGTCGCGTGCACGCTGAAGGTGTAGGTCTGCCGGGGGTCGAGTCCGGAGACGGTGTGCGACTTGACGTTGGCTTTGACCTTGGTCTCGCTGCCCGGGGTGACCCGGATGACGTAACCGGAGTTCGCCGAGGTGCCGGTCGTGTAGGTCGGCGGCTGCCAGGTCAGGATGGCGACGCCGGCGCCCTCGGGGATGACGGTGACGTTGTTCGGCTCAGTCGGCACCGTGGCCGGGAGGATCTCCCAGTCGATCGAGGCGGTGGCCTGGTTGCCGTCGGGGTCGGTGCCGGTCAGCACGGTGGTCCCGGAACCGGCCTTGGTCGGGATGCCGATGACGCTGGCGACGTAGAGGCCGCTACCGGAAACCGGCTTCGGAACCGATAGTTCGAGGCCCTCCGGCAGGCCGGTGGCGGTCACCTTGAACGCGTCCCACGCCTGGGCGTGGAAGTCCGGCTCCTCGGTGAACGTCGCACCGAAACCGCGGAAGACGGGGTTCTCCGCGTACCCGCTGAAAGTCGGGGCGATCAGCTTGACGATCGGCGGTCCCTTGACGACGAAGAACAGGTACGTGTAGTCGCTGTTGCCGTCCGGGTCGGTGACGGTGATCTTGCTGAGCGGCCGTTCCCTCGTCGTGGGCGTACCGCTGATCAGGCCGGTCTCGTCGATCGACAGGCCGGTGGGCAGGTCGGTGGCGGTGAAGGTCAACTGCTGGTTCTGCGGGTCGGTGGCGCTGGCCTGGAGCCGGACCGGCTTCCCGATCTCGACGGCCACCATGCTGTTCGGGAACGGCTTGATGTCCGGGGTGCCGTAGGGGGCCAGGGAGCTGTCCACGCCGACGGTGAGCCAGGCGGCGTCGACGGTGCGCTGCTCGACGCTGTCGGCGCCGTAGAGGTCGGCGGCCGCGCGCAGGGTCGCCTCGCGGGCATTGGCGTAGTTGGCGTTGGAGATCAGGTACAGGGTGAGCGCGCGGTACCAGATCCGGGCGGCCTTGTCGGCGCCGATTCCCGTCACCGGTGCGGCGGTCCCGCAGGGCTTGCTGTCGCCCCAGGGGGAGGCGCCACTGCCGACGGCCAGGTTGTAGAAGAACTTGTTGCCGATGCCGGACGAGTAGTGCACGTCCAGGTTCTTGGCGGTCGCCGTCCAGCAGGAGACGGACTTGCCGTCCTTGCTGGGTTCGTCCATCCACCGCAACGGGGTGCCGTCGAGCCGGATCTTCTCGCCGATCGTGTAGTCCGGCTTGTCGGCCGGGTTGGCGGCGTAGAACTCGACCAGCGTGCCGAAGATGTCGCTGCTGGCCTCGTTGAGGCCGCCGGACTCACCGGAGTTGACGAAGTCGGCGGTGGCGTCGGTGAGACCGTGCGCCATCTCGTGGGCGACCACGTCGACGGGCGTGAAGGGTTTGCGGGTGGCCGGGTCGCCGTCACCGAACACCAGGCACTTGCAGATCCCGCTCCACCAGGCGTTGTTCTGATTGACGTACTCGTGGACGTAGGCGGTCGTGCCCTTGCCGTCGTTGAACAGGCCCGTCCGGCCGAACATGTCCTGCAGGTAGTCCCAGGTCTTCGCCATGCCGTAGAGCGCATCGACGCCGGAGGAGGCGCGATCGAGGCGGGTGCCGTCACCCCACGCGTTGTCCGCGTCGACGAACTCGGCGGACTCCCCGATCCCGTAGTAGTAGTCGTTGTTGAGCGCGTCACGGACGGTGATGCCGCCGCGGTCCGGGTCGGTCAGCGTGTAGCTGCCGTCCGCGCGCTTGGTGGTGCTGAGCTGCACCTCGCCGACGTGCAGGCCCTTCCCGGTGCCCTGCTCCGCGGCGTCCACGGTGTCGTAGGACAGCCGGATCCTCCCGGTCGTCGCATCGACCACGACCGCCTTCTCGGCGCTGGTGACCTGCCAGGCCAGCGCGGGCTTGCCCGCGAAGGCGTCGACGATCAGCCGGGCCTCGACCTTGCCGCGGAGCTTGGCGGTCCTGATCGCCTGCTCCCGGCTGATCTTCGCCGTCGCCGGGACGTCGATCACCTGGTCCTGGCCCACCGTCGCGTCCCGGAAGTTGCCGGCCGCGTCGGAGTGGACCACGAAATCCCCGCCGAGCACGGGAAGTCCCTGGTGGGTGCGCTGGAACCGGACGTGCTGGTCACCGTTCGCATCCACGGTGGTGTCGACCGGCTGGAACTCGTCCTCCGGCGCGGACTTCACCGCGGCGCCGTTACGGCGTACCTCAGCCTGTGCCTTCTCCGCCGTCTTCTCCGGCGTCGGCGACTTCGCCTGGGTGGTCCGCGTCTCCTCCTGGGAGGTCTGCGGCGCGGGTTGCTGCTGCTGTGCCGGCCGCGCGGTCGTGTCGTCGTTGTCCTCGGCGATCGCGCAGCCGCCACCGGTCAGAACCAGTGTGGCAGCAAGCGCGATCAGGGTACGGCGATGCCGTACTGCCATGCGTCTGTCCCCCGTCGATAATCGATGACGGTGGAACGATACCGGTTCGTCTACTCCGGATCGAGTACTGCGAGAAGTTCTCCGGTATCGACTTCGGCCCCCGGCTGCACCGGCAGCGAGGCGACCACCCCGGCGGCCGGCGCGTGCACCGGGTGCTCCAGCTTCATCGCCTCCAGCGTGAGCAGCAGCTCACCAGCGCGAACGCGCTGCCCGGGCACCACCAGGACGCGGCGGACGGCCCCCGGCAGCGGGGCGATCAGGGAACTCTCGGCGGCCTCCGGAGCGGGCAGCGGGAATCGCGAGATCTCCCGCAGCGCCACCGACCCCTCCGGACTGTCGACATAGGAGACATCGCCGACGCGGTGCACGTGTACGGCCAGCCGGATGCCCTGCACGTTGAGGACCACCCGGCCGCTGCCGGCCTGGACCACCACCACCGGTGGGTGCTCGTCGGCGACCGGCGCCTGCCCGAGACCGGCCAGATCCAGCTCCTCGGGGTCGATCGCCCGCACCCACCAGCCGGCCAGCTGACCCTCGCGGTTCATCCGGTAACCGACCTCGACCGGGCCGGTGGGGCCGTCGTACACCGCGGACTGCGAACCGGACGGGACGTTGCGCCAGCCCGACGGCAGCGAACTGAGCACCGGCGCGGCGGCCCGCCGGGCGGCCGCCCCGGCCAGCGCGGCGGCCAGGCAGGACAACCGGACCGCGTCGACCGAGGAGAGCAGCGGGGCGAACACCTCCGGGTGCCGGTCCAGGAATCCGGTGTCCACGTCACCGGCTCGGAACGCGTGGTGCCGCAGCACCCGCACCAGCAGGTCCCGGTTCGAGACCACACCGTGCAGATGGGTACGGGCCAGCGCCGACGCCAGCATCCGGGCGGCCTCCTGGCGGCTCGGCGCCCACGCGATCAGCTTCGCCAGCATCGGGTCGTGGTGCATGCCGATCACCGAGCCGTCCGCGACCCCGGCGTCCAGGCGCAGGCCCGGCTGCGGGAGCGGGCGGAACTCGCCGGCGATGTCCGGCACCGCGAACCGGTGCAGGGTCCCGGCGGCCGGGAGCCACGCGTACGCCGGGTCCTCGGCGCAGATCCGCACCTCGATGGCGTGCCCGCGGATCGGCGGCGGGCCGGGCATCGGCACACTGCCGCCCTCGGCCACCAGCAGCTGCAGCCGGACCAGGTCGTAGCCGGAGACGCATTCGGTGACCGCGTGGTCGGCCTGCAGGGTCGGGGTGAGCTCGAGGAACCAGAAGTCGCCGCGGGAGTCGAGCAGGAACTCGACCGCCCCGGCGCCGACGTAGCCCAGCGCGCGGACCGCGATGATCGCCGCCCGGCACAGGTCCTCGCGCAGGGCTGGGTTCACCGCCGGCGACGGCGTCTCCTCGACGATCTTCTGGTACCGGCGCTGCACCGAGCACTCCCGCTCACCGAACGGGATCACCGCGCCCTGGGCGTCGGCCAGGATCGGCACCTCGATGTGCCGGACGTTGCTCACGTACGGCTCGCAGAAGACCTCCCCGCCGACCTCGCGCCGGGTCGAGGCGACCGCCTCGGCCAGCGTCGAGGCGTCCCGGACCACCCGCATGCCGGCGCCACCGGTACCGGTCGCCGGCTTGATCAGCACCGGGAAGCCGGGCACCTGGTCCGGGTCGGTGAACGTCGGCAGGACCGGCACCCGGGCCTCGGCAACCAGCTTCTTCGTCTCGATCTTGTCGGTCAGGGTGCGCAGGGTCGCCGGTGGCGGGCCCACCCAGATCAGTCCGGCGTCCACCACCGCCTGCGCGAAGCGGGAGTTCTCGGCGAGCACGCCGATCCCCGGGTGCACAGCGTTCGCCCCGGCCCGCTGGGCGGCTGCGATCAAGGCGTCGGCCTGCAGATACGTGGCCGACGGGGTGTTGCCGGGCAGGTGGACCGCGTAGTCGGCCTCGATCACGTGCGGCGCATCGGTGTCGGCGTCGGAATAGACGGCGACGGTCTCGATGCCGACCAGCCTGCAGGTGGCGAACACCCGGCGGGCGACCTCTCCACGGTCGGCCACCAGAAGTCGTCGGATCACTGGTCTACCTTTCAAGATCGGAACACGCCGACGTGTCCGGCGCCCTCCACGGCCGCGCTGTGCACCGCGGAGAGGCAGAGGCCGAGGACCGTACGGGTGTCGCGGGGATCGATGACGCCGTCGTCGGCTCTGCTCGCGCCGGCGGACGGCCAGCTGAAACGGAACCGGGCTTCGTCGGTGCGCTCGGCGACGACGTCGCCGACGGTGAGGACCAGGTGCGGCACGGTGGAACGGCTGATCGCGTGCGCCATCGGGGCGTCGTGCCGGGCGTCGTTCTCCTCGTCGGCCGGCGCCCCGATGTGCCGCAGGAACAGGACCGGGGTGGCCGTCGCGTTCGCCAGGTGCAGGAAGTGCACCACCTTCTGCGCCTCGACGGCCGAACAGGACCGGCTGGGTACGGCGAGCACGCCGAGCGGATATCCGTGCAGCTCACCCCAGCCGGCCGGCATCGCGGCGCCGTGGCCGGGCTTGAACTCGTCGAAGTCGCTGTCGTCGAGGACCCGGGCGAACACCTCACGCGGGTCGAACACGTCCGGCCCGGCGGCGGCCACGGTCAGCAGATCCTCCGCCTCATGGCGGGGCGGGCGCGGGCGGGTGGTCCGGGGCGGCGGGCCCTGCTTGCGCCAGTTCAGCCGGCGTACGGCCTGCCGGGCCAGCCGCAGCCCGTCCCGTTCGTCCTCGGCGAGCTGGTCGGCGGGTCCGTCCGGGCCGGCCGGGACGACCGGGGTGGCGCGCACCTCGACACCGGCGTGACCGTTTATCGGCTGCGGGTGGATGGTCAGGACCTTGGCGTGACCGCGTACCCGGATCGTGTAGTCGGAGAGGGCCGGCAGATAGGCGGCGTCACCGGTGGTCGCGCCGAACACGACGCAGATCGACGGGACCCGGTCCGGGGGGAACAGGCCACCGGACGTGCCGTTGTCGCCGGCCGACTCGACCAGGTTGACCATCGGGAGCCGGTTGACCGAGGCGATCGCGGTGGCCCGCCGGATCTTCTCAGCGGTGTACGGGTTGACCGCACCCTCTTCCACTGTCGGATCGTTCGCCACCACAACGCACTCGACACCCTCGACCACGCCGATCCCGGTGACCACGCTGGCGCCCACCGGGTACTGCGAGCCGCGGGCCGCGACCGGGCACAGCTCCAGGAACGGGCTGTCCTGGTCGAGGAGCATCTCGATGCGTTCCCGGGGCAGCAGTTTGCCGCGGGCGTGATGGCGGGTCACGTACTTCTCGCCGCCGCCCGCCCGCGCCTCGTCGAGGGCGGACTCCAGGTCGGCGAGGCGTTCCAGGGTGGTGCTGCGACCCTCCAGATAGGCGGGATCGCGCGGGTCGAGCGCGGTGTCGAGCACGGTCATCCCGCCACACCCCTGCCTGCCTTCAATGCCGCGCCCTTCCCTGTCCACGCCGGTGCCTCTCGGCCACCTCGGTAACGAGTGGCCGTGGGGATGCGACACGGACCGGTGGAACGGCACGATTAAGGGGCCGTCGGTGAGGACGGCCCCTTATAAGCGGCGGGTCAGACGCGGGCGCGGCGGGCCAGGCGCTCCGGGTCCAGGATGATCACGCTCTTGCCGTCGAGGCGGAGCCAGGCGCGCGACGCGAAGTCGGCGAGCGCCTTGTTGACCGTCTCCCGGGACGCGCCGACCAGCTGGGCCAGCTCCTCCTGGGTGAGGTCGTGCGTCACCCGCAGCACGCCGCCGTCACGGGTGCCGAAGCGGCCCGCCATCTGCAGCAGGTTCTTCGCCACCCGGCCGGGGACGTCGGTGAAGATCAGGTCGGCGAGCGCGTCGTTGGTGCGGCGCAGCCGGCGGGCCAGCACACGCAGCAGCTGCTCCGCGATCTCCGGCCGGTTGTTCAGCCAGGGGCGCAGCGACGACTTCTTCAGCCGGGCCAGGCGGCTGTCGGTCACCGCGGTCGCGGTGGCCGTGCGCGGGCCGGGGTCGAACAGGGAGAGCTCGCCGAGCATGTCGGACGGCCCCATGATGGAGACGAGGTTCTGCCGGCCGTCAGCGGCTCGGCGTCCGAGCTTGATCTTTCCGGACAGAACGATATACAGGCTGTCGCCGGCCTCGCCCTCGTTGAAGACGACGTCGCCCTTGCGGACTTCGATCGTGTCCATCTCTTTGGCGAGCGCCTCAGCGGCTTCCGGGTCTACACCCTGAAAGATTCCGCTCCGGGCCAGTACCTCATCCATCGCCGCACCTTTCGAAAACGCGCAACGTCTGCGCTCGATCAGTCTAGGCGCACGCGGGCGGGAAACGGGCGGCCACCCCTTGATCCAGATACTGGACGGTAACAAGATTGCCATCTCCGCCGGTGACAATTCGGCGGTCCGGTCATATCAGGACGGGCCTTTCGTCTGTCGATCCGCTTGCGGGCCGACGGTATCGTCCGCGTCGATGAATCCGCACCCCCTGTCCCACCGTAAGAAGCGGCCTGCGCTTGCCGTCACCATTGCCGCCTCTGTCCTGATCGGAACCGGTTTGGGGGGATGTGGTCTGATTGGTTCCGGCGACGACGAGCCGGTCTGGACCGCCCCCGCCGCCACCGGCAAGCCCGCCTCGTCAGCGAGCGGCGCCCCGGGCTCGTCGCCCGTCGAGGAGTCCGCCCAGGTCGAGTCGATCAGCCTGTCCGCCACCGGCGACATCATCATGGGCGACGCGCCCAACAAGCTGCCGGCCCGCGACGGCGCCGGGTTCTTCGACTCGGTGGCCTCCAGCCTCGCCGCCGACCTGGTCATGGGCAACCTGGAGCAGCCGCTCACCGGCGACACCGGCACCTCGAAGTGCGGCACGCCGAAACGGCCCAACTGCTTCGCCTTCCGGTCCCCGCCGAAGTACGCGCAGCACCTCAAAGAGGCCGGGTTCCAGCTGCTCAACACGGCCAACAACCACTCCAAGGACTACGGCGTCCAGGGCTACAAGAACACCGTCGAGGCGCTGGAGACGGCCGGGCTCGAGCACACCGGCGCCGAGGACCAGATCACCGTCGTCGACGTCAAAGGCGTCAAGGTCGCGGTGGTCGGCTTCTCGCCGTACGCCGGCGCCAACAACCTGAACGACCTCGACGCCGCCGCCGCGATCGTGACGAAGGCCAAGGGCCAGGCGGACCTGGTCGTGGTGCAGGTGCACATGGGCGCCGAGGGCTCCGACAAGTCACACGTGAAGCCCGGCAACGAGCTCTACTTCGGGGAGAACCGCGGCAACCCGATCAAATTCAGCCGTACGGTCATCGACGCCGGCGCCGACCTGGTCGTCGGGCACGGGCCGCACATCCTCCGCGGCATGGAGTTCTACCAGGGCAAACTGATCGCCTACAGCCTGGGCAACTTCGCCGGTGGCGGCCGCACCCTGTCCCGCACCGGTGACCTGAAGTACTCGGGCGTCCTGCACGTGTCGCTCACCAAGGACGGCACGTTCGCCGGCGGCAAGTTCGTCTCCACCTACCTCAACGACAACGGCGTGCCGACCCGGGACAAGACGAACGAGCGCGGCCGCAAGATGGTCGCCGCGCTGTCCGCGGCCGACTTCGGCGCGACCGCGGCGGTGATCGGGGCGGACGGGAGCATCAAGGCGCCGGCGTGACCGACGTACTCTTTACCGGTGACCCGACCCCCCGCCTCTCTCAAGCGCTTCGCTGGTGAGACGGACCTCGGCCGCAAGCGCCGGGCCCGCCGGATGGCGCGGGTGCTCACCGAGACGCACCCCGACGCGCACTGCGAGCTCGACTTCACCAACCCGCTCGAGCTCGCCGTCGCGACCATCCTGTCCGCGCAGACCACCGACGTCCGGGTCAATCAGGTCACGCCCGAGCTGTTCCGGCGCTACCGGTCGGCCGCCGACTACGCCGCGGCCGACCGCGCCGAGATGGAGGCGCTGCTCCGGCCCACCGGCTTCTTCCGGGCGAAGACGAACTCGCTGATCCGCCTCGGCCAGGAGCTGATCGACCGGCACGACGGGCAGATCCCGGGCAAGCTCGACGACCTGGTGAAACTGCCCGGCATCGGCCGCAAGACCGCCAACGTGGTGCTGGGCAACGCGTTCGGCGTGCCGGGCATCACCGTCGACACCCACTTCCGGCGGCTCACCAACCGGTTCGGCTGGGTCGACGAGCAGGACGAGGTGAAGATCGAGTTCCTGGTCGCCGACCTGATCGAGAAACGCGACTGGACCATGCTGTCGCACCGGGTGATCTTCCACGGCCGGCGGGTCTGTCACGCGCGGACGCCGGCGTGCGGGGCGTGCACGCTGGCGACCATGTGCCCGTCGTACGGGACCGGTCCGACCGAGGCGGCCCCGGCGGCGAAACTGCTGAAGGGGCCACGGGCCCGCGATCTGGCCGCGGCCGCCGGCGTCGACCCCGGCCTGGTGCCGGCCGCCGCCGTACTGACACCGGAGGAAGACCCGGTATGAGACGGCTGCTCGCGGCGATCACCGCTGTCCTGCTGCTGTCGGGGTGCACCGCTGCCGTCGAGCCGGACGAACCGGAGATACCTTCCCCGTTCGCCTCCTGTGACGACCTCACCGGCTCGACTGTATCGGAAATTTCCGATATCTCCCTCGCATGCTTCACCGGCGGTGCTCAGATCCGGCTGCGTGACCTGCGCGGACCCGCGGTGATCAATCTCTGGGCGTCCTGGTGCGCACCGTGCCGTGACGAGCTTCCGGTCATGCAAGGGCTGGCCGACCGGGCCCAGGGCCGCTTCACCGTCATCGGCGTGAACACCGGCGACAGCCGCAACAAGGCCGCCAGCTTCGCCGCCGACAGTGGTGTCACCTTTCCGACGCTCTTCGACCAGGAGAAGCGCCTTCTTGGTTCGCTCGGTACGACGATGTTGCCTGCCACCGTGTTCATCGACGCCGACGGGAGGATGGACGTGCATCGTGCCGCCATGGACGTCGACCAGGTGATCGAACAGGTGAAGAAACACTTCGGCGTTACGGTCGTGCGATGAGTCGAGGTGTGGTGCTGGGACGGCCGGACGGCCTCCCGGAGTGGTTCGATCCGCTGCTCGCCCGGGTGGCCGAGTGCCGCACCGAGGACTTCACCACCCTGCGCGCCCCGGTCGGTGGCGGCGGCCGGGCCAGCGCGGTCCTGGTGCTGATCGGCGAGGACACTCCCGGGGAGCCCGATCTGCTGATCCTGCAGCGGGCCGCGACCATGCGCAACCACGCCGGCCAGCCCGCCTTCCCGGGCGGCGCCACCGACCCGGAGGACGCCGACGCCCCGGCCACCGCGCTGCGGGAGGCGAGCGAGGAGGTCGGTCTCGACCCGTCGTCGGCCGAGGTGCTGGCCCTGCTGCCGGACCTGTGGATCCCGGTCAGCGGCTTCGTGGTCACCCCGGTGCTGGCCTGGTGGCGCAAGCCGCATCCGGTGCATCCGCTCCAGGTGACCGAGGTGGCGCACGTCGCCCGGTTGCCGATCAGTGAACTCGCCGACCCCCAGAACCGTATCCGGGTGCGACATCCGAGCGGCTGGGTCGGGCCCGCGTTCCAGATCCGGGGGCTGCTCGTCTGGGGTTTCACGGCTGGGGTGATCTCGACGTTGCTGGACATGGCCGGGTGGTCGCGCCCGTGGGAGCCCGGACGGGTGGTGGAGCTGCCCGACGCGGCCGCGCCGGTTCCGGCCGCTCGTGGCGGTGCGCCCGACGAGGTGCTCCCGTGAGCTGGCCCCCGACTTCTACGCTGAATGAGTGCCCGTGGTCGATATCTTCCTGATCGTGCTCATGGTGCTGTTCGCGATCAGCGGATATCGCCAGGGCTTCGTCATCGGCGCGCTGTCGCTCGGCGGCTTCTTCAGCGGTGTGCTGATCGGTCTCCAGCTCGGCCCGCTCGTCGCCCGTCAGTTCGAGAACGGGACGGTGCGGCTGGTCGTCGCGCTCGGCGTGATCCTGGTGCTCGCGGTGCTGGGCCAGACCCTCGCCGGGTGGCTCGGCACGAACCTCCGGCAGAACATCGAGAGCCGCCCCCTGCAGTACATCGACGACGCCGGGGGCGCGCTCGTCTCGGTCGTCGCCGTGCTGTTCGCGGCCTGGCTGGTGGCGGTCCCGTTCGGCTCCACGCCGTTCCCGGCGATCAACGCGGCGGTCCGGGACAGCGCGATCCTCGGCAGTGTCGGCGAGCTGGTGCCGGAGCAGGTGCAGGCGCTCTCCGCCGGGCTGCGCGACACCCTCGACACCAACGGCTTCCCGGACGTCTTCGGCGGCCTGGCCCGCACCCAGGCCCGCGAGGTCGCCGCCCCGGACCCGGCGCTGGCCGGCTCCAAGGTGGTCAAGGACTCGAAGAGTTCGGTGCTGAAGATCCTCGGCTCGGCGCCGAGCTGCTCGCGCCGCATCGAGGGCACCGGCTTCGTCTACGCCCGCGAGCGCGTGATGACCAACGCGCACGTGGTCGCGGGCACCGAGGACGTGGTGGTGGAGAGCGGCGGCCGTGAGGTGACCGCCCGCGTCGTCGTCTACGACCCCAAGCGTGACCTCGCCGTCCTCTACGTGCCCGGCCTGAAGGCGCCGGTGATGTCGTTCGCCGGCAAGGAGGCCGGGAGCGGCGCCAGCGCGATCGTCCTCGGCTACCCCCAGGACGGGCCGTACAACGCGCAGTCCGCCCGTGTCCGCGACGTCAGCGACATCACCGGCCCCGACATCTACGAGTCCGGCGATGTGACCCGGGAGATCTACACGATCAAGTCGCTGGTCCGCAGTGGCAACTCGGGCGGCCCGCTGATCGCGCCGAACGGCGACGTCCTCGGCGTGATCTTCGCGGCCGCCGCCGACGACCGCAACGTCGGTTTCGCCCTCACCGCTGACGAGGCCGCCCCGGTGGCCAAGGCGGGCCTGGGCAACAACGAGCGGGTCCGCACCGGCAAGTGCGCCTGACCCGTCCCGGGCCGCGGCAGGGCAGGCTCAGCCGGTGGTGGCGGCGAAACGGCGGATGGTGACCGCGGCCGCCACCGCCGACAGCAGAAGCAGCAGGAAGCCCGTCCACAGGGCCACCGGCGTCCCGCTCGGCGCGGGCGCCGGCGCCGGCGCGGCCCAGCCGCCGGTGTTGCCGCCCGGCACCTTCGCCGGGACTCGGTCCGGCTGCGTGCTCTCCTCCGGCGCCGACTGCGCCTGACCGGCGGCCGGCGCGCTGCCGAAGCGGGCCACCCCCGGCGGCGGCATGTTGTCGAGCGGGTTCGTCGCGATGTACGGCACGTCCGCGGTGAGGGCCGCCACCGGGTCGATCTGGCCGAAGCCGAACTCGGAGTCCCGGCCGGGCGCACCCCGGTCCTGCGCGGTCTTGATGATCCGGTTGACCACCTCGCCGGCCGGCATGTCCGGCCACCGCGACCGGATCAGCGCCGCGGTGGCCGCCACCATGGGCGCCGCGAAGCTGGTGCCCTGGACCCGCCAGTAACCGCCCGGCCGGGCGCCGACCAGATCGGTGGCGGGCGCTGTCACCACGGTCTCCCGGCCGCGGATGGAGCCGCTCCAGAGGCCCTCACCGTCCCGCTGCATGCCGCCGACGGCGACCACACCCGGTTCCCGGGCGGGGTACCACACGCCGACCTTGGAAGTGGTCGTGGTCGACGTGCCGGTCGCGTTGCCGGTGCAGGCAACCACCACGACGTCCTTGGCGAAGGCGTAGTCGATGGCGGCGGCGAGCGCCGGGCTGGACCCGCTGCCGCCGAGCGACAGGTTCACCACCTTGGCGCCGTGGTCGACGGCCCAGCGCACGCCCTTCGCCACGATCAGGGCGTCGTCGTACCGGTTCTCCTCGTCGAGCACCCGGACCGGCAGGATCCTGGCCTTGGGGGCGATGCCGACGACCCCGTTCGGATCGTCGGCGCGGCCGGCGATGATCGCCGACACCGTGGTGCCGTGGCCGACCGGGTCGGTGGTGCCGTCGCGCTCGCCGTCGACCAGGTCGATGCCGGGCAGGACCTGACCCTCCAGGTCGGCGTGGCGCGCGTCGACCCCGGAGTCCACGACGGCGACGGTGACGCCGGCACCCTCCGAATAGGCCCAGGCGTCGGGCAGCTTCAGTGCCTGAAGGTGCCACTGGTCGTTGCGGACGGCGTCGCCGCTCAGGCTGATCGGCTCGGCGGGGACGGCCGAGGCCGGGGTGGCCGGCGCCCCGATGGCGATCAGGCCGGCCAGCGCGGCCGCTCCCACGGATGCCGCCCATCGCCGCCGGTCAAGCCCGGGCTGCATGCTCACACTGCTCACGGATGGCGTCGCCATTCTCCAGGCGGATCAGTCGATGCGGTCAGTCGATGGAGGGAGATTACTCCCTGACACCGGCGTGTCGCTGCGGTCCCGAGCTCCTAATCGCACCGGTTGTCTGTTCATCTTCCGCTAATGCTCGAAGGGCGGCTGATGCGCCAACTGGATCAAGCGCACACCCTCACGGCGAGTGACCAGACGACCACGTCCGGGTGGCATCGGGAAGGGCTTGACGTTGCCGACGAGCGCACCCTCCTCCGGCGACCCGGACAGCACCAGACCGGCCGCCGAATCGTTCTTGAGCTGCTGGAGGATGCCCCGGTACATCGAGGAGCTCGCGCCCGCGGTCCGGCGGGTGATGATCAGGTGCAGGCCGATGTCCCGGGCGAACGTCAGGTACTCCATCAGCGGCTCCAGCGGGTTGGTGCTTCCGCTGGACACCACGTCGTAGTCGTCGACCAGGATGAACAGCTCCGGACCGGACCACCAGGAACGGTCCCGCCGCTGCTGGACCGTCACCGTCGGCCCGGGTTTGCGCTCGGCCATGTACGCCGCCACCGACCGCATCAGCTTCTCGGTGTGTTCAGCCTCCATGCCGTACCCGATGCGGTGTTCGGACTCGGGCAGGTCGAGCAGGCTGTTGCGGTAGTCGACCAGCATGAGCCGTGCCTGATCCGGCCGGAACCGGCTGGTCAGCGTGGTGGCGATGGACCGCAGCAACGATGTCTTGCCGGACTCCAGGTCGCCGTAGATCACCAGGTTCGGCTCGGTGGCGAAGTCGATCTCGACCGGCTTGAGGTCCGCCTCGGCGATACCGATCGGGATGCGCAGGCCATGGCCCCGTTCGGCCTGCAGATCGGCGTACGGCACCAGCGTCGGCAGGAGCCGCACCCGCGGAGCCGGCGCGCCGTCCCAACCCGCCGCGACCGCCTTGACCAGGCCGGCGGTGTCCCCGAGGGTGCTCACCTCGGGCCGGACCGTCAGCATGTGCAGACCCTTGTTGCGGTCCATCGGGTGCGGGACCATGCCCCGGCCGGGCCGGCCCTCCGGCACGTCCAGAGCCGCCCGCCGCCCGGCGACCGACTCGCTCGGGTCACCGAGCCGCAGTTCCAGCTTGGAGCCGAACAGGTCCCGCACCGCGGCCCGGAAGTCCAGCCAGCGGGAGGTCGCGGCGACCAGGTGGATGCCGTACGACAGGCCCCGGGTGGCCACATCGGTCAGGATCGGCTCCAGCTCCTCGAACTCCTTGCGCAGCGTGCCCCATCCGTCGACCACGACGAACACGTCACCGAACGGGTCGTTGGCCGGCCGGCGGCTCCGGTACGACGCCATCGAGTCCACCCCGAGCTCGGCGAACCGGGCCTCCCGTTCGGTGAGCAGCGTGGTGATCTCGCCGACCGTACGGCGTACCCCCGCGGTATCCAGACGCCCGAACACCCCGCCCACGTGCGGCAGGTCCCGCAGGGCGCCGAGCGAACCGCCACCGAAGTCCAGGCAGTACACCTGCACCTCGGCCGGGGTGTGGGTGAGCGCCAGCCCGCAGATCAGCGTTCGCAGCGCGGTGGACTTGCCGCTCTGCGTGCCGCCGACCACCGCCAGGTGACCGGCCGCTCCGGCCAGGTTCAGCCACATCACGTCCCGCAGCTGCTCGCGCGGCTTGTCGATGATCGCGATCGGCACCTGCAGCCGGGCCCGGACCGACGGGTTGGTGAAGGTCAGGCCGCGGCCCGGCACCACGGCGACCGGGCCGACCAGCTCGTCCAGCAGCGACGACTCGTCCAGCGGCGGCAGCCACACCTGGTGCGCCGGCGGCCCCTGCCCGACCAGCTTCTCGATCACCACGTCGGCCAGCTTCGGCCCGTCCTCCGGCTCCGGCGCCGGCTGGGGCTCGGGTGCGGCGACCGGGGCCGCGACGTACCGGGTGGACCAGGGAAGCACCAGCGGGCCGTCGTGCCGGGCCGAGCCGCGGGACCGTCCGGCCCGGCGGACCGTGCCGCCGACGTAGGCGGCCTTGAACCGGGACATCGGCTCGGTGCCGAACTTCAGATAGCCGTTGCCGGGGGCCTTGGGCAGCTCGTACGCGTCCGGCACACCCAGCACCGCCCGCGACTCCAGCGCCGAGAACGTCCGCAGACCGATCCGGTACGACAGGTGCGTGTCCAGGCCCCGCAGCCGGCCGTCCTCGAGCCGCTGGCTGGCCAGCAGCAGGTGCACGCCGAGTGACCGGCCGAGCCGCCCGATCTGCAGGAAGATCTCGATGAAGTCCTGCTTCTCCTTGAGCATCTCGGTGAACTCGTCACAGACGATGAACAGGGTCGGCAGCGGGGCCAGCGGGGCGCCGCCGGACCGGGCGCGCTCGTAGTCGTACAGGCTGGCGTAGTTCCCGGCCTTGGCCAGCAGTTCCTGCCGCCGCGACATCTCACCCTCGAGCGCGTCGGCCATCCGGTCCACCAGCGGCAGCGCGTTCTCCAGGTTGGTGACCACGGCCGCGGTGTGCGGCAGCTGATCCATCGACGCGAACGCCGCGCCACCCTTGAAGTCGATCAGGATGAAGTTGAGCTGCTCGGACGAGTGGGTGGCGGCGAGCGCCAGCACCAGCGTCCGCAGCAGCTCCGACTTGCCGGAACCGGTGGCGCCGATGAGCAGGCCGTGCGGGCCCATGCCGTCCTGCGCCGACTCCTTGATGTCCAGCTCCACCGGCAGCCCGTCGGAGCTCACCCCGATCGGCACCCGCAGCCGGTCCCGGTCCGGGCGGGCCGGCCAGCCGTGCGCCACCGAGAAGTTCTCCACGTCCCCGAGGCCGAGCAGCTCGGGCAGGCCGGCGTCGGTCTGCGTCGGCGCCCCGCTGACCGGGTCCACCGTGGTGGCCAGCCGCAGCGGCGCGAGCCGCCGGGCCACCGCCTCCGCCTCGGCGACCGTCAGGCCGTCGGCCTTGCCCGCCTCGCTCTCGTGATCCATCGTCCAGGTGCCGAGCACCCCGTCCGCCCGCACCTGCAGGACCAACGTCGACCGGTCCAGCAGCCGGGGTGGGACGGTGTCCAGGTCGACCACGGTCAGCCCGTCCAGCGCGTCGTCGAGCCGGGTGGTGGCCGGCTCCGCGCCGTCGATCACGACCAGCACGTGCGGGGTGCTGCCGGCGCTCTCCCCGGGATGGAACCGTGGCCGGTTGCCCAGCACGTCCTCCAGCATCTGGGCCAGCTGTGGCTCGTCCCCGGCGACCAGCCGGATCGCGCCGAGCGCGTCAGTGCGGGACGGGTGCCGGGCGTGCGGCAGCCACTTGACCCACTCCCAGTGCTCCCGGGCGTCCTGGCCCGCGCAGACCGCGATCACCAGGTCCTCCGGGGCGTGGAAGACGGCGAGCTGGGTCAGCGCCGCGCGGACCAGCGCGCGTGGGCCCTCCGCGCCCGGCGCCTCACCGCGCAGGAAGATCCGGGAGAAGCCGCGCAGAGACATCGCCACCGGCAGGTCGGGAACCACCGAGTAGGCGTCCAGGAAGCGGCGCAGCGCCCCCGCTGTCATCGGCTCCAGCTCGTCCAGCGGGCGGGTCACCGGCGCGATCAGCGGGGTGGCCAGGGTCTGCGGGCCGAGGCCGACCCGGACCACACCGAAGTCCGGGTCGGCCGCGCGCCGCTCCCACACCCGGTGGCTGTCGACCGTCGACCAGAGCCGGTCCGGGTCGGGGTGCCGGTAGAGCAGGCCGGTCCGCTGCAGCCGGGCCGTCTCCCGGACCCGTTTGCGCAGCGTGGCGAGATGGCGCAGGTACTCCCGGCGGGCGCTCATCATCTCGGCCTTGCGTGGCCCGCCCGAGGCGCCGAACGAGGTCACCAGCATCGCCAGCGACGAGACCCCGAAAAGGCCACCGATGACGTACGAGAAGGCGCCGCGCTGTCCCTGGCCCATCATCATCGCCATGGCCATCGTGCCGCCCAGCATCGGCAGCGCCATCAGCCACTGCTGCCAGCGGCCGGCCACCTGCTCCGGGATCTCCGGCGGCGCCTCCACCACCAGCTGGTCGGACGGGATCTCCGGGGCAGGCCGACGGGCTGCCCGCTTGATCACCACGGTGCCCATCCGGCCTCCTGAAATTCGTTCGTCCCGGCGAGCCCCGCGGATCTCGGGACTTCACGACCGGCCCATGCTAGGTAAAGTTCCGTCGATCCCGCAGCCTCGCCCCCGCCGGATGTGGACAACGCCCCGGTCCAGGTTGTGGACGGACGGAAGGACTTATTGGTGAGCGTCGGTCTGGCCCGCGTGACTATCAGCGCGCCGCAACGTCGGGTCGACGTGGCCCTGCCCGAACAGGTTCCGCTGGCCGAGTTGCTGCCGGAGGTGCTGCGTTACGCCGGCGAGGGTCTCGCCGACGAGGGCGAGCGCCACGGTGGGTGGGTGCTGCGGCGCGGCGACGGCCTTCTGCTGGCCACCGGCCAGGGCTTGCACCCCCAGGGCGTACGGGACGGCGAGGTGCTCCACCTCGTCCCGGCCGGGGACGCGTGGCCCGAACTCGAGTACGACGACGTGGTGGAGGCCATCGCCGAGGGCGCCCGCCGCCGCGGCGGTGTGTGGACCCCCGCCGCCAGCCGCACCGCGACTCTGGCCGCCGCCGCGGTCCCGCTCGCGCTCGGCCTGCCGGCCCTGCTCTCCACCGGCGCGAAGGGCCACTATCCGGGAATCGCCGGCCTCGCCGTTGCGATCCTTCTCACCCTCGTCGCCACCGTCGCGTCCCGCGCGTTCGGTGACGGCCGGGCCGGTGTCGCCCTCGGCGGCTACGCGCTGCCGTACGCCTTCGCCGGCGGCGCCACCCTGGTCACCTCCTACGGCAAGGACGGCGTGCTGGCGCCACTGCCCTGGCTGGGCGGCCCGGAGCTGCTCGCCGGCTCGGTCGCGATCCTGCTGATCTCGGCGATCGCCGGGGCCGGTGTGGCGGCCGGCGCCCGGTTCTTCACCGCCGGGGTGACGGTCGGCCTGCTCGGAGCGGTCGCCGCCGCCACCGGGCTGTTCACCGACGCGGCCGGCGGCGCCGCGGTGCTGATCTCGCTACTGGTCTGCGCGATCGGGGTGCTGCCGCTGCTCGCCGTGCGGTTCGGGCGGACCCCGCTGCCGCCGGTCAGTCTGCCGCCCGGCACCGATGCCCCGTCCACCGGTGACGCGCCCCGGCCGGCCGTCGACGCGGTGCGCAAGCTGCCCGAGCGGACCGCCGTGTTCGCGGCCGTGACCCGTACCGACGAGCTCCTCGCCGGCATGCTCCTGGGCTGGTCGGTGCTGGCCGTCGGCGCGTTCGCGGTGCTCGCCACCGAGGGCTCGATCGCCTCCCGGATCCTGATCGCGGTCAGCGGCGCCGCGCTGCTGCTGCGCTCGCGCCTGTTCGTCACCCGGCGCCACCGGGTGCCGGTGCTCGCGGCCGGTCTGGCCGGCGGCGCGGCCCTCGGCGCCGACCTGCTCACCGGCGCGGGCGATGCGCTGCCCGCGGTGATCGCCGGCGCGTTGCTGATCGCCCTGCTCACGGTTCTTGCGGGTGCGCGGTACGCGGACAAGCCGCCCTCGCCGTACCTCGGCCGGGCCGCCGACATCATGGACGCGCTGATCGTCGTCTCGGTCATCCCGGTCGCCTGCGCGGTGACCGGTCTCTACAGCGCCGTGTCCGGCATCGGCGGCTGATGTGAACTATCTCTCCTTTTGCTGAGGTACGCGAAACGACCGCACCTGCGAGGCGTCAGCCCCGCAGGTGCGGTCGTTCAGCGGTTCGCTTTTCGGTTCGCTCGTGGTCTCGACGGACCGTGCGCTCAGTGCTCGTGCTCTCCCTCGGCCTGCGCGGCCTCTTCACGCTTGAACGAGGCGCGGATCTCGGCCTCCGCCTCGATCCGGCCGACCCAGGTCGCGCCCTCGACCGACTTGCCCGGCTCCAGGTCCTTGTAGACCGTGAAGAAGTGCTGGATCTCCAGCCGGTCGAACTCGCCCAGGTGGTGGATGTCCCGCAGGTGCTCCTGGCGCGGGTCCTCGAACGGCACGCAGATGACCTTGTCGTCGCGGCCCTTCTCGTCGGTCATCCGGTACATGCCGATCGCGCGGGCGCGGACCAGGCAGCCAGGGAACGTCGGCTCCTGGATCAGCACCAGAGCGTCCAGCGGGTCGCCGTCCTGGCCCAGGGTGCCCTCGATGTAGCCGTAGTCCGCGGGATACTGTGTCGCGGTGAAGAGGGTCCGGTCCAGCCGGATACGTCCGGTCTTGTGGTCCACCTCGTACTTGTTGCGCTGCCCCTTGGGGATCTCAACCAGAACGTCGAAATCCATTATTCGCTCCCCTTTTGCTTGCCCGCTTGAATAGACCGGTCCGCCGGGCAGAGGAGCGGGGCGTGGAAGCAGGGCCCGCAGGATCCGCGCGCGACGGTGTGCCGGATGTCGCTAGTCTCCCCTAAGTCTGACGCCACGGGCGAGGAGGGGCGTGTGACGAGGCAAGATTCACATGACGGTCCGAAGGAACGCGGCGTGTCGAGTTCGCAACCCGGCACCGAAGAGGGTAAGTCAGCCATGCAGTCATCGGCCGGTTCTTCCGCGTACCACCACAATCCGGGCACCCCGGATTCCCCACCCTCCGACGTGGCCCGGCTGCCGTTCCCCTGGCAAACCGACGAACCGGAACCGTCCGGCGGCCCCGCGGCGCCCCCTTGTGCTCCCGGCCGTGCGGCCGTTCCACCGTCCGCGGCTCAGCCGCCCGCTTCCGGTCAGGCCGCCGTCCCGGGGTCCACTGGGCAACCAGCGCCGGCAGCCCCGGGGCGGGCGAGCGTGCCTTCTGCCGCTCCCGCCCGGCCGGACAGTCTGGCTTCCGCGCCCTCTACGCCATCCGCACCTTCCGCGCCTCCGGCCTCTTCTGCGCCTTCCGCCTCTTCTATCGCTTCCGCGTCTTCTGCGCCTTCCGCGCGGCCGGACAGCCTGGCGACGGCGCCTTCCCCCGTCATACGCGGTGGCCTGCCGGTCGCCGGTGGCAAGCCGGCCACGCCTGCCATTCCCGCTGTCCAGGCGCAGGCCGTCTCTGGTGATGGCGGGAAATCGCCGGTACCCGGAAACGACCAGCCGGCGAGCGGTTCGTCCGCATCACCGATCACGCCGCAGTTCACCTCGGGCCCGCCCGGAACATCCCCACAGGCAGCCTCCACCCCAGCCGGCTCCGGTGCGGGGGAAAGCCGTCCCATGGCCGGTCCGCGCCAAGACTCTCCACCGTCCGAGTCCGGCGTGGGCCGTGCGGAACAGGCACCTACGTCAGCAGAGGCGTCCGGCTCCCCCGAACCGAACCTCGCTCAGCAGGCAACGGTCCCGGGCAGCGCGCCATCATCGGTTCAGGGCCAGCCGCGCCCGCCTGCTCCGGCCGGAGAACAACCTTCCGCCCCTGGTCAACCGGGTGGCTCGGCTCCCAGCACAGAACGATCGAGCGCCCCGACTTCGGTTTCCGGGCCGTCGGCCGGTCAGGCATCGGTCCCTGGGCAGCCGAGCGCCCAGACTTCGGCCTCCGGGCCGTCGGCCGGTCAGGCCTCTGTCTCGGGTCAGCCGGATGCCCGGGATCGGGTCTCCGGGCAGCCGAGCGGCCAGGCTCCGGTCTCCGGGCCGTCGGCCGGTAAGGCTTCAGTCCCCGGCCAGCCGGAGGTTCCTGTTTCCGGGCAGCCGGGCGGCCGCGTCTCTGTAGCCGGCCCCCCGACGGCACAGGCTGCCGTGCCCGGGCAGTCGGCTGGTCAGGGTGCAGTGGGCCCTCAGGCGAGCGGCCAGGCTTCTGGGGTTGGACAGCCGGGCGGGCAGGGCTCTGCGGCTGAGCAGGCCGGTGGTCGTGCCGCTGTTCCTCAGCAGGCCAGCGGGCATGCGTCTGTTCCGGGGCAGCCTGGAGCGCACGGCGCTGGACATGGGCAGGCCTCGGTTCCGGGGCAGCCCGGGGCACATGACGCTGGACGCGGGCAGGCCTCGGTTCCGGGGCAGGCCGGGACGCGTGGCGCTGGTCAAGGGCATGCGTCTGTGCCGGGGCGGGCCGGAACGTACGGCGGCCCCGGGCATGCTGAGCAGCAACCCGGCGCAGCGAGGCCGTCTCTGCCGGGGCAGGGAGCCGGTGTGGGGCGGGTCAGCATTCCGGGCTCGGAGCCGCAGGTCGCTTCCGGTGAATCTCCGTCGTCCGGTCGTGCTGCCGTACAGGTGGAAGCAGCACAGTTTGCAAATACGGTCATTTCAGGTCAGAGCCGACCGGGTGTCGCCGGTCCTTCCGGGGGCGGCTCGGGTGCGGGAGGTGACGGGCGTACCGGCCACTACCCGCCGAGCGGCCCGGACCCGATCGGGAACTGGCCGGGAACGCAACCCGGCCCGGCCGCCGCGCGTGCCGGCCAGCCCGCGGGCCCGTCCGATCCGGACGCCGAGCCGGTCGCGTCCTCCGACCCCGGTCGGCCGTCCAGCGACGGCCGCACCGGTGATCCGGGCCGAGCCGGGGATCCGGACCGGACCGCCAACCTCGGTACCGCTCCCCAACACCCGGGCAGCCCGGGAACCGACCGCGGCCGTCCCGCCGACGTCAAAGCAGACCCCGACCGCACAGCGAACCTCGGGTCAGGCCCCGAACCCGCGTTGAATTCCGGCGCTGACCCCGATCGCACCGCCCATCTCAGCGCAGTTCCGAAAGAAGCGGCAAATCCGGATATCAACCCCCGGCGCGCTACGAGCCAAGGGGTCAGCCCCGAACGTGCAGCGAACCAGGGGATCGGTGCTGAACGCGCGGCGATCCAAGGGACCGGCCCTGAACGTGCGGCGAACCAGGGACCCGGCGCCGACCGTGCAGCGAATCAGGGGACGGGCACGGAACGGACAACGAACCCCGGGTCGAGCCTCGAACGCGCGGCGACTCAGGGGACGAACCCGGAATGGCCCGCGTCCACGGACCCGGACCGGACCGCCAACCTCGGGGCGGTCACGGAACGGGCCGGTGGTTCGGGGACGGTCAAGGGAACCACCGGCAGTTCTGGGTCGGCTGCGGTCCCGGTGGCCGGCTCGGCCGTGGGCCGCCCCGCCGATCGAGGCCAGGCTCCGGGCGGTGCCGCTGCTTCCGGGGCGGCTCCCGGCCGTACCCCGCAAGAATCCGCTGATCCGGACCGCACCGCCGTCATCGGCAAGGCGGCTCCCGCGCTGGGACCGCTCGGCATGGCCCGGGCCGGACAGCTGACCGGCCCCGGAGCTGCCAAGACGAACCGGGACGAGAACGCCGGCCGGGCGTCCGTGCCGGTGGGCGCCGCGCGTGCGGCGGCTCCGGTGGCCCAGCCCGGGACTGCCGAACCGCCGGGCGAGGGGGGTACGCGCCGGAAGTCCCGTACCAAACTGGTCTCCGCAATCGCGGTTTTGATCTTGCTCGCGACCGCCGCGGTGGTGGGTCTCGTGGTCCGTCCGGGGCCGGTCGACGGCTGGCTGGACGCGCTGAACGGGAAGCCCGCCGCGACGACGGCGCCCACCGCGGCCACGCCCGAGCCGACGCCGACGCCGGTGCTCGCGGCCGCGACGGCGGACGGTTCCGCACCCGACCCGGCGACCGTCAAGAAGGCCCTGGACCCGCTGGTGGGTGCAACCGCGCTGGGTTCCGCCGTGAACATCCAGGTGGTCGACGTGGCCAGTGACACGGTTCTCTACGAGCGCAACGCCGACAAGATGAACACCCCGGCCTCGACGACGAAGGTGCTGACCGCGGCGACCGTGCTGGCCGCCCGTGGGCCGGCGTACCGGCTGGAGACACGGGTGGTGGCCGGCGCGAATCCGGGCGAGGTGGTGATCATCGGTGGTGGTGACGCGTCGCTGGCGGTGAAGAAGGGCGACAAGGACCTCTTCCCGGGCGCGGCCCACCTGGACGACCTGGCGGCGCAGGTGAAGAAGGCGCTCGGCGGCGCCAAGCCGACCCGCGTCCTGGTCGACACCTCGCTCTTCGAGGGCCCGGAGACGGCGAGCGGCTGGAGCGACTGGGACATCTCCCCGGGTGGGCAGGTGGCCCGGATCCAGTCGCTGATGACCAATGCGGGGCGGATCGAGCCGGTGCACAACGAGTTCGGCGGGGATCCTCGGTACACGGATCCGGCGCTGTCGGCCGGGAAGCTGTTCGCCGGGATGATCGGCGTGCCCGGGACGGCGGTGAAGAAGGGGACGGCTCCGGCCGCCGGTGGCGCCGCGAACCCGTCGGCGCCCGCCGGCACGGCCTGGACGCCGGGCGCCGAGCTGGGCAAGGTGCAGTCGCCGCCGCTGGTGCAGGTCGTCGACTGGATGTTGCAGCAGAGCGACAACGTGCTGGCCGAGGTGCTGGCGCGGCAGGTCGCGCTGGCGGCCGGCGGGAAGGCCAGTTTCACCGGCGCCGCAGCGGCGATGAACGCCAAGCTGACCGAACTGGGCCTGGCGGGCGCGCAGGCCCGGCTCAACGACGGCAGCGGGCTCTCCAACCGCAACGGCATCACCCCGGACCTGCTGGTGGAGACGTTGCAGCTGGCGGCGGGCGGGCAGCAGCCGGCGCTCAGCAACATCTTCAACGGGCTTCCGGTGGCGGGCTGGTCGGGCACCCTGGAGACGCGGTTCGCGACGCCGCGCGCCAACGAGAGCGCGCAGGGCATCGTACGAGCCAAGACCGGCTCGCTGAGCGGGGTGAACACGCTGGCCGGGGTGCTGGTCACCAAGGAGCGGCAGGTGCTCGCCTTCGCGATCATGGCGAAGGGCGGGGCGGACTCGATCACCGCCCGGCAGGCCCTGGACCGGATCGCCGCGCGGTTGGTGGCCTGCGGCTGCTGATCGGGTACTCCGGGATTTCACCTGAGTGTGGGCTGGAGCGGCGCGGGTACGGTGGGCTGCATGGCGCAGTTCGTTGACTGGGATCTGGCCGCCGCGACCGCGGGCGCGCTGTCGAAATCCGGCCCCGCGGTGACCTATGAGGAGGCCACTCAGGTGGTCTCCGAGCTGCGGGCGCTGACCGACGAGGCGGCCGGGCACGTGGCCGCCTACACCGGCTTGAGCTCACAGGTGGAGGTGCCACCGGTCCGGGTCGTCGACCGCCGCGACTGGGCGAAGGTGAACATCGCCGGCCTCCAGCGGGTGATCGGCCCGCTGGTGTCCCGGCTGTCCGGGGACAAGGAGCCGGCTCCGTGGGCCGACGCGATCGGCTCCCGGGTGACCGGGGTGCAGGCCGGCACGGTGCTGGCCTATCTCTCCGGCCGCGTCCTCGGGCAATACGAGGTGTTCTCCAGCGAGCCCGGTCAGCTGCTGCTGAACGCGCCGAACATCGTCGAGGTCGAGCGCAAGATCGAGGCGGACCCGCGTGACTTCCGGCTCTGGGTCTGCCTGCACGAGGTGACCCACCGCACCCAGTTCACCGCCGTCCCGTGGATGCGCGGCTACTTCCTCGGCGAGGTGCAGGCGTTCGTCGACGCCTCGCAGGGCAGCGAGCACATCCTGGAGCGGCTGCGCCGCGGGGTGGCGACGCTGTCCGACGCGCTGCGTGACGAGGAGAGCCGCGTCTCGGTGCTGGACATCGTGCAGACGCCCGCCCAGCGTGCCGTGCTGGACCGGCTGACTGCCCTGATGACCCTGCTCGAGGGGCACGCCGAGTTCGTGATGGATGGGGTCGGCCCCGAGGTGATCCCGTCGGTCGAGTCGATCCGGGCCAAGTTCAACCGGCGCCGCGAGGGCGGCAACCCGCTGGAGAAGGCGGTGCGCCGGGTGCTGGGCATCGAGGTCAAGATGCGGCAGTACGCGGAGGGCCGCAAGTTCGTCCACGGCGTGCACGAGCGGGTCGGCATGGACGGCTTCAACAAGATCTTCGAGTCCCCGCTGACCCTGCCGCGGCTCGACGAGCTGGGTGACCCGGACGCCTGGGTGGCGCGGGTGCACCACTAGCCATGGCCAGGATCCCGCCGCCGGTGGCGGCAGTGCGCATGGCGGTGCGCCGGGGTCTGGCCGACCTTCCCGACGACGCCCTGGTGCTGGTGGCGTGTTCGGGCGGGGCTGACTCGCTGGCACTGGCCTCGGCGGCCCGGTTCGCCGGACGCCGGGTGGGGTTGGTCACCGTCGACCACGGTCTGCAGGAGGGTTCCGACCGGCGCGCCCGGTCGGTGGCCGCGTGGGCCCGGGATGCCGGGTTCGATCCGGTCCGGATCGCCACCGTGTCGGTCGCCGGGTTGCCCGGTGGCCCGGAGGCGGCCGCCCGCACCGCCCGTTACGCGGCGCTGGCCTCGGCCGCCTCGGATCTCGGGGCGGCCGCGGTTCTGCTCGGCCACACCCGGGACGACCAGGCCGAGACGGTGCTGCTGGCGCTGGCTCGCGGCGGTGGCCCGCGCGGGGTGTCCGGGATGCCGGCGCGGCGCGGGGTGTTCCGCCGGCCGCTGCTGGACGTGGCCCGGGCCGACACCCGCAAGGCCTGTGCCGCGCTGGGTCTGGCCCCTTGGGAGGACCCGCACAACACCGATCCGGCGTACGCCCGGTCCCGCGTCCGTGCCTCCGTCCTGCCGGTGCTGGTGGACGCGCTGGGCCCCGGTGTCCTGGCCAACCTGTCCCGGACGGCCGCGCTGGTGGCCGCCGACAACGCGGCCCTGGACGAGCTGTCCGCCGCCGCCCTGGAGTCGGCCCGGTCGCCGGCCGGCCTGTCGGTGCCGGCGCTGACCGTTCTGCTGCCGGCGATCCGCAGCCGGGTGCTGCACCGCTGGGCGCGTGAGCTGGGCGCTCCGGGCGGCGCGCTGGCGTTCGGTCACGTGACCGCGCTGGAGGCCCTGGTGTCCGCCTGGCGGGGTCAGGGACCGGCCCATCTGCCCGGCGGGATCATGGTCGCCCGCCGTTCGGACGACCTCGTACGAGTGGATCCGGCCTTTATCAGTTGAGCTATCCGGTTCGGAATCCGGCCCCGTTCGCCGAACGGTAACTTCCATGCGGCAGGCTTAGAGGCATGGCTGATGGCTCTTGGTACGACGCCGACATCGACCACGTGATCATCTCGGAGCAACAGATCCGGGACAAGATCGACGAACTTGCCAAGCAGGTGTCCGCGGACCACGCCGACGCCGAGGACGGCATCCTCCTGGTCTGTGTGCTGAAGGGCGCGGTCATGTTCATGGCCGATTTCGCCCGCTCGCTGGGCCGGCACGGTCCCTCGACCGAGATGGAGTTCATGGCCGTCTCGTCGTACGGGCAGGGGACGACCTCCTCGGGCGTGGTGCGGATCCTGAAGGACCTGGACCGGGACATCGCCGGCCGGCACGTGCTCGTCGTCGAGGACATCGTGGACTCCGGACTGACCCTCTCCTGGCTGATGAAATACCTGGAGTCGCGGGGGCCGGCGAGCGTCGAGGTGGTGGCGCTGTTCCGCAAGCCGGACGCGGTCAAGGTGCAGGTTCCGGTGCGTTACGTGGGCTTCGACATCCCGAACGAGTTCGTGGTCGGTTACGGTCTGGACTTCGCCGAGCGGTACAGGGAAGTGCCGTACGTCGGCGTTCTCAAGCCCGAGGTCTACGCCCGTAGCTGAACCGCTTTCTCAGCGTGTTCTCAGTATTGGTTCATTATGTGCGTTTTTGCACCTGAACCGCCGAGATTTCACGGCCCGTACGCGTAGTTCGCCCTGCGGGCTCACGGGTTCGTAAGCGGCACCTACGGTGTACGGTCGAGTGACCGATGGCGTGGTGTCACGAGCGCTGGAGGGGCTGGGATCCGGTTCATCTCCCGAAAAGGGGGGTAACGCGGTTCCCGGCAGCCGCCGGTGGGCGGTTGACGTTGAGGTGACCAGGACGCCGATCAGGAGGGTCCGGGCGCTTGGCGCCCGACAACAGTATGGAACGTACGCGTTTCTTCCGCCGCCCGGTGGTCTGGATCATTCTGGTGATCATCGGCGTAGTCGCGCTGAGCTCTGTCTTCACCAGTGGTCCGAGCTACCAGAGGGTAGACACTTCGGTCGCGCTTGACCGTCTGAATCAGCCCGGTATCAAGAAGGTCGTCCAGAAGGACAAGGAGCAGACGCTCCAGATCGATCTTGAACGCGCTGAGCAGTTCGGCGACAACAAGGCGACCGACAAGATCGAGACCCAGTACCCGTACGAGCTCACCGATGAGATCTGGACCCAGGTCCTCGATGCCAAGAAGGCGACCCCGTCCCGGATCTCCGGCACGGTCGATGCCACCGTCTCCGGTGACAACATCCTCCTCAGCATCCTGATCAACCTGCTCCCGATCGCGATCCTCGTGGTCCTGCTGCTGCTGTTCATGTCGCAGATGCAGGGCGGCGGTTCGCGGGTGCTCAACTTCGGCAAGTCCAAGGCGAAGATGATCACCAAGGACACGCCGAAGACGACGTTCGCCGACGTGGCGGGCTCGGACGAGGCCGTCGAGGAGCTCCAGGAGATCAAGGACTTCCTGCAGAACCCCACGAAGTACCAGGCGCTCGGCGCCAAGATCCCGAAGGGCGTCCTGCTCTTCGGCTCCCCGGGCACCGGCAAGACGCTGCTGGCCCGCGCCGTCGCCGGCGAGGCCGGGGTCCCGTTCTACTCGATCTCGGGTTCGGACTTCGTCGAGATGTTCGTCGGTGTCGGCGCGAGCCGGGTCCGCGACCTCTTCGAGCAGGCCAAGTCGAACGCTCCGGCGATCGTCTTCGTCGACGAGATCGACGCGGTCGGCCGGCACCGTGGCGCCGGCATGGGCGGTGGCCACGACGAGCGCGAGCAGACGCTCAACCAGCTGCTCGTCGAGATGGACGGCTTCGACACCAAGGGTGGCGTGATCCTGATCGCGGCCACCAACCGGCCCGACATCCTCGACCCGGCGCTGCTGCGCCCGGGCCGTTTCGACCGGCAGATCCCGGTGGACAACCCGGACATGGAGGGCCGCAAGGCGATCCTGCGGGTGCACGCCAAGGGCAAGCCGTTCACGCCCGACGTCGATCTCGACTCGGTGGCCCGCCGCACGCCCGGTTTCTCCGGCGCCGACCTGGCCAACGTGATCAACGAGGCTGCGCTGCTGACCGCGCGTAACGAGAAGCGCGCGATCTCCAACGAGTTCCTCGAAGAGGCGATCGACCGGGTCATCGCCGGCCCCGAGCGCAAGACCCGGGCGATGAGCGACAAGGAAAAGAAGATCACCGCGTACCACGAGGGTGGACACGCGCTGGTCGCCTACGCCCTGCCGCACTCCGCCCCGGTGCACAAGGTGACGATCCTGCCGCGTGGCCGCTCGCTGGGTCACACGCTGGTGCTGCCGACCGAGGACAAGTACACCCAGACCCGCGCCGAGATGATCGACACCCTGGCGTACGCGCTGGGTGGCCGGGCCGCCGAGGAGCTCGTCTTCCACGAGCCCACCACCGGCGCCGGCAACGACATCGAGAAGGCGACCGGCCTGGCCAAGGCGATGGTCACCCAGTACGGCATGAGCTCCAAGCTGGGCGCCGTGAAGTACGGCACCACCGGCGACGAGCCGTTCATGGGCCGCAGCATGGGCCACGAGAAGGCGTACTCGGACGCGGTCGCCGCCGACATCGACGCCGAGGTCCGTGCGCTGATCGAGCTCGCCCACGACGAAGCGTGGGAGATCCTCGTCGAATACCGCGACGTGCTCGACAACATGGTGCTTGAGTTGATGGAGAAGGAGACCATCACTCAGGAGGACATGAACCGGATCTGCGCCCGGGTGGCCAAGCGTCCCCCGATGTCGCCGTTCAACGGTTTCGGCAAGCGTCTCCCCTCCGAGGCGCCGCCGGTCCTCACCCCCGCCGAGCGTGACAAGCTCAAGGCGCAGGCCGAGGCGGACGGGCAGATCGCAGTCGGGCACAACCCGAACGCGAACGGTGCGGAAGGCAGCAACTGATCAGCAAGTCAGACGAACTCGACTACCTCGCCGCCCGGCTGGTCGACGGCAAGCTCACCGGTACCCCGGTCGAGCAGGCCGTCGACCTCGGGCGGATCGAGAAAGCGGTCCGGGAGATCCTCATCGCCGTCGGCGAGGACCCGGACCGCGACGGCCTGATCCGCACCCCGTCCCGGGTCGCCCGGGCCTACGCGGAGCTGTTCGCCGGCCTCCGTGTCGACCCGGCCACCGTGCTCACCACCAGCTTCGAGGCGGACCACGAGGAACTCGTCCTGGTCCGCGACATCGAGGTGCAGAGCATGTGCGAGCACCACCTCCTGCCGTTCAAGGGCGTGGCGCACATCGGCTACATCCCCGGCACCGACGGGCGCATCACCGGCCTGTCGAAACTGGCCCGTCTCGTCGAGGTCTTCGCCCGCCGCCCGCAGGTCCAGGAGCGGCTCACCTCGCAGATCGCCGACCTGCTGATGACGCAGCTCGGGGCCCGCGGGGCGATAGTCGTCCTGGAGTGCGAGCACCTCTGCATGGAGATGCGCGGCATCCGCAAGGCCGGCGCCCGCACCGTCACGTCCGCCGTCCGCGGCGCGTTCCAGACCGACGGCAAGGTCCGCGCCGAGGCGATGGCGTTGATAAACGCCCGCTAGCCGGATCTTTCAGATCATGCTGCGGAACTGGTTGGCCGAGTCGACAGCCGCGTGCGTCAGCTGCACCGCCTCGTCCAACCGGGTCCGTGCCTGCTCCAGATGCGCGATAGCGGCCGCCGCCGCCGGATGGAACGACCCCACCGCCGTCACCCGCATCCGCGCCAGCGCCTGATCGAGCTCGTTCGCGGCGGCCTGGATCCCGGCGATGGTGCGCTGCGCGCCGTCCACCGTGGCCGCCACACCGACCTTGACCTCTTCGACGTTCGCCATCGAGCCCTCCTAGCTCAGAAGTTTCTCCAGGCCGGTCCACGCGCAGGTGAGAAGGACCGGTGTCAGGCAGACGATGAGGCCGGCGACGGGAGTGCGGTCCACCTTCGCGCCGCCGTCGTCGCCGTAGACGAACCCGATCGTCGCCCACCCCAGCCCGAACGCCAGCAGCGGCATGCTGAGCCCACAGAGCAGCATCAGGTTCGACGTGGAACCCGGCTCGGCGACCAGGAACAGCAGCACCTGCACCAGCAGCACGGCGATCGCGAACGGCCCGTACACCACCAGGTTGCGGGTCACCGGCCGGTTCGGTCCGCCCGGGCCGGGACCGATGAAGGCGGCATCCGCAGCGTCGGCGGTGGCCCTGGCCTCCCGCAGCGCGGCCAGCACCGCGGGCGGCCCACCGGCCACCCGTTCCATCGCGACGGCCTGATCGGCCGGCTGCGGCAGCAGCTCACTCTCCGGGACCCGGAAGTCGCGGGTCAGCCTCGCCCGTTGCGGGGACAGCCGTGCCCGTACCGAGGAAAGCTCCTGCCGGGCCGCCGCCACCGTCGCCGCATGCTCGCCCGCCATCGTGCTCGCCGCCCGGCGCACCACGTCCAGCTGCTGGGCGGCGGCCAGATAGTCGTCCCACGGCCCCGGCGCGGGCGGTCCGCCCTGCGCCGGGATGACACCATGGTGTTCGGCCTGCTCGGTCACGGCTCGTCACGCTCCGCTGGATCGACAAAGGGCACGACCGTCACGGTGCGGTCGGCGTGCCGGTCGTGCAGCAGCGCCCGGTTCGCCCGGGGCTGCCAGTCCACCGGCCGGCCCAGCATCAGCGACACGTCCGACTGCGGCACGTTCAGGAACATCAGGCCGGCCACGTCCTCCCGGCCCATGCTCCCGCCGATCTCCTCGCTGAACCGGCGCACACCACGCCACCAGGACAGCAGGTGCGCCCCACGGCCCGGCCCGTCGCGCAGCAGCTGCCGCAGCAGGCTCAGCGTGCCCGCCGGGGCCGCGTCCATCCCGAACACCACCCGATAGCCGGGGTGCTCCGGATCCAGCGCGGCGGCCAGCCCGGCGGCGTCGACCAGTTCCACGTCCTGCCGGTGCCCGATCTCGGCGGCCAGCGCCGCCGCTGCCGCGTCACCCTCGGCGACCAGCGACGCGATCACGAACCGGGCCGTCCGCGGCGCGTGGCAGGCCGCGAGACTGCGGGCCGCCGCGTCCAGCACCTCGGCGCCGACCGTGTGCGAACCCAGGATCGCCAGATGCCGGCCGGGCGACGAATCCAGCGCGAACGCCGCCGTCGACAGCGCCACGTCGATCACCCGGCCGACCAGCGCAGCCGGCCGGGCCACCCGGCCCGCCAGCGCCGCCCGGTACGTCGGGTCGTCGGCCAGATGCTGCTCCGCGTAACCGGCGAAGACCAGCGGCGGCTGCGCCTCCGGGTCGCGGACGCCCCACAACCGGTGCCGCAGGTCGCTGAGCAGCCTCTGGTCGGCGTGCGGATCGGGGAACCGGACCACCCGCTCGTGCCCGCGGGTCGCCCCGCGCGGCCCGCCCAGGCCACCCGCCGTGTTCACCACCGCGCTGCCGATCGGCAGACCGGCCGCCGAGTCGTTGGTCGGCTCCAGCACGTCACCGCCGCCGGGCAGCGCGATCCGCACCGGGAACTGGCCGAAGATCGAATCCCGTTTCGCGTACAGCGCCTCGACCCCGAGCACGGTCTGACTGGCCAGGACCAGATGGATACCGTACGACCGGCCCTTGCGCGCCAGCGACTCCAGCAGCGCCACCGCCTCGGCAGCCGTCGGATCGTTGCCGGCCAGCAGCACCTGGAATTCGTCGATCACGCACAGGATCCGGGGCAGCGGACTGTCCCGGCCCTCCTCGGCCGCGATCGCCCGCAGATCGGCGAAACGCGACACGCCGGCCCGCTTGTACGCCAGCGAGCGCCGGCCCATCTCGGCGTCCAGCTCCCGCAGGACGGCCAGGCCGTACTCCCGGTCGGACTCGACACCGACGGCCCGCGCGTGTGGCAGCCACGTCCGGTCCCGCTGGGTCGGGACGAACTCGGCGAACGACACGCCCTCCTTGAAATCCAGCAGGTACAGCGCCAGCTGATCGGGGCCGTAGCGGGCGCCCAGCCCGTACAGCACGTTGATCAGGAAGGCGGTCTTGCCGCCGCCCGACCGGCCGCCCAGCATCCAGTGCGGGGTCAGGTCGTTGAAGCGCAGCACCAACGGCACGTCACCGTGGTGACCGACCACCGTCTCCACACCGGCGGACGCGTCCTGCGACCACAGCTCGTCGGCCGGCTCGGGCAGCAGATCGGCCAGGGTGACCCGGGACGCCTCGGCGGAATCGGCGGCCAGCTCCCGGCAGACCGCGTCGATCAGGCGCGGCGGCGGATCCTCGTCGAGGAAGACCGGCGCGTTGAGCCACATCGTCTCCGGCGCCGCCCCGAACGTGCCACCGGGCGGGTCGCCGACGATCGCATACGGGTTGCGCACCGACAGGGCGGTCGTACGCGGCAGCGGCGCCTGGGTGGTCTCCGCGGTCAGCGGGGGCGGCGGCCAGCCCGCCACGATCAGATGCAGGCCCGAATCCGGGCCCTGCTGGGCCAGCGCGGCGATCCGCCGCAGCTCCTCGCCCTCGGTCATCTCCGGCAGGCTGGCGATCACCACGAGCAGGCTGCGGTCACGCTGGGCCCGCCGGCCCGCGCTCGTCCCGGCCCGCGCCGGGCGCAGCCATTTCTCCGCCTCCGACAGCACATCCCGCAGACCCTGCCGGTCGGTCGCGGGCGGTGACATCAGCCCGGCGTCCGCCAGCTCCTCGAACGGCGCGAACACCGCGCCGCCACCCACTCCGTCCACCGCCCGGACCAGCAGCGAGCCCGGCGGGGAAGCCGCCAGCAGACGCAGCAGCAGCGACCGCAGCAGGCCGAACACCCGCGGATCGGTGGCCGTCGCGTCGACCGTCAGATGGCCCGTGCCGAGCAGCGGCACCACCGCCGGGAACCGCACGTCGTCCAGCGGCTGCGCCAGCCCCACCCGGACGAACCGTGGCGGCACCGCGCCGCCGAGCGGCGCGACCGGCGACAACGCGTCGAGGGTCGCGCCAAGCCAGCCCGGGACCAGCCGGGCCGCCGCAGCCCGCAACCGGTCGGCGAGACGATGCTGCTCGCGAGGGTCGGCAGCGGCCGGCGCGAACGCCTCCAGAGCGACAGCGGCCGCATCCGCCGTCGCCACCGCCTGCCGGTGCAAAGCAGCGGCCTGCCGGACCCGCAGAGTCGAATCCGCCACTGCCGTCACCTCCTGTCCGCGGATAAAACCTATCCCAGACCTGTGCGGTCGCCGCGTTGCGTCCCCGGTCCGACTTTCGTGCCGCATCCGTCCAATCTCGACCCCGTAAAGAACGCACCGTGTCGGTTTGAACTCGAAGCGTGCAACAGCGGTATTCGCACGCACAGGATCCACACGAGGGGAGGCCGAGGTGGACGTTCACCCCGAGCATGAACGAGCCACCCGGGAGACGGATTACATCGCCTCCACGGGTGAAGGCGCCGACGGGCTGGTCCGCATCGAACTCGACGGCGCCGGCCGCCTGTGGGACGTCGTCCTCGATCCACAGGTCGCCGCACTGCCTGTGGACGAACTCCGCACCGCCCTCTTCGACGCCATCACCGAAGCCCAGGCCGGCCTCCCCGCCCACGATGCCTTCGAGGCGGCGGTCACCGAGGCCACCAGCGCGGCGGAACGCCGCTTCGGCGAGATCTCCGAGGCGTTGCAGGCTCTCTCCCGGCAGGCGGGGGTGCGGCGATGACGACCCCGACCCCCGCGACGGTACGGCTGAAGCTCGACCCCGAATCCGTAGCAGCCGGCGGGCGCACCCTCGCGGGGGTGGCGCAGCGGATGGCCGACGACGTCGCCGCCCTGGAGACCACGGTGGCCGGCCCGGACAACCCGTGGGGCGGCGACGAGAGCGGCAGCGTCTTCGCCCTCGCCTATCAGGGGGTGCTGGGGCACGCGCTGCAGGCGCTCGGATCGTACGTCCAGGAGATGGGCGAAGCCGCCCTCACCCTGACCGCCCAGGCCCGCGCCATCGCCGCCACCGACGCCTTCTCCGCCGCCTCCCTCGCCTCTCCCGGGGACGGCACGTCATGACCATCCAACTGCCCGCGGAACTCACCGAGCCGCTGGAATGGATCGGTTTCACCTGGCCGGAGGCCGACGAGGACCGGCTGTACGGCGACGGCCGCGCCTGGATCGACCACGGCACCCGCCTGCGCCGCCACGCCGCCGAAGCCGACGCCGCCGCTCGCCGGGTGTGGCTGGAGAACGAAGGTGCCTCCGTCGAGGCCTTCGAACGCTGGTGGACCGGCCCCGACGGCCCCGGCCGGCACCTCGACGACGCCGCCACCGCCGTCGAACTGATCGGCGCCGGCCTGATCGCGATGGCCGGGGTCACCGTCGCCACCAAGACCGCCTACCTGGCTCAGCTGTCGCTGCTCGCCTTCCAGGTCGGCCAGGCGATCGTCACCGCCACCGCCACCGCCGGCGCCACCCTCACCGAGATCCCGATCTTCATCGCGGCCAGCCGGGTCGCCTGCCGCCAGATCCTGCACCGGGCCCTGCAGCAGGTCGAGGGCGAAATCGCCCAGATGTTCCAGCAGGCCGCCGGCCTGCTGCGCACCGCGGGCACCAGGACAGCCGCCCGGCACGCCGGCGACCTGGCCAAACACTTCGGCCAGAACTCCGAGTTCCACCGCCTGATGCGCGAGGTCGAAAAGGCCGACGTCCGCAGCCCGCTCGACGGCGCCAACTTCTACTCCGGCAAAACCGACGACAAGATCCCGATGCGGGTGTTCGCGGAGAAACACACCGACGGCGTCACCCGGGTGACGCTGGAACAGACGCCCGGCGGCCGGCGATTCGACGACATGCTCCTCTTCGAGGACGGTTCACCGATCCGGACCGGCCAGGCGGAAGACGTGTGGCGAAGGCTCTCCGGGCGGTACGCCGAAGGGGCGCAGGGTGAGGTGACGGCATGGTCGCACAACCCACGCGCCGACGGCGTCTGGAACACGGTGGAACGGCCGGCCTTGGAGCGGAACCCGGCAGTGACGAGAATCAACGTCATCGACCCGGACGCATGACAGGCAGACGAGGGCGGGGAATGGGCGTTCACCAGATCAAGAGCCAGTCGGCACGCACCGACACCGGCGTGACCCTGTCGAGCGTCGACCGGGAGACCATGCGTGCCGACTACCGCGGCCGCCGCATGGTCCTGCCGGTGGACCGTGGATCGCGAAGCTACGGCATCTACCTGGACCGGGCGCCGGCATGGGACGACGGCGAACCCGTCACCGCGGAGGACCTCGCCGTCATCAAGAGTGGCGTGACCGAAGTCCTGAAGCACTGGGGACGGGACACGGAGTTCGTCGTCCCGGACGGAGCGGGGTGACGGTGATGGCTCCTGATCATAGGAATCGTGACGAGCGAACTACTGTCGTACACATGGGACCGCAACCGCCTGAAGCCGAAGCCGGCAGCCAGCCAGCGACGCCCCCACCCGGCGGCGGGAGTTCGGCTGTCCCCGGCCCGTCGGTGACTCTGCCGGGTGGCCGGCGGAGGCGCTTCCAGAGTCGGCGCGCCCGCCTGGTCCTGGCTCTCACCGGCGGCATTCTCGCTCTGCTGTGCCTGGGCGGGGTCGGCGCCTTCGCCCTCCTCTACGACGAGGCCACCGCCATCCAGCGAACCGCGCCCGACGCCGTCGTCGACAGTTACCTGGCAGCATTTCTGGTGCATCGAGACGATAATGAGGCTGCGCTTTATCAGTGCGCCTCAGGCGGTGACTTCGCCGAGATAACGCAATTTCGTGACGACACGGTGAATCGGGAGAAGGAGTACTCGGTCAAAATCTCCATCACCTGGTCGAGCCTCGAAGTCGCTACGAGCGGCCAGACCGGAACTGTCGATGCCGATCTGACGCAGACCATCGCGGGGCAAGGCCGCAAAAGCAGCACTTGGCAGTTCGCCATCGTTGATCAGGACGGCTGGCGCGTCTGCGGAGCCACTCAAACCTGACGCTACTCGACCCAGATCAGGTGCGCTGAAACCTCGAGTGTCCGGGGGAGTTTGCCGCTCCATCCCCACCTGTACCAGTCGAGTTCCTGAGCCACGCGCACAGCCACGGTCCCGTCGTCACTGACATGTGACTCCGTGACCGCTCGCAGGTCGCGACGTTCTTCGCCGTCATTTAGGATCTGCGTGACACGGCGACCGGTCAGCGAATCGGCATCGACAGCTGCGACTGGTGGTCGCCGTGGTGGCTCGTCGAGCGAGACCAATTGATTGACCTTTGCGCCGGGCGTGCTCGTCCCCGCAAAACCCAGTTCTTCGACCCAGACGCGTTCCACCGGGACCAGTGCTGCGAACACCTCGGTCCGTTCCGCCTCGGCCCGGTACCACTCCGATTCCGGCATCACCGGGACGTAGGTGCGGCTGCCCTGTACCACCTTCTCGTCGGCCCGCAGATCGCCGCGCCAGCCGAAACCCGGAAGCCCCACCAGCACGCGGCGCCCACGTAGCTCCCCGGCCATCATTGCGGGGGTCGGCACTATCGGGCGTGGTGACTCCAGCGCGCTCTCGCTGCGGCTGCTGAACGGATCCGGCATCATTCCGCCGCTCATTCCTCGTTGCCCAGCGGTGCGCCCGTCTTCTGCATGAACCGGACCGGATCCACCGCGCCGTGCCGGGACCGGTCGTTGTTGAGATGCACCTCGAAGTGCAGATGAGGCCCGGAAGAGTTGCCGCTGCTGCCGACCCGGCCGATCATCTCTCCCGCGGTGACCTGCTGATTCTCGCGCACGAGCGGTCGTTGCACCAGGTGACAGTAACGCGTCATGACGTTGCCCGCATGGACGATCTCCACCATCCACCCGCAGCCACCCTTGCCGGGGTACCCGTCCACATTGCAGGTCTGACGCCCACGGAAGTCCTCGTCGCATTTGACCTTCGACACCACGCCGCTCGCTGCCGCGACGATCGGCCGGTATTTCTCCACACTCAGGTCGACACCCTGATGGTTAGGGCGGGAAGCGCTACGGAAAGCGGAGCCGACCGGCGCCTTGAGCGGGACGGTCCATCCGGATGCCGCGACCTGTCCCGCGGAAGCACATTCCATGTTCAGCGAGTCACCCACCGCGTTGGCGGCGCCGTCGGCCAACTGGTTCACGATCTGGGTGGCCACCGGTTCGTGCTTCGCATAGGCATCGGGATAAGCGCTGATCTGGACCTTCTGCGCGGCCCGGGTCAGCGGAAGCTTGTCCCAATTCCGGACCGTCCGCAGCTTTTGATAGAACTTGGTGCTCGAGTAGACCGGATCCCGTACCTGGGCCGGAGTGCCCCATCCGGAACTCGGCCGCTGCTGGAACATGCCTTGTGAGTCGTGGTCGTTCTTCGCGCCGAGGTGACCGAGGTTGGTGAGCTGTGACTCCTGCATCGCCGTCGCCACGGCGATCACCCAGGCCCGCGGCGGCAGCTTCAGGTTCTTGCCCACATTGATGATGATGGCCGCGTTCCGCATCTGCTCCGCGCTGTAGTTCTGGATTCGCGGCAACTCGGCGTCCGGATCGACCGGCCCACCCTGTCCGCAGTTGAACGAGGCGCTGATCAGCTGGTCGCCCTCGTCGTCAGCACTCCTCAACAGGAGCACGGTGACGCCGCCGCAGCAGCACAGGAGCAGGAGCGTGACCAGAGAGGCGACCAGGACGACGATTTTCCGGGGGCGCGGCATGCTCACGCCGGCTCCCAGTCGATGCCGTCGACCAGCCACTTGCCGTCCGGCGCCACGAGCCGGAGGACGAGTTTGCCGGAATCCATCGTCACGTTCGCGTTCACCAGAGTCGGGTTGATCGTGACCAGGGTCGGCCGTCCGACCACCCGATCCGCCGGTACCCCGGCCGGGTCGACGTCGCGCAACCGTTCAGCGAGGTTCTTGGTCGCGTTGGGCTGAAGCCGGCTGAACCACTTCTGGGCGGTGACGCCATCGTTGCCCACCCAGGCCGACGCGAACGCGTAGGCAACCGCCTCCGGCTGTGCTCTTCCCGGGATGGTCCGAGGAGTCGGCGGCGGTTCGGACGAGAGCACGCTGTCGTAGTCCGAAGGGTCGATGCTGATGGTCGGTGCCGGGTTACCACTGCCCAGAGGCGTAGCGGCTTGTCCGTCGGAGAAGAGACGGCCGATGCCGACGACTGCCAGCACTATGGCGGCGATGACGATGGCGACGCCCCAACGGGACCGAAAGATCCCGTTGAGGCCACGTTCGATCAAGCGGGGCATGCCTCACCTGGCCTCAGAACGTATCCGCGGGGTGGCCGGCTCCTCATTAGTGGTGCGGGTCTCCGGCCGATAGATCGAGTACGACGTGGGTCGCTCCGCGACATCCGGTTCGGCCCAGTCAGAGGTGGTGCGGGATCGAGCTGGACGGGACTTCCCTGGCGTCGGTGGAGAGGCCGGCGGATCGTCGTCTCGAACAGTGTTTTCCTTGCCGTCCGGGCGGCTAGGGGTATTGGCAGGAACAAGGTCGGTGCTCTGGTTACGTGTCGTTGCCGCGTGCGCAGGATCTTCCAGCCGTGCCTCCGGCCGGAGATTCCGCTGTTCGAGAGGTCGGTTGCCTCTGCCGAAGACCGGCTCCCGCGAGCTATCGCCCTCGGCGGCATCCAGCCTGGAGGCCTCCCGCATGTCACGGAAGAACCGGCGGTGCCAGGAGCCACCGGCGGCGATGGAGGCCGCACCGTCCTTGCCGCCAAGTTGTGTGATGCGACGGTAAGGGCGCAGCAGCAGCCATCCGACAACGCCGCAGAGCCCCACCAGGACCACCTGCAGCCAACCGGCCAGGCTTGTGGTGTTCATGATGAGGTCCACGGCGAACAGGTAGATCGCCGCGCCCGTACCGAAGATCGCAATGTTGAACGCCGCGGCGACGACCGCATTCCCCAGACGTCGGATACCGCCGCTTGCCGGCCGTAGAAGGCCGATGGTCCCCAGAATCGGTGCCACGATCACAGCCCAGCGGAAAACCAGGAAGCCGAGTAGCACGAGCAGGGACGCGGTGATGTCGAAGAGGCCATACATGAATGCCGCTAGCATCGCGATGAATCCGGCGCCGACTCGCTCCATGCCCCTCGAGCCTTGGAGGTATTCGTAGGCCTCAGGATCCTCCGCCCTGATCTGCTCCGCGACCTTCATCCATTGCGTGTTCTTGCGATCGAGTGTGGCGTCGCGAGTGGCGGGGTTCGACCGCAGTTTGTCGACCTCATCCCAGCGGAACGAGCGTGCGTCGTAAAGTGCCTCACCGTACTTCTTGGCGGTATCGCTGTCGGCGGATCCCAGAATGCCTCGGAGCCAGTTGCGATAGAGCAGGGTCTCCGTCGCTGTGTCGCTGGCTCGCACTGCGGGAGGCCGGTTGTCAGTGCAGGCGTCCGGGCCGAGTGGGCAAGGCCCTACCCGTTCCTTGGGCTGCGGTCCGACCGCGTCGTGGACAACGCCGAGAGATGTGATGAGCCCTTGGTCGGCCATCTTGGCGGATTGGGTCGGCCAGGCGGCGATTGCCGTCACGACGACCATGATGAAGATCGCCCATCCCGCTGTAGTGGTAGCCGCACCCATCTCGGCCTGCCTCGATCGCCAGAGCAGGTAGACGCCGACGACGGCCAGGGTCACCACGCCGAAGACGGAGAAGACCTTCTGGTAGACGGCCTTCGTGGCTTGATCGACAAGAGGATCGGCCCAGCCCCACAACGTCGCCGGATTCCACGCCCTCTCACGGAGCGCGTTGGAGGCGCCGATCACCGCCGTAGCGATCATGAACTCGCCATTGGCGAGGGTGTTCTCGACTTTGTGATCCGCATCGGTGACATTGGAAGCGCAGCCGCCTCCCAAGTCATATGTGCTGAAGCTGTATCCGGCATACCCGTAGTCGCTGTACATGCCGGGGAAGCTGTCTTTGCCCGACGAAGACGGACGCTCGGCGAACCAGCCGGCAAGTCCGGAATCGGGGGTGCTCGGCGTGGGCGCGTCAAGGCATTGGGCACGGTCGCCGACGACCTCAGTGAGCCGATCGACGCAGGCGCGGAAGTCCCGTTGCCACTCCTCGACGCTGCAGGCGCCGCCGGGGGCTTTGGCGGGTGGGGCGGCGGCCGCCCCGGACGGTGTGGCCACGGCCCAGGCAATGGAAGCCACCGCCAGCACGAACAAGGTCGTGAGGAATGCCAACCCCCGCCGCACCATCTCAAACCTCCAGGTCGGACGGGAGAGGCACAACCGCCGGCGGCGCCACCCCCGGTGTCGTGTCCAGGTGTTCGAGCAGTCCGTCGACGTACGAGACGTCGACGCGCACTTTCTGAACCCGCCCGTCGACGTCCCGCATCACGAACTCACGGAACCCGAGGCGGTGCTGTGAGGCGCTGTCGACCTGGGACAGCGAGGCGAGGGTCGCCTCGTAGCCGTCGTGGACCGGCACCCGCAGCAGCCGCAACGCCTCGGAGGCGATCTCCTGGTCCTCGGCGATCCGGCCGACGAAGACGGTGGACACCAGGTTCTGCACGTCGAGGCCGAGGATGTCGCGCGGGTTCTGGGAGGCGACGAGGGCGGCCAGGTTCCATTTCCGGGAATCGCGGGCGAGACGGACCAGGAACGACCGGCCGGAGCGCCAGCCTTCCATGAAGTGGGCCTCGTCCAGGCCGACCATCTTGCGGGACGACATCGAGCCGCCGTAGCAGCGCCGGACCGCGAGCCGGTGTGCGGTGTGCAGCATCGGCAGGGCGAGTGATTCCTCGGCCGACCAGTACTCTCGTTCGATCTTGAGGTCGGGCAGGCGCAGGCCGGCCATGGTGATCACGGTGAGGGCCGCGTCGGCGCCGAGCAGGTGCTGCGGCGGGTGGCCGAAGAACAGCAGGGCCAGCGGCATCTCGGCGGTGTCGAGGAGCAGGTTGGCGAGTTCCTTGCCCTCGTCGTCGTCGAGACCCTGGAGGGTACGGACGACGTCGTCAAGCGTCGACGTCTCCTCGGCGGGCACCTGCCGGACGGCGTGCCGCAGTAGGGTCGCCGTGGACGCCTCCTTGGCGACCTGCGGCGGCACCAGCATCGAGCAGATGTCCTGTACGAGCATCCGGCGTTCGGCGCGCGCGTTGGAGACGGCGATCTCGAACTCCCGGTCGCCGGCGGGGCCGGTCGGGAATTCGCCGCGCACCGGTGTCGGGATCAGCGAGTACGGCGCGAGCGTCCCCTGTTCCGAGCCGGTCAGGTTGAGCACCCGGCTGTACGGCCGCAGCTCCGGCATCTGGCACAGCCGGGCGAGTGGCCCGGACGGGTCGAGCAGGGTCACCTGGACACCGCGCCGGGCGTTGAGGTAGCCGAGGGCGCCCATCAGGGTCGACTTGCCACCGCCGGGTTCGGCCACGAACACGCCGAGCCCGGAGCGCTCCCGCACCTCCATCGGGAAGTGCAGGTCGAGGAAGACGGGCCGGCGGCACGTCCCGGCCGTACGCCCGATCAGATCGCCTCTGCGGTCGCCGACCGTGGATGCCGCCTGGGGCAGCGCCGCGGCCAGCAGCTTGACCGGCATCCGCCGCACGTAGCCGGTGTTCGCGATCGGTTCGCCGGGGATGAACTCGCGGGCCAGCTGGTCCTGGTTCTTCGGGTGCTGCAGGGAGATCCGCAGTTCCCGGGAGTAGAGCTGGATCAGCCGCCGCGCCCGTTCCAGGCATTCCTCGCGGGTGGCGCCGCCGACCGCGATCCGGTGCCAGCCGTGCGCCCGCGCGGAGTCGGTGGGCAGCCCGGTGGTCATCTCGTCGCCGATGTGGAGGGCCCGTTTGGCGAGCCGTTCGAGTTCCGGCGGGGCGTCGATGCCGTGTTCGGCGTAGTCGAGCTGCTGGGACCGGATCATCCGGAGCCGGTGCTCGAGGTTCTTGAAGGAGCTGGTGGAGCCGAGGATGTCGATCCGTGAGGAGAGCTCCATCGGCCAGGGCAGGCGCTCGTGGAAGTGCATCCACGGCTCGTGCTTCTCCGGGATCTCCAGCGGCTCCATCCGGCCGACGGAGAGCACGGCGACGTGGCGTTCCTCGCCGGACATCCGGTTGACCAACTTGACGGTGGAGCCGTACGGCGTGCGGTAGCGCTCGACCGCCTCGGTGAGCGCCAGCAGGTCGCCGGTCTCCCAGTGCCCGTTGGTGATCGGGGAGAGCAGCCCGGGCGGGGCCATGCACAGCGCCACCGACCGGTACAGCAGCCATTCCAGCTCCTGCGGGGTGACCCGCCGGCCGCGCATGCCGAACGCGTTCAGCACCTCGTCGAACTGCTCGACGGTCCGGCCGAGTTTGCGCCGCTCGTTCTCGCTGGTGCCGCGGCCGAACGCGCGCAGGATCCGCTCGGAGAAGGTGTCGCCGAGGGAACGCCGGGCGAACGTCACGCCCAGGTACGTCTGTCCTTCGGCGTGGTTGACCGAGAGCAGGTGCCGCTGTGCCGCCACGAGGTGGTCCGACCAGGAGGTGCCGCCGTGCACGTCGGGCAGCGGCTTGGTGGTGAACGAGTCGACGGTGCGGGCCCACTCGTCGGCCGGGAACGGGCGGGTGGTCCGGCGCAGGTGCAGCCGGAAGCCGGCGAGGCCCGCGTACTGCTCGGAGATGGCGCTGAGCAGCGCCTCGCGCTCGGCGTCGGGCCGGAAGGCCCAGCGCACCTCGGGCAGGTAGTACCAGGCGGTCACGGTGCTCTGGGTGAACGTGAGGTGCCCGGCGATCTCGCTGATGGCGAGTTCGATGGACGGATCACGGTCCTTGAACTTGAGCTTCTGCGGCCGCAGCGGCGCCGGTCGCGGCTCCTTGGGTTCCTTCCGCTTGGCCGGCGCCCGGTCCGTCCGGCGGACGGGCGCGGTCTCCACCGGGGGCGGAGAAGGCGCCGTCAACGGGGCCGGCACCGGCAGCGGGGTGGGCGGGACGGCGGGCGCGGGGGCCTGCCACCGCGCGACCGGATCCGCCGGCAGGGTGGCGCGCCCGGCCTGCGGCGGCCAGTCGTCGAAATCGGTCCAGTCGTCGTCAGCCGCCGGGGCGACGGCGTGCCCGTTGGTCGAGAGGACGGCGTGACCGTTCTCCGGGAAGAAGTCCGGCTCGGGACCGACGGGCGCCCGGGTGAACGGCGCCCCGTTCCACCCGGCGGCGGGCGGCCCGGAATCCAGCGGCAACGGGATCGGCGCGGCGACTGGAGGGGGCGGGGGCGGCGGCGGGGAGATCGGGGCCACGGCCGGAGGTGTGGACACCGGCGCGGTGGGCACATTCGGGAAAGGATCACTCGAATGGGGAGCCGGAGCACCACCGAAGAGGTCCAGGAAGGGCGAGTCGATGTCGAGGTTCGTGTCCACGTCGGCGGCACGCGGGCGCACCGGTTGCGGCGCCTGGAAGACGCCGACTCCGCCGTGGCCCGGCGCGGTGACGAACTCTTCGGCGTCGTCGAGCGGATCGGGCGATGAGTAGTGGTCCGAACGCACACCGTTACTCTGCCTGTCCCGGGACGAGGCGTCCGCTCGGGGATGCCCGTGCGGATGGGTTCCGCTCATGCGTGGACCTCGAACGCGCTGACGACCTGGCAACTGGTCATACCAACTCCTCCCGGACCCGGATGCGAGTGGCGACAAGCCGGGGATCGCGCTGTTCCACGGCGGGCTCGCGGGTGCGGCGCCAGTCGGTGAGCGCGGTGCGGATGACCACCCGGGCCGGCCGGTCCGGGTCGACATGCCGGAACACGTAGGACGTCGACACCATGGCGAGAGCGATCTCCCAGGCCGGGAACGGGTCGAAGTCGAGCGTGATCAGGTAGTGGATGGCCATGAAGAGCGGCACCAGAGCGACGAACATGCCGTACTGCGCGTACGGCAGATGCACGGGCAGGGTGTAGCCGGGCGGGCCGAGATAGACCAGGCGCGCCCGGTAGATGTCGTCGTCGGTCCGGAGCCGCATCTCAGTTGAAGATCAGGTCGATGATCGACTCGCCGACGAAGAACAGCGTCGCGGCGCCGGCGATGAACGCCAGGCCCACGATCGCGATCGCCGAGCTGGTGAGGACCTTCGAGACCTCGCCCTTGCTGGCCCGGCCGATGAAGATGACGCCGAGCACCGCGAGCAGGATCGGAGCGATGTTGCTCGCGAAGAAGGTGACGATGCCTTCGGTGTTGATCTTTCCTGCCGGCTCGGCCGCCAGGATGAGGAACTCGGTGGCGATCATCGGTAAACCTCCCGGTGCCCGTGGGGGGTACGGACACGCTGCAGTTGTGAAGCCGTACGGCAACGCCCATATGGTGCTACCTCTGACCCACTGCGTCGAGTGAGTCGTTCGGGCACTGCCATGCTCGTCTCTGCCTTCTTCGGTCACTTCATGATGCCCAGATCCGAAGAGTACGGCCCGTACTTGCGAGCAACAAGCGCCCGTTTCGTTACCCAAGGTGAAGGACTGCGTGAATCACAGTCACCATCCATCGTACGTCTGTGCTAGGCACTGCTGCCCCGTACTCTGCACCTGTGTCCAATTCGCCGACAGACGCCCAGCTCACAGGGGCTGCACTGCTTCGCCGGGATCACCCGGTGGTGGTGGGCGTCCTGAACGTCACGCCGGATTCCTTCTCTGACGGTGGTAGATACACCGACCTCGAAGCCGCGGTTCACCACGGCGCGTGTCTTTTTCGGGAAGGCGCCCACGTCATCGAGGTCGGCGGCGAGTCCACCAGGCCGGGAGCCGAACGGGTCGACGCGGAGACCGAGATCGCCCGGGTCGTGCCGGTGATCGAGCGATTGTTCGCCCAGGGCGTACCGGTCAGTATCGACACCACTCGCGCCGCGGTCGCCGAGGCGGCCCTCGCCGCCGGGGCTGTGGTGATCAACGACGTCTCCGGCGGCCTCGCCGACCCGGACATGGCACGCGTCGCCGCCGCCGCCGGGTGCCCGTGGATCCTGATGCACTGGCGCGGCCACTCCCGCGACATGCAGCGACTCGCCGTCTACGGCGACGTGGTCACCGAGGTCCGGGACGAGTTGCGGGCCCGTGCCGACGACGCGGTCGCCGCCGGGGTCGACCCCGCCATGATCGTCCTCGATCCCGGCCTCGGTTTCGCCAAGCTCGCCGAGCACAACTGGGCCCTCAGCGCCCACCTCGGCAGGCTGATCGATCTGGGCTTCCCGGTCCTCTTCGCCGCCAGCCGCAAGTCCTACCTGGGCCGGCTGCTCGCCGACGAGGACGGCACACCACGCCCGGTCGACGGCCGGGAGGCCGCCACCCTCGCCACCTCTCTACTGGCCGTCGCCTCCGGCGCCTGGGGCGTCCGGGTCCACGACGTGCGGGCGACAGCCGACGCGCTCGCGGTCTGGCGCGCCACCGGCTCACCCCGTTTCGGCCGTACGCCGTGAGCCTCCCGATCTCAGCAGGAAGGAAGAACCGATGACCGGACGCATCACCCTCACCGGCCTGCGCGCCCGTGGCCACCACGGCGTCTACGACTTCGAGCGGGAGCAGGGCCAGGACTTCGTCGTCGACGTGACCCTGGAGCTGGACCTGGGGCCGGCCGCGGCCAGCGACGACGTGACCGACACCGTCCACTACGGCGAACTCGCCGGCAGCCTGGTCGCGGTCCTCACCGGCGAACCCGTCAACCTGCTGGAACGGCTCGCCGACCGGCTCCTCGACGTCTGCCTCGCCGACGAGCGGGTCACGGCCGCCGAGGTGACGGTGCACAAACCGCAGGCCCCGATCCCGCACGAGTTCGCCGATGTGGCGGTCACCCTGCGCCGGAGCCGTTCGTGACCCGGGCGGTCCTCTCCATCGGCGGCAACCTCGGCGACCGTCTCGCGCACCTGCGCGCCGCGGTGGCACATCTGGGCGCGAGCGTCGTACACGTCTCCGGGGTCTATGAGACGCCGCCCTGGGGAGACAGCGCGCAACCGCCTTACCTCAATGCCGTGGTCCTGGTGGACGACCCCACCGCGACAGCCCGGGAATGGCTGACCCGCGCCCAGGCGTGCGAATCGGCCGAAGGCCGGGTGCGGGACCCGGAGCGCCGGTTCGGGCCGCGCACCCTGGACGTCGACGTGATCGCGGTGTGGGACGGCGATCCGGTGGTCAGCGACGATCCCGAGCTGACGCTCCCGCACCCGCGCGCCCACCTGCGCGCTTTCGTGCTGGTCCCGTGGCTCCAGGTGCAGCCGGACGCCGCGCTGCCCGGGCACGGGCCGGTCGCCGCGCTGCTCGGCACGCCCGAGGTGGCGGCCGACATCGCCGGGGTGAGCCCGCGCCCGGACCTGTCGTTAGAGTCGATGGGGTGAGCGCTGACCCTGGAAACCCGCATCCCTCGCTGCGGCCGACGAGCGCCTCGTCGCTGGTGGTGGCCGCCCTGGCGGCGGCCGCCGTGGGCTGGCTGCTGATCTCCACCAACGACCTGTTCTACCGGATCTCCCCGCTGCCGTGGACCGGCGCGGGCGTGCTGGCCGTGCTCGCCGTCGCCGAGGCGTACCTCGCGCAGAACACCAGCGCCCGCATCCAGCGCAAACCCGGCGCCCTGCCGGTGCAGCCGCTCGCCGTCGCCCGCTTCGCGGCGCTGGCCAAGGCGTCCTCTCTGGTCGGCGCGCTGTCCGGCGGCTTCTCCGCGGGCCTGCTCGTCTGGCTGCTGCTGGAGCCGACCGAGGAGGCCGCCAACGGGGTGCCGGTGGCCGGCGCCACCCTGGTCGCCGCGGCCGCGCTGATCGCCGCCGCGCTCTGGCTGGAGCGGGCCTGCCGGGTGCCCGAGCAGGACGAGCGCGAGGACGACGACTCGGGTCGTTCGAACACCCGGCGATGACCATCTGTTGATGATCATCGAAGAGACTTACGCTCTGAACTGTGGCCTTCTCTTATCCGTATGCTTTGCGACGGGCGGGCCACAGCCGGAGTAGCGTGCGCCTCGAACCGCTCGTGGAGGCGTGAGGAGGCGCGGACCATGTCGTACGACGAGACGACCGAGACCGATCCGGCCGCGTACCGGCGCCGGGTGCAGTACGACGACACCACCAGCAACACCCTCGACCAGTCGCTGCGGAACCCGGTGACCACCACCGGCGCGCTCCCGGCCGTCGACGAGGAGGGCCGCGACCGGCTCGGCATCCACCTCGGCTGGGAGGTCATGCTGCTGGTGGCCGCGGGCGTGATCGGTTTCCTGCTGTTCCGTGAGGACTCGGCGGCCCTGCAGCGCCCCGGCCTGGACACGCTGCTGGTCACCGGCGCCGCGATCGGCCTGCTCGCGCTGGCTGCCGGCCTCACCCTGCGCGCCGGCGTGCCGAACCTGGCGATCGGCCCGATCGCCCTGGCCGCCGCCCTGCACTACGCGGAGAACGGTGACGAGGGCCTGGCCCAGGCGCTCGTTCCGGCGCTGATCATCGCGGTGGCCGGTGGCCTGGCCCTCGCGGTCGTGGTGCTCCTGCTGCACGTGCCCGCCTGGGCGGCGAGCCTGGCCGGCGCGCTCGGCGTCATCGTCTACATCCAACTGCGACCAGCGCCGGTCGCGGTGCAGGGCGACTGGGACCCGACCGGCAAGGCGTTCCTGCTGTTCGGCGGGTTCGCGCTGCTCGCGGTCCTGGGCGCGGTGCTCGGCGCGGTTCCGCCGGTGCGCCGCTTCGTCGGCCGGATGCGCCCGGTCGCCGACCCGGCCCGCCGCCGGGGCGCCGTCGCCGCGGTTCCGGCGGTGCTCGCCCTGGTGTTCTCCACGGTCTTCGCCGCCGGCGCGGGCGTGCTGATCGCGGCGCAGTCGGCCGGCCCGATCGCCCCGGCCACCGGGCTGGAGTGGACCGGCATCGCGTTCGGCCTGGCGCTGCTCGGCGGCACCAGCGCGTACGGGCGGCGCGGCGGGATCTTCGGCACCCTCTTCGCGGTCGCCGCCGTGACCCTCTTCCTGCGGTACGAGGAGCTTCGCGGCCTGGACATCGCGCTGTTCGCCATCGCCGCGAGCCTGTGCGCCGCCGGCCTGGTGGTGACCCGGTTCGTCGAGTCGTACGGGAGCCCGTACACCCCCGGCGCCGACGAGGAGTGGAACGCGGCGCCGTCCACCGGCGCGAACTGGTCGCCCACCCTCCCGGAGACGTGGAACACGCCGGCCACCCCCGCGCCGCGCAGCGACCGTTGGGACGACGGCCCGTGGGGCGTCAACCGCTGATCTATGCTTTTCGGCATGACTTCGCCCAGCTTTGCCGAACTGGACGCCCTGCCCACCGAGTCGCTGCGGGAGCAGGCGTTCGCCAAGGCCCGGGCCAACCACGACGTCAAGTTCTTCTGGTCGGTGCTGCGGCACCTGCCGGACGCCGGTGACGCCGCGTCCCTCGACGGCGCGCCCCACTCGATCGGCCCGACCGTGGACGAGGCGGTCGCCCTGTGGCGCGAATTCGAGGGCCGTGACCTCGGCGTCCAGGAGCCGCTGCTGCGTGCCGCGTTCATCGATTACCTCAGCAAGTGAGCCAGTGACGCGCGTCGTTTGAGATTTCGGCCCCGCTGGGAAATCAGCGGGGCATGGCTCTCGGTAACCGATACAAATCCGCACCCGGTGCGGGCACTCTCGCCGCGCTCATACTCGTCCTCGTCTTCGGCAGCCCGTGGTACGCGGACTGGGCCCAGGACAACACCAACCCGAACTCGGCGGGCGGCTGGTGGCTGCGGCTGCTGTCCTGGCCGCGCTGGAGCTTCGACAGCAACGACTCGCTGCGTGACGTCGTCGTCGGCGACCTCAAGGCGATCCTGGTCGTCGTGCTGACGATGCTCTTCCTCTACCTGCTGCCCGGCTCGCAGCTGGCCCGGGCCCGCGGCACGATCAGCCAGTTCCTGGCCGGCTGGGCCGCGTACATCTTCGCGGGCGCCTTCGCCGCCCTGTTCGCCACCCTCTTCCTCACCAACCCGTCGCTGCTCGGCGCGTTCAACGCGGCCGGTTCCGGCGCCGGGTACGGCTTTTTCGTCGGCTGGATCGTCGGCCTGGCCTCGCTCGGCGGCTGGCGCGGCACCCGCTGACGTTTGCTGTGTGTGGATTTCGGGTGGGACGTCCCACCCGAAATCCACACACGCACAGCGGTTTTGCCGGGGACGTGCTCTCGGTAACATCTGCGCCCATGCCGGAACGGGACACCCAAGCGGGACACAGCGCGCAGCTGCTCCGCGGCCTCGTCTGGGCGGGCGTCGTGCTCGCCCCGATCGCCGCGGCTGTCGTGCTGATCGGCTCGGCCAGCTTCGCGGTGGTGCTGACAGCCGTGAGCGTGGTGCTGATCGGTGCCTCGGTGCTGATCCGCAGTGATCCGGTGCTGCTCCGGATGGACGTCGAGGACCGGGTCGCCGAAGAGGTGGAGACGCTGCGGCGGGAGCTGCGGGCGGAGTTCGCGACAGCGGCCGCCGCCCCGGAGGCGCCGCGGCCGCCGCTGCCGATGCGCAATCCGGGCGGGCGGGCTCAGGCCGGCTTCGAGCCCGATTTCGCGCCGGAGGTCCCGGCGCATCAGGAGTTCGCGTCGAACACCCAGTTCGTCACCCAGCCCGAACCGGCGGTCTACGGGGCGCAGCCGCAGTTCGAGGAGGAAACGGCACCGGGGTACGGCTACGACGACAACGGCTACCAGTACGCCGATCAGGGCGCCGGCTACGACGAGGAGTACCAGGAGCACGGCTACCAGCAGGAGGTCCCGCCGCCCACGAGAAGCGGCGGGCGGGCCTCGGTGCCCGGCATCGTCCAGCCGGTGTCGCCCGCGCAGGAACCCATGTCCGCACCGGCCGGCCGGGCGAGCGCCTCGGTGCGGCCGGCCGGCTCGGTCCCGGTGGCACGGGCCGCCGCTGCCGCCGCCGTGCCGGTCCCGGGCCAGGGCGGCCCGGTCGGCCCGCCGCCGGCCACGGCGACCGCGGCGGTCGCTCCGGTGCCCCGGCCGCGCGCCGCCGCCTCGGTGCCGCCACCGCCCGGACCCAACGGCATGATGGCCCCGCCTGCTGTCCGGGCCGCGGCGAGCGTCCGTCCCGGCGGCACCCAGTACGGCCGCCCGGAGGCTCCGGACGGCGACTTCGGAGCTTATGCGGAGAGCGCGACCACCGGGTACGCCGCGGCGCCGGCCAGTCCCGCCAACGGCTATCCCGGGGAGTACGGCGACGCGGAGAACAGCGCCGAGTACAAGGCCCGCCGCCACCGTCCCTCCGCGAACGACACCAACGTCGGCACCCTCGCGGACTTCGCGAACTACCCCGGGTACAGCGCGGCCGACGAGAACTGGTGAGCCGCTATTTGTCGATGTCCCCGACGACGAAGAACATCGAACCCAGGATCGCGATCAGGTCCGGGACCAGGCAGCCCGGGATCAGCGTGGCCAGCGCCTGCACGTTGGCGTAGGAGGCGGTCCGCAGCTTGAGCCGCCACGGCGTCTTCTCGCCCCGGGACACCAGGTAGTAGCCGTTGACCCCGAGCGGGTTCTCGGTCCAGGCGTACGTGTGCCCCTCCGGCGCCTTCACCACCTTCGGCAGGCGCACGTTGACCGGGCCGCCGGTGCGGTCCACCCGGTCCAGGCACTCGTCGATCAGATCGAGCGACACGAACACCTGCTCGAGCAGCACCTCGAAACGGGCGTGACAGTCGCCCGACGTCCGGGTCACCACGGGGACGTCGATCTGGTCGTAGAAGAGGTAGGGCTCGTCACGACGTACATCGAAATCCAGACCGCTCGCCCGGGCCACCGGACCCGATGCGCCATAGGCCGCGGCGTCAGCCGCGCTCAGCACCCCGACGCCGACCGTCCGCGCCATGAAGATGTCGTTCTTCCGGATGACGTTGTCGATGTCCGGCATCCGCCGCCGGACCGCGGCGACCGCCTGCCGGGCCCGCTTCGTCCAGCCCGCCGGGATCTCCTCCTTCAGACCGCCGACCCGGTTGAACATGTAGTGGATCCGGCCGCCGGAGACCTCCTCCATGACCGCCTGCAGCGTCTCCCGCTCCCGGAACGCGTAGAACATCGGCGTGATCGCACCGATCTCCAGCGGGTACGAGCCGAGGAACATCAGGTGGTTGAGCACCCGGTTCAGCTCGGCCAGGGCCATCCGCAGCCAGGTGGCCCGCTCCGGCACCTCGATGCCCATCAGCCGTTCGACGGCGAGGACCACGCCCAGCTCGTTGGAGAACGCGGACAGCCAGTCGTGCCGGTTCGCCAGCATGATGATCTGCCGGTAGTCGCGCACCTCGAACAGTTTCTCGGCGCCACGGTGCATGTACCCGACGATCGGCTCGCAGGCGACCACCCGCTCCCCGTCGAGGGTGAGCTTGAGCCGGAGCACGCCGTGCGTGGAGGGGTGTTGCGGCCCGATGTTGAGCACCATGTCGGCCGTGTCGAGGCCGGCGCCGGTGCCGACCGTCATCTCCCGCAGGGCATCAGTCACTGGTGCATCGTGCCACGATCGTCGAGGCCGGGCATTGTGCCGTCGTTGTCGAGGCCGATGGTGTGCCAGAGCCACCAGTGGCCGCCGAGTCCGGCCGGATCGGTCAGCTCGGCGGCGGCGCCCGCGGCCCCGAGTGCCCGCAGATACCCGGCCGGATCGGTGCGGGCCAGCTCCAGCGGTGGCCGGGAACCGTCCACACCGAGCGCTCGCAGCGCCTCGCGCTGCCGCACGATCCGGTACGGAACCCCGGCCGCGCACGCGACCGCGTCGATCGCCACGTGCGCGGTGACGTCGCAGCTGCCGTCCGGCACCGGCGGTACCTGCCGCCCGCCCCGGAACCCGGTCAACGTCCCGAAGACCGGCCGCTCCGCCTTGACGTGCCCGTAGTCCACACAGAGCGCCACACCGCGCCGCACCGCGCCGACGGCCTCCGCCCACGCCGCGTCCCGGGTCGATCCGACCTCGATCCGCTCCGCTTCCGGCCACCAACGGCTGGTCCAGAACAGATCAGCGGGGTCGGCGGCGGGGCCCAGCGTCTCGACTCCGGTGGCGCGATCCACGAGAACCTTGCGCAACCTGCCGTCCTCGTCGGTCTCGAGCACGTCGAGCGGCACATTGTCGAGCCATTCCGTCGCCACCAGCAGCCCGGTGATCTCCGGCGGCACCTCGCGCCGCCAGCGTACCGACGGCTCCAGCCCCGGCGGCCGGGCCGCGACCTCGACGGCGATCGGCCGGATCCGCCCGGCCAGCTCCCGGGGAAGCAGCGCGAGCAGTGCCGTCAGCAGTTCGCCGCGGCCCGCCCCGACATCCACCAGATCGAAGACCGCCGGATGCCCGAGCGCGGCGTCGACCCGTTCGACGAGTCGTCCCACCGCCCCGGAGAACAACGGCGACGCATGCACGCTCGTCCGAAAGTGATCAGCCGGCCCGTATGCCGTCCGGACGAAGAACCCGTCACTGCCGTACAGCCCCGCCTGCATCGCCAGCCGCCACCCGACACTCATCCGCCACCCCAAAGATCAACTTCAACCCCGCTTGCCGGGTACGCCCCCACCGCACCACACCCGCCGCCCCACCGCGCGAGGCGGCCCAGCCGTACCCCCGCCCGGTGACCGCCCCGCCATGACCTGTCTGCGCGACGGCTCGCGGTGTGGAGTGGCAGTGGCCAGGTCGCCAGCCGTACGTCAGGCGGGTTCTCCGGCTCCGATGGCCTGCCTGGGCGACGGCTCGCGGTGTGGGGTGGCGGTGGCCGGCCGCGGGCCGTACGTCAGGCCGGTTATCCGGCTTCGGTGACCTGTCTGGGCGACGGCTGGCGGTATTCGGGGGGAGGACGGCTCAGGCGGGCCGGACGGTGGCCGATCGAGAGGGAGTGCCGCACTGCCGTATCGATGGCGGTGCGGTTGTTCACACGTGGTTGCTACGAGCGTGTCAAGACGGCGCATACTGGCGCTCGACCGGTACCCCTCCACGAGGACTGGATCCACGGATGAACGCTTTGACCGTCGGTGTCGTCGGCGCCGGCCGGGTCGGTGCTGTGCTGGGCGCCGCGCTGAACGCCGCCGGCCACCGCGTGGTCGCCGCCGCCGCAGTCTCCGCCGCCTCCCGCGAGCGGGCCGCCCGCCTGCTTCCCGGCGCGGCGATCCTTCCCGCTGACGAGGTGGCCCGTGCGGCCGCCGATCTGCTGCTGCTCGCCGTTCCGGACGATCACCTGGCCACGGTGGTGGCCGGCCTGGACCGGACCGGCGCGCTCCGCTGCGGCCAGGTCGTGGCGCACACCTCAGGTGCTCACGGACTGGCCGTTCTGGGCGATGTGAACGGCATGGCCCTGCACCCCGCGATGACCTTCACCGGCGCGGACACCGACCTGGACCGGCTGCCCGGTATCGCCTGGGGGGTGACCGGCCCGGATCGCGCCTTCGCCACCCGGCTGGTGGCCGACCTGGGCGGCGTCCCGGAGTGGATCGCCGAGGAGTCCCGGCCGGTCTACCACGCGGCGCTGGCGCACGGGGCGAACCACCTGGTCACCCTGGTCAACGAGGCCGCCGACGTGTTGCGGGCGGCCGGTGTCGCCGAGCCGGGCCGAGTGCTGACCCCGCTGCTGACCGCCGCGCTGGACAACGCGTTGCGGATGGGTGACGCCGCGCTGACCGGCCCGGTCTCCCGCGGGGACGCCGGCACGGTCGGCAAGCACCTGGAGCGGATGCCGGTGGAGGCGCTGCCGACCTACCTGGCGATGGCCCGGCGTACCGCGGACCGGGCGATCGCTTCCGGCCGCCTGCGCCCGCAGGACGCCACCGCCCTGATGGACGTCCTGGCCCGCGCCGGAGTGGGGAGCACAGCGTGACGACTTTGGTTCATACCCGTGCTGATCTGGCGGCTGCGCTGGATGCCGTCGACGGGGAGATCGCCGTCGTGATGACCATGGGGGCGCTGCACGAGGGGCACCGGCAGCTGATGCGGGTGGCCCGGGAGCGGTCCGCCTTCGTGGTGGCGACGATCTTCGTGAACCCGTTGCAGTTCGGGCCGAACGAGGACTTCGAGAAGTACCCGCGGACCCTCGACGACGATCTGGCGGCCTGCCGGGCGGAGGGCGTCGACCTGGTGTTCGCGCCGGGCCGCGACGACGTCTACCTGCACGGGGCGCCGTCGATCACCATGCATCCGGGGGAGCTGGGCGGGATCCTGGAGGGCGCGAGCCGTCCCGGGCATTTCTCCGGGATGCTCACCGTGGTCGAGAAACTGCTGCTGTTGACCCGGGCGGACGTGGCGTTCTTCGGCGAGAAGGACTTCCAGCAGCTGGCGCTGATCCGCCGGATGGCGCGCGACCTGGAGTTGCCGGTCGAGATCGTGGGCGTTCCGACCGTACGGGAAAAGGATGGTCTGGCCCTGTCCAGCCGCAACCGCTATCTCTCGCCGGAGGAGCGTCTCGCCGCGCTCGCCCTGTCCCGCGCTCTGCGCGAGGGCGCCACGCACCGTGACCCCGACGCCGTCCTGGCCGCCGCTCACAAGATCCTTGCCGAGGAACCGGGGGTACGCCTCGACTACCTCGCCCTGACCGGCGCGGACCTCGGCCCCGCCCCGCAGGAGGGCCCGGCCCGCCTGCTGGTGGCCGCCCGGGTCGGCGCCACCCGCTTGATCGACAACGTTCCGCTCACCCTGCAGAGAGGCGCCTGATGCTCCGGACCATGCTCAAGTCGAAGATCCACCGGGCCACCGTGACGCAGGCCGACCTGCACTACGTCGGTTCGGTCACCGTCGACCTGGACCTGCTCGAGGCGGCCGATCTGATCCCCGGCGAGCAGGTGGCGATCGTGGACGTGACGAACGGGGCGCGCCTGGAGACCTACGTGATCCCGGGCGAGCGGGGCAGCGGCGTGATCGGCATCAACGGCGCGGCCGCGCATCTGGTGCACCCGGGCGACCTGGTCATCCTGATCTCTTATGGTCAGATGGACTCGGCCGAGGCCCGCGCCTACGAGCCGCGGATCGTGCACGTGGACGCCGACAACAAGATCATTGAGTTGGGTACGGACCCGGCCGCGGCCGCCGACGGCATGGCCGGCGACCTGGTCCGCGGCGACCTCACGCTGGCCACCCGGTAACCGTCGCACCTCACCGGCTGGCCCGTCGAGCCGCCAGCCGGTGAGGTTTCGCGATTCGCCTCCCCGGGCCGTTTTGTCGCCATATAGTCGGCGAATCGGAAACGGCTGGGAGGCACGGCTCATGCGATACCGCCGATGGGGGGCGGCTGCCGCTGTGGCCGCGCTGCTCGCGGCGGCGGGTTGCGGCAGCGGCGGGGACGTCGACGGCGACCTGACCAACGACTGGGGCGCGATGGCGCCGGCGACCGGGTTCGTCCCCGAGGCCGCCACCTGTCACCTCTCCAACTTCGCCGCCTCCGGGCCGCGCGCCACCTACGAGAAGGTGGACTGCGGGGTCGAGCACCGTACCGAGACCGTGTACGTCGGCGAGTACACCGCGCCCGCCGCGGACGCCGCCGAACCACCGGACGGCTCGTCGGCCGGGGCCCGCGCCGCCTACCGGACCTGTGACGCGAAGACCTCCGCCTACGTCGGCGGGCCGTGGCGTACCGCCCGGCTGTGGATCGGCGTCACCCACCCCTCACCGGCGGCGTGGAACGGCGGCTCCCGCTGGTTCCGCTGCGAGGTGGTGGAACTCGACTCCATCGAGGACGACGGCGCCCTGCTGCGGCGGGCCGGCAGCCTGCGCAACGTGCTCGCCGCCAAGGACTCCGGCCTGCTGCTGACCTGCTACGGCATCGAGCTCGACGACGCAGGCGCGATCTCCACCATGCCGCCGGCCCGGTGCACGGAGAAGCACAACGCCGAGTTCACCGGCGTCTGGACCGCTCCGGCGTCGGCCTCCTACCCGAAGGGCGACACGGCCTGGGAGGAGTTCCACGACGGCTGCCGTACGGTGACCGCGCGGTACGTGGGGGTGCCCGACGACGGCGACCTGCAGTACCGCACCGGGGTCGTCTCGCTGCCCGGCAACGCCGACGTCTGGACCCAGGGCGACCGCGGGGTGCGCTGTTATCTGTGGCTGGACGGGGCCGAACTGACCGGCTCGCTCAAGGGCAAGGGGACCAAGGCCCTTCCGGTCCAGTACAAGTAACCATGGCCACTGACGGTGCCCCCGCCGCGACGGAATCGTAGGGGCGGAGTGTACTGAACCACATGTCACCTCTCGCGGATCTCCCGGCGCTGCCGCGCCGGCTTGCCGCCGCCGAGCCCGGCTGGACCGAGACCACCGACGTGCTGGTCGTCGGCTCTGGCATCGCCGGCCTGACCGCGGCCCTCTACCTGCGGGAACAGGGCCTGCACGTCACCGTCGTGACCAAAGTCAACATCGACGACGGCTCCACCCGCTGGGCCCAGGGCGGCATCGCGGCGGTGCTCGACCCGCTGGACACCCCGCAGGCGCACGCGTACGACACCGAGATCGCCGGCGTCGGCCTGTGCGACCCGGCGGCGGTGCGGGTGCTCGTCGAGGAGGGCCCGGCCCGGATCCGTGAGCTGATCCGGCGGGGCGCCGAGTTCGACCGCAACCCGGACGGCTCGCTGATGCTGACCCGCGAGGGCGGGCACCGCGCCGACCGGATCGTGCACGCCGGCGGCGACGCGACCGGCGCCGAGGTGCAGCGCGCCCTGCACGAGGCGGTCCGCCGCGACCCGTGGATCCGCCTGGTGGAGCACGCGCTGGTGCTGGACCTGCTGCGGTCCGCCGACGGCCGGGCCTGCGGGATCACCCTGCACGTGCTCGGCGAGGGCTCCGAGGACGGTGTCGGCGCGGTGCTGGCCCGGGCGGTGGTGCTGGCCACCGGCGGGATGGGCCAGATCTTCTCGTCCACCACGAACCCGTCGGTCTCCACCGGCGACGGGGTGGCGCTGGCGCTGCGGGCCGGCGCCGAGGTGACCGACGTCGAGTTCGTGCAGTTCCACCCGACCTCGTTCGTCTCCGCGGGCGTCACCTCGGTGCAGCGGCCGCTGATCAGCGAGGCGTTGCGCGGCGAGGGGGCGTACCTGGTCGACGAGGCCGGCGAGCGGTTCATGGTCGGGCAGCACGAGCAGGCCGAGCTGGCGCCCCGGGACGTGGTCGCGAAGGGCATCTACCGGGTGCTGCGGGCCACCGGCGCGGACCATGTCTACCTGGACGCGCGGCACCTCGGCAAGGAGTTCCTCGAGGGCCGGTTCCCGACCATCATGGCGTCCACCCGGGCCGCCGGCGTGGACCCGGCCACCGACCTGATCCCGGTCGCGCCTGCCGCCCACTACGCCTCCGGCGGGGTCCGGACCGACCTGCGCGGCCGCACCAGCATCGACGGCCTGTACGCCTGCGGCGAGGTGGCCTGCACCGGCGTCCACGGCGCGAACCGGCTGGCCAGCAACTCCCTGCTGGAAGGCCTGGTGTTCGCCCGCCGGATCGCCGACGACATCGCCCGCGAGCTGCCGCCACAGGCCGAACCGGCCCGCACCCCGGCCGGGCCGGCCTGGGTCGTCGACCCGGCGATCCGTTCCGAGCTGCAGCGCGCGATGACCCGTGGGGCCGGTGTGCTGCGGTCGGCCGACTCGCTCGCCGGCGCCGCGAAGGAGCTGGCCCGGCTGTCCGAGCAGCGGTCCCGGCCGTACACCGCGGCCTGGGAGGTCACCAACCTGCTCACCGTCGCCGCCACGCTGGTCGCCTCGGCCGGCAGCCGCCGGGAGACGCGCGGCTGCCACTGGCGCGAGGACCACCCGACCGCGGCCGACGAGTGGCGCGGCCACCTGCTGAACGCTCTTGCCCCCGACGGTGCTCTCACTCAGGACTTCCAGGAGATGGCATGACTATTCCTGACGGTGGAACCCTTTCTCCCGGCGAGCCGCTGCCGGAGGACCGTCCCGGGGTGGCCGACCTCGGCCTGGACCTGGGCGAGGTGCAGCGGATCGTGCTGACCGCGCTCGCCGAGGACCTCGGCACCCCGGCACGTGACGTGACCAGCGAGTCCACCATCCCAGCCGCCCAGACCGACACCGCCGAGCTGGTGGCCCGGGCCGACGGCGTGGTGGCCGGTCTGGTCGTGGCCGCGGAGGTCTTCGCGGCCACCAGCGCGGGCGCGGCGACGTTCCAGGCGGTGGTCGCCGACGGCGACCGGGTGCGCCGCGGCGACGTGCTCGCCGTGATCACCGGGCCGACCCGGGCGCTGCTGACCGCCGAGCGGACCGCGCTGAACCTGATCTGCCGGATGTCCGGCGTCGCCACCCACACCCGCAAGTGGGCCGACCTGCTGGCCGGCAGCGGCGCGACGGTGCTCGACACCCGGAAGACCACACCCGGGCTGCGGATCCTGGAGAAGTACGCGGTACGGGCCGGCGGCGGCACCAACAAGCGCATGGGCCTCTACGACGTCGCCATGATCAAGGACAACCACAAGCTCGCCGCGGGCAGCATCACCGCCGCCTACGAGCTGGTCCGGCAGACCTTCCCGGACGTGGCCGTGCAGGTCGAGGTGACCACCCTGGCCGAGGCGGAGGAGGCGGTGGCGGCCGGCGCGACGTTCCTGCTCTGCGACAACATGACGCCGGAGCTGCTGGCCGAGGTGGTCCGGGTGGTCGGGGACCGGGTCGAGCTGGAGGCCACCGGCAACCTGACCCTGGAGACGGCAGCGGCCTACGCGAACACCGGTGTGGACTATCTGTCGGTGGGCGGGCTGACCCATTCGTCGCCGATTCTCGACATCGCGCTGGACCTGCGTCCCCGCTGAACGAGGGGCGGGGCGGTGGCCGTACAAAAGAGGGGTCTTGATTTTGATTCTTAGGGGCCTCCGTGCTGCTCTGTATTGACATCGGTAACACGAACACCGTGCTGGCGACCTTCGACGGCGACAAGCTGGTGCACAACTGGCGGATCAAGACCGACGCGGCCTCCACCGCCGACGAGCTGGGCCTCAAGATCCGGGGCCTGCTCGCCGGCGACGCCGTGGAGATCTCCGGGGTGGCCGCCTGCTCGACCGTGCCCGCCGCGCTGCGCAACCTGCGCACCATGCTCAAGCGCTACTACGACGACGTGCCCAGCGTCATCGTCGAGCCGGGTGTGAAGACGGGTGTGCAGCTGGCCATCGACAACCCGAAGGAGGTGGGCGCCGACCGGGTGGTCAACACGCTGGCCGCGCACTCCCTCTACGGCGGACCGTCGATCGTCGTCGACTTCGGCACCACCACCAACTTCGACCTGATCAGCGCGAAGGGCGAGTTCCTCGGCGGGGCGTTCGCGCCGGGCATCGAGATCTCCTTCGACGCGCTCGCCGCCCGCGCCGCCCAGCTGCGCAAGGTGGAGCCGACCAAGCCGCGTTCGGTGATCGGCAAGAACACCGTGGAGTGCCTGCAGGCCGGGCTCTACTTCGGGTTCGCCGGCCAGGTCGACCGGATCGTCGAGCGGATGATCGAGGAGATCGGCCCGGTCCGCGCGGTGATCGCCACCGGCGGCCTGTCCTGGCTGGTGAAGGACGAGTGCCGGACCCTCACGGCGCACGAGCCGATGATCACGCTGATCGGCCTGCGGATGGTATATGAGCGGAACGTCTGATCGGGCCTGAGTAGGCTTTCCGAGTCCCAGCACCGAGAAGGAAGTCATGCCGTGACCGAGCAGAACACGCCAGCGATCGACCCCGCCGAGGACCTTCCCGAGCAGATGCGGGTTCGCCGGTCGAAGCGGGACCGGTTGCTCGCCGAGGGCGTGCCGCCCTACCCGGTCGAGGTCCCGCGGACCGCCGAGCTCGCCGAGATCCGTTCCCGCTACGCGGATCTGCCGACCGACACCGCTTCCGGGGACACCGTCTCGGTCACCGGCCGGGTGATCTTCGTGCGCAACGGCGGCAAGCTCTGCTTCGCCACGCTGCGGGCCGGCGACGGCACCGAGCTGCAGGCGATGTTCTCGCTGGACAAGGTCGGCGAGAAGTCGCTGGCCGACTGGAAGAGCGTGGTGGACCTCGGCGACCTCGTCTCGGTGACCGGTGAGGTGATCACCAGCCGGCGTGGTGAGCTGTCGGTTCTCGCCGATTCCTGGGCGATGAGCGCGAAGGCGCTGCGGCCCCTTCCGGTCGCGCACAAGCCGCTTTCCGAGGAGACCCGGGTGCGGCAGCGTTATGTCGATCTCATCGTGCGGCCGCAGGCGCGCGACGTCGTTCGTACCCGTGCGACAGTGGTCCGCAGCATCCGTGAGTCGCTGTTCCGCCGGAATTATCTCGAGGTGGAAACGCCGATGTTGCAGTTGCTGCACGGTGGCGCCGCGGCCCGCCCGTTTGTGACGCACAGCAACGCGCTCGACATGGATCTTTATCTGCGGATCGCTCCGGAACTGTTTTTGAAGCGCGCCGTGGTCGGCGGCATCGAGCGGGTCTTCGAGATCAACCGCAACTTCCGGAATGAGGGCATGGACTCCACGCACTCTCCGGAGTTCGCCATGCTCGAGGCGTATCAGGCGTATGCCGACTACAACGTGATGCAGGCGCAGGTCCGGGACTGGATTCAGGAGGCCGCGACCGCGGTGTCCGGCTCCCATGTGGTCACCCACCAGGACGGCACCGAGATCGACCTGGGCGGCGAATGGGCCGAGATCACCCTCTTCGGCGCCGTCTCCGAGGCGCTCGGCGAGGAGGTGACCATCGACACCGATCTGGCCCAGATGCAGCGGTACGCCGAGAAGGTCCAGCTCTCCGTCGATCCCAAGTGGGGTCCCGGCAAGCTCGCCGAGGAGCTGTTCGAGCACCTGGTGACCGACAGCCTGCAGGCGCCGACCTTCGTCCGGGACTTCCCGGAGGAGACCGCCCCGCTGACCGCGCCGCACCGGACCACTCCCGGCCTGACCGAGAAGTGGGACCTCTACGTCGCCGGATTCGAGCTCGCGACCGCCTATTCCGAGTTGGTGGATCCGGTGATCCAGCGCGAGCGGTTCCACGCCCAGTCGCTGCTCGCAGCCGGTGGCGACCCCGAGGCCATGCAGCTGGACGAGGATTTCCTGCGGGCCATGGAGTACGGAATGCCGCCGTCCGGTGGCATGGGAATGGGAATCGACCGGCTGTTGATGGCGCTCACCGGCCTGGGCATTCGGGAAACGATCCTCTTCCCGTTGGTCCGGCCCGAGTAACAATTATCGACCCCTCCATTGACGGGTGATGCGCCCCTGGCGTTATTGTCTTCCCATTGCTGGGGAGAGAACCTGTGTTCGGGAGGATAACGGCGCGTGGCCAAGCAGATCATTCACAAGCTGGTCGATGACATCGATGGTGTCGACGCCGACGAGACCGTGAAGTTCGCGCTCGACGGTATTCAGTACGAGATCGACCTCTCGGAGAAGAACGCCGCGAAATTGCGGGAGGTCTTCGAGCCCTACCTGCAGGCGGGCACGAAGGTGGCCCGGGGTGGTGTGGTGGTGGGTGGCCGCGCGGCGCGCGGCCGTGGCGGCGCCACCGCTGACCGCGAGCAGAACAAGGCGATCCGCGAGTGGGCCAAGAAGTCGGGGAAGGACATCTCCGACCGCGGCCGCATCCCGCAGGAGATCGTCGACGAGTTCCATGCCAAGGGTCCCGGCCGGGCCTGATTTCCCGGTTCGACCTCGGAGAGGGCGCCCCGACTCACGTCGGTGGCGCCCTCTCCGCGTGCGGGCGGACTATGGTTATCCACAGGTGTGGACCGAGTTGTCCACAGGCTGTGGACCGCAGGATTTCGCTGTACGCGTACACGTTCGGGTGGGGGAACAGCCGCTGAGCGTGCGAAGTTGGCTAAATCAACGTTGCGGATCGTTCCGAGGGGCCGTGAGAACCCAGCGGAGCCCGTCGGCGGCGATAGAGTTACAGCACGGGCATCACCGATGCCCGTGCGCTGGCCCCGCCAGCTGTTGAGACAGGCTCAGCATTGGCGCACGGCACGTGAGGAGCACGAGGGCATGTTCGAGCGGTTCACCGACCGAGCGCGACGGGTTGTCGTCCTGGCCCAAGAAGAGGCCCGGATGCTCAACCACAATTACATCGGGACAGAGCACATCCTGCTCGGCCTGATCCACGAGGGCGAGGGTGTCGCCGCCAAGGCTCTGGAGAGCCTGGGCATCTCCCTCGAGGGGGTCCGCCAGCAGGTCGAGGAAATCATCGGCCAGGGGCAGCAGGCGCCGAGCGGGCACATCCCGTTCACGCCGCGCGCCAAGAAGGTTCTGGAGCTCTCCCTGCGGGAGGCGCTGCAGCTCGGCCACAACTACATCGGCACCGAGCACATCCTGCTCGGCCTGATCCGCGAGGGCGAGGGCGTCGCCGCCCAGGTGCTGGTCAAGCTCGGCGCCGACCTCAACCGGGTCCGCCAGCAGGTCATCCAGCTGCTCTCCGGCTACCAGGGCGGCAAGGAGACGGCCGCCGCGGGCACCGCGACCGGCGAGGCCGCGCCGTCCACGTCTCTCGTTCTCGACCAGTTCGGACGCAACCTGACGCAGGCCGCCCGCGAGGGCAAGCTCGACCCGGTCATCGGCCGGGAGAAGGAAATCGAGCGGGTCATGCAAGTGCTCTCCCGGCGCACCAAGAACAACCCGGTGCTGATCGGTGAGCCCGGCGTCGGCAAGACCGCTGTCGTCGAGGGCCTGTCGCAGTCCATCGTCAAGGGTGAGGTGCCCGAGACGCTGAAGGACAAGCAGCTGTACACGCTGGACCTGGGCGCCCTGGTCGCCGGCTCGCGTTACCGCGGTGACTTCGAGGAGCGCCTGAAGAAGGTGCTCAAGGAGATCCGCACCCGCGGCGACATCATCCTGTTCATCGACGAGATCCACACCCTGGTCGGCGCCGGCGCCGCCGAGGGCGCGATCGACGCGGCCAGCATCCTCAAGCCGATGCTCGCCCGCGGTGAACTGCAGACCATCGGCGCGACCACGCTCGACGAGTACCGCAAGCACCTGGAGAAGGACGCCGCTCTCGAGCGCCGTTTCCAGCCGATCCAGGTCGGCGAGCCGTCGCTGGCGCACACCATCGAGATCCTCAAGGGTCTGCGCGACCGTTACGAGGCGCACCACCGGATCAGCATCACCGACGCGGCTCTGGTCGCGGCCGCGACGCTGGCCGACCGGTACATCTCCGACCGGTTCCTGCCGGACAAGGCGATCGACCTGATCGACGAGGCCGGCGCACGGATGCGCATCCGCCGGATGACCGCGCCGCCGGACCTCCGTGACTTCGACGAGCGCATCGCCCAGGTGCGCCGCGACAAGGAGTCCGCGATCGACGCGCAGGACTTCGAGCGTGCCGCTCAGCTCCGCGACAAGGAGAAGACCCTGCTGGGCCAGAAGGCGCAGCGGGAGAAGGAGTGGAAGGCCGGCGACCTGGACGTCGTGTCCGAGGTCGACGACGAGCAGATCGCCGAGGTCCTGGGCAACTGGACCGGCATCCCGGTCTACAAGCTCACCGAGGAGGAGACCTCCCGCCTGCTGCGCATGGAGGACGAGCTGCACAAGCGCGTCATCGGCCAGGAGGACGCGGTGCAGGCCGTCTCCAAGGCGATCCGCCGGACCCGTGCCGGTCTGAAGGACCCGAAGCGCCCGAGCGGCTCGTTCATCTTCGCCGGCCCGTCCGGCGTCGGTAAGACCGAGCTGTCCAAGGCGCTCGCGGAGTTCCTCTTCGGCTCCGAGGACGCGCTGATCCAGCTCGACATGTCCGAGTTCCACGACCGCTACACGGTGTCTCGCCTGGTCGGTGCCCCTCCCGGCTACGTCGGTTACGACGAGGGCGGCCAGCTGACCGAGAAGGTGCGGCGCAAGCCGTTCTCCGTGGTCCTCTTCGACGAGATCGAGAAGGCCCACCCGGACGTGTTCAACACGCTCCTGCAGATCCTGGAGGACGGCCGCCTGACCGACGGTCAGGGCCGGATCGTGGACTTCAAGAACACGGTCATCATCCTCACCACCAACCTGGGCACGCGTGACGTGGCCAAGGCGGTGTCGCTGGGCTTCCAGGCCTCCGAGGCCGAGGAGTCGAGCTACGAGCGGATGAAGATCAAGGTCAATGACGAGCTGAAGCAGCACTTCCGCCCCGAGTTCCTGAACCGCATCGACGACACGATCGTCTTCCACCAGCTGCGTGAGAAGGAGATCCTCCAGATCGTCGACATCTTCACCGCCCGCATCGAGGGGCAGCTGAAGAACAAGGACATGGGCCTGGAGCTGACCGACAACGCCAAGCGTTACCTGGCGGCCAAGGGCTTCGACCCGGTCCTCGGCGCCCGGCCGCTGCGCCGGACCATCCAGCGCGAGCTGGAGGACACGCTGTCCGAGCAGATCCTCTTCAACGAGCTGCGCCCCGGCCAGATCGTCGTGGTGGACTGCGAGGGCGACCCGGCCAAGTTCGAGAAGGCGAAGCTGGTCTTCAAGGGCGCGGAGAAGGGCGTGACGGTGCCCGACGCCGTCCCGGCCGACCTCGCGGTGCCGACCACCGAGGAGTAAGCGCTTCACCGAACGGCCCGGCTGCGCGCGCGCAGCCGGGCCGTTCGCATATTCGGTCGCTTTTGCCGCGCCGCCGCTCGACCATGTGGCGATGCGACATCAGATCAGAGCGGTGTACGACGACCACACCGTCACCGTCTACCAGGCGTACCGCCCGGAGATCGCCGATCCGGCGGTGCGTGCCGGCCGGTTCGTCCCACCGTTCAAACGGGAGCGGATGACCTGGATCAAGCCGTCGTTCCTGTGGATGATGTACCGCTGCGGCTGGGCCACCAAGCCCGGTCAGGAGCGCGTCCTGGCCGTCTCGATCACCCGGGAGGGCCTGGAGTGGGTCCTCGCCAACGCGGCCCTCAGCCACTACGTGCGCGGCGTCCACCCGGACCGGGCGACCTGGCAGCGGGAGCTCAAAAGGGCGCCGGTCCGCGTCCAGTGGGACCCGGAGCGGGACCTGCGCCTGCGGGAGCTGCCGTACCGGTCGCTCCAGCTCGGCATCGGCGGCGCGGCCGTGGACCGGTACGTCGACGAGTGGATCACCGGGATCACCGACGTGACCCCGCTGGTCCGCGAGATCCGGGGCCGCCTGGACGCCGGCGACGAGGAGGGCGCCACGGCCCTCCTGCCGCCGGAGCGGCCCCTAGAGGGTCTGCACCTCCCCTGACGGCGCGTCGCCCGCCAGGACGAAATCGTCGCCGCCGAGAGGCTGCACCAGGCCGTCCTCGACCAGGCCGGCGAGAGCCCGGGCGCGCTGCACCTCGTCCTGCCAGACCAGGTCGAGCCGCTGGCGCGGAACCGGGCCGGTGGCATGCCGCAGCACCTCCAGCAGCAGCCCGCGGACCTGCCGGTCGGTGCCGGCGTACCGCTGCGGCTTGCGGCTGGGCCCGTCGGGCAGCGGCAATCCGGTCAGCCGCCAGGCGCAGACCGCATAGAACGGGCAGTCGACACATTTCGGCGCGCGGGCGGTGCACACGATCGCGCCCAGCTCCATGAACGCGATGCTGGCTCTGGCCGCACGGGCCTCGTCGTCCGGCAGCAGGGCCTCCATGGCCGTCAGGTCGGCCGCTGTCGTCGCCGGCCCGGCGTCCGGCTTGCCCTCGACAGCCCGGCACACCACCCGCCGTACGTTCGTGTCCACCACCGGATGCCGCTGCCCGTACGCGAACGTCGCCACCGCCCGCCCGGTGTACGTTCCCACCCCCGGCAGGGCGAGCAGTTGGTCCAGGTCCGAGGGCACCTGGCCGCCGTGCCGTTCCACGATCGCGACAGCGCAGGCGTGCAGCCGCATCGCCCGTCGCGGATAGCCGAGCCGTCCCCACATCCGGATCGCCTCCGACGGCGGATCGTCGGCGAGCGCGGCCGGGGTGGGCCAGCGGGTCATCCAGGAGCGCCAGGCGGGCTCCACCCGGACGACCGGGGTCTGCTGCAGCATCACCTCGCTGACCAGTACTCCCCAGGGGGTGGTGTCCGGCTGCCGCCAAGGCAGATCTCGGGCGTTCGCGGCATACCAGGTGATGGCGTCGTCTGCGAGAGTCATATCCCGTTTACTGTAAGCGGGTGCACGAGCTAGCCATCACCGTGATCGGGCCGGACCGTACCGGCATCGTGGCCGACGTCGCCGAAGCCCTGGCCGCGGTCGGCGCCAACCTGACCGACTCGACGATGACCCGGCTGCGGGGTCATTTCGCGATGACCCTGATCTGCGCCGGGCCCAGCGAGGACGAGGCGGTGCGGGCGCTGCAGCCGATCGACGGGGTGCTGGCCACGGTCCGCCCGGTCGAGCCGGAGCCGGCCGGGACATCGTCAGGCGAGCCGTACCAGGTGAGTGTCCACGGCGCGGACCGGCTCGGCATCGTCGCCGCGGTGACCCGGGTGGTCGCGGCCGTCGGCGCCAACATCACCGACCTGACCACCCGCCTGAGCGGCCCGCTCTACGTGCTGGTCGCCGAGGTCGAGGTGCCGGCCGGGACCGGGGACGAGCTGGCCGAGCGGCTCGCCGTGGCCGCCGCCGAACTGGACGTGGACGTGACGCTGCGGCGCGCCGAGCCGGAGATTCTGTGAGGAAGGTCGTCACCGCGCCCGCGAGCGTGCTCAGCAGACCCGCCGCGGAGGTCGACCCGGCCGACCCGGAGATCGTCCGGCTGGCCGGCGAGCTGGTCGCGGTGATGCGGGCGTCACCCGGATGTGTCGGCCTGGCCGCCCCGCAGGTGGGGGTGAGCGCGCGGGTCTTCTGTGTGGACGTGACCGGGCACCCGAAGGCGGTGACCACGCACGGAATGTTCGTGCTGTGCAACGCGACGATCCTGGAGGCGAGCCGGTGGCGTCCCGGGCGGGAGGGCTGCATGTCGGTGCCCGACCTGACCGGCGACGTGAAGCGGGCCGCCCGGATCGTGGTCGAAGGGCTGCGGCCCGGCACCGGTGAGAAGATCACGATCACCACCGACGCGTTCGAGGCGCGGGCCGTGCAACACGAGATCGATCATTGCGCCGGGAAACTCTTCCTCGATCGAGTGGCCGGGGCACACGCCGTCTACCAGCGGAAGATTTATCTCTAACGACGATCATGTGAGTTGGTGTCGCAGGATCGGCGCGTCGTTCACATAGCGATGGGTGTGCGGGTTTACGGTGGGCGGCATCATGCGTGCGACGGTTGGTCCCCTCCCACCCGCGGTCTACTGGCGGCGGCGTTTGGTCGTGCTGGGCGCGGTGCTGCTCGGCGTCATCGTCCTGTTCGTGTCCTGCCTTCCCGGGGGCGATCCCGATCCGAAGAAGACGTCTGCTCAGCAGACGGCTCCGGCGACGACGACCGCCGCACAGGATCCGCCGGTGTCACCGACACCGTCGTTCGAGGAGAGTGCGCCCGCCGGGGGCAACCCGTTCCCGGACCCGCAGCAGACCTCGCCCGCCGAGACCCTGCCGCCGCCGGCGAACCCCGGCGCCCCCGTGGTCGGCGCCGGTGAGGCCTGCGCGGACACCGAGATCACCGTGACGCCGATCCCGGCCACCCAGTCGCCCCAGCGCGGCACCCCACTGCGGATCCAGCTGAAGATCAAGAACGCGGGCACCCGCAGCTGCACACGTGACCTGGGCGCCAGCGCGCAGGAGCTCTACATCGAGCAGGGCGCCACCAAGTTCTGGTCGTCCGACCAGTGCAACCCCGTCAAGGGCAACCAGGTGGAGACGCTGACGGCCGGCGCCGAGCGGGTCTACGAGGTCACCTGGAACGGCCGCCAGTCCACCGCGTGCACCGCCAACGTCGCGTCCGGGCCGTTCCCGGCGGCGGGCGCCTACACGCTGCGCGGCCGCCTGGACGGCCGGCTCAGCGAAGCGGTCGGTCTGACGATCGTCGGCTGACATTGGTCGCGGCACTCGAGCTGTACCTGGACACCGACACGACCCGCCGGGTCCGCACGCTGTGGCGCGCGCTCGACGACGAGGGCATCCCGTCGCTCGGCTCGCTGCACCAGAAACACCGGCCACACGTGTCACTGGCGGCCGCCCACCGGATCGACCCGCACGCCGTCGCCGAGGCCCTCGACGGCTTCCCGGTGGGCCGCGGTTTGACCCTCGGCATCGACTTCGTCGGCCAGTTCGTCGGCCGAGTCCTGTGGCTGGGCGTCACCATGACTCCCGAACTGCTCAGCCACCACCAGGCCGTCCACGACCGCCTCACCGCGGGCGGCGTGGAGATCTGGGAGCACTACCGGCCGGGCCGCTGGGTGCCGCACTGCACGATCTCGCTGCGCGTACCCAACCCGGTCATGGCACCCGCCATCCGCCGCTGCCTGGAGTACCTCCCGATCCGTGCAACGGTCACCGGCGCCGCCCTCGCCGACCACGCCAACGACATCAGCCACCCTCTGTAGTCCTGGCTACTGACCCCGATGTCGTACGCACGTAGCCGTCCCGGCCCAACGTGAGCCGTCCCGCCCGTCCCGCGCGAGGCAGGCCCGGGTCAAGGCCGTAGCGCGGCCACCGGGCCGAATGCGATGGTCACCGCTACCCCCGGATCGCGAGCCGTCGCTCAGGCCGGTAACCCGGGCCCCACGACCTGCGTCAGCGACGGCTCGCGAACGCGCCTGCCGCTGCCTCGGAGCGCGAGCCGTCGCTCGGGCCGGTAACCCGGGCCCCATGACCTGCGTCAGCGACGGCTCGCGAACACGGCTTCCGACGCACGGGTGATGCGGATCACGTGGGGTGACTAGACGTACCGCTCGAGGATCGAGGCCTCGGCCAGCCGGGACAGGCCCTCCCGCACGCCTCGGGCCCGCGCGTCCCCCACGCCCTCGACCGCCTGCAGATCCTCGACCGTGGCGCCGAGCAGCCGCTGCAGGCTGCCGAAGTGGTCGACCAGCCGGTCCACGATCTGGGCCGGCAGCCGCGGCACCTTGGCCAGCAGCCGGAACCCGCGCGGGGAGACCGCCGCGTCCAGCGAATCCGACGCCCCCGGGTAGCCGATCGCCTTGGCGACCGCGACCAGGTCGATCATCTCGGTGGCGGTCAGCAGGTCCAGCTCGACCAGGGCCTCGTCCAGCGTGCGGGCCTTGCGGCCGGAGGGCAGGTAGTCCCGGATGACCAGGGTGCGATCGGCGTCGACACCGGCCATCAGCTCGTCGAGCTGGAGGGCGAGCAGCCGGCCGTCGGTGCCGAGCTCCACCACGTATCCGGAGATCTCGTCGGCGATCCGGCGGACCATCTCCAGCCGCTGCACCACGGCGACGGCGTCGCGGACGGTCACCAGGTCTTCGATCTCCAGGGCGGAGAGGGTGCCGGACACCTCGTCGAGGCGGAGTTTGTACCGCTCGAGGGTGGCGAGGGCCTGGTTGGCGCGGGACAGGATGGCCGCCGAGTCGTCGAGGACGTGGCGTTGGCCGTTCACGTAGAGGCCGATGATGTGCATCGACTGGCTGACCGAGATGACGGGATAGCCGGACTGTTTCGCCACCCGCTCGGCGGTGCGGTGCCGGGTGCCGGACTCCTCGGACGGGATCGACGGGTCGGGCATCAGGTGCACGGCGGCCCGGACGATGCGGGTGCCGTCGCTGGAGAGGACCACCGCGCCGTCCATCTTGCACAGCTCACGCAGCCGGGTGGCGGAGAACTCCACATCGAGCGGGAAACCGCTGCCGGTGCAGATGGTCTCCACGACCGCGTCGTAACCGAGCACGATGAGCGCGCCGGTGCGGCCCCGCAGAATGCGCTCCAGACCGTCGCGCAGGGCGGTGCCGGGGGCCATCAGGGCCAGGTTGGCCCGGAGCGGATCGCTCGCGCCTCCGGTCAGGCCTGCCCCGGCGGCCGGCGTCATCGCGCGATGTCCCGCGCCGTTGACGCCGGGACGCGGCGTTGAACTGGCGGCGGGCTTGGAACCATCGCGGTCGAGCGGCACCCGGACATTCTACGGACTGTCATCCACGCCGAACGAGGCAAGGTTCAATGAATGCTCCGTAGCGTGATGAAACGTGACTGACGGTGACCTGAAGGTGGGTCGTCACCGCCGCCCGTGATCGGCGGCGACCCGTGCCGCGCTCTGCAACGCCACCTGCACGTTGCCGACCTCGATCACCTCCATGCCCTTGGGTGTGCCGTCGGTGCCGTCCGGCCCGCAGCCGGGTGGGACGAGCGCCACCTTGAAACCGAGCCGGGCCGCCTCGGCCAGCCGCCGGCCGACCGCGCCGACCCGCCGGATCTCACCGGTCAGACCGACCTCGCCGATTGCCACCATGTGCGGAGCCATCGCCAGATCGAGGCCGCCGGACGCGACCGCGAGGGCCATCGCCAGGTCGGCGGACGGCTCGATCAGGCGGATGCCGCCCACCGTGGCCGCGAAGACCTCGCGGTTGTAGAGCTTGAGCTGCTTGGTGCGGCGCTCCAGCACGGCCAGCACCATGGCCAGCCGGGCGTGGTCGAGCCCGGACACCGTGCGCCGGGGCGAACCCTGCACTTCGGCCCCGATCAGCGCCTGCACCTCGGTGACCAGCGCCCGCCGGCCCTCCATCGCCACCGTCACGCAGGTGCCGGGGACCGGCTCCAGATAGCGGGTGAGGAAGAGACCGGACGGGTCGGGCAGGCTGCTGATGCCGCCCTCGTGCATCTCGAAACAGCCGACCTCGTCGGCGGCGCCGAACCGGTTCTTCACCCCGCGGACCAGGCGCAGCGACGAGTGCTTGTCACCCTCGAAGTGCAGCACCACGTCGACCAGGTGCTCCAGGACCCGGGGGCCGGCGACCTGACCGTCCTTCGTCACGTGACCGACCAGGACGGTGGCGATGCCCCGCTCCTTGGCGATCGAGACGAGCGCGGCGGTGACCGCCCGGACCTGGGTGACACCGCCGGGAACGCCCTCGGTGCCGGGCGCCGAGACGGTCTGCACCGAGTCGAGGACCAGCAGGCCCGGCTTGACCGCGTCGAGGTGACCGATCACCGTGCCGAGATCGTTCTCCGAGGCCAGGTAGAGCTTGTCGTGCAGGGCGCCGAGCCGCTCGGCGCGCAACCGCACCTGGCTGACCGACTCCTCACCGCTGACCACCAGCGACGGGCTGCCGGCGCCGACCGCCCACTGCTGGGCCACGTCGAGCAGCAGGGTCGACTTGCCCACGCCGGGCTCACCGGCCAGCAGCACCACCGCGCCGGGCACCAGGCCGCCGCCGAGCACCCGGTCGAGCTCGCTGACACCGGTTGCCACGGCCCGGGCCGGGGCCGCGCTGATCTGCGCGATCGGGCGGGCCGGCTCGGCCGGCATGCGGGAGCTGACCACCCGGCCGGAGACGCCGACGGTGACCGAGGACTCGATGATCGAGCCCCACTCGCCGCACTCCGGGCACCGGCCCAGCCATTTCGGTGGGTTGTGCCCGCAGGCGTCACAGACGTACGAGGCCTTGGGTGCCTTGGCCGAGGAGCGGGAGGTCGTCACCCCGACAAGCTAGCTCGCCGGTACGACAGAACTCAGTGACCGCCACCCTCGGAACCGGTCTGCTCGTGGATCTCGGCGGAGCCGCGGGGCGCCGGGGTCAGCGGGCTCGCGACCGGAGCCTGCACCTCCAGCTCGTCGGCGCTGTCGCTGAACGCGAACTTCAGAGCGACGGCCATGCCCGGCGTGAGCTCCTCCTTCAGGCCGATGACCTGGAGCAGCTTGGTGTCGGTCGGGCGGAACAGGGCCGAGCCCTGCGGGCCGATCTGGATCCGCGCGGCCTCGACCGTGGCGCCCGGCGCGGCGGCGCTCGGAGCGGCGGAGGCGGCACCGGACGGAGCGACCGCGGCCGAGGAGGGGACCTCACCCGGTGTGGTGACCGTCGCAGTGCTCACGAAGCCGACGTTCGTCGCGCCGACGACCTGCGGCCGGGTCGGCTCGGCGACGCTGATCGTGACGGTGACCGCCTCGTTGCTCTGGTTGTAGAGGCTCAACTCGAGCGGGGCGTTCTCCTGCGCGGCGTAGCCCTCGGTGCCGTTGTACTCCACCTGCAGGTTGCGGATGAGCACGCTGCCGCTCTTGGACTGGGTGTTCACGCCGGCGATCGGCGTGTCCAGGATGGCGGTTTCGGCGACCTGGCCGGCCGAGCATCCGCTCAGCGCCAGTGCAGCGACCGTGGCGGCACCCGCGACCAGAGCTGCGCGACGGGTTCCCAGGGAGCGCATCACGATCCTCCAAATAGAGACACCAAGGTGTGAGATCAGCGTAGTGGGCCGCGATCGGGCGCGTGCGGGGACCCATCCATCAGGCTCTGGAGATCACGTCACCCGGCCGCTGAGGACGAGCAGCAGGACGTCGATCAGGGCCACCACGATCACCGCGCGGAACAGCGCGACCGGGCGCCCGTCGGCGCGGCGGGCGGCGTACCACCCCCAGGGCAGCACCACGACGGCGGCCGCGCCCGCCGCCAGCCCGGACCACGACGGTGGCCCCGGCGGGCCGAGGACCAGCGTGATCGTTGCGCCCAGCAGCAGTCCCGCGGCGGCCAGCTGCGAGCCGGCGGCGCCGATCCGGTGCGGCAGGCCGCGTACCCCGGTGGCCTCGTCGTCGGCCAGGTCGGGCAGCACGTTGGCGAAATGCGCGCCGCCACCGAGCAACGCCCCGGCGGCGACCAGCCAGACCGGCGGCGCCGGGTGGCCCGGCAGGGCCAGCACCACGAAGGCGGGCAGGAGACCGAAAGCGATCAGGTACGGCACTACCGAGAACACGGTGTTCTTCAGCGGCCAGTCGTAGAGCAGCGCGAACCCGGTCGCCACCGTGATCGCGACCGTCGCGGGGCCGCCCAGCGGCAGGGCGAGCAGCGGCACGGCCAGCGCGGCGGCCCCGCCGGCGAGGCCGACCGCACGCGCGGAGACCGCCCCGGACGCCACCGGCTTGTCCCGCCGCCCGGTGACCCGGTCCCGGTCGGCGTCCAGCCAGTCGTTGACCCAGCCGACCGCGAGCTGGCTGGCCGCGACCACCAGGGCGACCGTCACCAGCCGCCAGCCGCGGTGCCCGGCCCCGGCCGCCAGCAGGGTCATGGCCAGGGTGACCGCGCCACCCGGTTCCGGATGGGACGACCTGAGCAGCGCGAGAGCACGGGACATGTTCGCCAAGTGTGGTGGTGTCGGCGTCCGCGTGCCAGTCTCGATCACATGCGGTCGATGCCACGCAACGATCCCCGCCAATACGACGACCTGGTCACCGAATGGTGGCGTCCCGCCGGAACCTTCGCGATCCTGCACTGGCTCGCCGCGGCCCGGGCCGCCCTGATCCCTCCCGCCGCCGGTCCTGGCCGGATCCTGGTCGACGCCGGGTGCGGCGGCGGCCTCCTCGCCCCGCACCTGCGCGGCAAGGGCTACCGGCACATCGGCGTGGACCTGCGGCACGCCGGGCTGCGGCAGGCCGCTCCCCGCGGCGTGACAGCGGTCACCGGGGACGTGGCGGCGCTGCCGCTGGCCGCCCGCAGCGCCGACGTGGTGGTCGCCGGAGAGATCCTGGAGCACGTCACCGACCTGCCGGGCACGGTCGCCGAGCTGAGCCGGGTGCTGCGCCCGGGTGGTCTCGTCGTGCTCGACACGATCAACGACACGGCGCTGGCCCGGCTGCTCACGGTGACGCTGGGCGAGCGGTTCGGCGTCGCCCCGGTGGGCCTGCACGATCCGGCGCTGTTCGTGCCGCCGCGGCGGCTGGTGGCCGAGTTCGCCCGGCACGGCGTGACGCTGAGGGTGCGCGGGGTGCGCCCGAGTCTGCCGGGCCTGTTCCGCTGGCTGGCGCTGCGCCGGGCGGTGCACGGCCGGCCGATCGTCCCGGCGCCGTCGACAGCGGTTCTCTACCAAGGCATCGGATCGAAATCCCTGGGTATCGAAGGGCGTGACCGGGACACGAGGGAGCGACATGCGGGATGAGGCACGGCGGCTGGCGCCCCGGCTGGCGGCGCGGGCGGCGGACCACGACCGGGAGGGTGTCTTTCCCGCGGCCGACTTCGCCGACCTGCGGGAGGCGGGCTTCTTCGGTCTGATGGTTCCGGCGCGGCTGGGCGGCGCCGGGGCGGGCTTCGCGGAGTACGCCGAGGTCGCCTACGAGCTGGCCCGCGGCAACGGCGCGACCGCCCTGATCTTCAACATGCACGCCTCGGTGACCGGGGCGCTGAGCGGGGTCAGCGACGAGCTCGCCGAGGCCCTGGGGCTGCCGGCGGAGGCTCTCGCGGCCCGGGACGAGCACCTGAAGGCGGCCGCGGGCGGCAGCTGGTACGCGGTGGCGATGAGCGAACGTGGCGCCGGTTCCCGGCTGTCCCGGATGACCACCAGCTACCACCGTGTGGACGGCGGCTACCGGATCGTGGGCGAGAAGACGTTCTGCTCGGGCGCCGGGCACGCCGACGCGTACCTGATCGCCGCCCGCAGCGAAACCGACCCCACGCAGGTCTCCCAGTTCCTCGTCCCGGCCGGTGACGGCTTGAAGGCCGAGCCGGCCTGGGACGCGCTCGGCATGCGCGCGACCGCATCCCACGACCTGCACATCGACGTCACGGTCCCGGCGTCCGCGCTGCTCGGCGGGGTGGAGGGGCTGGCCCTGGCGGTGGCCCAGCTGGCGCCGCACTGGATGGTGGCCAGTTACGCCGCCGTCTACGTGGGCGTGGCCCGGGCCGCCGTGGACGCCGCCGTCGAACACGTCAAGGCCCGCGGGCTGGAGGGTCTGCCGGCGGTGCGGGCCCGGATCGGCCGGGCCGACGCCGCGGTCGCCGCCGCCCACCTGACCGTCCGGGAGGCGGCCCGCCGGGTCGACGAGGCGCCCGGCGACGCCGAGACCAACCGCTGGGTCTGGCGGGCCAAACTGCTCGCCGGCACGACCGTCGCCGACGTCGCCGCGTCGATGCTGGAGGCGGCCGGCACGTCCGCGATGCGGCGCGGCCATCCGCTGGAACGCCTCTACCGGGACGCCCGGGCCGGCTCGTTGCAGCCGGCCACCAGCGACGTCTGCGCCGACTGGCTCGGTGTGGACGCGCTCGGCGGCGACCCGGACGCCGACGGTACGGCGCCGCGCTGGTGACCGGCCCGCTGATGAACCCGGTGATCACCGGCCTGGGGGTCGCGCTGCCGCCCTCGGCCACCCAGGACGACCTGTGGGACGGCTACTTCGACAGGCACTACGCGGGCCCGCGCAACGGCCTGGCCCGGCGGATCTTCGCCAACTCCGGCGTGCGGACCCGGCAGGCGGTGGTCAGCCCGCTGCTGGAGGACGTCTCCGGCTGGTCCACCGAACGCCGGATGCGCCGGTACCAGGCCGAGGCGGCGCCGCTCGGCAAGGCCGCGGTCACCCGGGCGCTGGACGACGCCGGTCTCACCGCCGGCGACCTCGGGCTCTTCGCGGTGTGCTCGTGCACCGGGTACGCCACGCCCGGTCTGGACATCCTGCTCGCCCGTGATCTCGGCATGTCACCGACAGTGCAACGGCTCTTCGTCGGGCACATGGGCTGTTACGCGGCGTTACCGGGACTCGGCACCGTGAGCGACTTCGTGGCCGCCCGGGGACGGCCGGGGCTGCTGCTCTGCGCCGAACTCACCAGCCTGCACCTGCAGCCGCCCGCGGCGCGGACGGACATCCAGCAGATCGTCTCCCACGCGCTCTTCTCGGACGCTGCGGCTGCCGTCGTGGTCACCCCGAATTCAGGTGCGGGGTACGCCGTACGCGAGGTCGCCGCGATCACCGACACCTCCACCGCCGACCACATGACCTGGGAGGTGACCGACCTGGGTTTCCGGATGGGCCTGTCCCCGCAGGTCCCGGCTGTGCTCGCCCGGCACGTCCGCGGTCTGGTCGACGATGTGCTGGCCCGCCACGGGCGAACCGTCGCCGACGTCGACGGGTGGGCCGTGCACCCCGGCGGGCCCAAGATCCTCGACGTGGTGCAGGAGCAGCTCGGCCTGGACGACAGCGCGCTCGCGGCGTCCCGGGGAGTGCTCGCCGCGTACGGCAACTGCTCGTCCCCGACGGTCCTGCTCGTCCTCGACGAACTCCGCCGCCGCCCGTCCCCACCTCAATCGATCATCATGCTCGCCTTCGGTCCGGGGCTCACCCTCTATGTCACTCTTCTGGAGGGCTCTACTCTCGCAGCGTGAGCGGCGAACGGGGACGCGGCTTGGTGCTGCACGCACTGGCCGCATTGATCATGGCGAGTGGCGTGGTGTGGTGGTGGCGTGCCGCGCCCAGCCAGGCCGTCGACGAACGGATGCTCGGCTGGCGGCGCACCGCCGAACAGCTGCTGCCCGAGGCCGGCGACCAGGAGCTGTCGAACACCCTGGCACTCGAACCCGGCCCCGGTCACGAGGAGGTCATCGGCGTCGAGCCGGGCGACTTCCTGATCTCGGTGGTGTGCGCCGGGGCGGACGACAGCCGGGTCCGGGTCAGCCTCGGATCGGGTGAATCGGGCCGTGGCGTGCGGTGCTCCGGCTTCCGTACCCCGCAGGTCTTCAGCGTCGGACTCGTGGACGAGCTGCACATGCTGCTGCGGGTGGAGACGCCGGGCCCCGTCATCTTCCGCTACACCCTGCAGCGTGCGATCGGCTGACTCCGGGGGTACGGCTTCGCCTTCACTGACTACTACCGCCCGCGGCGTCACTCCGCCCGGAATCCTGTCGCATCGTGCGGCATTTTCGGTACCGCTTTTCCCGGTCGTTCTACACGGCCGGATTTCACGCTTTTCGTCTCCGCGCCGCGTTTCCGGCGGTCGTGGTTTTTTGTTCTTCCGGGGCCGCTACGCCCGTGCGTCGCGTTTCGGTCCGAGCGTGCGGAGACCTCGCGTTCGCTTCACGGGAGCGGGGGAGATTGGGCGGGACTGCGTGGTCCGTACAAGAAAAGGGGTTTGGTCGTTATAGGCGGGCCAGGTCGGGGCGGATCGTCTCGATGGAGGCGGTGCGGGGATGGATCCGGACGATGTCGCCGAGGCGGTTGACCAGGACGACCGCGGCGGTGCCGTCGGGCCTGCTCAGGCGCAGGTGGGTGCGCAGCGTGTCGGTCGGATCCTGCAGCAGCATGACGGACTTGCCGTCGGCGCGCGGAGTGCGGGAGGTCGGCAGGATCGTGGCCGACGACGGGTCCGCCGAGGCCCGCGCGGTGGTCACGGCCAGAACCTGCACGCCCGGGTCGACGGCGGCGACCGTGTCGGCCAGCAGGGCGGCGCAGTCACAACCCTCGGTGAGCAGCAGCACGGCGGGCAGGTTGCCGCGGATGGCCACCATGTGACCGTCGGTGCCGACCAGGTCGAGCGCGGGCAGCGAGTCGATGCTGGTGTCGGTGGTGCCGGAGGTGCGCTGGGTGGCCGGCTGCCGGGCCGGCCCCGGCCACGCCGAGGCGAAGAGGCTGGCCACGGTGACCATCACGGCCACCGCGATGATCAGGGCGGGGGTGCGCACCACGAGAGTGCCGAACCGGCGCAGCCGGCGAGCCGCGGGCCGGCGGGCGAGGCGCTGCCAGCGGCCGAGGGGCGGCCCGGTGTGCAGCTCCGCGCGCACGGCCTCGACCTCGTCGGCGAGCTCGGAGAGGTCGTCGGGGATGACGATGACCCCCCACTCCTCAGGGAGGTCCGGGAGGTCGTCGGGGGACTCGCCCCCGGGCGGCCTGCCGCCGTTGTCGCTTGCGCCAGCCATGCATCAACCTCCCCCCTGGCCGACCAGATCCTGCTTCGGTCGGGGAACTCCCGTCCAGCCTCCCGCACGGGGGGCCGCATCGCCAGTGGTGCACTGATGCGGACCTTAGCGATAAGCTTGATCTCACAAAGCCATCAGGTCCGGAATTCCCGACTTGGTGGGAGCGGTCATCACGGTGTGAGCTGTGACGATCCTGTCACTTTGCGTTACTTAGGCAGCTTCTAGCTTGGCTGTCAAGCGGTAGAAAGCCCCGTCACAGGCCCTCTGAGCTGCACTAACAGTGACCGTCAGGGCGAGACACCGCCGCCTGAGCGTGTTACCCTAGACACAGCGAAAGGGGTTTCGAACCTATGGTTTTCAGTGTCGGCGAGACCGTTGTTTACCCCCACCACGGGGCCGCACTCATCGAGGCAATCGAGACTAGGGTCATCAAGGGCGTTGAAAGGCAGTATCTCGTTCTGCGTGTCGCCCAGGGCGATCTGACTGTTCGGGTGCCCGCTGAGAACGCCGAGGAAGTCGGCGTGCGCGAAGTGGTCGGCGAGGAAGGCCTCGGCAAGGTCTTCGACGTCCTCCGCGCACCGCACACCGAGGAGCCGACCAACTGGTCGCGGCGCTACAAGGCCAACCTGGAGAAGCTCGCTTCCGGTAACCCGCTCAAGGTCGCGGAAGTTGTTCGTGACCTTTGGCGTCGTGAGCGTGAGCGTGGCCTGTCGGCGGGTGAGAAGCGGATGCTCGCCAAGGCTCGTGACATTCTGGTCGGCGAGGTCGCCCTCGCTGAGAAGAGCACCAAGGATGAGGCCGAGGTCCTGCTCGACAAGGTCCTCACCGAGGCCTGATCCGATCGACGCCATCCCTCTTCACTGTGTCTGACTCACGCTGTGTTTGATGCGAATCGTGTGTCCGACGACGGCGACGTGACCGCGCAGCTCAATGCTCGCGGTGACGTCGCCGTCGTCGTTCCGGCCGCTGCCGTTCCCTCCGTCGCAGCCGCTCCTTCGGGCGCCCCCGTCTCTTCAGGCGCTGGGGTTCCTTCGGTCGCTGCGGTGCCTCCAGGCGCTGGCGATTCTTTCGCCGTCACCAACTCTTCTGCCGCTGCTGGCGGCTTGATCAGCCTGAGGGGGCGCTGGCGTTGCTGAATCCGCGTGGCGATGTTGCTGTCGTGGTTCCGGCGGCCGGCGCCGGGGTGCGGCTCGGGCCCGGCGCGCCCAAGGCGTTGCGCCTGCTCGACGGGGAGCCGCTGCTCGTACACGCGGTTCGGCGTGCGGCTGCGGCACCGTCGGTCCGGGTGATCGTGGTGGCGGCGCCGGCAGCCGAGGTCGCCGCCGTGCAGGAACTTCTCGCCCCGGTGGCCCCGGTGACCGTGGTGCCCGGCGGGGCGGAACGGCAGGATTCGGTCGCTGCGGCACTCGCCACGGTTCCGGACGACGTCGGAATCGTGCTGGTGCACGATGCGGCCCGGTGCCTGGCCCCCGCCGACCTGTTCGAGAGCGTCGCCGCCGCCGTCCGGGACGGCGCCGCCGCGGTCATCCCGGCACTCCCGGTGGTCGACACGATCAAGGAGGTCGCGGCGGACGGGACAGTCCTCGGTACGGTCGACCGGTCGGTGCTGCGGGCCGTACAGACCCCGCAAGGGTTCCGCCTGCCGATCCTCCGGGCCGCCCACGCCGCAGCCGCCGACCTGCACACCGACGACGCCGGCGCGGTCGAGAAACTCGGGCGTACGGTGGTGTGCGTGCCGGGGTCCGACTTCGCGCTGAAGATCACGAGGCCGTTGGATCTGGCCCTCGCCACCCACCTCCTGACCCTTTCCTGACGTCGCGTCGCTGGGCGGCGGCCTGCGGCATCCCGCGTCGCCTTGTCGTGTAGCCGCTTGCGCTGCTTTGTCACAGGGCGCTCCGGGGGCGTCTCGCCGCGTGGCGCTGCGTGCCGGTTCGCGTCGGCTTGTTACAAGGCGCTCGCCGGCCGTCTCGCCGCGTGGCCGCACAGGGCGTCGGCCTCGGCGGACATCAAGGTGTCCGCGAACGTCTTGACCAGCATCTTCAGCACATCAGGGCTTGCCGATTCCAAATGCGCGCCCAGCAAACCGGCAAGGTCCAAACTCTGTGGTGCGGCCATCGCAGGTCTCTCCTTCTGATCGTCAGACCATCCGAAGGATCTGCGGTGGCCGCCTCTTTCGTCCTGGTAAGTCCAGTTCATACATCACTTCGGTGGGCGTGACCTGCGGACCACCGGTTATGAGTCTTCTTCTCGGTTACTCAGGTCCGTATCCGCCAGGCCTCGAGCGGGTGAGCCCGTACGCACCCTTGACCCTCAAGATCGACCTGCGGCCAGCGTTCTTGTGCGACTCGGACCGGCACCTCCCGCCCAAGATCTATCAGGTTCGCGATCTTGGGCGGGAAGTGCTGGATTTCCGCAGCTCAGCGCACAAGAAGGAGCAGAAATTCGATCTTGGTCGCTCGGCTCCGGCGTTGGGTCCACAAGATCGGGAACTGGCCCGGGAAGTCCCGGCCGTAGTCGTGACGGCAGTCCGCGGGTGAGGGCTTGACTACTCGCCATTCTGCACCCGAGAAGAAGACTCTTTTCCGGAGCCGAGCGCACAAAGATGAACAGGATCTCGATCTTGTGCGCTTGGCGCGCGCCGGTGCCTGGAGCCCAAGATCGACGGGGTCGGAGCGGGCGGCGGGTGAGGCCAGTGGCAACCGCGGAATTACCGATACCGGAGCGCGGCCTGTTTCAGAAATCCGGGACGTGATCCGTTGCGGTCTTGGGCGCAGTGCTTGGACGACGACCTGGTCGGGCAGCCCTTGGCGATTGTGGTTTCGTGCAAGATCGCGGTAGGGGCGCGGCGGATGTTGGCAGGGGGCGTCGGTGGGGAAGGTGCGGACCGGGTCGGGGCTGCGGTGGAACTAGGGTGGGGGAGTGATCATTCCGCGGGTTGGGGTCGGGACGGATGTGCACGCCTTTGCCGAAGGGCGGGACTGCTGGGTCGCGGGTCTGCACTGGCCGGGTGAGCCGGGACTGGCCGGGCACTCCGACGCTGACGTTGCCGCCCATGCCGCCTGTGACGCGTTGCTGTCCGCGGCGGGGCTGGGGGATCTGGGCAGCAATTACGGGACGAGCCGACCGGAGTGGGCCGGCGCGTCGGGGGTGACGTTGCTGGGCGAGACGGCGCGGCGGGTACGGGCGGCAGGCTTCGAGATCGGCAACGTCTCCATCCAGGTGATCGGGAACCGGCCGAAGATCGGCAAGCGGCGTGGCGAGGCCGAGAAGGTGCTGTCGGAGGCGGTCGGGGCGCCGGTCACCGTGGCTGGTACCACTACTGACGGGCTGGGGCTGACCGGCCGTGGCGAAGGCCTGGCCGGAACCGCGGTGGCATTGGTCTACCCGGTGAGTGGCGACCGCCTGGCCAGCTGAACGAAGTCCATCTTGCCGATGAGCGACGATGAGCCACTGGCAATCGGCCGCCGACCGTGCTGGGGAGGCTGCCGGTGATCGGCGGGCGGGCGTGTTGGTGAGCGACGACGAGGTTGTCGGGGATCGGCGGTGGGGGTTACGGCGTACCGCGAAGGGTTGGGATGTGGGTGTTGATCGTCACGAGGGGGAAGGGCTGCTCCATCGGGCATGATCGCTTGCATGAGCGTCGCGCTGCCCGATGTGGCCCGGAAGCTGATCGACAACCCCACCTATGCGGTGCTGACCACGATCAATGAGGACGGCAGCCCGCAGTCGACGGTGATCTGGGTCAAGCGGGATGGCGACGACGTGCTGTTCTCGACGACACGTGGGCGGGTCAAGACGCGGAATATGGAGCGGGAGCCGCGGGTGTCGATCTGCGGGTACGACCCGGCGCAGCCGTACTCCTATTTCACCGTCGAGGGAACCGTCACGCTGCGTGACGACCCGGATGATCTGATCAGTGAGCTCAGCTTCAAGTACGCGAACGAGCCGTGGACGCACGACGCGCCGGGCACCGTGCGGGTGGTGTGCCGGCTCACCCCTACTCACGTGATCACCAGGTAGACCGCCTACGCTCGGCAGCGTGCCCGCCCCCTTGGAGCCCGACACCACACCGGAGGAGCACCGCCAGCGTGCCCTTCTGCTCGCCGACCTCGGCCGTTACGACGAGGCCGCCGACGAGATCGCGGCCGGTCTGATCGCTGACCCTCGGGAGGTCGGCCTGCTCGCCACGCTGGCCCGCATCCATCTCGCGGCAGAGCAGCCGGCCGAGGCCCTGGCGGCAGCGGAGCGGGCCGCCACGGCCGATCCGCAGGCGCTGCCGGTCCTGGTGGTGCGGGCGATGGCGCTCGTCGACAGCCGGCGTTACTCCGACGCGGCGGGGGTGGCCGCCGGGATCCTGCGGGACTGGCCGGAGGACCCGTACGCGCAACGCACCGGCGCCGCCCTGCTCAGCGAGTCGCGCAATGGCCAGGAGGCGCTGAACGCCGCCTGGAACGGTGTGAAGGTCGCGCCCCGCGAAGCGGAGGCGCACCTGGTGCTCGCCGTGGTGGCGGCCCGGTTGCGGTTGTTCGATCTGGCGCAGCGGGCGTACGCGGAGGCGCTCGAACTCGACCCGGCGATCGGGGAGGCGGGCCGGTCGACCGGTGTGGTCCGGTTCGAGCGCCGCCGGTGGGCGCGGGCGATCGAGGATCTGGCGGAGGAGGCGTCGCTGGGGGTGCCGCCGGAGGCCGCGGACGTGGAACCGGTGCCGGAGCCGATGCCGGTGAGCCGCCCGGTCAAACCGGTTCTGGACATCTCCGAGGAGTCGGTGCACGCGGTTCGGGAGACCACCAGCTACAGCGCGGGCGGCACGCTCGTCGCGGCGGTGCTGGCGGCCGCGATGACGGCGATCAGCCCGGGCATCTCCCGCGCGTGGTCCGGCCTGATCGCGGTGCTGATCTTCTGTGCGGTGGTGTTCTGGTTCCGGGGACGCCTGCCGGAGCCGGCCGGTGTCGTGTTGCGGCGGCTGCGGTCCGGGGCCCGGCGGCTCGCCGTCGCGGTCTACCTGACGTTCGCCGCGCCCCTGTTCCTGCTGGCGTACGCGCTGGTCGGCGGCCCGGCCCCGCTCGTGGCCGGGATGGTGGTCGCGACGGTGGCCGAGGTGCTGGTGGTGTTGGACCGCCGTTCCCACTGACATTCGTGGCTGTCCGTTTCCCGCGGCGTCCATTAGGTTCGGAATCGTGGCGACGATGGTGCCTCCGCTGTATGCCGGGCTGATCGATGACGCCTCCCTGCTGCCGCCGAGCCCGATCGGCTTGGCCGACGCGGTGGCGAAACACCACGAGCATGCCGCCTCGTGGTACCGGGAGCTGCTCGGTTCCCTGCTCGTGCCGGCCTCGGTCGTCGGGACCGGGCCGATGCCGCGGCTGACGGCCGGCCTGATCGGTGACGTGCCGGCCGCTGTCCTGCCCGTCACGGTGGACAAGCTGCGTGCCGCCGGGGTTCAGGTGCTGCACGTCGAGGCGGCGGTGGCGCGCCGGGGCGAGGATCCGCAGCCGGGCCTGGCCGCGCTCCGGACTCTGGCCGAGACCCAGGCGGGCCTGCCGCTGTACGCGGAGATCCCGTTGAGCTGGGGGCTGCTCGGCGCACTCGACACGGTCGCCGAGGCGCGGAACGCCGGGCTGGCGATCGCGCCGAAGTTCCGGGTCGGCGGGCTCGCGGCGGAACTCTTCCCCACACCGGTCGAACTGGCCGCGGTGATCTGTGCCTGCCGGGACCGGGGGCTGCCGTTCAAGCTGGCCGCCGGGTTGCGGCACGCCACCCGGCACACCGATCCGGAGACCGGGTTCACCCACCACGGCTTCCTGAACGTACTGGTCGCCACGGTGGTCGCGGCACAGGGCGGTGAAGTGGCGGAGGTGGCCGAATCGCTGGCCGCGACCCATCCGGTGCCGCTGGTGGAACCGGCCCGGGCGCACCGGGACGGGCCGCGCCCGCTGTTCCTCGGGTTCGGTGCCGCCAACGTCGTCGAGCCGCTCACCGAACTCGTCCGCCTCGGCTTGATCAACGGCGGCTACGAGTAGGTCGCTTTCCGGCTGGTTCTCAGGGCTGTCTCGCGGGCGTCGAGACAGCCCTGAGAACCAGCTGGGGTTTGCTCAGGCGAGCCGGGGGAGCAGGGCGGACCAGGCCTCCTCGGCGGCGCCGGCGATCGGGCCCTCGTCGTCGGGCAGCGCCGCCGCCAGCACCGGCGGTGGGGACGGCCGGTGGATCAGCATGAGCCCGGCCAGGTAGGCGTCGTTGATCGCGTCCGGGACCGCGGCGAGCAGATCGGGCCCGATGCCGCCGAGCGTGACCAGGTCGGCGTCGAGCGCGTTGACCAGGCCGGCGATGCCCCGGCCGAGCGCTGCGCCGACGGTGCGAACGGCTTCGACGGCGGCGTCCGGGTCGATGTCCGGGCCGGCTTCACCCGAGCTGTACGGGCTGACGACCTCATTCGGAACGCCGGCACCGAAGGCGTGTGGTTCTGCCGCGCCAGGGGTGGCGGAAGTCGGCACGTGGTCGGGGGTGTGTGGGTTTGCGGCGCCGGAGGCGGCGGAAGTCCACACGCGGTCGGTGCGGATGGCGGCCGAACTCGACACGGCGGCGGCGATCACGCGGCGGGCGTAGGTGACCGGGTCGCGGGGTGGGGAGTCGCCGAGGAGACGGGCCAGGGCGACGCCGTCGACCGCCGTACCCCAGCAGCCGTGGGCGCCGCAGGCGCAGGCGATCGTGGGGTCGCCGAACGGCATGTGCCCGAATTCGCCGGCGGCGTTGCGGGCACCGATCACCGGCCTGCCGTTCTCGACGACGGCTCCACCCAGGCCGGCTTCGATCCGCAGGTGCAGGGCGACGGTGGCCCCGGCCGCGGCGCCCCGGCGGTGCTCGGCGGTGGCGGCGAGGGTGGCGTCGTTGCCGGCCACGAGCAGGCCGGCTTCCGGCCACAGTTCGGTCAGGTCGATGTCGTGCCAGTCGGACTTGAAGGCTTCCAGGCGCAGACCGCGGGAGACCGGTCCGGGTACGGAGATGCCGATGGCGCGCAGCCGGTCCCCGTACCGGGCAAGAAGGTCCTTGATCGTGGCCGCGACTGTCTCGCGGACCTCGGCCCACCGCGCGTGGTTGTGCCGGTCGGAGCGGGAGGCGAGGGTGGCGCCGCCGAGTTCGACGACGTCGAGCCGCCAGGCCTCGTGGGTGATCGCCAGCGCGAGCACGAGCGGCCCGCCGGGATGCGGCAGCAGGACGGTGGTGGGCCGGCCGCGGGCGCCGCTGGGCGCGGCGGGCGCCTGGGTGAGCAGGGCGGCCCGGCTGAGTTTGGTGACGAGTTCGGTGGCCGCGCCGGTGCCGATGCCGAGCAGGCGGGCGGCGTCGGCGCGGGTGACGCCGGGGTGCCGGTGCACCACCCGGAGCAGTTCGGTCGAGCGCGTCGTCACAAGGATTCCTTCTTCTTATGCTCTATCGCAGAGTTTATTATGTCAGAGTGAAGCTCAACCGCCCGGCGCTCGTCGTCCTCGGCACCTCCACCTTCTGCTACGTCGCCGCCGAAACGCTGCCCGTCGGTCTCCTGCCGGAGATCGCCGCCGACCTCGACGTCACCGAGGCGCAGGTCGGCCTGCTGCTGACCAGCTACGCGGTGGTCGCCGCGCTGAGCACCATCCCGCTCACCGCGCTGACCATGCGGGTGCCCCGGCACATCCTGATCGCCGTCACGGTAGCGGTGTTCGCCGTCTCGCAGGCGGCCGCCGCCGTCGCGCCCACGTTCCTCATCCTGATGCTGTCCCGGCTCATCTGCGCCCTCGCGCACGGGGTGTTCTGGTCGGTGATCGCGCCGATCATCCTCCGGCTCGCGCCACCCGGGCAGGGCGGCCGCGCCACCGCGATGGTCTTCGTGGGGAACTCGCTGGCCATCGTGCTCGGCGTGCCGGCCGGCACCGCGCTCGGCCAGTGGCTCGGCTGGCGGGTCGCGGTCGGGTTCTTCGCCGTCGCCGGGGCGGTCTGCGTGGCGTTGCTGCTGGCCGTGCTCCCGCGCCTGGAAGCGCTGCCCCGAGACCTGGCGACCCGGACCGGGCAGCAGATGCGCAACGCGGTCAAGATCCTGCGCAACGGGCCGGTGGCCCGGCTCTGCCTGGTCACGATGGTGCTGGTGGTGGGGCACTTCGCGGCGTACACGTACATCGCCCCGCTGGTCCGCCGCGATGCCGGCCTCGACGGGGCAGCGCTGAGCGCGCTGCTTCTCGGGTACGGCGCGGTCGGCCTGGCCGCGAACTTCGTGGTGCGGCGCTTCGTGGACCACCGGCCCGGCCCGCTGGTGATCGGGCTGGCCGCGACCGTGACACTCTCCGTGGTGATGCTGGCGCCGGTGCTCGGCCCGATCCCGACGATCGTGTTCACCCTGCTGTGGGGTGGCGCGTTCACGGCGATTCCGGTGTTCCTGTCGACCGCGGCGCTGCGGGTCGCGCCGGCCGCACGGGACGCCGCCTCGGCCGTCTACGTGGTGGCGTTCCAGATCGGCATCGGTGGTGGCGCCTTCCTCGGCGAGCGGCTGGTCAGCGCGGGGCATCTGGGCGCGCTGCCGTTGCTGGCCGGGGGCATGGCGCTGGTTGCGACCGTGATCATCGCGCTGTCGCCGGCGGTCTTCCCGCACCGGATCAGCGCCGAGGACCACGATCGGCTCGAGGCGGCGGCCGCCTGAAAAGTTCCGGCTGGTTCTGGTGGCTGTCTCAGCGACGCGGAGACAGCCACCAGAACCAGCCGGAACCGACCACGAACTCAGGCCAGGGCTGCTTCGGCGGCCTGGAGGAACAGATCGTTCTCCTCCGGGGTGCCGATGGTGACGCGGACGCCCTCGGGGTGGAAGGCGCGGACGATCAGACCACGGCTCTCGCAGGCCGAGGCGAACCCGGCGGTCTTCTCGCCGAGCGGCAGCCACACGAAGTTGGCCTGGCTGCCCGGCACGTCGAGGGCGAGCTTGCGCAGCGCCTCGGTGACCCGGTCCCGTTCGGCGACGACCAGGGCGCAGCGACGGCGGACCTCCTCCTCGGCGTCCAGGGCGGCGAGCGCCGCGGCCTGCGCGACCAGGCTGGTGGAGAACGGGGTGACGACCTTGCGGACGGTGGCGGCGACCTCGGGCTGAGCGACCAGGTAGCCCATCCGCAGGCCGGCCAGGCCCCACGCCTTGCTCATGGTGCGCAGCACGACCACGTTGGGCCGGTCGCCGTAGACGTCCAGCCCGTCCGGGACGGTGTCGTCGGTGACGAATTCCCGGTACGCCTCGTCGAGCACCACCAGCACGTCCGACGGCACCTCGGCGAGGAACCGGTCCAGCTCGGCCTTGCGCAGGAACGTGCCGGTCGGGTTGTTCGGGTTGCAGACGAAGACCAGCCGGGTCCGGTCGGTGATCGCCTCGAGGATGGCGGCCAGGTCGTGCCCGTGGGCGGCGGTGTTCGGCACGCGGACGCTGGTGGCGCCGGCTCCGGCGGCGATGATCGGGTACGCCTCGAAGGAACGCCACGAGTAGACCACCTCGTCACCGGGCAGGCAGGTCGCCTTGACCAGGATCTCGGCGAGCGCCACCGACCCGCAGCCGGTCACCACCCGGGCCGGGTCGACGCCGAGCCAGGCGCCGATCCGGTCGCGCAGCTCGGCGACGCCCATGTCGGGATAGCGGTGGACGGCCTGAACGGCCGCGGTGACCGCCTCGACGACGCCGGGAAGAGGACCGTACGGCACCTCGTTGCTCGCGAGTTTGATCGCCCCGGCGACGTTGCGGCCGGGCACGTAATCGGGCAGCGCGTCCAGGTCGGCGCGGGTCAGCCGGGTCATTGGGGTCCTCTCGCGTTGTCGCCGCGGGTGGCGGCCTCGACTGTCGGTTTCGTGCCGGGCGGCACGGCGACCACGACGGTGCCGGCCGCCTTGTCGTGCCAGGCCTGTCGCAGGCGGGTGTCGAACAGGGGCGACAGCGAATACAGGAACTGGACGATCAGGCCCACGCAGCACCACCAGAAGAGGGTCCACATGCCGAGCCGGGCCCAGCGGGTGAATGCCCGGGCGAACCCGATCTCACCGGTCCGCTCGACCGCGACGACCTTGATGCCCATGACCCGTTTGCCGAGGGTCTGGCCGCTGCTGCCGATCGACGGCGCCTCGTAGACCAGCCAGAGCAGGGTGGCGATCATGACGATCGCGACCGACAGCGTCGACATCCGTGGGGTGCCCTCCGCCATCACCGGCTGGGTGCTGCCGGCCATCGCCTGCTCCCAGGCCGCGCTGAAGATCGGCCAGAAGTCCTGCATGTAGAGGTACACGAAGTAGCCGTTGACGACCACGTTGAGCAGGAGGACGGCGGCGATGTCGATGAGCCGGGCGGTGAGCCGGCGGCCCAGCCCGGCCAGCGCCATGCCGTGCGGCCGGGCCTGCGGCATCGGCATCGGGTACGGATAGGGGTAGGCGTGCATGGGCTGGGCGCCGGGCGGCGGGGGCTGCCAGCCGGGGGGCGGTGGCATGCCGGGCGGCGGCTGCCAGCCGGGGGGAGGCGGGGGTTGCGGCGCCCACCCGGGCGGCGGGCCGGGCTGCGGCTGGGGTTGCTGCGGTTGCGGTACGGGAACCGGAGCGGCCGGCGGCGCCTCGGCGACGGGCGGTTCCGGCTCGGCCGGGGGAGGGCCGTCCGGTGGCACGGCATCCGCCGGGATGGCCTTGCCCACCCAGCCCTCACCGTCCCAGTAACGCTGGGTGCTGGTGTCGGCCGGGTCCTTGTACCAACCCGCGGAAACGGAACTCATGCGCAAACCTTTACCACGACAGCCTGACACTTCCCTGATCACAGTGTCACAGGTGGCAATAGCCGGGTCATCGGCCGGGCACCCTGCGCAATCGGTGTGATACAGAGGGCCCATGGGTGAGCAGACTGTCCAGCTGGATCCGCTCGACGCGCGGTTGATCTCGATGCTCGCGGCCGAGCCGCGGATCGGTGTGCTCGAGCTCTCCCGGCGGCTGGCGGTGGCCCGCGGCACGGTTCAGGCGCGGCTGGACAAGCTGATCGCGCGCGGCGCGATCAAGGGTTTCGGCCCCGAGGTGGCGCCGGACGCGATCGGCTTCGGGGTCACCAGCTTCGTGACTCTGGAGATCATCCAACGGTCCGGGCACGACGCCGTCGCCGAGCATCTCGCGGAGATTCCCGAGGTCCTGGAGGCGCACACGATCACCGGCGGCGGGGACATCATGTGCCGGATCGTCGCCCGGTCCAACGCCGACCTGCAGCGGGTGATCGACCAGATCGTCGGCTACGAGGGGATCGGCCGGGCACACACGATCATCGCGCTGGCGGAGCTCATCGCGTACCGCACGGTGCCCCTGGTCAAGGCGGCAAGTCGCCCATAACCTCCCGACACGGACTATTCACGCTCGACACTTTTCACCATCGAAGGTCATTACCCTGCCCGCATGGCCTCCGGAGGCGGTTCCTGGAAAGGATTCACGCTGGTCGCCGCCACCGCGGTCGTGATCACCGTGCTGGCCACGACCAACGTGTGGAACCCGTTTCCCCAGCTCTGGTCGTGGATCAACGAGAGCGGGCCGATCGCGCCGAACACCCGGTGGCAGCAGTCCCTCGGCGGATCACCGCAGAGCGTCGCCGTCGCCGGGGACGCGGTGATCGTCGAATACCGGACCTCGGTCGAGGCGTACGGCCTGACCGCCGCCGTGAAACTGTGGTCGTCGGACGCCGACTGGGCCGCCGTCGCCGGCAAGGGCGCGAACGCCGTCGTGGTCACCGGCCGGCTGCTGACCAAGGGCTACCAGGTCCTCGACCCGGCCACCGGCGCGGTCCGGCGGGCCGACACCAGCGCCTCGGCGGTCTGGACCTACCAGGACGCGATCGTCGACCTGACCTGCTCCGGCGGCGACGAGTGCCGGCTCACCGCCTGGGACCCGCGCTCCGGCAAGCAGCTGTGGAACGTCAGCGCGGGCAGTCTCGGCTTCGTCCTGGACGCGGCCAACCCCGACCTGCCGGACACCCGCCGGCTGATCTCCGGGGACGTGGACGACGACGTGGCCGGGCCGCCGGCGCTGCCCGGCCTGCTCGGGCTGCCGCACGACGGCGAGATCCGGGTGATCGACACGGCGAGCGGGCGGCTGGTGCAGACCGTCCGGCCGGAACGGGACCAGCGGGTCGTGGTGGTCGGCGGGCGGGTCCTCACGGTCACCGGCACCGCCAAGGACGGGACCTGCTACTACGGCGTGGCCGGCGGCGATCCGGCGGGCGGCCGGGTGGTGTGGCAACGCGACGGGCTCAACCTGCGGACCGCCGACAACGGGTCGAACTGCGAGCAGGAGCACGATCCGGCCGGCGGGTACAACGTGGTGCTCGGCGTCGACCCGTACGGCCGGGAGGTCCTGATCAACGGGTACGACGGGCGCAACCTCTGGTACGGCGACAAGGAGTCGTCGGTGCTGACGGTCAACGACACGTACGCCGTGATCCTTAAGGGTGATTCGGTGCGCGGGTACTCGTTCACCAAGGACAAGGTGGTGTGGCGGCAGGAGGGCCGGGCGGACGCGGGTGCGGCGCTCACCCCGTACGCCGCGATCGTGGCCTCCAAGGGCCGGGTCACCGCGCTGGCGCCCTCGTCCGGGGCGGTCCGTGCCGATGTGCGTACCGAAGCGAAGGTCTTCGCCGTGGGCCCGGACGGCCTGATCCTGGTCTCCGGCCGGGAGATGGCCTACCTGCCGTTCGCCTGAAGGGCGCGGCACCGGGGAGGGGTTCGCATCCCGCCGCCCGGCTGGCCTAGGCTTTCCGCTCATGAGCTCCAGCGCCGATTTCAGGTACTCGCCGCTCCTGCCGACCGGCGACGACCTGACCGAGTACCGCCTGGTCACGGACGAGGGTGTCGATGTCGTCGAGGGCCCCGGGGGACGACGGTTCCTGACCGTCGAGCCGGCCGCGCTCACGCAGCTCACCGCGGAGGCGATGCACGACATCGCGCATTACCTGCGGCCCGCCCACCTGGCGCAGCTGCGCTCGATCATCGACGACCCGAAGGCGTCGCCGAACGACCGGTTCGTCGCGCTGGACCTGCTGCGCAACGCCAACATCGCGGCCGGCGGCGTGCTGCCGATGTGCCAGGACACCGGCACCGCGATCGTGATGGGCAAGCGCGGGCGGCACGTGCTGACCGACGGGACCGACGAGGCCGCGATCGCGCTCGGCGTCTACCAGGCGTACACCCGGCTCAACCTGCGCTATTCGCAGCTCGCCCCGATCACCATGTGGGACGAGAAGAACACCGGCACCAACCTGCCGGCCCAGATCGAGCTGTACGCCGAGGACCCGGGCGGTCACCCGGACGCGTACAAGTTCCTCTTCATGGCCAAGGGTGGCGGCTCGGCCAACAAGTCGTACCTCTACCAGGAGACGAAGGCGCTGCTGAACCCGCAGCGGATGATGCAGTTCCTGGACGAGAAACTGCGCCTGATCGGCACGTCCGCCTGCCCGCCGTACCACCTGGCCGTGGTGATCGGCGGCACCAGCGCCGAGCACGCGCTGAAGACCGCGAAGCTCGCCTCCGCGAAGTACCTGGACAACCTGCCCACCTCGGGCAGCATGCTGGCCCACGGCTTCCGCGACCTGGAGCTGGAGGCCGCGGTCCTGGAGCTGACCCGGGACTTCGGCATCGGCGCCCAGTTCGGCGGGCGGTACTTCTGCCACGACGTGCGGGTGGTCCGGCTGCCCCGGCACGGCGCGTCCTGCCCGGTCGCGATCGCGGTCTCCTGCTCGGCGGACCGCCAGGCGGTCGCCAAGATCACCCCGTCCGGCGTCTGGCTGGAACGGCTGGAGACCGACCCGGCCCGTTACCTGCCGGATGTGACCGACGATCATCTGGAATCCGAGCAGGTCGTCCGGGTCGATCTCAACCGGCCGATGGCCGAGATCCGCGCGGAGCTGTCGAAGTACCCGGTGAAGACCCGGCTGTCGCTGACCGGGCCGCTCGTGGTGGCCCGGGACATCGCGCACGCCAAGATCGCCGAGCGGATCGACGCCGGGCAGCCGATGCCGGAGTACATGCGCGACCACGCGGTCTACTACGCCGGCCCGGCCAAGACCCCCGAGGGGTACGCGTCCGGCTCCTTCGGCCCGACCACCGCCGGCCGGATGGACTCGTACGTCGAGAAGTTCCAGGCGGCCGGCGGGTCGATGGTGATGCTGGCCAAGGGCAACCGGTCGAAGCAGGTCACCGACGCCTGCCAGACCTACGGCGGCTTCTACCTCGGTTCGATCGGCGGCCCGGCGGCCCGGCTCGCCCAGGACTGCATCCGCCACGTCGAGGTGCTCGAGTTCCCCGAGCTCGGCATGGAGGCGGTCTGGAAGATCGAGGTCGAGGACTTCCCGGCCTTCATCGTGGTCGACGACAAGGGCAACGACTTCTTCGCCGAGGTGATCAAGCCCAAGAGCGTCTTCCAGATCGGCGCGAAGCCCTAGGACGCCACACTGGCGGACGGGGCGACGCTCGCGGAACCGGACGGGGCCGGAGTCGTCTCGTCCGGTAGGGCCGGCACCGTGCCGCAGTAACCCGAGACGGGAGCGAGCCAGGCGTTGATCTGCTCCTTCAGCGGGCTGTTCAGGTCCGCCGCGGTCTTGACCGACTCGATGTAGTCGCGGTTCTTCGCGCTCGCCTCGATCTTCGCGGCGGTGGCCACCGCGGCCTGCTTGAGCTGCGGGTCCTTCGCGGCGGCGACCTCTTTGCGGATCTTGGTGGCGACGTTCTTGAGCGCTGTCGCGGCGGTGGTCTCGGCCTTCTCCGCGTCGGCGGTCTGCTTCGCCTCCTTGTTGGCGATCATCTTGCCCAGGGCGGCGCCGAAGTCGCCGAAGCTGATCGTGCTGTCCAGGCGCTTGCAGACCTTGTTGTTGTCGGCCGTGTAGTCGAAGGACGGCGCGACCGAGGCCGACGGGACGACCGACTCGGCCGGGGCGGAGGCGGCGGTGGCGGCCGGAGCGGCGAACTGGGCCGGTTTCGGGTCGTCTCCGCAGGCGCCGGCGGTCAGCAGCGTGCCGCCCGCGAACACGGCCAGAATCACGCGTCGCATCACAGGGTCCTCTTCATCGGGGGCTCGGAACCCCGACGACGGTACGTAACGAATCCAGCCGCGTCCAACCCTGTGTGAGCGCTGGAAAACGAACAGCCCGCTCGCGGGTGAGAGCGAGCGGGCTGTACCTCCCCCGTTGAGAGCCTGGCCGCCTCGCCGACCGACTGGGGGCGCTCTTGGGAAGCATTGGTGACGAGGCGGCTGGCGAAGACATTGCCGTACGTCGCTCTCGATTCTCTGTCGTTCCGCTCTTGCCTGCATCCCTCGGTGGGTCGAGAGAGGATGGTCGGGTGACGACGACTGATGAGAACGGCTTCCGGATCGAACGCGACACCATGGGCGAGGTACGGGTGCCGGCTGCGGCACTCTGGCGTGCCCAGACGCAGCGGGCGGTGGAGAACTTCCCGATCTCCGGCCGCGGCCTGGAGCCGTCCCACATCCGGGCGCTGGCCCGGATCAAGGGGGCGGCCGCCCGGGTCAACGCGAGCCTCGGCGTCCTGGAGAAGGATCTGGCCGAGTCGATCGCGACCGCCGCCGCGCACGTGGCCGGCGGCGGCTACGACGACCAGTTCCCGGTCGACGTCTTCCAGACCGGCTCCGGCACTTCGTCGAACATGAACGCCAACGAGGTCATCGCCACCCTGGCCGGCCGCGACCTGGGCCGCCCGGTGCATCCGAACGACCACGTCAACGCTTCGCAGTCGTCCAACGACGTCTTCCCGTCCTCGATCCACCTGGCCGCCACCGAGGCGGTCACCAAGGACCTGATCCCGGCCCTCGCGCATCTCGCGACCGTGCTGAGCGCGAAGTCCGCCGACTTCGCCGAGATCGTCAAGAGCGGGCGGACCCATCTGATGGACGCCACTCCGGTCACCCTGGGCCAGGAGTTCTCGGGGTACGCCCGTCAGGTCACCACCGGCGTCGAGCGCCTCCAGGCGACCCTGCCCCGGCTCGGTGAGCTGCCGCTCGGCGGCACCGCGGTCGGCACCGGGGTCAACACGCCGCCCGGGTTCGCCCCGGCGGTGATCCGGCTGCTGGCGGAGGAGACCGGCCTGCCGCTGACCGAGGCCCGCGACCACTTCGAGGCGCAGGGCGCCCGGGACGCGCTGGTCGAGGTCTCCGGGCAGCTGCGGGTGGTGGCAGCGGGCCTCTACAAGATCGCCAACGACATCCGCTGGATGGGCTCCGGGCCCCGGGCCGGCCTGCGCGAGCTGCGCCTGCCGGATCTGCAGCCCGGCTCGTCGATCATGCCGGGCAAGGTGAACCCGGTGGTGCCCGAGGCGGTCCGTCAGGTCGCCGCCCAGGTCATCGGCAACGACGCGACGGTGGCGTTCGCCGGCACCCAGGGCGACTTCGAGCTGAACGTGATGCTGCCCGTGATGGCCCGCAACGTGCTGGAGTCGATCCGGCTGCTGGCCGCGGTGTCCCGGCTGTTCGCCGACCGGTGCGTGGCGGGTCTGGAGGCGGACGAGGAGATCACCCGGGGGTACGCCGAGGGCTCCCCGTCGATCGTCACCCCGCTCAACCGCTACCTGGGGTACGACGAGGCCGCCGCGATCGCGAAGCAGGCCCTCGCCTCCGGCCGCTCGATCCGCGAGGTGGTGATCGATCGCGGCCACGTCGCCGGCGGCAAACTCACCGAGGAGCAGCTGGACACGGCGCTCGATGTGCTCCGAATGACCCGGCCATAGACGTTTCAGATGATTACCTCGGGATGTAAATAGATCGTCATTGACCTTGTCATGAGCGACGTTTCTCGATGGGATGCCTCCTAGTCACCTTTGGGAGGAGCGCGTTCCATGAGAAGACGCCTCATTGCCGGCGCCGTCGCCACCGCGACAGGTCTGGCGTTCTTTGCCACGCCACCCGGTTCCGCCAATGCGGAGCCGGGCAGCGCGGTCGACTACACGGTGGTGGCCGAGGAGGGGGTCTCCGGCGCGAAGGCGGCAGCCGCCATCGAGGCCGCCGGCGGCACCATCGTGAGCCGTAACGACGCTGTCGGCGTCTACCGGGTCAGCTCGGCCGACAGCCGGTTCCAGGCGAAGGCGACCGCCTCCGCCGACCTGATCGGGGCCACCGAGCGCAAGGCCGTCGGCCGTGCGCCCAAAGGCATCGAGAAGATCGACCTGTCCGGGGCGCGCGGCGGCAAGGGCGGTCACGGCGGCCCGGCGAAGATGGACCCGCTGGACTCCAAGCTGTGGGGCCTCACGCAGATCCGGGCCGACAAGGCGCGGAAGATCGAGTCCGGCGACCGCGGGGTCACCGTCGGCATCCTGGACACCGGCCTGGACGCCTCGAACCCGGACCTCGCGCCGCACTTCAGCGCCCGGCTGTCGCGCAACTTCGCGCCGGACATGACCGACGTCGACGGCCCCTGTGAGGTGGCCGGCTGTGTCGACCCGGTCGGCACCGACGACAACGGGCACGGCACCCACGTCGCCGGCACGATCGGCGCCGCGGTCAACGGGGTCGGCGTCTCCGGCGTCGCGCCGGACGTCACGCTGGTCGAGCTCAAGGGCGGCCAGGACTACGGCTACTTCTTCCTCGACCCGGTGGTCAACGCGCTCACCTACGCGGCCGACGCCGGCATCGACGTCGTCAACATGTCGTTCTACGTCGACCCGTGGCTCTACAACTGCACCGCGAACCCGGCCGACAGCCCCGAGGACCAGGCGGAGCAGCGGGCCATCATCGCCGGCATGAAGCGTGCCCTGGTGTACGCCCACCGCAAGGGCGTCACCCTGGTCGGCGCGCTCGGCAACAACCACGAGGACCTGGGCAAGCCGCGGACCGACGTCTCCAGCCCGGACTACGGCGGCACCCCGTACCCGCGTCCGATCGACAACAACACCTGCCTGGACCTGCCGGCCGAGGGCCCGCACGTCATCGGCGTCTCGTCGGTCGGGCCGTCGAAGAAGAAGTCCGACTTCTCGAACTACGGTCTCGAGCAGATCTCGGTCGCCGCGCCGGGCGGGTACGCCCGGGACTACTTCGGCACGCCCGAATTCAACAGCCCGGCCAACCGGATCCTCTCCACCTACCCGGTGAAGGTGCTGCGTGAGGAGGGCCTGGTGGACGAGGCCGGCAACATCCTGCCGGCCGGTGAGGGCCTGGTGTTCAAGGACTGCACCGCGGCCGGCAAGTGCGGGTACTACACGTACCTGCAGGGCACCTCGATGGCGGCGCCGCACGCCTCCGGTGTCGCCGCGCTGATCGTCAGCCGGTACGGCTACCCCGACCTGCGCCGGGGTGGCAAGACGCTGCTGCCCGACCTGGTCGAGAGGCAGCTCTACCGGACCGCCGCCGAGCAGTCCTGCCCGACGCCGCCGCTGGTGACCTACACCGACGAGGGCCGTACCCCGGAGTGGACCGCGCTCTGTGAGGGCACGAAGAAGTTCAACGGCTTCTACGGTCACGGCATCGTCGACGCCTACGCGGCGGTCGGCGGCCGCTGATCCCCGGCCGCCCCGTCCGTGTCCCACGGGCGGGGCGGCCGTCCCGTCGCCGCAGTCGGTACCCTTGTACGGTGACTCTGCGCTTGTATGACACCGCGACCCGATCGGTCCGGGACTTCGTCCCGATGACGCCCGGTCTGGCGGGGATCTACCTGTGTGGTGTCACCGTGCAGTCCGCACCCCATATCGGTCACCTCCGCTCCGCCGTGAACTACGACGTGCTGCGCCGCTGGCTGCTGCACACCGGGCTGGAGGTGACGTTCGTCCGCAACGTGACGGACGTGGACGACAAGATCCTGCAGAAGTCGCTGGACCAGAAGAAGCCGTGGTGGGCCATCGCCTACGAGAACCGGCTCCTGCTGGAGCGGGACTACGCCGCGCTCAACGTGCTGCCGCCCACCTACGAGCCGCTGGCGACCGGGCACATCACCGAGATGCACGACCTGATCCAGGACCTGATCGAACGCGGACACGCCTACCCCGGTGGCGGCGACTGCGCCGATGTGTACTTCGACGTCCTGTCGTACAAGGAATACGGCGCTCTCTCCGGTCAGAAGCCGGACGACATGCGCGACGCCGGCGACGCCCCGGTCCGCGACAAGCGCGACCACCGCGACTTCGCGCTGTGGAAGGGCGTGAAAGCGGACGAGCCGCAGGACGCCTACTGGCCGTCGCCGTGGGGCCGTGGCCGGCCCGGCTGGCACATCGAGTGCTCCGCGATGGCCCGGCGCTACCTGGGCGACGAGTTCGACATCCACGGCGGCGGGCTCGACCTCACCTTCCCGCACCACGAGAACGAGGTGGCCCAGTCGAAGGCGGCCGGTCTCGGCTTCGCCCGGTTCTGGGTGCACCACGCCCTGCTCAACCTGGGCGACTCCAAGATGAGCAAGTCGCTGGGCAACGTCATCGACCTGACCACCCTGGTCGAGGCCGGGATCCGGCCGGTGGAGCTGCGCTACTACCTGGGCAGCCCGCACTACCGCTCCCGGATCGACTACTCCGACGAGGCGCTGCGCGAGGCCGCCGTGGCCTACCGGCGGATCGAGGGCTTCGTGCAGCGGGCCGCCGAGGTGGTCGGCCCCGGCCGGCCCAAGCAGGTGCCGCCCGCCTTCGCCGAGGCGATGAACGACGACCTGAACACCTCGGCCGCGCTGGCGATCGTGCACGACACCGTGCGGGAGGGCAACACCGCCCTGGCCGCCGGGGACGAGCCGGCCATCCGGGGCGCGCTGACCGCGGTCCGGGCCATGCTCGGGGTGCTCGGCATCGACCCGTTCGACGCGAAATGGGACGGCGGCGAGGGTGGCAACGACCTGAAGCCGGTGGTCGACTCGCTCGTCGCCCTGGCACTGGAACAGCGGGCCCAGGCCCGCGCACGTAAGGACTGGGCGGCCGCCGACTCGGTGCGCGACCAGCTCAAGAACGCGGGTATTCAGGTGGAGGACACTCCGGCCGGGCCGCGATGGACGGTAGGAGAACAGCACTGATGCCGGGCAATTCCTTCAACGCGAGCAAGCGTACGACCTCCAAGAAGGGCGCCGCGGCCGGTTCCGGCGGCAAGAACAAGGCCGGGCTCAAGGGTCGCGGCAAGACCCTGCCCGCCGACGAGCGCCCCTGGCACAAGGGTTACTCGGGCACCGAGAAACTGCCCGAGAAGACCGCCCGTAAGCAGGACAAGGAGCGCCGGGCCGCAGCCGCCGAGGGCCGCGCGCCCAAGGTCGGCCAGCCTGGCACCAAGGACACCACCTGGGGTCGTGGCGGTGGCCGGGCCCCCGGGCTGACCCGGACCCAGTCCTCTCGTGGCGGTGTCCGCGGTGGTGGCCCGCGTGGTCCCCGGGTCGCGCCCGGGCGCCGCTCCAACCCCACCAAGGAAGGCCCCGAGCTGCTGCTCGGCCGCAACCCGGTGGTCGAGGCGCTGCGTGCCCTGGTCCCGGCCACGGCGCTCTACGTGGCGCAGGGCATCGACATCGACGAGCGGATCACCGAGATCGTCCGGACCTCCGGCGACCGGGGCATCCCGATCCTGGAGATCAGCCGCAACGAGCTGGACCGGATGACCGGCGGTGTGCTGCACCAGGGTGTCGGCCTGCAGGTCCCGCCGTTCGCGTACGAGGATTTCGACGACCTTCTCAGCGCCGCGCTCGAGCAGACCGCGCCGTTGCTGGTCGCCCTCGACGGCATCACCGACCCGCGCAACGTGGGCGCGGTGATCCGGTCGGTGGCCGCCTTCGGTGGGCACGGCGTCTTCATGACCGAGCGCCGGGCCGCCGGCATCACCGCGACCGCGTGGCGCACCAGCGCCGGCGCGGCCGCCCGGGTGCCGGTCTCCCAGGTGGTCAACCTGACCCGGGCGATCAAGCAGGCGCAGAAGGCCGGCTTCACCGCGATCGGCCTGGACGCCGACGGCGAGACCGACCTCTACCAGCTGGAGGCCGCGATCGGGCCGCTGATCGTGGTGGTCGGCTCGGAGGGCCGTGGGCTGTCCCGGCTCGTCGGCGAGACGTGTGACCTGCGGGTCGGCATCCCGATGGCCTCCGACGTGGAGTCGCTGAACGCGAGCGTGGCGGCCGCGGTCACCCTGGCCGAGGTGAGCCGCCGCCGCCTGCACGGCTGACCTGTTCAGTAATACGCCCGTAAACGGTTGCCGTCGGTGAGGAACAGCCGGCCGTCGGCGACCGTGGGCGGATAGTTCTCGCTGCTCGGCATCCCGTCCGCGACCGCCCGGCCGGTCGCGGCGTCGACGATCGACAGCGGATGGTCCAGGCCGGACGGGCTGTACAACAGCCCGCCCGCCCGGACCGGCTGCCCTGCGGTGTCCGGCAGGTGCACCGACCACAGCCGCTTGCCGGTCTTCGCGTCAAGGCACACGACGGTGCGCTGGCGCGGGTAGTAGACGTGCTCGTCGTCGGCGGTGACCGACGGCGACGGCCAGGGCGACATCCAGGCGATGTTGCCGTTCGCCGAGTCGATGGCGGTCAGCCCACCGTGGCGCCCGCCGACGTAGAACCGTGAGCCGGCCGGGTTGCTGCCGACCGCGTACCAATCCTCCCGGGTGCTCCAGAGCGTGCCGCCGGTCTTGATGTCGACCGCCCGGGAGCCCTCACCCTCGGTCCGCAGCAGGATCCGGCCCTGTGCCGAGAGCAGTCCGTCGCCACGGGTGCCGAACAGCTTCCACATCCGGGCGCCGGTGGTCAGCCGGTGCGCGACGGTGGACGCCTCGAAATCGGGGCGGCTGTCCACCACCACCACACCGCGGTCCACGATCATGTCCTGGGACGGCACGGTCAGCGGCACCTCCCAGATCCGGGCGCCGGTGGTGGCGTTGAACGCGGTCAGGAAGCTGTGCTGGCCGTCGCAGGCGTAGGAGAGAGTGACCAGTACGCCGCCGGCCACCGCCATCCGGGTGACGCCGCGGCGATTCAGCGCGGCGTGCCAGCGGCGGGCGCCGGTCGCCGGATCGTACGCGCCGACGCCCCCAGGGTCGCTGGTGTAGACGTAGCCGTACCCGACCAGCGGCTCCCGGCCGACCTCACACTCCGGGGCGCCATGCGTGGCGATCTCCCATCGACGGCTGATCTTGCCGACCGAGGCCGCGGTCAGGCGGTTCTCGTAGGGGTTGTAGAAGGTCAGGCCGGGCCCGTACCCGGTCTGGGTCCACTGCGAGGCCGGAACGGGAGCGGGCGGAGTGGGCAGCCCGAGGACCACCGTCAACGCGGTTATCAGGAAGGAGTTCACGCAAGATCAACGAGTGGAGCCCCTGTTCGGCCTCGAGCCGTCAGCCGATCCAGAGCGAATCAACGGGCAACACCGAAGTGCCGTCCTCGTGGTTGTAGGCGAGAGGGCCCGTGTAGAAGACGACAGTCGCGCACCGATGCGGGCGCGCAGCGCTCGAATGCCGGCCGGATCGCATCGGATCGACCCTCGTCCCCGCCTTGACCTCAACCGCGATGACCGTTCCATCGTCGCGTTCCGATACCAGATCGACCTCCTCGGCCGCAGCGGTACGGAAACGCCCGACGGCAACCGGTGCATCCCACCAGCTCGCCTGTCTTCCGTATCTTGTAGGCGCCTTGTTCCGCGTCTGGGCGCACTCGGTGCACGGGCACGGGGCTCTCGCGCCATGCATGGGCGCTGTAGAAGGGTGCTGGTGCGAGCTTCGGGCTCATCCTGCCCGTGGCTCCGGATGCGAGCCCGCGCAGGACGAGGGGCCTGTGGAGCCCCCGGTCGGGATCGAACCGACGACCTCCCGTTTACAAGACGGGTGCTCTGGCCAGCTGAGCTACAGGGGCGAACGGCCCCCAGCATAACGTCCCGTTATGCGATCGCCATCTTGGCAGGGCGACCGAAAACAAATACGGTTGCCGGGCAGTTCCTTCTACTCGGATCGTCCGGCACGTTCCTGCCGGTGGAAAGGAAGTCGTTTCACCATGGCTACCGTCACTTACGACAAGGCATCCCGGATCTACCCGGGCTCCGAGCGCCCCGCGGTCAACGAGCTCCAGCTCGAGATCGGCGACGGAGAGTTCCTGGTCCTGGTCGGCCCCTCCGGTTGTGGCAAGTCCACCAGCCTGCGCATGCTCGCCGGCCTGGAGGACGTGGACCGCGGCCGCATCCTCATCAACGACAAGGACGTCACGCACCTCCCGCCGAAGTCCCGTGACATCGCGATGGTGTTCCAGAACTACGCTCTCTACCCGCACATGACGGTGTACGAGAACATGGCGTTCGCCCTGAAGCTGCGCAAGACCCCGAAGGCGGAGATCGACCGCGCCGTCAAGGAAGCCGCCGGCCTGCTGCAGCTGGAGGAATACCTCAGCCGTAAGCCGAAGGCGCTCTCCGGTGGTCAGCGTCAGCGTGTCGCCATGGGCCGCGCCATCGTGCGCCAGCCGCAGGTGTTCCTCATGGACGAGCCGCTGTCGAACCTCGACGCCAAGCTCCGTGTGCAGACCCGTTCGCAGATCGCCTCGCTGCAGGCCAAGCTGGGCGTCACCACCGTCTACGTCACCCACGACCAGGTCGAGGCCATGACCATGGGTCACCGGGTCGCGGTCATGCTGGACGGCGTGCTGCAGCAGGTGGACACCCCGCGGGCGCTGTACGACACCCCCGGCAACGTCTTCGTCGCCGGCTTCATGGGCTCCCCGGCCATGAACATCAAGACCGTTCCGCTGAACGAGGACGGCGGCCACTTCGGCTCGCTGACCATTCCGCTCACCCGTGAGCAGGTGGCCGCGGCCCGCGAGGGTGGCGACGGCAAGGTCACCATCGGTTTCCGGCCGGAGGCCGCCGAGGTCGTCAGCGAGTCGCCGGACGCCCTCCCGATCGTCGTCGACCTGGTCGAGGACCTCGGCTCGGACGCGAACGTCTACGGCCACGCGAACCTGCCGGGCGGTTCGGAGCGGTTCGTGGTCCGGACCGAGCGCCGCTACATGCCGCACATGGGCGAGACGGTCTTCATCCGGCCGCAGACCAGCGCGCTGCACGTCTTCAACGCCGGCAGCGGTTTCCGGATCTGAAGCTGAAACAGAAGCGGCCCCCCTTCCGGTGGAAGGGGGGCCGCTTCTGTCGTCGGGTCAGCCGGCGAACGAGTAGACGACGTATTGCTCGCCGGTCGCGCAGGCCACCACCGAGGTGTTCCAGGAACAGGTGCCCGAGCGGACGTCCCGCATCAGGCTGAGCTCGACCGGCTTGTCGCCGAGGTGCACGCCGGACAGCGCCGGGTCCGCCACCGCGCTGGTCAGCCGGGTGGAGAACCGGAGCACATTGGTGGCGTCCAACCGGACCGCGACGCCCTGCCAGGTCCAGGCGGGTTTCCCGTCGAGGAACAGGGTGCTGTCCTCGCCGGTGTCGGCCAGCAGGCCCTGGTCACCGACGGCGACGAGGCTGTCGACGTTCGGGGCGTCCGCGTTCCAGGCGCCCTCGCCGCCGACGGCGTACACCCGGGCTGCCTTCCTGTCGTACCCCGGTGTCTGAATGAAGCAGAGCAGCTTGCCGCACGGCACGAGCCAGTCGATGTCGTCGGTCGAGCCGGCGCTGTGCACGGTGCCCGGGTTGGCGCCGAGGTTCGCCAGGTCGTACTCGAAGATCCGTTTGGTGGTCCCGGTCTCCAGCACGAACAACCGGCCGTCGTAGGCGACGGCCTTCTCGCTGGTGGAGGCCACGTCCTTACGTTCCTGCAGGACCTTGCCGGAGTCGATGTCGCGGATCTTGACGGTACGGTCGCTGTCGAACTGGACGATCCGCTCGTCATCGCTTAGATCGGGGGCCAAAAGCCGTCCCGCGACGCCGGCCGGCCCGGTCAGATCCTTCGGCGTCAGCACCGGGCGGATCACGGTGCCGTCCGGGTCGGTGTCCTGCCACTTCTCGGCGCCGTCGGTGAGGCCGAGGCCGACGAGCCGCTCACCCGCCCGGTCCGACCAGACCGCGGTCTCCGCGCCGAGCAGCACCTCGTCGTAGTGGTCGAGTTTCTTCTCCCAGAGCAGGTCGCCGTTCTCGGCGCTCAGCACCACCACCTTCTTGCTCGGCGGGGTGGTGAGCGAGTCGGTCCCGGAGAAGAACGCCACGACCGACGGCGTCACCGTCATCGACTCCCAGAACTTCGCCGTCCCGGCGCTCCGCTGCCACAACGTCTCGTCGCCGCGGCCGGTGTCGGCGGCGACCACGTGCAGTTCGCCCGTGTCGTCGGCGCTGGCGAAGTAGGCCCGGTCCCCGATCACCTCGGCGTCGACGAAAGCCGAGGTGATCGGCGTCTGCGGGGTGATCGTCTTGATCCGCTCGACGGTGTGGAAGTCCAGGGCCGGGTAGCGCGGCCAGAGGTACACCGTTCCCGCCACGGCCGCGACGGCGACCACCAGGCCGGCCGCCACCAGAGCGGTGAGCCGGCGACGAGGGCGAGACTTCGTGGTGGGGTCGGGTTCGGTGGCGCCGAGCACGGTCCAGGTGGCGCCCGGGTTCGGCGGGGGCGCCTCGTAGCTGGGCTTCCCGCCGGCGGCGATCGACTCGGCCTCGGCGGCGGCCCACGGATCGACCGGTGCCGCGTACTGCAGGTCGACCTTGCTCGTCGGCTCGTCCCCGGCATCGACGTCGGGCGGCGGCTCCGACACGGTCGCATCCTGGTCTCCTGGATCCGCCATGTCCTCGCCTCTCTCCACCGTCCCGGCCCGTCATGCTACCGACTCACCGATCGATGATCAGTCCACCGAGCGACCGGGCGGCTGCCGGAAAACAGTGCCGGGCCGCGATACATCAGTGGATATCGTGGCGGCATGCGCATCGAACGGGTAACCGCCGAGGCCGACGTCCATCGCGCGGCGGATCTCTTCGACACCCCACCCCTCGAGGCGGCGACCCGGCGTTTCCTCTCCGATCCCACCCACCATCTGCTGCTCGCCTACGACGACGCGGACCGCCCGATCGGCATGGTCACCGGCGTGGAGACCACCCACCCCGACAAGGGCACCGAGATGTTCCTGTACGAGCTCGGCGTCGCGCCCGTCGCCCGGCTGCGGGGCGTCGGCGCGGCCCTGGTCGAGGCGCTCGCCGACCTGGCCCGCGGGAAGGGGTGTTACGGCATGTGGGTGGCGACCGACGCGGACAACGAGGCGGCCCTCGCGACCTACCGCAGGGCCGGGGCTGCCGAGGAGATGTCCTTCACCATGCTGTCCTGGGACTTCTAGCGTGTGTATTTCGGGCGCGCATAGCGGCCGAAATACACACGCTGTTGGTCAGGACGGGACGAGTGTCGGCGGGCGGTCCGAGGCGGGCCAGACGTACGCCAGATCGGCGGGAACGTCATCGCCGAACACCGGCCGGTAGAACGCCGGATCCTTGCGCACCAGCGCCGACCGGTGGCTCAGATGCAGGGCCGGATCGCCGAGCCAGGGCGGGAGATGACCGGCCTCGCCGAGCGCCTGCTGCGAACGGATCACCGCGATGCCGGCCGTCGTCCGGACATCAGCGCGCAGCGTGTCCGCGCAGGTGTCGGCGTTGCCGGCGTCGACCCAGACCGCGCACATGTCCAACCCGTACCGGACCAGGGCCTCCTCGTACCCGTGCCACATCTTGACCGCGGGGTGGTGCCGCCAGCCGTACCCTGGGACCGTCAGCCCGCGCAGCACCTGAATCGTCTCGACCCGCTGCTTGCCGAGCCGCTTGGTGTCCAGCGACCGTGCACTGACCAGAAAATCCGGATCCGGCAGAAACGTCTGCATCCCCGAATTGTCCGCGTCTTCCCGGCATCCGGCCACGTAATCGCTCAGCCGTCGTAGACGGGACCGTCGTTCACCACGTACCCGTCATAGGAGCTGATCCGGGTGATCGCGAGACCGTCGCGGAGGACCAGTTGCAGGCCGTGCTCGATTTCCCAGGAGCATTCGCACCCGATCGCCGAACGTGACGTGGTCCCACACCTGCTCCGGCCCGGGGATCGTCTCGTACTCCCAGCCTTCCTCGTCGAAGTGGGCGACGGTGTCCCGGTAGTACTCGTAGGCAGCCGGCGCCGCGGCGGCCAGTGTGTCCTCACGCAGCGCGAGGAAGGCCGCGACCGCCCGGTGGACGGTGCCGGCATCGGCGCTGTACGCCGCGTGGTCACTCAGGGCGAAGGAGCATTCCGCGCCGCCGAAGAGCGGCACCGGCACCGGTTCGCTGCGGTGTTCGCCTTCGTCGTCGAGCGTGAGCACGCCGGCGCCGGGGATGTGCATGGGTACAGGCTATTTCCCGGACGTGCGCGAGCGCGCGCCGCGTGGACGTCGCGGCGCGCGCTCGTTGAGGGACGGCTACTGCTTGTCGCGGGGGACGAAACCGTCGACGGGCTCCTCGTGGAGGCGCGGGTCGTCGGCGTGCTTCGGCTTCTGGGCGCCGGCGAAGCCGCCGGGGGCGGACGGCAGGCCCGGCGTGGCCGGGGTGGCGCTGCCGCCGGTGGTCGCCGGGGTGCTCGGCGCGTCCGTGGCCGGGCCGTCGGTGGTCGCCGGCTCGGAGGACGGGGCGTCGGCGGTGGGGGCGTCAGCGGTGGGAGCGCCGGCGGTGGGGGCGTCGGCGGACGAAGCCGAGGTGGACGGGGCGGGCGTGGACGGGGCCGGGGAGGCCGAAGCCGCCGGGGCCGTGTCGTCGTCCGGGGTGGGCTTGGCGGAACGGGCCACCGCCCACACCGGCTCGCCGCCGATCGGCATGCCGGAGTACTCGCTCTGCACGTCGGCGATCTGGTCGGCGATCACCGGCAGGGCGCCGGCGAGGCCGCCGAGCAGCGGGTACTCGGACTGCTTGCTCTCCAGGCGCGGGGCGATCGGGCGCTCGTCCGGGGAGGGCGTACGGGTGCCCGGGGCGACCGGGACGAACCCGACAGCGGACGGCCCGGACGGGGTGAGGCCGCTGAGCCGGCCGACGAGGCCGTCCACCGGCAGGTTCACCACGCGCATGTCCTGGCCGGCCAGCGGCATCGGCACGCCGTAGACCGGCACCCCGCCGAGCGCGCCGGCCGGGGCCTGGGCGCTGCGCGGGAAGGTACGGATCACGTCGGCGGCGGGCACGAGCGTACGGTCGGCCGCCTTGCCGCTCGTGGTCGTCTTCCCGGGGCTGGTCTTCTCGACGGTGGCGCCGTTGCGGACCACGTCGTTGCGCTGGCCCAGCTGGAGCAGGGCCCGGTCGCGGCCCGGTTCCAGTTGCAGCATCGGCTGGCCGCTGAGCGGGTCGGCGGCGAGCGGGGTTCCCATCCGCCAGTCGTTGGTCGGTTCCAACGCGTATCCGAGGGCGGTGCTGAGGGCGCCCGGCGCGTTTCCGGGTGCGGGTTCGACGTCCGCCTGAGCGGGCGCCGCGGTGAGGAGCAGGACTCCGCCGGCGATGGCTCCGGCACACCACAACTTGCGCACTGATCTTCTCCTGGCCACATCGGACGATGGGTTCGGTCGATACCCACCAAGTCGGACATAAGGTGTCGGATGGGGCAACGAGCGTTCCCACGAGGCGGTTTCGGTTGACTACGATTCGTGAACGTGAGTGCCGTGCCGGTAGAGAAGATCCACAACCGTTCAGAGTCCGAAGAGGACACCCGGCCTCACCTGGTGTTGTGCGGGGCCGATGCGCTGGTCTTCACCCTCGCCGAGGAACTCGCCAACTCCCACCATCGGATCCGCATCACCGTGATCACTCCGCAGCGGATCCGGCCGGACGTGCCGGACATCGCGTCGCTCGCGGAACGGGGCGTGGTGTGGCGCAAGGCCGACCGGCTGGACGAGCGGACCTTCCGGGACGCGGGCCTGGCCGGGGCCGCCGCGCTCGCCCTGGTGATGCCGGACGACGTGGTCAACCTGCACGCCGCGCTCTGCGCCCGCGAGGTCGAGGAGGACCTCCGGGTGGTGGTCCGGATGTTCAACACCGCCCTCGGCAAGAGCGTGACCAGGCTCTTCCCGGACTGTGCGGTGCTGTCGGACGCCGAGATGGCCGCTCCCGCCTTCGTCGCGGCGGCGCTCGGAGAGGTCGCGCCCACCCACTTCCGCCACTCCGGCCGTACCCTCTATGTCGCCCACCGCTCCGACGTCCCCGAGCGACTGGTCGTGGCCACCCTGACCACCTCCGACGCGGACGGTGAGGTGACCGCCCTGCCCGCCGAGCCGCAGCCGTCGGAGGCGAAGCCGTCCGACCTCGTGCTCGCCGAGGCCGCCGGCCGGCCCGCCGGGGAGGACGTGACCCGGCGTCTGCTCGCCCGGGCCGGGCGCCGCCGCCGGCCGCTGCACGCGATCGGGCGGGCGCTGCGGGCCGCGCTCAGCCGCAAGCTCGGCATCGCGGTGCTGATCACGCTGGCCACCACGCTGCTGGCCGGCCTGGTGCTGGCGAAGTTCGACAAGGACCGGCACGGGCTCTGGGAGTCCATCTACATGACATTGCTGACCGCGGTCGGCTCGGCCGATGTGGAGATCGGCCGCGACCCGGTCGCACAGGCCGCACAGTTGGTGCTGACCATCGCCGGGCTGGCGCTGATCCCGCTGATCACGGCAGCGGTGGTGGACGGCATGGTGAACGCGCGGCTCGCGCTCACCCAGGGCCGGATCGCCGGCACGCTACGCGACCACATCGTGCTGGTCGGGCTCGGCAACGTCGGCACGCAGGTGCTGCGGCAGCTCACCGACCTGGGCGTACGCGTCGTCGCGATCGACCGGGTGGCCGACGCCCGCGGGGTGAAGAGCGCGCAGAAACGCGGCGTGCCGGTGATCGTCGGAGACGCCGCAGCCCCGCAGACACTCCAGGCCGCCTCGATCGACACGTGCCGGGCGCTGGTCGTGCTCTCCACCGACGACCGGGTGAACCTGCAGGCCGCCCTGCAGTCCCGGGTCACCCACGAGGACCTGCGGGTGGTGCTGCGGCTGTTCGACGACGACTTCGCGCAGCGCGTCGAATCAGCCTTCCAGATCAACACCTCACGCAGCGTGTCCCGGATCTGCGCCCCGGTCTTCGCCGCCGCCCTGCTGGAACGCGACGTGCACGCCACCATCCCGGTGGACCGGCACTCGGTGCTGGTCGCCACGGTCACCGTCGCGGCACTGTCCCCTCTGGACGGCGCGCCGCTGGAACACGCCGACCATCCCGGCGAGGCGCGGGTGGTCGGCATGTCGGCATCCGGCGAGGAATGGCTCGACTGGGGGCCGGATCCGCGCCGGGTGCTCGCCGAGGGCGACCGCATCCTGGTCGTCGCCCGCCGGGCCGGGCTGCGGGCCCTCGTCGAGCTGGCCAGCCCGCCGCTAGGCGGTCCCGGTCAGTGACTCGGCCTCGACGCCCAGCACGGCCTGCTCGTCCGGCTTGTTGACGAGCACGTCGGTGAGATAGCTCTGCACGGCCGGGCCCATCCCGACGTCCCGGCCGGCTTTCTCGGACAGCAGCCACTTGTGCTGGATGATCTGCGAGAAGATCTCCTGCGGCTCCAGCTTGCGGCGCATGTTCGCCGGGACCGCGCGGACCACCGGCTCGAACACCTCGGTCAGCCAGCGGTGCGCGGCCTGCTGCTCGTCCTTCAGGTGGCTCTCCGCCCTATACGCGTCGAGGTCGTTGAGGAGCTGGCGGGCCTGGTTCTCCTCAGCGTCCAGGCCGGTCAGCCGCATCAGGCGGCGGGTGTGGTAACCGGCGTCGACGACCTTGGGGCGTACCAGATAACCGCCGTCGTCCGACGTGGACATGGACACCTCGGCGACGTCGAAGCCGAGATCGTTGAGCCGCCGGATCCGCCGCTCGATGTGGTGCCGGGAGTCCCGTGACACCTCCTGCTCGTACGTGACCTCGTGCCAGAGCCGGTCGTAACGCGCCACGATGTCGTCGACCACCACCTCCGGGTCGATCGACTCGTGCAGCAGCTCGGCGGCCTGCAGGTCCAGGCACTCCCCGAAGATGTTCAGCCGCAGGATCTCGATGTCCTCGCTGCGCTGCCCCTCGGACAGTTTCGGATAGAGGTTGCCGGTCTCGGCGTCCACCAGATAGGCGGCGAAGGCGCCCGCGTCCCGCCGGAACAGCGTGTTCGACAGCGAGCAGTCGCCCCACGAGAAACCGGTCAGGTGCATCCGCACGACCAGGGCGGCCAGCGCGTCGAGCAGCCGGTTCATCGTGTCCGGCCGCAACACCCGGGAGAACAGGGCCCGGTACGGCAGGGAGAACTGCAGGTGCCGGGTGACCAGGACGGTCTCCAGCGGCTCCCCGTCCGGGGTGAACCGGTCGGTGGCGATGGCGACCGCCTGCACGGCCGGGAAGTCGATCCGCTCCAGGGCGCGGAGCAGGTTGTACTCCCTCTCGGCGATCCGCTCGCGGGTCTCCTTCATCGCGTAGACGACGCCGTTGAGCTTGACGAACCGGACGATGTGCCGCGAGATGCCCTGGGGTAGCGCGACCAGGTGATCGGCCGGCCAGTCCTCCAGCGGGATGTGCCACGGCAGGTCCAGCAGCGCGGGGTCGATGAGGGCGGAGGTGATGCGCACGGACTCAAGTGTGCCGGGTTCTTCGGCGCGTCGTGGCCGGAGGTGGCTCGTTACACAGGTGCGAAACGGCCCACGACGTACGGGAGTGGCATGCGACGCAAGACAGGCATCGTCATCGGAACGTGCGCCGCGCTGGCCCTGGCCGGTATGGCCGGGGTGGTGGCGTCGGCGGGAACCGATGACGGCCCGGCCGAAAGCACCCGGCCCGCGGCGGCTCCGGTCGCGCGGACCCCGGTCGCCGAGCACGGGGTCGCCGCGACATCGCCCGCCGCGCGCCGAGCCGCCCCACGAACCACGGCGGCATCACCGGTACCGTCTTTGACGAAAGCCTCGCCGTCCCCCTCGGTCACATCGTCCGCACCGGACGTCGAACCACGCGAAACAGCATCTAACCGGCCGATCGAGTCGGCAACCACCCCCGGCAGCGGGCGGGAACGGATCGGCCGGCTGTTCGACGTCGACAAGCTGCTCGGATACCTGGCCGGGCCGCAGCGGCAGGAGTTCGCCTACCCCGGCGCGTCCTATGTGAAGCTGCACTTCGACCGGCTCGCCATGCTGCCCGGCGACTACGTGACGGTGTCGAACCCGGCGGGCACCGAGTCGTACCGCTACGAGAGCGACGCCGACGGCCGCTGGGCCATGTCGATCACCGGTGACACCGCCGTCGTCGAAGTGCACCGCCAGGTCAACCCGCTCGGCGCCGCAGACGTCCTCGGCAGCCTCGGGATCGGTGTGGACAAGGTCGCCCGTGGTGACTCACGCGAGGTGCTGCAGCGGCGGCAGGAATCGGCGAAGCACCGGCAACCGGCCGGCCCCGGCCGGGAGGAGTCGGTCTGCGGCAGTGACACCTCCACCGACGCGGTCTGCTACGAGTCGAGCGACCCGGTCGCCTACACCAAGTCGAAGGCGATCGCCCGGCTGCTGATCAACGGCACCGAGCTGTGCACCGGCTGGCGGGTCGGCGCCAAGAACCGCATGATCACCAACAACCACTGCCTGACGACCTCGGACGAGGCGTACGACACCGAGGTCTGGTTCAACTACCAGTGCGCCAAGTGCGGCGGGTTCGACGTCTTCAAGCCCACCAAGGTGTGGGGCGACCAGGTGCTGAGCACGGACAAGACGTACGACTACACGCTCTTCACCGTCGACGGCTTCGAGTCGGTGCAGAAGTTCGGCTACCTCACCCTGGACGCTGCCCGCCCGCGCCGGGGCCAGGCGCTCTACGTGCCGCAGCACCCCGCCGGGGAGCCGGCCCGGATCGCCGGCAGCCAGGGCGAGGCGGCCGGCAACTGCGCGGTCGACAACCCCGACTACACGGGGTACGCGGCCCACTCCGACGTCTCGTACTTCTGCGACACCGCGGGCGGGTCGTCCGGATCGCCGGTCATCTCCCGGGCCACCAACAAGGTGGTGGCGCTGCACCACTTCGGCGGCTGCCCCAACTCCGGGGTGCGCGGCGATCTGCTGGCGACGCGGTTGCGCGCGTACCTCTAGTTTTGTAGGGGTGAGCAACAAGATCACCCGAAGTTGGTGGCCGGACGTCGTGGCGCTCGCCGCGTTCGTGGCCCTGACCGTCGCGCTGGTCCGTGGCCACCTGCTGGACCTGGACCAGCGGGTGGCGACCTTGGCGCTCGAGCAGCACCACTCGGAAGGCCCGGTCTACTGGACCGCGCGGGTGTTCAACTACCTGGGCCAGGGCGGCTCGCTGCTGATGCCGGTGGCGGCCGTGCTGACGGCCCTGCTGCTGCGGAGGACCCGATCGATCCGGGCGCTGCTGCCGTTCGCGGCGGCGTTCGTGCTGACCGCCGCCGTGATCGGCCCGGCGAAGATCTTCTTCGACCGGGCCGCGCCGAAGTTTCCGCTGGAGAACCGGACGGTGATGTTCAACCCGGACGCCTCCGGCGCGCTGTCGATGAGCTACCCGTCCGGCCACGTGGCGAACGCGATCGTGTGGTTCGCCGTGTTCGGCCTGCTGATCACGGCTCTGCTGGGCCGGGAACTGACCGGCCGCGAGTTCGCCCTGCTCCGGATCGTCCCGGTGGTGATCGTCTTCGTGACGACCGTCTACACCGGTTTCCACTGGCTCACCGACTCGATCGCCGCGCTGTTCCTCGGCCTGATCCTGGCGCGCCTGCTGGAGCGGGTCCGGTGGGACCGGATCCCGCTGCCGCGCGTGGCGCAGCGCCTGGACCGCTAACCCCAAGCGTGTGGAGTTCGGCCGTCATACGCGCCCTAAATCCACACGCCAGCCGTTGACCCCGAGTGTGTGGAGTTCGGCCGTTATACGCGCCGCAAATCCACACGTCCGGGCGCTAACCGCGAGTGTGTGGAGTTCGGCCGTTATACGCGCCGCAAATCCACACGTGGGTTCAGAGCCAGGTGCCCGCGCGCATCACCCGGGTCAGTGTGAGGTCGGGGGAGAGTACGACCGCGTCCGCGCGTAGCCCCGGCACCAGGGCGCCGACCCGGTCGGACAGGCCGAGCAGCCGGGCCGGGGTGGTCGAGGCCATCCGTGCCGCAGAGACCAGCGGCAGGCCCGCGGCGACCGCGTTGCGCAGCGCCACGTCCATGGTCAGCGTGCTGCCCGCGATCGACCCGTTGACCGCCAGCCGGGCGACCCGGTCGGCGACCACGACCTCCTGGCCGCCCAGCTCGTACCTGCCGTCGGCCATGCCGGTGGCGTCGATCGCGTCGGTGATCAGCACCGACCGGTCCGGGCCGGCGCTGCCCGCGGCGAACGCCAGCATGCCCGGGTGCAGGTGGATGTTGTCGGCGATCAGCTCGCACGTGACGGTCGAGGAGAGCAGGCCGACGACAGGTCCGGGTTCGCGGTGGTGCGGCGGGCGCATGCCGTTGAACAGGTGGGTGGCGACGGTCGCGCCGGCTGCCACTCCGGCGTGGGTCTGGTCGTACGTCGCATCGGTGTGCCCGATCGCCGCCAGCACGCCGTTCCCGCTCAGGTAGGCGATGGCCTCCAGGGCGCCGGGGAGCTCCGGGGCGACGGTCATCATCCGTACCGCGCCCTGGCCGACTTTGATCAGCTCGATGATCTCCGGCATCACCGGGTCCCGCAGGAAGTCCGGGTTCTGCGCGCCGCACCGGGCATGCGAGAGGTACGGCCCCTCGAAATGGATCCCGCCGATCACGCCCGCCTCGACCAGCGGGCGGAACCCGTCGACCGCCGACCGCATCAGTTCGAACGGCGAGCTGACCAGGCTGGCGAGCAGCGTCGTCGTCCCGTGGCCCAGGTGGAAGGCGGCAGCGCCCCGGGCCGCGTCGACGTCACCGGTGGTGAAGGTGTGCCCGCCGCCGCCGTGGCAGTGCAGGTCGACGAAACCGGGCACGAGCACGTCGTCGCCCACGCCGTCGTCCGGCACGATCGCCGCGATGGTGTCGCCGTCCAGGTCGAGATGTCCGGGAACGATCGCGTCCGGGGTGACGATCCGGCCGGAGAAGGCACGTGTCACGAGGAGCCTTTCAGACTGTCCAGGGCGAGCAGGGCGGATCCCAGGCAGCCGGCGGCGTCGCCGAGTTCGGCCCGGACGATCTCGGGGGTCCGGTGGAAGGTGACCCGGGCGGCGACCGCGGCACGGACCGGGAGCAGCAGGTCGTCGCCGGCCTCGGCCAGTCCGCCGCCGAGCACGACCACGCCGGCGTCGTACAGCGCCTGCGCGGTGAGCAGGCCGTCGGCGAGGGCCTCGACCGCCTCCTGCCAGACCCGGCGGGCCAGGTCGTCGCCGCGGGCGGCACGGGTGGCCACGTCGAAGGCGGTCGCGCGCGGGTCGCCGGAGAGTTCGGCGTACCGCCGGCCGACCGCCCGGGCCGAGGCCACCGCCTCCAGGCAGCCGCGCAGCCCGCAGCCGCACTCCGGCCCGTCCGCGCGGACCACGACGTGCCCCAGCTCACCGGCCGCTCCGTGCGCGCCGGGATAGCCGGTTCCGTCGATCACCAGGCCGCCGGCGATGCCGGTGCCGATCGCCACGAACAGCACGTGCCGGCGTCCCCGGCCGGCGCCGAGCCGGGCCTCGGCCAGAGCGCCGACCCGCACGTCGTGCCCGAGCGCGGCGGGCAGTCCCAGCCGCTTCGCGGCGAGATCACGCAGCGGTACGTCCCGGAAGCCCACGTTCGCCGACCACACCGCGACACCGTTGACCTCGTCGACGACACCGGGCACCGCGATACCGGCCGCCACCGGGGTGAACCCGTCCGCACGGGCCTTCTCCGCCAGTGACTCGGCGACCGACAGGATCGTCTCGGTGACCGCCTCCGGGCCGCGGTCGGCGAGCGTGGGATGGCGTTCGGAGTGGTGGACCGTGCCGTCCGGGTGGACCAGGGCGCACTTCATCCCGGTGCCGCCCACATCGAGGGCGACGACTAGCGAGGTGCTCACGTAAGGACTACGGACCGGGTGAGGTTCCGCGGGTTGTCCGGGTCCAGGCCCTGGGTGGTGGCCAGCGCGAGGGCGACCCGCTGGGCCAGGATCAGGTCGGCCATCGGGTCGAGCGGGGCGCGCTTGCCCACCCAGCGGCCGATCGAGCCGTACCCGCCGTGGTGTTTGGCGTGCACGAACGCGGCGCCGGTCCGCTCCACCTCCTCGGCCAGCCCGGCCGGGACGTCACCGAACGCCCACACCACGCGGCGCGGCCCGGCGATCGAGATGGGGCCGTGCCGGTAGTCCATGGCGGGGTACGACTCGGTCCAGAAGCCGGCGGTCTCCCGGCACTTGAGCGCGGCCTCCTCGGCGAGGCCGACGGTCCAGCCCCGGCCGAGGAAGGTGATCTGGTCGGTCAGCGCCGGGTGCACCGGCAGCGGCAGCCGGACCGCGACCTCGGCGTCCGCCGCGGCGGTCTCGATGTCGTGGCCGAGGTGCGCGCGCAGGGTGGCGAGCACGCTGGTGGCGAACCGGGTCTGCACGACCGACTTCTCGTCGGCGAAGTCGAGCACCACGGTGTCGGTGGCGACGTCGGTGGCGGGCTGGGCGCGGTCGGCGGTGAAGAGGGTGACCGGGGTGTGCTCGCGGACCTCGCGCATCACGTCGACGGTCTCGGTGGTGGTGCCCGACCGGGTGATCGCGACGAGCCGGTCGTAGCGGCGGCCGAACGGGAAGTCGGAGGCCTGGAAGGCGTCGGTCTCACCGTGGCCGCTCTGCTCGCGCAGGGCCGCGTACGCCTTGGCCATGAACCAGGAGGTCCCGCACCCGACGACGGCGACCCGTTCCCCCCGGGCGGGGAGTCCTGGCGCTCCGGCTAGTTTCGCCGCCTGCCGCCAACACTCCGGTTGCGTGGCGATCTCCGCTTTGACATGGCTCATGGCTGTTCCTCACCGGTAGATGCTGCGCATTCGCGCTCGGTTCCCGGGACTTTCGCGCGTTATTGTGCTCACGAGGCCGCCGCCGGGGCAAGCGCCAAAGGGCCTTCGCGCATCGGATCTCTTTGCTTCCAGGTCTTTCGCGCACTAATGTGCACACACTTATCATGGAACGTGCATCGGGGAGTGGTGGGTGGACCGGTACGCGCGGTGGAATGCCCTGCTTGAGCTACTGACGGAGAGCGGCAGGGTGACCGTTGAGGAGGCTTCCGACCGTCTCGACGTGTCCCAGGCCACCATCCGCCGCGACTTCGATCAGCTCGCCCAGCAGCAGATGATCACCCGGACCCGGGGCGGCGCGGTCGCCAACGGCGTCTCCTACGACCTTCCGCTGCGGTACAAGAGCGCCAAGCACTCCGCCGAGAAGCAGCGTATCGGCGAGGCCGCCGCCCGCCTAGTCACCCCTGGCACCGTCGTCGGGCTCAACGGGGGCACCACGATCACCGAGGTGGCGCGGGCCCTGGCGGTCCGGCCGGACCTCAACGCCGGCGGCGAGGGCTCTCAGCTGACCGTCGTCACCAACGCCCTGAACATCGCCAACGAGCTGCTGCTGCGCTCCCGGATGAAGATCGTGGTGGCCGGCGGCGTGGTCCGCCCGCAATCGTTCGAGGTGGTCGGACCGCTCGGCGGGGCGCTGCTCAAGGAGGTCACCCTCGACATCGTGCTGCTCGGCGTGGACGCCCTGGACGTGGAGCTGGGCGCGGCCTCGCACCACGAGGGCGAGGCCTCGATGAACAGCCTGATGGTGGCCCGCGCCAAACGGGTCGTGGTGATCGCCGACTCGTCCAAGCTGGGCGGCCACGCCTTCGCCCGGATCTGCCCGATCAGCAAGGTCGAGACCCTGGTCACCGACTCCGGGGCGCCCGCCTCGACGATCGCCGCGTTCCGTGAGGCCGGCGTCGACGTCATCACCGCCTGAAAAACCGCGAGCGTGTGTACTTCGGCCGCTATTCGCGCCCGAAGTACACACGCTGTCGTAGCGTCGGCGGGGATCTTCGGTGCGCCCTATGCTGAGGATCCCTCGTGATGTGGTCACCGATGCCGTCTGGGAGCGCCATGCAGCCCGCCGAACCGACCGGGGAACAGCAGCACATCCCCGCCCCGCGCGCGGCCGAGCCGCCGGACGCCGGGCCGCTCACCGAGCGGGAGATCGAGATCCTCGCCTTCGAGGGCAAGTGGTGGAAGCACGCCGGAGCCAAGGAGCAGGCCATCCGGGACACCTTCGGCCTCTCCTCGACGCGGTACTACCAGCTCCTCAACGCCCTGCTCGACAACCCCGCCGCCCTGGCGAAGGACCCGGTCCTGATCGGCCGCCTCCGCCGGTTGCGTTCGGCCCGCGCCCGCACCCGCCGCCGGTGATCGAGTGTGTGGAGTTCGGGCGCGAATAACGGCCGAACTCAACACGCGGTTTCAGGGCTGGTGGTTCTTGGCGTACGCCTCCAGCCACGCCACCTGGGCCGGATCCAGCGAGGCGCGGACGCGGGAGCGGGCCGTCGCCACGTTCGCCGCGGTGACCGTCGTCGCCTCCAGCGAGTCGCGCATCGCGGCCAGCGCCGACTCCCTGATCAGCGCGGCGCAGTCGGCCGCCGAGAAACCCTCCAGCTCCGCCCCGAGCGCCGCCAGGTCGACCGATTCGTCCAGCGGGACCGCCTTCGACGACGCGCGCAGGATCGCGGTACGGCCGTCGGCGTCCGGCGGCGGCACGAACACCAGCCGTTCCAGCCGGCCGGGCCGCAGCAGCGCCGGGTCGATCAGGTCGGGCCGGTTGGTCGCCCCGATCACCACCACGTTGCGCAGGTCCTCGACCCCGTCCAGCTCGGTCAGCAGGGCGGCCACCACCCGGTCGGTGACGCCGCCGTCGGTGCCCTGGCCACGGGCCGGGGCCAGCGCGTCGACCTCGTCCAGGAAGACCAGGGTGGGCGCGGCCTCGCGGGCCCGGCGGAACAGCTCCCGCACCGACTTCTCGCTGTCACCCACCCACTTGCTGAGCAGCTCGGCGCCCTTCACCGACAGGACGTTGGCCTTGCCGGTGCCGGCGATCGCCTTCACCAGGTACGTCTTGCCGCACCCGGGCGGCCCGTAGAGCAGCACCCCGCGCGGCGGTGAGACACCGAGCCTGGCGAACGTGTCCGGGTAGGTCAGCGGCCACAGCACCGACTCGGTGAGCACCTGCTTGACGTCGGCCATGTCACCGACGTCGTCCAGGGTCACCGCGGCCACCTCGAGGGTGGACTCGGCCATCGAGGTGGGCCGGACCACGTCCAGGGCGGCCTCGAAATCGGCCATGGTCACGATGGCGGGCCGTTCCGTGACGGCCGGGTCCGTGACGTCGGGATCCGTGCCGGGTTCGTCGTCCTGGGCGCCGACCAGGCGGAGCGCGGCCCGGACCCCGGCCTCCCTGGCCAGCGCGCCGAGGTCGGCGGCGACGAAGCCGGGGGTACGCCCGGCGACCTCGTCCAGGCGCACGTCCTCGGCCAGCGGCATCCCGCGGGTGAGGACGGTCAGCTGCTCCCGGCGCATCGCCGCGTCCGGCAGGGGCACCGTCAACTGGACGGCGAGCAGGTCGGGGGTGCGCAGCACCGGGTCCACCGACTCGGGCTTGCTGGTGGTGCAGACGACAGCGACCCCGTCGGCGAGGGTCGCGGCCAGTACCTGACGGAACACCGTGGAGATCGGGCCGGGCTCCTCACGCGGGGCGAGCGCCTCCACGTCGGAGATGAGCAGGACGGCGGGGCGGGTGTCGCGCACCTCCGCGGAGATCTCCCGCAGCCGCGCGGCAGCGGCGCTGTTGGTGAGGGCGGCCAGCTCCGGCGCCCAGACCGGCCGGACCGTCGCGCCGACCGCGGCGCCCACCGCCCGGACCAGGTCGGACTTGCCGGACCCGGACGGGCCGGAGATCAGCACGCCGAGCGTCACCCGGGTGCCGAGCCGGGCCAGCACCTCGCCGTGGTGGAACCCCAGGTCGAGCAGTTCCTCCAGCTCCTTGGCCTGGGATCGGAGGCCGGGCAGATTGTCCAGGCTGATCGGCGGCGCCTCCGGAGTCGTGGCCGCGGCCACCGCGGCCGGGGCGACGACGTCGGTGACCGGTGTGGCGAGGGGGCCGTCATGCCAGCCGACCGTCGTGTCCCGGGTGACGAACGCCGCGTCGCCGCCGGTCACGTCCACCACGGTCAGCACGGTGCTGGTCCACCCGTTGCCGACCAGGTTGCGCAGCTTGCGCCGGGCCTCGTCGATGAGCGGGCGGTGCGCGTTGTCCGGCAGCACGTCCTGCGGGAGCAGCGAGACGCGGTCACCAGGGCTGACCATCTTGCCGAGCACGGACACCCGCAGGATCTCCGGGTCGAGGACGGCGACCACCTCGGGCGGGCCGGCCAGGGTCACCCGGCCGGCCTCGACCTTCGGGATCGGCGTGACGGTGGCCCGGTCGCCGTACCCCACCTCGAGGTTGCCCCGGGTGATGTCGTCGGCGTGCAGGTCGCCCAGGGTGTCCGTGCGGGCCTCCACGACGATGCCGGCGGTCGTCCCGGCGCGCACGGCGCCACCGGTGGAGGCGCGTTCGCCGGTCAGCCGGACCGCGTCGCCCGGCCGCAGATCCAGCGCCTTCATCACGTCCGGGTGCAGCCGGACGATGCCGCGGCCCGTGTCGAGCGCGGAGAAGCCGCGGTTCACCGTCAGCGTGAGATCATCGGCCACCGAGCGTGCCTCCGGTTCGATCGTCCTGGGGTACGGCATGTCCACGCTATCCGCTCGGGGGTAGTGGGACTGCTGAGAGGTTTCACAGGCACCGCTCAGGCCGCTCCGGCTAGCGTGTGCGCCATGTCTGCCCTGACCGACCGTCTCCGGCTCACCCGGCGCCGGGTCATTCCCGCGGTTGCCGCCGTCGTGGTGCTGGCCGCCGCGGCCGTCTGGGCCGTGCGCCCCGAGCCGGTCTCCTGGACGACCGAGGATCTGCGCCTGGCCGGTGACGGCGGGGTCGAGCTGGATGCCCGGTTCTATCTGCCGGAGGACCGGGACGGCAAGGTTCCGGCGGTGCTGCTGGCGCACGGGTTCGGCGGGTCCAAGGAGTCCGTCCGGGACGACGCGGAGTCGCTGGCCGAGCAGGGGTTCGCGGTCCTGGCGTACACCGCACGGGGTTTCGGCCGCAGCACCGGGGAGATCCACCTGGACAGCCCGGACCACGAGGTCAAGGACGCGCAGAAGCTGCTCGACTGGCTGGCCGCCCGCGCCGAGGTGACCACCGACGGCGCCGGCGATCCGAGGGTCGCCGTGGTCGGCGGGTCGTACGGCGGCGCGCTCGCCCTCCTGCTCGCCGGCCAGGATCAGCGGGTCGACGCGATCGTCCCGTCGATCACCTGGAACGACCTGGAGGAGTCGCTGGTCCCCGGCGGCGTCTTCAAGAAGAGCTGGGCCGGTTACTTCTTCGGCAGTGGCGCGTCGACGCTGCAGCTGGGCGGCCGTCCCGCCGAGACGTCGCCGCAGGCCGACCCCGCGTGCGGCCGGTTCGCCGAGGACGTCTGCAAGGCGTACCTGCAGATGGCCACCACCGGCATCCCCGACGACACCACGAAGGCTCTGCTGGCGAAGTCGAGCCCGGCGAGCGTGCTCGGCAAGATCAAGGCGCCGACGCTGCTCATCCAGGGCGCCGTGGACAGCCTCTTCCCGCTCTCCGAGGCGGATGCCAACGCCAAGGGCATCGCCGCGGCCGGCACCCCGGTGAAGGTCGCCTGGTTCACCGGCGGTCACGACGGCGGGTCCGGCCCGGCCAACGACTCGGACCGGGTCAAGTTCCTCACGCTGCAGTGGCTGAACCATTACCTCAAGGGCGAGGGCGACCCGCCGAGCGACGACTTCACCTGGTCACGGGTGGCCGGGTTCAGCGCGACCAGCAGGGATCTGGCGACCAACGGGTACTCGGCGGACACGTACCCCGGCATCTCCGGAACCGGGACCACCGACGTCGCCGTCACCGGACCGGCCCAGCCGATCGCCAACCCGCCGAACGGGAACCCGGGCGCGATCTCGTCGATGCCCGGCCTCACCAGCCGGCTGAGTTCGCTGCTCAGCGGCGGGGTCGCGATCGACGTGCCGGGCCAGCACGCGAACTTCACGTCGGCCCCGCTGACCGGCGCGATCGACGTGGCCGGCGCGCCGGCGGTGAAGTTGCGGGTGGCGTCGCCGGCCGGCGAGGCGGTGCTCTTCGTCAAGCTCTACGACGTCGACCCGAACGGCGCGGCGACGCTCAGCGCCGGCCTGGTCGCGCCGATCCGGCTCACCGGGCTGCCGGCCGACATCGCGCAGGCCCAGCCGGTCACCGTGACGCTGCCGGCCATCGTCCGGCAGATCGAGGCCGGGCACACCATCCGCATCACGGTGGCGACCACCGACCAGGCGTACCTCAGCCCGGCCACGCCCGCCGTCCACACCGTCGCGGTGGAGCCGGCGCTCACCCTGCCGACGCTCGTCGGCACCCCGATCGCCGACCCGGGCCAGCTCTGGTGGTGGGCGCTGGCCGGGGTGGTCGGCGTGATCCTGCTCGGGCTGGGTCTCCTGCTGCTGGTCCGCCGGATCCGGCACCGCCGCCGCGACGTGACCGTGGTCGCCGAGCACGCGGACACGCCGCTGGTGGTCAACGGGCTGCGCAAGGCGTACGGCGACGGGTTCGTGGCGGTCCAGGAGATCAGTTTCCGGGTGCAGCGCGGCCAGGTCGTCGGCCTGCTCGGGCCGAACGGCGCGGGCAAGACCACCACGCTGCGGGTGCTGATGGGCCTGACCCAGCCGACCGCCGGCGAGATCTTCGTCTTCGGGCACCGGCTGGTTCCGGGCGCCCCGATCCTGTCCCGGGTCGGCGCGCTGGTCGAGGGGCCGGGCTTCCTGCCGCACCTGAGCGGCTACGAGAACCTGAAGGCGTACTGGCAGGCCACCGGCCGGCCGTGGGCGGACGCCCGGTTCGAGGAGGCGCTGGAGATCGCCGGTCTGGGCGACTCGGTGCACCGCAAGACCCGCAAGTACAGCCACGGCATGCGGCAGCGTCTCGCCATCGCCCAGGCCATGCTCGGCCTGCCCGAGCTGCTGGTGCTCGACGAGCCGACGGACGGCCTCGACCCGCCGCAGATCGCCGAGATGCGCCGGGTGCTGCAGCGGTACGCCACCGACGGCCGCGCCGTGCTCGTCTCCAGCCACCTGCTCGCCGAGGTGGAACAGACCTGCACCCACGCGGTGGTCGTCAACAAGGGCCGGATCGTGGCGTCCGGCCCGGTCGGCGACATCGTCGGGGACTCCCCGTCGGTGCAGCTCGACGTGTCGGACGTGCCGGCCGCGACGCGGATCCTCGAGGAGCTGGGCGTGCGCTCGGTCAAGCCGGAAGGCCCCAACGGGCTCATCGTCGACATGAACGGCACGGCCCGCGCCGAGATCGTCGCGTCGCTGGTCGGCGCCGGGATCGGGGTGGACCGGCTGGTGCCGCGCCGCCGCCTGGAGGACGCGTTCCTGTCCCTGGTCGGCGACAACTCGCGAGGAAGTGGAGACCGATGAGCAGTCTCGAAGCGGCAACCGGTTACAAGCCCTCGCGCACGCTGCCGATCTGGGCCGAGGTGAAGCGGCAGGCGTCCCGCCGGCGCACCCAGTTGGCGCTCGGGTTCATGGTGGTGCTGCCGCTGATCGTGCTGGGCGCGTTCGAGTTCGGCAACACCAGCGGCCGTGACGACGACGGCGACGGCGGTGGCGCGTTCAGCAGCATCGCCGACCTGGCCACCTCCGGCGGGCTCAACTTCGCGCTGTTCTGCCTCGCCGTCTCGGCCGGGTTCCTGCTGGTCGTGGTGGTGGCGCTGTTCTTCGGCGACACCGTGGCGAGCGAGGCGAGCTGGGGCAGCCTGCGCTATCTGCTGGCGATCCCGGTGCCCCGGGCCAGGCTGCTCGGCGTGAAACTGACCGTCGCCGGGCTGTACTCGCTGCTCGCCCTCCTCACCCTGGTCGGCACCGGCCTGCTGATCGGCACGCTGCGCTACGGCTGGGGCCCGCTCGGCAGTTCCATCGCCGCCGAGCTGCCACCGGCCGAGGGCCTGCTGCGGCTGCTCGGCATCGTCGCCTACCTGGCGGTGACCCTGCTGGTGGTGGCCGGTCTGGCGTTCCTGCTGTCGGTGCTGACGGACGCGGCGCTGGGCGCGGTCGGCGGCGCCGTGATGCTCTGCATCCTGTCCAACATCCTGAACGAGATCGAGGCGCTCGGCGACCTGCGCAAGATCCTCCCGACGTACTACAACGACGCCTGGCGCGGCCTGCTCTCCACCCCGATCCAGACCGACGAGCTGGCCCAGGGCACGATCTCGGCGATCGTCTACGCGACGATCTTCTGGGGGCTGGCTTTCTACCGCTTCACCCGCAAGGACGTCACTTCTTAGGACCTTTTCCGGTACGGGCCACGCACGGTCCCGTGACTCGCGGCAGCAACGGTGGGCGGCTCTGACGGACCGTCCCCGGCTCCCGCTCATGCGTGGGGCTCCCCGGCTGGTTGTCAGGGCTGTCTCAGCGGCGCTGAGACAGCCCTGACAACCAGCCGGGCAAACCACATGCATGACCCGCCGGCCGGGGACGGTCCGGTGTCACGCCTGGAGTGGCTGCCGCGAGTCACGGTGCTCTGCTACGGCGTACCAAAAGAGGGTTTTGAGAGGTTCTGGGAGGAATCTGGAAGGAAGTCGCTCACACCTCGGGATCTCCGTATGGCGTTGACGGAATCTCGTCGTAAGGTGTGGGAAACAACTGAATACCTCATCCAGAGGGGCAGAGGGATACGGCCCGACGAAGCCCCGGCAACCACCGCGCAGGACATCTCGATGACGAGGCCGCGCGTGGCAGGTGCTAATTCCGTCCCCGTTTCGGCAGGTCGCCGCGGGGAAAGATGAGAGGAAACTCAAATGACGTCTGTCGTCGACGTACCCTCCACCACCTCCACGTCGCCCGCCCGCGGTCTGATCTGTCGCGCCTGCAGTGCTGAATACCCGCTCGCCGCGCAGCACGCCTGTTACGAATGTTTCGGCCCGCTCGAGGTCGCCTACGACGAGGCGGCGCTCGCGCGGGTGACCCGGGCCCAGATCGAGGCGGGCCCGCAGAACATCTGGCGGTACGCGGCCCTGCTGCCCGCCGGCCAGGACCCGGCGACCCGCGTTTCCGTCGACCCGGGCATGACTCCGCTGGTCGCCGCCCCGGCGCTGGCCGCCGCGCTGAACATCCAGGCGCCGCTGTACGTCAAGGACGACTCGCAGAACCCGACCCACTCGTTCAAGGACCGGGTCGTCTCGGTGGCCCTGACCGCCGCCAAGGAGCTCGGCTTCACCCGGTTCTCCTGCGCCTCCACCGGCAACCTGGCCAACTCGGTCGCCGCCCACGCGGCCCGCGCCGGCGTGCCGAGCATCGTGTTCATCCCGGCCGACCTGGAGCAGGGCAAGGTCATCACGACCGCGGTGTACGGCGGTGAGCTGGTCGCCATCGAGGGCTCCTACGACGACGTGAACCGGCTGTGCAGCGAGCTGGTGGAGACCGACGAGTTCGAGGACACCGCGTTCGTGAACGTGAACGTGCGGCCGTTCTACGCCGAGGGCTCCAAGACCCTCGGGTACGAGGTCGCCGAGCAGCTCGGCTGGCGCATCCCGGCTCAGGTGGTCATCCCGATGGCCTCCGGTGAGCTGCTCACCAAGGTGGACAAGGCGTTCAGCGAACTCGTCGAGATCGGTCTCGCCGAGGCCCCGGAGGGCGGTTGGACCGTCTTCGGCGCCCAGTCCGAGGGCTGCAACCCGATCGCCGTCGCGCTGCACGCCGACACCGACGTGATCACCCCGGTGAAGCCGACCGGCATCGCCAAGTCGCTGAACATCGGCGACCCGTCCGCCGGGCCGTACGCGATCGAGGCCGTCCGCCGCACCGGTGGCTGGATGGACTACGCCAACGACGACGAGATCCGGGCCGGTATCCGGCTGCTCGCCGAAACCACCGGCATCTTCGCCGAGACCGCCGGCGGGACCACCGTCGCGGTGCTGAAGAAGCTGGTGGAGAGCGGCCGGCTGGACCCGAGCAAGGAGACCGTCGTCTACAACACCGGCGAGGGTCTGAAGACTCTGGACGCGGTGGCCGGCCAGGTTGGACCCACCCACACGATCAAGCCGTCGCTGAAAGGCGCGCGTGAGGCGGGCCTGCTCGGATAACTCTCAGTGACCGGTTATCAGCCGGTTGTCGAGAATTACCTCCTCCGAGGACTTGCGATCCGATCTCCGGATCGGCAGGATGCTCTCTGCGGGAGGACGCGACGCCGTACGAGGCCCCTCACCTGAGCTTGGCGACAATCTCCGAGGGTCCCAACGATCCAGCGCTGACCCATCTGGCTACGTGCCCGGAGGCGCTGTGCGTCCGTCCTCCCGACCAAAAACCTTGTTCACCCATGGCCGCAACGGGATCTCCAACGGGTAATTCCCGTCTTCCAGGCCCGCGTTCCGTTCGAACCAGTTCCGGACGCCGTAGGACCTGGTCAGCGCGATCGACCAGCCGCACGCCAGCCAGTAGGCGGGCCAGAACAACGGCCCGAGCACCGCGTACTGCCCGGCGTGCCGTGACTCGTGCGCGAACAGCCGGGTCCGTTCCTCGGCCAGCAGCCAGTCCGCGGTCCGCTTCGTGATGATCACCGACCCGACCGTGAAACACGTCGCCTTCGGCACCCGCAGCCGGTAGTTCTCGGCGATCAGGACCCCGTCCCGGCCCCGCCGGATCCGGGCACCGGTCGCCTTGGCCAGCAGCAGACCGGCCAGAGTGGTCCCGTTCACCGCGGTCAGCGTGGTCCGCGCCCGATGCCATCCGCGCCCGGCCATCACACTCTCCGGCGCATCTGGAGCTCGGCCAGGGCCGGGATGGTCGGATGCCGCAGGCGCACGCCGGTGTCGGCGAAACCGAGTTTCTCGTACGCCCGGACGGCGCGCCCGTTGCCGCACACCACCTCGAGCATCAACTCGTCACGCCCGCACGCCGCGGACCAGTCGGCGACCGCCTCGACCAGCTGGCCCAGCAGCTTGCCGCCGCGGTGCGCGGGCGTCAGGTAGACCGCGAAGATCACCGTGCAGCCGGGCTCGCCGGGCACCACGCACCCGCCGGCATGACCGATCAGCGGACCGCCCGGATCCGCGATGAACTGGGCCCGCTCCGGCCCGGACGACGACTCCCGGATCAGCTGCCGATAGCCCTCGTGGGGCCGGGCCGCCGCCCGCTCCAGGGTCTCCAGGAAGGCCAGGGGACTGTCCGCCAGCATCTCCAGGCGCAGGGCACGCATCCGTGCCGCGTCGTCCGGTGTGACCCGGCGTACGGTCCAGTTCTCCATGCAGTTCTCTTACCGCTCCGGGCCCCTCCCGGCAAGTGGGATACGCCGTGAGCTGGGCTTTCAAGATCCTTATCGAAACCCGGGGCTGTCGGAGAGCTTTCGCGGGAAGATGGGGTTTCTTGCACTCGCCATTCGAGAGTGCTAAACAAGTGATTGGCACTCGCGCCTTGTGAGTGCCAACAGGTCGGGACGGTGGGGTTCCGGTCGCGGTGCTGCCATCGGCATCGGGGCACGGAGCCGGTCGTCGCGGGCTATCCGGCTCGGCCTGAGGACGTCACCTTCGCCAGGTGGTGGCGTCCGCAGACTTCCTCAAAGTGCGGAGAGCGGGGCCGACGAGGCCCGGCACCGCGGATGTCCGGGAGGACAACGCCGTATGGCCAAGATCATCGCATTCGACGAGGAGGCTCGTCGGGGCCTCGAGCGTGGCATGAACCAGCTCGCTGACGCCGTCAAGGTGACGCTCGGCCCCAAGGGTCGCAACGTCGTCCTGGAGAAGAAGTGGGGCGCCCCCACGATCACCAACGATGGTGTATCCATCGCCAAGGAGATCGAGCTCGAGGACACCTTCGAGAAGATCGGCGCCGAGCTGGTCAAGGAGGTCGCCAAGAAGACCGACGACGTCGCCGGTGACGGCACGACGACCGCGACCGTCCTGGCCCAGGCCCTGGTCCGCGAGGGCCTGCGCAACGTCGCGGCCGGCGCCAACCCGATGGCCCTGAAGCGGGGCATCGAGGCCGCCGTCGCGAGCGTCTCCGAGGAGCTCAGCAAGCTGGCCAAGGAGGTGGAGACCAAGGAGCAGATCGCCTCCACCGCCTCCATCTCGGCCGCTGACACCACCGTCGGCGAGAAGGTCGCCGACGCGATGGACAAGGTCGGCAAGGAAGGCGTCATCACCGTCGAGGAGAGCAACACCTTCGGCCTCGAGCTCGAGCTCACCGAGGGTATGCGCTTCGACAAGGGCTTCATCTCGGCCTACTTCATGACCGACGCGGAGCGTATGGAGGCCGTCTTCGACGACCCGTACATCCTCATCGCGAACAGCAAGATCTCCGCGGTCAAGGACCTGCTCCCGGTCCTCGAGAAGGTCATGCAGGGCGGCAAGCCGCTCGTCATCATCGCCGAGGACGTCGAGGGCGAGGCCCTGGCCACCCTGGTCGTCAACAAGGTCCGTGGCACCTTCAAGTCGGTCGCCGTCAAGGCCCCCGGCTTCGGTGACCGCCGCAAGGCCATGCTGGAGGACATCGCCATCCTGACCGGTGGCGCCGTCATCAGCGAAGAGGTCGGCCTCAAGCTCGACGCCGCCGACCTGTCCCTGCTGGGCTCGGCCCGCAAGGTCGTCATCACCAAGGACGAGACCACCATCGTCGACGGTGCCGGCAACGCCGAGCAGATCCAGGGCCGGGTCAACCAGATCCGCGCCGAGATCGAGCGCTCGGACTCCGACTACGACCGTGAGAAGCTGCAGGAGCGCCTGGCCAAGCTGGCCGGTGGCGTCGCGGTGATCAAGGTCGGCGCGGCCACCGAGGTCGAGCTCAAGGAGCGCAAGCACCGCATCGAGGACGCCGTTCGCAACGCGAAGGCGGCCGTCGAGGAGGGCATCGTCCCCGGTGGTGGCGTGGCGCTGGTGCAGGCCGGCAAGTTCGCGTTCGACAAGCTGGACCTGTCGGGCGACGAGGCCACCGGTGCCAACATCGTGAAGGTCGCTCTGGACGCCCCGCTGCGCCAGATCGCCGTCAACGCCGGCCTCGAGGGTGGCGTCGTGGTGGAGAAGGTGCGCAACCTGGAAGCGGGTTGGGGCCTGAACGCCGCTAACGGCGAGTACGTGGACCTCCTGGCCGCGGGCATCATCGACCCGGCCAAGGTCACCCGCTCGGCGCTGCAGAACGCCGCGTCGATCGCCGCGCTGTTCCTCACCACCGAGGCCGTCGTGGCCGACAAGCCGGAGAAGACCCCGGCCGCCCCCGCCGGCCCCGGCGGCGGCGACATGGACTTCTGAGTCCATCAGTCACCACACCGGAAGGCGGTCCGCTTCGGCGGGCCGCCTTCCGGCGTTTCAGGCCGGCTGCGAGGTGGGCTCGGCCGGCACATGATCGGTGAGGTCGCGCAGTCCACGGACCCGGGACGTCAGATAGATGATCGGGGACAGCACGGTCAGCGCGCCGAAGATCACCAGCGTGGTCCGGGCGCCGAGCGGGCCGGCCAGCGCCCCGGCGATCAGGCCGCCGATCGGAATGGCGCCCCACGACACGAACTTGACCGTGGCGATCACCCGGGAGAGCAGTTCGGGCGGGCTCGCCGTCATCCGGTAGGTCCGGGTGGTCACGCTGAGGATCACCGTCGAGATCGCGAAGATGATGTTCCCGGCGGCGAACGCCAGGTACGCGGTGACGCCGGTGCCCAAGGGGATGAGCAGCGCCCCGGCCACGCCGACGATCGACGAGGCGATCAGCGCGCGTGCGGTACCGACCCGCTCGGTGAACCGGGTGGTCAGCGCCGCCCCGATGAGGGTGCCCACGCCGTCGGTGGCGAGCAGCAGCCCGACCTCCACAGGCGACGCGTGCAGCTCACGGACCAGGTAGTACGGGTAGAGAGCGAGCATCGCGCCGCAGGTCAGGTTGGTCGCGGTCGCGTCCCACATGGCCGGCCTGATGATCGGATGACGGATCACGTAACTCCAGCCCTCGCGGATCATCACGGTCATCGGCGGCCGTCGTGGATCCGGCTCGGAAGGGCGTTCCGGCAGGGTGCGCAGCAGCGTCGCGGAGAACAGGTAGCTCGCCACGTCCACGAGCAGCGTGGGGACCGCACCGAGCAATTGCACCACGAGACCACCGAGAGACGGGCCGCCGAGGTCGGTGACTGCCTGGGTGCCGGAGGTGAGGCTGTTACGTGACTGCAGTTGTTCCTTCGGGACGAGCGCTGTCAGGAACGTCTGGTTGGACACGTCGAACAGCACACTCGCGAAGCTGATCACCAGCGCGACGACGATCACCTGCGCGATCGTCAGCATGCCGGCCCACCAGGCCAGCGGGATCGAGAGCGCCGCGGCCGCCCGGGCCAGGTCGGCGCCGACCTGGATGCCTCGCAGCGGCAGCCGGTGCACGATCACCCCGGCGGGCAGGCTGATCAGTAGGTAGGCCAGGTAGGTCGCGGCGGTGATCAGACCCATCTCGAAGGCGGAGGCGTGCAGCACGGTCAACGCGACCAGCGGCAGCGCGACGGTGCCCACGGCGGAGCCGGTCCTGCTGATCGCGCCCGCGGTCCACCATCGCCAGAACGGAGTCAGTTTCATAATGGAACTGACTATAGTGGTGGTCGTGAGACGGGTCGAGCTGACGGATGTGGACTGTGGGGTCACCCAGGCGCTGGGAGTGCTCACCGACTGGTGGACGTTCCTGATCGTCCGGGACGTGGCGGGCGGTGTGACCCGCTTCGACGGGCTGCAGAAGGAACTCGGGATGAGCCGCCGCGCGCTCGCCGAACGGCTCGCCGCGCTCACCGAGCGGGGCGTCCTCTACCAGCGGCGATACACCGACCGGCCGCCTCGTCACGACTATTTGCTCACCGCCAAGGGTGAGGCGCTGCTTCCGGTGCTGCTCGCGCTGCAGGACTGGGGCGACCGGTTCGTGCTCGGCGACGGCACCCTCTCCGCGACCGCTGAGCCCGGCTCCGCCGAACATCGCCGGGTGCACGGGCTGCGCGGACGCCGGCTGCCGGAAACCATCCTGCACCGGCACGACGGCGTCGGGATCCGGCCGGCCGGGCCGGACGAGTGGACCGTGCTGTTCTGCTTCCCCGGCGCGTTCGCCCCCGGCGCCAAGGGCTATCCGCCGCACTGGTCGGAGATCCCCGGCACGGTCGGCTGCACCCTCGAGGCCACCACCTATGCCGCGCGTGCCGGCCGGTTCGCCGAGGCCGGGGCGCGGATCCGTGGGATCAGCACCCAATGGCCGGATCAGCTCGACGCGTTCCGTGAGCACGCCGGACTGCCGTACGACCTGCTCTCCGACGCCGACGGCCGCCTCGCCACCGCGCTGCGCCTGCCCACCTTCCGGGTCGCCGGCGGTGACCGCCTGAAACGGCTGAGCCTGCTGATCGACCCCGCCGGCACGATCCGGGAGGTGCAGTTCCCGATCACCGACCCGGCGGCCTCGGTCGACGCGATGCTGGCGGCGGTAACGGGATAGCGGAGAACGCGTACACCAGGACCCCGAGCAGGGTGATCAGGCAGCTGGTCGACATCAGGCCCGGTCCGGTCACCGGCAGATCCGGCGGGTCCGGGTGCTCCGGCGGCCCCGGGGCGGGAGATCGCGTCGGCGCGAGGGAGCCGGACGGGCTCGGCGGGATCGCCGGTGAGGGGGAGGCCGGCGGCGTGATCGGGACGACGATGATCGGCGGGGCGGGCTCGGGTGAAGCCGGCGATGACGGCGATGACGGCGACGGGGCGGCGGGGGCCGGGACGGTCACGATGATCGTGCCGAAGGCGACGTTGCCGTTCGCGTCGATGATCTCGTAGCTGAAACGGTCGACGCCGGTGAAGCCGGGATCCGGGGTGTACGTGAGAGTCCCGTCCGGGTTCAGCCGCACCGTGCCGTGCCCGGGCCGGCCGATCCGGCCCACGGTCGCCGGGCGGCCCTGCTCGTCGGTGCTCGGCAGGGAGATGCCGACCGGACTGCCGGGCGGGGTGACGGCCTCCCGGTCCGGGGCGGACGGCGGCGGCCCGACGGTCACCGTGACGGTCGCGCCGGTCGCGGAGCCGTCCGCTGTCACGGCGGTGTAGGCGAACACGGCGTCCCCGGCGAAGCCCGCCTCCGGGGTGTAGGTGACGGTGGTCCCGTCGTCGATCCGGGCCGTTCCGTGCTCCGGCGTGGTCACCGCGGTGACCCGCAGCGTCCCGCTCGGGTCGAGGTCGTTGGCCAGCACCGGCACGGTCACCTGACGGCCGTGCGGGGTGAACCGGGAGTCCGCCACCGCGTACGGGACCCGCCGTGTCACCGTGACCTCGACGATCGCCTCCGCGGTGCCGCCGTGACCGTCGCTCACCTCGTACCGGAAGAGGTCCTGACCCTCCCAGCCGGCCGGCGGCGCGTAGCGGACCAGGTCCCCCGCCTGCGTCGCGGTCCCGTGCCCGGGCGTGCCGACAGTGGCGATGCCGAGGGTCTGCCCGGGGTTCTCGTCGGTGTCGTTGGCCAGCACGTCGATCTCGACCGGGTGCCCGGCCAGTGCGGCTGCCGTGTCGCCGCGGGCCACCGGCGCGGCGTTGGCGACCCGGACCGTGATGCGCGCGGTGGCGGTGTTGCCGATCGGATCCCGGATCGTGTAACCGAACGTGTCCGTCCCGGTGAAGCCGCGGCGGGGCGCGTACCTGATGATCCCGCCGGTCCCGATCAGGGCGTGACCGTGCGCCGGGGTCTCGGCGGCGGTGACCGTGAGGGCCTGCTGTTCCGGGTCGGTGTCGTTGGCGAGGGCGGGTACGTCGACCGGGGTGCCCGACGGGGTCGCCGCGCTGTCGTCGGCGGCGGCCGGGGCGGCGTCGATGGTGACCCGTACCGTGCCGGTGTCGCTCCCGCCCACTTCGTCGCGGACCAGGTAGTCGAAGGTGTCGGTGCCGATGGCGCCCGGACCGGGGGTGTAGTCGACGCTCTCCGCGCCGGCCACGACGCTGCCGAGGGCGGCGGGACCGGCGGAGCCGACGGTCAGCGGCTGGCCGATGTTCGCGTCGGTGTCGTTGGCGAGGACCGCGAGCGTGGTGGCGCCCTGCTGCCGGACGGTGTACGCGTCGTCGAACGCCACCGGCGGAGCGTTGCGCACGGTGACCGTCACGACGGCCGCGTGACTCGCCCGGTGCGGGTCCTGGATCGTGTACCCGAACCCGTCGACACCGGTGAACCCCGGGTCCGGGGCGTAGATGAGCGTCCCGCCCACGCCGGCCGTGACCGTCCCGTGCGCCGCCGCGGTCCAGCCGGCGACGGTCAGCGGCTCACCGTTCGGGTCGCTGTCGTTCGCGGTCACGTCGATGGTGACCGGCGCCCCGGTGTCGGTGGTGACGGCGTCCGCCCGGGCCACCGGGAAGGCGTTGACCACCTCGATCGTCACGTCCGCCGCGGACGTGCCACCCCGCCCGTCGCTGATCGTGTAGCGCAGCGTGTCCGTCCCGGCGTAGGCGGCCGCCGGCTGGTACGCCACCCCGCCGCCGCTGACCGTCGCGCTGCCGTGCCCGGGCCCCGCGTCGATCGTGACAGCGAGCGGGTCGCCGTTCGGGTCGTCGTCGTTGACCAGCACCTCGATCCGCGACTGCGGCCCGGCCGGCACCGTCACGTCGTCGTCCCGGGCGGTCGGCGCGGCGTTCAGCACGGTGATCGTGACGGTCGCGGTGGCGGTGCCGCCCCGGGTGTCGGCGATCGTGACGGTGAACGTGTCGTCGCCGGACCAGCCCACGTCCGGCGTGTAGGTGAGCGTCCCGTCGGTGTTGAGGACGACCACGCCGTGCGCCGGCCCGGTCGTTCCGCTGACCCGCAACGTGTCGCCGTTGGGGTCGGTGGCGGGAACGTTCAGCCCCACCGGCGTGCGGTACGCCGTGCTCTTCGCGACGTCCCCGGCCACCGGCGCGGCGTTGCCGACCACCACCGTGATCGACCCGGTGGACGTGCCACTGTGGTTGTCCTGGATCGTGTACCGGAAGGTCACCGTGCCGGAGAACCCGGCCGCGGCCTGGTAGACGACCTTCGTGTCGGTGCCGGTGCCGACCACGGTGGCGGTCCCCGAGGACGGGGTGCCGGTCCCGGTGATGGTGAGCGGGTCCAGGTTGTTGTCGCTGTCGTTGTCGAGCGCCGGGATCGTCACGCTGCCCAGGTAGGCGACGGTCGCCAGGTCGTCGCTCGCGGTCGGCGCGGCGTTCGCCACGTCGACCAGGATCCGGGCGGTCGCGGTGCCCTCACCGTCGCTGACGGTGTACCCGAGGACGGCCTGCCCGACGAAGGTGGCCGACGGCGCGTACGCGACGGTGCCGCTGCCGTCGATCCGGACCGTCCCGGCGCCGGCCTGCGGGCCGCTGACCGCGACCACGGTCAGCGGGTCGCCGTTCGGGTCGCTGTCGTTGCCGAGCACCGCGACGATCACCTCGGCGCCGGAGGCGGTGGCCTCGGCGTCGTCCCGGGCGACCGGCGCGGCGTTGGCGGTCCGCACCGTCACCGTCGCGGTGGCCCGGCCACCGTCCGCGTCGGCGAGCACGTACGTGAACGTGTCGTTCCCCTTCCACCCGGCCGCCGGCGTGTACGTGACAGTGCCGTCGGCCTTGACGATCGCCGCGCCGTGCCCGGGCGGCGTGCCGATCGACACGGTCAGCGCGGACGACAGGCCGTCCGGGTCGCTGTCGTTGCCGAGCACCGGCACCGTCACCGCCGTCCCGATCGTGGTGGCCGCGGAGTCACCGGACGGGTCCGGAGCCAGGTTGATCCGGAACGAGACGGTCGCGGTGTCGTTCGAGGCCAGGGCGTCGGAGCCGGTCCCGGACACGGTCAGGGTGGCGGCCGGCTGGGCGGCGGCGGTCCCGGCGGCCGTGGCCGGGACGGTGACGGTCGCCGCGGTGCCCGGGGCGACCGGGCCCAGAGCGCACGTGACCACCTGGGCGAACACCGAGCATCCGGTGGGCAGGACGCCGGCGCCGACCCCGGCGGGCAGGGTCAGTTCGGCGGTGGCCGCGTTCTCCTGGGCGGTGCCGGCGTTGCGGACCGTGGCGACGTACGAGACGGCGGCGGGCAGGGCCGGGCGCTGGAGCACCGGCGGTTGCACGGTCAGGGCGGCGACCAGGTCGGTGCGGCCGGGAGCGACGGGAGTGGCGACCGAGGCGGCCGGCCCGGAGACGCTGACGTTCGCGGTGTGCCCGGTGTAGCTGAGGTCGACCGCGTTGGCGATCGAGTAGCCGGGTGGGGCGCCGGGATCGATCCGGACCTGGAGGATCGCGTACGCCGTTCCCCCGCTGGCGATGTCCCCGAGCGCGAACTCGGCCCGTCCGGGCCGCGCCGTGCCGCCGTCGTCGCCGGACGCGTCGGTGACCGGGCCGCCGCCGATCCGCAGCGATCCCGGCACGTACGTGGTCCACGCCGGGATCGCGTTGGTGAGCCAGGAGGCGTCCGCGGTGTCGTTGCCGTCGTTGCGCACGTCGATGCGGTACTCGATGACGTCGCCCGCCACCAGGTCGCCGCCGTTCACGTCGGTGCCGGTCACGGTGGTGGTCATCTTCGGGGCGTACAGGTCGATCGCGAAGCTGACCACCCCCGGGTAGTACGTGTCGCTGGTGGTGTTCAGGGTGAGGGTGGCCGAGGTGGCCGCGTGCCCGAGCCGCCCGGTGGCGTCGAACTGGTCGATGTCGACGCCGAACAGGTTGGGCCAGGCCGGGCTGCGACCGGTCACCGGCGTCCCGCCGTCACTCACCGTGCTGTTGAAGAAGTTGTCCGCCGGGTTCGCGGTGTCGCTCACCGCCGCCCCGTTCAGCCGCAGCACGTCCCCGGACTTGCCGCGGTCGCCCTCGTAGACGACGGTGCCGATCTCGGCGCGGACGGTACCGGCGTGCGGCGTCTCGAAGCCGCCGACCGTGATGTTGACGCTGCCGGAACTCGCGCTCACCGAGCCGTACCCGTCATACAGGCGCAGGGCGCGCAGGCTCTCGGCGGGATCGCGGTAGGCGATGGCGAGGGTCCACCCGGCGAACCGGTCGACACCGATGCCGGCCTGGATGTTGGCGACCCCGTACACCCCGTTGCCGGCGCCGGCGACCAGGGCGGTCACGTCGGCGAACGCCTGATAGTTCGTGTCGCCGCCACCGGGGTCGAAGATCTTCCCCGCGGTCACCGTCCGCCACCCCGAGCCGGGGGTACGGAACAGCACCCGTCCCCGGTCCCCCGGCAGCAGCGCGTCCACGCCGGAGGTGCCACCGCCGGTGTCCGCGCCCCAGTACAGCGCCGCGAACAGCACCGAACCACCCGGCGGCAGGGCCACCGTCGCGGTGCTGTCGTTGCGGGTGACAAGGCCCAGGTCGCCGTCGGCGTCGGCATTCGTCATCACGTACCCGTTGTTGTCCTGCGACTCCCCGTTCGGCCGTAGCCCCTGCCGCGCGTTGAGGCAGTTCCCCAGCGGCGGGCAGACCAGGTTGGTGTTGCCGCGCAGCAGGATCGAGCCGTTGGTGTTGGCCGCGTACCGCACCGTGAACGGCGAGGTCACCGCGGCCGCCACCGGCCGGGCCACCAGGGCGGTCGCGGCCAGCAGGGTGGCGTAGACGAGCAGAACCGCGGTCCCGGTCCGGTGCATGGCTCCGACGGTAATCTCGACTTACCGGGTGATGCTGACTATTCGTGGCATACCGGAGGTCGATGACTTTCCCCCGCCGGGGTGACCGCTGCGGGCGCTAACGTGGGACGGGTGCGTGATCCCTCGGTCTCCCGCTATTCCGCCGGCCGCCTGTCCCCGATCCGGCGCACCGCTGATCTGCGGCGGCTGCGTGACGAGCAGTTCGACGTCCTGGTGATCGGCGGCGGCGTGACCGGCGCCGGCGCCGCTGTCGACGCCGCCTCCCGCGGTCTCAAGGTCGCCCTGGTCGAGGCCCGTGACCTGGCCGCCGGCACCTCCAGCCGGTCCAGCAAGCTGATCCACGGCGGCCTGCGCTACCTGGAACAGCTCGAGCTGGGCCTGGTGCACGAGGCGCTGACCGAGCGCGGGCTGCTCGCCACCCGCCTCGCCCCGCACCTGGTCCGCCCGGTCCCGATCCTGGTTCCGCTGCCCAGCGCCGGCCTGCCGAAACGGGCCTGGCAGCGGGGCTATTACGGGCTCGGCGTGGCGGCGTACGACGCGTTCGCCGGGATCTTCGGCGCCGGCCGGGGCATGCCGCTGCACCGGCACCTGACCCGCGACGGCGCCCGGCACCTGTTCCCGAGCCTGCGCGCCGACCGGGTGGCCGGCGCGATCCGCTACTTCGACGGTCAGGTCGACGACGCCCGCCTGGTGGTCAACCTGGCCCGGACCGCGGCCAGCCTGGGCGCGGCCGTGGTGACCAGCGCGCGCGTCACCGGGTTCGTGCGCGAGGCCCGGCAGGTGGTCGGGGTCCGGGTGCGCGATCTGGAGAGCCCGGATTCCGAGCCTTTCGAGGTTCGCGCGCGTACGGTCGTCGCCGCCACCGGTGTGTGGAGCGACGACATGTCCCGGATGCTCAGCGACGTCGGGGTCCGCCCCGGCTTCCGGGTCCGCGCCTCCAAGGGCGTGCACCTGGTGGTGCCCCGCTCGGCGATCACCGGTGAGGCCGGCCTGATCCTGCGGACCGCCACCAGCGTGCTGTTCGTGATCCCGTGGGGCGGCCACTGGATCATCGGCACCACCGACACCGACTGGCAGCTCGACCGGTCCCACCCGGCCGCCTCCGCCCGCGACATCCGCTACCTGCTCGACCAGGTCAACACGGTGCTTGACCGGCCGCTCACCACCGACGACATCGAAGGCGTCTACGCCGGCCTGCGCCCGCTGCTGTCCGGCGAGGCCGACTCCACCTCGAAACTGTCCCGCGAGCACGCGGTGGTCGAGCCGATGCTGGGCCTGCTACTGGTCGCCGGCGGCAAGTACACGACGTACCGGGTGATGGCCGCCGACGTGGTGGACCGGGCGGTGTGGCGGCTCGGCGGCGAGGCCGGCCCGTCCCGCACCGACCAGCTCCCGCTGCTCGGCGCCGACGGCTACGCCGCCGCCTGGCGGGACCGGCACGACCTGGCCCGGCGGCACGGTGTCACGGCGGGCGTGGTCGAACACCTCCTCGAGCGGTACGGGACCCTCACCGTCCACCTGCTCGCGATGATGGCCGCCGAACCGCGGCTGGCCCAGCCGCTCGCCGGCGCCCCGGAATACCTGGCGGCCGAGGTGGCGTACGCGACCCTCGCCGAAGGCGCCCTGCACCTGGACGACGTGCTGACCCGGCGCACCCGCATCTCGATCGAGACCGCGCACCGCGGCGCCGAGTCCGCCGAGCACGCCGCCGAGATCATGGGGGAGGCGCTCGGCTGGGACGCCACCGTCCGCCGCAAGGAGGTCGAGCACTACCTGGCCCGGGTCACCGCGGAACGCCAGTCGCAGACCATGCCGGACGACGCGACCGCCGACGCCGCCCGGATCGGCGCGCCGGACGTGCGCGGGCTGGCCGCCGATCGCCGGGAGCCGCTGCTCGAGATCGACCTGTGATCCTCGTCGACGAGCCGCTCTGGCCGGGCCGTGGCTGCCTCTGGTCGCACCTGGTCAGCGACGTGTCGTACGAGGAACTGCACGCCTTCGCCGAGATGCTGGGGGCGCCACGGCGGGCCTTCGACCGGGACCACTACGACATCCCGGAGTTCCGGTTCCGCAGCGCGATCTGGCTGGGCGCGACCCTGCTGCCCTCCCGGGAGCTGACCGCTCGGCTCCGGGCGGCGGGTCTACGCCGCCCGAAGCACCTGGCGTGTTGATTTCGGCCGCTATGCGCGCCCTAAACCAACACGCCGGAACTCAGGCACCTGGCGTGTTGATTGCGGGCGCGTATGACGGCCGAAATCAACACGCTGGAAGTCAGGCGAGCTGTTCCAGCTCAGTGGTGAGGTTGGCGCGGGCCCGGTCCTCCCACTGTTCGCGGAGCGGCTCCAGGCGGTAGATCGACGGGAGTTTCAGCAGCTCGGTGAGGACCCGGGAGCGGCCGCCACGGAACGCGTCGTCGGGGACGTGCGCGTACTCCCGGCGGATCGCCGCGGTGTACTCGGCGTACCGGTCCGGGTCGGCGGCCAGGATCGACAGGTCCGCGTCGCAGAGCAGCTCACCGTCCGGGTCGTCGTCCTCGGTGGCGTGGCCGGCCGTCAGGCTGACCAGGCGCGCCACCTCGGCGGCGTCCTCGTCCGGGGCGCCCAGGCTGACCAGCAGGCCGGCGGCGAACTCGGCGCTGTCCCGCTCGTTGGCGTCACCCAGGGCACGCGGGTCGTAGACGGCGTCGTGCAGCCAGGCCGCCAGGCGTACCCGATCGGGGTGGGGTGCCAGGTGAGCGAAGCGATCGACGACGTCGAGCACCGACGCGAGATGGCTCACGTCGTGGTAGTGGCGCTGCGGCTCGGTCCAGCAGCTCAGCAGGTGCCGGGCGGCCGCGTCCAGGTCGTCGTCGCTCGCGGTGGCGCCGGCGCCACGCGCGGCGGAGCGGAAGGCCTCGGGCAGTGATGTCACGTAGGCATCCTGGCACGTAGGTTGGAGATCATGACCGTGGTCCTCTCCCGTGCCAGGGCCGGGCTGATGCTCGCGATCCAGGCCGGCCTGGCCGCCGGTCTCGCCTGGTACGTGGCGCACGACCTGTTCGGCCGCCCGATGCCGTTCTTCGCGCCGATCGCCGCCGTGATCGCGCTCGGCTCCTCGGTGGGACAGCGGCTGCGGCGCACCTCCGAACTGGTGATCGGGGTCGCCGCCGGCATCGGCCTGGGCGACGGGATCATCCTGCTGATCGGCAACGGGCCCGTGCAGATCGGCGTGATCGTGCTGCTCGCGGTGCTGCTGGCGACCGCGGCCGGCGGCGGGGCCGCGCTGATCGTGCAGTCCGCCTCCTCTGCCGTCCTGGTCGCCACCCTGACCACCGCCAACGGCCCGGTCTGGACCAGGTTCATGGACGCGCTGGTCGGCGGCGGGATCGCCCTGGTGGTGATGACCGTCCTGCTGCCGCTGAACCCGCTGACCGTGGTCAGGCGGGCCGCCGATCCGGCGCTGCGGGCCTTCACCGACGGCCTGCACGACGCGGCCCGCGGACTGGCCGCCGCCGACCCGGCGGTGATCCAGACGGCGCTCGAGCGGTTGCGGGCGGCCGAGGGCACGTTTGCGGCGTTCAGCGCGGCGATCGAGGCGGCGGGGGAGAACGTGGCGTTCGCCCCGGCCCGGTGGCGGGCCCGCGGCGCCCTGGCCCAGTACGTCGACGGCGCCCCGCAGCTCACCTACGCGCTGCGCAACGTCCGGGTGCTGCTGCGCCGGGCCCAGACCGCGCTGAACGACCACGAGGCGATCCCGGCGGTGCTGCCCGAGTCGGTGCGGCACCTCGGCGACGCGGTGGAGCTGCTGCGGCAGGAGTGGGACCGTGGCATCGAGCCGGTCGCCGCCCGGGAACGGGCGCTGCGGGCGGTCGCCGAGTCCGGCCACGCCTACCGGGAGGGCGTCGGCTACTCCGGTGGCGTGGTGGTGGCGCAGACCCGGACCGCGGTGGCCGACCTGCTGCGCGCCACCGGTGTGGAGTACGCCGAGGCCACCCGCCAGGTGCGGGACGCGATCGGCTGGAGCGCCCGGCCCCGCAGCGGCCGCCGCCGGCCCGGCCGGTCCGGGCTGACGCCCTCATGATCGATGCGGGGCATGTCGGGCGCGACGGGGATGACTACGCTGGCGGACATGGCCGACGAACCAGCAGCCTTCAGCCCGGTCTCGGCGCCGCCGACCCCGGCTCCGCCCCAGCTGCCCGCACCGGGCCGTCCCGGGTGGTGGCGCTGGGTCGAGATCGGCGGGGCGATCACGCTGATCGCGCTCGCCGCCATCGGCATGCTGATCTTCCTCGGTTACAACATCGGCCCGGCCGGCCTGGCCATCGGCCTCACCGCGGCGATCCTGCCGGTGCCGTTGCTGGCCAGCGCCTTCATCTGGCTGGATCGCTATGAGCCGGAGCCGGCGCATTACCTGATCTTCTGCTTCGCCTGGGGCGCCGCGGTGGCGACCGCCGCCGCGCTGGCGGTCAACAGTGGGGCGGCCTGGCTCTTCGAGCGGGTCGGTCTGCCAGACGCGCTGGTGGCGGTGCTGGTGGCGCCGCTGATCGAGGAGTCGATGAAATTCCTCGGCCCGCTGCTGCTGTTCTGGCGGCGCCGCAAGGAGTGGTCCGGCATCACCGACGGCATCGTCTACTGCGGGCTCTCCGCGCTCGGGTTCGCCATGGTGGAGAACGTGCTCTACCTGGGCGGCCACGGGTACGCCAAGGGAGCCGCCGACTACGGCCCGGCGACCGGCCTGCAGAACGTGTTCCTGATCTTCATCGTGCGCATCATCTTCACCGGCTTCGCCCACCCGCTCTTCACCTCGATGGCCGGCATCGGGCTGGGCATCGCGGCGCGCTCCGGCGACAAGACGGTCCGGCGGCTCGCCCCGCTGGCCGGCCTGGTGCTGGCGATGATCCTGCACGGCATCTTCAACCTGCTGCCGACGTTGTCCGTCGCCACCGGTGAGACCTTGATCATGTTGTACGGCTATCTCGGCTTCATGGTCCCGCTCTTCTTCGCCGTGGTCGGTTTCGCGATCGCCTGGCGCAGCTGGGAGGGCCGGCTGGCCGAGCGCGTGCTGTACCCGTACGCCCAAGCCGGTTGGTTCGCCCCGTCCGAGGTCGCCGCTCTGGGCACGCTGGGCCGCCGGCACGCCGCCCGGGAGTGGGCGCGCCGGGTGGCCGGCCCGATCGGGCGGCGGGCGATGCGTGACTTCCAGTTCGCCGCGAACAAGCTGGCTCTGCTGCGGGACGGGCTGACCCGGGGCCTGCCGCGCACCCCCGCGGAGATGGACCGGGCGGTCACCGAGGAACGGGATCTGCTGCTCGCGATCACCAACTACCGGTCGGCCTTCGCCGGGCGGGACCCGCAGACACCGCCGTCCTGGTGGGACGGGCGGCATTACCGGATCACCTTCCCGGACGGGGTGGTGCGGACCGTGGCGGCGCCGCCGGAGCCGGTCATGCCGATCCCGATCGTGCTGCCCACGATGCCGATGGGCTACGGAGGGCCACCGCCGTTCGCGCCGCCGCCGTTCGTGCGGGATCCGCTCCCGCCTCAGAGGTAGAGGCCGGTCCCGTCGGACTCGACCCGGTTGGCCGCGACCGCGTGCACGTCCCGCTCGCGCAGCAGCACGTAACCCTTGCCGTGCAACTCCACCTCGGAGCGGTCGTCGGGGTCGAACAGCACACGGTCGCCGACCACGATCGAACGCACGTTGGGGCCCACCCCGACCGCCGTCGCCCAGGACAGGCGCCGACCCATCGAGGCGGTGGCCGGGATGACGATGCCGGCGGTGGAACGGCGCTCGCCCTCACCGCCGTCCTGGCTGACGAGAACGCGGTCGTGCAGCATCCGGATCGGCAGTCCGGCCTCGGTACGGGTGTCGGCACTCACGCTGCAGACGGTACGCCGCCACGGAACAGCCAGGTTCACGGGGAAGCCGATACGGGCATTCGCGTACTAGCGTGATGACCACGTATTCGACAGGTCGAGGGGGTTAGGCGGTTGAACCGCTTGCAGCGGGTCCGGGACAACCTGAAGAAAGCCTACGACTCAGGCCGGGAGTCGGTGCGGCAGATGCGGGCCGAGCGTCCGGCGACCGAGCCGGAGCGGTACGAGCACGAGTTCGTCCCCGCCCCCTCCGACCCGGAGTTGGTGCACAACTCGACGGCCAGCCGGGACGACGCGGAGGTCCCGCAGCCGTTGCGGATCGCCGCGGCCTGGAGCTGGCGGCTGATCGTGGTCGGCGTGATCGGCTGGGCGCTGCTGCGGCTGGTCGGCATGGTCAGCATCGTGATCGTCCCATTGGCCATCGCGCTGCTGCTGTCGGCGCTGTTCGGCCCGGCCGTCGGCTGGCTGCTGCGGCTGCGCCTGCCCCGCTCGCTGGCCACCTTCCTGGTGCTGGTCGGCGGCATCGGCCTGCTCGTCGGCACGCTGACCCTGGTGGTCAACGAGTTCATCGCCGGGGTGCCGAAGCTGACCGAGAACGCCGCGGCCGGTGTCAACCAGATCCAGACGTGGGCCAAGACCGGCCCGCTGCACCTCTCCAACGACCAGGTGGCCCAGGGCATCGCCACCGCGCAGGAGTGGGTCAACTCGAACACGTCGGCGCTCACGTCGACCGGCATCGCCACCGTCGCCACCATCGCCGAGCTGGTCACCGGCATGCTGCTGGTCATCTTCGCGACGTTCTTCTTCCTGCGGGACGGGCGGGCCATCTGGCGGTTCATCGTCCGGCTGTTCCCGGTGAACGCGCGCTGGTCGCTCGCCGACGCCGGCGACGCCTCGTGGGCCACCCTGGGCGCCTACGTGCGGGCCACCGTGCTGGTGGCCTTCATCGACGCGGTCGGCATCGGCCTGGCGCTGGTGGTGCTGGAGGTGGAGTTCGCCTTCCCGCTGGCCGCGCTGGTCTTCCTGGGCGCGTTCGTGCCGATCGTCGGCGCCAGCGTGTCCGGCGCGGTCGCGGTGCTGGTGGCGCTGGTCGACGAGGGCTGGGTGGTCGCCCTGATCACGCTGGGCGCGGTGATCCTGGTGCAGCAGATCGAGGGCCACGTCCTGCAGCCGCTGATCATGGGCCGGGCGGTGTCGGTGCATCCGCTCGCGGTGATCATCGGGATCGCGTGCGGGGTGGTGCTGGCCGGCATCATCGGCGCGCTGGTGGCCGTACCGCTGATCGCGGTCCTCAACACCGCCGTCCGGCGGCTGTCCCGCCGCCGCCCGGAGATCCCCCCGCACGCCGAGGTGGTCACCACCGGCGTCTGAGAGCGTGTGGATTTCGGGCGCGCATAGCGGCCGAAATCCACACGCGGTCGGGAGACGAAAAGGCGGGACCCCGGCAAGGGTCCCGCCTTTGTCAACAGAGCGTGGGTCAGGCGTTGGCCACGGTCAGCGCGATCTCGTTGATGCCACGGGCGGCCTCGACGGCCAGCTCACCGTTGCCGTGCCGGCTGAGCGCCTTCACGGTCCAGTTGCCCGGGGCGGCGAAGAAGCGGAACAGGCCCTCCGGCGAGGAGACGACCTCGGCGGTGAACTCGCCGGAACCGTCCAGCAGCCGCACGTAGGCGCCGCCGACGGCCTCGCCCTCGGCGTTGCGGACGATACCCGTGATCACGGTTTCCTTGGCCAGGTCCACGCTGCTGGGGAGGGGCGCGGACTGGTCAGGGGCGGCGCAGCCGGCCGCGACGTTGGCGGGAGAAGTCATGGGATCAGGCCTTTCCGGGCTCGTCGCCGAGGGCGATCGGCACACCGATGAGGGAGCCGTATTCGGTCCAGGAGCCGTCGTAGTTCTTGACGTTCTCGTGGCCGAGCAGCTCCTTGAGCACGAACCAGGTGTGCGAGGAGCGCTCGCCGATGCGGCAGTACGCGATGGTGTCCTTGCTGCCGTCGAGGCCGGCCTCCCCGTAGATCTTGGCGAGGTCCTCGTCGGACTTGAAGGTGCCGTCGTCGTTGGCGGCCTTGCTCCACGGCACGCTGATCGCGGTCGGGATGTGACCGGCCCGCTGCGACTGCTCCTGCGGCAGGTGCGCCGGGGCGAGCAGGCGGCCCGCGAACTCGTCGGGGCTGCGGACGTCGACCAGGTTCTTCACGCCGATGGCCTGGACGACCTCGTCACGGAACGCGCGGATCTCCAGGTTCGGCGCCTTGGCGACGTACTCGGTCTTCTCGCGGACCGGCACGTCCTTGGTGTAGACGCGGGCGTCGAGCTCCCACTTCTTGCGGCCACCGTCGAGCAGCTTGACGGCCTCGTGGCCGTACAGCTTGAAGTACCAGTACGCGTACGCCGCGAACCAGTTGTTGTTGCCGCCGTACAGGATCACGGTGTCGTCGTTGGAGATGCCGCGCTCGGAGAGCAGAGCGGCGAACTGCTCCTGGTTGACGAAGTCCCGCCGGACCGGGTCCTGCAGGTCCGTCTTCCAGTCGATCTTGATGGCGCCCGGAATGTGCCCGCCGTCGTAGGCGCTGGTGTCCTCGTCGACCTCGACGAACACGAGGCCGGCGGTGTCCAGGTTCTGCTCGGCCCAGTCGGCCGAGACGAGTGCGGTGTCGCGACTCATCGATTCACTCCTTGGAGATGGGTGATGGGAGAGTCAGCGCACGGATGTGTTGTCGCACTCCGCGCGGACCCAGAGGTGGTTGGGATCACGGGCTTGCTGTGCGACGGCGCCACTGCCGGGCTAGAGATGCCCTGGGCTAGCTAGAAGAGGTGCTCAGCACCGAGTGGCCCCGTCAGATGACGGGACGACACAGGCACGCGGCCACGCGACACAGGTCGACCGCGCGCCGTTTGGTGAGCAACATACTCATGTGGCCGACCCTACCAGCGTGCTCACGCTACGGAACAGAGCCGACCACGATCCGGGATCGAGTGAGGTCAGACACCCGCCGCCGCGAGCGACACATCGGTCGCCCCGAACGCGACCCGCAGGCCCTCCGGCAGCGGCTGCAGCGTTTGGAGCTGCAGTTTCATCGGCAGATCCGGCACCGGGATGTCCGGCAGGTCGCCCTTCAGCAGGGACGTCAGACTGCTCTCGTCGAGCGGGGTCTCCGGCACGTCCGTCGCCTTGACGTCGGAGAACCGCACCCGGATCTTGCCGTCGACCACCTTCAGATCGATGGCGGCGGAAACGTTGATCTTCTGCAGGCCGGAGATCGACACGGTCGCCGAGCCGACCACCTTCCCGTCCTTCTCGGCGAGTTTCAGGCCCTCCTGGCCGGTCGCCTCGGCGAGCAGCGCGTAATCGATGGTCCCGACGCCGGTGACCGATCCGGCCCGCACCTCGCCCTGGCCGCTGCGCAGCGCCTCGAGCGGGGCCCGCACGTCCCGCGCGCGGATGTCGAGCAGATCCATCCGCACCGTCTCGCCGGACAGCGCCGTCGCGCGGAAGTCGGGCAGCTCGATGCGGATCTCCTCGTACTTCCCGGCGAGGACCTGGGTGAGGAACGGGACGCCGGCGATGGTCACCACGGGCGGGCTGCTGGACGCGCTGCGGGCGGCCACCTCCTGCGTGACCTTGTCGGCCAGGACGTTCTCCGCGTACGAGTTGCTGAACCGGTCCAGCACGACGAGCCCGGCCGCCAGCAGGGCCAGCAGCACCAGCGCCACGGTCAGGAGCTTGCGCCCCCGGCGACGGCGGGGACGCGCCGATCCGTAAACCTCGGCCACTGTTCCTCCCCTTACCGCCCGGCTGCCCTGGAAACGTACATGCCCGGGTCCAGGGTGCGGTGAAACAGCCGGGTCAGGTGAGGTACCAGTGTGCCAGTGCGTAGGCCGCGAACGCGGTGAGCGCGAACCCGCCGAGCGGCCCCTGCATGTGCCGGGCCAGCCAGAAGGTCGGCGCCTCCCCGGCCAGCCGGCGACCCGCCTCACCGAAGTTGACCGCCAGGTCGATCAGGTGCGCGGCGACCGCGGCGACCAGGCCGAGCACCGCGCCCTTGGCCGGGGTGAACGGGAAGACCAGATAGCTGCCGAGCACGGCCGAGGCCAGGGTGCCCAGCATGGCGCCGAGCACGATGCCGGTCGCGCCGCGCGGCACCTGCAGGGCGATCCGCGGTTTCGGGAACACCGCGTCGGTGAGCCGGGCCACCAGCAGCGCCACCCCCGCGCCGGTGCAGCAGACCAGGATGGCCTGCGAGCCGATCGGCTCCCGGGTCAGGACGATCAGGATCGCGTACGCCGTCGCGCCGCACACGATCAGCAGGGTGGTGCGCCAGGTGTCCTTGGCCCGCTGCCGGTCGGCGGCGCGGACCACCTGCGCCACCATCGTCACCGCGAAGCCGCCGAGGGTCACCCACAGCAGCGGCAGCAGCTCACCCGGCTCGCCGGTCACCGCCAGGTAGTCGGCGATCAGCGCGGTCACCGCGACCACCGCGGCGGTCGCGGCGGCGGCCGGCGGCTGCAGGGCCATGGTCCAGGCGAGCAGGCCGAGCAACTGCACACCGAAGAGCACGATCGCGTACGGCGTCCGGGTGCCGGGCCCGGTGAGATGACTGCCGACGATCAGCGCCACGGCGAGCAGCGCGGCGAAGCCCCCGATCGCGGCCGACAGCTTCGGCCGGACCGGGACGACCGGGATCTCCTCGAACTCCTCGTCGTCCTCGAGCTCCTCCGACGAGGGACGTTTCTCCTCCTCGTCCTCCGGGACAGCGCCGAACCCGGCCTTGGGCCGGCCCGGGTTCATGCGCGCGACCTGCTGGGAGGCTTCGGCGTCCCAGGGGTCGTCGTTCGGCATCGAGGGGAACACGCCTGTGATCGTGCCAGAACCGGGTCCGTGGTCCCAATCGCCGCACCTCCACCCGCTCGGGTAAAAGGCTGGTTAAGGATCGGCCGTTCGGCCACCTACCTGGCGTTCTCTACATCACTTGGGAGTGCGACCCGGGTATCGGACGAGATGCATCGGTTAAGGTAAGCGCAACCCACCCGTCGGTGACGCCGGGCCCCATTCTCCGGTGGCGCAGCATGTCAGCTTCGCAGACCGGGTCACCCGAGCGGCCCGCGAGCCGCGAGGACGGAGGTGAGTGTGGAGATTCTTCTGCTGGTCACGGCACGTGCCGGTGAGCCTTCCGCCGTACTGCCCGCTCTGGACCTTCTGCCCCACTCGGTGCGCACCGCCCCCCGCGACGTGCGCACCCTGGTGTCCGGCCCCAGCCCGGACGCCGTCCTGGTCGACGCCCGTTCCGAGCTCTCCGAGGCGCGGGCCACCTGCCGCATGCTGCACGCCACCGGGATCGGCGTCCCGCTGATCGCCGTGGTCACCGAGGCCGGCCTGATCGCGCTGAACGCGGACTGGGGCGTCGACGACGTCATCCTGGCCAGCGCCGGCCCGGCCGAGGTCGAGGCCCGGCTGCGGCTGTCGGTCGGCCGTCTCAACAACGCGACCGCCGGCGCCGGCGGCTCGATCCGTGCCGGTGAGCTCAACATCGACCCGGACACCTACGCCGCGAAGCTCAAGGGCCGCCCGCTCGACCTCACCTACAAGGAGTTCGAGCTGCTCAAGTTCCTCGCCCAGCACCCGGGCCGGGTCTTCACCCGCGACCAGCTGCTCCGCGAGGTCTGGGGCTACGACTACTTCGGCGGCACCCGCACCGTCGACGTGCACGTCCGTCGCCTGCGCGCCAAGCTCGGCTCGGAGTACGAGTCGATGATCGGCACGGTCCGCCAGGTCGGTTACAAGTTCGTGGTCCCGCCGTCCGGCCGCCAGCTGCCGGACAACGAGCCGGTCTCGCTTCCGGTCTGATCTATAGTTCCTGCCATGACGTCTCGAGAGCCGGTCCGTGTCACGGACCGGCTCTCGTCGTCCGAGGTGGACGACGTGCTCGCGGTGGCCGCTGCCGCCGCGCACCTGGACGGCGTCCAGCCTCTCTCCGAGGACGTCGTGCTGCGCGTCCGCGGCGACGTTCCCTCCCACGGCCGGCATCTGCTGGCCTATGCCGGTGACCGGCTCGCCGGTTACGCCTTCGTGGAGGATGCCTCCGGCGAGCTGTTCGTCGACCCCGGTTTCCGCCGGGCGGGCGTCGGCACCGAGCTGCTGGCCGCCGCCGGCCCGGGCCCGTTGCGGTTCTGGGCACACGGCGACGATCCCGGCGCGACCGCCTTCGCCGCCCGCAACGGTTTCGAGCGGGCCCGGGTACTGTGGCAGATGCGCCGTTCCCTGGCCGAGCCGCTGCCGGAGATCCCGCTGCCCGAGGGCGTGACGGTCCGCAGCTTCCGGCCCGGCTCCGACGAGCAGGCCTGGCTCGGCGTCAACGCGCGGGCCTTCGCGCACCACCCCGAGCAGGGCCGCTGGACGCTCGACGACCTGCTGGGCCGGGAGGCGGAGCCGTGGTTCGACCCGGCCGGTTTCCTGCTCGCCGTCGACATCACCGACACCCTGGCCGGTTTCCACTGGACCAAGGTGCACCCGGCCGCCGGCGACGAGCCGGCGCTCGGTGAGATCTACGTGCTCGGCGTCGACCCGGCCGGGCACCGCCGGGGTCTGGGCGCCGCGCTGAGCGTGGCGGGCCTGCGGCACCTCGCGGATTCCGGCCTGACCGTCGCCGGCCTCTATGTGGACGAGTCGAACACCGCCGCCGTGAAGCTGTACCGGGGGCTCGGTTTCGAGGTCTACAAGACGGATGTGAACTACCACCGCCTCGGGTAACCGAACGGTCATCTGACGGCTGCCCGCCGTTATCAGTAGGCCCCGGCGCCGCTTTTGGATAACGCCCCGGACAAGCGGATATCTCGCTGCGATAACGGGCCACCGGATATTTCCGACATGTCGAGTGAAGCGCGAGCGGTTCACCTTCTGGCTATCTTCAGCTCAGTGGATGGCTACTCAGCGGGGCCGACGTGTTCACGCCTGGTTCATTTGGGGCCAGCGAGCCGGTCACTTCCCACTTTTAACTTTCCCAGTGTGAGCCGGTGAGACACCGGCTGCAGGACACACCCCCACCCGAAGGGAAAACCGTGAAGCTCCAGCGGTCCGGACTCGTTGCCGGCATTGCTCTGACTGCGACGATCGCGCTCACCGCGTGCGGCTCCGACAACGAGCCGACCCCGGCGGCCAACGGCGGCTCCTCCGCTGCCGCGGGCGACTGCGTGAGCGGCAGCCTGACGGCGCAGGGCTCCAGCGCCCAGAAGAACGCCATGGACGAGTGGATCAAGGGTTACCAGGCCAAGTGTGGTTCGGCCGGCGCCAAGGTCGACTACCAGGGCACCGCCTCCGGCGCGGGCATCCAGGCGTTCATCGACGGCACGGCCGACTTCGCCGGTTCCGACTCGGCGCTGAAGGAGGAGGAGCAGCCGAAGGCGGACGCCAAGTGCGTCGGCGGCAAGGCCCTCAACCTCCCGATGGTGATCGGCCCGATCGGCGTCGTCTACAACGTCCAGGGCGTGGACGGCCTGCAGCTCTCGCCCTCCACCCTGGCGAAGATCTTCTCCCTGAAGATCACCAAGTGGGACGACCCGGCGATCAAGGCGGAGAACCCGAGCGCGACCCTGCCGTCCGCCAACATCGAGACCGTCCACCGTGCTGACGAGTCCGGCACCAGCGACAACTTCACCAAGTACCTGAGCAAGTCGGCCGAGGCCGACTGGACCTTCGGCAACGCGAAGGCGTGGAAGGCCCCGGGCGGCACCGCCGTCTCCAAGTCGGACGGTATCGCCACCAAGGTGAAGAACACCGCCAACACCATCTCCTACGTCGAGATGTCGTTCGCGGAGAACCTGAGCCTGCAGACCGCGAAGATCAAGAACGGCGCCGGCGAGTACGCCGAGCTGAACGGCACCAACGCCGGCAAGACCTTCGAGAACGCCACGATCAAGGGCAAGGACGGCGACCTCGCGCTGTCGATCGACTACAACACCAAGACCCCGGGCGCGTACCCGATCGTTCTGGTGACCTACGAGATCGCCTGCAGCAAGGGCAGCGCCAAGGCCAAGGAGGTTCAGGCCTTCCTGAAGTACACCTCCAGCACCGACGGCCAGAAGGCTCTGGAGAAGGTCGGCTACGCCCCGCTGCCGGAGACCCTGCGCACCCAGGTCGAGAAGTCGGTCGCCTCGATCGCCTGATCCGACCGACTGATCTCCTTCCCTCCGAGACGACAGCGAGCGCGCAGATGGGTGACTACCCCTCCCGCTCGGTGAAGAACGCCACCGCCGGCGACCTGGTCGCGACCTCGAGTCGCGGGCAGGGCGCCGGCTACGGCTCTTCCCCGAGCAACTACGACGAGCCCCCGCTCGGTGGCGGTGGCGCACTGCCGAAGAAGTCCCGATTCTCGATCGAGACGGCTTTCCGGGCCGTGTCCACGGCATCCGGCGCGATGGTTCTGGTCATCATCGTCGCGATCGCCGTCTTCCTGATCTACAAGGCGACGCCGGCGCTGCAGGCGAACACCGGCAGCTTCTTCACCCAGTTCGAGTGGAACCCGAACGACGCGACGCCGTCCTTCGGCATCGCGGCGATCGCGTTCGGCACCGTCCTCAGCTCGATCATCGCGCTGCTGGTCGCGGTGCCGGTCGCGCTGAGCATCGCGCTCTTCCTGTCGCACTACGCGCCCAAGCGGCTGGCCACCCCGCTGGGCTTCGTGATCGACCTGCTCGCGGCAGTGCCCAGTGTCGTCTTCGGTCTCTGGGGCCGGGACGTGCTGCAGGCGCCGGTCCGGGACTTCTCGATCTGGCTCAACGAGTACTTCGGCTGGATCCCGCTCTTCGGCGGCGACGGCCCGTTCGGACAGTCGATCCTGCTCGGCGGCCTGGTCCTGGCGATCATGGTGCTGCCGATCATCACCTCCCTCTCCCGCGAGGTCTTCCAGCAGACCCCCGGGATGAACGAGGAGGCGGCCCTGGCTCTCGGCGCCACCCGCTGGGAGATGATCCGCACCGCGGTCCTCCCGTACGGCAAGCCCGGTGTGGTCGCCGCGGTGATGCTCGGCCTCGGCCGTGCCCTCGGCGAGACGATCGCCCTGGCGCTGACGCTCAGCATCGCCTTCGACATCTCGTTCAACCTGATCGAGAACGGCGGCAACTCGGTCGCCGCCAACATCGCCAACTCCTTCGGTGAGGCCAACGAGACCGGCCGCGGCGCCCTGATCGCCTCCGGTCTGGTCCTCTTCACCATCACTCTGGTGGTCAACATGACGGCACGGGCGATCATCTACCGCCGTCGCGAGTTCCGGGACAACGCCGCATGAGCATCTTGGAGAAGCAGGTGCCCGGTGTCGTGATGACGCCGGACAACATCCGGAGCAAGAAGCTCCCGGTCGGGATCAACGTCGCCGTCGCGGCCGCCGCTTTCGTGGCCGCCGCCGTCCTGGTGCTCGGTCTCGGCATCGGCAACGGGGTCCTGGTCGTGGTGATCGGCGCCGCCCTCTACCTGATCGGCCTCGCCGTCGTGGCCGGCCGCATCGAGGGCAAGCGGGCCGCCCGCAACCGGACCATGAAGTCGCTGATCTACACCGCCTGCGTGCTGGCGGTCCTGCCGCTGATCTCGGTGATCTGGACGCTCGTCGAGAAGGGCATGGCCCGCCTCGACGGCGACTTCTTCGGCAGCTCGATGAACAACATCGGCGCCCGGGACGCCAACGGTGGCGCGTACCACGCCATCATCGGCACCCTGGAGCAGGTCGGACTGGCCACCCTGATGGCGGTCCCGGTCGGTGTGCTCGGCGCGATCTACCTGGTCGAGTACGGCCGGGGCAAGTTCGCCGGCACGATCCGCTTCTTCGTCGACGTCATGACCGGTGTCCCGTCGATCGTCGCGGGTCTGTTCGTCTACACCTTCTGGGTGCTGCAAGTGAGCCCGTTCTTCAACGACGGCCGCCCGCAGGCGTCCGGCTTCGCCGCCGCGATGGCCCTGTTCGTGCTGATGCTGCCGACGGTGGTCCGGTCCACCGAGGAGATGCTGCGGCTGGTGCCCGGCCCGCTGCGGGAGGGCTCGTACGCCCTCGGTGTCCCGCAGTGGAAGACGATCCTCAAGGTCGTCCTGCCCACCGCCCTGCCCGGCATCGTCACCGGCGTGATGCTCGCGGTCGCCCGGGCCGCGGGTGAGACCGCCCCGGTGCTGCTCGCCGCCGGCGGCCTGGCCGCGATCAACTTCAACCCGTTCGAGGGCGGCCAGTCGTCGCTCGCGCTCTTCGTGTACCAGCAGGCCGGTGACGGCTCGAAGTTCGCTCCCGACCGGGCCTGGACCGCCGCGCTGACCCTGGTCGCGCTGGTGCTGGTCCTGACCGTCGCCGCCAAGCTGCTCGCCCGTCGCAACAAGCTGTCCCGTTAAGAGGTGTCTTCCATGGCCAAGCGCATCGAGGCGAGCAACGTCTCGTCCTACTACGGCTCCTTCAAGGCGATCGACAGCGTTTCGATGACCGTCGAGCCCAAGACGATCACCGCTCTGATCGGCCCGTCCGGTTGCGGCAAGTCGACCTTCCTGCGGTCCATCAACCGCATGCACGAGGTGCTGCCGGGCACCCGCATCGAGGGCAGCCTGACGATCGACGACCAGAACATCTACGACCCGGACGTCGACGTCACAGCGGTCCGCCGCATGATCGGCATGGTCTTCCAGCGGCCGAACCCGTTCCCGACCATGTCGATCTACGAGAACACGGTCGCCGGCCTGAAGCTCAACGGCGTCAAGAAGAAGTCGGTGCTGGACGAGGCGGCCGAGAAGTCGCTGCGCTCCGCGAACCTGTGGGACGAGGTCAAGGACCGCCTGGACCGTCCGGGCGCCGGCCTCTCCGGCGGTCAGCAGCAGCGTCTGTGCATCGCCCGGACCATCGCGGTGCAGCCGCAGGTCGTGCTGATGGACGAGCCGTGTTCCGCGCTCGACCCGATCTCGACGCTGGCGATCGAGGACCTGATGTTCAAGCTGAAGGACCAGTTCACGATCATCATCGTCACGCACAACATGCAGCAGGCCGCCCGCGTCAGCGACAAGACCGGCTTCTTCTCGATCGACAAGACCGGTGACCCGGGCCGCCTGATCGAGTACGACGACACCCAGAAGATCTTCAGCAACCCGACCCAGAAGAAGACCGAGGACTACATCACCGGCCGTTTCGGCTGACGTCCGCTTCACTCACGGTCTCCGCGCCGGTCCGGCTTCCCGCCGGGCCGGCGTTCTGCCGGTACGGGCCACCACTCCCACAACCGCAATCCCGCCGCCCCCGGAACTCCCGGCGCGAGGTCCGCGGCTCTCCCGGCCCCAGCGCGCGGTGACGGCCGGGCGCGAGCCGTCGCTCACGCGGGTCATGGCGGCGGGGATGGCCGTCTGGCGTACGGCTGGCGGTCGGTTGCGGTTACCCCGGGTTCGCGAGCCGTCGCTCACGCCGGTCATGGCGGCCGGGATGCCTGTCTGGCGTACGGCTCGCGAACGTGGGGGCCGCTACGCCCGTGAGAGGCGCTTCGGTCCGGGCCACCGCCCCACGCCGCCCGCCGGGGGTCACGGGACGGGTCGATTGCGGTTGGGGGAGTGGTGGCCCGTACCGCTGCGGGGTCTCAGGGGATCTGAAGCGTTACCCGACCGTCTGCGGTGACCACGACGCGGGGGTTGAGCGGTGTCGCGGCGTCGCGGTGGGCGGACGCGGCGACCACGTCCGCGAGGGTTCCGCAGGCGGTGATCTGGGCGAGCGTGCGCCGGGTGGGCGGCAGCATCGGCAGGTCGTCGGTGCCGCCGATCGGGACCCAGGCGGTGCGGTCGGCCTCGCCGGAGACATCGCGGGCGCTCTGGGCCTCCGGGAGCAGCGCCACGAAGAACCAGGTGTCGAAGCGCCGCGGCTCGAAGTCCGGGGTGATCCAGCGGGCCCAGGGCAGCAGCAGGTCGTCGCGCAGGCGCAGGCCGCGGCGGGCGAGCAGGTCGGCCATGGTGAGTTCGCGGCGCTGGACGGCGGCGCGGTCGCTCTCCCAGTCGGGGCCGTCGGTGGCGGTGACCGTGCGGTCGGGTTCGGCGGCGGGTCCGGCCAGCAGGATGCCGGTCTCCTCGAACAGTTCGCGGGCGGCGGCGCCGACCACCGCGTGGGCCTCGTCGCCGGGCAGGCCGAGCCGGTCCGGCCAGTCGGTGCGGATGGTGGAGGGCCGGTCCGAGGGGTCGACGACGCCGCCGGGGAAGGCGTAGACACCGCCGAACGTCATCGTGCCGGCGCGGCGCAGCACGTAGACCTCGAAGCTGTCGCCGGACGGGCGGAGCAGCACCACGGTGGCTGCCGGGCGGGCCGGCGCGGGCGGGCCGGTGAACTCGCGGGCGCGTTGCGACATGGCCGGCGGAAGCGACATCGAGTCGGTCACCGGTCGATCCTGCCACCCGGTGTGGCCGGGGCGATACGGTATCGCCCGCCCGAATGCTGGCGGAGGGGCCGCGGACGGTTCGCCGGGCGATACGGTATCGATCATGACAGGACAGAAGGTGCGCTGGGGGATTCTCGGCCCCGGCGGGATCGCCAGCACATTCGCCGACGACCTGCCACTGGTGGAGGGCGCCGAACTCGCCGCGGTGGCCTCACGGAACAAGGCGAACGCCGAGGCGTTCGCGGAGCGGCACGGTTTCGCACGGGCGTACGGGTCGTACGCCGAACTCGCGGCCGACGACGCGGTGGACGTGATTTACGTGGCGACGCCGCACGCGTTCCACCTGGACGCGGCGATGCTCTGCATCGAGGCCGGCAAGGCCGTGCTGGTGGAGAAGCCGATCACGCTGGACCTGCCGTCGGCGGCGGTGCTGATCGAGGCCGCGCACGCCCGGGGTGTGTTCCTGATGGAGGCCATGTGGATGCGCTGCAACCCGGCCATCCGCAAGATCGCCGAGCTGGTCGCCGGTGGCGCGATCGGCGCGGTGAGCGCGGTGCACGCCGACTTCGGGCTGCAGGGGCCGTTCGAGGCCTCGCACCGGCTGCGTGACCCGAAACTGGGCGGTGGCGCGCTGCTCGACCTGGGTGTCTACCCGGTTCACCTGGCGCACCTGATCCTCGGTGTGCCGGAGCACGCGCACGCCTGGTCGCACCTGACCGCGGAGCGGGTCGACGAGAACACCGGCGTCCTGCTGGGTTACGCGTCCGGCGCGGTGGCCGCCCTGACCTGCAGCATCAACGGGGCCAGCCGGAACGCGGCGTCGATCACCGGCACCGCCGGGCGGATCGACCTGCCGGCCGGCTTCTTCGTGCCGACCTCGTTCACGCTGAACCGGCCGGACGAGGAGCCGGAGACGTTCGAGTTCCCGATCGAGGGCAGCGGTTACCAGTTCGAGGCGGCCGAGGTACAGCGCGCCCTGCTCGCCGGCGAGCTGGAGAGCGGACTCGTGCCGCACTCCACCACGCTCGAGGTGATGGGCCTGCTGGACGCGCTGCGCGAGCAGATCGGCGTCATCTACTAGTTGAAGAGCGGCCGCACCACGAAGTAGATGATGCAGGAGAAGAACGCGGCGGCGGGGAACGTCGTCACCCAGGCGATGACGATGTTGCCCGCCACGTTCCATCGGACCGCGCTGAGCCGTTTCGTCGCGCCCACGCCCATGATCGCCGAGGTGATGGTGTGCGTGGTCGAGATCGGCGCGTGCAGCACCAGGGCGTTGAAGTAGAGCACCGAGCTGGCCACCGTCTCGGCCGCGAAACCCTCCGGCGGCCCCAGATCGATGATCTTGCGACCGAGGGTACGGATGATCCGCCAGCCACCGGCGTACGTGCCGGCCGCCAGCACCGTCGCCGACGTCCAGTACACCCACTCCGGAATGTGTTCCGAGCTGGACTGGAAACCGCCGGTGTAGAGCGCCAGCACCACGATGCCCATGGTCTTCGCCGCGTCCTGCATGCCGTGGCCGATGGACATCGCGGCGGCCGAGGCGGTCTGCGCCCAGCGGAACCCGCGGTTCAGCCGGCCCGGATGCCCGCGCCGGAAGATCCACATGATGGCGACCATCATCGCGAACCCGAGGATCAGCCCGACGAACGGCGACACCACCATCGGGATGAGCACCTTGTTGATGATGTTGTCCCACTTGACCGAGCCCGCGGTGGCGAAGAGCGTGGCGCCGACCAGGCCGCCGAAGAGCGCGTGGGACGAGCTGGACGGCAGCCCGAAGTACCAGGTGATCAGGTTCCAGGTGATCGCCCCGAGCACGCCGGCGAAGACGATGCCGAGGCTGGGCACGCCGGTCGGCAGTTCGACCAGGCCGTCGCCGACCGTCTTGGCGACCTCGGTGCCCAGGTGCGCGCCGATGAAGTTGCCGATCGCGGCCATGCCGAGCGCGATCCGCGGGGTCAGTGCCCGGGTGCTGACGCTGGTGGCGATGGCGTTCGCGGCGTCGTGGAAGCCGTTCGTGTAGTCGAACGCCATCGCGGCGAGGATCACCGCCACGACGGCGACGAGTTCGGGATCCACGCTCTAGGACTCCTTGACCGCGATGGTCTCGACGGTGTTCGCCACGTGCTCGAAGGCGTCGCAGGCGGCTTCCAGCTCGTCGACGACCTCTTTCATCTTGAGTACGGTCAGCGCGTCGTACTCCCCGGAGAAGAGGCGGACGAGCAGCATCCGATAGGCCCGGTCGCCGTCGTTCTCCAGGCGGTTGACCTCGATCCAGTACTCCTCGAGGTTCTTCATCGTGCGCAGCCGCGGCATCGCCTCGGCGGTCACCTTGGCCTGCTGGTCCAGCACCGTGACCAGCTCGTGCAGCTCCCGCGGCAGGGACGGCAGATCGGTCAGCCCGTACAGGTAGAGCAGGTTGCCGGCCGCCTCCAGGTGGTCCATCACATCGTCCAGCTGGGAGCCGAGCGAGTAGATGTCCTCCCGGTCGAACGGGGTGATGAAGGTGGAGTTGATCTTCTTGTACAGCTCGTGGGTGATCGAGTCGCTGTCGTGCTCCACATCGCTGAGCCGATCGGCGACGGACTGGACGTCCACACCGGGCAACGCCAGCTCGTTCAGCAGCTCGGTCCCTTTGACCAGGTTGTACGCGGCTTTGGTGAAGAGTTCGTAGAAGGCACCCTCGACGGGGCGGAATGAGAACTTCACAGCGCGGACCTCGATCGACGGCTCTTGAATGGATCTCCAGCAGCATGCTAGCGGTCCCCGCGGGTTCACCCTTTGCGACGGTTCCTAAACCGTCTCGTGACGACCGTTTGAACGTGGCGCGTTCGGGCGCGGCGCGGAACGGCGAACCGCCCTGGTCGGCAGGTGCGGCCGGGGCGTCCCGGTGACCGGGTGCCGGCGCAGGTGCCGGGCCAGCCCGGTCAGGTCGGTGTCGGCGATCACGTCCACGCCGGCGGCGCCGAGTTCGCTCCAGATCGCCGCGCGGGCCCGGCGAGTGCCCTCGGGCAGGCCGGCGATCCGGACCGTACGGCCGTCGTCGTGCGCGGCCCGGACCAGGGCGTGCAGCTGGTGCCGTTCCTCGGCGGTGATCGGCTCCTGACCGTCCCACCCGAACCGGCGGCTCCACGACTCGCTCACCATCGGGACCAGCGACGGCGGGGCGGCGCGGGAACCCAGGTCGTCGAAGGTGCCGTCGGCGAACGCGTACCGCTCGGTCTGCGCCGCGAGAAGCTCGCGGACGTCCACCGCGCCGGTTACCGTGACCGTCACCGCACCCGGCGTCATCTCGTCGCGCAGGCATCGGCTGAGCAGACCGGAGTGGTCCTGCAGCTGCCGGTCCAGCATCCGGTAGGCGTGCAGCAGCGCCGCCGGGTCCCGGTTGGTCCCGGCGAACTCGACGACCAGCCGGAACGGCGCCTGCTGATCCGGCCAGAGGAGCCCCGCGCCGTTGCCGGCCCGGGCGAAGAGCGGGGCCAGGACCAGTCGCCGCAGGGTGCGCCCCGGCTGCGGCCCGCCCGGGCCGAGGAACAGCTCGCCGTGCGGCCCGGGGGTGACCCGGACCGTCAGCCCGCCCAGCCCGGCCTTGAGCACGGCGGGCAGCGGGTCGGCCGTGTCCGGCCCGGCCAGCGCGTGACCGGCGGCGAGGCAGGGCCGGGAGCGGCGGAGCATCACGACCGAGACCGCGCCGCCCGCTCCGGCCAGCCCGGCCAGGCCGCCGGCGAGAGTCGCCATGTCCTGCACCAAGCACCGTCCGATTTAGTCTTTATGGGTGTTTTATACTGTGGCACAGTCGCTAGCCGGAAACCGGCGATCTCGCGCAGAATTCCTCTCATGTCGCAGCCGTCCGCCGACGAGTTCGAACTCCACCGCCCCTACCTGCACGGGGTGGCGTACCGGATGCTCGGCAACCGCGCCGAGGCCGAGGACGCGGTGCAGGAGGCCTGGCTGCGCTACGCGCAGCAGACCGAGCAGATCAGGGATGCGCGGGGATGGCTGACGACGGTCACCGCACGGATCTGCCTGGACCAGCTCAACTCCGCCCGGGTACGCCGTAACGAGTACCCCGGCGAGTGGCTGCCGGTCTACGTGGTCGAACCCGACGCCGGCCCCGCCGACCGGGCCGAGATCGCCGACCAGGTCAGCATCGCCCTGCTCGTGGTGCTGGAACGCCTCACCCCGGAACAGCGCGTCGCGTTCGTGCTGCACGACGCGTTCGCGGTGCCGTTCGAGGAGGTGGCGGCGGTGCTCGACAGCACGCCCGCCGCCGCCCGGCAGCACGCGTCCCGGGCCCGCAAGGCGGTCGCCGGCGGCGGGATCCGGCACACCGCGGGACTGGCCGAGCAGCGGCGGGTGCTCAACGCGTTCCTCGCGGCGGCACGGGACGGCGACATGCGTACCCTCGCCGCCGTGCTCGCACCCGACGTGGTCGCCATCGGCGACGGTGGCGGCGTCGTCCGCACCGCCCTGCGCCCGATCCTCGGCGCCGACAAGGTGGCCCGGTTCTTCACCGGCCTTTTCGGTCACCGGCTGGCCGGGATCACCGACATGAAGATCGAGCCGGCGCTGGTCAACGGGTCGGCCGCACTCGTCGTCCGGGGCACCCGGGTGGACGGCGGGCCGCTGCTGCTGGTCTCCACGCTCGCCGTCGACGACGGCCGGATCACCGGCATCTTCAACCAGCAGAACCCGGAGAAGCTAGTCCTGGGTGACTTCGAGTAGGTGCTTGCGGTAGTGCGAGGCGAACGGCTCCGAGCCGTCGCCGAGCGCCACCAGCAGCTGCCGCGCCGCCGCGTAGGCGTGCTCCACCAGATCCTCCGGGTAACCGAAGGCGACCCGGTGCTCGGCGAACTCGTCCTCGTCGCGCAGCTCGACCAGACCCGTCTCCCGGCGGCGCACCGCGTCCAGGTCGAGGTCGATGATGTGGACCGTGTCACCCTCCCAGCGGGCCGGGGTGGTGATGTCGCAGTAGACCTCGCTGGTCCGCGGCGGCGGGTTGAACATCCCGGTCCACCAGGCGTGATGTGGAATCAGCAGGACGAACGGGATCTGCTCCACCGACGGCCGGCCGTGGTAGACCGAGGCCGTGCCCCGGGTCACGCCGACCCAGATGCCGAGGTCGTCCTCGGCCAGGCGGCGGGCCGGGTAGTCACGATGAGCCGAACCGTCGTACTTCGTGTAGATGACCCGGACCATCTCGCTCGGCATGGCTTGCACCCTAACGGTGACCGGAAAGTGTCGGTGGTGCCGGGTACGGTTCCTCCCGTGCCCGCAGCCAGCAAGAAGAAGGCCACCGCCGAACAGATCCTCGCCGCCGCTGTCGGCGCCGTCCCCGGGGGATCCGCCCGGCCAGGCCAGCAGGCCATGGTCGAGGCCATCGACAAGGCCGTCAAGAACAAGGAGCACCTGCTCGTCCAGGCCGGCACGGGCACCGGCAAGAGCCTGGGATACCTCACCCCGGCCCTGCTCGTCGAGGGTCCCGTCGTGGTCTCCACCGCCACCCTCGCCCTGCAGAACCAGCTCGTCGAGCACGACCTGCCCCGGCTCGCCGAGGCGGTCCAGCCGGTGCTCGGCCGCAAACCCACGTTCGCCGTGCTCAAGGGCCGCCACCACTATCTGTGCGCGGCCAAACTCGAACACGCCGACGAGGACGGCCCGTCCGACACCCTCTTCGACGCGCCGGCCGCACCCAAGGCCGGCCAGTGGCTCGGCGAGGCCGGCCGGCTCGGCAAGCAGATCCTGCGCATCCGGAAATGGTCGGAGAAGACGCAGACCGGCGACCGTGACGAGCTGGACCCGGGCGTCGACGACTCGGCGTGGAAAGCCGTCTCCATGCCCGCCCGCGACTGCGTCGGCGCGGCCCGCTGTCCGTACGGTGCGGAGTGCTTCGCCGAGGCCTCCCGCGTCCGCGCCCGCGAGGCCGACATCGTCGTCACCAACCACAGCCTCCTCGCCGTCGACATGATCGCCGGCCGGCAGATCGTCCCGCCGCACAAGCTGCTCGTCGTCGACGAGGCGCACGAGCTCGCCGACCGGGTCTCCTCCGCCGCCCAGGCCGAGATCACCCCCGAGGCGATCGAGCGGGCCGGCCGCCGCGCCCGCACCGTGGTCACCCCGGCCGCCGCCGAGGCGCTGGCCGAGGCCGCCGACGCGCTCACCCTGGCGCTGGCCGACCTGCCGGCCGGGCGGCTCACTGACGGCCTGCCCGAGCGGCTGCGCCTGGCCGTGAGCACGCTGGAGTCGGCCACCCGGGCCGGGCTCACCGCGATCGGCGAGATCAAGTCCGACGATCCCGACCCGGTCGGCAAGCAGCAGGGCAAGGCGGTTCTCGACGAGCTGTCCACCACCGCGCAGCGGCTCCTCGAGGAGAACGCGTACGACGTCGCCTGGGTGGAGAAATCCGACTTCGGCAACGGCAGGCGGGCCCTGGTGGTGGCCCCGCTCTCGGTCGCCGGCACCCTCGCCGAAAACCTGTACTCCGACCGCACCGTCGTCGTCACCTCGGCCACCCTGACCCTCGGCGGCCGCTTCGACACGGTGGCCCGCTCGCTCGGCCTGCCCGCCGCCACGCCCGGCCCCGACGGCGCCCCCGCCTCCGGTGACGGGTGGACCTCGCTCGACGTGGGTTCCCCGTTCGACTACCCCAAGCAGGGCATTCTGTACGTGGCCGCGCACCTTCCGCGCCCCGCCGCCTCCGGCCTGCCCGACGCCGCCGGAGCCGAGCTGCTGCGGCTGGTGGAGGCGCTGGGCGGCCGCACGCTGGGACTCTTCTCCTCCCGCAAGGCCGCCACTCAGGCCGCCGAGCTGGTCCGCGCCAAGACCGACCTGCCGGTCCTGCTGCAGGGCGAGGAGACGCTGCCGATCCTGGTCCGCAAGTTCAAGGAGCAGAAGGAGAGCTGCCTCTTCGGCGTGATGTCGCTGTGGCAGGGCGTCGACGTGCCGGGCGACTCGTGCCAGCTCGTCGTCATCGACCGGTTGCCGTTCCCGCGCCCGGACGAGCCGCTGGCCGCCGCCCGCGCCGACGCGGTGGACGCGGCCGGCGGCTCCGGCTTCTCCGCGGTCAGCGTCCCGATCGCGGCGGTCCGGCTGGCCCAGGGCGTCGGCCGCCTGATCCGCTCCACCGGCGACAAGGGCGTGGTCGCGGTCCTCGACTCCCGGCTGGAGACGGCCCGGGGGTACGGCGCCTTCCTGCGCAAGTCGCTGCCCCCCTTCTGGTACACGACCCGGCCCGACGTCGCCGAGGGCGCCCTGCGCCGCCTGGCGAACACCTGATGGGTTGATGAGCGACTATAGGCGCTAGTGCGCTAGTTGCATGACGTGTTCGATCGCTGGAAGCCGTACTGGTGAGGTTCCGGAGCGGGCGTAATATCCGATCTAGGCCACGTTGAGCTGATGTCGCCGATTCGGGCGACGACATCGACGTGGCCGCCAAGCCCTGCACCGTACGTCCGGAGCACGTCGAGCGAGACTCCCTCACCGTTCTCGATCTGGCTGATGTGTGCCTGACTGAGTCCGGTGGCTTCGCCAAGCTGGCTTTGCGTCAGTCCGCTCCCCTTTCGGATCTCGGCCAGTCGGGCGCCGCTGACGGCGGCCAGCATCTGCTTGCGCATCTCAGCTCGGCGCTCGACGCGATCGGGGGTCATCCCGGGTCGGGTCGATGGCGCGTGCCTTCGCTTGGACGTCGCGCCAGTTCACGAATTCAGTCATCGCTCACCCTCCTTGTCCAGTGTCTCGAGATGCATGGCGAATCGCGCGTCGGCCAGCGGGATGTCCTTCTCGTACCATTCTCGCCACTGCCCCGACTTGTCTTCCGCCACTAGGAAGACGGCTTTCCCTGCCGGGTCGAAGGCGAAGATCATCCGGATCTCTGTCGCGCCGGACGACCCTGGACGCAGTTCCTTCATGTTGTGATAGGCGCTGCCTCTGCGGCGGTCGACGAGCGGTCGCCCCCGGGGGTTGGCCCGTGTTCGGCGAGGACCTCGATGGCGTCGGCGACGAGGTCGGCTGTGGCCGGATCGGTCACGCAGAGCCGCAAGTACCAAGCCTCGACCTCGTGATGGAGTTCGATGTCCCACACGAATCTGGTATAAGAAAAACTCATGCCCGTGGTCAGTCGCGCTTCCGGCTGATCCGGAAGGACGTGTCACCATGGCTGCCGTGACGGGGCCGGGGTATGGGTATCCGCCGCCGGTTCGGGACTGGCGGCGGCGGTGGTGGGTGTATGGCGCACTGGTGGTCTGGGCGCTGGCGCTGACCGGCGCCGGGTTCTGGTCGGTGCGCAACGATCCGCCGACCGTGCCCGAGCAGCGGGATGCCGGCCGGACGCTGCCCGCGCTGCGTGCGGCCGCCGGCGCGGTCGTCGAGGCGGCGCAGGAGGACCGCTGGGTGCTGCGGCTCGGTGAGCTGCGGGCCGATGAGTGCTCGATCACCCCGGTGCGCGGCGGGCTGGAGATCAGCCGGGACGTGACGCTGTACGTGGCCGAGGGGGAGGCACGGGAGGCGCTCGACTCGGTGACGGCGGGGCTGCCGGCGGCGTACGGGGCCGGTGTGGTGGCGACCCGCGGCGGCACCCGCTTGTCGTTCTACGCGGATGCCGGTGAGTTCGTCGCGATCGACACGACAGCGAACTCGGCCGACCGGGTGCTGAACCTGCACATCTCCACGGGCTGCCGTCCGGGCAGCGGGGCGGTCGATCTCGCCGATCCGGCGGCCGGGGCTGTTCCGGCCGAGGTGGCCACGACGGTCGCCGCGATCAGGGCGGGCGGGCCCGCCAGCGGAGCCGACGGCGGGAACGGGGCCGGGAACGCCGGTGCGGTGACGAGCTTCGCGGTGCCCTGCCCCAGCGGCGGCACGGCAGCCGCCTACGTCGCCGACGCGGGGCCGGTGGATCCGCGGGGCGAACCGCGCGGGGTCCCGGACGGGACGACCCCGGTGTGGTCGGAGCCGGGCGGGTGGGCGTACCGCGCAGGCCCTGAATCAACAGTGGTCACCGCCGACGGTGACCGTCTCCGGGTGACGGTGACCACCGGCTGCCGTCAATAGACGAGCGCCTGCGCCCCGTCGGACATGATCTCCTCGACGAAGACGGCGGCGCCGGCGATCCGGATGCCGGGGATGACGTCGGCCGGCCCGATGTCACGGCGGGCCGCGCACTGGGTGCAGGCGGTGATCCGGCCGGCTTCGAGGAGCACGTCGATCAGGTCGGGCAGCGGCGCGGCGTGCGGCAGCTCGAACGTCGCGGCCCGGCCCGGCAGGGCGAACCAGGTGGACTCCCCGGTCAGCCACAGGGACACGTCGACGCCGGCGGTCGCGGCCGTGGTCGCCACGTTGAAGGCCTGGTTGCAGCGTTCCGGGGCGTCCGCGCCGGCGGTGGCCTTGACGACCAGCAAACGTGCCATACCGGCCAGCATAAGATGGGCCGGTCATGGTTACGGAGATCGGGTTCGTGAGCCTGCTGGTGGCCGCTCTGGGCGGTCTGGCCGGCGGCTTCGGCTATCTGGCAATGCGCATTTCGAGGGGACGCTGGTGAGCAACGAGACGGAAAACCCGCTGGGACCGCCGCCGTGGCTCAACGCTCCGCCGGTCGAGAAGTACCCCTACGAGGACACTCACGACCTGCGGTCCGGCCCGGATCTGCACCCGGCACTGCTCGGCCTGCTGCCGTTCGTCGGCTTGTGGCGCGGCCGTGGGCAGGGTGGTTTCCCGGTGGACGAGGACTACAACTTCGGCCAGGAGATCCGGATCAGTCACGACGGCCGGTCGTTCCTGCGCTACGAGTCGCGGGCGTGGCTGCTCGACGAGGACTCCAAGCCGATCGGGCAGGCGCTCGTCGAGTCCGGGTTCTGGCGGCCGATCCTGGTCGACGGGCGGCCCGGTGACGAGATGGAGGCCACCATGATCCGGCCGGACGGGGTGGCCGAGCTCTACCTGGGCAAGGCGGCCACGACTCGGCTGGAGATGTCGGCGGACGCGGTGGCGTACACGCCGTCCGGCCTGCATGTGACCGGCGGGCACCGGCTGTTCGGGATCGTCGAGGGCGCCCTGCTGTACGCCCACGAGATCGCGATCGACAACAGTGGCCTGAAGCCGCACATGTCCGCCCGGCTCCTGCGGATCGGCGGCTAGTCCCGTTTCGGCGTGTGGAGTTCGGCCGTTATTCGCGCCCGAAATCCACACACCCTCGGGTCAGTAGCCCAGCAGCTCCAACAGGCGGGGTGTCCAGGGCGAACGCGTCCGGGGCGCCCCGTCCAGCTCGGTCACCTCGGCCAGGCCGCGCAGTGACGACGCCAGCCAGATCGCGTCCGCCGCGGCCAGCTCGTCGCGGGTGACCATGCGCTCGGCCGCGTGCAGGCCCGCCGACGGCGCCAGCGACAGCAGGTGGGCGGCGGTGATGCCGGGCAGGATGCCGGCCTCCGCGGGCGGGACCGTGCACAGCTCGTCGCCGGCCAGCCAGACCAGTGATGCGGTGGGGGCTTCGAGGGCGTACCCCTCGGTGGCGAACCAGATCAGGTCGTCGGCGCCCTGCCGTACCGCCCATCGCCGTGCCGCGAAGTTCTCCGCATAGGACAGGGACTTGGCCGCGGTGATGGACCACGGCGGACGCCGCCGTATCGAGATGCCGAGATCCGCGGTGATCACCCGCACTCCTTCGCGCCGTTCGCGCAGCACGCCCGGCGGAATCGGGGAGACCGAGGTGTGTACCCGACCGCCGGTGTAGATGATCCGCAGTGCGCTTTCGGTCCCAGAAAGCGATATATCGGGCAAGTCGGGCGCGGGCAAACCCAAGATCGCCGCCGACCGGATCAGCCGGGCGAGGTGCTCCTCGAGCAGCCATGCTCCGTCCGGGCGCAGGTGGATCGTCTCGAAGACTCCGTCGCCGAACAGGTCGCCGGGCGCGACGCGGATATCAGTGGTCATCCGAACTATGCTCGGTCACGTGTCCGCCACATCGCTAGCCGCCATGCTCCGCGAGCGGGGCCTGCGACTCACCCCACAGCGTCAGCTGATCCTCGAAGCGGTGCACGAGCTCGGTCATGCGACACCCGAGTCGGTGCACAACGCGGTCCGGGAGCGGGCCGCCGGCGTGAACATCACCACCGTCTACCGCACGCTCGAGCTGCTCGAAGAGCTCGGCCTGGTCAATCACACGCACCTGTCGCACGGCTCCCCGACGTACCACGCGGCCGGCGAGGACCAGCACGTCCACCTGGTGTGCCGGTCGTGCGGCTCGATCGCCGAGGTCGACCCGTCGGTGATGCACCCGGTCACCGACCTGCTGCTGCGGGAGCGGGACTTCCGGGTCGACGTGGGGCACGTGTCGCTGTTCGGCCTATGTGGCAACTGCAAGGAGACCGCATGACCATCGTGATGGTGGAAGACCTGGAGCCGGGTTCGGCCGACGCCGGGGTGCCCGCCCATCTCGGCGACCCGATGCGCGAGCAGCGCCTGCTGGAGACCGGCGTGGGCCTGGTCGACCGGTCGAACCGGGACGTCGTCGCGGTTCCCGGCGAGGAACGGGCGAGCTGGCTGCACACCCTGACCACCCAGCACCTGTCCGGCCTCTCCGCGGACCAGGGCTCCGAGCTGCTGGTCCTCTCGCCGAACGGGCATGTCGAGCAGCACGCCTACGTCACCGAGGACGGCGTCACCGCCTGGCTGGACACCGAGCCGGGGGCCGGCGCGGGCCTGCTGAAATACCTGGAGATGATGCGGTTCTTCACCCGCGTCGAGCCCCGCGACGCGACCGCTGAGCTGGCGGTTCTCTCGCTGGTCGGCCCGGGTGCGGCCGAGCTCTTCCCGGACCTCGCCGAGCCCCGGGTGGGTGCGGTGCCGGGACCCAAGTTCGCCGCCGGGTCCGTTCCTTCCGAGGCCACCTCCCTTTATGCGGTACGGGGTTTCGAAGGCGGCCTGGCCCGTCGCGTCCCGCTCGGCGTGGACCTGCTGGTGCCCCGCGCGCGCAAGGCCGACGTTATCGAGAAGCTGGGCGTGCCGCAGGCCGGTGTCTGGGCGTACGAGGCGGTGCGGGTCGCGCACCGGATCCCCCGGCTGGGCTGGGAGACCGATCACCGGACGATCCCCGCCGAGGTCGATCTGATGGCTTCCGCCGTGCACCTGGAGAAGGGCTGCTACCGCGGTCAGGAGACGGTCGCCCGGGTGCACAACATGGGCCGCCCGCCCCGCCGTCTGGTCCTGCTGCACCTGGACGGGATCGCCAGCGACCATCCGCCGGCGCGGGGCACCGCGGTCGAGATGGACGGTCGCGCGATCGGTTTCGTCGGCACCGCCGTCCGTCATCACGAGTTGGGCATGATCGCTCTCGCCGTGCTCAAGCGGAACGTGCCGGATGATGCCCGCCTCTCCGTTGCGGAGTCGGCAGCCGCTATTGACACGCAGTGACCATGCACCCGGAAGTTGTACTCATTCTGGTGACGTCCGAGTGGCCTCATGGGCGTTTAGACCGTTGAGTGCTTAGCTGATGCAGCCAGCGTTGCCGCGCCGGCCGCACCAGCCTGTGCCCCGCGGTGCCCGAGAACTCTTCGCCTAAAGCCAGCACCTCCCTTGCCGGGGGGAGTTACCTTAATACCAACTTGATCACCGAAGAGGGGATCTTTGTGACTGTCTGTAGTTAATTATGGCTGATCGTTTTGGCAATTGCCACCGTCGCTTGACAATCTGGCATTTGCCTGGGTAGCTGCCACCTGTCAAAGTGACATGTGGCCTGCCCTCTTGCGATCACGGAGGTGGCGATCATTCCCGGTCATCCTGGGCCCCTGGTGCGCCGCCGCCAACTGGGCGCGGCCTTGCGGCAACACCGCATCGGCGCCGGGCTCAGCATCGCCGACGTGGCGCGGGAACTCCTCCTCTCCCCGTCGAAGATCAGCCGCTTGGAAACAGCACAGAGAAACATATCCGCCCGCGATGTCCGGGATCTGCTGGACCTCTACCGAGTCGCCGATCCCGATGTCCGCGACGAGCTTATGAGGCTCGTCGAGGAGAGCCGGGAAGCAGCGTGGTGGGCGCAATACGACCTTGATCCCGGATATGAGCGGCTGATCGGCCTGGAGGGTGCCGCAACAACGATTTGTGACTATCAGATGGGGGCCGTTCCGGGCCTTTTGCAGACACCCGAGTACGGGGCCGCTCTGACCAGTGCCTGGACCGACGACCCGGCGATCCTCAAAAAGGTCGTCGAAGTGCGGGTCGCCAGACAGCGGCTGTTGAACAGCAACACCAACCTGAATTTCGTCGTCGACGAATCCGTGCTGCGCCGGTCGATCGGTGGTCGCGAGACCATGCGGGACCAGATACGCAGGCTGCTCGAGGTGAGCACCGGATCCCGCGTCGTCTTTCAGGTCCTTCCGTTCTCCGTGGGCGCCCACCGGGGCCTGGTGAGCGGATTCATCGTCCTTCAGTTCTCTAATGCGATATCTACTGGCTCAGCGGCCAGTATGTCCGACATCGTCTACCACGAGGGTGTCGTCGGCGCCGGTTGGTACCTGGAACAGCCCGATGAGGTGACCAGGCACCTCGAAGCCTTCCAGGATCTTCAGCGGAAGGCGCTCACCGTGCGCGGTACGACGTCCTTCCTGGAAGGGCTCCTGCGGGATCAGTGATCGTCGGCTCTGCGCCGGCTGACATATTCCTGGGAGATTCCGATGCGTGTCGAGGAAATGAACCTGCCTTGGCGGACCTCGTCGTTCTGCACCACCGGCGCCTGCGTTGAGGTGGCCATCACCACCGATTCCGTCTTCGTCGCCGATTCGAAGGAATCCCGCCGCCACATCCTCGCCCACACGAGAGCTGAATGGCGCGACTTCATCACCGGCATCAAGAGCGGCGCCTTCAGCCACTGAGCCCAGCGCAAGAGGCGGGAACCTCGTGGTTCCCGCCTCTTGCGCGCGGTGATGACCGGTGCGGCGCCGCATCGAGGCCTGGTCCGGGGAGTCCCGCATGGCAGGATGACCGCATGACCGGGACCTTGATCACCGTCGCCCCGACCGGCGCGGAGAGCAGCAAGGCGGACGCGCCGGCTCTGCCAGTGACCCTGGATGAGCTGGTGACCACCGCCAAGGAGTGCGAGGCGCTCGGCGCCTCCATCATTCACGTCCACATCCGTGACGACGACGCCCGGCCCACCCTGGACCAGGGCCGGCTGCGGGCGACAGTCGCCGCGTTGCGCGAGGCCACCGGCCTGATCGTGCAGCTGTCGTCGGGTGGGTCCGTGCACGATCCGGAGGCGGACCGGCTGGCCGTGCTCGACGCCGCCCCGGAGATGGCCTCCTGCACGATGGGCACCGTCAACTTCGGCGACGACGTGTTCCTGAACCGGTGGGCGTTCATCGTCGACCTGCACACCCGCATGCAGGAGCGCGGCATCGTGCCGGAGTACGAGATCTTCGACCTGGGCCAGCTCACCACCCTGCAGCGGCTGCTCGGCAAGTACGGCCTGCCGTTCGGCGGGCACGTGCACCTCGACCTGGTGATGGGCGTGCCGGGCGGGATGCCGGGGACGGCGGCGGCCGTGGTCGCCTGCGAGCGCGTCATCCGCGACCTGCCGGAGGGCACCACGTTCTCGGCGACCGGGATCGGTCGCAGCACCCTGCCGGTGATGCTGGCGTCGCTGGCGGCGGGCGGTCACCTGCGGGTCGGCATGGAGGACACCCTGACGTACGCGAAAGGCCGCCCCGTCGAGTCCAACATGCAGCTGGTGGCCCGCGCCGTCGGGTTCGCCCAGCTCGCCCAGCGCCCGCCGCTGACCCCCTCGCAAGCCCGTGACCTGCTCGGAGTGCCGGCTCGATGATCGTCGCCGAAGTCGTCCGCTCCGGTTTCGTGGAGAGCGTCCACCACGGTGTCGTCGCGGTGATCGGGGGCGAGAGCCTCGGGGACGTGGACAGCCCGTTCTTCCCCCGTTCCTCGAACAAGCCCCTGCAGACCGTCGGCCTGCTGAACGCCGGGCTGGTCCCGCGCGAGGAGGCCGACCTCGCCCTGATCAGCGGCAGCCACGACGGGGAAGCGTTCCACGTGGAACGGGTCCGGGCCATGCTCGCCGCGACCGGCCTGGACCTGACGGCGCTGGGCTGCCCGGCCGACCTGCCGCTCGGCGAGACGCCACGGAACGCCTGGCTGCGCGGTGGGGGCCGGGCCGAGCCGATCCTGATGAACTGCTCCGGCAAGCACGCCGGCATGCTCGCCACCTGTGTGATCAACGGATGGCCGCTGGACTCCTACCTCGAAATCGATCATCCCCTGCAGAAGGCCCTCGCCGACGCGGTGAGCGTGCTCGCCGGTGAGCCGATCGCGGCGCTCGGGGTGGACGGCTGCGGCGCGCCGATCTTCGGCATCACGCCGGTCGGGCTGGCCCGGGGGTTCCTGAAGCTGGTCGAGGCGGAGCCGGGGACGCCGGAACGCCGCGTGGCCGACGCGATGCGGGCGAACCCGGAGCTGGTGGCGGGCACCGGGACCGAGGACACCGTGCTGATGAACGCGGTGCCGGGGCTGCTCGTCAAGAAGGGCGCGGACGGGGTGGCCGCGGCCGCCATGGCCGGCGCGGGGGCGGTGGCGCTGAAGATCTCCGACGGCGCGACGCGGGCCCGCGTACCCGTGCTGATCGCCGCCCTGCGCCGGATCGGTGTGGACGTTCCCGCCATGCCCGAGGTGATTCTGGGTGGGGGACGCCCGGTGGGAGAGGTTCGCGCGGTCTTCGGATAGTGGGGTGACCCGGTTCACGCTAGCTGGAGCAAGCGTTTTGCTTGCAACAGCTAGCACCGCGGGCTACCTTCGATGCATGGCCACGCCCAAGGATCTGCCCGAGGACATCGGAACCTTCATCCGAGACCTGCGGCAGACCGCGAAGATCTCGCTCCGGCAGCTCGCCGACAAGGCTGGCGTCAGCAACCCCTACCTGAGCCAGATCGAGCGTGGCCTGCGCAAGCCGAGCGCTGAGGTGCTGCAGCAGATCGCCAGCGCCTTGCGAGTGTCGACGCCCGCGATGTATTTGCGGGCCGGGCTGCTCGATGGCGAGGGCCACCAGGGTGTGCTGGCCGCCATCGCGGTCGACCCGGAGCTCACGATCGCGCAGAAGCAGTCCCTGACGCAGATCTACGAGACCTTCCGCAACGAGAACGCGCGCAACGCACCGCCCGCCGAGGACGCTGAGGAGAAGAAATGACCGAGCAGACCCAGACCAAGATCCCGACCCCCCTCTACGCCGCCGCCGGCGCCGGTGACCTGGCCTACCAGCAGCTCCGCAAGCTGCCCGCCGTGGTGACCGAGCTCAGCACCCAGGCCGCCGCCGCCCTCCGCGCCTACAACGAGCAGGCCGGCACCAAGGCCGCCGAGCTGCGCGGCAAGGCCCAGGAGACCGACTTCGTCTCCCTCCGGGACAACGCGACCAGCGCCGCCGTGACCTTCGCCCAGGTCGCCCAGGAGCGCGCCATCGCCGTCTACAACGAGCTGGTCTCCCGCGGCGAGCGCGTCGTCGGCACCGGTGTCGTCGAGGCCGCCGACGTGGTCAACTCCGACATCGAGGCCACCGAGCAGCCGAAGGCCGTCGAGGCCGCGGTCGAGGACGCCAAGGCCGTCGAGGCCGCGCCGAAGCCGCGCAAGCGCGCCAAGCCGGCCGCTCCCGCCGAGTGATCTGACATGCACCGAGGGCCCCGGCATCGCCGGGGCCCTCGGCATAGACTCTTCAGTCATGGCCACCGCTGCGCCCATCTTCTTCCTGGACGTCAGGTATTACATCGACCTCCTCGTCTACGTCGTCTCGCTGGCGGTGCAGGCCGTCGCCCTGATCCACTGCCTGACCCAGAAAGGCAACGGATTCCAGGCCCTCGGCACCCTCCCGAAGGGCGCGTGGGCCGGCATCATCGGCGTCTGCCTGGCGCTCACCGCGCTCACCCAGGGCGGCCTTCTGATCATCAGCATGATCGGTGTGGCTGCCGCCCTGGTCTACATGCTCGACGTCCGCCCGGGCCTCAAGGACCTGTCGGACGGCAAGGGCTTCTGGTGACCGCTTCTCTGGTGACCGCTTGATGAGGCGTGGCCGTTTCGGCGCGCCACCGCCGGACGGCGGGCCGCGCCTTCAGCGCATGGACCGGACAGGCCCGCGGACGGGCCGGCCGACGCTGCCGGGTCCGGCGACCGAGTTGGTCACCCTCCCCTCAGGGGTTCGGGTGGAGCGCCTCGTCACCGGCTCCGGCGACCCGGTCACGGTGTTCGCGCACGGGCTGGCCGGGGACATCGCCGGCACCCGCCCGCTCGGCAGCGCGGTGACCGGCCGCCGGGTGTTCTTCCACTTCCGCGGGCACGGCCGCTCCGACGCGCCACCCGGCCCGTGGTCCTTCGCCGACCTCGCCGCCGACCTGCACGCCGTCGCCGGCCTGGCCGGAGCCACCCGCGCGGTCGGCGTGAGCATGGGCGCCGCCGCGCTCTGCCGCCTGATCGCCGACGAGCCCACCCGTTTCGAGCGGATCGTCCTCTACCTGCCCGCCGCCCTCGACGGCACCCGCCCCGCCGCCTCCGAGGAGCGCCTGGACCGCCTTCTCGCCTCGGTCGAGTCGGGCGAGGCCGCGATGATCGCCGACGCCGTCGAGCAGGACATCCCCCCGTCGGTGCGGGACACCCCCGCCGGCTGGAGCTTCCTGCGGCAACGGGTCGAGCAGCTGCAACAGGACGGCCTCGCCGCCGAGACCGCTTCGGTGTGGTCCGCCCCTGCCGTGCCCGACGAGTCCCGGCTCGCCGCCTTCACCGGCCGAGCCCTGGTCATCGGCTGCCTCGGCGACGAGGTGCATCCGGTCTCCTGGGCCGAGCGGATCGCCGGGCTGCTACCCGGAGCGGAGCTTGAGGTGTACGACCGCCCCGCCGTCCTCTGGACCAACCGCACCCTGCTGCGCGAACGCATCTCCGCCTTCCTGAACCACTGACCGGCCGGCCTGCCTTTCGCCCCGTCTGCCTTCCGCTGGCCTCCCGGCCGTTTTCGTCGCTGGGATCCCTTTTCCGGCCCTCTGGCTTCCCGAGCTCGGCCGCGCTTTGGGTGTTATGTCCAGAAGCCGTAACTTTTCGGGCGGTGGCGCGGTGAGTGGTACGTGCGCTTGTCCCCTAAATCCGTCTTTTTCGCTTTAGTGATCGTCGGGCTCCCGTTCGCGGTGGTCACCGGCTGGGCGTTGGGGGCTCCCGCCGTACGCCCGGCCGCCTTCGGTGCCGACGGCACCCTCCACGGGGCCGACGGGATCGGCTCCGCGCCCCGCAAGGCCAGCCCGCCACGGGATTCGCCGGCCGGCTACACCGCCCGCCCCCCTCGATCCACCGCCGTCCCGCCGCAGGCGACCGTCCCCGCAGCCGGCCCGAGCGTCGTCATCACGACCGTGACAGTCGTGCAGACCGCGCCTCCCGTGCCCGCCCCGACGACCGAACCGCCGCTGCTGACCCTCCCGCCCGTCCCCACCCCGACACAGATCGACCCCTCCGACCCGTCCGATACGCCCCCCGCGCCGACCGCTACCACCACCCCCGCCACCCCGACGCCCTCCACCAGTACGAACCCCTGACGTCCCTTCTGGCCGACCCGGAAGTGGCCGCGGGTCGGCCCGTTGCCGAGTGCCGTGGCGGCCACGCTCTAAGCTCCCGAAACGTGAGTGGTGATCAGAGCCGGCCGGTGACGGCGTTTCGTGAGTTCGTCAACGGGGCCGCGCTGCTCGGCCGTGGCCTCGCCCTGGTGCTGCGCAACCCGCGGCTGCTCCTGATCGGACTGATCCCGGCGCTGGTCTCCGGCATCCTCTACACCGTCGCGCTGGTGATGCTGATCCGCTACCTGCCGGACCTGTCCGCACTGGTCACCTGGTTCGCCGACGACTGGTCCGGCTGGGCCCGCGGAACGATGCGGGTGTTCGGCGGCATCACCGTGCTCGGCTCCGGCGTGCTTCTCGCCGTACTCACCTTCACCGCGGTCACCCTGGTGATCGGCGACCCGTTCTACGAGAAGATCTCGGAACTCGTCGAGGACCGGTTCGGCGGCGTACCCGACGCCGTCGACGTCGGCTTCTGGCGTTCCCTGCGCCGCAGCGTGGCCGACTCGTTGAAGCTGGTCGGCGTCTCCATCCTGGTCGGCATCCCGCTCTTCCTGCTCGGCCTGATCCCGTTCGTCGGCCAGACCGTGATCCCGGTGCTGGCCGGGGCCATCGGTGGCTGGCTGCTCGCCCTGGAACTGACCGGAGTCCCGTTCCAGCGCCGTGGCCAGCGCCTGCGTCACCGTCGCGCGGCCCTCGGCCGCAACCGGCCACTGGCCCTGGGCTTCGGCTCCATCGTCTTCGCAACATTCCTGATCCCGCTCGGCGCGGTCTTCCTGATGCCCGCCGCGATCGCCGGGGCCACCCTGCTCGCCCGCCGGTCCCTCGGCCGCCCCATCGAGATCACCACCACCGCCTCCCTGTAATCCGCCCTCCCGATGGCCCACGCCTACGGGCCCTGCCGTAGTCGTTGCGGGTAGAAGCGGGAGAAATAGGTGGGAAGGTGACGGCGCCGGAACGGTAGGGTCCCGGCGTGGAGATCGAGCTGATCGAGGGCGACATCACGCAGCAGCACGTCGACGTGATCGTCAACGCGGCGAACTCGTCGCTGCTCGGTGGCGGTGGGGTGGACGGTGCGATCCACCGCAAGGGCGGCCCGGAGATCCTGGCGGAGACGCGTATGTTGCGGGCTTCGAGGTACGGTCGAGGGCTCCCGACCGGGCAAGCCGTCGCGACGACCGCGGGCCGGTTGCCGGCACGTTGGGTCGTGCACACGGTCGGGCCGGTCCACAGCGCGACCGAGGACCGTTCCGAACTCCTGCGGTCCTGCTATGCGAACTCCCTACGGATCGCCGACGAACTCGGCGCCGAATCGGTGGCGTTCCCACTGATCTCGGCCGGGATCTACCGGTGGCCGGCCGACGACGCGGTCCGGCAGGCGCTGACGGTGCTGCGCTCCGCCGAACCGGTGCACATTCGTACCGCAACCCTCGTTCTCTTCGGCGCCGAAACCGCCGCCATCGCCCGCACAGTCGCTGACCAGTCCTGAAGCACCGGAGCGGCTGGGGTGATCCACGGCGCGCACCCTTCTCCGCCGTCGTTGCGGGTTGAGATGGCCAGCCGGCCCAGGGTTGGCCGGTCAAGCCTTCAGGGCAGTCAAGGCCGTATCGCTTCGCGAAAGTCACCTCGCGTCCGATCTTGGGAGCCCAGTGCCGGAGCCGGGAGCCCAAGATCGCAATGCTGCTCGAACTTGTTCCTCCGGTTCCGGGAAACCGGTGTGTCCCGCCCAAGATCGCCGGCGCTGCCGATCTTGGGCGGGAGGCGGCGTTGTCTCTCGCGCAAGATCGCCGGCTGGCGGCCGGTCGTCCTGGTGCCGCATTGCTCAAGATCGCCACATGCATGCCTGCGCCAGCGATCCCAGACGCGGGCGTGAACAGCAAGAACATCCGACCCGATACCCATCGCCCAAGATCGCGCCGAGGAGGGTCGGCACGCCCGGCACCCGCTGGTCTGACGCGTGTCTCGGGCGGTAACGGGCCCGGCGCGGCACGGGTGGAGTCGGCATGGCGGAAGCGGGCTTGGCCGGGAGACCGAAAGGGATCAGGCAGAGGTACGGATGATCAGCTCGGTGGGGAGGATGATGGCCGGCTCGACGTCGGGATCGCCCGAGATCAGGCGGAGCATCTGGCGGGCCATCGTGCGGCCTGCCTCGCCGATCGGCTGGCGGACCGTCGTCAGCGGTGGCTCGCTGTACCGGCTGATGTCGAAGTCGTCGAAGCCGATCACCGCCACGTCCTCCGGCACCCGCCGCCCCGCCTCCCGCAGCGCCTGCAGCGCCCCGTGCGCCATCAGGTCCGAGGCGGCGAAGACGGCGTCCAGGGAGGGCGCGCGCTCGAGGAGGTCACGCATCGCGGTGACGCCGGAGTCGCGGGTGAAGTCGCCGGTGGCGACGATCTCGGGCAGCCCGTGCGCGGCGAGGGTGTCGCGGTAGCCGGTGCGGCGTTCCAGCCCGGCCACCATGTCGGGCGGCCCGGCGATGGTGGCGATCCGCCGGCGACCGGAGGAGATCAGGTGGCGGATGGCCGCGGCGACGCCGCCGGCGTGGTCGACGTCGACGTACGGGACGGGCGGGTCGTCGTTCATCGGCCGGCCGCTGCAGATCACCGGGATGCCGCGCCGGGCGAGCAGGCCGGGCAGCGGGTCGGCGCCGTGGATGGAGGCGAACATGACGCCGTCGACGTGACCGGCGACGGCGTACCGTTCGACCCGGTGGTAGCCGGCGGCGGAGCCGGCCATCATCAGGACGAGTTGTTTGTCGGCGGCTTCGAGTTCGGAGCCGACGCCGCGGATGATCGCGGGGAAGAACAGGTCGTCGGAGAAGACCCGGTTGGCGGTTTCCGGCAGGATCAGCGCGATCGAGTCGGTCTGCCGGGTGACCAGGCTCCGGGCCGCCTGGTTCGGCACATAGCCGAGTTCCTCGACGGCCCGGTTGACTGCTTCGCGGATGGCGGCCGCGACCGTGGTGGAGCCGTTGACGACGCGGGACACCGTCGCCCGGGAGACCCCGGCCCGTCGAGCGACTGCTTCCAGAGTCGGCCGTTCCCGCGTCGTCAAAGCTTTTACTCCAACCCGTTGCGGCGGATCACCTCGCGGTACCACTTGGCGCTGTCCTTGAGCACGCGCTGCTGCGTGGTGTAGTCGACGTGCACCATACCGAAACGCTTCGCGTAGCCTTCGGCCCATTCAAAGTTGTCCATCAGGGACCATGCGAAGTATCCCCGCAGATCCACACCGGCCGCCAGGGCGTCGTGGCAGGCGCGCAGGTGGCCGTCGATGTACTCGATGCGCGGCAGGTCGTGGAGGCCCTCGGGGTACGCGGCGCCGTTCTCGGTGATCATCAGCGCGGTGCCGGGGTAGTCCCGGTGGATGCGGGTGAGGAGCCGGGTCAGCGCGGCCGGTTCGATCGGCCAGCCCATGTCGGTGACGGGGGCGGGGAGCCGGCGGAAGGCGATGCCGTCGCTGCCGGGGTAGTCGAGCGCGCCGCGGTGTCCGGGCACCGCCTCCACGTACGCCGGGGTGTAGTAGTTGATCCCGAGCACGTCGAGCGGCTGGTGGATGATCTCCGTGTCGCCGTCCTTGATGAAGGAGGCGTCGCCGGTGACGCGGGCGATGTGCTCCAGCACGTCGGTGGCGTACTCGCCCTTGAGCAGCGGGTCGAAGAAGATCCGGTTGGCGACGCCGTCGATGAGCCGGGCGGCGGCCACGTCGTCCGGGTTCTCCGCGTCGAGCGGGGAGACCACGCACGGGTTCAGCGTGATGCTGATGTTTCGGGCGCCGGCCGAGCGCAGGGCGCGGGCGGCGAGGCCGTGTGCCAGGTTGAGGTGGTGCGCGGCGACGAGGGCGTTGGCGGGTTCCTGACGGCCGGGCGCGTGGATGCCGTTGCCGTACCCGAGGTAGGCGGAGCACCACGGCTCGTTCAGGGTGGTCCAGGTGCCGACGCGGTCACCGAGGCGGCCGAAGACGACGGCGGCGTAGTCCGCGAACGCTTCGGCGGTCTCCCGGTTGGTCCAGCCGCCGCGGTCCTCGAGGGTCTGCGGCAGGTCCCAGTGGTAGAGGGTGACGACCGGGTCGATGCCCTTGCCGAGCAGCTCGTCGGTGAGCCGGTCGTAGAAGTCGAGACCCTTCGGGTTGACCGGCCCGGTGCCGTCGGGGCGGACCCGCGGCCAGGCGATCGAGAAGCGGTACGACGCCAGACCGAGGTCGGCCATCAGGGCGACGTCGTCGGCGTACCGGTGGTAGTGGTCGCAGGCGATGTCCCCGGTGTGACCGGCGAAGACCTTTCCCGGCGTACGGCTGAAGGTGTCCCAGATGGACGGGCCGCGGCCGTCCTCCCGCGCGGCGCCCTCGATCTGGTATGAGGCCGTTGCCGCGCCCCAGACGAAGCCGTCGGGGAAGGTGATCCCCGCGGGGGCCGGCTGCGCCGACGTGGACGTGACGGTTGCCGTCATGTCTTCTCCGCTTCTGATGATCCGCTGAACTTAACCGGTTCATCTTACGGCTTGACCGGCCCGTGACAACGAGATGGCGGATTAACTTCAGCCGGTCCGTAGTGCTTGGAAGAGGCGGGGATCACCGGTCAGGGCGAGTTGGTCCGGCCTTTTGCGCCCCATCAGAGCCAATTGCAGATCGCTGGCGCTGCCGGTGGCCTTCGCCCGGGCGTGATGATCGTCGCTGTCCAGGATCGTGCCGGTGTCCAGCAGCGCGATCCCCTCGCCGCGCAGGCGGACGAACCATTCCTGCCCGGCATCCGCCGCGACCAGGTGGACGACGCCGTGCAGATCGGTGGGACCCTGCCGCTTGCCGGCCGGCAGCCAGGTGTCCAGGACCTCGCCGACCCCGTCGGTGGCCAGCTTCGTCTCGATCGGGGTGGCCCGCCCGGCGGCCGACTCGGCGTCCCACCGGTGCACCGAGATCTCGTGGGCCGTCCGGCGGTGCCAGAAGTTCGCCCGCTTCGGCTGGGGCGCCCAGTTCCACGCCGGGAAGTCGGGGTCCAGCGCTTCCAGGGTCTCGATCGTGCCGGTGATCTCGCGCCGCAGGTGGTCCAGCGCCTCGGTCCAGTCCTCGTACCGCGGGAGGTCGCCGCCGGCGGCGGGCCGCTCGGTGACCCCGCGGGTCACCGTGGCGCGCACCCAGTGCAGCACCGTGGTCACATGGTGCGCGAGGTCGGCCACGGTCCAGTCCTGGCAGGACGGGACGGCGGTGCCGGGACCCGTCTCGGCGACGGCGTCATAGAGCGCCGGGCCGTCGGCGCGCAGTGCCGCCAGCCAGAAATCCTTCGTCGCGTGCAACCTGTTCATCGCAGTCGTCTCCCCGCTCGGCCGGACCGCCGGTGAAAAACCCCCTGAAGTGTCAGCTTAGGGTGAGCGTCGTGAGTGACACTTCCCTGGCGGCTTACACGACGCTACGCCTTGGCGGCCCGGCCGGCACGGTGACCACCGCGGTCCATACGGACGAGGCGGTCGCGGCGGTGCGTTCGGCCACCTCAGCGGGGCGCCCGTTGCTGGTCCTGGCCGGCGGGAGCAACGTGGTGATCGGTGACGACGGGTTCGACGGCGAGGTGCTGCTGCTGCGCACCCGCGGGATCGAGGCGGTCGCCGAGGACGGCTCCGGTGTGCTGGTCCGGGTCGCGGCGGGGGAGCCGTGGGACGACTTCGTCGCGCACACCGTCGCCAACGGCTGGTCCGGGCTCGAGTGCCTGTCCGGGATTCCGGGCGCGGCCGGGGCCACCCCGATCCAGAACGTCGGGGCGTACGGCCAGGAGGTCGCGCACACCATCGCGGCGGTGCACGCCTACGACCGGCAGGCCGACGAGATCCTGGTGATGACGCCGGACGAGTGCGGCTTCGGTTACCGGTCGAGCGTCTTCAAGCACAACGACCGCTACCTGGTCACCGCCGTCGACTTCCGGCTGGCCCGGTCCGGGGAGTCGGCCCCGATCCGGTACGCCGAACTGGCCCGCTCGGTGGGCGCCGAGGCCGGCGACCGGGTGCCGCTGCGCCAGGCCCGGGACACCGTGCTGAAACTGCGGGCGGGCAAGGGCATGGTGCTCGACCCGGAGGACCGGGACACCTGGTCGGTGGGTTCGTTCTTCACCAACCCGGTGGTGCCTGCGGCGTCGTTCGCCACACTGACGGAGACGACGCCGGGCGGGATGCCGCACTGGCCGGCCGCGGACGGCACGGTGAAGATCCCGGCGGCCTGGCTGATCGAGAACGCGGGCTTCCCGAAGGGCTTCGCCGGCGCCGGGGTGGCGATCTCCGGCAAGCACACCCTCGCCCTGACCAACCGGGGGACCGGCACCACCATGGCCCTGCTCGACCTGGCGCGGACCATCCGCGACGGCGTCCGGGCCCGGTTCGGCGTCGAGCTGCACCCCGAGCCGGTCCTGATCAACTGCGCGATCTGATCCGGTGTGTTGATTTCGGGCGCGTATAGCGGCCGAAATCAACACACCGGATCTCAGTTCCAGCCGAAGACCTGGGTGTAATAAGGAGTGCCGTCGGCGGCGAAGGCCACGCCGGCCCCCATCGACCGGGCCCGGCAGTTGAGGATGTTCTTGCGGTGGCCCGGGCTGGCCATCCAGGCCCGCACCACCTCGGGCGCGCTGCGGTACCCCCAGGCGATGTTCTCCCCGGCCGGCTGCCGGTAACCGGCGTCCCGGCTGCGTTCCACGAACGTCGAGCCGTCCCGCCACACATGACTGAACAGCCTGGTCCGGGCCATGTAGGAACTCTGCCGCTGGGACGCGGTGACCAGGTCGTCGTCGACTGACAGGGCGGGACAGCCGGCCTCCAGCCGTTCGCTGTTGGTGAGCCGGACGACCTGCGCCATCGTGGTGCGGGCCCGGACCAGGGCGGGGGTGGGCGGCAGCGTGACGGCTGGTGCGGCGGTTGCGGTGGGCACACTGCTTGCGGGGGTACGGGGAACCGGCGCCGGAACGGCTGCGGCGGGGCCGGACGTGACGGCCGGGGGCGGAGTGCTCTGGGGCCGTGGCGGGACGGCCGGCCCGTGCGCGGACAGGGCGAACAGCGCAGGTGCGGCGACTCGGACCACCAGGTCGAACACGGGGCCTCCCGATAGCGGAAACGGGGCGCGGATCGCCCCGTCACGGCTATCGCACCCCGAAGCTCGCGGCGTGTCACATCTTTCGCGGAACGGGCGATAAGCCGTACGGGAAATGTCAGGCTGTAGGGATATCTCGATCGAGCCGGTGCGCGGCTTGTGTCGAGGCTGCTCGGGCGGATCCTCGCGGACCGGCTCGGACCATCCCGACCGGCGCTAGACTGTCACTGTCCGTAAATAGGCGGTCACATCACGCTATGGTGTGTTTGCGCTTGAGGACTTTTTTCTCCCGCTCGCGGTTGCGCGGGCGGTGCCAGGTTCGTGTGCCGCGGACGGTTCGCGCCCGGAGACGGGTGCGGGCGCGGGTGGGGAGCAGGGTGAGCAAACGATGAGTCGCCTTCTCGTGGTCGAGGACGACCCGGACATCGCACTCGCCCTCCGGCTGCTGTTCAGCCGGGCCGGATACGAGGTGGCGCACGCCGCCGACGGCCGGTCCGGGCTGAAGGAGGCGTACGCGGAGCACCCGGATCTGGTGGTGCTCGACGTCGGCCTGCCGGAGATGGACGGCTGGCAGGTGCTGGAGCGCCTGCGTGACGTCTCGGACGTCCCGGTGCTGGTCCTCACCGCGCACGGCCAGGAGGCGGAGAAGGTGCGCGGCCTGCGGGGCGGCGCCGACGACTACCTGACCAAGCCGTTCGCCAACAACGAACTGCTGGCCCGGGTCGAGGCGCTGCTGCGCCGCTCGTCCGCGGGGCAGAACAGCTGGGCCAGCCAGGTCTACGACGACGGCCTCGTGCACCTCGACCCGACCAAGCGCCGGGTCTACGTCAAGGGTGACGAGAAGCGCCTCACCCCTACCGAGTTCCGCCTGCTCAACGCGCTGGTACGACATGCCGGCGCGGTGCTCTCGCCGAACCAGCTGCTGACCCAGGCCTGGGACGACCCGACCGGCATCGGCCAGGAACGGGTCAAGTTCGCGGTGCTGCGGCTGCGGCGCAAACTCGGCTGGTCCGACCCGGACGACTCACCGATCGAGTCGGTGCGCGGGTTCGGCTATCGCTACCGCCGCCCGGGCGGAGAGTCCTGATTCCGAGGGCGTTACCGGGCGAGTCTTCTCAGTTGGCGTCCCCGTGGGTCGATGAGGGCAGTGAAGCCGAGCAGGAGGTAGGTAAGTCGTGGAAGACCTTGGCGAGATCGTCGGCGAATTCCTCATGGAGAGCCACGAGAACCTGGACCAGATCGACCGGGACCTCGTCAGCCTCGAGCAGGAACCGGACTCGCGTGACCTGATCTCCCGCATCTTCCGGGCGATCCACACGATCAAGGGCACCAGCGGGTTCCTGGCGTTCTCCCGGCTGGAGAAGCTCGCGCACGCCGGTGAGTCGCTGCTCTCCCGCCTCCGTGACGGCGTGCAGCCGGTCACCCCGGAGACCATCACCGTCCTGCTGCTCTGCATCGACGGCGTCCGGTCCATCCTCTCCTCGATCGAGGAGAACGGGTCGGAGGCCGAGGTCGACATCGAGAGCATGATCGTCAAGATCCAGGCGCAGATGAACGCGCCGACGGACGGCGCGCCCGCCGCCCCGGCTGCTGCCGCCGCTCCCGCCGAGGACGCGCCGGCCGACGAGGCGGAGGCCCCGGTCAGTGTCGAGCAGGATGCCGCAGCGATCCGCCCGGCGCCCGAGCCGGTCGCCGACCAGCGCCAGCCGCTCGGCCAGATCCTGGTCGACGCCGGCGCGGCCCAGCCGACCGACGTCAGCTCGGCGCTGCAACAGCAGATCGAGGGCGACGAGCGCAAGCTCGGCACGATCCTGCTGGAGGAGGGCAAGACCCAGCCGGCCGCGGTCAACGAGGCATTGCAGCAGCAGGCGCCGAAGCGGAGCATCGCGGACAGCGCGATCCGTGTCGACGTCGACCTGCTCGACACTCTGATGAACATGGTCGGCGAGCTGGTGCTGGCCCGGAACCAGCTGGTCCGTGGCGTGATGGAGATCGGTGACTCCGGTCTGGTCCGCAGCGCCCAGCGGCTCGGCATGATCACCAGTGAGCTGCAAGAGGGCATCATGAAGACCCGGATGCAGCCCATCGAGCACATCTGGTCCAAGCTGCCCCGAGTCGTCCGGGACCTGAGCAACTCGCTCGGCAAGCAGGTCCAGCTGGTGATGGAGGGCAAGGAGACCGAACTCGACCGGAGCCTGCTCGAAGCGGTCAAGGACCCGCTGACCCACCTCGTGCGCAACGCGGTGGACCACGGCATCGAGGACCCGGAGCGGCGCGTCGCCAACGGCAAGGGGCCGGAGGGCACGCTGACGCTCCGCGCGTACCACGAGGGTGGGCACGTGGCGGTCGAGGTCGCCGACGACGGCGCCGGCCTGAACGTGGAGCGGATCGCGCAGAAGGCCGTGGAGAACGGCCTGCTCCGCGCGGAACAGATCCCGAACATGGACAAGCGCGACATCATGGCGATGGTCTTCCAGCCCGGCTTCTCCACCGCCGCGAAGGTCACCAACGTCTCCGGCCGCGGCGTCGGCATGGACGTCGTCAAGACCAACATCGAGAACATCGGCGGCGCGGTCAGCGTCGACTCGACGCCCGGCGAGGGCACCGTCTGGCGGCTCACCATCCCGCTGACGCTGGCCATCATCCAGGCGCTCACCGTCGACTGCGCCGACCAGCGGTACGTGGTGCCGCAGGTCGCGGTGCTCGAGCTGGTCTTCATCGACGGCAACACCACGAAGGTCGAGTACGCCTCGGGCGCGCCCGTCTACCGGCTGCGCGGCAAGCTGCTCCCGCTCGTACGCCTCGATCGTGCCCTCGGTCTGGAGGTCGGCGGTGACCAGGGCGTCTACATCATGGTGCTGCAGGCCGACGGCAGACGGTTCGGTCTGGTCGTGGACCGGGTGCTGAACACCGAAGAAGTCGTGGTCAAGGCCCTCAACACCAGATTCAAGGACATCGGCCTGTACGCCGGGGCCACCATCCTCGGTGACGGCAAGGTGGGCCTGATCCTGGACGTGTCCTCGCTGGCCCGCCGGTCGCACCTGGCCGTCGACTCGGAGCGGGAGACCGTCGCCGACAAGCGCGGCGCCGCCGGCGGTGGCACCGAGCGCCTGCTGGTCACCGCGGTCGGCGAGCGCCGGGTGGCGATCCCGCTGGACACCGTCACGCGGCTGGAGGAGTTCCCGCGCGACCGGATCGAGCACGCCGGCTCCCGCGAGGTGGTCCAGTACCGGGGCCAGATCCTGCCGCTGGTGCGCCTGTCGCACCTGCTCGGGGCGTACGGCGAGGAACTCGAGGGCGACACCGTGTCGGTGGTCGTCTACAGCGAGGGCGGCAAGAGCGTGGCGCTGGTCGTGGACCGGATCGTCGACATCGCCGAGAACTCGACCACCGCCCGCCGCGACGCGGAGGAGGACGGCCTGGTCGGCACCGCGGTGATCCAGCAGCGGGTGACCGAACTGCTGGACGTGCGCCGGGCCATCCTCGCCGCCGATCCGAACTTCTACAGCGACTCCATGGACGACATGATGGTGGAGGTCTGACATGACGAGTCGTCAGTTCGCCACCTTCGAGGTGGACGGGCAGCTGTTCGGCGTCGAGGTGCACACGGTGCAGGAGGTGCTCTCGTACAACGAGTACACCCCGGTGCCGCTCGCCCCGCCCGCCGTCGGTGGCCTGTTCAACCTGCGCGGTCAGGTGATCGCCGCGGTGGACCTGCGGGTCCAGCTCGGCCTGGCCCGGCAGGCCCTCCAGGGCCCGGTCATGAACGTCATCCTGCGTGGTGACGGGGAGCCGGTGTCCCTGCTCGTCGACAAGATCGGCGAGGTGGTCGATCTCGACGACGACACGTTCGAACCGCCGCCGGACACGCTGAGCGGGCCCACCCGGGAACTGGTGGTGGGCACGTTCAAGCTGGACGGGCGGTTGATGCTGGCTCTCGACGTCAATCAGGCCGTCGACACCTACCGCGCCACCATCTGATGTACAGCCTGGTCAGCGCCCCCGTTCTGGGCTTCGACCTGACCCGCCTGGAGGGCGGGCCGGCCGCGGCCGAGGTCCTGTTGCGCGCTCTGCGGCTGAAGAGCGGGGACCTGCCGGTGCTCGCCGAGCGGCTCCCGGACGAGAACGTCCGGGGCCCGCTCTGGGTCGAGGTGGAGAGCGCCGCCCGCCGGATGCCGTCGCTCAAGGGCATGTCGAAGGACGACCCGGCCGGGAACCTCGCCCTCGTCGAACGCGCGCCGATCGGATCGGTGGACTCACTGCTCACCTGCCTGCGCTACGACGTGATGTCGTGGACCTGGGAGGGCGCCGGCCGGGACGCCCGGCAGAGCGACGAGGCGGCCGCCGCGACGGCGCTGCTCTGTGACGCCGCGGTCGCCAGTTACCTCCGGGAGGTGCTCGACGACGACGTCCGGCGCGGGCTCGGCGCCGGGTGGGTGTCGGCGGTGCGGAAACTGCCGGCCGGCGCCCCGATCGACATGGGCCCGCACCACTACACGGTGTCGGCGCTGCTCGACCGGCTCCGCACGCTACGGCCCGAGGACCGGCAACGGGTCTCGACCGCCGCCGACGACGCCCGGCGCAACACCGCCGGATGGTCGCCCGCCGTGCATTCGGCGTCATGGGCGGCGTACCTCTCGGATCGGGTCCGGACCGCAGCCGCAGCGCAGATGCTGCTGGTGCAGGCGGTGGACACGGCCGGCATTCCGCTGGCCGACCGGGCCGGCGGGGTCTGGAACATGCTCAGCGGCGCCGTTCAGGCGCTCGTGGTCCGCGATCTGCTGGACACCGCAACGGCGCACCGGCTGCTCGCACCGGTCGTCGCCGCGCTCGGTCCGGCCTGGCTCGGTTGAAGGGAGTGGTCGAATGATCTCGGTTCTCGTCGTCGACGATTCCGTTGTGGTCCGTCGGCTGATCGTCGACGCTCTCGGGGAGGCGCCGGGCATTCAGGTGGTCGGCACCGCAGCCAACGGTCTGCTCGCCCAGGCGAAGATCGATCAGCTCAAGCCCGACGTGATCACGATGGACATCGAGATGCCGCAGATGGACGGCATCGAGGCGGTACGGGAGCTGCGCAAGCGGCACAACACCCCGGTGATCATGTTCAGCACGCTCTCCGCAGCCGGGGCCACCGCGACTCTGGAGGCGCTCTCCGCGGGCGCCACCGACTACGTGACCAAGCCGAGCAACGTCGGCTCGGTCCAGGAGTCGATGATGGCGGTACGGGAGCAGCTCGTACCCAAGATCCAGGCCCTGGGTGGCCGCCGCCGCCCGCCGGCCGCCCCACCCGGTCGCCCGCCGGCCCCCGCCGCCGGCCTGCGTCCCGGCACCGCGCCGCTGCGTCCCGGTGGCCCGCCCGGAGCGCCCGGAGCCCTGGGCCGCCCGCCCACCGGTGGACCGGCTCCGACCCGGCCCGCGGTCAAGCGCAGCTCCGGCGGGAAGATCGACATCCTGGCGATCGGCTCGTCCACGGGTGGCCCGGACGCGCTGACGAAGGTGCTGCTGGGGCTGCCCGCGGACCTGCCCGTCCCGATCGTGATCACGCAGCACATGCCGCCGGTGTTCACCAAGATGTTCGCCGAGCGCCTGGACCGCAGCACCGCGCTGAAGGTGGTGGAGGCCGGCGAGGGCATGGAGCTCACGCCCGGCACCGTCTACATCGCGCCGGGGGACCGTCACCTGGTCTTCCAGCGCCGCGGGACGGCGACCATGACGCAGCTCAACAACGGGCCGCAGGAGAACTCGTGCCGCCCGGCCGTGGATGTGATGTTCCGGTCGGTGGCGGCGCTGTACGGCGGGTCATGCTTCGCGACCATTCTCACCGGAATGGGACAAGACGGACGGAGTGGTGCCAAGGTGCTACGAGACGCGGGGGCTGAGGTGCTGGCCCAGGACGAGGCGACCTCGGTGGTCTGGGGCATGCCCGGTGCGGTGGTGAGCGCCGGCCTGGCCGACGAGGTGCTGCCGCTGGACAAGATCGCGGGGGCCCTGCTCAACCGCGTCCGGGCGGGGCGGTCACCGGCGGTGGCCCGATGACCCTGTCCGCGGCGGAGTTCACCTTCGTCTCCAACCTGGTGCGCCGGGAGGCGTCCATCGTTCTCGCGCCGGGCAAGGAGTACCTGGTCGAGGCCCGGCTCATCCCGGTCGCCCGGGCGGTCGGCGCGGCCAACGTCAACGAGTTCATCGGGGACCTGCAGAAGCGCCCGAACCCGCAGCACCAGCGGAAGATCATCGACGCGCTGACCACCAACGAGACATCCTTCTTCCGGGACCGGGAGCCGTTTTCCGCGCTCACCGACGTGGTGCTGCCCGAGCTGATCAAGTCCCGGGCGAGCGTACGGAAACTGCGTTTCTGGTCGGCGGCCAGCTCCAGCGGGCAGGAGGCGTACAGCCTGGCCATCACGCTGCAGGAGACGCTGCCCGCCGGGTGGTCGTACGAGATCGTCGGCACCGACATCTCCACCGCGATGGTCGAGCGGGCGCAGAAGGCCGAGTACAGCCAGGTGGAGGTGAACCGTGGCCTGGCCGCCACCCAGCTGGTGCAGTACTTCCAGCGGGCCGGCGCGCACTGGCAGGTGATCCCGGCGCTGCGCAAGAACGTCTCGTTCAAGCACATGAGCCTCACCGCCCCCTTCCCACCGATGCAGCCGTTCGACGTGATCTTCCTGCGGAACGTCCTCATCTACTTCGATGTGGCCACCAAGCGTCAGGTGCTGCAGAACGCTGCCAAGATCCTGCGCCCGGACGGCCTGCTCTTCCTCGGTGCGGCCGAGACCACGATCGGGATCGACGACAACTACGAGCGGGTGGCCGCCGGCCGCACCTCCGCCTACCGGACTCGCACTGCGGCGCCCGCCGGCGCCGCGAGAAGGGGATGACGCCGATGCGCGCCATGGTGATCGACGATTCGCGCGCGATGCGCATGATCCTCAAGCGCATCGTCACGAAGCTCAACTTCGAGGCGGTGGAGGCGGGGGACGGCAAGGAGGCGATGGACCTTCTCGCGGACATGACGGAGGTGCCGGAACTGGCCCTCATCGACTGGAACATGCCCAACATGAACGGGCTCGAGTTCGTCACCAAGGTGCGGGCGGATCCCCGGTTGCGGGAGATGACCCTCGTGATGGTCACCACCGAGAGCGAACAGAGCCAGATCGTACGGGCGCTCGCCGCGGGCGCTCACGAATACGTGATCAAGCCCTTCACCGAAGGCGCCATGATCGAAAAGCTGGCCCTTCTGGGCCTCGTCCCGACCGGAGCGAACTCATGAGTGTCGAAGTCGAGGTCGACGAGAGCGACCTCGCCGAGATGGTGGAACAGGTATGGGAGTCGTACCTGGATCCCGAGGGGGTCAGTCCGCTGATTCCCACGTACGACGAGAACCAGCCTTCCGAGGTGCACTCCTCGGTTTCGATCACCGGGTCCTGGAGCGGGCATGTCGTGTACGCGTCCTCCCGTGCCGCCGCCCAGCGCGCCGCGGCCGCCTTCCTCGCCATGGAGCTTGAGGAAGTGAGTGAGGAGGACATGTCCGACACGCTCGGCGAACTGGCCAACATCGTCGGTGGCAACGTCAAGGCGATGTTGCCGCCGGGGGCGCAGTTGTCGCTCCCGCAAGTGAATCTCGCGCCGGAGGCTTCGGCGCGGTTCCCGAATGCCCAGCGGATCAGCGGGGTGTACGGGATGTGGGAAGGCGAACCGGTGTCCATATCGATGTGGCAGAGCAGCACCGACAACAAGGAGGAGGGTGCATGAAGATCCTCATCGCCGATGACAGCCGGGTGATGCGGCAGATCGTCGTCCGGACTTTGCGGCAGGCGGGTTTCGGAGATCACGACCTGATCGAGGCGGCGGACGGCAAGGAAGCCCTGGACAAGGCCGTTGCGGAGAAGCCCGATCTGGTCATCTCCGACTGGAACATGCCGCATCTGACCGGTATCGAGGTGCTGCGGCAGCTCCGTGCGGCCGGCAACAACGTCAAGTTCGGCTTCGTGACCTCGGAGTGCACTCCGGAGATGAAGACGGCCGCCGAAGCGTCCGGGTCCGCGTTCTTCATCGTCAAACCCTTCACCGCTGAGCGATTCGATGAAGTGTTCGCTCCTATTTTGGGATGATTAAGACATGTCAGACGTCTCGGTTCTTCCCGGCTCTCTAGCCGTACGCAACCTTTTCGAGGACCTTCTGGGTCGAGAGGTGACCGTCAGCCCTGGTGACCCGATCAGCGCACCCGAGGTGCCGCTGTCGACGACCGCGATCTTCACGGACAGCGGACAGAAGATCTACGCGGTGATGGGCATGACGCTCAGCCTCGCGGCGAACGCGGGAGCGGCGCTCGGCCTGCTGCCCGCCGGCGCCGCCGAGGACAGCATCGACGAGAAGCAGCTCTTCCCGAACCTGGCGGAGAACGTCTTCGAGCTGTGCAACGTGTTCACCAGCCTCCTCAACCGGGAGGGCGCGCCGCACGTGAAGCTGTACCAGGTGATCTACCCGAACCAGGAGCTGCCGGGCGACGCCCGGGCTGTCCTGCTCGCGCTCGGCCGGCGGCTCGACCTCTCGGTCGAGGTCAACCGGTACGGCAAGGGCAAGCTCAGCGTGTCGATGGCACCGTGAAAATCCTGATCCTTTAGGCGTACAAAATTGAAGATCTTGTTGTTGCGGGCCCGCCTGATGGTGGGCCCGCAAATTTTTGGGCTTGTTCGCGACCTACCTTGAGCTGTGTCCGGCTTGAGGCGAGCCGCTGCATCCGCACCGTCGCGAATAAGCCCAACCGTCTAAGCAAATCGGGGGACGGGCCGAAGCTTAGGGTGAGCCTGATACGGGACAGGAGAGAGTTCGATGACCTCACCGATGTCCGGACCGACCGGCGCCGATCCTGCCAAGGCAGTGGCGGCGGCGAAGGCCGCCGAGGCCAAGAGCAAATCGCTGGGTGACAAGGACACGTTCATGAAGCTCCTTGTCGCGCAGCTGAAGTACCAAGATCCCACGAAGCCCGCCGACTCGACCGCGTTCCTGGCGCAGACCGCCCAGTTCACGCAGGTGGAGAAGCTGGAAGACATGATCGGCATGCTGCAGTCGCAGCGGATGATCGGCGCCAGTTCTCTGGTCGGGAAAACTGTCACGTACATGGACGAGACCGGTGTGATGCAGACCGGCGTGATCAGTGCGGCGAAGCTCAACGGAGACAGCGAACCGACGCTCCGAGTCGGGAACACGGATGTTCAGCTGTCCAAGGTCACGGAAGTCGCCAACGATTCCAAGACCGGCGGAACAACGTCTCCCTCTTAGTGTCGAAGGATTAGTAAATGCTGCGTTCTCTTTACTCCGGTATCAGCGGGCTCAACGCCCACCAGAAGATGATCGACGTCACCGGTAACAACATCGCGAACGTCAACACCACGGGTTACAAGACTTCGCAGGTGCAGTTCAACGACACCCTCAGCCAGATGATGGGCGCGGGCGGCTCGCCGCAGGACGGACAGGCCGGCACCAACCCGGCCCAGGTCGGCCTCGGTGTGCGTGTCGCCGGCATCACGTCGAACTTCAGCCAGGGATCGGCGCAGACCACCGGCAAGTCCGGCGACATGATGATCCAGGGTGACGGATTCTTCATCACCCGCAGCGGCAACGAGCAGCTCTACACCCGGGCCGGTTCGTTCTTCTTCGACGCCAACGGGGTGCTCGCCACCGCCACCGGTGAGCCGGTGCAGGGCTGGACCGCGGACGCCGCCGGCAACGTCAACTCCGGCGTCCAGCCGAGCGACATCAAGATGCCCCTCGGCGCGACAATGCCGCCCAAGGAGACTTCGCAGATCACCCTCAAGGGCAACCTGACCAGCGATCTCCCCGCGGATCCGCTGGCCATCAAGGACACGGTCACGATCCCGGTCAAGATCTATGACGACAAGGGTGCCGCCCGCACCGTCACTGCCGTCTATGAGCGCAGCCTTGATCCGACCCCGGAAACGGAATGGACCATCAACCTCTACGAGACCTATGACCCCAAGGACGCCACCAAAAACGTCCGTGTCAACGGCACCGAGGAGGACATGACGCTCGAAATGAAGGACGGCAAGCCGGAGATCCAGCCGAAGGAGATTCCGGATGCCGGCACCCTGGACGCCGACGGCAACATGATTTTCCGTGCCGCCAAGACCAACGGGCCCGACGATCCCGGCATCAAGATCAACATGAAGGACCTGACGATGTACTCGGGTCTCACCGATGCCCGCGTCTTCAACGTCGACGGCCAGACGGCCGGCGCGCTCACGTCGCTGTCGTACACCGTGTCGGACTCCGGCGAGATCATCGGTGTCTACAGCAACGGGATGAAGCAGACGCTGGGCCAGGTCGCCATGGCGACCTTCAAGAACGTGGCCGGCCTGGAGAAGGTCGGGAACTCGCAGTACCGCACGACGGTCAACTCCGGGTACGCCCAGGTCGGCGAACCCGGCAGTGCGGGCATGGGTCAGGTCATCTCCGGCGCGCTGGAGATGTCGAACGTCGACCTCGCCCAGGAGTTCACCAACCTGGTCGTCGCCCAGCGGGGCTTCCAGGCGAACTCCAAGATCATTACGACCTCGGACGAGATCCTCCAGGAGCTCGTCAACCTGAAGCGCTAGTAGTACAGCGTCAAATCTCGGCCGGCGGCCGGGGCGGGCTCCGGCCCACCCCGGCCGCCGCTGTGTGAGAGGTGGGAGAGGTGTGCGCGGAAGCGCCGCAGCCCGCACCCGGATAGCGACCGGTTCGATCTCATCGGCAACCGAGGTCGAGCCGAACTGATAGGCGAAGGGCCACGGAGGGCCCGACACCAGCCAAGGACGACCCAAGGACGGAACAGTCTTGATCCTCGTAACTCGCATCAATGGCGCCGTGTTCGCACTGAACCCGGACCTGGTCGAGCGTGTGGACTGCACGCCCGACACGGTCGTCACCCTGGTGGACGGCACCAAGTACGTCATCGCCGAGTCGGTACCCGAATTCATCGACTCGGTGCGTCACTACCGCGCCTCGCTCATCGCCCAAGCGAGCCGGATGGAGACCCAGCCCGTGGACTCCACCGCAGTGCCCTCTTCCTCTGACGACCTCGACGCCAAGGTGCTCCCGCTGCACCGGAACGGACGCTGAGATGGACCTCGCTAGCATCATTGGTGTAGTTCTCGGACTGGCCATCGTCTTCACCGTCCAGTTGGTCGAGGGCGGTTCACCCGCCTCCATCATGTTGTGGCCGTCGATGCTCCTGGTCTTCGGTGGTGGCTTCGCCGCCGCCATGGCGGGTGGCGTCATGAAGGACACGAAGGCCTTCGGCGCGCAGCTCAAGAAGGGCTTCACCAACAAGGTCACGCCGGCGGCCGAGCTGCTCGACAGCGTCGTGAAGCTGGCCGAGCGGGCCCGCCGTGAGGGTCTGCTGGCTCTCGAGGACGCGGTCAAGACGGTCGAGCACCCCTTCCTCAAGCGGGGTCTGCAGCTCGCCATCGACGGCACCGACCCGGACGAGCTGCACGACATCCTGCACGCCGAGGTCGCCGCCAAGAAGAAGGCCGACAAGGCCGGCGTCAAGTTCTTCGAGTCCTGGGGTGGTTACGCCCCGACGATCGGCATCATCGGCACGGTCATGGGTCTGGTCCTGGTCATGGAGAACCTGGACAAGCCCGAGACGCTGGGCCACTCGATCGCCGCGGCGTTCTGCGCCACCCTCTGGGGTGTTCTCAGCGCCAACATGATCCTGCTGCCGATGGGCGCCCGCCTGGCTCGCCTCAGCGCGATCGAGGCCGAGGAGATGGAGCTCGTGATCGACGGTGTCCTGGCCATCCAGGCCGGCTCGAACCCGCGTCTGGTCGCCCAGAAGCTCCGCAGCCTGCTTCCCCCGGACGAGATGAAGAAGGCCGAAGCTGCGGCCTCGAGCAAGAAGGCGGCCTGACCTAGATGAGCTCCGGCGGCGGCAAGCGTAAGCAGAAGCACGAAGAACACGAGGAGCACGCCAACCACGAGCGCTGGCTCGTGTCGTACGCCGACATGATGACCCTGCTCTTCGTGCTCTTCGTGGTGCTCTTCTCGATGAGTGACGTGAACCAGAAGAAGTTCGCGCAGCTGGCACAAGGCCTGTCCGCCGGCTTCGGCTCCAAGAGCGCGGCGTTCAGCGGGAACTCTGCCCCGCTGGACGGCGCCGCGAACACCGCACAGATCGTGCAGATCGACCCGGGCTCCAACCCGGGTGACGGGTCCTCCGGCACGGAGGGCCTGAACCAGAAGCAGAAGGAAGCGGTCGAGCGGGCCATCAAGGCCGAGGACCGCAAGAAGGCCTCGGCCAACGCGGAAGAGGCGGCCAAGGAGGCCGAGAACCTCAAGGCCATCGAGCGCAAGCTCGCCGACGCGCTGGCCGCACAGAAGCTGCTCGGCAGCGCGAAGTTCACCATCGACCAGCGCGGCCTGGTGGTCACCATCGTCACCAACGAGGTGGTCTTCGCCGGCAACCGCGCCGAGCTTCAGAAGGGCGGCGAGAAGATCCTGAACGCGATCTCACCCACCCTGGCGAAGCTGCCGAACAGCATCGAGGTGGACGGCCACACCAACCAGCTCAAGGCCCGCACCACGTACTACCCGAGCGGTTGGGAACTCTCCGCCGCCCGCGCCTCGACCACGGTCCGGTTCTTCACCGACCACGACATCCCGAAGAAGCGGCTCAGCGCGGTCGGTTTCTCCGACACCAAGCCGCTGATCGACCCGAAGGACCCGCGCTCCATCTCGATGAACCGCCGGGTGGACGTCGTCATCCTGACCATGCTCTCGGCTGACCAGGCAGCGCTGCTGCCCTCCGCGGCCGGCGCCGACGGCAAGCTGCACACCGGCCAGACCACGGCAGAGCACCAGGCCGAGGTCGCCGCCGAGACCGCCAAGACCAGCACCGCCAGCACCACCACCAACCACAACTGATCTGAACTGGGGGAGTTCTGATGGCTGACGAGACCACGGTTGCCGAGGCGCCGAAGAAGTCGAACAAGATGCTCATGATCATCATCGCCCTGGCGCTGGTGCTCGTGGGTGGCGGTGGAGCCGGCGCGTTCTTCATGATGAGCGGCAACTCCGCCGACGCCGCCGAGGAGAAGCCGGTCAAGGGCATCGTGACCGCCGCCGAGAACACCATCACGGTGAACCTGGCCGAGGGGCACTACCTGAAGCTGGGCTTCGCCATCCAGCAGACCGAGGAGTCGGGTGACCACGCGATCGACCTGAACGAGGCCTACCAGCTGGTGATCGACGCCTACACCGGCCGCACGGTCGCCGAGCTCTCCACCGCCGAGGGCCGCGCCAAGGTCAAGGAAGAGCTGCTGGCCAAGCTGATCGAGACCTACACCCACGACGACGTCAAAGAGGTCATGGACATCTACTACACCTCGTTCGTGACCCAGTAAGACCGCCACACCGGGCGGGTCTCCCCAGGGAGACCCGCCCATCGGCATGAGAACTGGATGAAAACGCCGCCACGGCTCAGCGGATCGGTAACCGAGCCGATGAGGACGACGTGACCACCGCTCAACGTTCCCCCGGCAGGATCTCGCGTCGTGGCCAAGGCGGGGGCCCGACCGCGTACGACTTCCGGCGTCCCATCAAGCTGTCCCGCGAACACGTCCGTACGTTGCAGATGGTCTTCGAGTCGTACGCGCGCAGTTGCGGCACGCTGTTCACCACCCGCCTCCGGGTGGTCAGCAACGTCTCCCTGATCTCCATCGAGCAGCTGAACTACGACGAGTACGTCGCCGCGCTCGCCAACCCGACGATCATCGCCGTGGTCACCCTCGACCCGCTGCCCGGCACGGTCCTGCTGGAGATCGCCCAGTCGGCGGTGATGACCGCGATCGACCACATGCTCGGCGGGCCCGGCGGCACCCAGCCGGAGCGTCCGCTGACCGAGGTCGAGATGCCGTTGCTGCGCGGTCTCATCGAACGGATGCTGGGCGAACTGCGCTACGGCTTCGAGAGCATGGTCGACCTGACGCCGAAGCTGAAGGAGATCGAGTACAACGCGCAGTTCCTGCGCGCTCACGCGCCCGGCGACGCGGTGGTGGTGGCGTCGTTCGAGACGAAGATCGGCGCGGAGGAGTGCATCGCCACCATCTGCCTGCCGTTCAACACCATCCTGCCGGTGCTGTCGCGGACCGAGGCGGTCGTCCTGAGCGCCGCCGAGCGGCTCGAGAAGGACACCTCCCTGCGGAACCTGACCGCCGGACTTTCCGCCGCTCCGATCGACGTAGCAGTGCGATTCCAGCCCATTCGGATGCGTACCGATGACATCGTGGATCTGCGCCCCGGTGACGTCGTCCCGCTGGGACATCCGACCAGCCGGCCGCTCGAGGTGACCGTCAACGACATCGTCTTCGCTCACGCAGTTCCCGGTAACCAGGGCGCCCGGCTCGCATGTCTCGTCGTGCCGTCGCCCAACGAGAGCCCGTCCAAGGAGTCTGGCCGCCCATGACAGCGCCCACCATGACCGCGCCTCAGCTCGCGCTCGCCAGGAACGCCGCCGAGGCCGCGCTGGCCGTTCTGCCCACCAGCCGTGCCCTGGTGGCTGCCGACCCGGTGATACCGGACGCGGGGACGGTGATCGAGGGTCAGGCGATCACGGCGAGGTTCACCGGCGCTGCCTCCGGCGAGGTCGTCGTGGTGGTCGGCCAGGATCTCGCGGATGCCCTGAAGGAGAGCCCGCTCGGCGAGCTCGACCTGACCGCGGCGGTCCGGCCGGCCCTGGAGGCGGCGGCCCGGGTGTTCGGGCCGGTGGTCCTCGACCCCGGTCAGCTGATGGAGCCCGGGGTGGCGCTCAGCGCGCTCGCCACGAAGGAGGGCGCCGTCGCGGTGCCGCTGCGCGACGAACTCGAGATCCGTGCGGTGATCGGCCTGGCCCTCAGCCAGTGGCCCGGTGAGGACGCCGGAGCGGTGAGCGTGGCCCAGCGGGCGGCGCCGGCCCGGGCCGGCGGCGGCGGACGGGGTGGTCTGGACATGCTGCACGACGTCGAGATGGAGGTCTCCGCCGAACTGGGCCGGACCCGGATGAGTGTGCGCGAGCTGCTCTCGCTCACCCCCGGCGCGATCGTCGAGCTGGACCGGGCCGCCGGCAGTCCGGCCGATCTGCTGGTCAACGGCCGGCTGATCGCCCGCGGCGAAGTGGTCGTGGTCGACGAGAACTTCGGCATCCGGATCACCGAGATCGTCTCGCCGGGCGTGGAGTAACGGTCTTGATCTCGCTCACCTTCCGGGTCGCCCTGGCGCTGCTGATCGTCCTGTTCCTGATGTGGCTGCTGGCCAAGGCCGTACGCCGGCCGTACACCAGCCGCCGCGACGGCATGCTCGCGGTGCTCGGACGTCAGCAGCTCAGCCGCGGCTCGGCGGTGGCGGTGATCCGGGTCGCCGATCGCGCGCTGGTGGTCGGCATCACCGAACAGCAGGTCAGCATCCTCACCGAGACCGACCTCGAACCCTTCGAGACCGAGCCGGACGAGCACCGTGACGAGATGGAGGTGGAGTCGGACGGCCTGCACGCGCACCCCAAGCTGCCGGACCGGCACCCGATGAGCCTCGGCGGGCGGCTGGACGGCTCGCTGCTCTCGCCGCGGACCTGGACCACGGCGCTCGAGGCGCTGCGCGACCGGACGACGAGGCGGTAGACATGACGCGGCGCGCGATCCCGCTGCTGATGCTGGTGGCGACCCTCATCCTGCTGCCGGGCATCGCCTCGGCGGCGCCCGCGCCGACCCCGTCACCGCCCAGCATCGACATCCAGATCAACGGGACGAACCCGGACGGCAGCCGCCCGGCCTCGTCCCTGGTGATCGTCCTGGGCCTGACCCTGATGTCGGTGGCGCCGGCCCTACTGCTGCTCTGCACCTGTTTCACCAAGGTCTTCATGGTCCTCGGGATCACCCGCAACGCGCTCGGCCTGACCAGCATGCCGCCCAACCAGGTGCTCGCCGGCCTGGCGCTGTTCCTGAGCATGTTCATCATGGGACCGACCGTCTCGGCCATCAACGAACAGGGCGTGCAGCCCTATCTCAAGGGCGACAAGACACAGTCCCAGGCGTTCAAGGACGGGGTCGAGCCGCTCCGCGAGTTCATGTACGGGGCGACCCGCCCCGACGAGGTCGCGCTGCTGACCAAGGTGTCCGGCCAGAAGAAACCGGCCAACATCCAGGCGGTCCCGCTCACCACGCTGATTCCGGCGTTCGTGCTCTCCGAGCTGCGGGCCGCGTTCATCATCGGGTTCGTCATCTTCATCCCGTTCCTGATCATCGACCTGGTGGTGTCCGCCTCGCTGATGTCGCTGGGCATGATGATGCTGCCGCCGGTGACCGTGGCGCTGCCCTTCAAACTGCTGCTGTTCGTGCTGGTCAACGGGTGGGCCCTGATCATCACGGCACTGGTCGGCTCGTACTGAGACGATGAATTTCGAGGTCGCCACCGCGGAGTTCCTGGCGGTCATGCTGGGAGCGGTACGGACCGGCGCCTGGATGATGCTCTGCCCGCCGTTGAGTTCCCGGTTCATCCCGGCGCAGGTGAAGGCTCTGCTTTCGGTCGGGCTGACCCTGCCGATGGCGCCGTACCTGCGGCAGACCGTCCCGTCGCTGGAGACCAAGGACCTGATCTTCACGGCCGCTCTCCAGGTGCTCATCGGCGCCGGGCTCGGCTTCCTCACCGCCCTGCTGTTCGCGGCCCTCCAGGCGGCAGGCGACCTGCTCGACCTCGCCAGCGGCTTCACGCTGGCCTCGACGTACGACCCGTTCTCGCAGAGCAGCAGCTCGATCTTCGGCCGGTACTACAACCTGGTGGCTCTCACCCTGCTGTTCGCCAGCGACGGGCACCAGCTGATCATCCGGGGCTTCCTGCAGAGCTTCCGTACCCTGCCGCTGAACGCCACGTTCGACATGGAGACGTTCAGCCGGCTGCTGCTCAAGGGCATCGGCGAGATGTTCCTCGCGGCGATCCAGATCGCCGGGCCGCTGATGGCGGTGCTCTTCCTGGCCGACGTGGCCCTGGGCCTGCTGAACCGGGTCGCGCCCGCGCTCAACGCCTTCCAGCTCGGTTTCCCGATCAAGATCTTCCTGGTCGTCACCCTCTCCGCGATCGCGATCTCGCAGCTGCCGGGGATCCTCGACACGCTCGTCGACAAGGCGGTCACCGTGGTGGTGCGACTCGGCGGCGGGTGAGTCCCGCGGAGATGAGGAGGTGAGACGTGTCCGGCGAGAAGACCGAGGAACCCACAGCCCAAAAACTGAAGAAGGCCAAGCAGGAGGGCCAGATCGGGCGGAGTCAGGACCTCGGTGCCTGGGTCGGCATGCTCGCCGCCAGCATCATGCTGCCCCGCACCCTGGGTAAGGCGATGGAGCGCGCCCAGGAGCTGGTGGAGAAGATCCCGGACACCATCCAGAACCCGGATCCCGGCAAGACCCTCGGCATCTTCAAGGACGCGCTGATGAGCGCCGCCTGGACGGTCCTGCCGCTGGCGCTGACCATGATGGCGGTCGGCATCGTGGCGGCCGGGTCGCAGGGCGGCATCCGGGTCGCGACCAAGCTGTTCATCCCGAAGTTCAACCGGCTCAACCCGTTCACCGGGATCAAGCGCATGTTCGGCGGGCAGGCGCTCTGGGAGGGCGCCAAGGCCCTGATCAAGACGACGGTGCTGGCGATCGTGCTGTACCTGACGATGCAGGACATCGTGCCGGTGCTGATGACCGCCGGGCGGTTGCCGTTGGCCACCCTGGTCGCGGTCATCAACGACGCCGCGATCCAGCTCCTCCAGGCCGCCGCGGCGGCCGGCATCGTGATGGCCGCCGCCGACTACTTCGTGGTGCGCCGGCGGACCAAGAAACAGCTGCGGATGACCAAGGAGGAGGTCAAGCAGGAGTACAAGAACACCGAGGGCGACCCGCACGTCAAGGCCCACATCCGGGCCAAGCAGCAGGCCATGGCCCGGAACCGGATGATGGCCGACGTGCCCACCGCCGACGTGGTGGTGGTGAACCCGGTGCACGTCGCGGTGGCGCTGCGGTACGAGCCGGAGAAGGGCGCGCCGCGGGTGGTGGCGAAGGGCAAGGGCCCGGTCGCCGCGAAGATCCGGGACATCGCCACCGAGAAGCGGATCCCGATGGTGCAGGACGTGCCGCTGGCCCGGGCCCTGAACAAGGACTGCGACATCGGCCAGGAGATCCCGGCGGAGTTCTTCGGCGCGGTGGCGAGGGTGCTGGCGTTCGTGATGAGTCTGAAGGCACGTGGTGCGGCGGCTGGTTTGCACCGGAACCCGAACCCGACCTCAGTAGCGGCATAACCACCAAATACAGAGATTTCCTCACAAGCTGGTGCAAGAGCAGGGAAGATCGGTGCGTGGCGGTGCCACAGCGGCCTCAGTGACGGCGGGAACACGCCGAACAGACCATTGCCAGGACGGCGACGGCGGGGCCCGGATGGCCATCGGACTGCCCACGCTCGGAAGGTGCCGTGAAAACGAAGAACCTAGGCAAGTTCGCCGTACCCATCGGGGTCGTCGGCATCATCATCATGATGGTCGTACCCTTGCCGACCTTCCTGCTGGACCTGTTCATCGCCGTGAACATCACGGCCGCCCTCCTGGTCCTGCTCATCTCGATGTTCGTGCAGAGACCGCTCGACTTCGCCGTTTTCCCCGCGCTGTTGCTGGTCATGACCCTGTTCCGGCTCGCTCTCAACATCAGCGCGACACGCCTGGTGCTGCGCGACGGCGACGCCGGCAAGGTGATCCACGCGTTCGGCAGCTTCGTCGTCGGTGGCAACCTGGTGATCGGTCTGGTGATCTTCTCGATCCTGGTGATCGTCCAGATGATCGTGGTCACCAAGGGAGCCGAGCGGGTCGCCGAGGTCGGCGCCCGGTTCACCCTCGACGCGATGCCCGGCAAGCAGATGGCGATCGACGCCGACCTGAACGCCGGCCTGATCGACGACGCGCAGGCGAAGGTGCGCCGCGCCGAGGTGGCCGCCGAGGCCGACTTCTACGGCGCCATGGACGGTGGCTCCAAGTTCGTCAAGGGCGACGCCATCGCGGCCATCATCATCACGATCATCAACCTGGTCGGTGGCTTCGCCATCGGGATCATGCAGGCCGGCATGGCCCCGGCCGACGCGATGAACCACTACAGCATGCTGAGCATCGGCGACGGCCTGGTCTCGCAGATCCCGGCGCTGCTGCTGTCGGTCGCCACCGGTCTGATCGTGACCCGGTCCGCCACCTCCGGTGACATGGGCCAGACCGTCACCACGCAGCTCGGCCAGAACAAGCTCGCGCTGCGCATCGGCGGGGGTGCGGCGATCGCCCTGTGCATCATCCCGGGCCTACCGAAACTGCCGTTCCTGCTGGTCGGGGGGATCGTCCTGCTGATCGCGCAACGGGTCAAGGATCCGGTGCCCGAGGACGAGGTCCAGGCGGCGAAGGCCGCGGCCGAGGCGCCCGATCTGCCCTCGCCGGACTCCCCGGAGTCGCTGCTCGGCGAGATGCGGATCGACCCCCTCGAACTGGCGCTCGCCCCGGACCTGGTCGACCTCGTCGACCCGGGCAGCGGGGACCTGCTCGACCGGGTACGCGCCCTGCGCCGCAAGATGGCCATGGAACTCGGCGTGATCATGCCGCCGGTCCGGACCCGCGACGACCTGGACCTGCCGCTGTCCTCGTACGCGATCCGGATCTCCGGGGTCGACGCCGGCTCCGGCCAGGCGCCGCCGGGCACCGTCCTGGCCATCGGCGAGGGACTGCACGCGCTCCCCGGCCGCGCCGGGGTCGAACCGGTCTTCGGGCTGGCCGGCAAGTGGGTTCCCGCCGAGATGCACTACCAGGCCGAGATCTCCGGCGCGACGGTGGTGGACCGCGCGTCGGTGATCATCACGCACCTGGCCGAGATCGTCCGGACCAACGCCAGCCGCCTGCTCGGCCGCGAGGACGTCCGGGCGCTCAGCGAGATGGTCAAGCGCACCCACCCGGTCGTGGTGGAGGAACTGACCCCCGCGCTGCTCAGCCTGGGCCAGATCCAGAAGGTGCTGCAGGCGCTGCTCGACGAGGGCGTGCCGATCCGCGACCTGGTCCGGATCTTCGAGTCGCTCTCGCTGCGGGCCAAGATGTCGGTCGATCACGACGGCCTGGTCGAGGCGGCGCGCAGCGCGCTGGGGCCGGCCATCGCCGCCCAGCACACGACAGCGGGCCGGCTCACCGTGATCACGCTCGATCCGATGCTCGAGCAGAGCCTTCTCGAATCGTTGCGGCCCAGCGACACCGGCGCCTTCATGGCGATCGACGGCATGCGTGCCGAGGCGATCGTCAGCGAGGCCAGCCGGATCTCCGAGGCCGCCGAGCAGCAGGGCATGAATCCCGTCCTGGCCTGCTCACCACAGCTGCGGCTGCCGTTGATGCGACTGCTGCGAGCCGGCTCGCGCCGGGTCCAGGTGCTGTCGTACAGCGAAATCTCTGGTTCCACCGCACAGATCGAGACGATAGGGGTGGTGAACGGTGCCTACGCGGGTGCTGCTTGAGGGACCGGCCATCGAGCCGTTGCTGGCTCAGGTGCGTGACGAATACGGGTCGGGTGTCCGGATCGTCTCCGCAGACAAAGTACGAAGCGGTGGCATCGGGGGCTTCTTCGCGAAGCAGCACTACGAGCTCTCCGTCGAGGTACCGGATTCAACCGAGGACAGTGATGACATGGCGCAACAGACCGTTGCCGGCAACGGCACACAGAACTTCGAGCGCCTGCTGGAGCAGGCCGAATCGAAGGACCGGGTGACCACCGAACGTGGGCCCACCACGGCCGATCTACGGGCCCGTCAGGAGGGCCGCACGGCCGGCCTCGGTGACACCGGGGCCGCGTTCGCCGAGCTGATGGCCGGCCTGGACGTCGCCGGCCACCTGGGTGAGGGCCGTGCCCCGGCCCGGGCCCGGCCGGCCGAGGCCAAGGCCGACAGCCGGGAGGACACACCGACGGTGCGGCCCTTCCGCCCGGCCGCGGCCACCGGCTCGGCGGTCAACGCGGGCCAGCGGCCGCTGCCCGCCGCCCTGCCGACGATGCCGAGCTTCCCGGAACGGCCCGCCGCCCGGGAACGCGAGGTCCCCGAGACCATGACGCCGATCCGCGCCGCCACGTCCGCGCCGCGTGCGGTCTCACCCGTTGCTCCGGTACGGCCGTCCGAACCGGCCCTGGCGCCTCCGCGAGCCGCGTTCGCCCCGGCTCCGATCCGCTCCGCGGCCGAGGTCTACGGGCTCGACGAGTCGGTCCCGGTCTCCCCGGCCCCGACGCCGGCCCCCAAGTCGTCGGCCCCGCCGCCGCCCACCGACGACCTCGACCCGGTGCAGCGCAACCTGATCGCGGTCGGCATGCCGGAGGCGATGGCCCGCAAGATCACGGGCGGGGACACGTACGCCGGGGTGCTCAGCGTGCTCGCCGCCCGCCCGGCCGCCCCCGGCATCCCGGACGGCCCCGGCGAGATCCTGGTCCTGGCCGGTGAGGTGCACACCGCCGTCTCGATCGGCAAGCACATCCTGGAACAGCTGCACGTGGACCAGACCCACCTGCTGCTCGCCGCGCCCTCCACGGCCGGCACCGGGCTGCACTCCTCCCGGCTGATCTCCAGCCGCAGCGCGGCCGAGTCGCGGGCGGAGAAGCTGCAGAGCTCCGAGCACCCCTGGGTGGTGGTGGTCGACGCGCCGGTCGGCGGCACCGACCCGTTCTGGGTCAACGACATGTGCGACGCGCTCGGCGCCACCGCGCTCTGGGCCGTCGTCGACGCCACCCGCAAGACCGCCGACACCGCCCGCCACCTGCGCAACCTCGGTGACGTGGAGGCACTCGTGGTGCACAGCGTGGAGCTCACCGCGGACCCGGCCTCGGTGCTGGGGCTGGACGTGCCGATCTTCTCGCTGGACGGCAAGCCGGCCACCCCGCACGCCTGGGCGGCGATGCTGTGCGCCCGGATCGCCGCCGAGGTGATGCCGCTGGCGGTCATGCCTCGCCGGGTGACCCGCTCCGGCCGCCGCTGACCCCGTCAGCCGATGATCAAGCCGTCGGTTCTGCTGTTCGCGCTGCTGATCAGTGCTCCGGCCTGGTACCGCCTGATGCTCGACGAGGTGGAGCTGATCCAGGTGCTGATCCGGTTCCTGGTGGCCGTGCCGATCGCCGCGGTGCTGCTGGCCGGGCTCCGTTTCATCCTCGCCGGCTACAAGAAGGCCGAGGAGGAACCGGCGCACGTGGTGCGGCCCGAGCCGTACGACAGCGATCCGGAGCCAGGAAAGTCGTCCTGAACCGTCATCTCGCCCGGTGGGGAAGCCGACCGAGATGCAGTTCCAGCGTGTTGATTTCGGGCGCTATACGCGCCAGAAATCCACACGCCATCGGGCGCCGACCGCTGAACACAGCGGCCGGCGCCCGATGCGTTTGTCAGGCCTCGATGTCCACCCGCCCGGTGCCCGGGTCGACCCGCCGGGTGGTGACCGGGGCGGGTTCGGCGCCGACGTCCGGTCCACCGGCCGGGCCGTTGCCGGTCCGGCGGTTCAGCGTCTCGGCGAACTGCTGCCGGGCCTGCTGCTGCGGATTGCCCTGCCGCAGGTCGAGGGTGCAGTTGGTGAACCCGGCATCCTCCAGGTCCCGCTGCAGGTCGGCCAGGGAGGACCGGAGCGCCTCGGTGCCCGCCTCGGTGCCGCCGGACAGCTGCACGGTGATGTCGCCGTTGCGGATCTCCGCCACCACCTGGACCGGGCCCAGGTCGACCGGGTGCAGGTTCACGGTCAGCCGGTGTACGCCGTCGGCGTCCAGCCGCAACGGAATGATCCGCATCGCGACCTGCGCGGCCGCCGGCGACGGGGTGCTCGGGGCGGGCGGCGGTGGGGCCGCGGTCTCGGCGACCGGCGCGGCCGGCGCCGCGGCCTGCGGTCCGGTCACCCCGGCCAGCCCGGCGGCGGGCGGGGTGGCCGCGGCGGTGGCCTCACCGGGGACGGCGCCCTGGGGAAGACCGGTGGAGAACCCGGTCGCCGTGGTCCCGGCCGAGCCGGAGCCGGACTGGCCGGAGCCACCCTGACCGGTCTGGCCGCCGGTGTCCGCCGAACCCTGGCCGGTTCCGGTGTCCCCGGCGGCCGTGGGCTCGGCGGCGGTGCCGGCCGGGCTCGTCGTGGCCGGTTCCGCCGCCGTCGTGGTGGCGGCGGTGTCGGCGGTGCGCAGGCTCTCCGGGCGAAGCGTGGCGGCGGCCTCCGGCGTCACCGTCGTGGCCGGTGCGGCGGCCGCGGCGTCGGGTGTACCCGGTGCGGCGGCGTTCGCGCCGGCCGGCTGACCCGGTGCGGCGGGACTGCCCGGGGTGGTGCCGGGCGTGCCCGGCGCGATGGCCGGAGCCGTCGTGGCCGTGGCGGCATCGGCGGTGGCAGCCGGCTGCGCCGTCGCGGCGCCCGCCGGGGCTGCCGACGTGGTTCCGGCCGGGTCCGCCGGGACGGTGGCGGTCGCAGCGGCGCCGGTGGCGCCCGGTGTGCTGTTCTCGGCCGGCGTCGCCGTGCCGGTCGCCGCCGGGGTCACGGTCGCGCCGGCCTGGGGTGCGGCGACGGTGACCGGGGACGGGGCGGCCGCCTCGCCGCCGCTGTCCGGCGTGGCCTCGGCGGGCACCTGCACCGCCATGCCGGCGATCGTGCCGGCCATCGCCGTGACCGTGCCGATCTCGCCTCCGGTCGCCTGCTTCTGTTCCGCCTCGGCCGTCTCCTCGCCGGCCGGTTGCGCGGCGTCGTCGACCGCCGTGGCCTCGATTGCCGCATCCGTCACCGGACGGGACTCGGCATCGCCCTGCACCGGCCCGGCCTTCGCGGCCGTACGGTCACCCGAGGTCGCAGGCGTGCGGTCATCCGAAGCCGCGGGCGTGCGATCACCCGAAGCCGCGGAGGCGCGGTCACCCGTCGTCCGGCCGGCGGTGGCCTCGGCGGGCCGCCGGGTGTCCGCGCCTGCCGGCGGCACGGGCTGCTTCGCGGTGCGCCCGGCGGTGAAGCGCCGCTCGGCGGCCGCCCTCTCGGTTGCCGCCCGCTGTGTCGTCTCCCGCCCGTCCGCCGCCCGGTCAGCGTGCCGCTCCGCGGTAGCACGGTCAGCGTGCCGGTCCGTGGTGGCGCGCTTCGCCGTGGCCCGCTCGGCCGCGTCCCTTTCCACGGCGGCCCGCGGCGAGGTGTCCGGTGAAGTGGTGGCCCGCGCCGAGCCGGTCTGCGCAGCGGCGGGCCGTGACAAGGGGGCCTGCGGGGCGGTGGCCCGCGACAGAGCCGCCCGGGAGAACGCCGCCCGCCCACTGGCCGCCCGCGCCACCGCGTTCCGTTCGGCGGCGACCCGTTCCGCGGTCGCGCGGGCGATCGCGGCCTGGTCGGTGGTGTGCGCGGCCGCCGACTTCGCCGCCGCTGTCCGGGCCGCCGCCGCCCGTGCGGCCCGCTGGGGGTCCGTGTCGCCGCCGGTTCGTTCCGGTCTTTCCCGCTCGTCCTCGCCGGGAGGCCGGCCCAGTTCGGCAGAGAGTGCCGAACCGAAGTCCGCCCCGCCCTCCTCACGCCGCCCGCCCGGCCGCCGGGACGCCTCGGCACCCGGCTTGCGGTCGGGACCGTTCACTGAACTCGGCATGGTCATGCGGTCTCCCTGATCTCTGCTCCGTAGGACCTCAGCCGCCGAGGGCGGCCAGGGCCTTCTGCACCTTCGGGACGTATGCCTGGGTCTCCGCTGACGGCGGGATGCCTCCGTGCCGGTGCACCGCGCCGCCGCCGGCGTTGTATGCGGCCAGCGCCAGCGGCACCGACTTGAACTCGCGCAGGTGAGAGGCGAGCAGCTTGGCCGCGCCGTTGACCGCCTGGGCCGGGTCGAACGCGTCGTCGACGCCGAGGCCGCGGGCGGTCGCCGGCATGAGCTGCATCAGGCCCTGGGCGCCGACCTTGCTGACGGCCCGCGGGTTGTAGCTGGACTCGACCTTGGCGACGGCGGCGAGCAGTTTCGGTGAGACGCCGTGCCGGGCGCCGGCCTGTTCGAACAGTTCGGCGTACGGCACCCCGCTCAGCCCGCCGCCGGCGACGGCCCGCAAACCGGCCGGGCGCAGCGACGACATGTCCTGCACGGCGGCGGCGGGCACGGTGTCGAGGACGCGGCGGATGGCACTGGGCGTCTCGTACACGCTCTGGATCTTGACGTGGTCGCCCGGTTTCGGCGCGGCGATCATCTTGTTGTCGCCCAGATAGATCGCGACGTGGTCGACCGGCGAGTTGAAGGCGAGGACGTCGCCCGGCTTGGCATCGGCCAGGCTGGCGACCGGACGGCCGGCCTTGGCCTGCTGCCAGGAGTTGCGGGGGAGATCGACGCCGAGGTCGGCGTAGGCCCGCTTGATGAACCCGGAGCAGTCCAGGCCTTTTTTCGGGTCGGTGCCGCCGAAGACGTACGGCGTACCCAGATATTTCTTGGCCGCCGCGACCACGTCGTCCCCACTGGGCCCGGATCCCGCCACCGGCCCGCCCGGCGTGCCGGTGGCGCTGGACAGCGCCGAGGCGAACCGTGCGCCGGACGTGCCGCCGGTAGCCGCCGTAGCCGGGCCGGTCGTGTTGATCCCGAGCTGATTCTGCAGTTCGGAGATGCGCGACAGGACCCCGGAGACGCCCAGCATGGTCATTGTTCGCCCCGGTCGTCGACGGTTCCGGCGGAGCTGCGCGCCTTGGCGCTGACCGCGAGCTCGTCCAGGTTGGCCTGGTCGGTGCGCAGGTCGTGGGCCTTGACGGTGGCGGCGTGCCGTTCGGCCATCAGCTCGACGGCGCGTCTGCGCTTGGAGGCGTCGGCGAGCGCGGCCATCCGCTGCCGCTCGACGTCCTCGGCGTCGGTCACCATCCGCTGTGCGTCGAACAGGCCGGCGGCCAGCGACTGCCGGGCGACCAGGGCGGCGACCATGGCGCGGGCCGAACCCTCGGACGGCGCGTCCGCCCCGACCAGGTCCAGCTTGCGGCGTTTCACCATGGCTTCGGCTTCACGGATGTCGGCCCGGGACTGGATCACGGCGCCACGGGCGGCGTCCTCCTGTGCCTTGCGGGCGCGCAGCACGGATCCCAGTCGGAACAAGCGATTCAACGTCGGCCTCCTCACGGGGACGGTTAGCCCTCACCTCACCGCTTCGGCCCTTCCGATGATCCACTGAGCGCCTGCACCCGCTTCGCTACTGAGCTGCCCGGTGGCGATTTCTCAACCCTTTTCTCGTACGCCGCAAACTGCTCTCAACCGCAACCAGGCCGTCCCATCCGCTCCGCGCGAGGTTTGCCGGGGTCCGGGCCGTAACGCGGCCGCCGGGCCGAATGCGGTGGTCCCGGTTACCCCCTCGGCTGGCTCTGAGGGCTGTCTCAACCGCCCTGAGACAGCCCTCAGAACCAGCCGGAAAGATCAGGTCGTCGCGATCAGGGCGCGTAACGCGGCCCAGGCGGAGTCGGCCGTGGTGCGGTCGTCGAGATCCTGGCGGAGGAACGCGCTGATCTGGGGCCAGGCGGCGTTGGCGCGGTCGGCGTCCGGGTTGGTGCCGGCGACGTAGGCGCCGATCTCGACGAGTTCCCGGACCTCGCGGTGCGCGGCCATCAGCCGGCGCAGTTCGGTGGCGTCGGCCCGCTGCTCCCGGGTGGTGATCTTGTTGGCGACGCGGGAGATCGAGTCGAGGGCCTGGATCGCCGGGAAGTGGCCGGCGGTGGCGAGTTTGCGGTCCAGCACGATGTGGCCGTCGAGGATCGACCGGGCCGCGTCGGCGATCGGCTCGTTGTGGTCGTCACCCTCGACCAGCACCGTGTAGAGGCCGGTGATGCTGCCGCGGGCGCCCGGCCCGGCGCGTTCCAGCAGCGAGGCGAGCATCGCGAAGACCGACGGGGGATAGCCGCGGGTGGCCGGCGGCTCGCCGACCGACAGGCCGACCTCCCGCTGCGCCATCGCCGCACGGGTCACGCTGTCCATCATCAGCAGCACGTCGGCACCCTCGTCCCGGTAGTACTCGGCGATCCGGGTGGCGACCGCGCCGGCCCGCAGCCGGACCAGCGGTGGCGTGTCCGACGTGGCGATCACCAGCACCGAGCGGGCCAGGCCTTCCGGGCCCAGGTCGTGCTCGATGAACTCGCGCACCTCACGGCCGCGTTCGCCGACCAGCGCGACCACGTTCAGTTCGGCCGCGGTGCCCCGGGTGATCTGGCTCATCAGGGTCGACTTGCCGACGCCGGAGCCGGCGAAGATGCCGATGCGCTGGCCCTTGCCGCACGGGACGAGCGTGTCGAGGACGCGTACCCCGAGGGACATCTGGGCCCCGACCAGCTGGCGTTCCATGGCCGAGGGCGGCGCCGCGTCGATCGGCACCAGGTGCCCGCGCAACGGCGGGCCGCCGTCCATCGGGCGGCCCAGGCCGTCCAGGATGCGGCCGCGCAGGTCCGGCCCGACCGCGATCCGCAACGGCCCGCCGGTGCTCACCGCCGGGGTGCCGGCGCCGATCCCGGTGATCGGGCCGAGCGGCATGCAGGAGAGCTTGTCCCCGTCCAGCGCGGCGACCTCGGCCAGGATCGGGTCGGTGGCGCTGCCGAGGCGCAGCAGGTCGCCGACGTTCGCCTCCAGCCCGCTCACCGTCACGCGCAGCCCGACCGCCCCGGTGACCCGTCCGCTGACCAGCGGGCGGGCGGCTTCCATCGCACTGTGCAGCCGGTGCTGAAAGACATCGGTCATCAGAAGTAGGCCCTTACAACCGCAGTGCCTCCCGGGCACGGTCGACCGCGGCGGCGATGGTCGCGTCGACGGTGGCGGTGCCCGTCTCGGCGACCGCGTCACCGGGCTGGAGCCCGGGGTCGGGGCGCAGCGTGATCCGCCGGCCCTCGAAGTCGAAATCCTCCCCGGATCCCTCGCCCACGAGGCTCCGGAAGTCGTCCGGGTGCAGGTTGACCGTCATGTCGCCGTGTTCCGGGGCGGCGGTCACGGCCCGGCGCAGCGCGTCGGCGCCGCGTTCCGGATCGTCGCGCAGGCGCCGGCCGATGATCGCCTCGGCGAGGTCCCAGGCGCTGGCCAGCACGACCTCCTGCAGCTCGGTGAAGGTCGGCATGAGCTGGTTCTCGAGATCGGTGACGGCCCGGCCCAGGGCGTTCACGGCCCGGTTCAGGGCGGCGGCGCGGCGTTGCTCGAACGCCTCCTCGGCAGCGTGCGCGCGGGCCGTGGCAGACTCCGCGGCCACCGTGGCCTCACGCTTGCCCTGCGCCCATCCCTCGGCGTACCCGGTGGTCCTGGCCTGCTGTTTGGCTTGCTCGACGGCCTCGTTGTCGACCGGGACGTCGTTGCGCAGGTCGATCCCGAAGCGGGCGGCGGCCAGGTTCTCCGCCGCGACCCCCCGGAGCACCCGGTCAGGCGATGAGCTCATCCGCCTCACCGCCACGCTGGATCTCGATCTGGCCGGAGTCCTCCAGCGTGCGGATGACACCGACGATCTTGGCCTGGGCCTCCTCGACCATCTTGACCTTGACCGGGCCGAGCAGGTCCATCTCCTCGAGCAGGTTCTCCCGGCCGCGTTCGGACAGGTTCTTGGTGACCTTGTCCCGTACGCCCTCGGGCACGCCCTTGAGAGCGCAGGCCAGGTCGGCCGGCTCCACCTGGCGCAGGATGAGCTGCACCGCGCGGTCCTCGAGGTTGATGATGTCCTCGAACATGAACATCCGGCGCCGGATCTCCTCGGCCAGCTCGGGGCTGCGGGCTTCCAGGGCTTCCAGGATGAGCCGTTCGGTGGTGCGGTCGGCGCGGTTGATGATGTCGACGAGTGGCTGCAGACCGCCGACCGTGGAGAGTTCGTCCGGCTGCAGCACGCTGGACAGCTTGCGCTGCAGGGCGCTCTCCACCTGGCGGATGATGTCCGGCGAGGTGCGATCCATGATCGCGATGCGGTGCGCGACCTCGGTCTGCACCTCCAGCGGCAGGCCGGCCAGGATCGACGAGGCCAGCCCGGAGGGGATGTGCGCGAGCACCAGCGCGATGGTCTGCGGATGCTCGTACTGGACGTACGAGAGCAACTGCCGGGGGTCGGCGTTGCTGAGGAAGTTGAAGGGGATGTCGTTCATCGACGCTTCGAGGCGTTCCAGGATGAGCGCCGCCCGGTCCTTGCCGAGCGACGCCTCCAACAGCTCCCGTGCGTAGTCCATGCCACCCGACCCGGCGTATCGGGTGGTGGCCATGGCGTAGAACTCGTCCATCACGTCGTCGACCTGGAGCGGGTCGAGCTTGCCCAAACGGGCCACCTCGGCGGACACCATCTCGACCTCTTTGTCGGTCATGTTCGCCATGACCTGGGCCGCGTGTTCCTTGCCGAACTGGACCAGCATGATCGCGGCCTTGCGGACCCCGGTCATGTTGAGCGTGGTGAGCGCCGGTGTAGTCAACTGAAACTCCTGTGGTTCAGCGAGGGTTCGTGTCGGCGGAGATCCAGCTGCGGATCAGGGACGCGGTCTCGTCCGGCTTCTCCCGGACCAGCTCCTCGATCTCACGATGCCGCTCCTCGCGTGCCTCGTCCGTCTTTCCGGCGAGTTCCGGCAGCTCCAGTGCGTGCGCGACGGTGACGTCCAGCTCCGCCGCCCGCTGCGCCTCCAGCGCCGCCTGCATCTCCTCGAGGTGACGCCGTTCCTCGTCGGTGAGCTGCTGCTGGCGCTTCTTGGCCCGCCGGTTGGCCCGCCAGGCCAGGAAGATCAGTGCCAGGACCACGAACAGCAGGGCCCCGGTCTGGATCAGCTTGGTCTGCTTGGCCGCCTTCTCGGCCGCGGCCGCGGCGGCGAGCTCGTCCTTGACCGCCTGCGCCTGGGTGTTGTCGAACGGCATCGAGGCCACCGCGATGGTGTCGCCGCGGGTGGGGTCGATACCGGCCGCCGCGCTGAGCAGTTGCTGCACCTCGTTCGGGTCGACCGATCCGGCCACCGTGCTGTCCAGCAGAACCGACACGTTGAGCCGTTCGATGCTGCCCGGGGCGTTCCGGCGCACCTCCTCGACCTCGTTGAAGCGGCGGGTACGGGTCTCGTCCTTCTGCGTGTACTGCCCGGAGTTGCCGCCGTTGGGCACCTGGATGTTGTCCGGCCCGAGCACCCCACCGGAGGTGTTGCCGGTGCCGTTGTACTGCTCGCTCTTGATGTTCTCCTGCTCGGCGGGCATCGAGGGGTCGGTGCTGTACTTCTTGGTCCGGGTCTCGGCCTGGTCGAAGTCGAGGACCGGGGTGGTGGTGACCACCGAGTGGCCGGGCCCGACCAGGTTGTCGAGCATCCGCTGCAGGGAGCTGTTCAGCCGGTTCTGGAACGCCACGGTCTGCTGCTCGCCGGCGTTGTCCGCGCCGGTGGCGCCGATGATGTTGCCGCCACCCGCGGAGAGCATCCGCCCGTCCGAGCCGGCCACCGTGACCTGGGTGGGGTCGAGCCCTTCGACGCTCGACGCGACCAGGTGCACGATCGACTGCACCTGCTGCTGGTCGAGCTGTTCGTTGCCCTTCGAGGCGACCAGCACCGACGCGGTCGGCTTCTTCTGATCGTCGGAGAAGACGTCCTCCTTGGGCATCACGAGGTGCACGGTCGCGGCCTCGACACCCTCGATCGACTTGATCGTCTTGGACAGCTCGCCCTCGAGGGCCCGCTGGTAGTTGGCGTGCTGCATGAAGTCGCTGGTGGTGATGCCCTGTTGGTCCAGCAGCGAGTAGCCGGTGCCCTCGTCGTTGGGCAGGCCCTCGCCGGACAGCTGGAGGCGGAGCTGATTGACCTGGTCGCGCGGCACCAGGATGGTCTGGCCGTCGTTGGCCAGCTCGTACTGGGTGCCGGCCTTCTGCAGCGACTCGACGATCGCGCTGGCGTCCTTGGTCGACAGGTTGTTGAAGAGGATCTGGTACGACGGTTTCGCGGCCCAGGCGGCGAAGAAGTAACCGCCGACGGCGAGGGCGAGAATCGCGAAAACAGTGACAGCCTTCTGTCCCGGTGTGAAGGACTTGAAGGTGTCCGTGACGCGGCGAACCGGAGCGGGAAGGCGGTCGGTCATTTTATGCCTGCATCCTCATGATCTCCTGGAACGCCTCGACGGCCTTGTTCCGGACGGCCATGGTGAGCTGCAGTCCCAGACCGGCCTCCGTGGCGGCCATGGTGTACTGCGCCGGGTCCTTCAGGCGGCCGTCGGCCACCTGCACGGCGAGGTCACTCGCCTTGGTCTGCGCGGCCTGCAGGTTCTCGATGCTCTTGGAGAGCATCCCGGCGAAGTCGGTGTTCGGTCCCTGCGTGGCCGCGGTCTCCGAGGCGCCGAGCATGCTGCCGAGGCCGTTGAGGCCACCGATACCGCGGCCGCTGATGCCTTCGATGCCGGAGAAACCGCCGAGCGGACTGATCGGTGAGGTCATGGTGATCACTTCCCGAGGTTGATCGCGGCGTTGTACGACTCACGTGCCCGGTCGACGACCGAGAGGTTGGCCTGGTAGGAGCGCTGGGCCATCATGAGCTGGGCCATCTGGTTGCCCATGTCGATGTCCGGACGACGGACGTAACCCTCGGCGTCGGCGAGCGGGTTGTCCGGCTCGTAGGCCAGGACTCCCTCAGCGTTGCCGTACTGGATGCCGGCGACCTCGGCCCCGTTGCCGTCCTGGGCGGCGCGCGCCGCGACGTACCGGGCCTGAAAGGCGTTCTCGCTGGTCCGCGTGGTGGTGTTGATGTTCGCGAGGTTGTCGGCGACCGCGTCCAGCCACTTGCGGTAGACGGTGACGCCGCTACCCGCGATCCCGATGGCGTTGAAGGTGCTCATCGTCAGGCCCCCTTGATGGCTTCGCGCAGCGAGCTGTACTTGCCGTCCAGCGCCCGAATCGCGAGGTTGTAGCGCATCGTGGTGTCGATGTGCGACAACGTTTCCTGGTCGAGGTTGACGTTGTTGCCGTTGAGCCGGGTCGGCTCGAGCGACTCCTGCACGCTCGGGGTCACCCCGAGCGGAGACTGGCCCCGGGTGACGGCGCTCTGCAGCGCCTCCTCGAACTTGACCTTACGTGCCCGGTAACCGGGGGTCTCGATGTTGGCGATGTTGTTGGCGATGGCCTGCTGCCGTGCGGCGAGCCCGGCGATGGAGACGCGGAGAGAGGCGGATGCGCGGTCCTCGAACAAGGCAGACTCCCTAGTCGATTCCGTGGAGCCGATCCGTGGCTTTTCGGTGAGCGATCCGTGCTCGTACCCTGCACTTCGGCGTACTCCCGGTTCCGCTGAGTCCCAACCGGTTGCTGGGAGGTTGCACACAGAAAGGTCCCGGACCCCTGCGGGGGTCCGGGACCTGAGTCATATGGGATCTAGATTGCGAAATCCAGGTAAACCGGGCGCTTGACCGCCTCGCCGGTCTCGATCCGGGAGGTCATCGCCATCTGCTGACGGTTCGCGGTGAGCCGGCGGGCGATCTCCTCCGCCACGGCCAGCTGACGGGTGAGGATCTCGTCGGCCCGCGGCCTGAGCTCCAGCGGCAGGGCGCCCAGCTCGGTCGGCGGGCGCCACGGGTTCGCCGGCGGGGTCTCGGCGATGCGGCGCTCGTCGAGCAGCATCGTCTCGACCGCGAGGACGTCCATCTCCAGGTCGTCCAGCGCGGCGGTCCAGGCGGCCCGCCAGTTCAGGCCGTTCTCCGTCGCGGTGCTCATGTCGCGGCCGCGGCCTCGCGCCACGCGTCGCGCAGCGGCTCCAGCAACTTGCGGCAGCCCGCCACCCGGTCGGCGTCCTGCTTGATGTTGGCGCCGATCAGCTCGGTGAGGATGAAGCCGTACAGGTTGGCCAGGCCGGGCGCGCCGTCCCAGGCCTCCAGGTTCAGGGTGGCGCGAAGCTCCAGCACGATCTCCTGCGCGTGCGAGATCCGGTCGTTGGCCAGCGCCCGGTCGGCATGCCGGATCGCCTCCTCGCCGTGCATGAGATCGAGGATGAGGCGGTCGTACAGCATGACGAGAAGCTTGCCCGGCGAGGCGGTGTTGATCGAGTCCTGCAGGTAACGGTCGCGGAGGTTGGGTGCGCTCATGGGTCTCCCTCGGTTGATCTCAGTGGTCGGCCGGAGTGGGGCGGAAATCGTCAGCCGCCCATGGCTCCGCTGAGCCAACTCGACTGGTTCTGCAGCTTGCCGAGCGCCGTTTCCAGCGCGGCGTACTGCCGCTGCAGCGCCTGACGCCGGGACGCCAGCCGGATGTCCCAGTTGCTGACCTGATCGTTGAGCGTCTCGATCTCGGTCTTGCGGCCCTCGACCACGCTCTTGACCGTCTTCTGCTGCCTGTTGGCGAGGATCACCATGTTGTTGCCGAAGGTCATGCCGGCTTCCCGGGCCAGCGCCGGGTCCTTGGTGTAGGTCTCCTTGAAGGCGCTCTCCTTGAACTCCAGGAGGCCACCCTCGCCGATCTTGATGCCGAGCCGGCTGAGCGAGGGGCCGTCCGCGCCGAAGTCGAACGGCTCGGTCACCACCTTGTTATCCGCGTCCACCGACTTCTTGGTGTTCAGCCCGGTGCTGATCTCGCTGAGCAGCGCCTGGGACATCTGCCGGATGGTGAAGTCACCGGTCAACGGCGAGCCCTTGCGGGTCTCCGGGTCGTACGCGGTCTGCGTCTTGATCTCGGTGAGCGCCTCGTTCGTGGCGTCGACGAACGCCTTGAACTTGGCCGCGATGGCGTCCACATCCGTCGTCGCGTCGACGGTGACGCCGTCTTCTTCCTTGCTGACGGTGATGGTGGCGCCGGGCATCAGGCCGGTGAAGGTGTTGCTGTCGCTGGTCACCTCGAACGAGGCCGCTCCGGCGTCCGGGTTCATCTTGAGCACCGCGTTGGACGCCACGGTGGTGGCCGGGTCGGTGGTCAGGCCGGTGCCCGGGTCGGGGAGGCCGAGGCCCCCGAACCCGACCAGCTCGAACCCGTTCTCGGCGCCCGCCTTCATGCCGGTGAGCTGCAGCATGCCCTCGTTTTCGCCGGTCTTCACGACGTAGGCGCGGATGCCGATGTCGGCGCTGTTGATCGCCGCGGCCAGGTTGTCCGGCGTCGGCGTGGGCATCGGGTCGCCGGAGAGGGTGATGGTGTGGGTCGCGCTCGGGTCGGCGACGCCGGTCCCGTCGTTCTTGCCGATCCTGATGTCGAACGAGGGGGGCAGCACGTTGTCGGCGGTGGTGTCGACCCGCAGGACCGTGGACTGCGGGCGGGCCACCGACTTGACGTCGAACTTGATGTTGCCGGCCATGGCGCTGAGGCCCCCGGACGTGGCGGTCACCGACTCGGAGCTGGACTTGGTCTTCATCGTGCGCCAGGTCTCGAGCCGCCCGATCGCCTTCCCCGCCGACTCCGCGGCCGCCAGCTTGGTGTTGATCGCCTGATATGACGTGACGGTGGTCCGGGCGGTCTCGACCTTGGTCTTGAGCTTCGTCTGCGGCGCGGCCTCGACCTGCATCATCTGCTGGATCATCGAGGAGGTTTGCATGCCGCTGACGAGGCCGTCGACAGAGCTGCTCACGGGAAACCTACTTTCCTTCACCGAGGACGTTCACGGAGCGGGGGTAGCCGGCTGGGCGAGCCGGCTACCCCCATCTCTTCGGTCGTTGGCGCTACCGATTCAGTCGCTTTCGGTTGCTATCGGGTTGCTCAGCGGAGCAGCGACAGCACGCCCTGCGAGCCCTGGTTGGCCTGCGAGAGCATCGAGGTGCCGGCCTGGGTCAGGATCTGGTTGCGGGTGAAGCCGACCATCTCCTGAGCCATGTCGGTGTCCCGGATCCGCGACTCCGACGCCGACAGGTTCTCGACCGCCACGTTCAGGTTGTTGATCGTGTGCTCGAAGCGGTTCTGGTGCGCACCCAGCTTGGCCCGCGTGTCGGAGACCGACTGGATGGCGATGTCGAGCGCCTTCATCGCCTCCTCCGCACCCGACTTGCCGCCACCCGGGGTGGCGGCCTTGGTCAGGTCGAGGTTCGACAGGCCCAGGGTCTTGGAGTTGACGGCGCCGATGCCGACGCTCAGCGTCTCGCCCGCGTTGGCGCCGATCTGGAACGCGCCCGGCGTCGCGTTCTCGATCGGGTCGGCTCCCGCGGAGGCGTCGACCAGGGAGCCGATGGTGGCGCTGAAACCGGTCGTGCCGGAAACGCTGAAGGTGACGTTGCCGCTCGTCTTGTCGACCTCGGCGGAGACCTCCATCGTGACGTCGCCGTGGCCCTGGTCCTTCAGGGCGGTGGAGATGGCCTCGGTCATCTTCTTGGCCGCCGCCTGCGGGCTGAGAGCGACGTCGTCGCCGTTCTTGTCCTTCTCGGTCAGGGCGATGTCGCCGACGTCGATCTGGGTGTCGAGGGTCTTGCCCCCGATCGCGGTGATCGAGATGGCGCCGCTGGTGGTCGGCAGCGTGGCCTGCACCGCGGGGGTGCTGCCGGACGCCGGGGTGCCCGTCAGCGGGTCGCCGGACGTCTTCGCGGCCATGCCGAAGGAGCCGTCGAGCAGCTTCGACTTACCGAACGCCGTGGTCTCGCCGATCCGGTCGATCTCCTGGGAGAGCTGCTGGAACTCGGCGTTCGCGGCCTTCTTGGCGTCCGCGTCGAGCGAGGCGTTGCTGGACTGCACCGACAGGTCGCGCATGCGCTGGAGCATGCCGGTGACCTCGTTGAGCGCGCCTTCAGAGGTCTGCACCACGCTGATGGCGTCCTGGGCGTTACGGACGGCGACCTTCAGACCGCCGGTCTGCGCCCGCAGGCCCTCGGAGATCGAGAGGCCGGCCGCGTCGTCAGCCGCCCGGTTGATGCGGAAACCGCTGGAGAGCTTCTCGAGCGACTTCGACATCTGGTTGTCCGTGACGGACAGGTTCCGGTAGGCGTTCTGCGCGGCGATGTTCTGGTTGATGCGGAGACCCATTGGTGATTCCTCCCTGATGTGGGCTCGTGATCCGGCCCGTCCATGAGCCGTGGTGTTGCGCCCTTCCGTTCGGCGAGTCGCCGAGAGGCACTGAGGATTCTCCGAGATTTTTTCGGGCTTTTAGGGCGAACCAGATAAGTACCGATCGGGGGAAACCACTCAGCGGCACGGCGGATGTGCCGACCTGTCCGAATGAGCGGGTCCGCCGAGGGGTGCGCCCGAACGGCTATACGACGGAGGACCGGGTGAGCCTGACCGACCTGGCCAGTGTCCTCTGGCGCTCTCGGGAGCTGCTGGAGATGCTGCTGTTCAAGCTTGAGGAGGAGCAGCTGCTCCTCGCGACAAACCGGTCCCGCTGGCTCAGCCACGCCACCCGCGAGGTCGAGGTGGTCCTGGATCAGATCCGGCAGACCGAGGTGATCCGCGCGGCGTACTCCCAGGAGGTCGCCGTCGAGCTCGGTCTGTCCCCGGACGCTTCGCTCGGCGAACTCGCCGACGCGGCCCCGGACCCCTGGTCCGATCTGCTGCACCAGCACCGTAAGGCCTTTCTGATGCTGACGTCGGAGATCAGGGCCCTGGCCGACGTCAACCGTGATCTGCTCACCGCAGGTCAGCGTGCGGCTCGCGAAACCATGCTCGCGTTCGCTGAGACTGTGGAAACGTACGGACCGCAGGGCCAGACCGTCAGCGGCGCCGTGCGGCGCCCCACCCTGGTTGATGAGGCGATCTGATGGGCAGCACATTCAGTGGACTCAACACGGCGCTCACGTCGCTGTACGCGCAGCGCCGGGGCCTGGACGTCGCAGGCCAGAACATCGCGAACGCGAACACCGAGGGATACACCCGCCAGCGGGTGGTGATGCACGGGCAGAACGCCAATCTGGTGCCGGGCGTCTACGCCACCACCGACGCGGTCGGCAACGGCGTCACGGTCACCTCGGTCGAGCGTCTCCGCAACACCGCGCTGGACCAGCGCAGTTACACCGAGCACGCCAACTCCGCGTACCACAACGAGCGGACGAGCGCGTACAACCTGATCGAGGACGTGTTCGGCGAGCCCAGCGACACCGCCCTGCAGGCGCGCCTGCAGGACATGTGGGACGGGTTCAACGCGGTTGCCGCGCACCCGGCGCAGAAAGCGCCGAAGGCGGCCGCGCTGGAGCAGGCGACCACCGTCGCGGCCTCGCTCAACGACGCGGCCGGCGCGCTGAACAGCCAGTACGTCGCGACGCGGGCCAGCCTCGACACCTACGTCGGCGAGGTCAACAAGACCGCCGCCTCGATCGCGAAGCTGAACCACGAGATCGTGGTGGCCAGCCAAGCCGGCTTGCAGGCGAACGAGCTGATGGACCAGCGCGGGCAGCAGATCCTCAAGCTGGCGGAACTCGCCGGGGCGACCACCACCGACTCACCGAACGGCGCGACGAACGTCTACATCGGAAACGCGCAGCTGGTCAGCGGGTTCAACGTCCGCGAGATCGCGATCAAGGAGCCCAGCGCGACACGGCTCGAGAGCCTCGGCACTGTCAACGGCGATGGGCAGCGCATCGACGTAGCTCTCCAATGGAAGGACAACGGCACACCGGTGAGCGCCGGCGGGACGATGGGCGCCCAGACCGAGCTGCTCCGTGAGGGCGGAACGCTGGCGACGTGGTCGCGGCGTCTCGACGATGTCGCCACGAAGCTCGCGGCGGACGTCAACGGCGTGCACGCCGGCGACCCCATCGCCGCATTCGGATACGACGGCAGTTCCGGCCTCGATCTCTTCGTGGCCAAGGAGGGCACCACACTCAACGCCAAGAACATCATGGTCAATCAGGAGATCGTCGATGACGTCGACAAGCTGGCGATCTCCTCGGGAAATCCGAAGGGCGGGACCCCGGTGCTCGACGGCGATCGGGCCGACGCGCTGGCCGAGCTGGCCGATTCCCGGACGGGTGCGGACGCCGCGTACCAGTCGCTGATCGGTGATCTCGGGGTGGCCGCGCAGTCCTCGACCCGTCGGCGCGACATCCAGAACGCGGTGACCGACCAGGTCGACGCCGCACGGGACTCGGAGTCCGGGGTCAACCTCGACGAGGAGATGACCAACCTGCTCACCTACCAGCGTGGGTACGAGGCGGCCTCCCGGGTCCTGACCACGATCGACTCGATGCTCGACCAGCTGATCAACCGCACCGGCCTGGTCGGCAGGTAAGGAGGACGCTCATGACGAGTCCCCGGGTGACACAGAGTGGCATCCAGACCAGGACGATGGCCGGCCTCCAGCGGAATCTCAACCGCACCCAGGAGGCGCAGGACCAGATCTCCAGCGGCAAGCAGCTACGCCGTCCGTCGGACTCTCCGACCGGCACGGTGACCGCGTTGCAGCTGCGGGGCGAGGTGCGCGCGAACAAGAAGTACTCCACCAACGCCGACGACGCGCTGGGCCGTCTCGGGACGGTGCAGGACACCCTGCAGAGCGTCACGGAGCGGCTGCAGAAGGTCCGGACGCTCACGCTGGAGGCGGCGAGTGCCGGCGGTGGCAGCACGCCGCAGGCGAACAGGGCGCGTGCCGAGGAGATCGAGCAGATCAAAGGCACATTGATTCAGTACGCCAACACGAAGTACCTGGATCGCCCGGTCTTCGGCGGGTCCACTCCGGACGCCACCGCCTACGGGGACAAGGGTGAATACCAGGGTGAGATCGCGGGGGAGACCACGCGTGCCATCGGCCCGAATGCCAAGGTGCGGGTCGACGTCCGTGGCCCGGAGGTTTTCGGTCCGGACACGGTGGACGGCGTCGACAACGACAAGCAGTTGTTCCGCGTTCTCGACGGTCTCGTCAAAGCCATGCGGGACCAGAAACCCGAGGACATCCAGACTGGCCTGAAAAACCTGGATATAGCCACCGAAATTGTTAACTCAACCCTTTCCGACGTAGGCGCCCGATATAATCGGGTTACGCAGATGAAGCAGTCCGCTGAGGATCGTTTGATGTCCGTGTCGTCGCAGTTGTCCGATATCGAGGATGTCGACCTGCCGAAGGCGATCATGGAATTGCAGCTCCAGCAGACCTCGTATCAGGCCGCCCTGGCCGCCACGGCCAAGGTGATCCAGCCCTCGCTCATCGATTTCCTGAGGTGACCATGAGTATTCGCACCGCATCCCGACCGATCGAGTCCACCATGACCGACCCGTCGCTGGGGCTGCCGACCATCACGATGGCGGTGCCCATGGCGGGGTTCCCGGCACACCGGGATTTCGTTCTGGTGCGTCTCAACGACGACGGTCTGCTCTACGCGCTCACGTCTGTCGACAACCCGGAGCTCCGCTTCCTGGTGGCCCCTCCGGAGCCGTTCTTCCCGGAGTACGCCCCGGAGATCGACAACGCGGTCTTCGCCGCCCTGAACACCCAGGACCCGGACCGGGTGCTGCTGCTCACGGTGATCACCGCCGGCGAGAACGAGACCACTGCCAACCTGCTCGCCCCGATCGTCGTCGACCGGGACAGCATGCGTGCCATGCAGGTCGTCCTCAACGGCTCGGGCCTGCCGGTCCGGGCCATCATGAACCGGAGTTTCTGAACCTCGTCAGTGCGGGCGCGGTCGCGTTTCGGCGCGGCCGCGCCCCATGCTCTTCCATGGATGGAGGAGGGCCCCGATGCTTGTGCTGACCCGGCGGGCCGGGGAGAGCGTGATGATCGGCGACGATGTCGTCATCACGGTCCTCGAGGCCCGCGGCGACGTCATCCGGCTGGGCATTCAGGCGCCCCGGGACGTGCAGGTGCACCGCGAGGAGGTCTACCGCGAGCTCAAGGAGGCGAACCGGGCGGCTGCCTCACCCACCGATGACGCCGTCCACGCGCTCGCTCAGATGCTGGGGAAACCGGAATCGTCCGAGTGAGACAGATGGTTCCGGGCGCCCGCCGCGATTCGTCGCGGCGGGCGTCTTCCTGTGCATGAGAAGAAGCATGCCGGGGCCGGGGTGCGCCGGCTGGTGCGGCCGGGTTGCCGGTACGGTCCACGGTCACGCTCCCGACCTGCACCGGCCGCTGACCCCGGAGACAACGTCCGGCCCGCACTCTCGTTCTTCGGCGGGACAGTCCCGTTTCTTTCAGCCGGGGAGACAACGTGGGCGAATCAGCGGTCGGTACGGCAGGCGCGCTCGATCTGACGGTGGACGCGCACGTGCACACCGGTTTCGCGGCCGGCCGGGACGCCGTCGGTGTGGTCGTCTCCGCGGCCGACCGGGCCGGTCTGACCGCGCTGACCTTCGCCGACCAGGCGGCCCCGGACACCACCTGGCTGTCGGCGTACGCCGACGCGGTCCGGCGGGCCCGGCACCGTACCGAGATGACCCTGCGGGTCGCCGCGGAGGTGGAGGTGGTCCGCGCCGACGGCTGGCTGGCCCTGCCGCCGGACCTGGCCCCGTTGGACGCCCTGTCGGTGGCGGTCTCCGGGCTGCCGACCGAGGACGGGCTGCTCGGCCCGCGTGAGGTGCGGGCCCGGCTGGACGCCGGTGTGCTGACCGCCGGGCAGGTGGCCGAGTCGCTGGTAGCGGCGACGGTGAAGGGCCTGGAGCGGGCGTCCCGGTACGTCCCGGCGCAGCTCGCCCGCCCGCTGTCCCTGCTCGGCCAGGCCGGTGTCGACGACTCCGTGGTGACGCCCGCGCTGGTCGCCGAGCTGGCCGCCGCCTGCCGGACCACCGGCGCCGTGGTGGAGGTCAGCGAGGCGTGGCGCAGCCCGTCCGCGCGGGTGGTGGAGATGCTCCTCGACGCCGCGGTGACGGTGGCGCCGGCCAGCGACGCCCGGTACGCGGCCGAGGTGGGCCGTTGGCAGTACCTTCGCCGGGTTTGAGTGAAGTCAAGGAAACAGCGAAACCGAACACGAGGCGAAATCACCTCCGTACTCTCTGTGATGCCAGCACTTCAGCATGGGAGAGTTGCGATGAGCATGGTTCAGCAGGCTATCGAAGTGAGTGCGCCGGTCCACACGGTGTACGAGCAGCTCGCGGCGTTCGAGAACTACCCGCGGTTCATGACCGGTGTGCGGCAGGTGACGTCGATCGGCGCTGACCAGACCCACTGGATCATGGATGTGGACGGCAAGCGCCGCGAATTCGACGCCCAGATCATCGAGCGGTCGCCGGACGAGCGCGTCTCCTGGTCGACCATGGAAGGCCCGCTGCTCGCCGAGACGATCACGCTGCGCCCGATGGGTGAGACGAAGACCCAGGTCGTCGCCCAGCTGGAGGCCGACATCGCCTTCCTCATGCCCAGCGACCGGCACGGCCAGGAGTCGCTGACCCGCCGGCTGAAGGCCGACCTCACCACGTTCAAGGGCCTGGTGGAGAGCGGTGTGCTGGGCGGACGGCCGATCCCGCACGGCGGCGCCAGCTCGAAGCAGATGAGCGGCCGGTCGCACACCCTGCTGCCGGGCATCGGCATGGACGCGCCGTCGCCGGCCTCGGTCGCCGCGCGCATCCGCAACCGGAACGCGACGGGCCCCGCCCCGAGCCCGGGCGCCGGATGGGACACCGGCGCCGCGGACCTGAGCAACGCCGACCCGACCGGCACCGGGCTCACCGACAACCCGCTGCACAACGCACCCACCTCGGCCGACATCGGCAGCGGCGGCATCGCCGGCACCGCGCGGATGGGTGGCCGCAACACCGGCTCGGACATGTGGGGCCACGGCATGATCAACGAGGAAGAGCGCGGCTGACCCGCGAACGTCAGAAGGCCCGGAGACGCGCAGCGTCCCGGGCCTTCGGCTTGCGTGTGGAGTTCGGCCGCTATGCGCGCCCGAACTCAACACGCGGAAGGCGCCTCCAGGGTCACGATCAGGCGCGCGCCCCGAGGCTCGGCGTGCTCGTAGCTCACCGCGCCGCCGTTCGCCTCCACCAGGTGCCGCACGATGAACAGGCCCAGCCCGGCGCCCCGGATGAACCGCCCGAACAGGTTCGGCAGCAGGTCGTCCGGGATCCCGGCGCCGCTGTCCTGCACCACCAGGCGCACGGTGTCCCCGGCGGCGCGGCCGGCCCGGATGTGGACCGGCGGGGAGCCGTGCGCGAACGCGTTCTTCACCAGGTTCTCCACCACCACGCTGAGATGCCCGCGGTCGGCCAGCGCCGACAGCTCCTCGTCGATGACGATCTCCACGTCGCCGGTGCCGACCGCCGTCCCGCAGGCCGACTCGACCACCTCGAGCAGCGGCACCGGCACCCGCCGGGCGGTGACCGCGCCGGTGTCCAGCCGGAAGAGCAACTGCAGGTCGTTCATCATCTTGATGAGCCGCCGGGTGTTCTTGTCGATCTTCGTGGCGAGTTCCAGCCGGATGTCCTCGGGCAGGTCCGCCCAGTCCGCGCAGAGCAGCTCGGCGAGGCTCGCGATGGAGCTGATCGGTTGCGCCACGTCGTGGGTCAGCATCGAGGTGAGGTCGTTCTTGAACGCCAGCGCCGCGGCCAGGTCGGCGTTGCCGCGCTCGAGCTCGGCCGCGTGCTCGGTGAGCGCGTCCTCGGCCTGCTTGCGCTCGGCGATGTCGATGTAGGTGGCCACGTACCCGCGGGGGGCGCCGGCCGCGTCCGGGATGGCCGCCATGGTGGCGAGCACCGGCACGTCGGTGCCGTCGGCGCGGGGCAGAAGCCAGTCGCCGCCGGTGCCGGGAGGCGGCAACGGCGGCGTGGCGACGGGTGGCTGGTCGTGGCCGGTGAGTTCGCGCCAGCGGCGGTTGACGTCGATCACCCGGTAGTTGGCGTCGAGGACCATGACGGCCTCGTTCATCGACTGCAGCAGCGTCTGCGCGAAGTCCTGCCGCTCCCGGAGCTCGGCGACCAGATGCCGTTGCCGCTGGTCGGCGTCGTCGAGGGTGCGCACCAGGTAGGCGAGCAGGGCGAGCAGCGCGAGGGCGGCGAGGACCACCCCGGTGCTCACCGCGGCGACCGGACGGCTCGCGCCGGTCCGCGCGGCGAAGGCGCTGACCAGGGCGGCGACGATGGGTGCGGCGATCAGGGCGGGAGCCAGGCGGCGTACGGCCACCCGGGGCCCCGACTCGTCGAGGGTGTGCAGCGGTCCCGTCTCGGGCCGGGCCAGGATGGTGCCGACGGCCAGGGCGAGCAGTGTCCCGGCGAGCGTGGGTGCCATGACGCTGTCCGGTCCGCGGCCGGGCGGGAAGGCCGGCTCGAACAGGCGTGGCACCAGGGCGACCAGCGCGATGATGGCGGCGCCCAGCAGGAGCGGGTCGGCGACCCGGAACGCGATGCCGCCGGCCCGGCCGGGCACCCGCAGGTCGAGGCAGGCCAGTGCCAGCCCGGACAGGGTGGTCGCGACGGCGGCGGCCGGGTGGGTGCCGAGTGACGCGGCGCCCACTGCGGCGGCGCCCAGGGCGAGCAGCGCGGCCGCGCCGGCCCGTAATCGGCCGGCTCGGCCGCCGGCCGGTGTCACCTGGAGCAGGAGGGCGAGTCCGGCGGGTATGAGGGCGACCGCCGGCCCGGCGTCGAACGTGTGCAGCGCGCCGAGAACGGCAACCGTGACTCCGGCGCACCCGGCGGTCAGCCGGGACAGTCTGCCCACGTCATGCGCCGCGATATGCACAAATACCCCCAAGACGTGAGGGAAAGAGCATATCGCGGGCTACCCCGTCGGGCGGTTACCTCCCGGCCCAGTCGAACCCGTCCTCGAGACGGATCTTGCTGGCGACGCGGGTGATGTCGGCGTGGTGCCGGTTGGCGTGGTGGCCGCAGAACGCGAGGTCACCGCCGCTGGTCAGGACTACCTCCAGCTTGGCGGCCGCCCCGCAGCGATCGCAGCGCTCGGTCATCTCGCCGACGGTGTCGATCTCGGGCGACAGCAGAGTGGTCATATCGCTCTCCTTGCTCGGGTGGCATTACGGCTTGGTGTAGCGGTGCAGCGGTCCTGACAGCGAGAAGTTCGGCCCCCCGCACGGTCGGCTTAGAGGTTCCCGGTGTGACTCATCCGTCGCCGGCAGGCGCAACCCGGCCACTACCCGGACGAACCCGGGGACGCACTCCCCTCTCCCCAACATTCCCTCAGCCGCTTTCGGCATGCCCCCGGACGTGCAGATATGCCGCCGAGTGAAGACAACCGAGAGGACCACACCAGATGTTCGGTAACGACGCCCGCCGCCCCGCCTTCCGCCTGATCGCCGCTGCGAGCGCCGCCACCGCCCTGCTCTGCGGGCTGACCGGGCCGGCTGTCGCGGCGCCGGTCGGCCCGGTCCTGGGAACCGGGGTGGACGGCGCCATCCCCGGCAGCTACATCGTGGTCCTCAAGCCCGGGACGGGCGCCGCCACCTCCCGCGAACTGGTCGAGGAGTACGGCGGCACGGTCGCCGGCGACTACCGGGCCACCGTCCACGGCTTCCACCTGAACGCCACCGCGGCCCAGGCCCGGCACCTGGCCGCCGACCGGGCCGTGGCGTTCGTCGAACAGGACGCCGAGATCAGCGCCGCGGATAGCCCGGCCATCCAGTCCGCCCCGACCTGGGGCCTGGACCGGATCGACCAGCCCACGCTGCCGCTGTCCGGCTCCTACACCCACCGCTCGGCGGCCGGCGTCACCGCGTACGTCATCGACACCGGTGTGAAGGTCGGCCACCGGGAGTTCGGCGGCCGGGCCGTGGACGGCTGGGACTTCGTCGGCAACGACGCGGTGGCGGACGACTGCCACGGCCACGGCACGCACGTCGCGGGCACGATCGGCGGCGCCACCTACGGCGTGGCCAAGGACGTCGGCCTGGTCGCGCTCAAGGTTCTCGGATGCGACGGCAGGGGCAGTTACGCCGGCTTCATCGCCGCGGTGGACTGGGTGACCGCGAACGCGAAGCGGCCTGCCGTCGCCAACATGAGCCTGGGCGGTTCGCGGAGCATGTCGCTCGACGCCGCGGTGCAGCGTTCGATCGCGCAGGGCGTCACCTACGTGGTCGCCGCCGGCAACGAGAACCGGAACGCCTGCGAGGTGTCGCCGGCCGCCACCCCGGAGGCGATCACGGTCGGCGCCACCGACACGGCAGACGCCCGGGCCGGGTTCTCCAACTACGGCCCCTGCCTGGACATCTTCGCGCCCGGCGTGCGGATCGCCTCGGCCGGCACCGGATCGGACTGGGACGTCAAGCTGCTGAGCGGCACCTCGATGGCCGCCCCGCACGTGGCCGGCGCGGTTGCCCTGGTCCTCGGCGCGCACCCGGACCGGACGCCCGCGCAGGTGCGTGACGACCTGGTCGCCGGCGCCACCACGGACCTGGTCGGCAACCCGGGCGACGGCTCCCCGAACCGCCTGCTGCACACCGGCCCCTTGAACACCGTCTGACCCCGTACCAGCTGGTTGTCACGGCTGTCTCGCGGGCCGGGAGACAGCCGTGACAACCAGCCGGAGAAACCCGCCGACCGCCGTACGCCGGGGGCCGGTGACGGATAGCGTGAGAGCGACCCCAGCCCGAGGAGGACCGAGATGTCCGAGGCGCCGGTCGCCGAGAGGCCGACAGTCCTGGTCGTGGACGACGAAGAGGACCTGCGCGACATCATGCGTCGCATGTTGGAACGGCGCGGCTCGTACCTGACGCTGGCGGCCGGTGATCAGGACGAGGCCATCGGTATCTGCCGGGAGCACCCCGGCAAGATCGACGTGCTGATCACCGACCTGACACTGCCCGGCGCCTCCGGCGGCGAACTCGCCAGGATGATCCGCGGCATGCGGGCCGGCATCGGCGTCGTCTTCGTCTCCGGCCTGCCCAAGGACATCGCGGTGGCCAAGGGCGAGATCACCGAGGCCGACGTGCTGGTGAAGAAGCCGTTCACCGCGGACGCCCTGATGTCGGCGGTGAGAGAGGCCCTGGAGAAGAAGGACGAGAGCAGCTGACGAACTGTGTGTGGAGTTCGGCCGCAATGCGCGCCCGAAAGCCACACACCGGCTAGAGCGGCCAGGGCACGGTCAGTTCGCCGAGCCGCCAGCGGGCCGGGCCGCCGAGCACCGGCCAGCCCTCGGAACGCATCCGCCGGACCGTCGCCAGCCAGCGCTGGCGCGGTCCGAACGGGGTCGCCTCGGTCTCCCACGCCCGGCTCAGCGCCCGCAGCAGCTCGTGCACCGGGTGCCCGGGCACGTTGTGGTGGATCAGGGCTTTCGGCAGCCGTTCGGCGAAGACGGCCGGATGCTCCAGCACCGGCAGCCGGGCGGACAGGGTCAGCGTCGCCGGCGTGCCGTCCTCGACGACCGTCCAGGTCGCGATCCGGCCCAGCTCGTCACAGGTGCCCTCGACCAGCAGCGCTCCGGTCGCGGTCATCGTGCGCCAGGCCGCCGCCACCTCGTCCTCGGGGTACTGCCGCAGCACGTTGAACGCCCGCACCACCACCGGAGCCAGGCCGGCCAGCTCGAACCCGCCGCGCCGGAACGCGAGCCACGGCGGGTCGGCGAAGGGCTGGGCGGCGCTCACCCGTACCGGATCGATCTCCAGACCGACGACCGTGACGTCCGCGCGGACCGCGACCGCCAGCCGGTTCCGCAACTCGACAGCCGTCACCGGCGTCGCGCCGTAGCCCAGATCGACGACCAGCGGCTGCGCCGCTTCTTTCAGGAGCGGACCACAGTGGTACGCGAGGAAGTTGTCGACGCGGCGCAACCGGTTGGGATTGGTCGTCCCCCGGGTGATCGCGCCGACCGGCTTCACCACTCCTACTTCTCCCGGTGCACCTTGTGTTGGGCGGCCTGGGCGATCGGGCGCACCACCAGCCGGTCGACGTTGACGTGCTGCGGGCGGGTGGCGGTCCACGCGATGCAGTCCGCGATGTCGTCGGCGACCAGCGGCTCCTTGACGCCGGCGTAGATCGCGTCAGCCTTCGCCTGGTCGCCCCCGAGCCGGTTGAGCGAGAACTCCTCGGTGTGCACCATGCCCGGGTCGATCTCGATCACCCGGACCGGCTTGCCGGACAGCTCCAGCCGCAGCGTCTGGACCAGGGCGGTCTGCCCGTGCTTGGCCGCGACGTAACCGCCGCCGCCCTCGTACGCCGTGAAGGCGGCGGTGGACCCGACCGTCACGATCGTGCCGCGGCCGCTCGCCTCCAGCGCCGGCAGCAGCGCCTGGGTGACCCGCAGCGTGCCGAGGACGTTCACCTCGTACATCCACTGCCAGTCCTGGACCGAACCGCCGGCCACCGGGTCGACGCCGCGGGCCCCGCCGGCGTTGTTGACCAGCAGGGTGAGCGGGCCGCCCAGTGCGGCGACCGACGCGGCCAGGCGTGCCACCGACTCCTCCGAGGTGATGTCGCACTCGACCGCTGTCGCGTTCGCCCCGATCTCCTTGACCAGCGCCTCCAGCCGGTCGGCGCGGCGGGCGGCCGCGACCACGTGGAATCCCTCGGAGGCCAGACGGCGTGCCGTGGCGGCGCCGATCCCGCTCGATGCCCCCGTGACGACTGCGATGTTCAGCATGCCGCGATTCTTTCGCACGAGCGGTACCCCCTCGCACGATCAATGACCTGGATCACCCCGGGTCCGCTGAGTGGTGGTTCGGTGAACGCCGATGGGGAAGATGAACCTTGGCGCAACAAGTTCTCAGGCCTGACACGAAGGAGACAGCGTGGCTGGATGGCCGACTCCCCGACGAATCGCCACGCTCTCCGTCCACACCTCGCCCCTGGAACAACCGGGCACCGGGGACGCCGGTGGCATGAACGTCTACATCGTCGAGGTCGCCAAGCGGCTCGCCGAGCGGGACGTCGAGGTGGAGATCTTCACCCGGGCCACCGCCGGCGACCTGCCACCGGTGGTCGAGATGGCGCCCGGGGTGCACGTGCGCCACGTGACCGCCGGGCCGTACGAGGGGCTCGCCAAGGAGGAGCTGCCGTCCCAGCTGTGCGCCTTCACCAACGGCGTGCTCCGGGCCGAGGCGGCGCACCCGCCCGGCCACTACGACCTGATCCACTCGCACTACTGGCTGTCCGGCCAGGTCGGCTGGCTGGCCCGGGAGCGCTGGGGCGTGCCGCACGTGCACACCGCGCACACCCTCGCCAAGGTCAAGAACCGGTTCATCGCCGCCGGTGACCGGCCCGAGCCGAAGGCCCGGGTGATCGGCGAGGAGCAGGTGGTCGCGGCCTCCGACCGTCTGGTGGCGAACACCGAGTTCGAGGCGCACGACCTGATCGAGCACTACGACGCCGACCCGTCCCTGGTGAGCGTCGTGCAGCCGGGCGTGGACCTGCGGCGGTTCCGGCCGGGCGCGGCCGACCGGGCCCGGTTCGGGTTGCCCGAGCACGGCCGGATCGTCGCCTTCGTCGGCCGGATCCAGCCGCTCAAGGCGCCCGATGTGCTGATCGCGGCGCTGGCCGAGATGCGGGCCGCCGGCTCCGGCGCCACCCTGGTGATCTGCGGTGGCCCCAGCGGCAGCGGCCTGGATCGGCCGTCCTCGCTGATCGAGCTGGCCGCCAGGCTCGGGGTCACCGGCTCGGTGGTGTTCCTGCCCCCGCAGACCGGCGAGGGCCTGGCCGCGCTCTACCGCGCCGCCGACCTTGTCGCGGTGCCGTCCTATAGCGAGTCGTTCGGCCTGGTCGCCCTGGAGGCGCAGGCCTGTGGCACCCCGGTGGTCGCGGCCGCGGTCGGTGGCCTGGTCACCGCGGTGCGGGACGGGGTGAGCGGCGTGCTGATCGACGGGCACGACCCGCGGGACTGGGCGAAGGTGCTGGACCGGCTGCTCGACGAGCCCGGTCACCGGCGCCGGTTGGCGGCCGGCGCGGTGGCGCACGCGTCGCAGTTCTCCTGGGATCGCACTGCCGAGTCACTGATCCGGGTCTACCGTGACGCGGTGAGCGAGCATCGGGCGCTGATCGCGGCGCGACTCGAGGGGGCGTCGTGCGCATGGTGACGGAACTGATCGAACGGGTGCTGACCGAGCGGGAGCTGGACTGGGAGTCCACCGGCGACTCGTCCTATGTGGTCAGCCTGCCCGGCACGCGGAAACTGAAGACCGCCTGCAATCTGATCGTCGGCGAGCACGCCTTGCGGATCGAGGCGTTCGTGATGCGCCGGCCGGACGAACGGCACGAGGAGCTGTGGGCGTGGCTGTTGCGGCGCAATGCCCGGATGTACGGTGTCGCCTTCTCGATCGACACCGCAGGCGACGTGTACCTCACCGGCCGGGTCGCACTGAAGGCGCTCGACGAGGACGAGCTGGATCGCCTGCTCGGCTCGGTGCTGACCTATGCCGACGAGTCGTTCGACACCATGCTGGAGATCGGTTTCGCGACCTCGATCCGCCGGGAATGGGACTGGCGGGTCAAGCACGGTGAATCGACGGCGAACCTCCAGGCCTTCAAGCATCTGGCGGAACGTCCCGAATAGTCCCGCTCCCTTTGATCATCTAGCGCGGTCTATCCCGGTCGCATGGTCCAATGTGGTCCCGGCCGGGAATCGAACCTTGTTACTCATCGATGTATGCGCTGTTGCGTTCCTGGGTACTGGCAATCTTCCGGCGAAGTCCCCGCGTTTCCCGGGCTTGACGGCGCATGCTTCGATGGCCGTCTACCGTGCGTCGCCATTTCCCGCGCCTGCTCCGCTGAACGGTATTCCCTGACCATCTCGGGAAACCCGGACGAGTGATTGGCGGATCGTCCGATCGGTTGGTTGTCGGCGAATGTGACGGTTGAGACAGATGTCGACACGAAATCGGGTTGTGGGGCTTGACTCGCCCAACTAGCGTGGTCGATGGACGCCGAGCCGTCAGTTCGGGGAACGGGTCGATCAGCAATGATCGCCGCGGTCCGGCGTTTGGGGACGGGTGGCATGAGCCGTTGGGGGACGGCGCGACCCGAGACCGGCGGTTAGTGCGGACGGCGCCTATGGGGATGGGTGTCGTCCGCCGCCGCCGGCGCTATTGTTTCCAGTTCATTTCGTTCCGCTTAATGTATGTAAGCGGGATTTCGCCGTGTGTCAGACCGGCGCCGCCACCATCTCCTCCTCGGATGCCCGCAATCGAGCGGCACGCCGTGCGCGGGCCGGGCCGGCCAGCAGCTGCCCGGCCGCGACCACGAGGCACAGGACGAAACAGCCGCCCCAGAGCACGGCGTCGCCGCCCCGCTGCAGGATCAGGCCGCCGAGGATCGGGGCCAGCGCCGTGCCGGCCGACCAGGTGAGCGAGTTCAGACCCTGGTAGCGGCCGCGCAGCCCGGGCGGGGAGAGCGCCGCCACGGTGGCCGCGTTGCTGGGGGACTGCAGCATCTCGCCGAGGGTCCAGATGACGACCGTCACGGCGTACATCCACGGGGTGTGCGCCACCGCGACCAGCCCGAAACCGCAACCGACCAGCACCGCCGCGACCGCCAGCACCCGTGCGCTGTCCCGGCCCTGGATCAGCCGGGGGACGAACAACTGGCCGACGACGATCAGCACGCCGTTGACGGCGATCACCGTGCCGTAGGTCGCGGCCGAATGCCCGTCGGCCAGCATGCTGATCGGCAGGGTCGACAGGTGCTGCAGGAAGACCATCACGGTGGCCAGGCTGAGCACCAGGTAGACGCCGAAGACCGGGTCGCGCAGCGCGGCGCCGAGGCCGGGGCCGGCCTGCCGGTGGCGCGGGCCGGGCGGGCGGGTCTCGGCCAGGAAGATCGCCGTGATGACCGCGGTGATCAGGGTGCTGGCCGCGTCACCGGCGAAGAGCAACAGGTAGTCGACCTGGGCGGCGAACCCGGCGAGGATCGCGGCGAGCGCGAAGCCGAGGTTGATCGCCCAGTAGTTCAGCGAGAACGCCCGGACCCGGTCGTGCTCCGGCACGATGTCGATCATCATCGCCGAGAACGCCGGCCGGGCCGCCTCGGCGAACGTGCCGAGCAGGAACGCGGCGACGGCGATCTGCGGATAGGACTCGGCCATGCCCAGCGCGAGCATCAGCGCGGCGGCGCCGAACTGGGCGGTCAGCATGGTCGGCCGGCGGCCCCACCGGTCGGCCAGCACGCCGCCGGTCAGGGTGCCGATCGCGCCGCCCGCGCCGTAACAGCCCAGGATCAGGCCGGCCTGGCTCTGCGAGAAGCCCCGATCGGCGGTCAGGTAGATGCTGAGGAAGAGCACCACGAAGGAGCCCAGCCGGTTGATCAGGGTCCCGGTCCACAGGAACCAGAACTGCCGGGGCAGCCCACCCGCCGCCTGCCGTAACCAGCCTCGCACCCGGACGCCTCCCCCGTAAGCACTGAACGGGACCTATTCCCTTACATCTGCGGATCCGGCGCAAGCGAGTTTCACTGTGGCGGCGGACACGTGGCGGGTGCCCGGCACGCCGCTCCGGGCGACGGGGGAAGATGTGTTCATGACTGGAACCCTGGTGCTGCTGCGGCATGGCAACAGCGAGTGGAACGCCAAGAACCTCTTCACCGGCTGGGTCGACGTGGACCTGGACGCCAAGGGTGAGGACGAGGCCCGGCGTGGCGGCGAGCTTCTCAAGGAGCAGGGGGTGCTGCCCGACGTGGTGCACACCAGCCTTCTTCGGCGTGCGATCCGGACCAGTGAGATCGCGCTGCACATCACCGACCGGCACTGGATCCCGGTGAAGCGTCACTGGCGGCTCAACGAGCGCCACTACGGCGCCCTGCAGGGCAAGGACAAGAAGCAGACGCTTGAGACGTACGGCGAGGAGCAGTTCATGCTCTGGCGCCGGTCGTACGACGTGCCCCCGCCGCCGATCGAGGCCGGCTCGGAGTTCGCCCAGGACGGCGACCCCCGGTACGCCGACCTCGCCCCGGAGATCCTGCCGACGGCGGAGTGCCTGAAGGACGTCCTGGTGCGGGCGCTGCCCTACTGGTACGACGCGATCGTCCCGGACCTGCGCGCCGGCAAGACGGTCCTGGTCGCGGCGCACGGCAACTCGCTGCGCGCGATCGTGAAGCACCTCGACGACATCTCCGACGAGGCGATCGCCGGCCTGAACATCCCGACCGGCATCCCGCTGCGCTACGACCTGGACGAGAACCTCCGCCCGATCACCAAGGGCGGCACCTACCTCGACCCGGTCGCCGCGAAGGCAGCCGCCGAGGCCGTCGCCAACCAGGGCAAGAAGTAACGAACGACGAAGGCCGGGACACCCCCGTGGTGTCCCGGCCCTCCTCTCCCCGCGCGGTGTGGCGGCAACCACACCCCCATGGTCGACGCGGGGTCCTGCTCAGCTAGCTCAGCTCGTCGGACTTCTCGCCGGTGATCAGGTAGATCAGGTGCTCGCCGATGTTGACCGCGTGGTCGGCGTACCGCTCGTAGAAGCGGCCGAGCAGCGCGCCGTCGATGGCGGTCTCCGCGCCGTACGGCCAGTCGTCGGCCAGCATGATCTTGAACAGTTTGCGCTCGTGGTCGTCGATCGCGTCGTCGTCCTTCTCGAGCTGGGCCGCGACCTCCGCGTTCGGCTTGCCGAGCAGGTCGGTGATCTTCTCGGCCATCTCGTCGGCGACCTGGGCCATCCCCTGGAAGGTCGGGCGCAGCTCGGCCGGAACCGCCGGCGACGGGTGCCGCCGCGCCGCGGTCTTCGCCACGTGCTCGGCCAGGTCGCCCATCCGCTCCAGGTCGGCGGCGATGTGCAGGGCGGTGATCACGCGCCGCAGATCGGACGCGACCGGCGCCTGGCGGGCGATGGTGTCCGCCACCTTCAGCTCGACCTGCTCGTAGATCGCGTCGACCTCGGCGTCCCGATCGATGACCGCGCGGGCGGCCTCGATGTCCGCTGTCAACAGCGCCGAGGTGGCCTTGCGCAGGGCGGCGCGGACGGACTCCGCCATCGTCACCAGCAGGCGGCTCACCTCGACCAGATCGGCCTGGTACTCCTCGCGCATTTTCCAAGTCCTTCTTTCGTGCGGCCACGGCCGGGTGCGGGCCCACGCTATTCGGGCGGGACGGCGGCTACGTGAACACCGGTGAACGACGCCGGGCGCGGCAGTGAACTTTATTCGACACGCGCCCGATTTGCCGTAATGGCCCTGTGGTTCAGGTAAACAATGACCCTACGATCGCTGCGTGGAGTGGGAATACGCCGCCGGCATGGTTTCTGCCGCGCTCGCCGTCGGTGTGGGAGCGGGCCTGGTGCTCGCCCGGATACGCCGATCGGGCGACCCGGGTGGAACCGGTGCCCCGGAGGGGAGCGCCGCCATCGAACCGGACGATGATCGCCCGGCGGGTAAGCACGGCCTGAAAGGGATCGGCCGGAAGAGTCTCGACTCGCTGCGGGTCGGTGTCGTCGTCCTCGACGCCGAGGATCACCCGGTGCTGGTCAACCCGGCTGCCCGTGCCATGGGCCTGCTGCGGTCCGGCGGGGCGCCGGGCACCATCGCGGCCCATCCGATCCTGCGTACCCTGGCCGGTCAGGTGCGGCGGACCGGCGTACGCCGCGAAGTCGAACTCGATCTTCCCCGGGGCCGTGCCGGTGGCGCCCAGGCGCCGCTCGGCCTGCATCTGCGCGCGGTCGCGCTGAACTCGACGCATGTCGCGGTCGAGGCCGCCGACGTGACCGAGGCGCACCGGCTGGCCCGGGTCCGCCGGGACTTCGTGGCCAACGTCAGTCACGAGCTCAAGACCCCGATCGGGGCCCTGCAGCTGCTGGCCGAGGCGCTGCTGGACGCGACGCAGCTGCCCGAGGCGGCGCTGGAGGACCACTCCGAGGACCTGCTGGCGGCGCGCCGCTTCGCCGAGCGGATCCACCACGAGTCCGCCCGGATGGGCCGGCTCGTCAACGAGCTGCTCGAACTGACCCGTCTGCAGGGCGCCGAGCCGCTGCCCAACCCCGAGCCGGTCTCGCTGGACTGGGTGATCGCCGAGGTGATCGACCGGACCCGCACCACGTCGTCGGCCAAGGGCATCGAGATCGCCTACGACGGGCCCAAGGGCGTCATGGCGTACGGCAGTGACAGTCAGTTCGCCACCGCCGTCACCAACCTGGTGGAGAACGCGATCGCGTACTCGGGCGACGACACCAAGGTCTCGATCACGCTCCGTCAGGACGACGAGTGGATCGAGATCGACGTCACCGACCAGGGCATCGGCATCGCCCCGCACGACGTCGAACGGGTCTTCGAACGGTTCTACCGCGCTGATCAGGCCCGGTCCCGGTCGACCGGTGGCACCGGTCTCGGCCTCGCCATCGTCAAGCACATCGCCACCAACCACGGCGGCCGCGTCGATGTGACCAGTTCACTCGGCGACGGTTCGACGTTCACCCTGCGCCTACCGGCGCGACCCCCCGAGTCCCCCTCGTCGTCACCGACGGCGATTGAGATCGAGTCCGGTGCAGCCGGGCGCTGAGCCCCTGTACGGACGACGGAAGGAACCACATTGGCCCGCGTGCTCGTGGTCGAAGACGAGGAGTCGTTCTCCGACGCCCTGTCGTACATGCTGCGCAAAGAGGGATTCGAGGTGTCGGTCGCCGCGACCGGGACCTCCGCCCTGACGCAGTTCGACCGGACCGGCGCCGACATCGTGCTGCTCGACCTCATGCTGCCGGAGATGTCCGGCACCGAGGTCTGCCGCCAGTTGCGGCAGCGTTCGGCCGTCCCGATCATCATGGTCACCGCCCGGGACAGCGAGATCGACAAGGTCGTCGGTCTGGAGATCGGAGCGGACGACTACGTCACCAAGCCGTACTCGCCGCGGGAGCTGGTCGCCCGGATCCGCGCGGTGCTCCGCCGGCAGGGCACCGAGGCCGCCGAGGTGAGCACCCCGACCCTCGCGGCCGGTCCGGTCCGGATGGACGTCGAGCGGCACGTGGTGACCGTCGACGGCGCCGGCGTGCAGCTCCCGCTCAAGGAGTTCGAGCTGCTCGAGCTGCTGCTGCGCAACGCCGGCCGGGTGCTCACCCGCGGCCAGCTGATCGACCGGGTCTGGGGCGCCGACTACGTCGGTGACACCAAGACCCTGGACGTCCACGTCAAGCGGCTGCGCTCCAAGGTGGAGCCGGAGCCGTCCGCGCCGCGCTACATCGTCACCGTGCGGGGTCTGGGCTACAAGTTCGAGCCCTGATTCACCCTTGCTCCTTGTACACCTTGCATGAGACTATGTGAGAGCCGGATGGCCCGCCCGTGATCGGGCCATCCGGTGCTCCAAGGGATCGGGGTGTGATCACGGGGTGGCCGGCTCCCGGCCACCGCGACGTGTCGGGGCAGTGGCGCGTGCGGTGGCCGGGTGCACGGCGATGAGGCCGGATTTGACCCGGGCCGCGCACAGCGAGGCCAGCTTCTTGTACGCGGCCTCGCCGATCAGCGCGATCAGCTCCGGGGCGTAGGAGAGATACATCGGCTCGGTCCCGACATGGGCGTCCGGTGACGACGTGCACCACCAGGCCAGATCGTGACCGCCCGGCCCCCATCCTCGCCGGTCGAACTCGGTCACCGTGGACTGCAGCAGCTTCGTGCCGTCCGGCCGCTTGATCCAGTCCTGTTCCCGGCGCACCGGGAGCTGCCAGCACACGTCCGGCTTGTAGGTGAGCGGGTGCACCCCGTCCCGCAGGGCCTGGGCGTGCAGTGCGCAGCCGCCGCCGGCCGGGAAATCCGCCTCGTTCAGGAAGACGCAGGGGCCGTCGGCGGCGCGGGTGGCCGTACGCCGCGCGGGTTTCGTCCCGTCGACGGTGTCCACCTCGGTGTAATTCTTGAACCCCCGGCGGTAGTGCTGCCAGGTCTCCGGGGTCAGCTTGGCGGCCGCGGCCTTGACCCGGTTCTCGTCGTCGGCGTCGGTGAAGAACGCGCCGTGCGAGCAGCAGCCGTCCTCGGCGCGGCCCGGCACGATGCCGCGGCAGGCGGAGCCGAAGACGCAGGTCCAGCGGGAGAGCAGCCAGGTCAGGTCGGCCCGGACGAGGTGCTGCTCATCGGCGGGATCGAGGAACTCGATCCATTCACGAGGGAAGTCGAGCGAGGTTTCCCGGGGTGGTCGCGTGCGGCTCATCCGCCTCAGCGTACGCCCACCCGTCGATCATGACCGTTTAGAGCTGATATATCCGCCGCGGTGGCGTATGGCTACGCTGGAGGGCGTGACTTCCCGCGTACCCGTGCTTCTCTCCAGCTCCTCGGTCTTCCCGGAGCCGACCGCGGCGGCGTTCGAGATGGCGGCCACGGTCGGCTACGACGGCCTCGAGGTCATGGTCTGGACCGACGCCGTCAGCCAGGACGCCGGCGCCCTCCAGGGCCTCGCCGACCACTACGGCGTGCCGGTCCTCTCGGTGCACGCCCCCTGCCTGCTGGTCACCCAGCGAGTGTGGAGCTCCGACCCGTGGGAGCGGCTGAGCCGGGCCGCCCAGCTCGCCGAGTCGCTCGGCGCGCCGACCGTGGTGGTGCACCCACCGTTCCGCTGGCAGGGCGACTACGCCCGCAATTTCGCCGGGGGCCTGGCCAAGATCCAGGACCGGCACCCGGACCTGTCCTTCGCGGTGGAGAACATGTTCCCGGTCAAGATGGCCGGTCGCTGGGTGGTGCCGTACAACCCCGGCTGGGACCCGACCGAGATCGGCTTCAACGCCTACACGCTCGACCTGTCGCACTGCGCCGCGTCCCGCATCGACGCCCTCGACATGGCCGACCGGATGGGCGCCGGCCTGCGGCACGTGCACCTCGGCGACGGCACCGGCGAGGGCCGCGACGAGCACCTGGTCCCCGGCCGTGGCAATCAGCCGTGCGCGGAGCTGCTGCGCTCGCTGGCCGGCCGCGGATTCACCGGATCAGTGGCGCTGGAGATCAACACGCGGAAGGCGGCGAGCCGCCCGGCCCGCGAGGCGGACCTCCGGGAAGCCCTGGAGTTCGCCCGGCGTCACCTGGAGCCGAGCCCGGCGATCACGCAGGGGTGAGGGTTCCGGCGGCACGCTTGCGGGCGCGGTGGGCGGCCACGTGCGAGCGGGTCGCGCAGCGCTCCGAGCAGAACCGGCGGCAGTTGTTCGACGACGTGTCGAGGTAGACGTTGCCGCAGCGCTCGTCGGCGCAGATGCCGAACCGGGCGCTGCCGAACTCGCACAGCCAGACCGAGAGCCCCCACACGGCGCCGGCCAGGTATTCCGCGCTCACCGAGGAGCCGCGGCTGGTGACGTGCATGTGCCAGTCGCTGGCGTCGTGGCCGGAGATGCGTGGCTGGACGGGGTAGGCCTCCAGCAGGCTGTTCAGCTCCCGGACCGCGTCGGCGTCCTGGCCGGTGGTGCCGTGCTCGAAGACCTCACGCAACCGGCGCTGGGCACGGCGGAACACCACGAGGTCCTTCTCGGCGACCTGATCGCGCATGTATGCCTGATCGCCGGAGAACAGGGCCCGCAGCCCGGCGAGGTCGTCCAGACCGGCGTTGACGAGGTCGATCGCCGTCCGGGCGTACGCATCGAAGTTCACCCGACAAAGGTAGCCGCAGGTGGGGTCCCTGGGCACGTATGTGTTGCCTCAGCAGGTCGGGGCATGTCCGGACGTTACGCTCGGCGCATGCTCCGTTCCCTGTTTCTCGCCGCGGCCGGGTCCGCCCGGCTCGAGCGACTGGTCGAGTCCGTCCCCGTCAGCCGCAATGTCGTGCGGCGTTTCGTCGCGGGCCACGGCGCCGACGAGGTGCTCCGGGTCAGTCGCGAACTGGCCGACGACGGCCTGACCGTCAGCCTCGACCATCTGGGTGAGGACACCCGCACGATAGAGCAGGCGGTGGCCACCCGCGACGAGTACGTCACGATCCTCCGGCGGCTCAAGGACGCCGGGCTGACGCCGGCAGCCGAGGTCAGCGTGAAACTGTCGGCCCTCGGCCAGCGGATCGACGAGAAGCTGGCGTACGAGCACGCCCGTGCCGTCTGTGCCGCCGCTGCCGAGGCCGGCACCACGGTGACCCTGGACGCCGAGGACCACAACTCCACCGACGCCACCCTCGAGACGCTGCTGGAGCTGCGTAAGGACTTCCCGTCGACGGGGGCGGTGCTGCAGGCGTACCTGCGGCGCACCGAGGGGGACTGCCGGGAGCTGGCGACGTCCGGCTCGCGGGTGCGGCTCTGCAAGGGGGCGTACGCCGAACCCGAGTCGGTGGCCTTCCAGTCGGCCCTGGACGTGGACAAGTCGTTCGTGCGCTGCCTGAACATCCTGATGTCGGGGGAGGGCTACCCGATGGTGGCCACCCACGACCCGCGGCTGATCGCGATCGGCGAGGACCGGGCCCGCTGGTTCGACCGTTCCACCGCCGAGTACGAGTTCCAGATGCTCTACGGGGTGCGCCCGGAGGAGCAGGCCCGGCTGGCGGCCGGCGGCCACACGGTACGGATCTACCTGCCGTACGGCGAGCAGTGGTACGGCTACCTGATGCGCCGCCTCGCCGAGCGCCCTACGAACGTGGGTTTCGTGGCCCGAGCCGTCAGTTCCCGGAAGTAAAGGGTCGAAACCGTCACAGATCCGGCGTGTCGGCCTTGACTTTTTGTGGGCATTTCACGGAACGTATCGCGTTGGTCACAGCCGTATCGATACCGTTCTGATGACACGCACGTCGTCCTCGCGGCGTCCGGGAGCCTCCGGCCGCGGCGGATCGTGCCTGCGAAAGGATCGGTGCGACGAGATGACGGGTCCAGCCCAGACCGCAGTCCAGACTTCCGGCCAGACCGAGGAACGGCTCTCCGAGGTGCGGTTTTTGACGGTCGCCGAGGTGGCCGCGCTGATGCGGGTCTCCAAGATGACCGTTTACCGGCTCGTGCACGGCGGTGACCTCACCGCGGTGCGGGTCGGCCGCTCGTTCCGGGTGCCCGAGCACGCGGTACACGCTTATCTGCGCGGAGCGTTCTCACAGAGCGCCTGACCGCAGGGGTCCTGTTGGTCCCCGGGGGGCCTGCCGGTACGCTGGACCGGTTGGTTCCCGGGTCGGCCCTGCCGGTCCCCGCCACAGTGCAGTTTCATGACATCTGGTTCGAGAGGCTTTTCGTATGGGCTCCGTGGTCAAGAAGCGCCGCAAGCGTATGGCGAAGAAGAAGCACCGCAAGCTGCTGCGCAAGACCCGCGTCCAGCGTCGTCGTCTCGGTAAGTGATTGAGGGCCGGGCGGATCGTCCGGCCTGAGGATCCCAACAACGTGACAGCCGCGCCCAGCGTTGTCGTAGTCACCGGGGTCAGCCGATACATCGGCGCCCGGGTTGCTGCACGTCTTGCCGCAGATCCCCGGATCGACCGTGTCGTCGGCCTGGATCCGCATGACCCGCCCGCCGGCCTGATGGGCCTGCTGGACGGGGTGGAACGGATTCGGGCTGACGCGCGCGCGGCCACCGAGGCGATCGCGGACCTCGGCGCCGAGGCCGTCGTGCACCTGGCCATCACCAGCGTGCCTGACGCCCAGCAGGGCCGGGCGGCGATGAAAGAGCAGAACGTCATCGGCACCATGCAGGTGCTGGCCGCTGCGCAGGGCACGTCCACGCTGCGCAAGCTGGTGGTGCGTTCGTCGACCGCCGCCTACGGCGCCTCCTTCCGCGACCCGGCGGTCTTCACCGAGGACACCGAGCCCCGTGCGGTGCCGCGTGGCGCGTTCGCCCGCGACATCCTCGACATCGAGGGGTACGTCCGCGGGTTCCGCCGCCGCCGGCCCGAGGTCGCGGCCACCGTCCTCCGCTTCGCCCCCATGATCAGCTCGTCCGCCGAGACGTCGCTGACCAGGTATTTCTCCCAGCCGGTGGTGCCCACCGTGCTCGGCCGTGACGCCCGGCTCCAGTTCGTGCACGTCGAGGACGCGCTGGAGGTCCTGCACCGCTCGGTGATCGAGGACCACCCGGGCACCTTCAACGTCGCCGGCTCCGGGGTGCTGATGCTCTCCCAGGCGGTCCGCCGGGCCGGCCGGATCTCGCTGCCGGTGCCCGAGCCCGCCCTCTCCACCGGCGCGGCCCTGCTCCGCCAGTTCGGCGTCGAGCAGATCGGACTGGACCAGATCGACCTCTTCGTGCACGGTCGGGTGGTGGACACGACCCGCCTGATCGACGAGTTCGGCTTCACCCCGCGGACCACGCTGGCCGCCTTCGAGGAGTTCATCCGGGCGCACGGTGAGGGTTCCACGCTCACCGCCGACCGGCTGGCCGCCGCGGAGAACGCGATCCTGGACGGCATCCGCAAGGTCCGGGCCGGATCATGAGCCAGGACGAGTACCGCGGCGACATGCTGCCCGGGCAGGCCGACTTCCAACTGCCCGAGCCGCCTCCGGTGCAGCGGGTCAACGGCAGGCGGCCGATCCCGGAGCGGCCCGCCATGGCCGAGCCGCCCGCCGACGTGTGGGACGAGCGGGTCGCCGGCGCGCTGGCCTTCCTGCGGCGGCGCCTGGCCGGGCAATATCAGGTCGACGAGTTCGGGTTCGACCCCGAGCTGGCCGACGCCTTCTTCCACCCGCTGCTGAAGGTCCTCTACCGGGACTGGTTCCGGACCGAGGTGTTCGGCATCGAGAACGTTCCGTCCGACGGCAGCGGCCTGGTGGTCGGCAACCACTCCGGCACGATCGCGCTGGACGCCCTGATGCTCACCGTCGCCCTGCGCGACAAGCACCCGAACGAGCGTCATCTGCGGCTGCTCGGCGCCGACCTGGTGTTCCGGATGCCGGTGATGAGCGAGCTGGCCCGGGCGGCCGGCGCCACCGTCGCCTGCAATCCCGACGCCGAGCGCCTGATGAACTCCGGCCACCTGGTCGGGGTGTTCCCGGAGGGCTTCAAGGGCATCGGGAAGAAGTTCTCCGAGCGCTACAAGCTGCAGCGGTTCGGCCGGGGCGGGTTCGTGTCGGCGGCGCTGCGCACCGGCACCCCGATCGTGCCGGTGGCGATCGTCGGCGCCGAGGAGATCTATCCGATCCTGGCCGACCTGAAGCCGCTGGCCCGGCTCCTCGGGGTGCCGTACTTCCCGGTCACCCCGACCTTCCCGCTGCTCGGGCCGCTGGGTCTGGTGCCGCTGCCGAGCAAGTGGCTGATCGAGTTCTGCCCGCCGATCCCCACCGCGCACCTCACCGAGTACGCCGACGACCCGCTCGTCGTCTACAACCTCGCCGACCAGGTCCGCGAGACGATCCAGGCGACCCTGCACGAACTCCTGCAGAAACGGCCGGACCCGTTCGGCCCGTAAGTTCCATGCGTGTTGAGTTGGGGTGCGCATAGCGGCCGAACTCCACACACGGGAATGAAGCGTGCCAATCTGCTTCGGGTACGCGGCTCGTCCGTCCTATAGTGAGGATTGAGGGGCGGCCCCGGAGTGTTGAACTCCGGCACCGCCCCTCGCCACGTTCCGCGCCCGGCCTGACTGTCAGAACAGGTCGTTGAGCAGCCCGCCCAGCACGCCGCCCTCTTCCTCCGCCGGGGTCAGGTCCGAGGTGCCTGCCGTGTCCGTCGGCGTCGGGGTGGCCCCACCGGTGGTGGCCGGCGTCGTGCCCGCCGGTCCGGTCGACTTGCCGGTGCCGGGCACCGTCGCCTTCCCGGTCGTCCCGGGAACCGCGCCGGTCCCGGACTTCGAGGGCTTCGGCGTCGGGGTCTGCCCGCCCTGCTTGGCGCCGGTCTTGCCGGAGCCGCTGTGCGGCTGTGGCGTCGCGTCCGGAGCACCGCCGGCGGCGGCGTCGTCGTCCCGGCAGTCGCGCAGTTTCGGCCCGAGCGCGTCCGAGCCGTTCGGCGTGACCTTGGCGCAGGCCAGCCCGGACCGCAGCGACTCGGTGCGCTTGGTGACGTCCCGCAGCAGCTCCAGGGACACCGCCGCCCGCTCCCGGTTGGCGCTGGACAGCTTCTCCAGCTCCGGGTTGAACGCCTTGCGCTGGTCGGCGGCGAAGCCGTCCAGGGTGGCCAGCGGCTTGGTGTCCTGCTGGGACACCGCCTTGGTGGTCAGCAGCCGGGCGCCCTTCCGGGTGTCGGCGTCCATGTCGTCCAGGACCAGGGCGAACTCGGGTTCGTCACCCTTCATCGCCATCGCCTCGGAGAGCCGGGTCCGGGCGAAGTCGAGGGACAATTCGCCCCGCGTCACGTCGGATCCGGCGATCGCCAGCTGGGCACGTTCGGTCTGCCGTTTGACGCTGTACAGCGCGTCGCCCGGTGAGGCGCTCTCGCTGGCCGCGGATATCCCGGAGACGGCCATCGCGCCGGCGGCGACGCCGATCACGATCGCCCCGCGGGTGCGGATCCGGCGGCCGAACAGTGGGCGCCGGACGGTGCCGGCCGCGGCGGCCGGTCCCGGATCGGCGGCGGCGTCGGTCTGCCCGATGCCGTCCCGTTCGGCCGTCGCGACCAGCATGGCGCGCAGGCCGACGCGGAACTCGGAGTCGACCGGTGCGCCGAGATTGGCCGCGGAGAGCCGGTTACCGATGGCGACCAGCCGGTTCAGTTCCTCGTCGGCCTGCCCACGGGTGTGGTGCCGACGGGCGCCGCCGGCGTCGTCGATCAGTTCCGCGAAGCGCGCGGCACTCCGGGAGTTCGGGAATGCGAACTTCACCGTGGGCACCTCCCCTCGCTCGTGACTGTCTCGCCGGCCTTGGGGCCGGCGTCGGCGACCGGGCCGTGGGTGACGGTCCGGGGTCGCATCCGGACAAACGCGCGACACGCGGCCCCGGTTACGGGTGCCGGGCGTTCCCATCGGGTATCGGAGATCGACAAGTGAGATCGCCGGATCAAGATTGGAACCCGTCCGGCAGGAGCCTGTTCAACGCGCGGACGGCCCGGTACTGCAGGGCCTTGATGGCGCCCTCGTTCTTGCCCATGGTCTGTGCGGTCTCGGCCACCGAGAAACCCTGCAGGAAGCGGAGCACGATGCATTCCTGCTGTTCCGGGTTGAGCTGCTTGACCGCGGTGAGCAGGGCGACGTTGGTGATGTGGTCGACCACCGCGGACTCCGGGCTGCCCTCCGGGCCCCGGTCCTCGCGGTCGGCGTCGAGCACGTCGCCGGTGGTCACCTCGAGGCGGTACCGGCCGGACTTGAAGTGGTCGGCGACCAGGTTGCGGGCGATGGTGACGAGCCAGGCGCCCAGATCCCGGCCCTGCCAGGTGAAGCTGCCGATGCGCTTGAGAGCCCGCAGGAAGGTGTCCGAGGTCAGGTCCTCGGCGAGCTGCCGGTTGCCGACGCGGAAGTAGACGAAGCGGAAGACCGTGTCCACGTACCGGTCGTAGATCAGGCCGAAGGCCTCGGCCTCGCCGGCCTGGGCCCGTTCGACGAGCGCCCACACCTCGGCGGCCGGGTCCCCCCGGTCCGGCCTGGCCTTCGGCGGGCTGGCCTCGCTCGGCGGGCCGGTGGTGCTCTGGGTCGGCACGACCACGGTGTGGTCGCCGGTGACGGTCTCGCCCTCGCCGATGTTGGAACGCTGGCCGGCGGTGGGCTGGGACGGGGTCCGCGGCGGCCCGACCCGGCCGCCGGAGAACTTGCCGTTGCCGGTGTGCGGCGACGCGACCGCGGGTGGCCCGTTCGGCGTCCGGCGGCTGCCGGTCTGCTTCGGGCTGTCGCCCCGGATGGCGTTGACGATCATGCCGTCCACTGAATTGCGCAAAGCGTTCAAGCCCTCGGTGAGTGCGAGCCGCGCCGAGAAGACGTCACGGCCATACGGGTCCTCGGCGTACACATGGGTCACTGCGCCTCCTCAACCCGGCGGGCCTGTGACGACAGCGAATTCGTCCCGCCAGACGTGAATTCACCGTGATTCCGTGCTTTGTGGGGCACAGCGGCCTCCTCGGGATGAGGGTGGGTCACTCACAACAAGAAAAGCGGTCAATCACAACAAAAGGGTGGGGGCAACCCGCTGAAATAGCCGGTTGGCCTCACCCGTTGGTGTGGATCCCGTTACACAGAGCGGAAGTATTGCCGAGTTCGGACACACGGAGTCGCACAACGTGTGCGCTACGCGCAAAGCCGCGAACCGCATCAAGGCGGCACCGCCCCATCAAGGTCATCTTCTGCGAAGATGCCGCTTTCCGGACGGACCGCCCGTGCGTCGACCCGGCGGGGAGCCGTTTGTGCCAGACTCGGGCCTCGTGGAGGAACCCGCCCGCGACGCCCTCGCCGAGGCTGCCGCACGCCGCCCCGGCCGGCCCGCGCTGATCGCCGGAGACGTCACGGTCACCTGGGCGGAATGGGACACGCGCGTGTCCTCCGCGGCCGGCTGGATCGCGTCGCGCACCGCGCCCGGCGACCGGGTCGCGCTGCTGCTCGGCAACACCGTGGACTTCGCCGTCGCCTACTTCGGGGTGCTGCGTGCCGGGCGGGTCGCGGTGCCGCTCAGTCCCGCCTGGACCGCCGACGAGCGTGACCACGTCATCTCGGACTCCGGCGCGTCGCTGGTGGTCGACGAGGTGGGGGAGGGCGGCGGGACCGCTCACCCCGTACCCCGGGAAACTGATCTGGCGGTCCTGCTCTACACCTCGGGCACGAGCGGGCGCCCGAAGGGCGCGATGCTCACCCACGCCGCGCTCGCCGCCAACCATGACCAGCTCGATCGCATCGATCCGCCGGTGGTGGGACCGGACGACGTGGTGCTGCTGGCGGTGCCGTTCTTCCACGCCTACGGGCTGAACACCGGGCTCGGCAGCGTCGTGCACCACGCGGCGACCGGGGTGCTGGCCGAGCGGTTCGACCCGGCGGAGACCCTCGGCCTGATCGAGCGGCACGCGGTGACCGTCACGGTCGGCGTCCCGGGGATGTACCAGAGCTGGCTCGCACATCCCCGCGCCGAAATCCTGACCCGGGTGCGGACCGCGGTGTGCGGCGCGGCACCGCTGGACGAGCGCGTCGCGGCACGCTTCCGGTCGCTGACCGGGCGGGCCATCCTGATCGGGTACGGGTTGACCGAGACCGCCCCGGTGCTCACCACCACGGCCGTCAGCCACCGGGACAAGCACGGCTCGATCGGCCGCCCGCTGCCCGGCGTGGAGCTGCTGCTGCGTGCCCGGAGCGGCGCCGAGCTGTGGCGCGACGGCACCGCCTCGATCGACGAGGACCTGGAGGTCGCCGAGTCGCCCGGCACCGACCCGGGCGAGATCGTGGTCCGCGGGCCGAACCTGTTCTCCGGGTACTGGCCGGACGGACGGGGCGGCCCGGACGCCGGCGGCTGGTGGCCCACCGGCGACATCGCCTACGCCGACGCCGAGGGCGACCTGGTGCTGGTCGACCGGATCGGCGAGCTGATCCTGGTGAACGGCTTCAACGTCTACCCGGCCGAGATCGAGCGGGTGCTGTCGGCACATCCCCGGGTGACCGGCGTGGCCGTGGTCGGGGTGCCGGACCCGGCGGCCGGGCAGCGGCCGTACGCCCGTGTGACGGTGACCGGTGATCCGGCGCCCAGCGCGACCGAGTTGCAGGTGCACTGCGCGGCGCGGCTGGCCCGGTTCAAGGTGCCGGAGATCGAATTGGTGACCGAGCTGCCGCGTACGGCGATCGGCAAGATCCGCAAGAGGGACCTGTGAGACTCACCCTGATCAGCCGGGACGGCTGCCACCTGTGCGAGGTGGCCGAGCAGACGCTGGACCGGATCGCGCCCGGCCAGTGGGCGAAGGTCGACGTCGAGTCGTCGATCGAGCTGGAACGCGACTACGGCGACCGGGTGCCGGTGCTGCTGCTGGACGGCGCGGAGCACGGCTACTGGCGCATCGAGGAGGATCGCTTGCTGCGCGATCTGGCCCGGCCGCCGGGTGAGCCGCGGCTGTAGCCTCGCTCCTCGTGACTTCAAAGCACCTGGTCTGGGACTGGAACGGAACCCTGCTCGACGATCTGAACCTGGTCGTGTCGTCGACCAACACCGCCTTCGCCTCGGTCGGCGGCCGCGACGTCGGCGCCGACGAGCACCGGAGGGCCTTCCGGCGGCCGGTCGCCGAGTTCTACGCCGAGATGCTCGGCCGGGCGATCGACGAGGAGGAGTTCGGCCGGCTGGACCGGATCTTCCACGACGCGTACCGGGTCGGGCTGACCGGCATCTCGCTGGCCGCCGACGCGCAGACCGCGATCAAGACCTGGCCCGGCACCCAGTCGCTGCTGTCCATGTGGTTCCACAGCGAGCTGGTCCCGGCCGTCGAGGGGTACGGCCTGACCGGCCTGTTCACCCGGATCGACGGGCTGCGCGCCGAGCTCGGCGGCGGGTTCAAGGCCGCCCATCTCGCCACCCACCTGGAGGAACTCGGCGTGGACGGCCGCGACGTGATCCTGATCGGTGATTCCCTGGACGACGCCGACGCCGCCGAGTCGCTGGGTGGCCGGGCGGTGCTCTACACCGGCGGGTTCACCGACCCGGTGCGCCTCCGGGAATCCGGTCGTCCGGTCGCCGACACGCTGGTGGAAGCGGTAAAGACGGCCATGTCACTCTGAACCGTGTGGCCCTGGCGGGGGTGGTGCGGTAATACTCGACAAGTCGGCTCGGCTAACACAGCCGAGTCGATGTTGTCCAATTGTCCCGACAAGATCGCGATTTGTGCACGCCTTCACAAGCGCCTACTCTGTGACTCCGACGAGCCCGCTACCACAGCCACCCCACGAGGGTTCCACCGGTACCGCACAGACAGGGCTCACCGCAGGTCCGCCTCGTCGGCACGGAGTCAGATGAGCCAGCAGCGTCACGGAAGCACGCCCGGCGAAGCCGATGGCGTCCCGGCCTTCCCGGATCTACCGGAGGCGACCATCGCGCGACTTCCGGAATATCTGCGTGCCCTCCACCACCTGGCCGAGACCGGCGCGGAGACGGTGTCCAGCGAAGGACTCGCCGCGGCCGCCGGCGTCAACTCGGCGAAACTGCGCAAGGACCTGTCGCACCTCGGCTCCTACGGCACCCGTGGCGTCGGTTACGACGTGGCCCTTCTGGTCGACCAGATCGAGTACATTCTCGGCCTCGACAAGAATCGTGCCGTCTGCCTGGTTGGCGTCGGAAATCTCGGGCATGCGCTGGCCGGTTACGCCGGATTCGCCAGCCGTGGATTCCGGGTGGTGGCGCTCTTCGACGCCGACCCGAAGAAGGTGGGTGAGGACATCAACGGCCTCGCCGTGCAGCACATCGACGATCTGCAGCGGGTCGCGGCGGAGGAGTCCATCGCGATCGGTGTCATAGCCACGCCGCCCGGCACCGCGCAGTCGGTCGCCGACGCGCTGGTGGCCGCGGGTGTGACAAGCATCCTCAACTTCGCCCCGGGGGTCCTGTCGGTGCCGTCCAACGTCGATGTCCGCAAGGTGGATCTCGCCATCGAGCTGCAGATCCTCTCCTTCCACGAGCACCGCAAGGCGTCGCTGACCGCGCTGCCCGGCGGCCGCGTCCCCGCGACCGGGAACAGCGATCAGGAGGCGGTCGGGTCGTGAATCTCCTCAGCATCGGCGCGTCGTACCGCACGGCCGACGTCGCCGTCCTCGAACGCCTCGCCATCGCCGAGTCGGACGTCCCGGAGCTGCTGCAACGCCTCGTCGCCCAGCCGTACGTGGGCGAGGCCGTCGTCGTCTCCACCTGCAACCGGGTCGAGGTCTACGCCGCGGTCAGCGGGTTCCACGGCGGTCTCGGCGACATCTGCAACGTGCTGTCCGAGCACTCCGGCATCCCCGCCAACGAGCTCGCCGGCCACCTGTACGTGCACTACGGCGAGGCCGCCGTGCAGCACTCGTTCCGGGTGTCGTCCGGTCTCGACTCGATGGTCGTCGGCGAGGCGCAGATCCTCGGGCAGCTGCGCGACGCGTACCACGCCGCCACCGAGGTCGACTCGGCCGGCCGGCTGCTGCACGAGCTGATGCAGCAGACCCTGCGCGTCGGCAAGCGGGCGCACGCCGAGACCGGCATCGACAAGGCCGGCCAGAGCGTGGTCACCGCCGCCCTCGACCTCGCCGCCGAGCACCTCGGCACCGACCTGTCCGGCCGGTCCGCGCTGGTCATCGGGGCCGGCGCGATGGGCGCCCTGTCGGTGGCGACGCTCACCCGCGGCGGCGTCGGCCCGCTGCGCATCACCAACCGCAGCCACGAACGGGCCGCCCGTCTCGCCGAGCTGTACGGCGCCACCGCGGTCCCGTTCGACGACCTGACCTCGGTCCTGCGCGAGGTCGACCTGGTGGTCTGCGCCACCGCCTCCACCGAGCCGGTGCTGACCCGCGCCCGCCTTGAGGACGTGGGCCGCGACCTGGTCGTCCTCGACCTGGCCGTGCCGCGGGACGTGGCCCCGGACGTGGCCGGCCTGCCCGGGATCGTGGTCATCGACATCGACAGCCTTGCCGCCAGCCGCCGTACCCACCCGGTCGCGGCCGAGACCGCCGCCGTCGAGCAGATCGTCGCCGGCGAGGTGGACAGCTTCCTCGGCTGGCTGCGCGGCGCGGAGATCGCGCCCACGGTGGCGGCCCTGCGGACCCGGGCCGAGGAGGTCGTGTCGGCGGAGATGCGCAAGCTGATCTCGCGGCGGCCGGAATTCACCGAGGAGCAGCGGGGCGATGTATCCCGTACCCTGCACCGGGTCGTCCAGCAGTTGCTGCACTCACCGACCGTGCGGGTGCGCCAGCTCGCCGCCGAACCCGGCGGCGATCAGTACGCGGCCCTGCTCCGCCAGCTGTTCGACCTGGACATTCCGCTCGCCACCAGCGCGAACGCGGTACCGGAGATCGGGGGAAACGCGTGACCACTCTTCGCCTCGGCACCCGGGGGAGCACCCTGGCGCTCACCCAGTCGCAGATGGTCGCCGACGCTCTCACCGCCGCCACCGGCCGCGCGGTCGAGCTCGTCCGGATCGTCACGCCCGGTGACCGCTCCGACGCTCCGGTCGCCCGGCTCGGCGTGGGGGTCTTCGTCTCCGCGCTGCGCGACGCCCTGGTGGCCGGCGAGATCGACTTCGCCGTCCACTCGTACAAGGATCTCCCCACCGGCGAGCACCCGCAGCTGCACATCGCCGCGGTGCCGCCCCGGGAGGACCCGCGGGACGCCCTGATCGCCCGGGACGGATTGACCCTGGCGGAGCTGCCGCCCGGCTCGGTCATCGGCACCGGTGCGGTGCGCCGAATCGCGCAACTGCACGCTCTCGGCCTAGAGTTGCAGGTCACGCCGATTCGGGGCAACGTCGACTCGCGGATCGCCCGGGTGCTCGGACCCGAGGCCGACCTCGATGCCGTCGTTCTGGCCCGTGCCGGTGTGGCACGTCTCGGCCGGTCCGCGGAGATCACCGAGACGCTCGACCCGATGCTCATGCTGCCCGCCCCGGCCCAGGGCGCGCTGGCGGTGGAGTGCCGGGCCGGCGACACCGACCTGATCGAGCTGCTGGCCGCTCTCGATCACGCACCGACCCGCGCCGCCGTGCTGGCGGAACGGTCGATGCTTGCCACGCTCGAGGCCGGGTGCTCCGCCCCGGTCGCGGCACATGCCGAAATCGCCGAGGGCGACGACGGTGACGAGATTTACCTGCGCGGTGCGGTGATCAGCCCGGATGGAGTCCGAGCCATCCGGCTGTCGCGCACCGGAACGCCCGCCGGCGCGGCGGAGATCGGCAAGGCGCTTGCCATCGATCTCCTCGACGCCGGAGCCGATACCCTGATGGGGAGCACAGAATGACCACCCGCACCGCCCGTAAGCCAGCCGGACGCATCGCGTTCATCGGCGCCGGACCCGGCGACCCGGAGCTGCTGACCCGCCGCGCGTATGCGGCGCTGACCGATGCCGACCAGGTGGTCTACGACCGGGGCGTGCCCGAAACCCTGCTCAGCGCGATCCGTGCGGATGCCAAGGAGGACGCCCAGTTCAGCCCGGCCGAGGGCGCGCCCGGCGACGTCGCCAAGGTGCTGCTCTCCGCGGCCAAGTCCGGCCTCTCCGCCGTGCACCTGGTCGCCGGCGACCCGTTCGGCCACGATGCGGTGGTCAAGGAGGTGCAGTCGGTCGCGCGGACCGCCGTGCACTTCGAGGTCATCCCCGGCATCGGCCAGGCTGAGGGCGTCGCCGCGTACGCCGGTGTCCCGCTGCCGGGCGTCCGGGTCGCCGCCGACGTCGACGACGTGACCACGCTCGACTTCGACGCGCTCGCCGCGGCCGCCCAGAAGGGCTCGTTCGCGGTCGCCGTGGACGCCGGCGACCTCGCCGCGGTCCGTGACGGCCTGCTCGCCGCCGGCGTCGAGCCGGGTGTCCCGGTCGGCGTGACCGGCGACGGCACCGGCGAGACGCAGTACACCACCACCTCGACCGTGGACAGCTTCGTCGCGGCGGCGCTCGGCTTCACCGGCCGGGTCGTCCTCACCGTCGGCTCCGACGTCGCCGAGCGCGACACCCTGAGCTGGTGGGAGAACCGCCCGCTGTACGGCTGGAAGGTCCTCGTCCCGCGCACCAAGGAGCAGGCCGGCGCGATGAGCGCCCGGCTGCGTGCCTACGGCGCGATCCCGTGCGAGGTGCCGACCATCGCCGTCGAGCCGCCGCGCACCCCCGCCCAGATGGAACGGGCCGTCAAGGGCCTGGTCGACGGCCGGTACGCCTGGGTGATCTTCACCTCGGTCAACGCCGTCCGCGCGGTCTGGGAGAAGTTCGGCGAGCACGGCCTCGACGCCCGCCACTTCGGCGGCGTGAAGATCGCCTGCATCGGTGAGGCCACCGCCGACGCGGTCCGCGCCTTCGGCATCCAGCCCGAGCTGATCCCGGCCGGCGAGCAGTCCAGCGACGGCCTGCTGGCCGAGTTCTCGCCGCACGACGAGATCCTCGACCCGGTCGGCCGGGTTCTGCTGCCGCGCGCCGACATCGCCACCGAGACCCTCGCGGCCGGGCTCATCGAGCGGGGCTGGGAGGTGGACGACGTCACGGCGTACCGGACGGTCCGCGCCGCCCCGCCGCCCGCCGAGATCCGCGACGCGATCAAGTCCGGCGGCTTCGACGCGGTGCTCTTCACCTCGTCCTCGACCGTCCGGAACCTGGTCGGCATCGCCGGCAAGCCGCACGCCCGTACGGTCGTCGCGGTGATCGGCCCGAAGACCGCCGAGACCGCCGTCGAGTTCGGCCTCCGGGTCGACACCCAGCCGCAGAACGCGTCGGTGCCCGACCTGGTCGAGGCGCTCGCCGAGTACGCGCTGGAGCTGCGCGAGAAGCTGGCCGCGATGCCGGCGAAGCAGCGCCGCGGCTCCAAGGTCCAGGGGCCGACGGCTCTCCGTTTCCGCTGATCTCTGATGGGCCGGCTTCCACAGCCGGCCCATCTTCTTAGGGAGTACCGATGTCCTTCCCCGACATCCGCCCGCGCCGCCTGCGGCGTACCCCCGCGATCCGCCGTCTGGTCGAGGAGACCCGTCTCGCCCCGTCCGAGCTGGTCCTGCCGCTCTTCGTCAAAGAGGGCCTGACCGAGCCGAAACCGATCAGCTCGATGCCCGGCGTCGTCCAGCACACCCGGGACTCGCTGCGCAAGGCGGCCGCCGAGGCGGTCAGCGCCGGTGTCGGCGGCCTGATGCTGTTCGGCGTCCCCGACGACGCCAACAAGGACGCGACCGGGTCGGCCGGCCTCGACCCGGACGGCATCCTCAACGTCGGCCTCCGCGACCTTCGCGCGGAACTCGGCGACGCGACGGTGATCATGGGCGACCTCTGCCTCGACGAGTTCACCTCGCACGGCCACTGCGGTGTGCTGGCCGCCGACGGCTCCGTCGACAACGACGCCACCCTGAAGATCTACGCCGAGATGGCGGTCGCGCAGGCCGAAGCCGGTGCCCACATGGTCGGCCCGTCCGGCATGATGGACGGCCAGATCGGGGTCATCCGCAAGGCCCTCGACACCGCCGGGCACCAGGACATCGCGATCCTCGCCTACTCCGCGAAGTACGCCGGCGCCTTCTACGGCCCGTTCCGTGAGGCCGTCGAGTCCACCCTGCAGGGCGACCGCCGCCAGTACCAGCAGGACCCGCCGAACGTCCGCGAGGCCCTGCGCGAGGTCGAACTCGACATCGCCGAGGGCGCCGACATCGTCATGGTCAAGCCCGGCCTGCCCTACCTGGACATCATCGCCGCCATCCGGGAGCGGGTCACCGTGCCGGTCGCCGCCTACCAGGTCTCCGGCGAGTACTCCATGGTCGAGGCCGCCGCCGCCAACGGCTGGATCGACCGGGAACGCGCCATCCTGGAGTCCCTGACCAGCATCAAACGCGCCGGCGCCCAGATCACCCTGACGTACTGGGCCACCGAGGCCGCCGGCCTGCTCCGCGACCGCTACTGACCTTCTCCGGCTGGTTCGCAGGGCTGTCTCAAGCGCGCCGAGACAGCCCTGCGAACCAGCCGGAGTTCGGTCTAGATCAACTCGAAGCGCTGGACGAGCTGGGTGACGTCGGCGATGTACTCGTACCAGTCGCGGTCGGACTGGTAACCCAGCTCCGCGTTCACCTTCAGCATCGACTCGTTGTGCTGGGCGTTCCAGGTCTGCACCTGGCGCAGCGTCGGCTCGGCGGCCCGCAGCTCGAACAGCATCCGCGCCTTGATCGCCCGGTCGATGCCGTAGCCCCGGTGCTCCCGGACCACGATCGTGTCGTACTGATCGGCACGCTCCGGATGCTGCGCCGGAACCACCACCTCGGTCAGGCCCGCCACCGCGCCGGTCGCCTCGTGGATCGCCAGCACTATGTAAGGTTTCAGCCCGCGCTTGTGCAGCGTCTCCAGCGACTCCCGGAGCCGCTGCGGATCCGACGAGCGCGGCGCCAGGTCCAGGTCGTCGTCATCGCGCTGCGCCTCCGCCTTGGCCTGCGCGTACGCGTCGAGCAGATGATCCGGCGGGCCGCCCGGATGGTACTCGATCCGGTACCCGGGGCTGATCCCGCCGGCCATGCCGCCCAGCGCCAGCCAGTCCACCGACTCCAGGTTGAGCACGCTGCGGGTCTCCACATACTCCCGCTCGAAGCCCAGCGACTCGTAGAACGGGATCGCCGACGTGCCGCCGATCGCCTCCACGCCGATCGAGGAGAAACCCTCCAGATAGGCGCGGCGTACGGCCATCGCCACCAGCTGCCGGCCCAGCCCGCGCCGCCGCAACCCGGGGCGGACCACCACCTCGAGCACGCCGATGTCGCCGAGCAGCAGAATGTTGACGTGGGCGAAGATCTGGCTCTGCCCCTCCGGGAGCCGGTCGTCCTCGGCCACCCAGGTGATCCGCCGCTCGCCGGGCATGGTCTCGGCGAGGTACTCCCGGACCTGCACGTCCCGCCAGGGTGGATCATCGGGGAGATCAGCCGCCAGGACCGCGTTCACTGTCTCCACGAGCGAGTTGACCTCGGCCGCGGACGCGGAGCGGGGATCCCATTCACGCACCCTCACGGGTACATCGTGCCGTTTGTGAGACCTTGAGGGAAGTGCTCGCCACGCAAAAGTACGCCGGCGCTCACGCAGCGTCGCGGGACTCCGGCCTCACTGACTGCGCCTGCCGTACTCGTCGGCGGTGGTGAAGACCTTCTGCGCGTACGGGCGGACCGCGTTGTACGACAGGATCGCATCCCACCAGGAATCCGGCCTGGCCAGGTCGCGGCCACCCTTGCACAGGTACGCCGCGGCGGTCATCGCGGCGTCGTCGATGTCGTTCGGGTCGGCGACACCGTTACGGTCGGCATCGATCGCCGACTCCTGCCACGTCGCCGGGATGAACTGCATCGGCCCGATCGCCCGGTCGTAGCCGGTGTCCTGATCCAGCACACCCCGATCGGTGTCGGCGATCAGTTGCCGCCCGCCCTGGCCGTCCAGCGGCAGGCCGTAGATCTTCGGCTCGGCCACCCCGTCGGCGCCCAGCACCGCGCCGTTGTGGCTGCCGTGCGCCGACTCGACCTGCCCGATCGCGGCCAGCGTGGTCCAGCTCAGGTGGCAGGCGGGGGTGGTCTGGGCGGTCACCAGTTCGGCGTACCCGTAGGCCTGCACGGCGACGACCGGGATCCCCACCTGGGTGCCGACCTGCGACGCCCAGGGCGCCAGCGCGTCGGCCGGCCGGGTGGCGGCCGTGGTGGGCTGGGTGACACCCGGCAGCCCCGGCGCGGTGGTCACGCCCGGCAGCCCGCCCCCGACGGTCGCCCCCGGAACCGGGAAGCTCGCCGGCCCACTCGCCCCGGCCCCGGGCCCCGCGGGCGGAACCGAGGCCGGCACACTCCCGAAGTTCGGCGTCGCGCTGGGCACGGGGGCGGCCTCCAGCGCCTTGGGCACCAGATAGACACCGGCTGTCCCGGCGGCCACGACCAGGCCCCCCACCAGAAGCCCGGGAATCACCACGCGCCCAGTCGGCCCCTTGGCCCAGGCGAACACGGCCCGACCAGCCCGCCCGGTCGCATGCAACGGCCTGAACCGCCGCTTCTTCCCACCGTCCGCCTTCGCCCCGTCCGCGTTGGCGGCGTCCGGCTTGGCGGTGTTCGTCTTCGTGCCGTCCGGCGTGACTGCGCCTGCCTTCAGGCCTCCGGGAGTGGCGGTGTCCGGCGATACCTTCACGCTCTCCGGAGAGGTGGTGTCTGCCTTTGCGGCCGCCTTGTTGCCATCCGCTTCAGTGGCGCCTGGTGTCGCATTGGTCGCCTTCACGCCGTCCAACGGCAGAGATCCGGCTTTCGCGTCCTCCGCCTTCCCTCCCGCTGCTTTCCCGTCCGCGGACGGAACAACGGCGGGCACCGGAGCGGTGGAGGGCGGCGCGGTAGCGGGCGATGTGGCGACCGCGGGCGGTGTGGTGGCAGGCGATGCAGTGGCGGGCGGCGTCGTGGTGGAAGACGGCGCGGTCGCGGGGGAGGCGGTGGCCGGTGAGGCGCCGGGCGTGATGTCCGTCGAGGCAGCGGGTTCGGTGTCGGGCGCGGTGGTCGAAGGCGCAGCCGAGGGCGGGCCGGCCGGGGCCGCGCCTGAGCTGCGCAGCGGGCCGCCCTGATGCGGGACTGAGGAGCGCAGCTCCGACTGCTGTGCTGGGTTGTTCGGTGCCTCCGCCACGACTAGACCCTACCCGCCGGAAACACCCTCGAGAAGGTCGCCGGCCAGCTGTGGACAAACCCCCGTGCGAAGCCGGTCGTAGGGGTCCTACGCTGGTCGAATGCCGCGTTATGAGTTCCGGTGCCGTGCCTGTGGCACCACCTTCGAGGTCAGCCGTCCGATGCGTGAGTCCGCGGACCCGGCGGCCTGCCCGCAGGGCCACGACGACACCGTGAAGCTGCTGTCCACAGTCGCCGTCACGGGCCGTGGTGGCGTGTCCGTGGCGCCGCCCGCCCCGGCCGGTGGTGGCGGCGGATGTTGCGGTGGCGGCGGCTGCTGCTGACGGCTCGGGTCGCGCGGTCGTCCCCCTCGGCCGCGCGGCCTCCGGCAGCGAGCTTGATCACTGTCGACTTCGGCCGGTGACGTGGCCCTTGCAGGCGGTGCAGATCTCGTTGTCTCTTCCGGGTACACCCGAACGGCCTGCCGGTTTTGGCCGTGAGCAGCGTTTCCGCGTTCGATCTCTTTCGTTACGAGACGCGTAGTCCCGTATGCCTCCGGTCGATCCCGGCCGGGGGTCGTGCACGGTGGGGCGTCCTCCGTAAGGGGTCGGCCGTGGCGGGCAAGTGATTACCGTCCGTTTCTACGATGGGCGGTGACACAGAGATACGGCAGCATGAGTCGCGACTTCCCAAAGGGGGCGGAGGTTCCACCGTGTCGGGACGGATCGAGCTACCCAGTGGCCTCGTGACCTTTATGTTCACCGACATCGAAGGCTCGACGCGGCTTGCACGCATGCTTGGTGAGGCGTACCGCAGTGTCCTCGGAGCGCATCGAGCAGTGCTACGCGCTGTGTTTACTGATTTTGATGGTGTCGAACTCCTTACGGAGGGTGACTCGTTTTTCGTGGCGTTCTCGAGCGCGGACGCGGCCGTGGCGGCCTGTGTCGAGGCGCAGCGGCGTCTGTCCGCACACGACTGGCCACGCTCCGACGCGGTGCCGCGTGTCCGGATGGGACTGCACACCGGGCGGGCGATCCCGGTCGGCCAGGAGTACGCCAGCGCCGAGGTGCACCGTGCCGCCCGGGTGTCCGCCGCCGCCCACGGTGGGCAGGTGCTCTGCTCGGAGGCGACGGCTCTGGCCGTGACCGCCACCCACGCCGCGGTCGCCGGTGGCCGGGCCGGCGCCGCGGCCGCCGCCACCCTGGCCACCGTGGACCTGCTCGACCTGGGCTCCTACCGGCTGCGCGGCTTCGACGACGACGAGCGGATCTTCCAGGTGATGGCGCCGGGCCTGGAGCGGGACTTCCCGCGGCCCCGGACCGCCCAGGCGCCCCGGGACAACCTTCCGGCCGAGCACAGCCCGTTCGTGGGCCGGCGCGCCGAGCTCACCGAACTCGCCGAGCTGATCAGCCACCACCGCCTGGTCACCGTCGTGGGCCCGGGTGGCTCCGGCAAGACGCGGCTCACCCATGCGGTCGGTGAGCAGCTGCTGGCCGCGTACCCCGGGGGGATCTGGACGATCGACGCCGCAACCGCGTCGCAAGGCCTGCCCGTCGCCCTCGCCACCGCTCTGGGCCTGCGCCCGGAACCGGGCCGGCCGATGATCGACACGCTGACCGAGCAGTGCGCCGAACGCCGCATGCTGGTGCTCCTGCAGACCTGCGACGCGGCGCCCACGCTGACCGCCGCCCTGGCCCACCGCCTGCTCAGCCGGTGCCGCCGTCTCGACATCGTGGCCACCAGCCGGGCGCCGCTCGCCCTCGCCGGGGAGACCGTGTGGCGGCTTCCGCCGCTCGCGCCCGCCGACGCGTTCGCGCTGCTCCGGGACCGTGCCGCGGCCGCGCAGGGTGGCCGGCCCGACGACGGCGACCCGCAGCTGGCCCGGCTGGCCGCGCGGCTGGAGGGCTCGCCGCTGGCCATTCAGCTCGCTGCCGCGCGCCTGCGGCTGCTGCCCGCCGAGCATCTCGCCCGCCGCCTCGACGACCCGCTCGGCGCGCTCGACAACGACGCCGCGGGGGAGGGCAGGCACGCCAGCCTGGCCAACAATCTGGCCTGGTCGTACCGGACCCTCGGGAGCCGGGCCGCCCGGCTGCTGCGCCGGCTCGCCGTCTTCGCCGGGCCGGTCGAACTGCCGACCGTCGAGTGGTGCGACCCGGAGGCGCTCGGCGCGCTCTCCGAACTCGCCGACAAGTCGCTGATCGAGGTGGCGCCCGGCCCGCTGTACCGGATGTCGGACCAGGTGCGGGCGTACGCGTTGCGCCAGCTCACCGCCACCGGCGAGGAACCCGCGGTCCGTGACCTGCATCTGACCTGGTCGCTGCACAGCCTGGACCGGATCACCGTGGACACCGACGACCAGGTGCGGACGGTCTCGCTCACCGAACTGTGCCCGTACGTGCCGGAGTGGCAGGCCGCGCTGCGCTGGGCCGCCGCCACCGGTGACGTGCCGGCCGGTCTGCGCCTGGCCACCGCCCTGGAGCCGTGGTGGCGCGAGCACAACGAGGTCCACGCCGGCCGGGAGCTGCTCGCCACCCTCTTCCAGCACCTGCCCACCGCGGCGCAGGCCCCGGGACACGCCCGGGCGCTGGGTGCGGCCGATCTGGCCGGCGCCTGTCTGGTGCATGCCCGGCTCACCGGCGACCGTGCCGAACGCGACCGGTTCCTGGCCCGGGCCGAGGCCGAGGCCGGCCGGTCCGGCGACCCGTCGGTGCTGGTCCGGGTCCGGGCAGCCCGCCTCAACCAGCCCGGTGACGACCCGGCCGGCGCGGAGCGGGACTGCCGGGAGGTGATCGCCGCGGCCGAGCGTTCCGGCGTGCCGAATGCCGCCCTTCCCGCCATCCTGACCCTGGCCGAGCTGCTCTGGCGCCGGGACGCCCTGACCGAGGCCGCGGATCTGCTCGGTGCCGCCCGGCACGTGGAGGCGGCCCGTCCCGAGGACCGTGGCCGCCGGACCGTCGACTGGCTGCTCGGCATGGTCGCGCTGCGCCGGGGTGACCTGGTGGCCGCCCACGATCACCTGGTGGTGGCGTTACGTTCCCGGCTGCGGCACGGTTTCCGGGGCGCCGCGGCCGACGCGGTGGCAGCGATCGCCGTCCGCTGCGCCCTCGGCGGTGATCCGGCGACCGCGGCGGTCCTCTTCGGCGGGGCGGAGGCGGCGCGGGGCGCCCGCCGCACCGCATCGTTCGGCGCGTTCTGGTCGGCGCATCAGACGTCGTTACGGTCCGCGCTGGGCGACGTCGCCTTCGATGCGGCGTACGCGGACGGCGCCGGGCTGGGCTTCGATCGCATAGTCGCGATGGCGCTGGCTGTCGAGCACCCCGACCTGGAGGACGGGGCCACCCGCTTCGCCCAGATGGCCCGCTGAACGTCCGGCGTGCCGGGGGTCACGGGACGGGGTGGTTGCGGTTGATGGCGGCGTACGGCGTACCAAATGCGAATTTTCAGGTTTTTGGCAGTAGGCGAACAGCCTCGAAGTACGTGAAGGCGACCGCGTTGCACAGGGGCTGAGCCGCCAGGCGATGGCCGTCGCACGTGCGGCGCAGGTCGGCGCGGAAGGCCTCGTCGACGCGGGACTTGTGGCCGGCGAGGGCGGCCCGGTAATTGCGGTAACCGAAGTCGTGGCGGCGGCAGGCGTCGGTGAAGTCGAAGCCGAACGGCGTCTCCGGAACCCGGCTGCACAGGTCGGTCGACCAGTCGAATCCATAGTGCGACCAGCGGGAACGTTGGAGGCGCGCGGTGTTCCAGGCGGTGCTGCTCGTGGCGGTCGGCTCGGTCCAGGAGCGCAGGACGGCCGCCCGGTCGGCGGTCCGCGTGCCGGTCGGCGGCGGGGGCGGTGTGGCGTGCGCCGGAAGCGCGACGGTGATCAGGAGCGCGGTGACCGCGAGATGGCGCATGGGACCTCCGGCGCCCTGCCGGTTGGTGTTGTGGTGTCCTTCGGTTACGACCTTCAGCTTGACCGTTAAGGTGATCGCGTGCAGGCGGTTCCATGATTCATCTACCTCTGGTCCGGCAGGGACCGCTGAGAGCCCTCGCCATTCGCGTGGTGATGGCGTGTTCCCTGGTTCTGCTGGCCGTCGCGGTGATCTACGCGGACCGGGACGGTTACCGGGACGTCAACGAGGACGGCCTCACCCTGCTCGACTGCTTCTACTACGCGGTCGTGTCGCTCTCCACCACCGGCTACGGCGACATCACTCCGGAGACTCAGGCAGCCCGCCTGGTGAACGTCCTGTTCATCACGCCGGCCCGGGTCCTCTTCCTGATCATCCTGGTCGGCACCACACTGGAGGTGCTGACCGACCAGTACCGCAAGGGCCTGCGGGTCGCCCGGTGGAGGAGCAAGTTGAAGGACCACGTGATCATCTGCGGTTACGGCACGAAGGGCCGGGCCGCGGTCGCCGCGCTGCTGGAGACCGGGTACGAGAAGAACCGCATCGTCATCGTGGAGAGCCGGGAGGCCGGTGTCCGGCAGGCCCAGGCCAGCGGGTTCGTGGTCATCGAGGGGGACGCCACCCGGTCGGCGGTGCTGAACGAGGCGGACGTGAAGAACGCCAAGTCGGTGATCATCGCGACCGACCGGGACGAGGCGTCCGTGCTGATTACCCTGACCGTGCGGCAACTGACCGCCGGCCAGGTGCGGATCATCGCCGCGGTCCGGGAGCAGGAGAACGCCGCCCTGCTCAAGCAGAGCGGCGCGCACCACGTGATCGTCTCGTCGTCGACGGCGGGCCGCCTGCTCGGCCTCACCACCACCGCGCCGCCGCTGATCGACGTGGTGGAGGACCTGCTCACCCCCGGTCAGGGCATGGCGCTGGCGATGCGCTCGGCCGAGCGCGCCGAGGTGGGCCGCAACCCGCGGGAGCTGTCCACCCTGGTGGTGGCGCTGATCCGCCGGGGCAAGGTGCTGCCGCTCGGCGGCGAGCAGGCCGTCACGATCGAGACCGGCGACCTGCTCGTCTACATCCGCGACGACGAGACCGCGACCAACGGGGTGTCGGTCTAAGAAGCTCTAGAGGATCGTCCAGGTGTCGGCGGCGTTCAGCAGGCCGTCGAGCATCTCCTCAGGGGTTCCGGTCGCCTGCTCCTTGGCGTCGAGCACCTGCTTGCGGACGATCTCGTCGTAGGACGGGCGCTGCACGCTCCGGAACACGCCGATCGGGGTGGTGCCCAGGTCGGAGCCGGAGAGCCGGCTGAGCGCGAACGCGTACGCCGGGTCGTCGACCGTCGCGTCGTGGACGATCGGCGTGCCGCCCTCCTGCACCTTGAGGCCGAAGCTGCCTTCCGGATGGACCACGTTCAGCCCGTTGAAGGTGATCGGCTGGCCCTGCTCGAGCCGGATCAGATGGGCGTCCCGGGTGTCCGCGTCCTTGATCAGGTCGAACGCGCCGTCGTTGAAGATGTTGCAGTTCTGGTAGATCTCGACGAACGCGGAGCCCTCGTGCTGGGCCGCGGCCCGCAGCACCGACTGCAGGTGCTTGCGGTCCGAGTCGATGGTCCGGGCCACGAACGTCGCCTCCGCGCCGAGCGCCAGCGACAGCGGGTTGAACGGCGAGTCCGCCGACCCGGCCGGCGTCGACTTGGTGATCTTGCCGATCTCCGAGGTCGGTGAGTACTGCCCCTTGGTGAGCCCGTAGATCCGGTTGTTGAACAGCAGGATCTTCAGGTTCACGTTGCGGCGCAGCGCGTGGATCAGGTGGTTGCCGCCGATCGACAGGGCGTCCCCGTCGCCGGTCACCACCCAGACGCTCAGGTCCGGGCGGGACGCGGACAGGCCGGTTGCGATCGCCGGGGCCCGGCCGTGGATCGAGTGCATCCCGTAGGTGTTCATGTAGTACGGGAAGCGGGAGGAGCAGCCGATCCCGGAGACGAACACGATGTTCTCCCGCGGGATGCCGAGCTCCGGCATGAAGCCCTGCACCGCGGCGAGGATCGCGTAGTCCCCGCAGCCGGGGCACCAGCGGACCTCCTGGTCGGACTTGAAGTCCTTGGCGGTCAGTTTCAGCGCGACCGTCTCAGCCATTCTTGACCACGTCCTCCAGCATGCTCTCCAGCGTCGCGGCGGTGAACGGCAGGCCGCTGACCTGGTTGAACGGAACCGCATCGACCAGGTAGCGCGCCCGGATCACGCCGGCGAGCTGACCGAGGTTCATCTCCGGGACGACCACCTTGTCGTAGGACTTCAGCACCTCGCCCAGATTGGCCGGCAGCGGCGCCAGGTGACGCAGGTGCGCCTGGGCGATGGTCAGGCCACGCTGCCGCAGCGCCCGGCAGGCCGCGCCGATCGGGCCGTAGGTCGAGCCCCAGCCGAGCACCAGCACCCGGGCCGCCTCGGACGGGTCCTCGACGTCCACGTCCGGCACGCTGATCGCCTCGATCCGGGCGGCACGGGTGCGGACCATGAACTCGTGGTTGGCCGGGTCGTAGGAGATGTCGCCGGTCTTGTCGGCCTTCTCCAGGCCACCGATGCGGTGCTCCAGGCCGGGCGTGCCGGGCACGGCCCACGGCCGGGCCATGGTCTCCGAATCGCGGAGGTACGGCAGGAAGCGCCCGTCCTCGGCATTGGGCGCCGTGGCGAACTCCACCCGCAGGTCCGGCAGCTCGTCGACGGACGGCAGCAGCCACGGCTCGGAGCCGTTGGCCACGTAGTTGTCCGACAGCAGGATGACCGGGGTGCGGTAGGTCAGGGCGATCCGGGCCGCCTCCAGGGCGGCGTGGAAGCAGTCCGACGGCGACTTCGGGGCGATCACCGCGAGCGGCGCCTCACCGTGCCGGCCGAACAGTGCCATGTTGAGGTCGGCCTGCTCGGTCTTGGTCGGCATGCCGGTCGACGGGCCGGCCCGCTGCACGTCCACGATGACCAGCGGCAGCTCCAGCGCGATCGCCAGGGAGATGGTCTCGCCCTTGAGCGCCACCCCCGGCCCGCTGGTGGTGGTCACGCCGAGGGCGCCACCGTACGCCGCGCCGAGCGCCGCCCCGATCGCCGCGATCTCGTCCTCGGCCTGCATCGTGGTGACGCCGAACCGCTTGTGCTTGGACAGCTCGTGCAGGATGTCGGAAGCCGGGGTGATCGGGTAGGCGCCGAGGAACAACGGCAGCCCGGAGCGCACCGCGGCGGCCACCAGCCCGAGCGACAGCGCCTGGTTGCCGGTGATGTTGCGATAGGTGCCGGGGCGCATCTTCGCGGGCTTGATCTCGTAGCGCACCGAGAAGGCCTCGGTGGTCTCGCCGTAGTTCCACCCGGCCTGGAAGGCGGCCTTGTTCGCCGCGACCAGGTCGGGCCGCTTGGCGAACTTGCGCTCCAGGAACCGCAGCGTGGACTCGAACGGCCGGGAGTACATCCAGCTGAGCAGGCCGAGCGCGAACATGTTCTTGGCGCGCTCGCCGTCCTTCTTCGCGACGCCGAGCTCGGCCAGCGCGCCGAGGGTCAGCGAGGTGAGGGCGACGGGGTGTACGGCGTACTCGGCGAGGGAGCCGTCCTCCAGCGGGCTGACGGCGTAACCGACCTTGGCCAGGTTGCGGCGGGTGAACTCGTCGGTGTTGACGATGACGTCGGCGCCGGCGGGCAGGTCGGCCAGGTTGGCCTTGAGAGCGGCCGGGTTCATCGCGACCAGCACGTTCGGCGCGTCACCCGGGGTCAGGATGTCGTAGTCGGCGAAGTGCACCTGGAAGCTGGAGACACCGGGAAGCGTCCCTGCGGGTGCGCGGATCTCCGCCGGAAAGTTGGGAAGTGTCGAGATGTCGTTACCGAGCTGGGCGGTCTCCGATGTGAACCGGTCGCCGGTGAGCTGCATGCCGTCGCCGGAGTCGCCGGCGAATCGGATGACTACCCGGTCCAGCTGCTCGACTCGCTTCGCGGGAGCGGCCACGATTCAACCTCCATAGGGCGCGGTCCGGCCACAACAGGAACTGTCGATGAGCCGGCCCGCAAATCGTCACTTCCACACTACGTCGCCGCTCCTTACGAAGCGGCCGCGGACCGTTGCCCACCGTAGCGATCCGATACCACGGTCGACTAGTGGTCTTCGGTAGGCTGCACGATCGTGGCGGGATATCTGGGCTCCTATGCCGTCCTCGGTCTGGTACTGGCCGCCGGGGTTCTGCTGTTCGTGGCCGCGTTCGGGGCGAACCGGCTGCTCAGGCCGGCCCGCCCGGCGGAGCCGCCGGGCAAGCGGATCTCCTACGAGAGCGGCATCGACCCGGTCGGCGGGGACTGGGCGCAGGCGCAGATCCGGTACTACGTGTACGCGTACCTCTATGTGCTTTTCGCCGTGGAAGCCGTATTTCTCTTCCCCTGGGCGTTGATCTTCGATCGTCCCGGTTTCGGTGGTCTGTCCATCGCCGAGATGGGCATCTTCGTGGCGGTGCTGGCCCTCGGCATCCTCTACGCCTGGCGGAAGAAGATCCTCACCTGGACGTAGGCCGGATCCCGCCGGACGGGTGGCGGGCTCGCCACCGAAAGGCGGACATGTCAACATCGTGCGCATGGGTCAGCTTCTGCTCTTCATTGTCGTGGCACTGATCGTCGCGACGATCGTCTTCGGCGTGACCGTGTTGCTGAGCGGAGGCGACTCCGGCCTGACCCCGGTCGAGCCGGACGGGCGCGCGGTGCCGCTGCCCAGCGACCGGCCGCTCGGCGAGGACGACATCTCCCGGACGAAGTTCGACACCGTCTTCCGGGGGTACCGGATGGCACAGGTGGATCAGGCGCTGCAGCGGGCCGCGTACGACATCGGCTACAAGGGCGAGCTGATCAGCGTCCTGGAGGCCGAGGTGACCGCGCTGCGGGACGGCCGGATGGACGACGCCGACGCGTTGCGCCGCGCCCGGGAGGCGGCCCTCGCCCCGGCCGCGTCCGTGCCGCCGGTGCCCGTGCCGGCCGAGCCCGAGCCGCCGGTCATCCCGATGGCGCCGTCGGAGGAACAGGAGCCGGTGGAGAAACGATGAGCAACGATGCGGAGGCCGGGCCAGGGGAGTTCACCGCCACGGTGATCGTCAACGCGCCCGCGCCCAAGGTCTTCTCGGCGTTCCTGAACTGGGAGGCCCAGTCCGAGTGGATCCCGTTCACCAGGGTGCGGGTGGTGGAGGGCGACGGTGGCGAGGGCAGCCTGGTCGAGGTGGCCACCGCGGTCGGCCCGCCGATGGTTCTCGACGAGCTGCGGGTGATCAAGGTCAACGCGCCGTACGAGGTCCGCGTCATGCACTGCGGCAAGGTGCTGAAGGGACCCGGCGCGATGCGGTGCACGGCGATGTCCGGGGACCGTACCCAGGTGGTCCTGCACGAGTGGTTCCAGCTCCCGGCCGGCCCGGTCGGCAAGCTCGCCTGGCCGGTGCTCTGGCCCGGATCGAAGGCGGCGTTCACCGGCGCCCTGAAGCGGTTCGCCCGCCTGGTCGAGCAGGGCCGCCTGCCGTGACCGACCTGGTGACCGGGCCCGACGGGCGGTCCCGGTGCTTCTGGGGCGGCAGCACGCCCGACTACGCGATCTACCACGACGAGGAGTGGGGCAAGCCGGTCCGCGGCGACGACGCCCTCTTCGAGCGGCTCACCCTGGAGGCCTTCCAGTCCGGCCTGTCGTGGATCACCATCCTGCGCAAGCGGCCGGCCTTCCGGACGGCCTTCGCCGGTTTCGCGATCGCGAAGGTGGCGGCGTTCACCGAGGACGACGCGGCCCGGCTGATGGCCGATCCCGGCATCGTCCGCAACCGGATGAAGATCGACGCCGCCCTGCACAACGCCCGGGTGGCGGCGGAACTGGACCTGACGGATCTGCTCTGGTCGTTCGCGCCCGAGGCGTCGGCACGGCCGAGGACCCGGGCCGACGTCCCGGCGGTCACACCCGCGTCCACGGCCATGGCGAAGGCGCTGAAGAAACGCGGGTTCAAGTTCGTCGGTCCCACCACGGCGTACGCGTTGATGCAGGCCACCGGCATGGTGGACGACCACCTCACGGACTGCTGGGTGCCCGTGGTGAGATGACACCATGGCTCAGTTCGTGGTGATCATTCCGGAAGCGCAGTGGGCGACCGAGCGGTTGTTCCAGCACGACGCGGTGACGGTGCCGGCCTCTGTCGATGCCGTTGTCGGCGACGAGGTGCTGCTGGTCGCCGAGGGTCAGGTCGTGGCTCTCGCCCGGGTGGAGAAGTCCGGCGGCGGCGAGCTGTCCCTGTGGTACCTGCGCCGGGCCTTCGACGAGCCGATTCCGGCCGACCTCGCTTCAGGCCCGCTGGAGGAGGCGGCGTTCCGGCGGTTCGCCGAGCGGCTCGGCGGCCCGGCCGACAAGCAGGCCTGGCTGGTCAGCGTGGCGATGCCGATCGAGGCGGTGAACCCCGCCGAGGCGGTCCGGCAGTTCTGGTCGCACGTGCTGGAGCTGGGCCCGGCGGAACTGCCGACGTACGTCTGGCCGTCCGGTGACGAGCTGGCCATGCAGGCCTTCGTCCTCGGGGCCGAGGCGAACCAGGACCCCGAGGAAGAGGACGAGGACGAGTGACTCGTCAGCGGCCCTGGTAATCCGGCTTCTGCTTGTTCAGGAAGGCGCTGACCGCGGCCTGGTGGTCCGCGGTCGCGCCGCAGATCGCCTGGGCCTGGGCCTCCGCCGCCAGCGCGTCCGACAGGGTGCCGGCGGTGGCGATGGACAACTCCCGCTTGATCGCGCCGTAGGCGACGGTCGGCCCGGCCGCCAGCCGCGCGGCCAGCTCCTGGGCGGCCGGCAGTACCTTCGCGTCATCGTCCAGCAGCTCGGTCAGCATCCCGATCCGGGCCGCCTCGTCCGCCTTCACCGGCTTGGCGAGCAGCAGCAGCTCGACCGCCTTGGCGTGGCCCACGATCCGCGGCAGCGACCAGGAGATGCCGCTGTCCCCGGCCAGGCCCACGTTCGCGAAGGCCATCAGGAACTTCGTCGCCGGGCCGCCGATGCGGAAGTCGGCGAGCAGCGCCAGCGAGGCGCCGGCCCCGGCCGCCATCCCGTGCACGGCAGCGATCACCGGCTTCGGCATGTTCGCCAGCCGCTGCGCGATCGGGTTGTAGTGCACCTGAACCGTGTTCAGATCGGTGCTGCCGGCTTGCAGCAGCGCCGCGTGCTCCCGGAGGTCCTGCCCGCCGCAGAAGGCGCCGCCCGCGCCGGTCAGCACGATCGCCCGGCACGACCGGTCGCTCTCCAGCGCGGCGAGGGTGTCCCGCAGCGCCTCCTTGAGGTCGACGGTGAAGGAGTTCATCGCCTCGGGGCGGTTCAGGGTCAGGGTGACGACGGCGTCAGTGCGGTCGACGAGGAGCGAGTCGGTCATGAGTCTGAGAATCCCACACGTCCTCCACGGGTGGCCGCTTGCAGGCAACGTTCCACGTGCCGGTCGGCGGCCGGGCGCAGCCGGGTGGCGTGCTTGTCGAAGAACAGGGCGGCCTTGACGCCCGGCCAGCCCGGCGGCAGCAGCGCGGCGGGCAGTTGCGGATCCTGGAACAGGAACGAGCGCCAGGCGTGCACCAGGCGGAAACGGGCGGCGTACGCCTCCTCATCGGTGCTACGTGGAGTCACCGCTTTCATGACCGGGCGTAACGACTCGACGAACTCCTCGTACGACTGTCCGATCCGGCCGAGGTCCCAGGCGCGGCCGACGATGTCCGACCCGGCGGTGTGGCTGGCGCTGAACCGTTCGTACCCGGTCCCGGTCAGCGCCGCCGCGACCTCTTCGGAGGCCCGGGGCGCCACCCACACCTGCTCGCTCAGCGGGCCGTAGCCCAGATAGGTGAGCCGGTCCGCGTCCTGCCGCGCGGCCGGCTCGTGCAGCAGGATCATGTCGTAGCGGCCGTCCCAGCCGCCACGACCGGTCCGGTACACCCGGGTGGCGGCCTCGTCGAGCCGGCGTGCGGCCTTCGGAGTGAGCAGATAGCCCGGTCCGGCGGCCAGACGTAACGGGTGGAGCCATCCCTGTCGCACCATTCGCGACACTGCGGTACGGACCGCGGGCGCCGCGATGTCGAGGGGCGCGAGCAGCCGGACGAGGGCGGAGACCGGGGCTCGTGAGCCACGAGCGCGCAGGTAGTCGCCGTACAGGTCGAAGAGTGCGGACCGCGCCTGCATGACCGCACATTGTGACAGGCCAAAAGACGATATGCTAGACGCTGTCACATCCGCCCGGGCTGGGTTTGGGTTCGCCGGTGTTCATCAGGGAAAATGTTTGATCGGCACGGTGGGCCGCAACGCGTGAACACGTGAAACGGCCTGTACGGCCGCCGGTCGGAAACGAGCACCGCGTCATGTGGGGCTGAGCACGTGACGTGGCTGCTGGCATTCCAGGAGCAAGTGGCTGTGGGGCAACCCACCGACCCTGACGTAGGTCTGAGGGGAGACAAGATGGCGGCGATGAAGCCGCGGACGGGCGATGGTCCGCTGGAGGTCACCAAGGAGGGTCGTGGCATCGTCATGCGCGTCCCGCTGGAGGGTGGTGGCCGTCTCGTCGTGGAGATGACCCCGGACGAGGCCAGCGCGCTGGGTGACGCGTTGAAGTCGATCGCCGGCTGACGTTTCACGCGAGCCCGCCGGTACGGTACCGCCCGTACCGGCGGGCTTTCCACGTCTTACGGAAAGGTCATCCTCCCGTGTTCGCAATCCGATTCACGGACGCTCCCGACGACACGGTCACCCGGGTCGTCCCCATCGGCCCGGACCTGGACGCCGAGTCGTCCGCACTGGTCGCCGCCACCGAGAAAGCCGACGAGCCGGGCCGGATCACGGTCTTCCCGCGACCGCTGCGGGCGCCGTCCACGGTGCTGCTGGCCGGGGTCGGCGCGGGCGACGAGGCGTCCTGGCGGGCGGCCGGGGCCGCCGTGGTCCGAGCCGCTTCCGGCGACGAGGTTCTCGAGATCCACCTGCCCTCCGGAGCTTCGCCTGCCGCGGTGCGCGGCCTGGCCGAGGGTCTGTGGCTGGGCGGTTATCGGTATCGCGACGGAGTCAAGCCGCCCCGTACCGCTGATGTACTCCTTTGTTCTGATAAATCGGACACTGTGCAGGCTCTCGCGCAGGCGGCGACCGTCGCCCGCGCCGTGTGGCTGGCCCGCGACCTCACCAACACCCCGGCTTCGGTGAAGAATCCGGAGTGGCTCGCCGAGCAGGTCGTCATCGAGGCCGCGAGCCGCGACGGCCTCACCGTGCGGGTGCTCGCCGGCGACGGACTGAAGCGCTTCGGCGGTCTGCGGGCCGTCGGCGGCGGCTCGGTGTCCCCGCCCCGCTTCGTCGAGCTGTCCTGGCAGCCGCCCGGCGCGACCACCCACGTGGTCCTGGTCGGCAAGGGCATCACCTTCGACACCGGCGGCATCTCGATCAAGCCGCGCGACGGCATGAAGCTGATGAAGAAGGACATGGGCGGTGCGGCGGCGGTCATCGCCGCGACGCTGGGCGCCGCCGATCTGAACCTTCCGGTACGGGTCACCGCACTCACCCCGCTGGCCGAGAACGCGATCGGCGCCGCCGCCTTCCGCCCCGGCGACGTGATCACCCACTACGACGGGTCGACCAGCGAGAACACCAACTCCGACGCCGAGGGCCGGCTGGTGCTGGCCGACGCGCTGGCCTACTCCGCCGAGCACCTGCGCCCCGATCTGACGATCACGGTGGCGACCCTGACCGGGGCGAACGCGGTCGCGCTGGGCAAACGCACCGCCGCCCTGCTCAGCCCGGACGACGAGCTGGCCGCGGCGCTCACCGCGGCCGGGGCGGCAGCCGGCGAGCAGATCTGGCGGCTGCCGCTGGCCACCGACTACACCGAGCACCTGCGCAGCGACATCGCCGACCGGATCAACGCCACGCCCGGCCCGGGAGTGGTGATGGCCGCGCTGTTCCTGCGCGACTTCTTCGGCGACACCCGCTGGGCGCACTTCGACATGTCGGCGCCGAGCTGGGCCGAGGCCGACGACCGGGAACTGACCAAGGGCGCCACCGGCTGGGGCGCCCGCACTCTCCTGCGATACCTGTCAGCGCTTGACGGCGGCGAGCAGCCCGGCGCCTGACGGGATGATCGCGGGGATCCAGTCCTCCGACTCGCGGATCGCCTTCACCGTCTCCCGGATGGTGAGGGTGTCCACGTCCCGGGCGGACGGGTCGTTGATCCGGCCGTTCGCGTGGGCGCCGTTGACGATCAGGATCCCGCCCTGACGCAGCATCCGCAGGGCGGCCGCGGTGCAGGCCTCGAACTCGGTGGTGTCGGCGTCGACGAAGATCAGGTCGTAGGCGCCGTCGGCGAGCCGGGGCAGCACGTCGAGGGAGCGGCCACTGATGATCCGGGTACGCGAGGAGGCGTACCCGGCTTCGAGAAAGATCCGGCGGGCGATCCGCTGGTGCTCGTGCTCGACGTCGATGGTGGTGAGGACCCCGTCCGGGCGCATCCCGCGGAGCAGCCAGATGCCGCTCACGCCGGTGCCGGTGCCGATCTCCACCACCGCTTTGGCACTGCCCGCGGCGGCCAGCAGGCTCAGCACCGAACCGGCGCCGGGGGAGACGCAGGGCAGGCCGAGCTCGTGCGCGAGGGCACGCGCGGTCTGCAGGACCGGGTCCTCGGTGGCGTAGGTCTCGGCGAACGGGGTGGACTGTGCCGCCGGCTGACCGAATGAACGAGCGGGACCGATGATGACGACCTCCGTACAGCGCTGGTGATGCCACGACGGAACCGCGCACATCGGATAAGAGAGTAGAGCGATGGTGTCCGGTGATGCACCGTGCCGTCGATGGGATAAACGGCCCACTCGGCGCCAGTGCGGACCCGTGGCAAGGTGTGTACCGGTGGATCCGTGTCATTCTGGAGGCGCGGAGCCGGTCGAGCGGAGTGGAGGCACCGACGTGACCGACGGCTGGAACTGGCGCCGGCCACCGGTGTCCCCTGCCCAGGGCGACCCCCAGCGGCAGCCCCCGCACTGGTGGGAAGGCGGCGAATCCGACCCTTGGCGTGACCCTTACGCTCCGTCATCAGTGGTTCTGCAGCCGCCACCGGCGCCGTCCGTGGGAACCCCGCTGGACATGCCGCCCAATCCCGACGCGCCGCGCCGCGGCTTCGGCATGATCATGACGATCTGCCTGGTCACGGCCCTGCTCGCGGGTGGTGTCGGTGGCACTCTCGGCTTCGTCTTCGCGGTTCGCGGCGGCTACGTCGACGCCGGCCGCACCCAGCTCGGCGCCTCCGGCTCGCAGGTCCCGGAGAGCACCCAGCGTGACCCCGAGTCGCTGGCCGGGGTGGCCGAGCGGGTCATGCCGAGCGTCGTCACGGTCCGGGTGGCCGGGGCGATCGGCTCCGGTTTCGTGGTCTCCGCGGACGGTTACGTGATCACCAACGACCACGTGGTGGAGAGCGCCGACGAGACCCTCTCGGTCTCCTTCCACGACGGCTCCACGGCCACCGCGAAACTCGTCGGGCGTGATCCCGAGTCCGACGTCGCCGTGATCAAAGTCGCAAAGAGCGGCCTGACCCCGGTCGCCCTCGGCAACTCCGACGAGATCGCGGTCGGCGACCCGGTGCTCGCCTTCGGCTCCCCGCTGGCCCTCGTCAACACCGTCACCCAGGGCATCGTGAGCGCGCTGGACCGCACCATCCAGGCCGGCGAGCAGGGCGGCACGACCCGCTACTACGCGGCCATCCAGACCGACGCCGCGGTCAACCAGGGCAACTCCGGCGGCCCTCTGGTCAATGGGGCCGGTCAGGTCATCGGGGTCAACTCGGTGATCCGCTCGGTCGGCGGCAGCGACACCGAGGCCGGCAACATCGGCCTTGCCTTCGCCATCCCGATCAACCAGGCGAAACGGGTCGCACAGGACATCATCGACACCGGTAGGGCTCGGCGAACAGTGATCGGCGCCGAGGTGAGGACCGGGGAGACCGCGGGTGGCGCACGGCTGCGCTCGGTGCAGCCGGGTGGCCCGGCCGCCGTCGCCGGCCTGCGCGCCGGCGACGTCATCACCAAGCTCGGCGGGCACCCTCTGGAAGAGGGCACCGACCTGATCGCGCTGGTCCGCAAGTACGCGCCGGGCTCCGTGGTCGCCGTGGAATACAAGCGTGGCAGCGCGACCGCATCCGTCTCGGTGACCCTGGCCGCGGACGCGAAGTGACCGTCCGGCCGGGCTGCGTGCGCACAGCAAGCGTGCGTAGTCTTGGCCCGGGAACCCTGGGAGGCCGGACGTGTTCGAGAATCTGAACTGGTGGGAGATCGGCGCACTGCTCATGCTCGCGCTCCTGATCTTCGGCGAGCGCCTGCCCAAGGTGATCGGTGACGGGCTGAAAATGGTCCGCGGCCTGCGCAACATGGCCCAGGGCGCGACCGCCGACCTGAGCCGTGAGCTGGGCACCGACATCCAGCTGGAAGACCTGCACCCGAAGGCGTTCATCCGCAAGCACCTCCTCAGCGAGGAGGACGAGAACGCGATCCGGAAGCCCCTGCAGACCCTCTTCGACGACGTGAAGCAGGACCTCAACGGGGTCAAGACCGAACTCGACGACGTGGCCTCCGCCGTCGACATCCGCAAAAGCAGCGCGCCGGCCGGGAAAGCCCCCGCAGAGGCTCCCCGACCGGCGCAGCGTTACGACCTGGACGCGACCTAGGGCTTACGCGCGTTGACCATGAGGCCCAGCGGCTTGCCGACCAGGGACTCCCGGCGGACGGCGAGCTTGTCGGCGACACCGTCGAGCGCCTTCGCGGCCGGGGCCTCCGGGTCGGCCAGCACGATCGGGTTGCCGCCGTCACCGGCCTCCCGCACCCGGGTGTCGAGCGGGATCTGACCCAGCAGCGGGACCCGGGCGCCGATCGTCTTCGACAGCGAGTCGGCCACGGTCTCACCGCCGCCGGCCCCGAAGACCTCCATCCGGGAACCGTCCGGCAGCTCCAGCCACGACATGTTCTCCACCACGCCGACCAGACGCTGGTGGGTCTGCAGCGCGATCGCGCCGGCCCGCTCGGCCACCTCGGCGGCGGCCATCTGCGGGGTGGTGACGACCAGGATCTCCGCGTTCGGCAGCAGCTGGGCCAGCGAGATGGCCACGTCACCGGTGCCCGGCGGCAGGTCCAGCAGCAGCACGTCCAGGTCGCCCCAGTAGACGTCGGCGAGGAACTGCTGCAGCGCGCGGTGCAGCATCGGGCCACGCCACACCACAGCGGCGTTCCCGGCGGTGAACATGCCGATCGAGATCACCTTCACGCCGTGCGACTGCGGCGGCATGATCATTTCCTCGACGCGGGTCGGTTTGCCCTCCACGCCGAGCATCCGCGGCACCGAGTGGCCGTAGATGTCCGCGTCGATCACACCGACCGACAGGCCCCGCTTCGCGAGCGCCGCGGCGAGGTTCACGGTGACGCTCGACTTCCCGACGCCGCCCTTGCCGGACGCCACCGCGTACACCCTGGTCCGGGAACCGGGCTGGGCGAACGGGATGACCGGCTCCGCGGACTCCCCGCCGCCGCGCAGGGTGGTCTGCAGCGCCTTGCGCTGCTCCTCGTTCATCACCCCGAAGTTGATCTCGACCCGGTCGATGCCGGGGATCTTCGTGACGGCGGCGGTGATGTCGGCGTTCAGCTTGTCCCGCAGCGGGCAGCCGGCGACGGTGAGCAGCAGATCGACCTTGACCAGGCCGTCGCTGACGGTGAAGCCCGAGACCATGCCGAGGTCGGTGATCGGGCGGCGGATCTCGGGGTCGTCCACGGTCGCCAGAGCGGCCTGGATCGCATCCTCGAGCGTGTTGGCGGGAGCGGACATGGAGCCCATGCTACGTCGAGGTCACAGCCGTTCTACGTTAGGTGAGACTCACTCCATTCGCGCCCGTTTCTCCCGCCTCAGCGCCGCCTCGTCCAGCTCGTCGGCCAGCCGGGTCAGCTCCGAACGCAGGAAGTCCCGGGTCGCCACGTCGTTCAGCGCGATCCGCAGCGAAGCGATCTCCCGGGCCAGGAACTCGGTGTCCGCCTTCTGCATCGCCGCGCGGCGGCGGTCCTCGTCCATGGCCAACCGGTCCCGGTCCGCCTGACGGTTCTGCGCCAGCAGGATCAGAGGTGCGGCGTACGAGGCCTGCAGCGACAGCATCAACGTGAGGAACTGATACGGGTACGGGTCGAACCGCAGGTCCTTCGGCGCCAGGGCGTTCCACGCGAACCAGGCGGCGATCAGCACCGTCATGTAGACGATGAACTTCGCCGTGCCCATGTATCGCGCGATGCCCTCCGACCAGCGGCCGAACGCCTCCGGATCGAACTTCGGCAGTTGCACCCGCCCGGGATCGCGCGGTTGGTCCAGCCGGTCCCGGCGGTTCTCGCTCACGGGCTCACCTGTTCTTCCGGGGCGTCTTCTCCTGAGGCGTCGCGGTCACGCCAGTCGCGGGGCAGCGAATGGTCCAGCACGTCGTCCACGGTCACCGCGCCGAGCAGCCGGCTCGTCGAGTCGACGACAGGCATCGCGACCAGGTCGTACGTCGCCATCCGCCGGGTGATCTCCAGCAGCCCGGTGTCCGTGCGCAACGGCTCGATCCCGCTGTCCACCAGCATGCCCACCAGCGAGGCCGGCGGCTCCCGCAGCAGCCGCTGGAAGTGCACCATGCCCAGGTACCGCCCGGTCGGCGTGGCCATCGGCGCGCGGGCGACGAAGACCTGCGCGGCGACCACCGACGACAGCTCCGGGTTCCGGATCCGGGCCAGCGCGTCGGCGACCGTGGCATCCGGCGTGAGGATCACCGGCTCCGACGTCATCACACTGCCCGCGGTGCCCGGCCGGTAGTTCATCAGCTGCCGGACCGGCGCCGCCTCCTCCGGCTCCATCAGGTCGAGCAGCACCGCCTGCTCGGTCTTCGGCAGTTCGGCGAGCAGGTCGGCGGCGTCGTCCGGATCCATCCGCTCCAGCACGTCGGCGGCCCGCTCCCGGTCCAGCGCCACCAGGATGTCCACCTGGTCGTGCTCGGGCAGCTCCTCCAGCACGTCGGCCAGCCGCCGGTCGGCCATCGCGGCGGCCACCTCGTTCCGGCGGCCGTCCGGCATGTCCTGCAGCGCGTTCGCCACGTCGGCCGGGCGCATCTGATCGAGCAGCGCGATCAGATTCGCGGTGCCCTGCGCGTCAGCCGGGCCGACCAGGCCGCGGACCCGGTCGTACTCCGCCTGATAGACGTGCCCGCGCCGGGTCAGCCGCCCGGTGTGCTCGCGCACCGCCACCCGCGTGATGATCCACTCGGTGTTCCGGTTCAGCTCCATGCCGATGTCCAGCACGGTCCCGACATGGCCCGCCCCGCCGCCCTGCTCCGGCGCCACCGTCACCCGGCGGTCCAGCAGATCCTCCAGCACCAGCAGCTCGTTCGGCCGCTTCTCGAACCGGCGCAGATTCAGAGTGCCCGTGCTGAGCACGACCGCCTCCGCATCCATGCTGGTCACCCGCCCGATCGGCAGGAAGATCCGGCGGCGCAGGGCCATCTCGGCGACGAGCCCGACGACCTGCGGCGGCCGGTTCGTGGTGCGCAGACGGACGACAGCGTCCCGGACCCGCCCGACACGCTCACCGTTCGGGTCGAACACCGGAAGACCGGCGAGGCGAGCCAGATAAACCCTCGTCCCCATGGTCACGCCCCCAGACTAGGTTAGGGTCCGGACATGTCCACCGTGGCGTACGAAACCGTTGACGTGTTCACGGATCGTCCGTTCGCCGGTAATCAGCTCGCCGTCGTGTTCGGCGGCGAGAACCTGGCGACCGGGCACATGCAGGCCCTGACCCGCGAGTTCAACTACTCCGAGACCGTTTTCCTGCTGCCACCCACGGTGCCGGAGGCGACGTACCGGCTGCGGATCTTCACACCCGAGTCGGAGATCCCGTTCGCCGGGCACCCCAGCGTCGGGGCCGCGGTCACCGGAATGCGCCACGGCCTCTTCCCGCCCGGCGAGGTCGTCCAGGAATGCGGCGCGGGCCTGCTGCCGCTCACCGTCACCGCGTCGGGTGCGGCGACCCTCACCGGCGCCGCGCCCCGGCTCGGCGATCCCCTCGACCCGGCGTCGCTGCTGGCCGCCGCGGGCCTGACGGCCGCGGACTATGCGGGGGACGAGGTCGCCGTACCCCGGATGGCAAGCTGTGGTCTTGATTGGGTCTTTCTTCCGGTACGCCGGGAAGCACTCCCGAAAGTCCGCATCGACCCACGCCTCCCGGAGACCCACGGCTTCTGCGACATCGCCGTCATCTCCTGGTCCCCGGAGCCCGGCAACGGTTTCGCGGGGGAGGCGCACGCCCGGGTCTTCGTCGCCGGCGGCGCGGTCCCCGAGGATCCGGCGACCGGATCGGCGGCGCTGGCGCTGGGCGTGTGGCTGGTCGCCGGAGGCTGGCTGCCGGCCGACGGGACCTCCGCCTACCGCATCCACCAGGGCATCGAGATGAAACGGCCGTCCCGCCTCGACTGCACGGTCGACGCCGTCGCCGGAACCGCCACGTCGGCCACCGTCACGGGTCACGTGCAGCCGGTCGCCTCGGGCCGGATCGTGATCCCGCCGTTCATCGGTTGAGCGGGCCCGCCGGCCCGGCTTGCGGACCCGCTACTTCGGCTTGCGGACCCTGTGCAGCCGGAACGGCCGGCGGGTCTCGACACGAGCCGGCGTCTCCCGGGGCGCTGCCGCCTGCGACTCGGCCGGCAGACCGGACGCCCCGACGACCGTGTCGACCGCGGGCGTGAGCCGGACCAGGGCGCACCCGTCAGCCACCCACCGGGCCACCACCTCGTCAGCGGAACCGCTGGCGTTGAGCCGTTTGCCGGCGAGCTGCGGAGCGATCTCGGTCCACTCGTCGGTGCCGGGGGTCAGCCGCGCAACGGTGGCCTCGGTCTGCACGATCAGGCCACCATGATCGCCACGCAGCCGGACGGTCGCCGTCCCGGCCTCGGCGAGCCCGGGCGCGAACTGTTCTCCCGGTCCGCTGACCACCACGAGTGAGGCCTCGGCCGGCATGCACCAGAGGGCGTAGGCGGGCCCGTCCCCGACGGAGATCCAGGCGATGGCCGCTTTCTTGATCGCCTCTTCCAGCACTCCAGAGCTCACCGGGCCATCCTCCCACGCCTGGAGCCGCCTGCTGGACCGGCTGCGCCCGCGGTTCCCGATACTCCGGCTACGACATCCCGCCATTCGATCCTGTGGACCGGACGCGGTAGCGCATCGCACAAGATCACAAGGCGCTCCAACGATGTGGACTCAGCTCCGCGATGGAGCCTTTCTCTCGGTTACTCAGGTCCGTATCCGCCAGGCCTCGGGCGGGTGAGTCCGTTCGCCCCATTGGTCATCAAGATCGACCCGCGGCCGGCGTTCTTGTGCGATGCGGCCCGGCACCTCCTCCCCAAAATCGACAAAGCCCGCGATCTTGGGGAGGAGGTGCCGGATTTCCGCAGCTCAACGCACAAGAAGGGGCGGGGATTCGATCTTGTGCACTTGGCTCCGGCGTCGAGTCCACAAGATCGGGAACCAGCCCGGGGACCCCCGGCCGTAGTCGTGACGGCATCGTCCGGGCCGAGGCTTGACCACTCGCCGTTCAGCACCCCAGGAGAAGACTCGATTCCGGGTGCCGCCAGCCCAAGATTGCCAGCCTTGCCGATCTTGGGCGGGCGGCGCCGGTATGAGCGGCACAAGATCCCGCGCAGGGGTGACAACGCGGCCATCAGGGCGGACTCTGCGAACGAGGAGACGAACGCGCGCGTGACGAATGGGGACGGCTCCGTGCGTACGCCAAAAGCATCAGGCCAGCGCCGGGACCGGATCCAGGAAACCGAGGACCTCGGTGAGGGAGCGGACCGTACGCCCCGCGAAGTTGGTGTCGGCGTCGAAGACCAGGTGGTTGGCGAGGTCGGGGGCCGCCAGCCGGATCGGGGTCATGCCGACCGCCGCGGCGCCGGTGAGTTCGTGGCTGCCGCCGTCGCCGACGTACAGGCAGTCCTCCGGGGCGACGCCGAGCCGTCGGCAGGCGGCCAGGTAGATCTCCGGGTCCGGTTTGCAGACACCCAGCTCGACCGAGTAGATCTGAGCGTCCAGCAGCGGCGCCACGGGGAGACCGGGCAGGAAGGCGGGAAGCTCGTGGGTGCAGTCGCTGACGACGGCGGTGCGGACGCCGCGGCTGCGGATGGCGGTGAGCGCGCTGATCGCTTCCGGTCGCAGTTGGGTGTCGGCGCGGAGCGCGTCGACGCGGGCCGGCATGGCGGCGCGGATGGCGCCGGGGCGGGGGTGGCCGCCGGCCTGCTCGATCACCCAGCGGAGCGTGGCTTCGGCGGACCCGTACCGGCCGCAGGCGCGGGCCCGGAAGGTGCGGTTGAGGACGCCGACGACGGCCTCCGGGTCAGCGCCGAGCGACCGTGCGATGTCCGCGTGTTGCGGACCTCGCTGGACAGAACGGGTCAAAGTGCCGAAGAAATCGAACACGACCGCACGGTACGCGGGCATGCTAATCGGCCTCCAGGGCATCGAGGGGTGAAAACGGGCGATGAGCCGTCGGTGACTGTACTGACTCCGTCACTGTCCGCCAATAGACAGTTGCAAACTGTGGCGTACGACTGTGCGAGAACCGACGGCCGGGGATGAATATGCGCTCACCGGCCCCTACCGTCGCGGCGCTGACCGTCGCGGTCCTGGCGGTCAGCTCGTCGGCCCCGTTGATCGCGTTCGCTGCCGCACCCGCTCTGGCCATCGCGTTCTGGCGCAACGGGCTCGCCACCGTCGCGCTGACCCCGATCGCGCTCGGGCCGCGCCGGGCCGAGGTGCGCCGGGCGGTACGCGGCCGGGCCGGGATGTTCGGTCTGCTGGCCGGCCTGGCGCTGGCCGCACACTTCGCCACCTGGATGCCGAGCGTGCAACTCGGCTCGGTGGCGACCGCGACCGCGCTGGTGGCGACCCAGCCGGTGTGGCAGGGCCTGATCGCGGCCGCGCAGGGCCGCCGCCCCAACACCGCCGGCTGGCTCGGCATCGGCCTGGCGGTCGCGGGCGCCGCCTGGGCCACCGGCGTCGATCTCGGGGTGTCCGCGCAGGCCGTGTTCGCCGACGTGCTGGCGCTGCTCGGCGCGATCGCGGCGGCCGTGTACACCGCGCTCGGCGAACGGGCCCGGACCGAGCTGAGCACCACCACCTACACCTGGATCTGCTACGGCGCCTGCGCGGTCGTGCTGCTCGGGGTCTGCCTGGCCGGCGGGGTGCGACTGAGCGGCTACGACAGCCGCACCTGGGCCGCGATCCTGGCCATCGTCGCCGGCGCGCAGCTGCTCGGGCACTCCATGTTCAACTACGCGCTGCAGCACGTCTCCGCGACCACGGTCAGCGTGCTGATCCTGCTGGAGGTGCCGGGCGCGGCGCTGATCGCCTGGTGGTGGCTGGACCAGGCGCCACGGGCGAACTCACTGCCCGGCCTGGTGCTGCTGCTGGCCGGTGTCGCGGTGGTGATCCTGCAACGGGCCTCTTTCCAGGTGATTCGCCGCTGATCGCGGCACGGCGGTCCCCACACCCGCGCAATGTCGTTGTCCGTGTGCTGGCACCGGACGGCGGGCCGGGGTATTGAAGGGGGATGCCATGCATCGATTCGTCCGGCTGTTGTTCGCCGGAGCGCTCGTCATGACGGCCCCGGCCTGCGGGGAGACCGGCGGCGACGATCCGGGCGGCCGGTCCGGGCCGCTGGGCGGCTGGCGGACCCCGGGTTGCGAGTTCACCCGTCCGGCGCAGTTCACCGAGGCGGGCGGCCACCGGCTTCCGGTGACCCCGCCGCGGCTGGCCGCCGCGATGGAGCGGATCGACCGGGGTGGGCGTGAGCGGTTCGGCGACAGCTTCGCAGGTCTCGAGGTCGACCAGCCGCGGGTACGCGCCATCGTCTACCGCGTGCCCTCCGGCGCTTTCGACGACTTCATCCGGGAGAACGCCGACGGCAGCTGCATCGTGGTGCGCGACGCCGCCCACGGGGTCACCGAGCTGACCACCTGGCACGACCGGGTGGTGGCCGACCTGGCGTACTGGACGGCCCAGCACCTCCGGATCACCACGGTCGGCAGCCGGCACGACGGCGCGGGCGTGGAGATCGGCACCGAGGACCTCGACCGGGCCCGCCGGGAACTGCCGGCGCGGTACGGCGAGCAGGCGCCACTGATCTTCGTGGACGAGGGACCGGTCCGCCCGCTGACCCTGAAATGATCTTCTCAGCGGTTTCCCAGCCGTGTCGGAAAGCCGTCATCACCTGCGCGGATTCACCGCTGTGCGGGCGAACGCCGGGAACGCCACAGTGACACCATGTTTGCCCCGGGCTTGTGGAGCAGGCAGGATTCCCGCATGGTCTTCGACGCCCGTTCCACCGGGGGCAGTCCGTCCCGGCGCGACACCACACGCCCCTCCGACGGCCGACCACCGCGCTCCGGCGCCCCGGATCTTGCCGCCGAACCCGGCGCGATCCCGCCCGCCACCGACATGCAGGAACTGGTCGAGGCGGAGATCGAGGCTGCCGCCGACGGCCCGGTCACGCTCCGCCTGGATGGGAAGGTCGCCCTGGTCACCGGCGCCGGCAGCCCCGACGGCATCGGTTACGCGACCGCCCGCCGGCTGCGTGACCTCGGCGCCCGGGTGGCCATCGTGTCGACCACCCGCCGCATCCACGACCGTGCCACCGAGCTCGGCGTGACCGGCTTCGTCGCCGATCTCACCGACGAGTCCGAGGTCGGCGCGCTCGCCGACGCCGTCTCGGACCAGCTCGGCGACGTCGAGGTGCTGGTCAACAACGCCGGCCTGGCGAGCCGGGCCAGCCCCGAGGTGCTCCGCCCGGTCGCCCAGCTGACCTACGACGAGTGGAAGGCGGAGATCGACCGGAACCTGAGCACCGCGTTCCTGTGCAGCCGGGCGTTCTGCGGCAGCATGTCCGAGCGCGGCTGGGGCCGGATCGTCAACCTGGCCGCCACCGCCGGCCCGGTCAACGCGCTGCCCACCGAGGCGGCGTACGCGGCGGCCAAGGCGGGCGTGGTCGGCCTGACCCGGGCTCTGGCGATGGAACTGGTCGCCGACGGCATCAACGTCAACTGCGTCGCCCCCGGGACGATCTACACGGCCGCCTCCACGGTCACCGAGATCAAGCAGGGTCTGGGTACGCCGATCGGCCGCCCCGGAACCCCCGACGAGGTCGCCGCGGCCATCGCCTTCCTGTGCTCACCCGCCGCCTCCTACATCACCGGCCAGATGCTGGTCGTCGACGGCGGCAACAGCGTCCGCGAGGCCCAGTTCCGCTGATCCCGGCGTACGAGAACGGGCCGGCCCTCCCGGCCCGGCCCGTCTCCCGCCTCTGCCACCAAACCGGCCTGCCGCGCTGCCGGTCGCCGTCTCAGCGCGCTTCCGCGCTCCCGGCGCCGGTTACGTGGTCGAGGTGATCATGGCGCTGCCGCCGACCGCCGCGACGACCACGACGATGTAGAAGATGATGAACGCGAGGGTCAGGCCGGTGAGGATGTAACCCACCCAGAGACCGGCCGTGGCCAGCCCGTCGCCGCCCTCACCGGTCTGCCGGATCTGGTTCTTCGCGACGTGGCCGAGAACGATCCCGACCGGAGCGCTGATGCAGGTCACCAGCCCGGCGAGCGAACACACCAGCGACGCGATGGCCAGCCCGTTGGTGGGCTGCGGAACACCGTACGCATACGGCGGCGCATATCCCGGGCCGGCGAACTGACCCTTGTCGCCCGGCGGATACCCCGGCGGCGGACCGAAGCCCGGGGGCTGCGGAGAGTACGCCGAAGCGCTCGGCGGCGGCGGCGCGTAAGCCGGCGGCGGCGAGTAGGGCGGCGGCGGAGCATAGCCGGACCCGCTGGACGGCGCCGGACTCGTCGGCGGCGCGTAGGGCGGCGGGTAAGGCAGAGTCGGGTCGGCGGGCGGAATCTCCGGGTTACGGTACGGGTCCGGTGTGCCGTCGGCCGGCGGGTAGCTCATGGACGTCCTCCTTGAAGTCCTCGCACCGTACAGCCCGGTCGAGGTGAGCGTCAGCGCCGGAGCGTCTACCTCACGGTGAATCTGCCGCTTTCATGGTGATTTCGACCGGCTTTCACGCCAGCGAACTCCGGTGGCCTCCCATCTTCCCCGCCACCACCAAATCCCGCCTCCCGCCTCCGGCCCCCGCCTTCCACCGAACCGTTCGTCGCTCTCTCACCGAACGCCCAGCTTTGCCTGTCGCAGAACCGCTTGTCGCTCTCTCACCGAACGCCCAGCTTTGCCTGTCGCCGAACCGTTCGTCGTTCTCTCACCGAACCGCCCAACTTCGGCCGCTCGCCGAACCGCCCGTCACCTCCACCCGCGTCCACCAACGATGCCTGGCCCGGTGGTAGATCGCGGCCTGGTGGGGAGTCCGGCCGGGTGGGAGCCCGGATCGGTGGGAAGTCTTGCCCCATGGGAACCCGACTCGCTGGGGAGTCCGACCCCATGGGGGACCCGGTCTGGTGGGGAGCCCGGACCCCATGGGGTCCGGGCTTGGTGAGGAGTCCAACTCCAAGGAAATGCCGCCGCCGTGGGGAGCCCGACCCCATGGGGACCCGGCCTGGTGGGGAATCCGACCCCAAGGGAATCTGGCCCCCGTGAGGAGTCCAACCCCAGGGGGATCCGGCCCCATGGGAAGCCTTGACCCGGCGAGAGCCTGACCCGTGAATAGCACGGCTCGATTGAAGGCCCGGGTCGTTGGGAAACCCTGCCCGGTTGAGGGATCAGGAGAGTTTCGTGAGGCGGCCGATCGCGCGCTCGACGGCCAGGCAGCGGTCCTCGACGTAGTCGATGCCCGCCTCCTCGGCGATCTGCCGCGCCTCGGCCGAGAAGATGCCACTCTGCAGCCACACGGCCGGCGCCTTGATGGCAACGGCCTGCCGGACCACGTCGACAGCGTCCCGGGACGGCCGGAAGACGTTCACCAGATCGACCGGTTCGCCGAGATCGGCCAGCGTGGGAACCGTGGGAACTCCGAACACCTCGTCCACGAACGGGTTGACCGGAATGATCCGCCACCCGTGCCTGATCATCTGCAACGGCACCGTGTGGGCGGGCTTGTAGGGATCCCGCGACACGCCGACCACCGCGATGACCTTCGCCTCGGCCAGGATCTGCTGAGCATTCCGCATACATCGACTCTATCCGCGGCCTCTCCCGCGAGTGATCGTCACCGCGTATAGACGCCCGTCTCATGCAGCCGTCGTCGGCCTCACCCCCGAACCACTGGCGGATGCGCATCGCACTCCGCCCCTGTCCGGTGGGAACACCATGAGCGGATGCTTGCCCGACCTCTGCGCGGCCGGAGCAGGGTGGGCGGATGCTCACGCCGGCCTCTGCGTGGCCGGAAGACGGCGAGCAGAGGTCACCCACGCTTCGGCCCGGCCGCAGAACCGCAGGCCGATGCTCACCCCCCCCATGGAGTCCGGCCGTAAGTAAACCGAAGCGCCAACCCACGAAGGACCCACCGTCGTCCGGACCGCCCTCCAACGGGTAACCCGAAGCAACGCTCGGCGGTTTCCCCGGCCCTTCCGGCGCACAGCTCGGTCGTCGTTCCACGAGCGCCCGAGGCACTGCGCCGGAACCGTGCGCATCTGATGCTGTGACGGTGGCGTGTATCCGCATACGGGCCGGCCCGACGGCTCCCCGCGTAACCCCCACGGCGCGGCGGAACGTCAAGACGGCGGACGCCGGTGCGACGGCCTGCGTAGCTGTTCCGGAGCGGCCGCGGGTCATAGCAGCGTGAGCTGGTCGGCCTGCGGGGCCCGCGGCGCCGCCGGTGGCTTGTCGGTGAGGCGGTGTTCGGCTGCGGCCTCCGGCCGGGGCAGGCCGTGCCGGCGGGACGCCACCCGGACGCGTGCGTTGATCTCTTCCTGGTAGGCGCGGGGCACGTACGACCCGTTGCCGAAGAGCTCGCGGTAACGAGGTCGCAGCTGGGGATGCTCGCGGGCGATCCATGCCGCATACCACTCGCGGGCGCCGGGGCGCAGGTGCAGCGCGAGGGGAGACACGCTGGTGGCCCCGGCGGCGGCGATGCCGGCCACGGTCTCGTCGATGGACTCCTCGGTGTCGGTCAGGCCGGGCAGGATCGGGGCCATCAGGACGCTGACGGCGAAGCCCGCGTCGGTGAGCCGGCGGATCGCGTCGAGGCGGCGGTGTGGGCTGGGCGTGCCGGGCTCGGCGGAGCGCCAGACCGTCTCGTCGACGAAGCCGACCGAGAAGGACAGGCCGACGCGGGTCACCTCGGCGGCCTGCCGGAGCAGGTCGAGATCGCGCAGGATCAGCGTGCCCTTGGTGAGGATGGAGAACGGGTTGGCGTGGTCGCGCAGGGCGGCGAGGATCTCCGGCATCAACCGGTAACGGCCCTCGGCGCGCTGGTAGACGTCGACGTTGGTGCCCATCGCGATGGCGTCGCCGGACCAGCGTGGGGCGGCCAGCTCGCGGCGCAGGAGCTCGCCGGCGTTCACCTTCACCACGACGCGGCTGTCGAAGTCGTGGCCGGAGTCGAGGTCGAGGTAGGTGTGCGTGTTGCGGGCGAAGCAGTTGTGGCTGACCACGCCGTCGGCGATGAAGTCGCCGGTGCCGGTGGAGATGTCGAAGAGCGGCAGGGTGAGCCCGAGGTCCTCGATGTCGGCGACGGCGAGCCGCCGCTCGCGGCGCACCCCGACCCCGGAGGCGTCCAGCGGGGTCATCGTGGCGCCGGTGAGGTGCCGGAAGCGGAGCGCCGCCTCGAGGTGCCGCTCGGTCTCCACCCGGCCGACGGCGCCGGGACGGACCCGGCCGGGCCCGCGGGCGACCAGTCCCAGGTGGGTGAGCGCCTGGACGATCCGGTGCAGATAGGCGGTGTCACCGCTCTCGAAGACGACGGCCAGCCGGTCGGTGCGGCCGGCGGCGCCGAACGCGCCGGCGAGGAACCCGCGGAACCAGTCGCCGGTCGGCAGCTCCGGCCAGCGGACCGCCTCGGTGAGGGAGACGTCGTCGAGGTAGCCGTCGGCGCGGATCCAGGCGTCGCTCTCGACGGCGGTGCCGTCACCGGCGGCGTCGCCCCGGATCAGGCCGCAGACGAACCCGGACTGATAGTCGGGGGACTCCTTGGGCGGCTCGGCGAACCGGCCCACCCCGAACATCAGGTCACCGACGGCCAGCGCCGGCAGATGCGGCTCGGTGGGGCTGACATGCCGCCAGCCGCGGTCGGTGAGGAACCGGTGATCGCCGCTGGCGACGAGCCGGGTGCCGTCGGCCAGGGTGACCCGGAAGGCCGGTTTCGTGGTCGCCCAGTGGTCGAGGACGGTGGTCGGCACATAGCGGCGGCTTGCGCCCGCGCCCATGGTGCCCATCACGGCGTCGCCGGGCCGGAGCTGGGCCAGCGGCCGGGTGGACCCGTCGGCGAGCAGGATCGGCGTGTCACCGGCCAGGCAGTAGGTGCAGGCGTGGGAACAGCCCCGATAGGGGTTGACGGTCCACTGGAACGGCACCCGGGACGTGCCCGGCACCCGGTTGATCAGGGATTTGGCCCGCACCTCGTAGAACGTCATGCCGGCGAAGCCGGGCGTGGAGAAGGTGCGGACCGTCGCCCCGGGAAGCGCCAGCGGCAGAGGCGCGGCGGCCGGCGCCGCCCCGTCCTGGAGCGGGTCGCCGCCGGGCCGAGCCGACAGAGTGGACCATCGCATGGCAGGAATCGTACACACGTTCGAGAGCCTGTCCATGGCTCTTCTCGAACGAGCGTACGAGAAATTCCGGCATGCAAAAGGCCCGCGGACCGAACCGGTCCGCGGGCCTCTCGTCCTGGCTGGTCAGCCGCGTGCGGCGGCCGGCTCGTCCTTGGCCGGCGCCTCGGCGGCGGTGTCGCCGTGGGCGGACTTGCGGTGCGCCGACATCTGCTCGCGCACCTCGTCCATGTCGAGCTCCTGCACCTTCTCGATCAGGCTCTCCAGAGCCGACTCGGGAAGCGCGCCGGGCTGGGCGAAGACCACCACGCCGTCGCGGACGGCCATGATCGTGGGGATCGAGCGGATGTCGAACTTCGCCGCCAGCAACTGCTCGGCCTCGGTGTCGACCTTGCCGAAGGTGATCTCCGGGTGCTTCTCCGAGGAGCGCTCGTAGGTCGGCGCGAAGCGGACGCAGGGCCCGCACCAACTGGCCCAGAAGTCGACCAGGACGATGCCGTCCTTATTGGTGACCTCGTCGAAGTTCGCTGCGGTCAGCGCAACTGTCGCCATGATGCCTCCGTCTGCGGGAATCGCTTTCGTCGGGTGAAACTCCGGGCACCCACTCCTCATTCCCGCGCTGAGGGCCGTGACACGTGGCGTGCGGCACCCTCCGGGTCTGAACCGTCAAACGACCATGGGCAACTCATGGTAACTGAAAGTAGGCGCTTAGTGTCCGGTTGCTGACACGATCGGGTTGCCGTTTACTTCCAAGATCGTGTGATCTAGGTGATTTGCCCTGGCTGTGCGACGGCTGTGGGAGCGATCCCGGTCGGCCGAAGTATTAGTAAACTTAGTTAAATGTGAGCTGGCTCACATCTGAAAGTCCTTCACATGGATACGGACGGTAAGGCAAACTCTTTCCCAACAGAGCGTGGGCGGCGGGTGCCGGGGAGGGCCCCGCCGCTCATTGCGTCTCCTGAAGGTTGCCCGCTCGATCACCTGATCGCGGTCCGCAGCCGGATGGGTAGCCTAACGCCTCATGACGGCGGGCGAGGACGAATCCACCGAGGTCGGCGTGGGCCCCTGGGTGGGCGACCCGCCGAGCGGCGATCACTGGGATCCGGAGCTGCTGGCGCACGGCGATCGGCGCAACGTGGTGGACCGCTACCGGTACTGGACCCGGGAAGCCGTCGTCGCCGACCTGGACACCCGCCGGCACGGTTTCCACGTCGCCATCGAGAACTGGCAGCACGACTTCAACATCGGCACGGTGGTACGCAACGCCAACGCCTTCCTGGCCGCCGAGGTCCACATCGTCGGCCAGCGCCGGTGGAACCGGCGGGGCGCCATGGTCACCGACCGGTACCAGCACGTGCGCCACCACCCGACGATCGAGGAGTTCGTCGCCTGGGCGGAGGCCGCGGGCCTGCCGGTCATCGGGATCGACAACCTGCCCGGCTCGCGCCCGATGGAGACGACGGTGCTGCCGCGCCGGTGTGTCCTGCTCTTCGGCCAGGAGGGTCCCGGGCTGTCCGAGCCGGCCCGTAAGGCCTGCACGGAGTTGTTCTCGATCGCCCAGTACGGCTCCACCCGTTCGATCAACGCCGGGGTCGCCAGCGGAATCGCCATGCATGCCTGGATCCGCTCGCACGCGGGTCCGCCGCCGGACTGACCTGTTGCCTGGATCGGCCCGTCTTCTGCCGATTCGCTTGACGCGAGCCCGCCCGACCAGCACGGTATGGAGTGTGGGTGTCACGGTGAGTTGCCCCAGGTGTGCGGCTCAGGTTCGGAAGCCGGACCTGATGCACAGCAGTTGGCGGTGCGACAACTGTGGTGACGTTCCGCCGTTCCACGTCGCCGAGCACATCAGCGCGGAGATCGTCGGAACGGTGCTGCGGGAGTCGGCGTCGAGCGCGGAGCGGATACCGCTCTGGTGTCCCTGGCCGCTGCCGTCCGGGTGGATGGTCACCGGGGCGGGGTGGTCCGGCGACGATCGTTTCGGGGTCCGGGCGACGGCGCTCGCCTGCAGCGGTCCGGAGCCGCTCGGCGGCGGGCCCGCGGACCTGGTGCTGATCGCCGAGCAACCCGGCGTCGGTCTGGGCACGCGGTTCGCCGGCATCCCCGGGATCGACCCGGGCCACCTGCTCTCCGAGGCGCTCGGCGAGCGGGGGGCACATGCCGGTCCACATGCGAAGATCCGGGCGGCCGGGCATCCCACTCCATTGTGGTGTGTCAAATCACCCGAGGATCGGAGCGCGTACGTGAGTGAGGCCAAGGGAATGTGGCTCTATGCGGTAGCGTGGCCCGCGAGCGCGGGCTATCTTCTCGCGGAGCATGTCGTCCTGCACGACCTCTCCGAGGGCGTGCCACCCGAGCTCTTGTTCGGAGCACCGTCGCCCTACCTGCATGGACGCGCCTAACTCCTAGGTGTGACCTGCGGTTTTGGCAATCGACTTTCTGGCCACTTTGTTCACACGAAGCGACGAAGCTGATACCGTCAGTACTGCTGCGGCGCAGAACGTAACTCGCACCGGAGGAGAAGGCCCCCATGGTCAAGAAGGTCCTCACCTGGCTTGGTATCGCATTCTTGATCTTCTTCATCGCCTTCAACCCGTCTTCGGCGGCGGCGGTGTTCGAGTCACTCGGTGGCACGATCGCGGACATCGCGCGGGGCTTCGGCACCTTCTTCACCGACCTCGTCGCATAGCATCTCTCTATGGATCCTGGTGAGCCGCGCGACCCGCGAGGTGAGGGCGCTCGTCGCCCTCGGGACGACGATGAGAGCTATGGGTACAGAGACCCGGCCTTCGACGACGATCCTGATTACCCGGACGCCGACCCCTATGGGGAGGATCCGGCGTTCGCGCGCGCTCGCCGCCACTCGACCGGCGACTCCTTCGACGAGACCGACGAGTACCAGGCGCCCACCTTCACCGCGGAGGAGCTCGAAGGGCTCGACCGTGGCGGCGGTCCGCGCCGGTTCCTGCCGCTCGAGGACGAACCGACCACACTGGTCGCCCGCTACCTGTTCCCCACCGAGCGGTATCGCGGCGAGTGGAAGCGGCACTGGATCCACCTGTCCAGGCCCCTCGCCATCGGCGCCGGCGCCACGCTCGTCCTCGGCTATCTCGCCGGCTTCCTGACCCGGCAGGAGATCGACGGCCTGGTCACCGTTGCCGTGCTGATCTGGCTCGGCGTGATCGGCTGGGTGGCGTGGGAGGTCTTCGACTGGTACTTCGACCGGTTCATCCTCACCAACAAGCGGGTGATGGTCGTCAACGGCATCGTCACGCGCAAGGTCGCGATGATGCCGCTCGCCCGGGTGACCGATATGAAGTACGAGCAGTCCGCCCTCGGCCGGATGCTCAGCTATGGCACGTTCGTCCTCGAGTCGGCCGGTCAGGATCAGGCGCTCCGCGAGGTCAAGCACCTGCCCAACCCCAACGAGCTCTACCTCCGCGTGGTCGAGGAGATGTATGAGCCGCAGGCCGTCGAGGCCCGGCTCGGCAAGGAAGAGGAAGGCGACGACGCCTGACGGTAGCGTTGCAGCGGTGACCGATATCGACCTGCACTGCCACTCGACCGCCAGCGACGGCACGCTGACCCCGGCCGAGCTGGTCCGGGCGGGCGCCGCTGCCGGGCTCGGCGTCATGGCCATCACCGACCACGACACCACCGGCGGCTGGGCCGAGGCGGCCGCCGCCCGGCCCGAGGGTCTGCGGCTGGTTCGTGGCGCCGAGCTGTCCTGCCGCTGGCACGGCGTCGAGCCGGCGATCCCGCTGCATCTGCTGGCGTACCTCTTCGATCCGGCCGAGCCGGTGCTCGCGGCGGAGCTGACCCGGCTGCGGGAGGACCGGGAGCGGCGTGGCGAGATGATCGTGGCCAAGCTGCGCGCCGACGGGGTGCCGATCACCTGGGACGAGGTGCGAGGGTACGCGGCCGGCGGCTCGGTGGGCCGGCCGCACATCGCGCAGGCGCTGATCCGGGCCGGCCTGGTCACGACCACGAGCGAGGCCTTCGCTTCGGCGTGGCTGGGCGCGCGTTATCTCGTACCCAAGCAAGATCTTGATGTTTTCGATGCGGTCCGGGCCGTCCGGGAAGCCGGTGGTGTCGCCGTCTTCGCCCATCCCCGGGCCACCGTGCGCGGCCGGGTGGTGCCCGACGAGCTGATCGTGGACCTCGCGCGGGCCGGCCTCTTCGGCCTGGAGGCCGACCACGAGGATCACACGCCCGCCGAGCGGGCCCAGGTGCGGGCGCTGGCGGAACGGCTCGGGCTGGTGGCGACCGGATCGTCCGATTTCCACGGTACGCACAAGACTGTCCAGCTCGGTGCTTTCACCACAGACCCTGCGGCGTACGAGAAGATCGTCGCCGCCGCCACCGGAGTGCCCGTCCTCGGCGGGTGACGCTCGCCGCACCCGCCTGCGCCGCCGGGTGACGCCACCTAACCTGCTCGGGTGAACGTCAAGCTGTTCGGTGAGTTCTTCGTGACGCTGCTGGTGATCGTCGACCCGCCCGGCATGGTCCCGGTGTTCCTCGCGCTCACCGGATCCATGCCGGCGAAGGCCCGCAACCGGGCCGGCACCCAGGCCGTGCTGCTGGCCCTCGGGGTCATCGTCGGCTTCGCCGTGGCCGGGCAGACCCTGCTCGACTACCTGCACGTCCAGTTGCCGGCCCTGCAGGCGGCCGGTGGCCTGCTGCTGATCCTGGTCGCGTTGCAGCTGCTCACCGGCAAGACCGACGAACCGTCGGAACAGGCCGGGACCAGCAACGTCGCGCTCGTGCCGATCGGTACGCCACTGCTGGCCGGCCCGGGCGCCATCGTCGCCACCATGCTGTTCGTGCAGCGGGCCGAGAGCCTCGACGAATACCTCGTCCTGGCCGCCGCGATCCTCGCCGTGATGTTCTGCGTGTGGCTCGTGCTGCGCTTCTCCGGGGTCATCGTCAAGCTGCTGCGCCCGGCCGGCATCGAGGTGCTCACCCGGATCGCCGGCCTGCTGCTGGCGGCCATCGCGGTGCAGCTGATGGCCGATGCGATCTTCGATTTCGTGGAGTTCTACACCGGGCGGGGCTGAGGTTTCTGTCGGGGGGTGCTGGCACCATGGGTCTGTGCCCCCCACTCGATCACGTGCCACCAGCAAGGCCGCGGTTCCCGAGCAGCTCGGGTTCACCGGCATGCCCGAGAGACTGTTCGTCTGCACGCCGAGCAAGCTCGGGGCTTACACCGACTGCCCCCGCCGATATCGATATTCGTATGTCGACCGGCCCACCCCGCCGAAGGGCCCACCGTGGGCGCACAACTCGCTGGGTGCGAGCGTGCACACCGCCATGAAGAACTGGTACATGCTCCCGCCCGAGCGGCGTGACCCCAGCGCGGCGCCGACCCTGCTCAAAGCCACCTGGGTGCGAGAGGGATATCGCGACGTCGAGCAGGAGCGGGCCACCTATGGCCGGGCCCTCGACTGGCTCGAGACCTACCTCACCGGGCTCGACCCGGAGGAGCAGCCACTCGGCGTCGAGCGGGTGGTCGCCGCCAAGACCAGCGTCCTCGCGCTCAACGGGCGGGCCGACCGGATCGACGAGCGCGTCGGACCGGAGGGCCCGGAGAGCGTGATCGTCGATTACAAGACCGGCCGGTCCGGGCTCTCCGCCGACGACGCCCGCGGTTCCCAGGCCCTCGCGCTCTACGCGTTCGCCGCCCAGCGGGTCTTCCGCCGACCATGCCGCCGGGTCGAGCTGCACCATCTGCCGACCGGCACCGTCGTCGCGCACGAGCACACCGAGGAGTCCCTGGCCCGGCAGGTGCGACGGGCCGAGGAGACCGCCCTCGACATCATGGCGGCGGAGAAAGCGGTCGCCGCGGGCGCCGACCCCGACGAGCAGTTCCCGGTCAACCCGGGGTCGCTCTGCGGCTGGTGCGACTTCCGCAAGGTGTGCCCGGCCGGAGCCTCGGCGCCGGCGAAGGATCCGTGGACGGCGGTCGAGCACCTCAGCGCCTGACCGGTCAGGCCAGGCCGGCGCGTTCCAGGGCGGCGCGGTGCAGCGGGGCGATGCGGTACTGCTGCGGCAGCGCGGCCAGGACGCCCGAGATCAGGGCGCGGAGGCTGCGGGTGGAGAGGTCGGCGGCCAGGTCGGTGGTCGGCCAGCCGAGCCCGCCGTACATCTTCCGCGCCCATGGCGGCAGCAGACCCGCAGCCGTCGCGGCGATCCCGAGGTACGCCCATCGGGTCGGGCCGAGAGTCAGGCTGAGCCGCAGCGGCAGCCCGCCCCAGCGCTCCGGGACCGGTGGCACGGTCAGGAAGAGGGCGGCCTCCGCGCCGTCCCGGGTCAGGCCCAGCTCCGGCCGGATCGCCTCGTAATAGGCGGCGACCTCGGCGGCGGTCGACGGCACGGTCGCCGGGTCCAGGCCGACCAGCGCGGCGGACCGCAGCTGCTCGGCGTAATAGCCGTCCACCTCGTCCGGGGTCAGGCTCACCCCGGCACGCACGGCCGTGGTCAGGAACGACTCGACCTCGGCCACGTGCACCCAGCGCAGCAGGTCCGGCTCGTCGATGCGGAACCGCTCGCCGGTCCGCGGGTCGACCGCCGTCATCGTGGCGTGCAGCCGCCGCAACCGGCTCGCGGCCTGCTCCGCCTCCGCGGTGCTGCCGAAGATCACCGTGCCGACGTAGTGCGACGTGCGGAGCAGCCGGCCCCACGGGTCGGCCTGATAACCCGAGTTCTGTGCCACGCCGGCGACCGCGCGGGGGTGAAGCGCCTGCAGGTACAGCGACCGCAGACCACCCAGCATCAGGATGGGTTCGCGGTGCAGCTTCCAGGTGACCGAATCCGGTCCGAACAGCCCCACGTCTCCCGTCATACCTCCAGCGTGCCACGCCCTCGCCGATCACGCTTTCTTCCCGGTACGGGCCACGCGAGGTCCCGTGGCACTCCCGAGCCGCCGCAGGCGTTCCCTCACGACCGTCGCCGGGTGCCACTCATGCGTGCCCGTCGCGGTCACCCCGGCGGCGCGAACCGGTCGCCGTCGCGGCGGACACGGCAGGAGGGGCACAGCCCCCAGAAGGTGATCTCGGCCTCGTCCAGCTCGAAACCGTGCGTCTCGACCGGGGTCAGACAGGGCCGCCGGCCCACCGCGCAGTCGACGTCGGCGATCACGCCACAGCCACGGCACACGATGTGGTGGTGGTTGTCGCCGACCCGGGCCTCGAAACGGGCGGGACTGCCGGCCGGCTCGATGCGGCGGGCCAGGCCGGCCCGGGTCAGTGCGCCCAGTACGTCGTACACCGCCTGGGTCGAGACGGAGTCGAGACGCCCGCGCACCCGCTGGGCGATCTCGTCGACCTCCAGGTGACCGCCGCCGGTGAGAACCTCCAGCACGGCGAGCCGCGGACGGGTGACCCGCAACCCGTGTTCACGCAGCAGTTCCGTACCGGTCGACATGCGTCCATGACAGCACGGATTCACCAACCGGTACGGCGCGGTTCGATCACGACTTGGGTCGCAGGGGATGTTTGCGCCGTCAGAAGACTCCTAAGCTGGCGGTCACCCCGGACCGGGATCTCCCGGATCGTTCTACCGGATCGTTTCGCCCGGATCGTTTCGCCCGGATCGAGGAGGAATGGTGTTAGACCAGTTCAACGGTTTGCCGGTACATGTGCTCGTGCTTCACGCCGCGGTCATCTTCGTGCCTTTGCTGGCGTTGGGCGCGATCGTCTACGGCCTCGTGGCGTCCTGGCGACCCAAGATCGGCTGGGCTGTGGCGCTGCTGTCCGTCACCGCGCCGATCGCCGCCCTGATCACCAAGCTCTCCGGTACCGAGTTCTACAACCGGCTGCTCAGCGAGAACCGGGTCTCCCCCAAAGGCAAGATCATCCTCGACGGGCACATGGAGAACGGGACGGTCACCTTCTGGCTGACCCTGGCGCTCGGCGTCGTCAGCCTGATCCTGGTCGTCCTGACCGCCCGGAACCCGCGGGCCCTGCCCAAGTTCGCCGACCTGGGTATCGCTCTCGTGCTGGTGGTGCTCGCCGCCGTCAGCGTGTACTACCTCTACGAGACCGGCGACTCGGGCGCGACGGCGGTGTGGGGCAGCTACTGACCGGTGCGCTGGGCACCGTCAGGGCGCGGGCGGGCCTGTTTTTTCGAAGGCGGTTCGGGCGCTGTCACTGGTGGGTCTCCGGCGGTTCGGACGTGGTCGGACGGTGCCGGGCGATTCGGGCATGGTCGAGAGTGCGCGGGGTGGTCCGGATGTGGTCGGACTGGGCTGGGGTGGTCCGGGCAGGTCCGGATGTGGGCGGGATGCTCTGGAGGCGGTCATACCGCGCTCGGGGTCGACCGGACGTGGCCGCGAGGACGATCCGGGTGGTCTGCGGCGATCGGCCGAGGTGGGCCCCACCAGGGTGTGGTCAGAAGACGAGGCGGGCGCAGAGCAGGCACATGACGACGAGGGCGATGGCGCCGGCGACCAGGCCGATGCCGTAGGTGACGGTCCGGGCCGAGCCCTCCGCCTCGTCGAGAGCGATGTTGTCCTGCACCGGCATCCGGCGCGGCGGCGGCGGATGCGCGATCGTCGGCGGGCGCCAGTCGGCCGGGGGCGGCGCGGCGCGTGGCGGCCCCTGGTAGCCGGGGGGCTCGGGAGCCGGCGGCGCGGGATCGGGGCGGCCCAGTGACTCGGCGGCAGAATCGGGCCGCTGCCAGTAGGCGTCGTCGTCCGGAAGACCGGTGGGGGAACTCACGTTCACCGACGGTACAGCCGGAGGGGGACGACGGCTGCGCCGCTGTCGGCTTACCCTCGTAGTCGTGGACATCCTGGAGGGCCCTGAACGGGACAACGACGCCGAGCGTGAGGTGGACTTCGAGTCCGAAGGGGCGCCGGTGTTGCCCGAGCAGACCCGCGACGACACCGAGCGGGGCTGGGGCGAGCGCTCCTACTCCAATGACGACCGGCTGCTGGAGGACCGCCCGCCGCACTGGGACTGACCCCTCTCGCCGTGTCGAGGCTGGAACCATTCGTCCCGCCCTGGGATCGATGCCTCGCGCCGGGTGAGGGCTGACATCCGCCTGCGCCTGGTGTTGGCACCGATACCCACCGCCCGGTGATGGAATCGATACCCCTTGCCGAGCCGGGACCGGCGCCTTCCGCCGCACTGGGACTGGCCTTCCGCCGCCCGGGCGGAGAGTTCCCGCTGCACCGGGGGTCAGCTCGGGCGGATCACGATGGCGAAGCCGCGGCCCGCGGTGGAGATCGCGCGGTCGGCCTCGGCCGGGGCCAATGCGAGCAGCAGGCCACCGGTGACGGGATCGTCGGCGCCGGTGACCTCCAGGACCAGGGCGCCGCTCGCGACCGGGACGCTCCGGTCCCGGTCGTTGTCGATGCGCAGCAGGTCGACGCGGTTGCCGGGGCGTACCACGGTCAGCGCGGTCGGATCGGCGAGCCGCACCGGAACTCCGACGCTGCCCGGTGGGATCGCGCGTGCGGGCCGGGCCGCGCCAGGCGGCGGCGCCGAAGGGCTGCCGGCGGACACGGAGAGCGGCGATGGCGTCGAGAGCGGTGTGCAGCCGGTCGGCTCGATCCAGAGGACACCTGCGGCCGTGACCAACAGCACGGCCACCGAAGCCAGGCGAAGCAGGGTGCCGCGACCCGGTCGACGCCAGCGCACCGGGTCGAGGCGCTCGTCGGGTGGTGCCGTGTCGGGGCGAGGCATCTGACCTCCAGGATCCAATTGCCGAACCGGGCTTTCCGGAAGGGGCGGCTGCTCGGGGCGCTGCGGGAGCGAACGCGCCGAGATTAGGCAGCCGCCGTCCGGCTATGGATCCGTCCCTGTGGGCAGCCAGGTGCTGTGGAGAACCAGCGAGCGATCAGCGGATCTTGGTAGGTGCAGGCGACGCGTGAAGGAGCATCGGGAAGCGCGCGGGCCACGCCTGGAAGGAGCGTCGAGGGCCGCGGGAAGGCGTAGGAGGGGCGTTGAGGAAGAGGCGGATGGGCGTGGCCAGGGCCGGCCGCGGCGGCGCCCCATGAGAATGGCCCGGCCAGTTGGCCGGGCCATTTCGATCAAGTGGCCGGGGCAGTTGGAGCTCAAGCCCGTGCGCCGGGGCGGCACGCGATCACTGAGCAGCGGGGGCCGCGTCCCGAAGGGGCGTCAAGAAGACGCCGGCGTCTTCGCTCCGCCGCTGGAAGACGACGAGGACGACGAGGTGGTCGAACTCGACGAAGGCGTCGACGAGGATGCGGACGAAGACGACGAAGTGGAGTCGGCCTTCTTGGCGGGCTCGCTGGTCGAGGACTTCTCGGCGCTCACACTGCCGGCGCGGGAGTCGTTGCGGTAGAAACCCGAACCCTTGAAGACGATGCCGACCGAGTTGAAGACCTTGCGGAGCTTGCCCTGGCAGTTCGGGCACTCGGTGAGCGCCGGGTCGGAGAACGACTGCACGGCTTCGAGCTGCTCACCGCATTCGGTGCAGGCGTACTGGTAGGTAGGCACGGCTCCTCCGGATCATTCGGCTGCTGGCACTCGCCAACTCCGAGTGCCAATGTTGCGGCATCGGAGGTCAATTCGTCCACTCGACGCCCAGCCTGAGGGAGAAGCGGCCGGTGGCTGTCGTCACAGCGGGCGCGGGGAGAAACCGCCGCTGGGGGTGATCACGGCCTGGACGCGGCGGTCGTGCGGCTCGGCGGGGACGGTCTCGACGTCCTCGCCGTCATGGAGAAGCGCCACGGTCAGCGGGCCTGAGAAAGGTCGGCCGGGCAAGTGCGTCGCGGTTGGCGGGCCGGAAGGAGAGAGGTCGGACGGGGGTGAGGGGAGGAGGCGGGAGAGGGCGCGGTCGTACGAGCCGCCGCCCCGGCCCATTCGGGTGCCGTTGTGGGAGACGGCCAAGGCGGGCACGAGAACCAGGTCGGCGGAGCGGATCGCGTCGGGGCCGAGGTGGGGGCCGGTCGGTTCGCGGAGGGCGCGAGGGGCGTCGGCCAGGGTTCCGGTGAAGGCGGCCCAGTCCAGGTCGTTGTCGGGGAGCAGGACGGGCAGCAGGAGGCGGCCGTCCGGCGGAAGTTCGGCGGCGAGGAGGAAGGGCAGGTCGGGGCCGCCGGGTTCGGAGCCGACGGGGACGTAGGCGGCGATGATGCGGGGGCGGGTACGGCGTACCAGGGCAAGGGTTTGATCCTGCAGTTGGGCGGCAGCCGCGAGTCGGACGCTGGCGGAAAGTGATCGACGCGCCGTGAGTAGGCGAGTGCGGAGCGCGATCTTGATTTGCCGTGATTTTTCCGCATCAGCGGTTAAATCCGACATGCAACACCCCCTTACGGAAACCGGCAAACGGCACACACTATGTCAGCATCGCTGGAAGAGAGGGCCACTCCCGGGAGGATGTGTGACACTACGTGGCCGGCTGACCAGCGCATTCCTGGTGGTCGTGCTCGGTCCGGTCCTGCTGGGGTCCATCTTCGTCGCGCTGACCGTCGGGGCTGTGAACCGGGAGCGGACCACAGAGCGTCTCGATCACGCGGAGGCGACGGTGAACGCCTCGGTCGGCGCGATCTGCCGCCAGTTGCAGGCCGCCGCTGACGCCGTTGCCGTTGTCCCGGCCGAGAGCCGGGCCGCGGTCGTTGATCAGCTGGTCGCCCGAGGGCTGGCCACCGCGATCACCGTGACCGATCCAGATCAGCCGATCATGGGCCGTTCCGGCACCTTCGGCGACTCCGGCACACCCGGCTGGCAGAACTGCACGGACCCGGCGCCGACAGCAGCGGCGGGCCAGGCATCTCCGGCAGACCCCGGCCAGGCCGCGGCGGGGGAGGACGGGCGCGCGGCCACGGGAGTTGACGAGCAAGGGGGAACGGGCGAAACCGGGCCGGCAGCCGCGGGAGGAAACGGGCAGACGGCCGCGGGAACAGGGGAGAGGGCCACGGCGATCGCTGCGTCGGCGTACGCCGCAGAAGCGACAGTGACCGCAGCCCAGCGGATCGACGCCGCATTGCTGAACCGGCTGGGGGAGATCGCCGGCGCGGGCGTCGCGCTCGGCGCGGGACCGCCGGACGCCGCCGGAGCCACCCACCGCCACCTGGCCGCCGCCCCCGGCCGCCCGCTCGCCCTGAGCCTGAGCGTGCCGGCCCGCGAGTCCCCGCTGCGGTTCGCGCTGCTGCCGCTGATCGTGCTGGTCACCGCCGCCGTGGCGATCCTGGCCGCGCGCTGGCTGGCCCGTTCCACCACCCGCCCGCTCGGTGACCTGGCCTGGGCCGCGGACCGGGTGGCCAACGGCGACCTGGACACCCGTGTGCCGATCCCGCGCCCGGACGAGCTGGGCCGGCTGGCCGGCACCTTCAACCGGATGACCCGGGAGCTGCAGTCCTACGTGCAGGCGCTGACCGCCAGCCGGGACCAGCTCCGGCGGCATCTGGCGATCCTCGGCGACACCCTGTCCAGCACCCACGATCTGGACCGGATCCTGCCGGTGATCCTGCGGACCGCGATGACCGCCACCGGCGCCCGGGCCGGGCTGATCGTGCTGGCCGATCCGGCGGACGGCAGGCTGGCCGTCCGTTGCGGCTCCGGGCTGACCGGGGACTGGGACGTGCCGGCCGCCGAGCTGTCGCAGCGGCGGCTGGCGCCGGGCCGCGGCGTGCTGGGGACGGTCGCGGCGACCGGGTCACCCTTGCGGGGTACGAGCGGCGCCGCCCCGGACGAGCCACGATGTGAGTCGTATCTCGCTGTGCCGATCTGTGCCCCGCCGAACGAGGACGCCGACCCGGAGCCGGGCGTGCTCGGCGTGCTGGCCCTCTACGACCGGCTGGGCGGGCCGGGTTTCGAGGACAGCGACCTGCGGACCCTGCGGACGTTCGCCGGGCAGGCCGGGGTGGCGGTGCACAACGTGCGGGTGCACGAGGAGGCGCAGCGTCTGTCGTTGACCGACCCGCTGACCGGTCTGTGGAACTACCGTTATCTGCGCGAGGTGCTGCGCCGCGAGGTGGAGCGGGCCAGCCGGTTCGGCCGGATGCTCACCGTCCTGGTCCTCGACCTGGATCACTTCAAGGAGGTGAACGACACGTACGGGCACACGGCGGGTGACCAGGTGCTGGGCGAGTTCGCCCGGCGGATCCGGATCGGCCTGCGTGAGGTCGACGTGGCGTTCCGTCAGGGCGGTGAGGAGTTCGTGGTGCTGCTGCCGGAGACGGACGCGTACGGCGGAGTGATAGTCGCCGAGCGGCTGGGCGCCGCGGTACGGGACTGGCCGGTGCCGGTCGATCCTCGCCGGCCGGACCTCGACGACCGGATCTCGATCAGCGTCTCGATCGGGATAGCGGTGTTCCCGGAGCACGGGGCGACCGCCCAGGAGGTGCTCGACGCCGCCGACGAGGCGCTGTACGCGGCGAAGAACGCCGGCCGGGACACGTACCGTCTCGCCGAACGGGTTTCTGAAGCCGTGCCCGGGGGGCATCTGGATGCCGCGCCCGCTGTCACCGGTGGGCCGCAACCGCCGAGACACGGCCGAGGCCGCTAGTCTCGGCGCATGTCCGGGCATGAAACAGCGAAGGTGAAGTGACGAATGACGACGAAGCGCGCCGTCAAAGCGGTGATCCCGGCAGCGGGACTCGCCACCCGCTTCCTGCCGGCTACCAAGGCCGTTCCCAAGGAGCTGCTGCCGGTCGTGGACCGGCCGGTTCTGCAGTACATCGTCGAGGAGGCGGCCGCCGCCGGCATCACCGACGTCCTGCTGGTCACCGGCCGTGGCAAGACCGCGATGGTGGACCACTTCGACCGCCGGCCCGACATCGAGGACCGGCTGGAGAAGAAGGGCGACCAGGAGCGTCTCGCCGCGGTGCGCCGCTCCAGCGAGATCGCCGACGTCTACACGGTCCGGCAGGGTGAGGCCCTCGGCCTCGGGCACGCCGTCGGCCGCGCCGCCGCGCACGTCGGCGACGAGCCGTTCGCGGTGCTGCTCGGCGACGAGTTCGTGGAGGAGGACAAGCCCCTGCTCCCGGCCATGCTCGACCTGCAGGCCAAGACCGGCGGCATCGTCCTCGCCTTCATGGAGGTCGCCCCGCACGAGACCTCCCGCTACGGCATCGCCTCGGTGAAGGAGACCGGCGACCCGGACGTCGTCGAGGTCACCGGGCTGGTCGAGAAGCCGTCCCCGGAGGAGGCTCCGAGCAACCTGGCGGTCCTCGGCCGGTACGTGCTGCCCGGCAAGATCTTCGACGTCATCGCCGACACCAAGCCCGGCGCCGGCGGCGAGATCCAGCTGACCGACGCGATGGCGACGATGCTCGCCGACGGCGTGCCGGTGCACGGCATCGTCTACCGCGGCCACCGGTACGACACCGGCATGCCGCTGGGCTACCTGCAGGCCGTCGTCCAGCTCGCGGTGAAGCGGCCCGACCTCGGTGAGGAGTTCCTGGCCTGGCTCACCGAATTCGTCGGCGGCCGGAAGGGATGACCGCGACGGCCGATCGTGAGGCGGCCGCCAACGAGCTGATGCCTCTCGCCGAGTACCTGGGCAGCGTGCTGCGCAGGCTCCGCGCGCTGCCTCCGCTCGACCTCGATCTCACGCAGGCGCACGGGAACGTGCTGGCGGCCGACGTGGTCGCCCCGCACCCGTTCCCGGCGTTCGACCAGGCCGCGATCGACGGGTACGCGGCCCGATGGGAAGACCTGGCCGGCGCCGGGCGCATCGGGTCGCACCCGTCGTTCGGGCAGTTCGAGCCGGGCGCCCGCAGCGTCCGGCTCAACGTGGTCGGTGACATGGGCGCCGCGCACTGGCGCCCGGTCCGGATCACGCCGGGCACCTGTTTCTCGGTGGCGGCCGGGGCGCCGCTGCCGATCGGCGCCGACGTGGTCGTCCCGGTGCACTGGACCGACCAGGGCATGGCCGCGGTGGAGATCCTGCACGCCCCGAAACGCGGTTCGGGGGTACGCCGCGCCGGTGAGGAACTCGCCGTCGGGCAGATGCTCGCCCCGGCCGGCTCGTACGTCACCCCGCCGATGGTGGCCGTCTTCGCCGCCGCCGGCATCGGGCACGTCCTGGTCCGGCCCAGCCCGCGGGTGGTCGTCGTGGCCACCGGCGACGAACTCGTCGACGTCGGCCGGCCCAGCCAGCCCGGCCAGGTCGTCGACGCCAACTCGCACGCCCTGACCGCGGCCGCGGTGGAGGCGGGCGCCCTGGCGTACCGGATCGGCATCTGCGACGACGACCCGGAAGGACTCCGCGGCCTGCTCGAGGACCAGACGCTGCGGGCCGACCTGATCATCACGACCGGCGGCACCGGCACCGGGCCCGGTGACATGCTGCGCCGGGTGCTGTCCCGGCCCGGCTCCGGCCGCGGGACCGTCGAGTTCACCGACGTCGCGCTCTGCCCCGGCACCGCCCTCGGCTTCGGCACCGTCGGTGGCGAGGAGGTGCCGGTCGTCTGCCTGCCGGGCGAGCCGGGCGCCGCGCTGATCGGGTTCGAGGTGCTGGCCCGGCCGGTGATCCAGGTGCTCGCCGGGGCGGAGCCGGTGTTCCGGCCCGGGGTCAAGGCGCACCTGCTGGAGACGGTGTCGTCGCCCGGCGGGCTGCGCGAGTTCCGGCCCGCGCACGTCGCGGAACGACGTGGCGGCGGTTACACGGTGCAGCCACTGGCGGGCGGGCCGTACACTCTCTCCGGTTTGGCCGAGGCGAACGGCCTGCTGGTGCTCGGCGAACGAGTCACCACAGCGGCCGCGGGCTCGACCGTCGACGTGCTGTTGCTCGACCGGAGGCGATGAATGCTGGGGGCTGCCACGCCCGGCTGGCCCGCTGTGCTGGCGGACGGGGCTGTGCTGTTACGGCCGTACCAGCGGGGTGACGCGCGGGCCTGGTCCGAGGTGCGGATCGCGAATCAGGCCTGGCTGGCCCCGTGGGAGTCGGCGCCGCCCGGGCCGTGGGCCGAGATGAACTCACCCCGGGCGTACGGCTACGTGTACCGCGACATGAAACGGGCCGCCCGGTCCGGTGACAGCATGCCGTTCGCCGTCTGCCTGGTCGAGGACGGCACGGAACGGCTGGTCGGCCACGTCAACCTGGGCAACATCGTGCGGCGGGCGTTCGCGTCGGCGTACGCCGGCTACTGGGTCGATCACCGGGTCGCCGGGCGCGGGGTGATCCCGACGGCGCTGGCGCTCGCTGTCGACCATGCGTTCGGGCCGGGCGGGCTGCACCGCATCGAGGTCAACATCCGGCCGGAGAACGGGCCGAGCCGCCGGGTGGTGGAGAAGCTGGGGTTCCGCGAGGAGGCGTACCACCAGCGCTACATGCACATCGACGGCGGCTGGCGCGATCACCTCGGTTATGCGATGACCAGCGAAGAGGTCGCCGCCGAGGGTGGCCTGATGGCGCGCTGGAGACGCGTACGCAAGGCGAATTGATCTTGTAGGTCAGAACGCTACCGGCGCGGCGCGCGAGATATCACCGCTACCGCCCGTAACCTCGCCTTCGTCGTGTCTTTTTCCGTGGCGGATCGGAGGGGTGAGGGTGCCGACCTCGGTGCTCCTCGCCGTCCTCGCCGCGGCCGGATTGCTCGCCCTCGCCCCGGCGCTGGTACGCCGGTACGACGCCACCGAGCGACTCGCCGCGGAGCGGGCGTCGTCGACGGCTCGGGTGCTCCAGCGCCGGCGCCGTCGCCGCACCGTGCCCGGACGCCGACCGATCAACCCCGCCCGCCAGGTCACGGTTACGGTCCCCGCTCCAAAGGGTGACCCCGGCGTGGGTGCGGCGCCCGAACGCCGGCTTCGGCTGGTCACGGGCAAACGCCCGCCCCGCCGGGCACCGCAACGCCGCGGCGCACCCGCCGTCGTCCGCCGCCGCCGGGTCTTCGCCGCGCTCGTGCTGCTCAACGCGATCGAACTGGTCGGTGTCGTGGCCGTCGGGCCCGGGTTCTGGATCAGCTTCGCGGTCACCGGGAGCCTGCTCGGGCTGTACCTCGTACACCTGCGCAACCACGCCATCGCCGACCGCCGCCGCCGGCGCGTCCAGGCCCGGGAAGCGGCCTGGCTCGCCGCCCGCCAGGCCGAGGTCCGCCGTGAACAGGCCCGCCGCGCCGCCGCCCGCCGGGAAGCCCAGCGCCGCCTCGCCGCCCAGCGCGAAGCGGTACGGCGTGCGGCGATGGGCCTGGACCGGGAGCCCTCCGACCTTCCGGTCGCCGCCAACGGCGGCTCCGTCTCCTACCGCCGGCGGGGCGGGCTGCGCGGTCGCCCCTACGAAGCCGGTGGGCGTCACCACCACGCTTCCTGATCTTCGGGGTACGGGGTGGGGGTGGTTCGCGGGCCGCCCAGCCGACCTGTTAGCCTTTCATCAGTTCCAAGGGGCTGTGGCGCAGTCTGGTAGCGCACCTCGTTCGCATCGAGGGGGTCTGGGGTTCAAATCCCCACAGCTCCACAAGAAACACCTGGTAAACGGGCTGGTAGCCGAATCTGGCAACCAGCCCGTTGATCATTTGACCGCCATTTGACCGTGGCGGAAATCACCGCTCCCCGGCGTGGATCGACCGCCCGGGACGCCGAGAAGCTCCAGAATCGCCGGGACAGGCACGAGATAGTTCCGGCCGACCCGGATGATCCGTACGGGAAATTCACCCTCCCTGGCGAGTGTGTAGGCCTTACTCCGACCGATTCCCAGGACGGACGCCGCTGTTTCGATGTCGGTGGTGAGCCCGAGTTCGCGGACCGCCTCCTCGGTCCAATGCCTCCGCCTCAGGACCCCTCACCGCCCTCCCGCGAGGCCTTGAGGTCCGCGGCGATGTCCTCCGCGAACATGGCTTGCCCGGCGGTGTGTCCGGTGTGGCTGTAGCGCCAGTGCTTCTCGGTGACGTCGTCGTCGCCGTGCCCCACTTCGCCGTTGCTAGTCCGGCGGTGATCGGCACGGGCGGCGCGGAGTGCGGTGTAGGTGGTGGAGTAGCGGCGACTCTTGGTGGCGGTGTGGCCGCGGTAGCCGAGCTGATGTGCCCAACGGCGGAGGTTGGCCGGCCGGTGCTCGGGCAAGCCGCCGAGGAGCCAGCAGGTTCGGATCATGGTGCGGGTGTGTTGGGTGACCGGGAGGATCGCGATGGTGGCGAGGTCGCGGACGGGCCGGTCGACGGTGACCCCGGTGATGTCGGGTTTGCTGACGTACTTGGCGATGTAGGAGGCGACCGCTCGTTCGGTCAGGTCCTCGCCGGTGCTACCGGGTGCGATGGGCCGGATGTCGAGCTGTGCACCCAAACGCAGCACCGTCGAGGTGCCGGGAACGGTGAAGGAGACTCGCCGGGTGGCAGCCCGGATCGTGCTGATGAGGAGCCCGGTCGAGGCCCAGGCCGGTGGAGGGTCGGCGTGACCCTCCGGGCCGTCGAAGCGGATCACGGCGTGGAAGTGGATCGTGCCGCGCCGTTGCCACTCGGCGACCTTGGCGTAGGAGACCCGGACGCTGCGGCGCATGACGCTGCGGGAGACGCCGATCGTACGGGCGAGGTCTTCGTAGAGGTTGCGGTTGAGGCGCTGCCACAGGTCGCGGGTGTGGGCGTTGAACAGGACCGCGGCCCGATAGTGGTAGCAGCCGGAGCACAACGGCGAGCCGATGATCGGGTCCTCGGAGGTGTGCCGGTCGGTGCAGGCCAAGGGCTGACCGTGCGAGCAAGTGACAGTGATCTTGCGGGGACGGCAGGGGCCGCCGGCGCTGTGCCGGTGGACCGCGCCGAAGCTGGGTGCGGTGAAGGTGGCGAAGACGCGCGGGTGGGTGCGCACGGTGCCCGGGACGTTCTTGCCGCCTGCCAGGCCAGCGGCGATGAGGTGGTAGGTGTCGCCCTGGTGGAGTCGTCCGCACGGCTCGCAGCGGGAGATACGCCGGTTGCCGCAGGCGATGGTGAGCCGCTTGTGGGGCTGCGACTCCGAGGTGAGCGCGGACAGCAGCCGACCGGTGCCGGCCTCCAGAACGAAGGTGTGGCCGACGAGGTGGATCGGGTGCTGGCAGCCGCCGATGTGCTTGATGCGGGCGAGCCAGGCGCGGAAGTCAGGGTGGGTGGCGGTGGTCAGGACTTCATGATCGGTGAACGACATCCCGTCGTAGTGTTCTCGCATAGTCGTGCTCCTTGCTGTCGGGCGTGGCTGCTCAGCGGCATGGAGCCTCCTTTCTCAGGTGTCAGAACAGGGCTGGATGGTCGATGCCGGGCAGATCCGGCGTGAGATGTGCGGTGGCCTCGATCGCGGTGTCGAGGACCTCGGGTGGAAACTTGATCGAGCGGGCGCGGACCCAGCCGAAGACGTCGGCGGTGGTGATCGCGACACCCTTCTCGGCCGGACTGATCTGCTGGGCGGCCTCGACGGCGTCCGGGTAGAGGTCGCCGAGGGTCATGACCGCGGTCTCCTTGTCGTTGACCGCGAGACAGACCCGGCCACCGAGCTGGGCGCGCAGCGCCGTCACGCCGTTGCCGAAGTCGGAGCCGACCCGCTGGCCGGCGACGACGAGGTGGATCCCGAGTGCGGCGCCGAGCTGGGCCAGGCGCAGCAGGTTCGCCGTAGCGTTCGCGGCCGTCTCCTTCTCCTGCCGGGAGGCGACCAGGTACAGCTCAGCGAGCTCGTCGACGATGACGATGATCGGTACGGGACGTATCGGATTCGGCAGGAGCCAGATGCTGCGCTGCCGATGTTCCCTGCACAGTTGCATCCGGCGCGTGGCCTCCTCGCGTAGCCGTTCGAGCAGGAACGCCGCCTGCTGACGGTCGGTGGCGAGAGCCGATAGTCGTGGCGCGTGCGGACCGAGTTCCATGCCGCCCTTGCAGTCGATGCCGATCAGGGCGATCGGCCGGGTCGCCCACTGCGACACCGCAGCGTTGATCAGCGTGGACTTGCCGGACTGGGTGGCCCCGGTGATCAGCCAGTGCGGGAAGACGCCGAGGTCGATGGTCCAGGGCTCGCCGTCCTCACGGGCACCGACCGTGGCGATCAGGTCGTCCATGGTCGGCACCTCGCCCGGTTGCTTGAGCGAGGCTCGATGCAGGTAGTGGCCGAGGCTCTCCGGGAGGCCCTGCAGCGGATCCTCCTTGAGGATGGTCACCTTGACCCGGCCTCGCCCGGAGGCGAGGACGCGGACCGCGTGGACCCGCCATGCGTGCGCCATCGCGTCGGCCGCTTCGATGAACTGAGTGGGAGTCTGACCCGCATTGAAGCTGATCAGTGCGTTTGCGCCGTGGGAACGTGGCCGGACCTTGAACAACAGCGGCATGATCGGCCGGCTGTTAATGCCGTAGCCCGCGCGATGAGGGACTCCGGTGGCGATGGCGGTCAGCCCGGCGTTCAGGCACAGTCGGCGCCATGACCGGGCCATACGTAGCCGTAGGAACCAGAAGCCGTAGAGGTACCACCAGGCTCGGCGAGCCTTCCACGCCAGGAGCACCCCGGTGAGGGCCCAGAGGCCTACGGCGATGGTTGCGTACGGAATCAGCGTGCGCCCCAGCTCGGCCAGGTGATCCAGCTGCAGCGCAGGGCCAGTGACGGGGTTCGGTGGGGCCATCAAGCCTCCGCCTTGGCGCCCCGAGCCGATCGGGTCGTCTCGGGCTGCCGGGCGTAGATCGACGCGGCGCGGTAGGAGAGGCCGTGCCGGCCCTCGATCTCCCACAGCGACACGTCCAGTTCGGTGAGGCCGACCATGGTGCCCTCGGTGACGCCGACGGGCTCGGCAGCGGTCTGTACGTCGATGACAGACGCCTTCCGGGTGCCGGTGCGCCGGAGCGCTACACCGGTCACCCAGAGGGTGTTGCCGTCGCGGTCCTTGCGGACCTGACCATCCATGTCGGTGCGCTGCTCCGGCGCGGAGACGCACATCAGGCCGGTCAGGCGTGTCATGTCGATCGGGATGTTGCTCTGCATACGTTGATCAACTCCTGTGTTGGATGGGTCCGTCGTTTGACGCCACGGAGGGCGTGAGGTCACCGGCTGGAGGCAGTGGCAGGCCCTTGACCGGGTGCAGGGGTCCGAATCCCCGGATGCGCTGATCAGCGGTACGGGAAGGTGCCCGCCTGATCGCTGGAGACGGAACGGGACCGTCGGAGTGCGTACAACTTTCCCTACTTGGTCAAGGAGGTCAGACCGGGAGAAGGGAAGGGGTGTGGGTGCGGGGAGGGGCCTGCGGCCTTCGGCCGGTCCCCCTCCCGCCCGTAGGGGCAGGGCGCAGGCAGGCGCGACAGCAGGAGGCTTCCGGTGGACCGTTCCGACGACCGGATCCGGACGACCGGTGCCGGGCCGAACCGCCATGACCGGCCGCCCGCAACCCGGCACCAGGCGGCCGATTACGCCGTCGTGAGCTTTTCAGAGGAGAGAATGCCTCGGTGCTACCGCGGTTGAGTGCTACGGGGTGTTGCCACCATGCATCATCGAGAACCCCCTTCCCGCGACGCTCTGACCCATGCGAGGGGTCGCTCGGCCGCTGCCTTCAAAAGTACGAGCCACAGGTAATGATGCAAGTGAATGGAAATGATCCCGAGGCGGCCGCGGATCCGGGTCGGTGCTCGCGCGTGATGACTCGTGTTGGGCAGTCCGCGCCGGTGCTTCCGAGTCCTGAGAACTCTGACGCCATGCGCGGAAACGTCTAAATCATCGGCACGGGCCGGGAGGCGTCGGGGTGCGCTCTGAGGTGCTGCCGCGCCGGGCGAGCCCGGCTTGCCACTGATGAGTGTGATCTGGGTGGGTCAGCAGGTCTCAGTCGCCTCTTTGTGCCGGCGATAGGCGCAAACCGCGCGGTGCGATCGAGCGTCGTCCTCGTTCAGCCACTTGTTCCGAGGACCCGTCAGGACGTCGAGTGCCCGCCGCCGCATCTCTCCTGTCGTGCTGGTCTCCATCTCCGCCCACAGCAAGCCTGCCTCGTCGTGACGGCCGCACCGCTCCAGCAGTCTCAGACACAGGATCGCCGCCATCACGACGCCGTCGCGCTGTCCGATGATCGTGCCGTCCCACGCTTGCCGGAGAACCGCCACCGCGTCTTCACAGCAGCCAAGGCCATGCAAGGCCAACACCCAGTGCACCCGTGCCTGATCAGCTCGTGCCCACTGCCGACGTTGTTCGGCCCCGATCACCGCGGCGTCCCACGCTGCGGCAGCCCTCGTCACCACGCGCAGCCTCGGGGGACCGTCGCCAACCACCGCGGGGCCGTCTACCGGGAGCGTCGTCATCGTTGCTCTCTCCCCGCTTGCGACAGGGCCACGCAGGTGCTCGCGATCATGACTGCCCGGCCAGCAGGCCCGGAGCACCGACGCGGACGGCACCGACCAGTTCAGGGCGTGTCGCGCCAGGCTGCCGGGTCGGCAACCTCAGCGTGCGCGAGAAGATCACCACCGCGTTCTCCCGCCGCCAGCACGGACCCAGCGAATCGCAGGCCAGACAGCGTCCGGTCGCGCTCGATGTCACATGCTCGTCGAGAATCGCCTGTGCCTCGCTGAGCTGCCGCTCCGCCGATGTCGCGTAGTACGTGTTCCCGGACATGCAGGGCCTCCAAGACCTCGGGGACGTGCCGTTTCCAATCCCTGCGCCTGCCGTCGATTGAGACGAATTACTTGATCATTTGCGCTTCAGGCGGGTTGGGCATCAACCAAGGCAAGCTCCTGCCGGGAGACCGTGAAAGCCAATAGCTATTAACAGATCAGGGTTAACCCCTGGGCTTGAGCAGGAAGTCTCGGCATCCTGAGACCTGGCAGTCTCGCGAGTTCAGGAGGGCGGGATGTACTCGATCGGCTTACGGGAGGCGCGCAACGCGCGTGGATGGTCCCAGCGCCGTCTCGTGGCTGGAATCGAAGAGTATGCACGACGCCGAGGCCTCGGAATCGCGTCCACTCCGAGCCTCATCGTCTATGTATCGGAATGGGAGAACGGGCGGAGGGCGCTGTCCGATTCCTATGCCGTAATCCTTCGCGCCGTTCTCGGAGTCACCGACGGAGAGTTGTTCGGCGATGACCCCGGTCCGGTGCCACTCAGTTCGGACGGCTACGTCCAGCTGCTTGAGTCGATCGACTCCGCGCGTAGCGTGGGCCGGGGGATGGTTGGCACCCTGCTCGCCCAGACGGAGTTGCTGCGCACCATGGACCGGCAAGCCGGAGCCGCATCCCTCGTCGATCAGATGGGCTCACATCTGGCCGCTCTGCAAGAGGTCTTGACTTTCGCCGTTCTGCCGGACGCCCGGAGGCCTGTTGCGATCGCGCTCGCCGGGGCCGCCACCCTGGCGGCTTGGCAAGCGCTGGACGTCGGTGCGGCGGATAGAGCCTGGCGCCACTACGAGCTTGCGAAGACGGCGGCCCGAGACGCCGATGAGATCGCATACCTGGCGCACGCTATGGCGGAGCAGGCATACGTCCTCGTCGAGGCCGGAAGGCACGATCTGGCTGTCTCGCTGGCACGGGAAGCACAGCGAACCGGGGGCAGCCGAGTATCGAGCCGACTTTCCGCATGGTTGAACGCGGTGGAAGGGGAGCTGTGCGCGCTGGCTGGTCTTCCGGAGGACTGCCGGCGCGCCGTTGATCGCGCCGTAGCTGACCTGCCGCCGGACAGCGACGATCGAGACCCGGAGATGGTCAGCATCTTCCTGAACCGAAGCCATTTCGATCGATGGCGCGGCAATACGCTGGCTCTCATCGGCGACGACAACGCCGTCGGAGAGCTATACGGGGTGCTCGAGACGATGGACCCGACCTTTGTCCGGGCTCGTGCCGGGGTGTACAGCCACCTGGCCCAGGCTCACCTCGTTCGAGAGGAAGCCGAAGACGCACGATCGTGCCTACTCACGGCACGACGTCTGGCCGGCCAGACCGGGTCGGTGCGGCATCGCCGCCGGGTAGAGCGGTTGATGCGGGCGGTTTAAGGCCGTCCCGGCTCGATGCCGAAGGCCAGGATGTGGAGCAGCGCCAGCAGCGTTCCAGAGCTGAGGATCTCGCCCTTCGCGATCAGGTCACGGACAACTGCCAGCGGGATCCAGGCAACCTCGCCGGACTCTTCGCCACGCTCAGGCTCGCCCACCAGGTCGGCACCCCGGCCGACGAAGATCACGTGGGGTGCGTCGACCATGCCGATGATCGGTTGATAGGCGAGGACTCTCCGAAGAGCATGAGGCCGCCACCCGGTCTCCTCCTCGACTTCCCGGGCGGCTGTAACGGCTGCATCTTCGCCAGGATCCAGGAGACCGCCGGGTAGCTCCCAAGCCCACTTGTCCGGCACGAAGCGGTACTGGCGCAGCATAAGCACCCGATCCTGGCTGTCAACGACCGCAGCGATAGCGGCGCTGTTCAGACGGACGACATGGTGCTCGAATCGATCGACACCAGGGGGTTCGATGTCGACGCGAGACAGGGTCACCCACCGGTTCTCGTAGATCCTCTTCTCGCCATGGACTCGCCAGGCAGGTGCCGGCTCGTTCACCTCGGACGACGCCATCAGTTCCCGGCCTCCAGCGAGTTCGGCGCAACAGAGCGGCCCGCGTTTGGGTTAGACCATTCGGAGATTGCTCATGGCAATCTATCGTGCGTCTCCGGCAGAGAAGCAGCGCGGCTGCTATTTTCCCTTTGGCGTGGCTACCAGCAATGTCTCTGTTCGCTTCTGGCGCCGTAGCCTCGAGACGTATTTCAGTCCTTTTCGGTGATGAGCAGCAGGCGTGGCTTTCCATCGTCGACAGAAATTACGGCGTCATACCTTCCCCTGTGCTTTTCGGTAGTCGATCCGAGGAGAAATACGTCGTAGACGAGCGTCATCGAGTAGTCGCCGACTACATGAAATAGGCCGGTAGTCTTATCGAAAGTGTCTTCGGAGTTCAGTGTTGGATCGCCATGAAGTGTCCAACTCGCTTTATCGGACGGTGTTGCGGCACTTCCCGGCGGGCATTCTGGCGGCAGCGGGGAACGCTTGGCAGCAGCGCACTTCTTGAACGTAGTTCCCACTAGGTAGCGAAGCTCGTTTGGGTCGATCGATGGCTCCGTTTTCAGCGTGTCCGGCTTCGGTGATTCGTCGTAGTTGCCGAGCTCGGCGACTACAGCTTTACCGTTTACCCATTCGACCCTAGCCCAATAGTCGATTACTGTCAGGGATATCTGTGGTCCTGAAGCTGTTCGGTAGGTGGCCGACATCGGCGCGGTGCCGAGTACGTGGAAACGGCCTTCTTCGCCGTTGTATCTGACGATCGCGCCTTCACTCGGATTTCCGTGTATGTTCCATTTTACGTCGTCCGCGCCACCGCTCCAGTCGCTCACACGCTGCGGGCAATTGACGGGCTCGAGGACGACCGATTTAGCGCAATTCTTGAGAGTTGATATTGTAGCTTGAAGCACTGCTGCATCGTTCGATCCCGCTGGCCTGACACCGTTCTCTTCGGGTAGCGAAGGTTTGGCTTCTGGGATGATATTCACTAGAAAGCAAAGGCCCGCGATGACAATGGCTATGCCTGCGAAGATCTTTTTGATGTCGGGCAAAGGGGTTGGCGGCGTGTCGCTCTCGTCGTCTTCACTGCTGGAGTTGTCGGCGGGTGATCCCTCCGGAGTGTTCCATACGGTGAAAATGCCCTGATTGATAAAAGAGCCCTGCGCATTTCCGATACTGCCGTCGCCTTCTACCTTTATCTTGTTCGGCCGCTGAGTCGAATTGTCTCTACCTGTCACGAGCGGGCACTTTCGTCGGTTGCGCCCGTTTCGCCCGTGATGATGAAGCTGTTTTGAGCGGATCCGATTGATCCGTTGCCTTTCACTTTGATCACCGTACTAGCAGGGGTTGTAGTCGCAGTAGGCGTTCGGACCGGGGGTTGGGGGTTAACCCAGGTCAACCACGTCACGATGAGGGCAAGAGTGGCGACTATGAGGCCAGCGACGGCAACCCAAGTTGCTGAAGTCGTCTTGTCTTGGCTGCGGAGCATGATCGAGAAAGCCGCTGAAGCAATCAAGATCAGAATAGGGCCGGCGATCGTTGCGATTTTCCGCTTGGACACACGTTCATAGTCGCGGAGCGATGCAACGATTGGAAGTCTTGCCAGGTGAGTTGTTGCGGTGCGTGGTTTGCCCGGTCGGTTTGGGCTGAATACTGCAAGATTCGCGATTCGAGCTTAGCGGTTGCGGATCCGAGCGAAGGCGTCCACGGCGGCGTCGTCGGCTTCGGGGAGGGTGTGGAGGTACTTCTGGGTGGTGGAGATGTTGGCGTGGCCGAGGCGCTCCTTCACTACCTGGAGGTCGGCGCCGCCGGCCAGGAGCCATGAGGCGTGGGCGTGGCGGAGGTCGTGGATGCGGACCTTGCCGATCTGGGCCTTCTCCAGGGCGGGGTACCAGATGGCGGTGCGGAACCAGGAGCGCGGGATGTGGCCGTCGGTGGTCAGGCCGCGTTTGCCTCGCGGGGAGTCCTTGCCGTTGGCGCGGCGCTGGGCGCGGTAGATGGAGAAGGCGTCTTTGCAGTGCTGGCAGCGGCACTTTCCGGCGGTGTAGGCGCTCAGGGTGCCGTGCCGATACTGGCGGCCCTGCTCGTTCGGGTCGGTGAGGCCAAGGGAGTCGGGGTCGGGGACGGCGCGCAGCCGCGGGGCCGACACGTTCTCCGGATCACGGATGGCGAACAGGAGATCATCCGGGCGGAGGCCGTTCTCGGTCACATGAGCCTGGAGCTTGGTGGACATCTGAGGACTCAGCTTCAAACGCCGGTGCTCCTCGTCCTTCGGATACTCCTTCACCAGGAAGCGGTCATTTGAGGGATGGAACCGCTTGCTCAACTCGACGGCGACTCGGCTCACGACGAGCGTACGGCTGGCGAAGTTGATGTCTTTGGGGCGCAACTCGGTGAGTTCGCCCCAGCGGAGGCCGGTCTCGATGTCGGTCTCGATCAGGAGCCGGAACTCGTTCTCCGGCAGGACCGCGTACAGGGTGTCGAACTGTTCCGGGGTGACGATCTCGCGGATCTTCTTCGGGATGGCCGGCGTGCGGACGCCCTTGCACGGGTGGAGGAAGGTGACCTGGTCGTTCAGGGCGGTCGTGAAGATGGCGCTGAGGATGGTCATGCAGTAGCGGATGGTCGGCGGCTTTACGCCCTGGATGACCAGATCGGCGATCCACTCGCGGACGTGCGACGGGAGGATCTCCACCATCTTCATCGGCCCGAAGTGAGGGACGATGACCTTGTCCAGGTAGTAGGTGTAGTTCTCGCGGGTGCGCAGCTCGATCATGTGGTTGGGCAGCCACTCGTCGGCCACGTACGTCGCGAAGGTCTGCCGCCCACGTCGAGGATCACCGGCGCGGCCCTCGGCGACCTTCGTCTCGGCTCGCTGCCAGGCCTTGTCGGACTCCTTCTTATTGGGGAAGGTTCCGGCCGAGCGCTCGATGCCCCGGATGTCCAAGTAGTAGGCGGTGTACCGCGCTTTGCCGTCGCGGCCGGTTCGCTTCCGTGAGAACCCCATCGCGATCACCCCGTACCCGATCAAGATCGTTTGACCGTCGTTTGACCGTGGACTGAGCGCTACCGGCCGGTATCAGCCATCACTGGTCAACATGACGTTCGATGCCCTGAACTGCACTTTAGCGGCAGAATCAGGATCAGGTACATCGATAAAAATCCCTGGAATCCCCGTTCGCATCGAGGGGGTCTGGGGTTCAAATCCCCACAGCTCCACCCTTATTTACGACGGCCAGCGGAAACGCTGGCCGTTATTCGTTGGGCCCGCAGCCGGGAATGCCGTGGCGCGGTCCGGGTTCGGTAGCGTTGCCCGCTGTGGGACTCGTGTGGCGTGACGCGGCGCAGATGCTGGCCGGGTTGCTCCGCCGGCGTGGCGTGGACCCCGACTGTGTGCACGACGTCGCGGCGGCATGGCAGGCGTTCACCGAGTTCCTGGCGTTGCCGGTCGACGGCCTGGAGCCGCTGGAGCACAACGCCGACGGTTTCATGGTGCAGTGGGGCCGGTACGGCTGGAACGACCGGTTGTCCAGTCTCAGCTTCACCCGGGAGTTCGCCGTCGACGTGGGTGCTGAGAAGGGCCGGTATCAGCCTCAGCACCCGGCGCTGCGGGCGGCGTGGGTGAGCGCTCCGGCTCGCAGTTCCCTCATGCTGTACGACGCCGGTTGATTAGGAGCACAGGCATCGGCTTTTCGGGTGGATCAGTGGGACGAACATCCGTACGGGATCGCGCGGGGAGAAGCGGTGCGGTATGACGCTTTCCTGACGATCGTGAAGGATGACGATGAGCTACGACCCGTATGGGCAGCAGTACCACCAGAACCCGCAGCAGCCGTACCCGCCGCAGTACCACGGGCACTACCGGCAGGTGTCTCCGCCGCCTCCGGTGTATGCCTACCCGCAGCCGGTGATCATTCAGGCGGTGCCCACGTCAGGGTGGGCGACGGCGTCGCTCGTGCTGGGGATCCTCGGGATCCTGGGTGGATGGTGCCTGGTCGGGATCCCGTGCATTCTCGCGATCATCGCTGGGCACATCGGCATGTCCGAGACGCGGACCGGGGTCAAGGGCGGGCGGGGCCTGGCGGTGTCCGGGCTGATCCTCGGGTACGTGTGTGTCCTCCCGGCAGTGGCGATCTTCGCGATGGGCGGGATCGGCGCGATGCTCACCGGCGTCGCGCCATCGGTGACGACCAGTCCCTGACTCGGCGTTGACGCCCCACGAGAGCCGGGGCGGGCGCCCGGAGGGTGTGCGGTCGGGGACGGCCGGCCGCGTACCCCGGGAATGGGGTTTGCGGGGTTGATTCCCGGTTTTCGGGCTGTCCGGCTCGATGGCGCCGATGATCGGCTCGTGGGTGGTGGAACTTCGGCTCGTTGCTGGTCGGCGGTGGTCGGCTGTCCCGAGGAACGCCGAGTCGAGGGGGAGCGATGAGCCGGAGAATGACGCGCGCGCTTGGGCTGGGGATCGGGCTGGTGACCGGGGCGATGATCGGCGCGGGGCCGGCGGTGGCGGCGGAATGTTGCAAGCTGCCCGGTGTCGGGGATGTGGTCGAAGCCGGTGAGAAGGCCGGTGGGGACATCTCGCGGGAGCTGAAGAACGCCCGGGACACCGTTCTCGGGGGGACCGGGGGCGGGGGATCGCCGCTGTCCGGGCCGGCGGCTGCGGCGGCTGCAGCGGCTGCCACCGCGGCGGCTGCGGCTGCGGCGGCGCCGGTGGATGACGCCGTGAAGTACGTCGAGGACGGCTCGCAGAAGGTGCGGGACAGCGTTCTGCAGGCCGCGGACGACGCCTGGGAGGACGGCTCGAAGACGGCGCAGCGGGTCCGGGACGACGCCGGCGACTGGGCTTCGGACTATCTCGAGGAGCGGCTGCGGGAAGCGGCCAAGGAGGCGCTGTCCGGGACCGGTAAGGGGAACGGTTCGGGAACCGGTGGCACCGAGGGCGACGGGCAGGAGTGGGTTCCGGTCGAGGGCGACCCCGGCGAGGACCAGGGGAGCGACTCCGACGAGGGCTATCCGTACGACGAGGACGAGTGGTAGGCGCCTAGCGGTGCAGGTGGAAGGAGGCGATCTCCTCCACCCGCGCCCGGGTGACGCCGGCGAGCTGCTCGACCGCGAGGGGATGGCCGGTGGGCTCCAGCTCGATGTACGGGAGGCGGCCGACCGGGCGGGTGTGCACGTTGGTTCGCAGGTTCAGGGTGGAGGGCTCGTAACCGGCGATGACGTTGGAGAGCCACCCGAAGTAGGGCGGCTCGGACTCCCGGCCCGGGTGTTCCCAGACGTCGACGGCGCGGGTGAAGTTGGCGCGGCTCAGGGACACCCACATGCTGTACGTGAAGACGTCGCCGGTGTCCCAGACCGGCAGTTCGATCATGCCGCGGATGAAGAACTGTTCGCCGCCGATCACGCACAGGTCGGCGTCGAGCAGGCAGTCCTCCCGGTTCGCCATCTCCGGCAGCCAGTAGTCCGGGGCCGGGGCGGCGAAGCTGAGCGGCGGGCCGTCGTGGATGGCGCCGCACGTGCCGCAGGCGAACTGCTCGGTGCTCATGGGCGGGAAGCATAACGGCTTGTCAGCGGCCCTTCCCCGGCCACCGGATCTGGGGGAAATGCGAGAATTGCTACTTTTGAGTGGTACCTCTGAAGCAAGTCTCGGAGGTGACGCCCCATGAAAGCTCCACTGCCCGACAACGAGATCGAGCGGTTGGCCGCGCTGTACTCGCTCGACATCCTGGACAGTCCACCGGAGAAGGACTTCGACGACATCGTCGCGCTGGCCGCCGGTGTCTGCGAGGCGCCGATCGCCTCGGTCAGCCTGGTCGACGCGGACCGTCAGTGGGCCAAGGCCCGGACCGGGTCGGAGGTGGCCGAGACGGCACGGGACGTCTCGTTCTGCGCCCACGCCATCCTCGGCCGGGACCTGCTGGTGGTGCCGGACGCCCGGGAGGACGGCAGGTTCGCCGACAATCCGTCGGTGACAGCGGAGAACGGCATCCGGTTCTACGCGGGCGCGCCGCTGATGACCACCGACGGGTTCGCCCTCGGCACGCTCTGCGTGATGGACACCGTGCCCCGGCGGCTGGACGTGGAGCAGCAGCAGGCGCTGCGCGCGCTGGCCCGCCAGGTCACCGCCCAGCTGGAACTGCGGCGGTACGCCTTCGCACTGGCCAACACCACGGCCCGGCTGCAGGAGCTGGAACGCCGCAAGGACGACCTGGCCGGGCTGGTCGGCGGGGAGCTGCGGTCGTCGCTGCGGCTCATGTCGGCGTACCTGGACCGGCTCGGCGACACCGGTTACCACGACGTGGAGATGGCCGACCTGGTCGCCCGGGCCACCGCGGCGCACGTGCGCGGCTTCCGGGAGCTGATCGACCACCTGACCACGATGGCCGACGCCGGGCTCGGCGGGGACAGCCTGCACATGCGCCAGTGCGACCTGACCCGGGTCACCCAGCGGGCGGTGGAGGCGGTCCGGCCGATCGCTGCCAGCAAGCACATCTGGATCCTGAACCAGGCCGGCGGGCCGTCGCTGCCGATCATCGCCGACCCGGTGCGCCTCGAACAGGTGCTGACGCACCTGCTGTTCGCGGCGGTGAAGTACACCCCGGAGGGCGGCCGGGTGCGGGTCGGCACGGAGATGGAGTCCGGGCCGACGGTACGGCTGGACGACATGGACCTGCCCGACGGCATACGGCCCGACCTGTTCCCGCACCTGTACTACGGCGCCATCGCCAATCCGGCCGACGTGCCCGGCCCGGACCGGGGACTGGCCGTGGCCAAGCGGATCCTGGACGCGCACCACGCCACGGTGGCGCTCTCCGACCGGCCCGGTGACGGGACCTCGCTGCACGTGGTCTTCCCGTACGCCGAACTGACCCCGGCCGAGCTGATCCGGGATCTGGCCGTCGCCTGACAACGGGAAACCCGCCCTCGATCGGCTGCAGTTCGATCGAGGGCGGGTCCGTCTCACAACCTCTCGTGGAGGTCCTGGTGCGTCTGCTGGGTGGGCACGACCGGCGGCGCGACGGCCCGGCCGATGCCGTGCGGCGCCGGCGGCCGGTCGTCCAGCGCCGGTGGCCAGGTGTCGACCAGCGGGGCCACGGCGGGCCCGGGTGGCGGCGGCGCCGGGGACGGTGACCGGGGTGTCAGGCCGGCCCGGTTGAGTTTGTGCCAGCGCAGCCGGCCGCCGGTCAGGGCGGTGGTCGCCGACTGCAGCAGCACCAGGTACATCAGCTGCCGGTAGGCGAACTGCTGCAAGGGCAACCGCAGCAGCGGCTTGTACGACTCCCGGTCCAGCCGGAACGCGACGGCCGCGGTGAACAGTTGCAGCGCCAGCATGCCGAGCCAGGCAGTGACCGTCTCGCCCAGCTCCCAGAAGACCAGGCCGTAGACGAGCATGATGTCGACGACCGGGGCGAGCATCGGCAGCGCCACCCCGAACAGGGCCAGGAACGGCAGCCCGACCCGCCCGAAACGTCCCGAGGGCCCGGAGTCCCACAGCGACTTCCGGTGCTTCCACATCGCCTGCATGGTCCCGTAGCTCCACCGGTACCGCTGCCGGTACAGCTGCTCCAGGGTGGCCGGCGCCTCGGTCCAGGCGCGCGCGTTCTCCTCGTAGACGACCCGCCATCCGGCCCGGCACATCGCCATCGTGACGTCGGTGTCCTCGGCGAGCGTCTCGTCGCTGACCCCGCCGACCTGGGCGAGAGCCTTGCGCCGGAACGCGCCGATCGCGCCGGGCACGGTCGGCATGCAGTTCATCACCTCGTAGAGGCGGCGGTCCAGGTTGAAGCCGATCACGTACTCGATGTGCTGCCACAGTGCGACGGTGGTCTCCCGGTTGCCGACCTTGACGTTGCCGGCGACCGCCCCGACCTCCGGGTCGGCGAACGGCTGGACCAGCAGCCGCAGCGCCTCCGGCTCGAAGATGGTGTCGCCGTCGACCATGACGATCAGGTCGTGCCGGGCCATCGCGACACCGGTGTTGAGGGCGTTCGGCTTGCCGCCGTTGGGGACCCGGACCACCCGTACGTTCGGCATCCGCATCCGGTCGACGATGTCGGCCGTGCCGTCTGTGGAGCCGTCGTCGACCACCACCACCTCGATCTCGGTGTGGTCGCCGCAGGCCAGCGACCGGACGGCGGCCTCGATGCCCTCCTTCTCGTTGTAGGCGGGCACGATCACCGACACCGGCTCGGTGACCGGCGGGCCCCAGCTCCAGCCGGGCTTGCGGCGCTGCCGGGCGTGCCGGGTGGCGAGCAGGAGGAGCATCAGGGTACGGCCGATCGTCAGCGTCCCGACCACCAGGAACAGCCCGGCGATCACCGTGACCATCCCGTCGGCCAGGTCCACGGTCCAGATCAGCGCGAGGCCCCGCCACTCGTCGTGCGCCGGCGCCGCCGGGTTCAGCGGCAGCGGGGTGAGCGCCTCGGTGCTCTCCAGCCGGTCGCTGCCGGCCCGCGCGGCCTGTTCGGCGATGCTCAGGTTCAGGCCCTCGGTGATCGTGGTGAACCGGTAGCCCTGGGCCTTCATCTTCGGGATGAACTCGTCCAGCGCCGCGACGGTCTGCGAACGGTCGCCGCCGGCGTCGTGGAACAGCATCACCGCGGACTGGCCACCGGGTGGGGTCGCGCTCGCGACGATCCGGTCGACGCCGGGGCGCTTCCAGTCCTCGCTGTCGGTGTCGTTGACGACGACCAGGTAGCCGAGCGCGCCGGCCTCCTTGACCAGCTTCCAGTTCTCCTCGTCGATCGCGGCGTTCTTCGACGAGTAGGGGAACCGGGCCAGGTTGGTGCGCACGCCGGTCGCCTTCGCGATCGCCATCTGCGTCTGGGACAGCTCCAGCGCCCGCCGCCACGGCGCCAGCCGCTGCATGTTCGGGTGCGTGAAGGTGTGCAGCCCGAGCTCGTTGCCGCCCTCGACGATCCGGCCGGCCACCTCCGGGTTGCGGGCCACCTGCGACCCGACCACGAAGAACGTGCCGCGGGCGTCGTGTTTGCGCAGCACCTCGAGCACCTTGGGGGTCCACTCCGGGTCCGGGCCGTCGTCGAAGGTGAGCGCGATCGTCTTGGCCGGCAGCCGGGTGGTGCTCTCCTGGCCGCCGGTGGTGTTGATGATCGGGCCGCCCTTGAGGATCTGGGCGGGCACCCCGGCCTGGTCGCCGACCTCGGTCTGCACGTGGTCGTTGGTGAACTCGGCGTTGATGTACGCCTGCACGACCAGGACCGCGACGAACGAGAGGACCAGCAGCGAGCCGAGGAGCACGCGCGGGCGGGGCAGGAGCCGCCGCCGGCTGCGGCCGCGGGCCCGGCGGCCGGGCGTCGGCGCGGGGGCGGCCGTCACGGCGCCGCCCGGGTCGGCGGGGCGGCGCTGCCGGCGGGTTCCGCCACCTCCGGGGAGGGGGCCGGGGCCGGCGGGGTGGTCACCGCCGGCTCGGGCCGCGCGGTGCTCTCCGGCGCCGGCCCGCCTCCGCCCGATCCGCCGCTGGTCGTGGGCTTCTCCTCCGCGACGGGCTTGTCGGCGACGGGCTTGTCGGCGACGGGCTTGTCGGCCACGGGCTTGTCGGTGACGGGCGGCGGGACCGGGGCCACCGGTCCGCCGCCGCCGGTGCCGCCGTCGTTGGTTCCCGCCGGGGGCGGGACCGGGCCGGGTGGCGGCGTGGTGGTGGTGCTGGTGCCGGGGTTCGGCTTGGGCGGCTGGCTGACGGTGCCGGACTCGACCGGCTTGGTGACCACCGGGGTGGACGACGTCGACTTCGACGGCGTCGGACTGGCCGACCTCGACGGTGTGGCGGGCGCCTTGCGGGAGGTCGCGGTGGTGACCGGCCGGCGCGGCACGGATTCGCCGCGGTTCGCCGACTCCACGATCCGGCGGGCCGGGGTGGTGCTCGGCGCCGGGTCGGGGGTGGGTGTGGTCTTGGGCGCGGGCTGAGGTTTCTTCTCGTCGCGGTCGTCCTCGATGCCGGGCAGCGGCAGTACGGCGCTCATGCTCACCGGACCGCCGGCCAGGCTGACGCTGATCAGCGCGCCGTACCCGAGGAGGACGACACCGAAGGCCAACGCGAGGCGCCGGAGGAATCGGCTGCGTCGTCCGGTGGAGTCCACGAACACCGGTGCGGGCGCCGGGACGGCGATCACCTCGGTCGGACCGGCGGGGTCGACGTGGTGCGAGTTCTTTGGCTCCTGCGAAGTCACGCGGCGAAGCCTAAGAACATTTATCGCGATCTTGTCACACATCACTCACAAGGGGGACAGCCGACTGATCACCTGAAATAGGACGAAATGGTGAGCTGGGCTGTTCGACCCGGTGGGGACAGGTGCGCCGGTTCCCGGAGACCGTTTCGCTGAGCTGCGGCGCGAGGGGAAACCAAAAGACGTTACGCCCTGATCGGCAGCAATTTGCTGTCGCATTCCCGACTCATTTACCGAGCGATTCTCGCAAAACGATAAAACCTATAAGCGAGGTAAGAGCATAATGTCCGAATCGCTGGGATGGAGGCAGCGACACGACAATCTCGCGCCGTGACCCGTTGTGCACGCCATCCCGCCTCGTTAAGCTTCTCCTGCGCGCCCCAATCGCCCGCTTCCCCCGTGGCAGGCGATCGGGGCGCGCCCTTTCGTTTGCGGGCCCGATCTCAGATCCAGCGGCCGCCCAGCCACATGCGAACCGACCAGTCGTCGTACGGCATGAGCGTGCCCACAAAAATCGGGTGGAAGTAGGCGAAACACAGCGCAACCAGGATGACGAAGGTCGCCGCCACGACGGTGCCGACGATCTGCCGGTCCGAGCGCGCCGCCCCCGACACCATCCCGTCCGGCGGCGTCATGATCGCCCCGAGGGCGTAGACGACCGCCAGGATGAGGAACGGCAGCGCCGGCATCGCGTAGAACGAGAACATGGTCCGGCCGTCCTTGACCGCGAAGTAGAACCACGGCAGCAGGCCGCCGACCACCCCGGTGATGATCGCGTAGGCCCGCCAGTCGCGCCGGGCGATGCCGAACCATGCCACCACGAACGTCGCGGGGATGAACGCCCACCACAGGATCGGCGTACCCAGGAGCAGGATCTCGGCCGCGCAGCTGGCCGTGCCGCACCCGCCGGCCGAGCTCCAGTAGAACGCCACCGGCCGGCCCAGCAGCAGCCACTGCCACGGCCACGACTGGTAGGTGTGCTTCTGGGTCAGTCCGGTGTGGAAGTTGAACGCTTCCTGGTGATAGTGGATCAGGTTGAGCAGCGGGCCGATGACCGGCGGCTCGCTCCACCCGTTGTCCGCCCGGTAGTGCCGGAAGTAGCCGACGTCGGTCACGAACCAGCCGGTCCAGGTCGCCAGGTAGACCAGGACGGTCAGCACGAAGCTGAGGATCAGCCAGCCCAGGTCGCCGAGGATGCCGGCGACGATCGGCCCGCGGACCCCGGCGGAACGCCGCGCCTGCACCCGCCAGACCAGCACCAGGCCGGCGAAGAACGGGGCGAAGAACAGCGCGCTCCACTTGACCCCGCAGGCCATGCCGAAGGTGATCCCGGAGACCAGCAGCCACCACGGCACGATCCGCGGGATGTGCGGGGTGGCGTCCGGGTCGAAACCCCTCTCCAGCGCGCGCTGCCAGCTGCGCCGGTAATGGTCCCGGTCGAGCACCATCGCGGCGAACGTCATCAGGATGAACAGGCCGATGAAGATGTCCAGCAGCGACGTGCGGGACAGGACCAGCTGGAAGCCGTCCAGCGTCATCAGCAGGCCGGCGGTCCCGGCCAGCACGATGGAGTGGAACATCCGGTAAGCGACCCGGATCAGGATCAGCACCATCAGAGTGCCGGCCACCGCCGTGGAGAACCGCCAGCCGAACTCGTTGTCGCCGAAGAAGTGCTCGCCGAACGCGATCAGCCACTTGCCCAGCGGCGGGTGCACGACATAGGCCGCGCCGTCCACCTTCTCGTCCCACTCCACGCCGTGCTGCAGCATGTCCCAGGCGTCGGTGGGGTAGTAGACCTCGTCGAAGATGTGGCCCTTGATCCGGTCCAGGCCGGAGAACCGCAGGATGCCGGCGGCCGCCGTGATGGCCAGCGTCACCAGCCAGGAATAGGGGTCGAAGCGCCGGTCCAGCGTCGACAGGCGACGCCGGACGATCTGGGGGATGGCACGCACGCCCGGCGACCCCGCCCCGGCGGGGGAGTCCGCGGTGGTGGTGTCTGTCTCAGCTGTCGCCGCCGTCGTCACCCCGCGATCGTAGGCTGCGACTCTGAGAACCGATGCCCGCCGTCGGCGCGTCCTGCCATGTGATGGACTTTTGCGATGCCAGATGCAGAAGAAGCCGGCGGCCGGGTGATCCTGGCGGGGGCCCCGCTGGGCAACACCGGCGACGCCTCGGCCCGCCTCCGTGAGGTCCTGGCCTCGGCGGACGTGATCGCCGCGGAGGACACCCGGCGGCTGAGCCGGCTCGCCAAGGACCTCGGCGTCACGGTGGGCGGCCGGGTGGTCTCCTACTTCGAGGGCAACGACGAGCGGCGTACGCCCGAACTGGTCGAGGCCTTGAAAGAGGGCGCCGTGGTCGCCGTGGTCACCGACGGCGGCATGCCGAGCGTCTCCGATCCCGGCTTCCGTCTGGTCCGGGCCGCGCTCGACGCCGGCTTCCCGGTCACCGCGGCGCCCGGCCCCAGCGCGGTGACCACCGCGCTGGCCCTCTCCGGGCTGCCCAGCGACCGGTTCGTCTTCGAGGGCTTCCTGCCCCGCTCCGGCTCGAACCGGCGCTCCCGCCTGCGTGAACTCGCCGCCGAACCGCGCACCCTGGTCTTCTTCGAGGCCCCGCACCGGATCGCCGGCGCGCTGGAGGACCTCACGGCGATCTTCGGCGCCGACCGGCCGGCCGCGATCTGCCGGGAGCTGACCAAGACGTACGAGGAGATCCGCCGGGACACCCTCGGCGCGCTGGCGGCGGGCGCTGCCGCGGATCCACCGCGCGGCGAGATCACCCTGGTGGTGGCGGGTGCGCCGGCCGGGCCGGCGGCCGCGCCGGACGACGCCGAGCTGCGGGCCGAGGTGGCCCGGCGGGAGGCGGCCGGGACGTCCCGGCGGGACGCGATCCAGGAGGTCGCCGACGCGTACGGTCTGCGCAGACGCGAGGTCTACGCCCTGGTCCACGACAAGAGCTGAGTCAGTACGCGGCCACGAGGAACCCGCCCAGCAGCAGCAGTGGCCCGAGGAAGCTGGCGATCACCGCGGTGCGCCGGGCCCTGGTCGGCAGCCGGCGTGCCCCGGTCGTCTCCGCGATGCCGTACCCGCAGATCAGCACGAGCAGGAAGCCCAGCCCCCAGCGCAGGTGCATTAGCGGGCCGGCCGGGGCGGTGTAGGCCTGGGTGCTGCCCGGGCTCACCATCCGGGCCGGGGAGATCGCGCCCGGCTGCCGGGCCGGGCCGGCGATGCCCAGCAGGGTCACCCGGGAGACGGTGAAGCCGCCGTCGGCGGTGGCGAACCGCCCGGTGCAGCGCTGGGTCAGGCCGTCGCCGTGGCAGCGGGTGGTGGTCGCGTACCCGGTGTCGCCGTGTCCCACCGCCAGCCAGAACGGCTCCGCGCTGACCCAGCCGAAGAACGCGGCCACCAGGCTCAGCAGCACCAGGGAGAGCAGCGCGGACAGCGGGTTGTGGGCCGGCCGGCGACGGCGCCGGCCGGGCGGCCGGTCGACCACGGCGACCTCGGTCGCGGCGCGTTCCTCCTCGCTGAGCCAGAACGGCGAGTTCTCCATCCGTTCCAGCCGGGCCTCGACCACCGGTGACCCGGTCACCTCCGGCAGCGGCGTCGCCTGCGCCGGCTTCTCCGCAACCGGCTCCGCGTCGATGATCATCAGCTCGTCGACGGTGGCCAGCCGCTCGTTGTTCAGGTGCCCGGTCAGGTCGCGGGCCCCGGCGGCGTGGGCGACGGCGGGCAGGCCGTCCATGACGGGACCGTCCCGGCCGTCGTTGCGCCACCAGGTGACGTCAGGGTCGGAGAGGGTCCACGGGTTGCCCTGACTGCGGGGCGTTTCCCCTGGCTGCGGCACGTTTCCGGTCACCCGCCCATTGAACGACGCGGTCCCGCCGGGAGCACGTCACTGATCGGGCGTGTCGGGACAAATCGGCACACGGACGATCCGTTGGCGGGCTCCGCCGGGCGGTCACTACGCTTGTACGTCATGAGTCACGTTCTCGCCGCGGTTGCCTGGCCCTACGCCAACGGCCCGCGCCACATCGGCCATGTTTCCGGCTTCGGCGTTCCGTCCGACGTTTTCAGCCGGTACATGCGGATGGCCGGCCACGACGTGCTCATGGTGTCCGGCACCGACGAGCACGGCACCCCGATCCAGGTCCAGGCCGACGCCGACGGGGTCACCCCGCGCCAGCTCGCCGACCGCTACAACCGGGTCATCGTCGAGGATCTGCACGGGCTCGGTCTCTCCTACGACCTGTTCACCCGCACCACCACCCGCAACCACTACGCGATCGTCCAGGAGCTGTTCGAGGGCCTGCACGCCAACGGGTACATCGTCGCCCGCACCACCCTCGGCGCGATCTCCCCGTCCACCGGCCGCACCCTGCCCGACCGCTACATCGAGGGCACCTGCCCGATCTGCGGCTACGAGGGCGCCCGCGGCGACCAGTGCGACAACTGCGGCAACCAGCTCGACCCGGAGCAGCTGGTCAACCCGCGCTCCCGGATCAACGGCGAGACCCCCCAGTTCGTCGAGACCGAGCACTTCTTCCTCGACCTGCCGGCCTTCGCCGAGGCGATCGGCGGCTGGCTCGACCAGCGGGAGAACTGGCGGCCCAACGTCCTCAAGTTCTCCCGCAACCTGCTCGACGACCTGCAGCCCCGCGCGATCACCCGGGACCTGGAGTGGGGCGTCCCGATCCCGCTGGACGGCTGGCGCGACCGCAACGACAAGCGGATCTACGTCTGGTTCGACGCCGTCATCGGCTACCTGTCGGCGTCCATCGAGTGGGCGCGGCGCACCGGCGACCCGGAGGCGTGGCGGCAGTGGTGGTCCGCCGACGCGCAGGGCAAGGACGCGCTCGGCTACTACTTCATGGGCAAGGACAACATCGTCTTCCACTCGGTGATCTGGCCGGCCCTGCTGCTCGGCTACTCCGGCGAGGGCGACAAGGGCGGCACGGCCGGCGGCTTCGGCAGGCTGAACCTGCCGACCGAGGTCGTCTCCAGCGAGTACCTGACGATGGAGGGCAAGAAGTTCTCCTCGTCGCGCCGGGTGGTCATCTACGTGCGCGACTTCCTGGAGCGCTACGACGCCGACGCGCTGCGCTACTTCATCGCCGCCGCCGGCCCGGAGTCCAACGACACCGACTTCACCTGGGCCGAGTTCGTCCGCCGCAACAACGACGAGCTGGTCGCCGGCTGGGGCAACCTGGTCAACCGGTCCATCTCGATGGCGGCGAAGAACTTCGGCGCGATCCCCGCACCGGGTCCGCTGACACCCGAGGACGAGGCGGTGCTCGCCGTCGCCAAGGCCGGTTTCGGTACGGTCGGCGAGCTGATCGGCAAACACCGGCAGAAAGCCGCGATCGGCGAGGCGATGCGGGTCGTCGCCGAGGCCAACAAGTACCTGTCCGAGCAGGCCCCGTGGAAGCTGAAGTCCGACGAGGACAAGCCCCGCCAGGCCACCGTCCTGTTCGTCGCCCTGCAGGTGATCAGCGACGCCAACACGCTGCTCACCCCGTTCCTGCCGCACTCCGCGCAGAAGGTGTTCGAGCTGCTCGGCGGTGAGGGCGTGCACGCCCCGATGCCGCGGATCGAAGAGGTCGAGGACCTCGACGGCGGCCCGTCCTACCCGGTGCTGACCGGCGACTACAAGGTCGGCGCCCGCTGGGAGTCGGTGCCGGTGGTGCCGGGCACCCCGCTGGCCGCCCCGAAACCGGTCTTCCGCAAGCTCGAGCCGTCGGTCGTCGAGGAGGAACTGGCCCGCCTCGGCGAAGGCAACTGATCAGATCTGGTACGCGATCTCCGCGATGTGGTGATCGGCCAGTTCGTCGACCGGCGCCCAGGACTCGTAGATACCCCGCTCGTAGCACCGGGCGCCGGTCGCGTTGATCGCGTCGGCGTCCGGGCGCAGCAGCCGCAGCCGGGCCCACGTCTCGTCGCGCTGCAGCACCCAGCAGGCCGCGCCACGCCAGCGGGCCTGCTCGGCGCGGCGGCTCAGGGTCTGCACCGGATAGCGGGCGGCACGGGTCAGCGCCCGTACCCGGAACTCGCCCGGCGGATCGGCGACCGCCTCGTACTCCTGATCGTTGATCCGGCCCACCAGACGCGCCGAACCCGGGGCCGTGCACGGCACGTACTCGCGGTCCGGGCTGCCGCCGGGGATCTCCGACAGCAGGCCGCGCCACCGGGGCCCGGCCAGCCGCAGCCAGCCGTTCTGCTCCGGCTGGAAGGTGTAGAGCACCACCTCGTCACCGCCCGGAACGTACGCCAGGATCTGCGCGTTCGCCGGCAGCGGCAGATCGGCGAACCCGGCCGTCACATACTCCGGGATCAGATCGTCGGTGCTCGGCGTGAAACCGGTGCCGAGCACCATCGCCCCGATCCGCGAATGACCGGGCAACGCGGCCAGCCCCGGGTGCGCGGGCGCCGCCGGCACCTCGTAGTCCAGCGGGTCGATCGCCCGCCAGCGCAACGCGAACGTCACCTGCCCGTCGGTCGCGCCGTCGGTCCGCAGCAGGCCCAGTTGGTCGGGTTCGCGCAGGTGCGCGATGTCGCTGGAGCGGTAGCAGAAGCCGTACGGCAGCCAGCCCCCGAGATGACCGGCGACCTGGGCCGGGGAGAGCACCTTGGTCATCCGGGTGCCCCGGCGGATCGCCGCCGTGGCCCGGATGCCGCGCAGCACCGGATCGTCGCGGTACCCCACCGACTGGCTCATCGACTGCACCTGCTGCCAGCTGATGTCCCGGCGCAGCGGCGCCATCAGGGGTGGGTCGAGCGGGTCCGAACCCAGCTCACTGTCCTCACCGGTCACGGTCACGGGGCGCAACGTAAGTGACGGCGGTGGATATCGGATGAACGGCCGGTTACCGAAAAACGGGGCGTGCACAATGTCTCACATGCCTTCGCCATCGGAATCGCGCCGCAAGAAGGACTCCCGCCGTTCCGGGGAGTTCCCGCCCGCGCCCGAGCCGCTCGCCGTCCCGGTCTTCGACAGCCACACCCACCTCGACCTGACCGTCCAGGAGGCCGGAGTGCCCGGCGACGCCGCCGGCGACCCGGTCGAGGCGCTGATCGCGGCAGCCGCCAAGAGCGGAGTGGACCGGCTGGTCCAGGTCGGAGTCGACGTCACCTCGTCACGGTGGGGCGCCGACCTGGCCGAGGCGAACAACGCCGTGCTCGCCACGGTCGCCCTGCACCCGAACGAGGCGCCCCGGCTGTCCGACCTGGACGAGGCACTGCGCGAGATCGAATCGCTGGCGGCCCGGCCCCGGGTCCGCGGCGTCGGCGAGACCGGACTGGACACCTTCCGGACCGGCGAGGACGGGCGGGCCGCGCAGGAGGAGAGCTTCCGCGCGCACATCGCCATCGCCAAGCGGTACGGCAAGGCCCTCGTCATCCACGACCGGGACGCCCACGCCGACGTGCTGCGCGTCCTGGACTCCGAGGGCGCCCCGGACCGGGTGGTGCTGCACTGCTTCTCCGGCGACGCCGAGTTCGCCGCCGAATGCGTACGCCGCGGCTACTACCTGAGCTTCGCCGGGACGGTCACCTTCGCCAGCGCCGCCAACCTGCGCGAAGCGGCCGCGATCACCCCGCCCGGGCAGATGATGGTGGAGACCGACGCGCCGTACCTGACGCCGATCCCGTACCGGGGCCGCCCCAACGCGTCCTACCTCGTCCCGCTGACCATGCGGCTGCTCGCCGAGACCACCGGCGCCGACCTGGACACCCTCTGCGCCACCATCTCCGCCAACGGCGACACCGTCTTCGGCAGCTGGCGCTGACCCCGCGTGTGGAGTTCGGCCGTCCTACACGCCGCAACTCCACACACCGGTTCCGGCCTCCTGCCCGTGTGTGGAGTTCGGCCGCTATGCGCGCCGCAACTCCACACGCTGCGTCAGTCGGGTTCGACCCAGGCGGCGGTGCCCAGCTCGCGGCTGAGCTGCTCGAGCTGGGTGGCGAAACCGGTCGGCGCAGCGTGCAGCGGGCCACGGGCCACCATCCGCACCGCCCAGCGATGACCCGGGGCGACGTTGTAGATCCGGTGGACCACCAGCGCGCCACGCGGATCCGGCTCGATCGAGGTGACCCCGCGATACCACCATTCGCCCTGCAGCGTCACCGAACGGGCCTGGTGATCGATCGAAACGGTGACCCGGCTGCCCTCCCGGATCATCACGAACTCGTCGCCGCCGTCCTCGGTCAGCTCGGTCGGGCCGGGCGCCGCCAGCGGTGACCGCCCGCCGGGCCGGGCGTCCAGCAGCACCGCGGCGACCTCGTCCGGTGTCGCTTCCACCACTCCACGCAGTTCCAGCAACTCCACCATCACTCCATTCCTACCCGGCGGTGTCCAGCCGCCCGGGCCGGCCACCGTAGGCTCTGCGACATGGCTGATTCACTTCTCGGCCCGGCGGAGATCCGGGACCTGGCCGCGCGCCTCGGAGTCGCGCCGACCAAGAAGCTCGGCCAGAACTTCCTGCACGACCCGAACACCATCCGGCGCATCGTCGCCGCCGCCCAGCTCCGACCCGACGACGTGGCGCTGGAGATCGGCCCCGGGCTCGGCTCGCTCACCCTCGGCCTGGTCGGCGCGGTCCGGCACGTGCACGCCGTGGAGATCGACCCCACCCTCGCGAAAGCGCTGCCGGAGACCGTCGCCGCGCCGCACCTCACGGTCCACCTCGCCGACGCGCTCAAGGTCACCGGCGACCGGTTCGACCCGGCGCCGACGATGCTCGTGGCGAACCTGCCGTACAACGTGGCGGTCCCCGTGGTGCTGCACCTGCTCGCCGAACTGCCCACGCTCCGCGGCGGCCTGGTGATGGTGCAGAAAGAGGTCGCCGACCGGCTCACCGCCGGCCCGGGTTCGAAGGTGTACGGCGTCCCGTCGGTGAAACTCGCCTGGTACGCCGCCGCCAAACCGGCCGGGAAGGTGCCGCCGGCGGTGTTCTGGCCGGTGCCCAACGTGGACTCCGGCCTGGTCTTCTTCGCCCGCCGGGAACAGCCCGCCGCAGCCGCCGGCCGGGCCGCCGTGTTCGCCGTGGTGGACGCCGCGTTCGCGCAACGGCGCAAGACCCTGCGGGCCGCACTGGCCGGCTGGGCCGGCGGCCCCGACAAGGCCGAGTCCGTGCTGCGGGCGGCCGGCGTGAGCCCACAGGCGCGCGGCGAGTCCCTCACGGTCGGCGAGTTCGCCGCGATCGCGGCGGAGGCAAAACTGTCGGGGTACGGCGGTAAGCTCACCCCGTCCCGCGCAGAGCCCGAGGAGGTCGACTCATGACAGCCGTGCCGCCCGGCGAATCCGATACGGAGCTGGTGTTGAGCAAGCCGTTCGCGACCCGGGACAGCACTCCGTGACGGAGGCGTGGGGACCGGACGACGACGAGCCCCGCCCGCACCGCGGCCCGGTCAAGGTGCGCGTCCCGGCCAAGATCAACCTGCACCTCGGGGTCGGCCCGCTACGACCCGACGGCTACCACGAGCTCAACACCGTCTACCACGCGATCAGCCTGTTCGACGAGCTCACCGCCCGCCGCGGCGACACCCTCACCCTCACCATGGAAGGCGAGGGCACCGGCGAACTCGAACTCGACGAGTCAAACCTGATCATCCGGGCCGCCCGGGCGCTCGCCGCCCGCCGGCGCGTGCCCGCCTACGCCCGGCTGCACCTGCGCAAGAGCATCCCGCTGGCCGGCGGCCTGGCCGGAGGCAGCGCCGACGCCGCCGCCACCCTCATCGCCTGCGACCTGCTGTGGGGCCTCGGCATGTCCCGCGACGAACTGGCCGAGGTCGGCGCCGAACTCGGCTCCGACGTGCCGTTCCTGCTGCACGGCGGCACCGCCCTGGGCACCGGCCACGGCGAGGCGGTCAGTCCCATCCTGGCCCGCCCCACCGTCTGGCACTGGGTGGTGGCGATCGCCGACGGCGGCCTGTCCACCCCCGCCGTCTACCGCGAACTCGACCGGCTCCGCGCCACCGACCAGCCCGCGCCGCCCGTCCCCCTCGGCGGCACCGACCGGCTCATGGCCGCGATGCGCCAGCGCGACCCCGAAGTGCTCGGCGAAGCCCTCGGCAACGACCTGCAAGCCGCCGCCCTCTCCCTCCGCCCGCAACTGGCCGACGTGCTCAAAGCCGGCCACGAGGCCGGCGCGATCGCCGGCATCGTCTCCGGCTCCGGTCCGACCTGCGTCTTCCTCGCCGCCGACGCCGCACACGCCCAGGAGATCGCCGACGGGCTCACCGCGGCACGCGTCTGCCGGGCCGCCGTCACCGCCCGCGGACCCCAGCCCGGCGCGCGGGTAACCTAGAGGCATCGTGGCCAACATCATCAACCTGGACCGGGTCAGCAAAGGTTACGGCGCCGCCGGCCAGTTGCTCACCGACGTTTCGCTCGGCCTGGACGACGACGCCCGCATCGGCATCGTCGGCCTCAACGGCGCCGGCAAATCGACTCTGCTCCGCATGCTCGCCAAAACCGAGGAGCCCGACTCCGGCCGGGTCACCCACCGCCGTGACCTCCGCGTCGCGACCCTGCCCCAGACGCTCGACCTCGCCGGCGAACTCACCGTCCGCGACGTCGTGCTCGGCACCGCCTGGCTGCCGCAGAGCATGGGCGCCGAACACGAGTGGGCCGGCGACGCCGGGGTGCGCACCATCCTCGACGGGCTCGGCATGGGCCACCTCGGCCTGGACACCCCCGTCGGGCCGATGTCCGGCGGCGAACGCCGCCGCGTCGCCCTCGCCGCCCTGCTCGTCCGCGAGAGCGACCTGCTGATCCTCGACGAGCCCACCAACCACCTCGACGTGGCCGGCGTCGACTGGCTCGCCAAACACCTGCTGACCCGCCGGGGCGCCCTGCTCGTCGTCACCCACGACCGCTGGTTCCTCGACGCCGTCTGCACCATGACCTGGGAGGTCGTGGACGAGCAGGTGCACACCTACGAAGGCGGATACGCCGCCTGGATCCTCGCGCGCGCCGAACGCCAGCGCATCGCCGCCTCCGTCGAGGCCCGCCGGCAGAACCTGCTCCGCAAAGAGATCGCCTGGCTGCGCCGCGGCCCACCGGCCCGCACGTCGAAACCGAAATTCCGCATCGACGCGGCCAACGCGCTGATCGCCGACGTGCCCCCCGCCCGCGACCAGGTCAGCCTCCAGCGCCTGGCCACCACCCGGCTCGGCAAACAGGTCTACGACCTGGAACGCGTCGAACTGAAAGCCGGACCCAAACCGATCTTCCAGGACCTGACCTGGCAGGTCGGGCCCGGCGACCGGATCGCCATCCTCGGCGCCAACGGGGCCGGCAAGACCACCCTGCTGCGCATGCTCGCCGGCGTCACCACCCCCGACGGCGGCCGCCTGATCACCGGATCGACGGTGCGGCCCGCCTTCCTCTCCCAGGAGCTCAAAGAGCTGCCCGGGCACCTGCGCCTGCTCGAAGCCGTCGAGGAAGTCGCCAAACGGGTGAAACTCGGCGACCGGGAACTCTCCGCCGGCCAGCTCGCCGAAGTCTTCGGATTCACCGACAAGCGGATCTGGACACCCGTCAGCGACCTGTCCGGCGGCGAACGGCGGCGACTGCAGATGCTGCGCCTGCTCGCCACCGAACCCAACGTGCTCCTCCTCGACGAGCCCACCAACGACCTCGACACCGACACCCTGGCCGCGCTGGAAGACCTGCTCGACTCCTGGCCCGGCACGATGGTCGTGGCCAGCCACGACCGATACCTGGTCGAGCGGGTCACCGACACCGTCTACGGCATGTTCGGCGACGGGAAGATGGTCCACCTCGTCGGCGGCGTCGACGAATACCTGGCCCGGGTGGCCACGCCGGCTGCTCCGGGCGTACCCCCCAAGGGTGCGCCGCAAGCGGCGCAGACCGGAAACGGCCTCACCTCCGGTGAGTTGCGCCAGGCCAAGAAGGATCTGGCGAAGCTCGAACGCCAGATGGAGAAGCTCTCCGAGAAAGAAGCCAAGATCAACGAGAGCCTGGCCGTGCACGGCAGCGACTACGACAAGCTCGTCGAACTGGAAGCTCAGCTCAAAGCCGTGCAACAGGAGAAGGCCGACACCGAAGAAGCCTGGCTCGAACTCGCGGAACAGTTGTCGTAATTCGTGATCCGGGGGGTGTGCCTGCGCCGCTTGTCGGGGATACGCGAGAATCGACGCGAAGACACCTGACCTTGGAGACGGAACCATGGCGCACACCCCGGTCAATCACCCGCTTCGGCCGATCTACCGGATCGTCGGCTTCATCACCGGGGCCTACCTGGTGGCGTTCGGCATCATCGGGTTCATCACCACCTCGGGTGAGGCCTTCACCGGGCCCGGCGCGCGCGTCCTCGGCCAGGGCAGCAACATGGCCTGGTCGATCGTCTCGCTCGCACTCGGCGCGATCGTCCTGCTCGGCACCGCCGTCGGCCGCAACATCGACGTGGCCATCGACCAGTACCTGGGCTGGGGCCTCCTGGTCCTCGGCAGCTACGAACTGTGCGTGCTCCGCACCGACAACGTGAACTTCTTCGGATTCACCATGTCCACGGTGATCGTCACCTACCTCGTCGGCCTGCTGCTGATCACCGTCAGCCTCTACAGCAAGTCGGCGCCGCAATCGCAGGCCGGCGCCCCGCGCCAGGTACGCGAAGGCCGCACCGCCTGACCACTGATCCGTCGCCGGGTCCCTCAGCGGACCCGGCGGGTCAGCGGCTCCGGCTTCGGCTCCAAGTGCGACAGGCCGTTCCAGGCCAGATTCACCAGATGCGCGGCCACCACCTCCTTCTTCGGCTTACGCGCCTCCCGCCACCACTGCCCCACCAGCGCCACCATCCCCACCAGCGCCTGTGAGTAGAGCTCCGCGAGCTTCGCGTCCAGACCCCGGCTCTTGAACTCGGCGCCCAGAATGTGCTCCGCCTGATGAGCCACGTCGTTCATCACGCTCGAGAAGCTGCCCGACGCCGACAACAACGGCGAATTACGGACCAGCACCTGAAAACCGTGCGGCTCCTCGTCGATGTAATCCAGCAGCGCCAACGTCGCCTGCTCCAGCAGCTCCCGCGGATGACCCGCGGTGAGCGCCGCGGCGATCCGATCCAGCAGCGCGCGCACCTCACGGTCCACGACCACCGCGTACAGGCCCTCCTTGCCGCCGAAGTGCTCGTAGACCACCGGCTTCGACACCTTCGCCCGGGCCGCGACCTCCTCCACGCTGGTCGCGTCATAGCCCCGCTCGGCGAACAGCTGACGACCGACGGTGATCAGCTGCTCGCGGCGCTGGGCAGCCGGCATCCTGATCCGTCGTTGCCTGTCGATGGAGTCCCCGCGCTCAGTCACCGGCCCATCCTGCCAGCAGCGGCACATCGATCGACTTGCCAACCGAATCACGCCCCTTGTAACCTAGCTATGCGCCTAGCTGATATGCAGCTAGGTGCTGAGTGTTCAGATTCTGCACAGCTAGAGAGCGGGGGCTCTTGTGGACAAGAAAGAGATGCGTGACGAGGCGCGCCGGCTGCGGGTCGACCCGGGGCTGTCGCGATCACAACTGATGAAGATCTTCGGGGTGAGCAACGGGACGCTGACGGACTGGTTGCGCGGCATCGAGCCGCCGGAGTGGACCCGCCGGCCGAACGCGAAGGACGATGTGCGGCGCGAAGCTGCCGCGCTGCGCGAGGCCGGATGGTCGATCAACGACATCGCTGCCAAGCTGGGTGTCGCAAAATCGACAGCGTTCAGGTGGGCCGGTCACATTCCGCTCGATCAAGACACGGAACGGGCCCGGGAGAAACGTGAGCAGGCGGAGAAGCGGATCGCCGGGCGCTGGGACGATTACCGGACTGATCGCGATCGGCGGCAGGCCGAGGTGTGGGAAGAGGCTGCCCATGATGTCGGCCGGCTTTCGGAGCGGGACGTGTTGCTGCTGGGGGCCGTCGCCTACTGGTGTGAGGGCTCGAAATCCAAGCCGTGGGCACGTAACGATCGGCTGGTCATCATCAACAGCGATCCTGGCCTGCTCCAGCTGCATCTGCGCTTCCTGCAACTGGGTGGATTCAGGCCGGACGGCCTCAACTACCGCGTGCACATCCATGAGACAGCCGACGCGGGGGCGGCTGCCGAATGGTGGGCCGAGCGGCTGGCGATCCCCCTCGAGCGCTTCCGGTCGCCGACGATCAAGAAGCACAAGCCGCTGACCAGGCGGGGCAACGTTGGCGCGGACTACCACGGCTGTCTGGTCATCGAGGCGCCCAAGTCCCGCTTGTTGTATTGGCGGATGGAGGGCGTGGCCCGGGCCATCGCCCGGCAGGCAGCGTCCGCTTTCGGTGTCGGGGAGGAGGGGCGCTAGTCTGTCTTCAGCACTATTCGGCTGTGGTGTAATTGGCAACACTAGCGACTTTGACTCGCTCATTTCAGGTTCGAGTCCTGACAGCCGAGCAAATTTATGATATAGGCCCCTCAGTTGGCCGGGCGGTTGATGTGACGCCGCATGCACGATGCCACCGCGACCCATGGAGTCCAGCGTGAGCCAGGCCCCCAGCCGTACCGTCGTCGTCCTCGCCGCCGGTGAGGGCAAGCGGATGAAGTCCGCGACGCCCAAGGTTCTGCAGCCGCTGCTCGGCCGCACCCTGCTCGGTCACGTCCTGCACGTCGCGTCGGCGATCAACACCGATCGCACCGTGGTCGTCGTCGGGCACAAGGCCGACCAGGTCGGCGCGTTCCTGGCCGAGGCGGCCCCGGCTGCCACGCCGGTGCTGCAGGCCGAGCAGAACGGGACCGGCCACGCCGTGCGGATCGCGCTGGACGCCACCCCCGACCTGACCGGCACCGTGGTGGTGCTCAGTGGTGACGTGCCGCTGCTGCGCCCGGAGACGGTGGAGGCGCTGCTGGCCCGGCACGAGCGGGCCGGCGCGGCGGCGACCGTGTTGAGTGCGGAGGTGGCCGAGCCGGGCGGGCTGGGCCGCATCGTCCGGGGCGCTGACGGCAATCTTGAGCGGATCGTCGAGGCCAAGGACGCGAGCGACGAGCAGCGGCGGATCCGGGAGATCAACTCGGGGATCTACGCGTTCGACGCCGAGTTGCTGCGGGCGGCTCTGGGCAAGTTGTCGACGGACAATGCGCAGGGCGAGGAATACCTGACCGACGTCTTCGGGATTCTGGCGTCCGAGGGACATCCGGTGGCGATCGAGGTGGCCGAGTTCGCGTACGAGACGTTGGGCTGCAACGACCGGGCCGAGCTGGCGCAGTTGCGGGTGCTGATGCGCGATCGGGTGAATGCGGGCTGGATGCGGTCGGGTGTGTTGATCCTGGACCCGGCGACGGCGTGGATCGATGTGACGGCCACTCTGGAGCCGGATGCGGTGGTCGATCAGAACACGCAGATCCTGGGTGTCAGTTCGGTGGCGACGGGTGCGGTGATCGGCCCGGACACCACGCTTGTCGACACGACTGTCGCGGCGGGTGCGACGGTGCTGCGGACTCACTCGATCGGTGCGGAGATCGGGCCGGAGGCGACGGTGGGCCCGTTCTCGTACCTGCGCCCGGGGACCCGGTTGGCCCGCAAGTCGAAGGTCGGCGGTTTCGTGGAGACGAAGAACGCCGAGTTGGGTGAGGGTGCGAAGGTGCCGCATCTGACCTATGTGGGTGACGCGACGATCGGGGCGAAGGCCAATATCGGCGCGGGCACGATCTTCGCGAATTACGACGGGGTGAACAAGAGTCACACCACGGTCGGTGAGGCGGCGTTCGTCGGGTCGGACACGGTGTTGATCGCGCCGGTGGAGATCGGCCCGGGGGCGTACGTGGCCGCTGGTAGCGCTGTGCAGAAGGATGTCCCGGCGGGTCACCTGGGGGTGACGCGGGCGCAGCAGCGCAACATCGAGGGCTGGGTGGCCCGGAAGCGTCCGGGGACGGTGTCGGCGGCGGCTGCCGAGGCCGCGAATATCACCCCTGAGCTGGAGTGATCCAGCCGGGGTGAGGCATCCCACCTGGGGGCCTGGAAACGTGGCGGTTACGTTGCCGCAAGGGATACTTCATGCGAACCCCCTACCCCCTAACCACGGGAGCAGCGAGCCGATGGGCAGCATCGTCGCCGAGAACCGTAAGAGTCTGATGCTTTTCTCCGGCCGGGGTTTCCCCGAGCTGGCGGAGGAGATCGGTCAGGTGCTCGGCGTCGCGCCGACGCCGGCGGATTCGTACGAGTTCGCCAACGGGGAGATTTTCGTCCGGTTCAAGGATTCGGTGCGTGGCTCGGACGCTTTTGTCGTCCAGTCGGTGACCGAGGGTGTGAACCGGTGGGTCATGGAGACCCTGATCATGATCGACGCCTTGAAGCGGGGGTCGGCGAAGCGGATCACCGTGGTTCTGCCGTTCTATCCGTATTCGCGTCAGGACAAGAAGCACCGTGGCCGGGAGCCGATCTCCGCCCGGCTGGTCGCTGACCTGTTGAAGACTGCCGGTGCGAACCGGATTCTCACGGTCGACCTGCACACCGCGCAGATTCAGGGTTTCTTCGACGGGCCGGTGGATCACCTGTTCGCGATGGACATCCTGGCGGACTACGTGCAGAAGAAGTACGCGGGTCGTCCGATGACGGTGGTGGCGCCGGATTCCGGCCGGGTGCGGGTGGCGGAGCGCTGGACGGACCGGCTGGGTGGTTGCCCGCTGGCTTTCATTCACAAGACGCGTGATCCGCTGAAGCCGAATCAGGTGGTGGCGAACCGGGTGGTCGGTGAGGTCGAGGGCCGGGTGTGCCTGATCGTCGACGACATGATCGACACCGGTGGCACGATCGCGAAGGCTGCCGACATCCTGTTCCAGGAGGGTGCGGCGGATGTGATCGTGGCGTCGACGCACGCGCTGTTGTCGGATCCGGCGACGGAGCGGTTGAAGAACAGCCGGATCAGCGAGCTGGTGGTGACGAACACGTTGCCGCTCTCGCCGGAGAAGCGGCTGGACAAGATCACGGTGTTGTCGATTGCTCCGCTTTTGGCGCGGGCGATTCGTGAGGTGTTCGACGACGGTTCGGTGACCACCCTGTTCGGTGGCTTGAGCTGATCGGTGTAGTTCTCCGGACGTCCCTGCCCTACTGGTGCAACTTGCACCAGTAGGGTGATTTTTTCGCAGGCGTCGCTTGCCGGGCGGACCCGCTGACCGATGCACGATCGTGGCAGGTAAGCTAGTGCGGTTGCCACGGCGAGGGTGCCTCGTGGTCTGCTGAGGTTCGCAGTCCACTCGAGGTGCCGTCATCGACGCGGTGCTCCGGGCCTGTGCCCAGCGCGCCCCCTTGCCCGGCAGCGCCAGAAACACCGTCACCCTCGAAGGTATTCACTGCCGTCGAAGGTCCACCGCAGCACTGCCGGATACCGCAGCCGCAGACTTAAGCCGCAGCCCGCATCGAAGAGTTTCAGGAGTTTCCCCGTGTCCGAGGTAAAGATCAGCGCCGAGCCCCGTACCGAGTTCGGCAAGGGTGGTGCCCGCCGCACGCGCCGGGCCGGCCTCGTGCCCGCCGTGCTGTACGGCCACGGCGAGGCGCCGCAGCACATCGCCCTCCCGGCCCGTGAGTTCGCTGCCGCCATCCGCCACGGCGGCATCAACCAGATCTTCACGATCGACATCGCCGGCAACGCGGCGGCCACCCTGGCCCTGCCGAAGGCGATTCAGCGTGACCCGATCCGCGACACCTTCGAGCACGTCGACCTGCTCATCGTGAAGCGTGGCGAGCGCATCCAGGTGGACATCACCGTCGTGCTGACCGGTGAGGCCGCCAAGAACACCCTGATCGTGCACGAGTCGAACACTGTCGCGGTGGTCGCCGAGGCGCTGCACCTGCCGGGTGAGCTGGAGGTGTCGATCGAGGGCCTGGAGGCCGGTTCGCACATCACCGCCGGCGACGTGAAGCTGCCGAAGGGTGTCGAGCTGGCGGTCGACGCGGAGACCGTGCTCGCGGTCATCAACGCGGCCCAGTCGAACGAGGCTCCGGCTGAGGACGAGGCTCCGGCCGAGGGTGACAGCGCGGAGTAATTCTGTCGCGCAGCAGCGGTAAGCCAGATATCAGGGAAAGTGCCGTCCGGCACTTTCCCTGATGTGTATGTGGAGGCGAGAGGGTTGAGCGACGAGTCGCCCTGGCTGGTTGTCGGGCTGGGCAACCCGGGCCGGGAGTATGCCGGTAACCGGCACAACGTGGGTTTCATGGTGGCTGATCTGCTGGCGTCGCGGATCGGCGGGAAGTTCGGCCGGGCGAAGCGGGCGCAGACCGAGGTTGCCGAGGGTCGGCTGGGCTTCGGCGGGCCGAAGTTGATCCTGCTCAAGCCGCTGACCTACATGAACCTGTCGGGGGCGCCGGTGGTGGCGTTGTCACAGTTCTTCAAAGTGCCGGTGGCTCAGGTGATCGCCGTGCATGATGAGCTGGATGTGCCGTTCGGGCAGGTTCGTGCCAAACGGGGCGGAGGCGAAGGCGGCCACAACGGGCTCCGTTCGATGTCGAAGTCGCTGGCGAGCAAGGAGTACGCGCGCGTCCGGTTCGGGATCAGCCGGCCTCCGGGCCGCCAGGACCCGGCCGACTATGTGCTCTCCGACTTCTCCGCGGTGGAGCGCAAGGAGCTGGACTTCCTGGTGGACCGGGCGGCGGACGTGGTCGAGGCGGTTGTTCTCGAGGGCGTCGAGTGGGCGCAGAACAAGTACCACGGGGTCTGATCTGTCCATCCCGTGACGCGGCTGCCATCCGTCCGTTGGTCACACGGGCGCCCGAGAGCGGTGCGCGGGCCGAGGTGACGGGGGATCAGGGATGTCGCAGGACGTGTCCGAGAATCGGACGGACGCGTTCACCGGCGACCGTCCACTGAACTCGGGGCCGCAGCGCCGGCCGGCCGCTCATCGCAGTGGCCGTAACAGCAGGATCCCCGGCCCGGCGGGGGGCGTGGAGAACGCGCCGCCCCGGGTCGTGCGGGAGAGCCCGGAGCCGGCCCGGAACCAGGCCGTCGACCGGCATCTGACCAGGGCCCGTAACCGGTCGATGGCGACCCGCCCGGCGAACCGGCCGTTCGTCCGGGTCCCGGGCCGGCACGCGGCGATGTCGCGGCGGCAGGACTGGGAGCGCCGGTACGTGCGGGCTCTCGTCCTCGCCGATCTGGGCGCCGGGGTGGCGGCGGGGGCGGGCACGTTCGCTGTCCGGTTCGGTGATGTGGTCACCGAGTGGAACCGGATGTACCTGATCTGGTCGGCGCTGCTGCCGGTGGTCCTGTTGCTGGTGCTGGTGGCGGCCCGGGCGTACGAGCGGCGCTATCTGTTCGTCGGTTCGGACGAGTATCAGCGGGTGCTGCGGGGCGGCACCGGGTTGATCGGCGGGGCGGCCGTGGTGTCGTACGCCCTCAATCTGGATCTTGCCCGGTCGTATGTCCTTGTCGCGTTCCCGTTGGCGATTGCCGCGATCGTGGTGTTGCGGTTCGTCCTGCGGAAGCGGCTGCATCTGGCCCGGTCGCGGGGGGAGAACCTCCGCCGGGTGATCGTCGTCGGTCATGAGCTGTCTGTCATCGGGATCACCCGGCAGCTGCGCCGGGAGCGGTACCACGGGCTGGAGGTGGTGGGCGCGTGCCTGCCGCCGGGCGCGGACGGGATCGGGGTGACCGATCCGCCGGTGTACGGCACGTTCGAGGATGTGGCGAACGCCGTGGAACGCGCCGACGCCGACACCGTCGTCGTGTTGAGCTGCCCGGAGCTGGACGGCGCGGCGGTGCGCCGGCTGGCGTGGCGGCTGGAGCGGGACGAGGTGGATCTGGTGGTGGCCAGCGCGCTCGTCGACGTGGCCGGCGCGCGGACCACGATCCGGCCGTTCGACGGCCTGCCGATGCTGCATGTCGAGCATCCGCGGCTGCATGGCGGGTCGCGGTTGGTGAAGGACCTGGTCGATCGAATCGGGGCGGCCGTGCTGCTGATCCTTCTCGGTCCGGTGCTTCTCGCCGTGGCGCTCTGCGTGGGCCTTACGTCCCGTGGCCCGGTACTCTTTCGCCAAGTGCGTGTGGGACGAGATGGCCGTCTTTTCCGGATCTTCAAGTTCCGCAGCATGTACGTCGACGCCGAGGCCCGGCTTGCCGAGCTGAGGCACCTCAACGAGCACGACGGTGTGCTCTTCAAAATCCGCGACGACCCGCGTGTCACCCCGGTCGGGCGCTGGTTGCGCCGGTTCTCCCTGGATGAGCTGCCGCAACTGCTCAACGTCCTGTCGGGTCGGATGTCGCTGGTCGGTCCGAGGCCGCCACTGCCGACGGAGGTGGCCGCCTACGCCGACGACGTGCGGCGCCGCCTGGCCGTGAAGCCGGGCATGACCGGTCTCTGGCAGGTGTCGGGCCGGTCGGACCTCTCCTGGGAGGAGGCGGTCCGGCTGGATCTGCGCTATGTCGAGAACTGGTCGCTGAGCCTGGATCTGGTGATCCTGCTCAGGACCGTGACCGCGGTGGTGCGGTCGTCGGGAGCGTACTGACGTGCAGAAGTGAGGAGCGAGACGATGGGCGAGCAGACGAAGGAGTCCGCACGCGTAGCCGGGCAGCGGGAGCCGCACGAGGGTGGCGCTCCACCGGTCATCGACGCCGCGTTCGCCCGCTGGCTGGCCGACCGGGCCGGTCAGGTGCTTCTCCAGGTCCGTGCCGAGATGGGTCACGCCGACGGCAAGGCGCTCAAGGCCGCCGGTGACCAGGCCGCCCACCAGTTGCTGCGGGCCGAGCTGGCGCGCTGGCGCCCGGCGGACGCGGTGCTGTCCGAGGAGGACGAGCACGCCCGGGTGGCGTGGACCGAGGGCGACACGGCGCTGGCCCGCCCGGACCGGCTCGGTGCCAACCGGGTCTGGATCGTCGACCCGCTGGACGGCACCCGCGAGTTCTCCGAGGAGGGCCGCGACGACTGGGCGGTGCATGTGGCGCTGTGGACCGCCGACTCGTCGGCGCCGGCCCGGCTGACCGCGGGGGCGGTGGCCATGCCGGCCCGGCACTGCACGCTCGCCACCGACAATCCGCCCGCCTACCCGCCGATGCCGCTGGAGTCGGCGACCGGCGGGGCGATCCGGATCGCCGCGAGCCGGACCCGGCCGCCGGCTTTCGTCACCGCGCTCGCCGAGGACATCGGCGCGGAGCTGGTGCCGATGGGCTCGGCCGGGGTGAAGATCGCCGCGGTGATCAACGGCGAGGCGGACGCGTACGTGCACGCCGGGGGCCAGTACGAGTGGGATTCGGCCGCGCCGGTCGCTGTGGCGCTCGCCACCGGCCTGCACGCGTCCCGCATCGACGGCTCTCCGCTGACCTACAACCAGGCCGACACCAAGTTGCCTGACCTGGTCGTTTGTCGTAAAGATCTCGCTCCTCGGTTGCTTGCTGCACTGCAGAGGCACCTTCCGTCACAATGACGTCTGCCCTGCCCGGCTGACACCGGAGAAAGGTCTGGGACAGAACCCATGAGCCAGACGAAGCCCTATCGCGTATCACATCTCGATGCTCTCGAAGCGGAGAGCATCTTCGTCATGCGTGAGGTCATGGCCGAGTTCGAGCGCCCGGTGCTGCTCTTCTCCGGCGGCAAGGACTCGATCGTGATGCTGCGCCTCGCGGAGAAGGCGTTCGCGCCGGCGCGCATCCCGTTCCCGGTGATGCACGTCGACACCGGTCACAACTTCCCCGAGGTCCTGGAGTACCGGGACTCCCGGGTCGCCTCGCTCGGCCTGAACCTGGTGGTCGCCAGCGTGCAGGAGGCGATCGACGCCGGTCAGGTGCGGGAGCTGCCGGACGGCACCCGCAACCGGATCCAGACGCCGGTGCTGCTCGCCGCCGTGGAGAAGTACCGGTTCGACGCCCTGTTCGGCGGCGCCCGCCGGGACGAGGAGAAGGCCCGGGCCAAGGAGCGGATGTTCAGCTTCCGTGACGAGTTCGGCCAGTGGGACCCGAAGAATCAGCGGCCCGAGCTGTGGGCGCTGTACAACGGGCGGCACCACCCGGGCGAGTCGATCCGTGTCTTCCCGCTGTCCAACTGGACCGAGCTGGACGTGTGGCACTACATCGCCAAGGAGCGGATCCCGCTGCCGAGCATCTACTACGCCCACGACCGTGAGGTCGTCGAGCGGAACGGGATGTTCTACGCGGTCAACGAGTTCATCCAGCTGCGTGACGGCGAGACGTCGGAGGTCCGCCGGGTGCGTTACCGGACGGTCGGCGACGCCTCGCAGACCGCTGCCGTGCTCTCCGAGGCCGACACGGTGGAGAAGGTGATCGACGAGGTCGCCGCCACCCGGATCACCGAGCGTGGCGCGACCCGCGGCGACGACAGGGTCAGCGAAGCCGCGATGGAAGACCGTAAGCGAGAGGGTTACTTCTGATGAGCCAGGCAGTTCTCGAGCCTGACGCCGCCGCCTCCCGCGGCATGGACCTGCTGCGGTTCGCCACCGCCGGAAGCGTCGACGACGGCAAGTCCACGCTCATCGGCCGGCTGCTGTACGACACCAAGACGATCTTCGAGGACCAGCTCGAGGCGGTGGAGAGCGCCAGCGCGTCCCGCGGCGACGAGTACACCAACCTCGCGCTGCTCACCGACGGCCTGCGCGCCGAGCGGGAGCAGGGCATCACGATCGACGTGGCGTACCGGTACTTCGCGACGCCGCGGCGCAAGTTCATCATCGCCGACACCCCCGGGCACATCCAGTACACCCGGAACATGGTCACCGGCGCGTCCACCGCCGACCTGGCGCTGATCCTGGTCGACGCGCGCAAGGGCCTGGTCGAGCAGTCCCGCCGGCACGCGTTCCTGACCAGCCTGCTGCGGGTGCCGCACCTGGTCCTGTGTGTCAACAAGATGGACCTGGTCGACTGGGACCAGAAGGTGTTCGAGCGGATCGCCGACGAGTTCACCTCGTTCGCGGCCAAGCTGGACGCCCCGGACCTGACGATCATCCCGATCTCCGCGCTGAACGGCGACAACATCGCCTCCCGCTCGGAGAACAGCCCGTGGTACGAGGGCCCGTCGCTGCTGCACCACCTGGAGCACGTGCACATCGCCAGCGACCGCAACCTGGTCGACGTGCGCTTCCCGGTGCAGTACGTGATCCGCCCGCAGTCGACCACGGTCACCGACTACCGCGGCTACGCCGGTCAGGTCGCCTCTGGCATCCTCAAGCCCGGCGACGACGTGATGGTCCTGCCCTCCGGCCTGACCAGCACGATCGCGTCGATCGAGACCGCCGACGGCCCGGTCGGTGAGGCGTTCCCCCCGATGTCGGTGACGGTCCGGCTGAACGACGAGATCGACATCTCGCGTGGTGACATGATCTGCCGGCCGAACAACGCGCCGGCGGTCGCCCAGGACATCGAGGCGATGGTCTGCTGGATGGACGAGTCGGCCCCGCTGCGGGTCGGCGGCAAGTACGCGATCAAGCACACCACCCGGACCGCCCGGACCGTGGTCCGCGGCCTGCAGTACCGCCTCGACGTGAACACGCTGCACCGCGACGACTCGGCCGGTGAGCTCAAGCTCAACGAGATCGGCCGGGTGAAGCTGCGGACCACCGTGCCGCTGCTGGCCGACGAGTACCGGCGCAACCGGACCACCGGTGGCTTCATCCTGATCGACGAGAGCACCAACCGTACGGTCGGCGCCGGAATGATCATCGAGGCCCGCTAGGAAGCGGGCCTGACCGTCGCCCAGACGACCTTGCCGGTCTCGGCCGGCACGGCGCCCCACTGGGCGGCGGTCTGCTCCACCGTCCGCAGCCCGCGGCCCCGCTCGTCGAGCGGCACGCCCGGGCGCGGACGGGACGGGCGCACGATCCGGGGCAGCGACGGGTTCCCGTCGGCCACCGTGAGCTGCAGCCCGTTGCCGCGCCGGGCCACCGTCACCCGGATCTCGGTGCCGGCGTGCTCGACCGCGTTCGTCACCAGCTCGGACATCACCAGCCGGCTGGGATGCAGCAACCGCGCCAGGCCCCACGACAGGCAAGCGTCGCTGACCAGGTCACGGGCCAGGCTGGGAGCCTCCGGATCGGGGCACAGCGTCGCGGTGAGCCGTTCGTCGCCGGGGATCCGGCCGGCCAGCGCCACCCGGGCCTGACCGACCTTGGCGTAGACCGGCAGGAAACGGCCGGCGCTCAGCCCCTGCATGCGATCGGCGAGCGGCAGGTCCGGTGGCACGCAGAGGGCCATGTGGACCGGCGGCTGCAGGTCGGCGGCGAACTGCCGGGCGGTGGTCCAGGTCGGCGCGCTCTCGCTGCGCGGGTCGAGCAGCCCGGACAGGTCGACGATCAGGCCGTCCGGGTGGTCGGTGAAGCAGCGGCGCAGCGAGACGGACGCGTTCAGGCGCAACTGCGCGTCCCACGGCCCGCGGACCGTGAGGAGCGAGACCGCGGCGTCCGCGGCAGTGTCGGCGCTGACACTGACACCTTGCTCGGTGTGATCGTGAAGATACGGTGGGCTTACCCCCATGCCGTTACCATAGTCCCGTGCCCGCTCCCCGGGCCCTGGTCTCGCTCCTGCGGGTGATCAGGCGAAAGGCGCCGGTGGTCCGGCGAACGGCTGATCTCCTACCCCGGACGGGTGTCCTCCGGTCAGCCGTTGTCCCGATCGGTGGCGTCCTCGATCGCGGTCGTGAACGGGCCGGTGAGGTCGTCGGCGGGCACCGCGATGTCCTCGGCGTCGCCGGTGTGCTCCGGGCGCGGCTCCGGTCCGGTGCCCTCACCGGCGAAGCCGAACTCGTTGGGCTCGTTCTGCTGCGGGTGCTGTTCGGTGGTCATGAAACCGGGCATACCCGCAGCAGAACGATCCGAAGCGTCAGATCCGGGTGGCGCCCGGCCCGGCGGTCGCGACCCAGCTGGTGGGAGCGGTGAAACCCTTTTCCCGGTACGCGTCCGCGACCGCGGCCGCGGTCACCTCGGCCCGCCCGGCGTCGATCAGTGCCAGCACGCAGCCACCGAAGCCGCCACCGGTCATCCGGGCGCCGTACGCCCCGGCGTCCAGCGCCGCCTGCACCGCCACGTCCACCTGGTCCACGGTGATCTCGAAGTCGTCGCGCATCGAGGCGTGCGAGGCGGTCAGCAGCGGGCCGATCTCGCGGACCCGGCCGGAGCGCAGCAGCGCGACGGTGTCCAGGACGCGCTGGTTCTCGGTGACGATGTGCCGGGCCCGGCGGCGCAGCACGTCGTCACCGAGCCGGTCCAGGGCTGCCGGCAGTTCCGCGGTGGAGACGTCGCGCAGGGCCGGGACGCCCAGGGCCGCCGCGGCCGCCTCGCAGCTCTTGCGGCGCTCGCCGTACTCGCCGTCGACGTGCTGGTGCGGGGCGTTGCTGTTGATCACCAGGATGGCCAGGCCCGCGGCGGCCAGGTCGAACGGGATCTGCTCGATCGCGTAGCTGCGGCAGTCCAGGAACAGTGCCCGGCCCTCCTGGCAGCGGATCGACGCGGACTGGTCGAGGATGCCGGTGGGCGCGCCGACGTACACGTTCTCGGCGCGCTGCGCGATGGCCGGCCGGCGTTCCAGGGCGACGTCCAGGCCGCCCAGGTCGACCAGCGCGGTCAGGACGGCCGACTCCAGCGCGGCCGACGACGACAGCCCGGAGCCGAGCGGCACGTCCGAGGCGAGAGCGATGCGGGCCGGCGGCACCTCGAAGCCGGCGTCCTGCAGGGCCCAGACCACCCCGGCGACGTACGCGCCCCAGCCGGTCACCTCACCCGGCTCGGTGACGCCGAAGGTCACCGGCTCGCCGCCCAGCGTCGAGCAGACCGACCACCTGCCGTCCGGCGCGGGCCCGGCCGCCGCGACGGTGCGCTGCGGCAGCGCGAAGGGCAGCACGAAACCGTCGTTGTAGTCGGTGTGCTCGCCGATCAGGTTGACCCGTCCGGGAGCCGCCCACAGCCCGGCCGGCTCCTCCCCGTACGCCTCGAGAAAAGCCGCCCTGGCGGCCTCGGGAATGCTCATGCTCACGCCACGTGCTTCCGGTAGAAGGTCCACGCGTCGCCGATCATGTCCGGGAGGGTGTTCTTCTCCGGGACCCAGCCCAGCTCCTCGCGGGCCAGGGCCGACGACGCGACCAGGGTGGCCGGGTCGCCGTCGCGGCGCGGGGCGATCTCGACCGGGATCGCCGCCCCGGTGACCTCGCGGGCCGCCTCGACGACCTGCCGGTTGGAGAAGCCGTTGCCGTTGCCCAGGTTGTAGATGCGGTGCTCGCCGGCGACCGTCTTGTCCAGCGCCAGCAGGTGCGCCCGGGCCAGGTCGGCCACGTGGATGTAGTCGCGCACACAGGTGCCGTCGACCGTGGGATAGTCGTCGCCGAACAGCTGGAGCTTCGCCCGCTTGCCGGCGGCGGCCTGCAGGGTGATCGGGATCAGGTGGGTCTCCGGGTCGTGCCGCTCGCCGATCTCATGGCTGTCGCTGATGTAGGCGCCGGCCACGTTGAAGTAGCGCAGCGAGATCGCGGCCAGGCCGTGCGCGAAGGTCTCGGAGGTGAGAGCCAGGTCGAAGGCGAGCTTCGTCGACCCGTACGTGCTGGTGGGGGCCTTGGCCGCGGACTCGGTGATGGGCAGCTCGACCGGGTTGCCGTAGACCGCGGCGGTGGACGAGAAGATCATCCGGGGCACCTTCGCGGCGCGCACCGCGTCGAGCAGGGCCAGCGACTTGACCATGTTCTCGTGCCAGTAGAGGCCCGGCTGGGCCATCGACTCGCCGGCCGCGATCAGCCCGGCGAAGTGCAGGACGGCGTCGAACCCGGCGTCCGGGGTGAGGACCTGCGCGGCGTCGGCGATGTCGGCGTGGACGAACGTGGCGTCGGGGGCGACTGCCTCACGGAAGCCGGTGCGCAGGCTGTCCAGCACGACGACCTCGTGGCCGGCGTCGAGCAGCAGCCTGCTGGTCACGCTGCCGACGTAGCCGGCGCCGCCGGTGACGAGCAATTTCACGGCTCAGGACCTTTCCCTAGTCAATACGGCCATAGAATCCCCCAGAATCGCTCATAGGTCAACAGGTTCGAACATCGCCGCTCCCGGGTAGGGGATTCGCGAATTCCGGGCCGGGGCTGACACAATGGCGGCCATGTCCGACGTTGCCCGCCGCCCGCGTGTGCTCTCCGGCATCCAGCCGACCGCAGACTCCTTCCACCTCGGCAACTACCTGGGTGCGGTGCGCAACTGGGTGTCGATGCAGGAGACGCACGACGCGTTCTACTGCGTGGTCGACCTGCACGCGATCACCATGGGCCATGATCCGGCAATCCTCCGCAATCGGAGCCGGATTTCCGCGGCGCAGCTGCTCGCCGTGGGCCTGGACCCGGAGCGATGCACCCTCTTCGTGCAGTCCCACGTGCCCGAGCACGCGCAGCTCGGCTGGGTGCTCAGCTGCATCACCGGGTTCGGCGAGGCCGGGCGCATGGTGCAGTTCAAGGACAAGTCGGCCAAGGCCGGGCAGGACAGCACCACCGTCGGCCTGTTCTCCTACCCGATCCTGCAGGCCGCCGACATCCTGCTCTACCAGGCCGACCAGGTCCCGGTCGGGGAGGACCAGCGGCAGCACCTGGAGCTGACCCGCGACCTGGCGCAGCGGTTCAACTCCCGGTTCGGCAAGACCTTCAACATCCCCTCGGCATACATCGTCAAGGACACTGCGAAGATCTTCGACCTGCAGGACCCGGCGATCAAGATGTCCAAGTCGGCCTCCGCGCCGAACGGGATCATCGAGCTGCTCGAGGACCCGGCCCGCTCGGCCAAGAAGATCAAGTCCGCGGTCACCGACACCGGGCGGGAGATCCTCTACGACGAGGTGAACAAGCCCGGCATCAGCAACCTGCTGACGATCTACGCGGCGCTCACCAACCGGGCGATCGACGAACTGCTGGAGGCGTACGACGGCCGTGGCTACGGCGACCTGAAGAAGGACCTGGCCGAGGTGCTCGTCGCATTCGTCAAGCCGATCCAGGAGCGCACCAAGCTCTACCTGGACGACCCGGCCCAGCTCGACAAGGTCCTCGCCATCGGGGCGGAGAAGGCCCGCGCGGTCTCCGCGGCGACCCTCGCCACGGCGTACCGGAACGTGGGTTTCCTCAGCCCCGCCCGCGGGGCCTGACCCGGGATGGACCAGCCCTCCATCGTGCGCATCGGCGTGGCGATCGACATCCCCGAGCCGTGGGGATCGGAGCTCACCCGCCGGCGCGCGGAGGCCGGCGACCCGCAGGCCGCCTACACGCCGGCGCACGTCACGCTCCTCGGCCCGACCGAGGTGGCGGCCGACGCGCTGCCGGCGGTGGAGAAGCACCTCGGCGAGATCGCGACCGCCCAGCAGCCGTTCACCATCCACCTGCGCGGGACCGGCACGTTCCGGCCGGTCACCGAGGTGGTGTTCGTGACCCTGGCGCAGGGCATCAGCGAGTGCGAGCTGCTCGCCGCGGCGATCACCCGGTCCGAGGAGATCAACCGGGACACCCGGTTCCCCTACCATCCGCATGTGACGGTCGCCCAGGACGTTCCCGCGGCCGCGCTGGACGCGGTGTTCGAGGACCTGGCCGGTTTCTCCGCCCGGTTCGAGGTCTCCTCCTTCACGCTCTTCTCGCACGGTGGCGAAGGACCGTGGCAGCCACGCCGGGACTTCCCACTCGGGAGCTGACGTGTCCGATACGGTCGGCCGGTGAATCCGATCGACCGGGCTTACGACGCGACCGAAGCCCGGATCATGGCCCTTCGGTACCGGTCCCCGTACTTCGACCACCTGTGCCGGACGATCCTGCGGTACGAGAGCGTCCAGGGTGGCCGGTTGGCCGCCGCCATCGCGTACTACGGCTTCTTCGCGATCTTCGCCCTGCTGCTGATCGGCTACTCGGTCTTCGGCTTCCTGCTGACCAACAACGTCGAGCTGCTCGACCTGGTCCAGGACTTCCTGCACGCCAACCTGCCCTTCCTCGACGTGCAGGCGATCCTCGAGAGCAAGGCGAGCGTCGGCATCGTCGGCCTGATCGGCCTGACCTTCACCGGCATCGGCTGGGTCGAGGCGATCCGGTCCTCGCAGCGGCTCATCTGGCAGCTGCGGGAGCAGCCCGGCTACATCGGCGTGCGCCAGGCCGTCGACCTGATGGTGCTGATCGGGCTGCTGCTCCTGCTGGCGCTCACCCAGCTCGCCGTCTACGGCCTGGAGCGGCTGCTGAACTGGCTGGCCGGCGGCGGCTTCCCGACGATCCTGTCACTGGTCAGCTGGGCGCTGACGCTGGGAGTCAACATGCTGCTGGCCGCCGCGCTGCTGGCCGCGGTGCCCCGGCTGCGGATGACCGCCCGGCGGATGACCCCGCCGGTGCTGCAGGTCGGGATCGGCATCATGCTGCTCAACACGATCGGCAAGACGTTCGTCGAGATCGTCCAGCGCAACCCGGCGTACGGCCTGGTCGGCTCGGCCGTCGGCGCCCTGGTCTACCTCTACGTCTTCAACCAGCTGCTGCTGTTCGGCGCGGCCTGGGCGGCGACCAGCCCGCACGGCCGGGTGGTCGACCTCTCCGCCGACGACAAGACCGCCCCGGTGGGCCAAAACCTCTGGATCCGGCATGCCCGCCCGCGATGATGGCGGAGTGGGCACACTCGTGACGCTGCATCTGCCACCCGGCTCGCCGATCGCCGAGCAGCCGTGGGTGATCACCATCGCCTCGCTCGGCGACAGGGAGGACTGGGAGCCCGTCGTCTGCGGGCCGTACGAGCGCGCCCACGCGCTCGCGCTGGCCCGTGCCGTGGTCGCCGACGACGACCTGATGGCCGTGGTCGAGCCGCTGCTGCCGCTGGACGGGGTGGACGCGATCCGCCGGGAGATCGAGGCCGCGCGGACCCGGCAGGAGGAGGACTTCCCGGCGCAGCCGGCCGGGGAGTACCCGGAGATCCCGCCGGAGCCGGTCGAGGTGCGGGCCGGATGGCGGCGGATAACGGCCCGGCTGACCGGCTGAGATACTCGTCCCGTGGTGATCAACAAGCGGTGGGCGGCGTTCCTGATCGCGGTCGGGGTGTGGACCTGGCTGATCTGGCCCCGGTTCGGGCTGGCCATCTGGAAGGACGAGCGGTCCTTCGCGGACGGTTCACCGACCTCGTTTCTGTGGGTGCACGCGCTGCTGATCGCCGCCTCGCTGGCGATCGGGACCACCGTGGGCGTGCTCGGCGTACGGTGCTGGCGGCGGGCCTCGCGGGGCGCGGAAGATTAACTATCTGTTTCCCCGGACAGACGCGATTCCCTCCTTAACCAGCCGAAAGCGGCGCGGGAGCCGCCAGGTGATTGCGGTGGGATAACAGTGCGCCAACAGTCCGTACCGATGTCCTGACGTCCTCCGCGCGCGAGGCATACGCTCCCGACCTGAGATTCACCCGAGTTACAGAGACCTCGGTGTGCAGCGGAAGGAGGGCGTCTTGCGCCCAGTACGTGGGAAGCGGATCGTGGCGATTCTCGCGGCAGGTGGGCTGACGCTCGCTGCCGCCGCCTGTGGTGAGGCCCCGGCGGAGACCCCGACGACCGGTAGCAGCGGCGCCGCGACGGCCGCCTACAAGGCCTGCATGGTCACCGACACCGGGGGCATCGACGACAAGTCGTTCAACGCCTCCGCCTGGGCCGGCATGGAGGCTGCCAAGGCCGAGGCCAGCAACGTCGAGGCGAAGGTCACGGCGTCCTCCTCCGAGGCCGACTACGAGCCGGGCCTGCGCAGTTACGTGCAGCAGGACTGCAGCTTCATCCTCGCCGTCGGCGGGCTGATGGGCGAGGTGACCACCAAGGTCGCCAAGGAGAGCGCGGACTCCCAGTTCGCCATCGTCGACAGCAACAGCGGCAACACCAACGTGTACCCGATGCAGTTCGCCACCCACCAGGCGGCGTTCCTGGCCGGCTACCTGGCCGCGGGCTACTCGAAGTCGGGCAAGGTCGCGACCTACGGCGGCATGAAGATCCCGCCGGTGACCATCTTCATGGACGGCTTCGCCGACGGTGTCGCGCACTACAACACCGTCAAGGGCAAGAAGGTCGAGGTCCTGGGCTGGGACAAGAAGGCCCAGAACGGCACCTTCGCCGAGAGCTTCATCGACCAGAACAAGGGCAAGAGCATCACCAACACCCTGGTCTCGCAGGGTGCCGACATCGTCATGCCGGTCGCCGGCGGCACCGGCCTGGGCACCGCGCAGGTCGCCAAGGACTCGGCCGGCAAGGTCTCGGTCATCTGGGTCGACCAGGACGGCTGCACCAGCGCCGCGCAGTACTGCGACGTGTTCCTGAGCACCGTCGTGAAGAACATCAAGGAGGCCGTCAAGGAGGCCGTGGTCAAGGGCGCCAAGGGCGAGAAGCTCGAAGCCGCCCCGGGCTACGTCGGTGACCTCAAGAACGACGGCGTCTCGCTCGCCGAGTTCCACAGCTTCGACAGCAAGGTCGACGCCGGTCTGAAGACCGAGCTCACCAAGCTGCGCGAGGACATCATCGCCGGCACCGTGAAGGTCGAGTCGGCCAACGCGCCGAAGTGACCCTCGGGTAGGTAACATCTGGCCGCCGCCCGGCCACGGGTTCCGCACCCGTGGCCGAGCGGCGGCTCGCATTACACCGTCCACCAGGCAGCTACCCGACGTCGGGGGAGATTCCGCTGAAACTGGAACTGCGCGGCATCACCAAGCGCTTCGGCGACCTGGTGGCCAACGACCACATCGACATCACCGTCGAACCGGGCGAGGTACACGCCCTGCTCGGCGAGAACGGCGCCGGCAAGTCGACGCTGATGAACCAGCTCTACGGCCTGTTGCAGCCGGACGAGGGCCAGATCGTCGTCAACGACGAGCCGGTCGTCTTCAAGAGCCCCCGCGACGCCATCGCGGCCGGCATCGGCATGGTGCACCAGCACTTCATGCTGGTGCCCGTCTTCACCGTCGCGGAGAACATCGCGCTCGGCGCGGAGGAGGTGCGCGGCGGCCCGCTCGGCTGGCTGGACCGGCGCCGCTCCCGTCGCGACGTCCTGGAGACCTCCCGGAAATACGGCCTGCCGGTCGACCCGGACGCCCTGATCGAGGACCTGCCGGTCGGCGCCCAGCAGCGCGTCGAGATCGTCAAGGCGCTGACCCGCGAGGTCGACCTGCTGATCCTGGACGAGCCGACCGCCGTGCTCACCCCTCAGGAGACCGAGGAACTGCTCGCCGTCATGCGGTCCCTGACCGCGATGGGCAAGTCGATCGTCTTCATCACGCACAAACTCAAAGAGGTCAAGGCGATCGCCGACCGGATCACCGTGGTCCGTCGCGGCAAGATCGTCGGCACCGCGAGCCCGGACACCAGCGAGGACGAACTGGCCGCCCTGATGGTCGGCCGTGCGGTCAGCCTCGAGGTGGAGAAGGGGCCGGCCGAGCCGGGCGCCGCCGTCCTGAGGATCGACGGCCTGGTGGTCGACGACGACCGGGGCATCCGCGCGGTCGACGGCGTGGACCTGGAGGTCCGGGCCGGCGAGGTGCTCGGCATCGCGGGCGTGCAGGGCAACGGGCAGACCGAACTGGTCGAGGCCGTGATGGGCCTGCGCGCGGCCCGGGCCGGCTCCGTCAAGCTGCAGGACGACGACCTGATCGGGCTGAGCACCAAGAAGATCCTGCGTGCCGGGGTCGGCTACGTCCCGGAGGACCGCAGCCACGACGGCGTGGTCAAGGAGTTCTCCGTCGCCGAGAACCTGATCCTCGACATGTACGACCGCGCCCCGTACGGCAACGCCTTCGCCATCAACGGCAGCACCGTGACGGTGAACGCGGAGGAGCGGATCAGCCAGTTCGACATCCGGTGCCAGTCGGCGGAGACCGCCGTCGGCACCCTGTCCGGCGGCAACCAGCAGAAGGTCGTGGTGGCCCGGGAGATGTCCCGCCCGCTGCGTCTGTTCATCGCGTCGCAGCCCACCCGGGGTGTGGACGTCGGCTCGATCGAGTTCATCCACAGCCGGATCATCCACGAACGGGACCAGGGCACCGCCGTGCTCGTGGTCTCCAGCGAGCTGGACGAGGTGGTCGGCCTCGCGGACCGGATCGCGGTGATGTACCGCGGCCGGGTCCTGGCCATCGTCTCGCCCGACACGCCGCGCGAAGAGCTCGGCCTGCTCATGGCCGGCATCACCGGCGCGACGGCGGAGGGGGAGAAGTGACCGCCGAGATCACCAAGGCGCCGAAGACGCCCGGAGCGCCCGCCTTCCTGCGGTACCTCTGGTCCGCCAACAACTTCGTGCTGACCACACTGTCGATCCTGCTCGCGGTGCTGATCGGCGCGGTTCTGATCATCATCTCGGACGAGGAGGTGCTGGAGAAGTTCACCTACTTCACCGCCCGTCCGAGTGACGCGCTGGAGGCGAGCTGGCTGCTGGTCAGCTCGGCCTACGCCGACCTGTTGAAGGGCGCGTTCGGCGACCCGGCGGTGTTCCAGGCCTGGTTCAACGGCACCGCCACCTGGCAGCAGGCGTTCACGCCGCTGTCCGAGACGCTGACCTACGCCGCGCCGCTGGTCTTCACCGGCCTGTCGGTGGCGCTCGCGTTCCGCGGCGGCCTGTTCAACATCGGCGCCCAGGGCCAGGCCGTGCTCGGCTGCATCGTCGCGGGGGTCGCGGGCTTCTCGTTCGGCCTGCCGCTCGTGCTGAACCTGATCGTCGCGCTGATCGCCGGCATCCTCGGCGGCGCGCTCTGGGGGTTCATCCCGGGCCTGCTCAAGGCGCGTACCGGGGCGCACGAGGTGATCACCACGATCATGCTCAACTACACGGCCGCGCTGTTCCTGTCCTGGCTGGTCATCCAGTCGGGCATCCAGGCCCCCGGCCGCAGCGACGCGATCAGCAAGACGGTCGCCGAGACGGCGCAGCTGCCCTCGCCCGGCGGGGTGCTCCGGGTGCACCTCGGCATCATCCTGGCGGTGCTGGTCACGATCGCGGTTGCCTGGCTGCTGAACCGGTCCGCGTTCGGTTTCGAGATCCGCGCGGTGGGCGCCAACCCGCACGCCGCGAAGACCGCTGGGATCAGCGTGGGCAAGACGTACGTGCTGCTGATGGCGGTCGCCGGTGGCCTGGCCGGTCTCGGTGGCGCCACCCAGGTGCTCGGCACCGCGCACGCCCTCACCCCCTCGGTCGCCGGCAACATCGGCTTCGACGGCCTGCTGGTCGCCCTGCTCGGCCGCAACCGGCCGTGGGGCACCTTCTTCGCCGCGCTGCTGTTCGGCGCGCTGCGGGCCGGCGGCAACCGGATCCAGTCGTACGCCGGTATCTCGCTGGAGCTGGTCACCGTCCTGCAGGCGCTCATCGTCATCTTCATCGCCGCCCCCGCCCTGGTGAAGGCGATCTTCCGACTGCGTGCCGCCCGGGCCACCGGGCTCGGCGCCAACCTGGCGAAGGGCTGAGACATGTCGACCGCGACTGTGGAGGACCTGGCCGAGGTCACCGCGCCGGAGCCGTTCTGGACCCGGTACCGCCGTCTCGGCCTGGCCCTGATCCTGCTCGGCGGCCTGGCCGCCGTGGTGTTCGGCGCGCTGGCCCCCGGTGAGGACGCCCGGTTCACCCTGACCGAGAACGCCGAGGGCGCGGCCCTCTCCATCGACGGCCAGTTCGGCGCGGTGCTCTTCGGGGTGCTGACCGCGGCCGCCGGTGGGGCGCTGTTCGCCGGCGTGCTCAAGCGGTACGCCAACGTGTGGCTCAGCCTGGGCATCCTCACCTTCGTCCTGTCCTTCCTGTGCTGGCAGGTGGCGGGCGAGTTCATGCCGTTGGTGGACACCACCGACGGCACGCTGCAACTGGCCCTGCCGCTGATCCTGGGCGCGCTGGCCGGTGTGCTCGGCGAGCGTTCCGGTGTGGTCAACGTGGCGATCGAGGGCCAGTTCCTGATGGGCGCCTTCGCCGGCGCCCTGGTCGGGACCATGGCCGGCAGCGTCTGGGCCGGTCTGATCAGCGCGGCCGTCGGCGGCGTGATCATCGCGGCGATCCTGGCCGTGCTGTCGATCCGCTACCTGGTCGACCAGACGGTCGTCGGCATGGTGCTGAACCTGTTCGCCCTCGGCATCACCGGCTTCCTCTACGAGCGGCTGATGCAGCCGAACTCGCAGACCTACAACCAGCCGCCGCAGATGCCGGAGTGGCGGGTGCCCGGCCTGGCCGACATCCCGGTCATCGGGCCGGTGCTGTTCGAGGCCAACCTGCTGGTCTGGATCGCGCTGGGCCTGGTGATCGTGATCCACTTCGGGCTCGGCCGGACCCGGTGGGGCCTGCGGACCCGGGCCGTCGGCGAGCACCCGACCGCTGCCGACACGGTCGGCATCCGGGTACGCGGCCTGCGTTACCTGAACGTGCTCCTCGGCGGAGTGGTCGCCGGTATCGGCGGGGCGTATTTCACCCTCGTGGCGACCGGCAGCTTCACCAAGAACATGACCGCGGGCGCCGGCTTCATCGCCCTGGCCGCGCTCATCTTCGGCCGGTTCACCCCGATCGGGGCGTTCGGGGCGGCGCTGTTCTTCGGCTTCGCGCAGAAGCTGGCGACGTACCTGAGCGCCATCGACAGCCCGGTACCCAGCCAGTTCCTCAACATGCTGCCGTACCTCGCGACGCTGATCGCGGTGGCCGGTCTGGTCGGCCGGGTCCGTGGGCCGGCCGCGTCGGGACAGCCGTACATCAAGAGCTGAAGCGGCCGGAGCCCCGGCTGACGAAACATATCGCTACGGCAGAATCGGTGTCATGGAGATCGACTGGGCGGCCCTGCGTGCCGCCGCCATCGAGACGATGCGGCGGGCGTACACGCCGATATCCGACTTTCCGGTCGGGGTGGCCGGCCTGGTCGACGACGGCCGCGTGGTCGTCGGCTGCAACGTGGAGAACGCGTCCATCGGGATGACCCTGTGCGCCGAGTGCGGCCTGGTCAGCTCGCTGCACGCGACCGGCGGGGGCCGCCTGGTGGCGATCTCGTGCGTGGACGCCACCGGCGCCCCGCTGATGCCGTGCGGCCGCTGCCGGCAGCTCCTCTGGGAGCACGGCGGCCCGGAGCTGCTGGTCGAGGCGCTGCCCCGGCCGCTGCGGATGACCGAGCTGCTGCCGCACGCCTTCGGCTACGAGGACATGGAACGGGTCACCGGCCCGGTCGGCGGCGCCGACGTGCCGGCCGACCTGGCCCGATGGCGTGGCCGCGGAACCGTGTTCGTCCACCCGGACCTGTCCGGGGGCGAGACGATATGGACCGGGTACTGGGAACGGTCGTCCGGCGAGCCCGGCTCGACCGAGGAGAAGGGGATCCTGGAGGAAGGGCCGAACCTGGCCAGCGCGTCCGCCGCGGTGGCCTGGGGACTGGTCCGCACTCCGCGGGTCGTGGTGGTGGACGCCGAGGGCGCACTGTCCTGGGCTGGTGAGGGCGAGGCTCCCGAGGGGATCCCGCAGCGTTGGGAGGACCGGGCGTGAGCGCCTTTACCGCAGTGGACGTCATCCGGGCCAAGCGGGACGGGCATGTCCTCACCGACGCCCAGATCGACTGGGTCGTCGACGCGTACACCAAGGGCATCGTCGCCGACGAGCAGATGTCGGCGCTGGCCATGGCGATCCTGCTGCGCGGCATGACGAGCGCCGAGATCGCCCGCTGGACCGCCGCGATGATCGCCAGCGGCGAGCGCCTCGACCTGTCCTCGGTGACCCGGCCGACCGCCGACAAGCACTCCACCGGCGGTGTCGGCGACAAGATCACCCTGCCGCTGACCCCGCTGGTCGCCGCGTGCGGGGTGGCCGTGCCGCAGCTGTCCGGCCGCGGCCTCGGCCACACCGGCGGCACCCTGGACAAGCTGGAGTCGATCGCCGGCTGGCAGGCCCGGATCAGCAACGACCAGTTCAAGAGCCAGCTGCAGGAGATCGGCGCGGTCATCTGCGCCGCCGGCGAGGGCCTGGCCCCGGCCGACCGCAAGCTCTACGCGCTGCGCGACGTCACCGGCACGGTCGAGGCGATCCCGCTGATCGCCAGCTCGATCATGAGCAAGAAGATCGCCGAGGGCACCGGCGCGCTGGTCCTCGACGTGAAGGTCGGCACCGGCGCGTTCATGAAAGACCTGGCGAACGCGCAGGAGCTGGCCCGCACCATGGTCCAGCTCGGCAAGGACAGCGGCGTCACCACGGTCGCGCTGCTCACCGACATGAGCACCCCGCTCGGCCTGGCCGTCGGCAACGCCAACGAGGTGGCCGAGTCGGTCGAGGTGCTGGCCGGCGGCGGCCCGGCCGACGTCGTCGAGCTCACCCTGGCCCTGGCCCGGGAGATGCTGGCCGCGGCCGGCGTGGACGCCGACCCGGAGAAGGTCCTGGCGTCCGGCAAGGCGATGGACACCTGGCGCGACATGATCCGCGCCCAGGGCGGCGACCCGGAGGCGGCACTGCCGACGGCAGCGCACACCGAGGTGCTGCGGGCCACCGAGGACGGGGTGGTGACCGCGATCGACGCGTACGGGATCGGCATCGCCGCCTGGCGTCTCGGCGCCGGCCGCGCCCGCAAGGAGGACCCGGTCAGCTTCGGCGCCGGCGTCCAGCTCAAGGTCCGCCCGGGCGACCGGGTCAAGGCCGGTGACGTGCTGCTGGAGCTGCGCGCCGACGACGAGACGCGGATCCCGGCGGCCCGCGACGACGCCGCCGGGGCGTTCACCGTCGGCGCCGAGGCGGTTGCCCCTGTCCCGCTGCTGCTCGACCGCATAGCCTGAGGCGCCATGCAGAAGGTCGTCCCCGACCCCCGTGCCGTTCGCGAGGCGAGCCTCGACGAACTGGCCCGGCTCGGCCTGCCCCTGCCCCCACTGGCGTTCCCGCTGGTCTGGGAGCCCGGTGACACGGTCGAGCTGCGCCCGGTCGCGGAGCTGGAAGCCCGAGCCGCGGTGCTGCACGTCGTCGTCGCGCGCTGCTTCGGCATGCCCACCGAGGCGGCGATGAGCTGGCTGCTCGGCTCGCACCTGGTCGAGCTGGTCACCCCGCCGGAGTGGCAGTTCGTGATCGGCGCGAAAGGCGATCACCGCTCGTTCGTGCTGCACCACGACGCGGTCTTCGCGCTGGCCTGGCTGCTCGGGCTGAGCCGGCACCTGGACCCCACGGTGGCCCCGGACGACCGGCTGATGACGCAGATGCCGGACCTGCCGGCCGGTGAGAGCTTCACCAGCTGGCGGTCCCGGTCACTGGTCGCGGTCCGCGATCCGGTCGAGGCCGCGGTGCTGCTCGACCTCTACTACTGCCTGGACTGGGCGTACCAGGAGGCGGAACAGCACGGCAGGTCGCTGCCCGGCGAGGTGGACAGCAACGCGATCGGCCAGCGTCGGTGGGCGCTGGAGTGGGCGGTCGTCTTCGACGGGCCGTACCACGATCAGCCGCCCGAGTGGGAAGAGGTCGACCTCTCCGTCTAGGGCCGGGGGCGGTAGACGGCCACGTCGACGGCGGCCGTCACGGTGACGTCGTGCGCCGGCAGGCCGTCCGCCGGCAGGTGCCGGGCGCTGGGCGTCATCCCGATCAGCGTCCGGGCCTCCGCCGCGGTCAGCGTCAGCTTTCGGCGGTGGGCGGCGGACTCCACGAGCGTGAAGTGCCCGCCGAGGCTCTCCTGGACCCGGGCGGCCTTGTCCGGGTCCACCTGGATCAGGCCGTACGCGGCGATCAGCTCGGACAGGTGGTCGGCGGCCGGGGTGACCACCAGCAGCACCCCGTCCGGGCGCAGCACCCGGTGGAACTCGGGGCCGTTGCGGGGCGCGAAGACGTCGAGGATCACCGAGGCGGCCGCGTCGGCGACCGGAAACGGCCGCCACAGGTCGGCCAGCACCGCCGCCGCCCGGGGATGGGCCTTCGCGGCCCGGCGCAGCGCCGGCTTGGAGACGTCCAGTCCGAGACCGATCGCCGCCGGGGAGTCGTCCAGGAACCGGGCCAGATAGTCGCCGGTCCCGGTGCCCGCGTCCAGGACGAGGCCGTCGGTCCGGTGTCCGGCCAGCGCGCCGGCGATGAACGAGTAGTGCCCGGCGGCCAGGAACGCGGCCCGGTCGGCGACCATGTCCGCGCTGTCCCCGGTGTGCGGCAGGCGGCCGGCGCTGAGGTCGGCGTACCCCTGCTTGGCCATGTCGAAGCTGTGCCCGCGCGGGCAGCGCAGCGCCCGCTCGTGGCGGGCCAGTGTGTCGCGGCACACCGGGCACCGCAGATACGGAATCGCTCCGTCGATCATCGGGTGCTTCCTGTTGGTTCGTTGAAGATCTGAAGTCCGGACGTCTGTCAAGAAGAACGCTCGACAGCCGTCTAGGCTTCTCGGATGGCTGGCATCGCACACTCCGACATCATCAAGGCCCCGAAAGTCCTGCTGCACGACCACCTGGACGGTGGCCTGCGGCCGGCCACCATCGTCGAGCTGGCCGAGGCGGTCGGTCACGAGCTGCCCTCCACTGATCCGGAACGGCTCGGCGAGTGGTTCGTCGCGGCCGCCGACTCCGGCTCGCTGGAACGGTACCTGGAGACCTTCGCGCACACCGTGGCGGTGATGCAGACCGAGGAGGGCCTGCACCGGGTCGCCAAGGAGTGCGCTCTCGACCTGGCCGCCGACGGCGTCGTCTACGCCGAGATCCGGTACGCCCCGGAGCAGCACCTGGAACGCGGCCTCACTCTGGACCGGGTCGTGGAGGTGGTGCACGAGGGCTTCCGGGAGGGCTGCGCCGAGGCCGCCGCCAAGGGCACGCCGATCCGGGTCGGCACGCTGCTGACCGCGATGCGGCACGCCGCCCGGTCGCAGGAGATCGCCGAGCTGGCGGTCCGCTACCGGGACAGCGGCGTGGTCGGGTTCGACATCGCCGGCGCCGAGGCCGGCTTCCCGCCCACCCGGCACCTGGACGCCTTCGAGTACCTCCAGCGGGAGAACTTCCACTTCACCATCCACGCCGGCGAGGCCTTCGGCCTGCCGTCGATCTGGCAGGCCATCCAGTGGTGCGGCGCGGACCGCCTGGGACACGGGGTACGCATCGTCGACGACATCACGGCCACCGCGGACGGGCCTAGCGCCCCGTCGGTCACCGGGGGCACCCACTCGGCGCCGCCGGTGCTGGGGCGGCTGGCCGCGTACGTCCGGGACAAGCGGATCCCGCTCGAGCTGTGCCCGTCGTCGAACGTGCAGACCGGGGCCGCGCCGTCGATCGCCGAGCACCCGATCAAGCTGCTGCACGACCTCCGGTTCCGGGTCACCGTCAACACCGACAACCGGCTGATGAGCGGCACCTCGATGTCACGGGAGATGACGCTGCTGACCGAGGCGTTCGGGTGGGGCTGGATGGAACTGCAGTGGCTGACGATCAATGCGATGAAGTCGGCGTTCATTCCGTACGACGAGCGGTTGGTGCTGATCAATGAGGTGATCAAGCCGGCGTACGCCAAGCTCCTCGCCTGAAAAGCGCGCTTATCCGCCTATAAACGGATCTGGACGAACGTACGTTAAAAGAAATCCACCGTCCGACTCCGGGACCCCGCCGTTCGGCTAGACTGCCGCCTGCAAAGTCGGCATACTCGGGCGTCTCGCCTTGCCGATCGCGGGGAACCGAGTCATCGTCACTCTTATCGCGATCGACTACGATCGGGACCCGGTCGGCGTGCACCCACCCCCCAATGCCACGCCGCCCAGTGAGTGACCTTGAGAGATGTGCAGTTCCACAGGCAGTGATCTGAGACCGGCGATGTCCAACTACGAGGTTGCAACATCGCGTCACACAACCGGTCCGTGTCCGCCTGCTCTTTCTCTTTGACACTTGTCGTGATGGAATCTCGGGGGCCCGACGTCGGCGAGTCGGCCGTGTGCGGTGTCCGGCGAGCCGAATGCCGGGCCCGAATCAGGAGGACGGTGACGTGAGCAAGCGCCCCAGTAGCGCGAATGGCGTCATGTCGCGTCTGCGGCGACCCGCGGGTCGGCTGCGAGACCTACCAATCTGGTCCAAACTTGGCCTGATCATGCTGGTGCCGACGGTCGCAACGATCATCGTCGGTGTCAACGGCCTCGTGGACCACATCGACGAAGCCAGTAACGCGGAGCGCGCACGCACCCTCTCGGTGCTCTCCGAAGCCTCCGGTGGTCTGGTCGACCACCTGCAGGCCGAGCGCACGTACGGCGTCATGATCACTGTTGCTCCCACCGGCGGCCCGGCCTTCAAGTCCGCTGTCGAGCTCTACAACGGCGAGCACGGCGATGTCGACGCGGCCAAGGACCCGTACATCCAGCAGACCGGTCTGGAGGACGTCCCGGAGAACGTGGGCGTCCTTCTCCTCCGCCTCGACCGCAACCTCGAGGACCTGCCGGTGTTCCGCAGCCGGGTCGCCAAGGGCGGCGTGGAGCCGGCTGACGTCCTCAAGACGTACAACACCCTGATCAACGACCTGCTCCAGGTCCGCGTCATCTCCGCGCAGCTGGCCAACGACCAGGACCTGAGCGACCGGCTGCGGGTCGTGGCCGCGGTCGCCCAGGCCAAGGACTACGTCGCGCAGCAGCGCTACATCGGCCAGCAGGTCATCGCGAAGAAGGCCTTCGGCAGCGAGTTCCGCCGGGACCTGCTGTCCACCCTGACCGGTCTCGAACTCGCCGGGCAGACTCTCGACTCGGTCGCCTCCACGGCGGAGCGGGAGTACTACGACAAGGTCATCGTCGGCCCGAAGAAGCAGCAGGCCGAGAACTACACCAACCCGATGATCTCGCTGCAGACCGACGACATCTCCGGTCTGCCGATCAACACGGCCAACTGGGAAGAGGCGCTCGCCGGCTACAACCAGCTGTTCCGTCAGGTCGAGGTGGAGTTCGACAAGCGGATCGTGGATGAGGCCACGACGCTGCGCAACGACACCAACCAGGACGTCTTCCTGGAGACCAGCCTCCTGCTGGGCATGCTGCTGCTGGCCATCCTCTTCGCGTGGTTGGTCGCCCGGTCGATGGCCCGCTCACTGCGTGAGCTGCGCCAGGGCGCGCTCGCCGTCGCCCAGTTCGGCCTGCCGCACGCGGTGAGCCGGCTGCGTGACCCGGCGCTGTCCGCGTCGCTCACCCCGGCCCAGGTCGCCGACCAGATCGCCGAGCCTCTCCCGGTGCGCAGCCGGGACGAGTTCGGGCAGGTGACCGAGGCGTTCAACGCGGTTCACCTCGAGGCCGTCCGCACCGCCGCCGAGCAGGCCGCCCTGCGTGCCTCCGTCGCGACGATGTTCGTCAACCTGGCCCGCCGTTCGCAGATCCTGGTCGACCGGCTCATCGGTCACCTGGACCGGCTGGAGCGTGGCGAGGAGGACCCGGACCGGCTGGCCGAGCTCTTCCAGCTCGACCACCTGGCCACCCGAATGCGTCGTAACGACGAGAACCTCCTGGTCCTCGCCGGCGCCGACTCGACCCGTGTGCAGCGGGAGCCGGCCGCCCTGATCGACGTGCTCCGCGCCGCGCAGTCCGAGGTCGAGCACTACACCCGCATCGAGTTCGGCATGATCGACCGGGAGATCGAGGTCGCGGCGCACGCCGTCAACGACATGGTCCACCTGGTCGCCGAGCTCTTCGACAACGCGACCGCCTTCTCCCCGCCGAACTCCAACGTTCTCGTCGAGGCCCGGCGCATCGGTGACAACGCCGTGCTGACGGTCGAGGACCACGGCATCGGCATCAGCCGCGAGCAGCTCCGCGACCTCAACGAGCGGCTCGCCAACCCGCCGACGGTGGACGTGGCCGTCTCCCGGATGATGGGCCTGGTCGTGGTCGCCCGGCTAGCGAACCGGCACCAGGTCCGGGTCGAGCTCCGCCCGGCCGACCGCGAGCGCGGCACCGTCGCCGAGGTGGGCCTGCCCGTCTCGGTCCTGGCCGCCGCGGCCACCGCCCAGGTCCAGTCACTCGGTTCCTTCGGTGGCGGCGATCCTCGTGGCGACCTGCCCCGCTTCGGCGAGCCCCTGGCCCTGGAGAGCGGCGGCTTCAACCCGTCGAACGGCTCCAACGGCTCGGTTCCGGCCTGGTCCGACCTGACCGGCGCCGCGCCGGCCGGATTCGGCGGCTACACCGCGAACACCAACGGGTTCGGTGGCTCCAACGGCTTCGGCGGCTCGAACGGCGCCAACGGCTCGAACGGCGCCAACGGCTTGAACGGCGCCAACGGTTCGAACGGCGCCAACGGCTCGAACGGCGCCAACGGATTCCACGGCCCGCGCAGCAACGAGATCATCCCGCCGCTGCCGGCCGGCCCGCAGGGCTTCGCCGGGCTGGACGAGCTGGCTCAGCGCCGCAACGGTGACGACTTCCGGCCGGACGGTTTCCGTCCCGACGGGGACGGCAACGGCTTCGGGGCGACCATCCCGCGTCAGCTCCCCGCCAACCCGGAGAGCCAGACCCAGGCCCGTAACGCGTTCATGCCACCGGTCTCCGCGCCGCCGGCCCCGCCGATCTCGGCACCGCCGGTCACCTCGGCGCCTCCGGTCTCCGCGGCCCCGTTCTACACGGGTCCGGCGGAGCCGGTCTCGGCGTCGCCGGTCTCCGGATCGCCCGACCAGCGGAACCCGTTCGCCTCGGCGCCCCCGGCCTGGCCGCCGGTCGCCGCGGAACGGGACACGGCAGCGCCGCACGTCCCGGAGAACCTGGCCGCCGCGCTCGACATGACCGCCGAGATCCCGCGGTTCCGGCCGGAGAACTTCGAGGCCCAGCCGCAGGTCACGCCGCCGACCAACCCGCAGACCGCCCCGGTGCCGAACTCGGCCCCGCCGGTCGAGCCGGTGGAGGCGCAGGCCGCCGCCGCCGCGCAGATGGCGTCGGCCCGCGAAGGCGCCGTCCCGTTCGCCGACGAGACGATGGAACTGCCGATCTTCCGGGAGCTGGAGTCGGCCTGGTTCACCACCACCGGCCCCAACGCCGAGGTGCGGCCCAAGGTCTCCGGCGCCGGCGAAGAGTCGGTCGTCTCCCAGCGGATCCCGACCGGCGAGCCGGTCCGGACCCCGGGAGTGCCGCAGCAGGCGTCCCCGGAGTCGCGGGATCGCGACACGGCTACTGTTGGTGCACCGGCCGCCGCGGCGGTGGGTTACGGCAACGGCGCACCCGCGTCGAACCCGTGGCGCACCGCGGCGGACGACGGCTGGCAGGCGGCCCGTGCGGCCGCCGAGGCGCCGATCGAGACCACCACCACGGCGGGCCTGCCGAAGCGCACGCCGATGGCTCAACTCGTCCCCGGCGGTGTCGATCGGGGCGGCAACTCCGTCCAGCGCCGTACTCCCGAGGGGGTCCGCGGTCTTCTGTCCGCGTACCACCGCGGTGTGCAGCGCGGTCGCACCAAGGAACAATCGACCAACCTGGAGGACACTCCGGGAGGGCAGCAGCCCTCGCAGGCTGGCAAGGAGCATGAGGCATGACATCTACGCAGGATCTCGGTTGGCTTCTCGCCAACTTCGCTGACCGCGTCCCCGGGGTTGCGCACGCGATCGCGGTCTCCGCCGATGGGCTGCTCCTGGCGTCCTCGCGGGACCTCCCCCGGGACCGGGCCGACCAGTTGGCGGCTATCGCATCCGGGTTGGTAAGCCTGACCCAGGGCGCCGCTCGATGCTTCGAGGGTGGCGCCGTCCTCCAGACGGTCGTCGAGATGGACAATGGTTTCCTGTTCTTGATGTCCATCTCCGATGGTTCGTCCTTCGCGGTGCTCGCGGCTCGCAGCTGCGACGTCGGGCAGGTCGGGTACGAGATGGCTCTCCTGGTCGACCGGGTCGGAGAGGCCCTCACCCCCGCGCCGCGTTCCGCGGCCGGGGTCCTGGGCTGACACCGATAGTGGGCCGGCACGATTCATGGGTCGATCCGCGGTTTCACACCACGGATAAGCTCAGCCGGCTACTGGTCAAAGCTTTGATAACCAATACACTTCGAGGGGCCGAGGAAGGGGTTGAGGGTGACGATGCCTGAACGCGATGAGCCGACTGGCGCGCTGGTCAGGCCGTACGCCATGACCCGTGGTCGGACCCGACCGAAGCTTGAGATAGCGCTGGAAGCGCTGGTCGAGACAACCACGCGCGGCCGCTCCGGGATCAACCGCGGCGGGCAGGGTGGAAGCGAGCATCAGTACATCGCGGCGATGTGTGACGGCGGCCGGGTTCAGTCCCTCGCCGAGATCGCCGCACGCATGCAACTGCCGCTCGGTGTGGCACGGGTGATCGTCGCGGACATGGCCACTGACGGCCTGGTCGCGGTGTATGAGCCCACCTCGCTCGAGGACGAGACCGACGCGGTAGGCACGGAACTGCTGGAAAGGGTGCTGAGTGGACTTCGCAGGCTCTGACATGTCGCACCGTCCCGCTGCGGGACGCGTGACATCGGCGAAGATTGTCATCGCCGGTGGCTTCGGCGTCGGTAAGACGACGCTGGTGGGGTCGGTCTCCGAGATCACCCCGCTCACCACTGAGGCGATCATGGCCTCGGCCGGTGTGGGTGTCGACGACAACCGGCAGGTGCCGGGCAAGATGACCACGACCGTGGCCATGGACTTCGGCCGGATCAGCATCGACCGTGACCTGATCCTTTACCTGTTCGGCACACCTGGCCAGACACGGTTCTGGTTCATGTGGGACGAACTGGTCCGGGGTGCCATCGGGGCAGTCGTCATGGTGGATACGCGTCGGCTCGCCGACTGCTTCGCCGCCATCGACTTCTTCGAACACCGGCGCCTGCCGTACCTGGTGGCGATCAACTGCTTCGACGGTATGCAGTACCACAACGCGCAGGACGTGCGAGACGCTCTGGCTGTCTCCAGCGACGTGCCCGTCGTGAGCTGCGACGCCCGTAACCGCGAGTCGACGAAGAACGTCCTCATCTCGCTCGTCGAGTATGTGCTGACGATGCGTCGCACCCGCGCCACGGCACCCGCCTAAGCAGCCGAACGCCCCCTAGTCAGCACAGCGCCCGTCTGACGAAGCGGTCGAAAGCCCCGCAGCGTCTGCTGGAACACTCCAGTGGCCGGTGCGGGGCTTTCGCGCGCTTTCCGGCCGTTCGCAATCGTATACGAGTGATCACCCGTTGTCATCGCTCGATCTCATCCAGCGGATCATCCCCTGTGTCCGGTCGGGCTCTTGCCTCTAGCGCTACCCACTGCGGGGTCGCCTAAGCCGTGCGGGCCGGGCTCTGTCCGCACATCCGTGCCCATTACCGGATGCCTGGCGATCAGAGCCTGGAGGGTTTCGCTCGCCACCGATTCTTGGGCCGAGGTCGTCGGCAGATGCTGCTGCTGGGGCCGTCCTCGCGGCTCCAGCTTGTGGACGACAGTCGGCCTCATCCCGCTTGACCACGGCGGGGGCCGAAGCTCGTCCGGAGCTATTCCGGTCCGGAACCCCTGGAGCCATCGCTCCTCCTGCGGTCGGGGCCGCCAGTCGCTTGGATGTATGTCGGCCTGTGGCTGAGATCCTGCGTAGCCCGCCGATGCGGCGGTCCGGGACGGTCCTGGAGCAACGATGAAGCCGATCTTGCCTAGCTGATTGTCGCGGACGTCTCGGGCGCTCTGGGCCGCGCTGGTGGCGCGGCGGCATCCGTCTCCGCGGTCACGGCATCTCCGTAAGCGTTTTGGTTGCTGGTCCTACCGGCCGTGAGAGGCTTCGACCGTTTACGCCGGCTCCGCCAGGAGGGCTTGGCTGCTCCGACCTGTCGCGAAGGGCTTTGACTGTCGGCTTCGACCGGTCGTGAAGGCTTGGCTGTCGGGCTTTGCCTGTGGCTGTGAGCGCTTGGCCGCTGGTTCCGAACTGCAGTGGAGGAATTGAACTGTCGGTCCCGGTCGGCAGCGAGGGCTTTGCCGCCGGCCCCGCCCTGGCCCAGAGGGCTTTGGTTGCTGGCCCCAGCCGGGCAGTGAGCACTTTGATCGCCGGTTCGGGCTGCCGTACCCGCAAACGCATTTGATCTTTGCCTGGCTGCGTGGAGGGGGAGAGCATGACGACGGGCCGCGACCGGGGATGGTCGCGGCCCGTCGGCTGTTTCGGTGTCAGCGGCCGCTGTAGCCCGCGTTGTTGTTGCGGAACTCGTCGGCGGGCTGGCCGTCGCGGCTGAAGTCCCAGCCGCCGGCGGCCTCGCGGCCCGGGCGGCCACCCATCGCGAAGCCACCGATCTCCTGGCCGCGGCGCCAGCCACGGAAGTAGCCGGTGGTGTGGGCGGCTATCGAGGCGGCGTCGCGGACGATCCGGACCGGGCGTTCCTCGCGTAGCGGGGAACCGGGAACCAGGTTCGCCTGCGGGACCCGCTTAGGCAGGCCGGCTGACGTCTCCGCGGCGACGGCGGGGGTGGCGGCCTTCTGAGCGGCGCGCCATCCGCTGTCGTTCGGGTTGGACCAGGTGACGTCGGTGGAGTCGTTGTGGCCGGTGAACCAGGCGGACCGGGCCGCCGCGAAGATCAGCAGGTCGCCGTCGTTGCTGTCGGCGGGGACCGGCGGGGTGGCGCTGCGGTCCAACGCCGTGATCTTGGGTGGCTGGCTGTCCTCGGGGCGGCGGGCCGACGGGGCGCCGCCGAGCTGGTCGAGTCCGGGGAGGCGGGCCCGGCCGCTGCTGTTGCGGGCCTGATCGACGAGCCGGAGCGCGGGTTCCTTGGGCAGGTCCAGCGCCGGCGGCTCCTGCGGCATGTCGTGCCACGGCGGCTTCACCCGGCCACCGGCCGGCGGCGAACTGATCGACGCGGCGGCGGGCCGGGACGGCAGGTCACCCCGCGACGGCAGGTCACCACGAGACGGCGCGTCGCCTCGCGACGGAAGATCTCCCCGGGACGGCAGGTCGCCACGGGACGGCAGGTCGCCACGGGACGGCAGGTCGCCACGGGACGGCAGGTCTCCCCGGGACGGTGCGTCGCCACGTGAAGGGGCGTTGCCGCGGGAAGGGGCGTCGCCTCGGGACGGGAGGTCGATCCGAGAGGTCTTCTCGCCACGGGACGGGAGGTCGATCCGGGACGTCTTCTCGCCACGGGACGGCATGTCGCGCCGGGAGGTGATGGCGGAGAGGTCGGACCGCGACGACGGGCCGGTCCGAGTGGGGAGATCCGGCCGGGACGGCAGATCGTCCGGGGTGGGCAGGTCGGGGCGGGTGGCCTCGTCCTTTTCCGTGTTCAGCAGCGGCCAGTTGGCCCGGGAACCCGGCTCAGGCGTCTCCTGAGCGGGCCGCTGGGTCGGCATCGGCAGGCTGAAGTCGGTGGCGCCGTTGGCCGCGGCGGCGGCGGGCCGGGTCGCAGACGACGGGCGCGGCGGGATGACCGTGCGCTGACGTTCGGCGCGGGCCCGGCTGAGCTCGGCGTGACTCAGCGTGGCACGGAACGGCTCGCCGGCCTCGGCCGGCGTGCTGGCTCCGCCCGGCGGCACCGACGACGGGGTGGCCGGGTTGCGCGGCATCAGAGAGGGTTCGCGCGGCGGGACCGACGTGGGTGTGGCGGGGTTGCGCGGCGGAACCGAGGTCGGCGTGGCGGGGTTGCGCGGCATCAGAGACGGCTCGCGCGGTGAGAGCGAAGGACCCGAGGTCGGCGCGAGAGGGCTGCGCGTCGCCGGAACCGGGCGGGTCCCCGGGGTGATCGGCGTCATGCCCGGCGGGGGCGGCGGAACCGAGACGGGCCGGTTCAGCGGGCCGGCGGTGGCCCGGCCGGGCAGGCCGTTCGCCGCGGCGGGGGCGACCGGTGGCGCGGTGAGCGGGTCCGGTGCGACGGGCGGGGCGGTCATCGGCTGCGGGGTGGCCGGGCCGCTGCCGGTGGAGATCGGCTCGGGGCGGCCACGACGGCCGAACCGGGAGCCGTTGTCGGCGCCGGGCACCGGCTGCAGCACCGGCTCGGTGCCGCGGCGGGCGCCGCGACGGCCGACGTTCGGCCCGGTGGCGGGCGGGGTGGCCCGGGCGGCGAGGGTGCCGACCAGCACCTGGCAGGCGAAGTCGCTGGCGCGGACGGCGGCGATGGCCTGGCGGACCGCGTCGGCGGCGGCGGGGGCGAGGGACTTGTTGACGCCGCCACGGCGCGGTGACTCGCTGATCGCCACCTGCAACGCGGTGATGGCGGCGGCCAGCTCGCTCTCGCTCACGGTCGCGGAGTCGGCGATCTCCCGGGCGATCTCGGTGACGTCCTCGTCCCGGCCGGTCAGCCGGCCGGGCTCGGGCAGCGCGTCGAGGACCAGGAGGGCGATCGGGTCGGCGGGGTCCGGGTACGCCCGGAGCGCCGCCGGATAGAGCTCCCGCAGCACCTCGCGCAGGGCGACCCCGGCGGCGTTGCGCCCGTTCAGCATGGCCACGTGCGCCGCGAGGACCGGCTTGTAGCTGACCAGGTCCCGTGGCGCCTGCAGGGTCACCGCGGCGATGGCGCCGGCCTGCAGCGCCCGGGCCAGGCCGACGGCCCTGCGGGCGGCCGCCGGCGCGGAGATCTCCTCGGGGGAGTCGTCGTCGGAGAAGCGCTCCGCGTAGTCGTCGACGGCATCGTCGTCGACGACCACGAGCGGCCGGCCGGCCGCGGTGAGCAGGGATGTCACGACGTGGTCGTCGCTGTCGGCGGCGACCGCCGCGTCGCTGAAGCCCGTCGTCCGTTCCACGAGCAGCGTTCCCAGCTGGGCGTACCCGGCCGGGTCGTCGCTGATCTCATGGACGCCGAGCAGCCGGCCTGCGTCGTCCACCACGGCGATGGTCAGCGGAGCGGCCGAGGCCGAACGCACCGAATCATCAGCCGACGCCAGACCGCAGTACACGCGCACGAGCGCCACGGCGTCGTCCTCCTCCCCGGGAGTGCTTCTCTGTGGCCAAGGACTGATATTCCCTGGTAATCGGTCAGTCACGCCAGTCCACGGCGGCAGAGATCTTGCCGATGACCGAACGCCAGCCGAGACTCGCCTGTTGTGCCCCGATTTTCTTCAATCGGCGCCGACCGAAGAACCCGCCCATTCCGCCTTTTTCGGCGGTACGAAGGGACTCGTCGAGGTCGTCGAGGGGTGAGCCGGGCGACAGTGCCAGGATCACCGGTTTGATGCGGAGCGCGTAACCCAGATCACGGGCCACCTCGCCGGCGTTGATGAGCAACGGCAGATCCCACGTGTCGTGGCCGCCGCGGAGGTTCTCCACCACCAGGTCGAGCTCGTAGCGGTCCTCCGGCTGCGGGTCGACGTCGCTCGACTGTACCCGCTCGGCCAGGTCACCCCAGGTGTCCAATTGTGCGAGATCGTGCGGAGCACCCGAACGAACGAACGAGACGAGCGATTCGGCGCTCTTGAACGCCAGCAGTCGGCCCTTGTGACTGAGGAACATGGGTACTTCCTCGTCATCCGGCTGGGCCGGCTTCTCGTCCTCGAAGTCGGTCGGGTCCGGCTCCTCGGCGGAGGCCTCGGCGTCCGCGTCGGCGGAACCCTCGGCGAGGAGAGCTTCGTACTCCTCGTCGACGATGACCTCTTCCTCCTCCTCGGCACGCCGCTTGCGGGCCTCGAAGGGGTCGTCCTCATCGACGACGATCTCGGTCGGCGTGAGCTCGGACGCCTTCCGGTACGCCCGGAGGGTCAGGCCCACCCCGCCCGGCAGCGCGATCTCCACCGGCTCGATGCGGACTTGATCCCAAAGCTCCCGCCCGGAAGACCCCTCGGGCGAGGACTTCTCCGCCACCGGCGCGGACGCCTCGGGCTCGTCGGACTGGCTGGTCACGGTGACCTCCGGGTGATCTGGGGGTGGCGGGACGGGTGACTCTGGGCACACACCCTAGTCGGCAACGCTGTGTGACAGCGTCCCCGGTGGGCTCAGTAGCCCTTCGGATGCCACACCGTCTTCGTCTCCAGCAGTGCCGTCATCGGCCGCAGGCCGGGGTCGGCGGTGAAGTCGGTCGCTGTCCCGCGCCTGATCACCCGCTTCAGCGTGCCCGCCGCGGCCCGCTCCAGCTCGGCGGCCAGCTCGGGGTGCTCCACGCCGGTCAGGTCGAGGGCATTGACGTCGTCGTGGGAGGCGAGCCACGGGGCGGTCTCCGCGTAGCGGCCGGTGAGCAGGTTCACCACGCCGCCCGGGACGTCGGAGGTGGCCAGCACCTCGGCCAGGGTGATCGCGACCTGCGGGCCGGCGGCGAGGACGACCACGGTGTTCCCCGTCACGATCGCCGGCGCGACGACGCTGACCAGGCCGAGCAGTGAGGCGGGCGCGACGACGGCGACGACCCCGGTGGGCTCCGGCGCGGAGATGTTGAAGAACGGCCCGGCGACCGGGTTGGCGCCGCCGGTCACCTGGGCGATCTTGTCGGACCAGCCCGCGTACCAGACCAGGCGGTCGACGGCGGCGTGCACCTCGCTGCCCGGAACGCCGAGGGCGGTGAACTCGGCCCGGCGGGCCTCGAGCATCTCGGCGACGCGATAGAGGACCTGACCCCGGTTGTACGCCGTCGCGCCGGCCCACTTGGGCTGCGCCGCCCGGGCCGCGAGCACGGCGTCGCGGGCGTCCTTGCGGGAGGCGAGGGCCACGTTGTCGCCGTCCACCACGTAGGTTCGTCCTGACTCGCTGCGCGGGAACTTGCCGCCGATGTAGAGCTTGTAGGTCTTGCGAACGGTAAGCCGGGACGGCCCCGATTCCAAGACCTTCGATGACTTAGGCAAGGTACGCCTCCAGGCCGTGCCGGCCGCCCTCCCGGCCGTAGCCGGATTCCTTGTAGCCGCCGAACGGCGACGCCGGGTCGAACTTGTTGAACGTGTTTGCCCAGACCACGCCGGCGCGGAGCTGGTCGGCGACGGCGAGGATCCGCGAGCCCTTCTCCGACCAGATGCCGGCCGACAATCCGTACGGCGTGTTGTTGGCCTTGGCGACCGCTTCCTCCGGGGTCCGGAAGGTGAGCACGGACAGCACCGGCCCGAAGATCTCCTCGCGGGCGATCCGGTGGGCCTGGGTGACGCCCGTGAAGATCGTCGGCGCGAACCAGAAACCCCGGTCCGGCAGGGAACAGGCCGGCGACCAGCGCTCCGCGCCTTCTGATGTCCCTATTTCCGACAATTCCGAAATACGCGCCAACTGTGCAGCGGAGTTGATCGCGCCGATGTCGGTGTTCTTGTCCAAGGGATCACCGACCCGGAGCGTGGCCATCCGGCGCTTCAACGACTCGAGCAGCGGCTCAAAAAGGGACTCCTGCACGAGCAGGCGCGAACCCGCGCAGCAGACGTGCCCCTGGTTGAAGAAGATCCCGTTCACGATGCCCTCGACCGCCTGATCGATCGGGGCGTCGTCGAAGACGATGTTGGCGGCCTTGCCGCCGAGCTCCAGGGTGACCCGCTTGCCGGTGCCCGCCACGGTCCGGGCGATCTCCCGGCCCACCTCGGTCGAGCCGGTGAACGCCACCTTGTCCACGTCCGGGTGCTGGACCAGGTAGGCCCCGGTGTCGCCGGCCCCGGTGACGATGTTGACCACGCCGGGCGGCAGGTCGGCCTGCCGGCACACGTCGGCGAAGAACAGCGCGGACAGCGGGGTGGTCTCGGCCGGCTTGAGCACCACGGTGTTGCCGGTCGCCAGGGCGGGCGCGACCTTCCACGCCAGCATCAGCAGCGGGAAGTTCCACGGGATCACCTGGGCGGCCACGCCGAGCGGGCGGGGGTCGGGGCCGAAGCCCGCGTACGCCAGCTTGTCGGCCCAGCCCGCGTAGTAGAAGAAGTGTGCGGCGACCAGCGGCAGGTCGACGTCGCGCGACTCCTTGATCGGCTTGCCGTTGTCCAGCGACTCCAGGACGGCCAGTTCGCGGGACCGCTCCTGGATGATTCGGGCGATCCGGAAGAGGTATTTCGCGCGCTCCGCGCCGGGCAGCGCCGACCAGGGGCCGAACGCGCGGCGGGCCGCGGCCACGGCCCGGTCCACGTCCTCGGCGCCGGCCGCGGCGACCTCGGCCAGCACCTCCTCGGTGGCCGGGTTGACGGTCTTGAAGACGTTGCCGTCCTGGCCGCCGTCGAACTCGCCGTCGATGAACAGCCCGTAGGACCCGGCGATATCTACTACGGAGCGGGACTCGGGGGCTGGCGCGTATTCGAACATGGGCCTCAGTCCAGGGTGAAGTAGTCCGGGCCGGCGTAGTGGCCGGTGGTCAGCTTGGTCCGCTGCATGAGCAGGTCGTTGAGCAGCGAGGAGGCGCCGAAGCGGAACCGGTCGGGGTGCAGCCACTCGTCGCCCACGGTCTCGTTGATCAGCACGAGGTATTTGATGGCGTCCTTGGTGGTCTTGATGCCACCGGCCGGTTTGACCCCGATGACGCGGCCGTGCCGGTCCCGGAAGTCGCGGACCGCCTCCAGCATGACCAGGGTGATCGGCAGGGTCGCGTTGACCGCCACCTTGCCGGTCGAGGTCTTGATGAAGTCGGCGCCGGCGAGCATCGCCAGCCAGGACGCGCGGCGGATGGCGTCGTACGTCCCGAGCTCGCCGGTCTCCAGGATGACCTTGAGATGGGCGCCGCCGCAGGCGTCCTTGACGGCGGCGATCTCGTCGAAGACCCGGTCGTACTCGCCGGCCAGGAACGCGCCCCGGCTGATCACCATGTCGATCTCGTCGGCCCCGGCGGCGACGGCCTCCCGGGTGTCGGCCAGTTTCACCTCCAGCGGCGCCTGGCCGGACGGGAAGGCGGTCGCCACGCTGGCCAGGTGCACGGACGAGCCGGCCAGGGCGGACGCGGCCACCGGGACCATCGCGGGGTAGACGCAGATCGCGGCGACCGGCGGGCAGGACGGATCGGCCGGGTCCGGGCGCTGGGCCTTGGCGCACAGGGCCCGCACCTTGCCGGGCGTGTCGGCGCCCTCGAGCGTGGTCAGGTCGACCATGCGGATGGCCAGGTCGATCGATTTCGCCTTGCTGCCGGCCTTGATCGAGCGGGTGGCGAGCGCCGCCGCCCGCGCCTCGACGCCCACCTTGTCGACCCCGGGCAGGCCGTGCAGGAAGGAGCGGAGATCGGACAGTCCAGCGGACGCTGTCACAGTCATGAGAACGATTCTACGCAACCCTGTGACAGTTGATCTTGCTGGAACGATAGGTTGTTGCCCGTGGACGTCCTTGTCGTAGATCACCCGCTGGCCCAGACCCGGCTCACCGCGATGCGCCGCACCGAGACCGACTCCGGTGTCTTCCGCGCCTCGCTGCACGAGCTGACGACCATGGTCGTCTACGAGGCCGCCCGCCTCTTCGCCGTCGAGAAGTACCCCATCGAGACGCCGGTCGCCCCCACCGAGGGCACCCGCCTGGCCAACCCGCCGCTGATCGTCCCGGTCCTGCGGGCCGGCCTGGGCATGGCCGACGCCGCGCTGGGGCTGCTCCCCGAGTCGTCGATGGGCTTCGTCGGCCTGGCCCGTGACGAGGAGACCCACGAGCCCCGGGCGTACATGGAGTCGCTCCCCGGTGACCTGACCGGCCAGCCGGTGCTGGTCCTGGACCCGATGCTGGCCACCGGCGGCTCGCTGCTGCACTGCTGCCGGCTGCTCGCCGACCGCGGCTGCACCGACATCATCATCTGCTGCGTGCTGGCCGCTCCGGAGGGCGTCGAGCGCCTCGCCGCCTCGGGCCTGCCGCTGCGCCTGGTCACCGCCTCCATCGACGAGGGTCTGAACGAGAAGGCCTACATCGTCCCGGGTCTGGGCGACGCCGGCGACCGCCAGTTCGGCGGCATGCGCCGCTTCTGAAAAGCCTTTCGGGGTACGCCTCAGCCATCGCACACGCCCGAAAGACGCGTTTCGGTGGTGACCCGCGCAAAGCTCGCGTGGCAGCCACGGAACGACCGATGTCGCGTTTGTGGACTGGCTGGGCCGTACCCCATCAAGGTTGGTAGGACCAGCTGGTCGCCCTGCCGGAAGAAAACGGCATGACGCCGTGGAAGACCTGCGGCGCATCGGCGAAGACCAGCGGAAGGAAATGGCGGTCGGATTCCCACATCGGGAGGTTGCCGGCGAGGACCTCGGCGACGTCGACCCAGTGCAGGGAACCCTCATCGTTGCTGGTGTGCGGTGTTCCGGTCCAGGCCGTGACGCGGAACAGGAAACCGAACCAGTTCTCCCCGTTCCGGCCGAATCCGGGCCAGGAGATGGTGCCCGCCAGATCGATTCCCGTGCAGTCGAGACCGGCTTCCTCGTGAATCTCGCGGCGTAGGCCGGAGACGATGTCCTCGTCCGGTTCGAGTTTGCCGCCGAGACCGTTGTAGTAGCCGTAGTGGATGTCGTCGGGACGGGCGTCCCGGCGGATCATCAGCACGCTGCGGCGGTCGGGGGAGAGCACATAGCCGAGGGTGGCGAGGATCGCTTGCACGCCGAGCACCTTATCCGGCGCGGGTCGTTGTAGCCGGTGGCGCTAGCCTTTCGGCGGACTTCGGCATCAGGAGGACCTCGGTGAAGGTTCTGATCGCGGGTGGCGCGGGTTTCATCGGCAGCACGATCGCGTCGTGCCTCCTCGACTCCGGTCACCAGCCGATCATCCTCGACAACCTGGTCACCGGCCGTCTCGAGTTCTGCCGGGGGCGACCGTTCTATCTCGGCGACATCGCTGACGCGGCGCTGCTCGACCGGATCTTCGACGACCATCCGGACATCACGGCGGTGGTGCACTGCGCCGGGCTGATCGTGGTGCCGGACTCGGTACGCGCCCCGGCGTACTACTACCGGGAGAACGTGACGAAGACGCTGGAGTTCGCCGACCACCTGATCGGCCGGGGGGTGACCCGGTTGCTGTTCAGCTCGTCGGCGGCGATCTGCCGGCCGGGCGACGACTTCGCGGTGGACGACGAGGCGGGCGTGACGGCGCTGAGCCCGTACGCGCGGACCAAGCTGATCGTGGAGCAGATGCTCGCCGACATCGGGGCGGCCACCCCGTTGCGGACGCTGGCGCTGCGCTACTTCAACCTGATCGGCGCCGACCCGCAGATGCGGACCGGCCTGCAACTGCCGGCCCCGACCCACGTCCTCGGCAAGCTGATCGAGGCGTACCGGGAGGGCCGCCCGTTCCCGGTCACCGGCGTGGACTATCCGACCCGGGACGGCTCCGGGATCCGGGACTACGTGCACGTGTGGGATCTGGCCGGGGCGCACCTGCGGGCGCTGGAGGTGTTCGACTCCCTCTTCCCGGCGGCCGGCGGCGGGCACCTGGCGATCAACCTGGGCACCGGCACCGGCACCACGGTGCTGGAGTTCGTCGACGCCTTCAACGGGGTGGTGGACCGCCCGGTCACGACGGTCGCGGCGCCGCGCCGGCCGGGCGATCCGGCCGGGGCGTTCACCCGCGGCTCGCGGGCCGCGGACCTGCTGGGCTGGCGGGCCGGGCGGACCGTCGCCGACGGCATCCGGGACTCGCTGACCTGGTTCGCGCAGCGGGACCGGATCCTGGTGGATCTCGCCGGATCGGGGGTCATCCGCCCGGTGATCGAGCCGATCGTTGCTCAAGTAGCGGTAACGGCCGAGTGACACGAGTCGCAGGATGGTCTTGGATCTGACCGACCTGGGGATCGGAGCTGATGACGAGGACCACTATCGTTGCCATTTATGACCCCCATCCCGCTCGCCGAGGAACTTCTGCTCCTCGCGTATGACGACCAGACCGGAAAGGCCACGGGCTCCCGCATCGGGCTCGACCTGGGCATGGCCGCCGCGGTGCTGATCGACCTCGCGCTGGCAAACCGGATCGCCTACGCCGCCGACGGCCACCTCGCCGTCGTCGACGCCACCCCGCTGGGCGACCCCGTCGCCGACGCCGTGCTGGCGAAGGTGGCGACCGACGAGCCGCACACACCCGCCCAGTGGCTGCAGCGCCTCCGGCACCGGCTGCGCACGCGGGTGCTGGAGGACCTGTGCGCCCGGGGTGTGGTGCAGGACGTCGACGAGACCCAGCTCGGCGTGATCCACGTCCACCGGTACCCGACCACCGACCCCGCCTACGAGCTGGAGATCCGGCAGCGGCTGGCTGCCGCGCTGATCGGTGACACCCTGCCCGACGAGCGGACGGCCGCGCTGGCCACCCTGCTCGTCGCCGCCCGGATGACCCCGGCGCTCAAGCTCCCTGCCGGGGAGTCCGAGCGGGCCCACGAGCGGCTCGTGGAGATCGCCAGCAACGCCGGCTTCGTCGGTGACGTGAGCCTGGAGGACTCCATCGTGCGGCCGAGCGTCGCGCTGGTGGTGGCCACCCTCGGCAAGGCGATCCAGGCCGCGCTGGGCGCTCCGAAACCGATCTGACGCCTTCGAGTGTGTGGATTTCGGCCGCGCAGAGCGCCCGAAATCCACACGCCGAACGGAGCCTCAGACGCCGAGCGTTGCCGCGATCTCGGCGCGGAGGGCGATCAGATCGGTCGCCGCCCGGGTGCGGGCGGTCGCCGGGTCACCGTCGACGACCACCTCGAGGTACGCCTTGAGCTTCGGTTCCGTTCCCGACGGGCGGATCACCACCCGGGTCGTGGCGGTGCGGAACGTCAGCACGTCGTTGTCCGGCAGCAGGTCGGTCGTCTCCACGACCGGCGCGCCGAGCAGCGTCGCGGGCGGGTTGCGCCGGGCCCGGCCCATCGCCGCGCCGATCTCCGTGAGGTCGTCGACGCGGACCGACAGCTGGTCGGTGGCGTGCAGCCCGAACTCGGCGGCCAGCTCGTCCAGCCGGTCGGCGAGGGTACGGCCGTGCCGTTTCAGCTCGGCGGCCAGTTCGGCGACGGTCAGGGCGGCGGTGATGCCGTCCTTGTCGCGGACCATGGCCGGGGCGACGCAGTACCCGAGGGCCTCCTCGTAACCGAACGCCAGCTCGCCGGCGGCCCGCACGATCCACTTGAAGCCGGTCAGGGTCTCCGCGTACGGCACGCCACGAGCCGCGCACAGCCGGCCCAGCAGCGACGACGAGACGATCGTGGTGGCGTACAGGCCGGGGACGCCGCGGCGGATCAGATGGTCGGCGAGCAGCACCCCCAGCTCGTCTCCGCGCAACGGGCGCCAGCCGTCCGGGCCGGGGATCGCCACGGCGCAACGGTCGGCATCCGGGTCGTTGGCGATCGCCAGGTCGGCGCCGGACGACGCGGCCAGGGCCAGCAGCCGGTCCATGGCGCCCGGCTCCTCCGGGTTGGGGAAGGCCACGGTCGGGAAGGCGGGGTCGGGCTCGGCCTGGTCGGCGACGACCGCGGGGGCCGGGAAACCGGCGGCGGCGAACGCGGCGACCACCGTCGAACCGCCCACCCCGTGCATCGGGGTGTACGCGATGGCCAGGTCACGCGGGCCGCCCTCGGTGAGGACGGCGGCGGCGCTCCGGACGTACCCCGCAAGGATCTCGTCGCCGAGAACCGTGCCCGGACCGCCCAGCGGAACCGACGCCACGCTCGCGACCGCGCGGATGGCCGCCTCGATGCCGGCGTCGGCGGGCGGCACGATCTGCGCCCCGTCCCCGGCCGGGCCGCCCAGCGCCGCGCCGAGATAGACCTTGTAGCCGTTGTCCTGCGGCGGGTTGTGACTCGCCGTGACCATCACGCCGGCGACCGCGCCGAGTGCGCGCACCGCGTACGCCAGCACCGGGGTCGGCAGCGTGCCGGGCAGCAGCAGCGCTTCGCGGCCGGCGCCGGTCGTCACCCGCGCGGTCCGCTCGGCGAACTCCCGCGACCCGTGCCGGGCGTCGTAGCCGATGACCAGCGGTCCCTCGCCGCCCTGGGCGTCCAGCCAGTTGATCAGACCGGCGGCTGCCCGGGTGACCACCGCCAGGTTCATACCGTTCGGCCCGGCGCGGAGCCGGCCGCGCAGGCCCGCCGTGCCGAAGGTGAGCGGGCCGGCGAACCGGTCGCTCAGGTCGGCCGCGGTGTCCGGCAGGCCGTCGATCACCGCGCGTAACTCGGCCCGGCTCACCGGATCAGGGTCGTCGGCGAGCCAGGCCTCGGCCCGGGCGATCAGGTCAACATCAACTTCTGGTGCCATCAGGGATTGATAGCACAGCGCCGTCACAGGCTGAGCTGGAACGTCTCCGCCATGGTGTCGAAATACTTGCGGTAGTCGGCGAACTTGGCGTCGGTGGTGGTGAGGTAGAAGGAGTACATCTTGCCGCCGACCGTGGTCATCCGCCAGATGCCGTGACGCTTGGCCTCGCCCTCGCCGCAGGTGTACTCCAGCTGCGCCCCCGGGTTGCCGGCCACCTCGACCTGCTTGACCTCGACCGAGGTGAACGGCGCCGGGCAGGTCTTGCCCTTCTTCAGCCCGGCCGGCGCGGTCTGGGTGACGAACTTGTTCGGGTCGACCGAGCCCTTCTCCACCAGGACGCGCACCTTGGTGCTCTTGTCGGTGGGCTCGATGTACTCCACGTACACCCCGCCGGCGGCCCGGGTCCAGCCGGCCGGCACCTTCACGCTGACCGCGGCGTTGCCCTTGTAGTCGGCGGTCTCGACGGCGGCGGCCGTGGGCGTGCTCGGCTGCTCGGCCGCCTGCGTCGGCGTGGTCGGCTCGCCGGACCCGCTCATCGCGAAGACCAGCACCAGGACCAGCACCACGGCGGCGGCCGCGCCACCGGAGATCAGCTGCTTGTTGCGCGGCCACGACCGGAACGTGGCGGCGGCCCGGCCTGCCGTCTGCTGCACGGTGCCGACCACGTTGCCGACGGTGTTGCGGCGCTTGGCGGCCGGGCTCATCACCACGGTGCCCTGGCGCGGCTCGGCGACCGGCGGCTGCACCCACGAGTTCTGCGGCGGGATGACGCTCGTCGGGTCGGCCGAGGAACGGCCGCCGTCGGGCAGCTTGTACGCCGGCATGGTGCCGGTCGGGACGCTCTTGCTCGACACCGGGGCGGGCGGCGGCGGCTCGGGAGCGCGCCGGCGGCCGCCGGAGTTCTGCTGTTCCAGCTTGGCCAGGTGATCGGTGAGCGACTCGTCCGGCGACAGCATGGCCCGGCCGCCGATCTGACCGGACGGCTGCGGCTGCGGCGGGATCTGCTGGGTCTCCGCCGGGGCCGGGCTGACCGGGCGCGGCGACGGGACGACCGAGTACGGGTCGGTCATCATGTGCGGCGGGTTCTTGCTGGCCAGCGGGCCGGCGAGCTGCTGCCGCAGGATCGTCCGGGCGGTCTGCACGTCCATCCGCTGAGCCGGGTTCTTCTCCAGCAGGCCCATCAGCACCGGGGTCAGTGAACCGGCCCGCACCACCGGCGCCGGCGGGTCCTCGACCACCGAGTGCATGGTCTCGATCGGGTCGCCCTTGTCGAACGGCGGACGGCCCTCGATCGCGGTGTAGAGCGTGACGCCGAGCGAGAAGAGGTCGCTCGGCGGCCCGAAGTCGTGGCCCATGGCCCGCTCCGGGGAGATGAAGTGCGGCGAGCCGAGCACCATGCCGGGCGTGGTCAGCTGCACGTCGGTGGGCATCCGGGCGACACCGAAGTCGGTCAGCACGCACCGGCCGTCACCGCAGATCAGCACGTTGGCCGGCTTGACGTCGCGGTGCAGGACCCCGTGGGCGTGGGCGACCTCGAGCGCGCCGAGCAGCGCGATGCCGATCTTCGCCACCACGCGGGGGGAGATCGGGCCGTCCTCGATCACCATGTCGGCGAGGCTGCGGGCGTCCAGCAGCTCCATCACGATCCATGGGCGGCCGTTCTCGTGCACGACGTCGTAGACCTGCACCACGGCGGGGTGCTGGAGCGCGGCCGCGGCCCGGGCCTCGCGCATGGTCCGCTCGTACATCGCGTCGCGGTCGCTGGGCGCCAGGCCGGGCGGGAGGATGACCTCCTTGATCGCGACGTCGCGACGCAGCAGCGTGTCAGCTGCCTTCCACACCGTTCCCATGCCACCGTGACCCACCGCGGCGCGCAGCGTGTACCGCCCGCCGATGAGCGTGCCCGGGGCGGCGCGTCCGCTGACCGGAGCCGAACCACCGTTCCACGTCGGAATTTGAGTCACTGAGGATGCCACCGAGGGGGTATAGGGGCTGTCGACCAACCCCGCTATCTTGCCCGCAGGTTGCCTGTTAACGAAAGTCGCTGCGGCACTGTTCACCACACTTCCACCGTGGGTAGCGAGCGAGTGGCGGAGGGTGCAGCGACAACGAACAGAGGGTGGCAAATTCCTCACGGTGGGCCGCCTTAACGAGTCTTAGGATCAGCCGTGTGAATGCAGAGTCAGGGTTTCCCATCAAGCCGGTGTACGGCCCTGCTGACGTGCCCGCGAGCGCCGGGACCGACGAGCCCGGTCAATTTCCCTACACCCGCGGCGTCTATCCGACGATGTACACGAAGCGGCCGTGGACCATGCGGCAGTACGCCGGTTTCGGCACCGCCACCGAGTCCAATGCCCGTTACCACCAGTTGCTCGCGGCCGGGACCATGGGCCTGTCCGTCGCCTTCGACCTGCCCACCCAGATGGGTTACGACTCCGACGACCCCATCGCGCACGGTGAGGTCGGCAAGGTCGGCGTGGCGATCGACTCGATCGACGACATGCGGCTGCTCTTCAAGGACATCCCCCTGGACCGGGTGTCCACCTCGATGACGATCAACGCGCCGGGTTCGGTGCTGCTCCTGCTCTACCAGCTGGTCGCCGAGGAGCAGGGGGTCCCCGGGGCGGCTCTGCAGGGCACCATCCAGAACGACATCCTGAAGGAATACATCGCCCGCGGGACGTACATCTTCCCGCCCAAGCCGTCGCTGCGCCTGGTGGCCGACACCTTCGCCTACTGCAAGGCCGAGATCCCGAAGTGGAACACCATCTCGATCTCCGGTTACCACATGGCCGAGGCCGGCGCGTCGCCCGCGCAGGAGATCGCGTTCACCCTGGCCAACGGCATCGAGTACGTCCGTGCCGCGATCGCCGCCGGCCTGGCCGTCGACGACTTCGCGCCCCGGCTGTCGTTCTTCTTCGTGGCCCGGACCACGCTGCTGGAGGAGATCGCGAAGTTCCGGGCGGCCCGGCGGATGTGGGCACGGATCATGCGGGACGAGTTCGGGGCCAAGGACCCGAAGTCGCTGATGCTGCGGTTCCACACCCAGACGGCGGGCGTCCAGCTCACCGCCCAGCAGCCCGAGGTCAACCTGATCCGGGTGGCGATCCAGGCGCTCGGCGCGGTGGCCGGCGGCACCCAGTCGCTGCACACCAACTCGTACGACGAGGCGATCGCGCTGCCGACCGAGAAGTCGGCCCGGCTGGCCCTGCGCACCCAGCAGGTGCTCGCCTACGAGAGCGGCCTGACCGGCACCGTCGACCCGTTCGCCGGGTCGTACGCGGTGGAGGCGCTGACCGACGCCGTGGAGGCCGAGGCGACCGCGCTGATCGACCGGGTCTTCGAGTTCGGCTCGGCGGTCGACGCGATCGAGGCCGGCTTCCAGAAGAACGAGATCGAGGCCTCGGCGTACCGGATCGCCACCGAGATCGACGCGGGCGAGCGGGTGGTGGTCGGCGTCAACCGGTTCGTGGCCGACAGCGAGGAGAAGTACGAGCCGCTGCGGGTCGACCCGGCGATCGAGGCCGCCCAGGTGGCCCGGCTGGCGAGGCTGCGGGCCGACCGGGACGAGCCCGCCGTGCAGGCCGCGCTGGCAGATCTCGCGAAGGCCGCCGAAGGAACGGTGAACGTCCTACCGTTGATGAAAGAGGCGTTGCGGCTACGTGCCACCGTAGGGGAGGTGTGTCACACCCTCCGCGGAGTCTGGGGTGTCCATCGCCCGGTCGAGCGGTTCTGATGCAGTGAGACGCACTCGTGGTGTGTCGCGTCACCTGCGCGATCCACTACCCGTTGAGGGGTTGGCGGCCGGGACGATCTCCCATGGGGCCAGCCTCTTTTACGCGACCGTTACACAGAGTTACGGAAAACCGGACTAAGCTGTCGGCCGTTGCGTAATCCGACGAAATTCGAGAGTGATACGGAAGCCGACGTGACTACTGCTCTGGAGGCGCCGGAGGGCGCCGAGACGTCGTGGCCCGGGCAACTGCCCGGCACCGACCCGCTCCCCGGCCGGCTGGACCGCTGGCTCGCCAAGAGGGGCGCCGAGCTGGTAGCCATCCGCCGGCACCTCCACGCTCACCCGGAGCCGTCGCACTCCGAGTTCGAGACGGCCGCGCTCATCTCCCGTGAGCTGGCCGTCGCCGGTCTCAGCCCGCGGATGATGCCGCGCGGCAACGGCGTCATCTGCGACATCGGCTCCGGCGACCGGACCATCGCGTTCCGGGCCGACATCGACTCGCTGCCGCTGCAGGACCTCAAGGACGTGGCGTACCGCAGCACCGTCGACGGCCAGGCGCACGCCTGCGGCCACGACGTGCACACCACGATCATGCTCGGCCTCGGCATGGCCCTCGCCCAGCTCGACGAGCAGGGCCTGCTGCCCGGCCGGATCCGGCTGCTCTTCCAGCCCGCCGAGGAGGCGATGCCGTCCGGCGCGCCCGAGGTGATCGCCGCCGGCGGCCTCAAGGACGTCGACGCCATCTACGCCCTGCACTGCTACCCGCAACTGCCGTCCGGGCTGGTCGGGGTGCGCTCCGGGCCGTTCACCGCGGCCGCCGACGCGGTCGAGGTGAAACTCTCCGGTCCCGGCGGGCACACCGCCCGGCCGCACCTCACCGCCGACCTGGTGCACGCGCTCGGCCGGATCATCGTGGACGTGCCGAGCCTGCTCAGCCGCCGGCTCGACCCGCGGGCCGGGCTCTCCCTGGTCTGGGGCGCGGTGCACGCCGGACAGGCGTTCAACGCCATCCCCGGCGCGGGCGACCTGCGCGGCACCGTCCGGGTGCTGAGCCGGGAGGCCTGGCGGGAGGCCCCCGAGCTGATCACCAGGCTGATCCACGAGGTGGTCGCGCCGACCGGCGCCGAGGTCGACGTCAACTACATCCGCGGCGTCCCGCCGGTGATCAACGACCGGATGGCGTCGGCGGTCATCGCGGGCGCGGCCGGGGCCGCGCTCGGCCCGGACCGGGTGGTCGAGGCCGAGCTCAGCATGGGCGGCGAGGACTTCTCGTTCTACCTGGAGCACGCGCCCGGCGCGATGATCCGGCTCGGCACCGGCACCCCCGGCTCGGACCAGCGGCACGACCTGCACCAGGGCGACTTCGACGTGGACGAGAGCTGCATCGGGCACGGCGTGCGGGTGATGGCCCACACCGCGCTCGCCGCGCTCTCCACCGGAGCTTTCTGAGGCGTACGGGGATGGGCACGGCGCCGTTCCCATCCCCGTACCCCGGTCAGTTGCCCGGCGCCGGCGGCTGCGGAGCCACCAGGGCGGGGCTGTTCCGGCGGCGGTAACGCCGCAGCGTGTGGATGATCGCCCAGACCGGCACACCGATCGCGACGACCCACGGCAGCAGCGCGCCGAGCACCGTCAGCAGCACGCCCAGCGAGGCGACCAGCGCGTCCCAGCCGCCGGACAGGCCGGCCAGGAAGCCCGGCGGGTCGTCGCCGGCGTCCTTCGCGGTCGCCTCCGGGTCGAGCAGCACCACCGTGATCGTGGACAGCGACGTCAGGTCGGCCAGGCGGCGCTTCTTGGCCTCCAGCGAGGCCAGATCGGACTCCCGGCTGGCCACCTCACGCTCCAGCATCACCAGGTCGTCCAGGCTCTTCGCCTCGGCGAGCAGGCGCTTGCCGCTGTCCACCCGGGCCTTCTGCACCGAGATCCGGGCGTCCAGGTCGACCACCTGCTCGGTGACGTCCTCGGTGTTCAGGCCCCGGCTCTCCTCCTTGCCCAGCTTGCCGATCTGGTCCACCACCGAGGTGAACTTGTCGGCCGGGATGCGCAACGTGATGTTCGCGGTCGCGGAGCCGGTGCCGCTGTGCCGCTCGTCGCCGCCGATGAACCCGCTGGCCCCGGACGCGATGCCGGTGACCTGGGCCGCGGCTGTGGTCACGTCGTCGACCCGCACGGTGATCGAACCGGTGTAGATGATCGAACGCTGATCCACCCGAAGGTCCGGCGCCTGGGCGGCGGTGTCCTTGCCGGCCTGCTCGCCCTGCGGTGGCGCGGCCGGCGCCGCGGCCCCACCCTCCGCCCGGCCGGCCGCCGGCTGGGCCGCCGACGATCCGGCGCTGTCCTTGTTGTCGGCCCCGCACCCGGCGACCAGCAGGCCCGCCAGCAGTGCGACGACGATTCCCCGTTTATTCATGGCAGCTCCGATCTCGCGTCTTCACTGACCGTGGGACGTGCGGCACGCACTTCCCGGTTCCGGCAGACTGCTTGGTGGGCGGTCACAGTTCAGTAGCGGAGGGGTCCCGTGCGCGTCACGAAGTTCACGCATTCCTGCCTGCGGATCGAAGGCACGGGAGTGCTCGTCGTCGATCCCGGCGAATTCTCCGAAGCGTCCGCATTGGACGGGGCGGACGCCGTGCTCATCACCCATGAACACCCCGACCACGTGGACGTCGCGGCGGTGACGGCGGCCGTCGCCCGGCGGCCGGAACTGCGCATCTACGCCCACGACGCGGTGCTGAAACTGCTCGGCGACGTGGCGCCGGCGACCACCGCTGTCGAGGCCGGGCAGGAGTTCGAGGCGGCCGGATACCGGGTGCGGGCGTACGGCGGGCAGCACGCGATCATTCACCCGTACGTGCCGGTCTTCGCGAACCTGGGCTTCCTGATCGACGACGGGAGCACCAACCTGTACCACCCCGGCGACTCGTTCGTGGCCCCGGACACCGCCGTGCAGACGCTGTTCGTACCGATGAACGCGCCCTGGGCGACCATCGCCGACTCCCTCGCGTTCGTCCGCGGGGTCCGGCCCGAACGGGCCTTCGCGCTGCACGACGGGCTGATCAACGAGCGGGGCGCGGCCATCTACGGCGCACACCTGGCGAACTTCTCGGACACCCGCTTCCAGCAGGTGGCGCCCGGCAGCGTGCTGGACTGACGTGCCGGCCACCGACGACATCACCCGGCAGCTGTACGAGGCGCCGCCGGACGGATTCGTCGCCGCCCGGGCCGCCGCCGTGGACGAGGCCCGGAAAGCCGGCGACCGGGAGACCGCCAAACGGCTCGCCGCGCTGAAGAAACCGACGGTGGCCGCCTGGGTGGTCAACCTGCTGGCGTCACGGCGCCCCGAACTCATCGACGAGCTGGCCGAGCTGTCCACCGCGCTGCGGGCCGCCCAGCGGGACCTGCGCGGCGACGAACTGCGGGAGCTGTCCCTGCAGCGGCGGCGGTTCGTCACCTCGCTGGTCGACGCGGCCCGGCGACTCGCGGTATCGGCCGGCGCGGCCCGGGCGAAACTGCCGCTCGACGAGGTGGAGGCGACGTTCACGGCGGCGCTGGCGGAACCGGAGATCGCGGCGCAGGTGCGGACCGGGCGGCTGATCCGGGCGGCGACGTACGCGGGCTTCGGCGAGGTCCCCCGCCCTCGGTTGCGCCTGGTCACCGACGACGATCCGGCCCTGTCCCCGTCGGCCTCCGCGCCGGTGTCACCGGCCCCGCCGGATTCGTCACCTCCATCCGCGCGGGAAGATGCCGCGGCTGAGCAGCGACGCCGGGAGGAGATCGAGGCCGAGCAGCGGCGGCGGGAACATCAGCTCGAACGCCGTCGTCGGGAACTGGACCGGGAGATGAAGGCGGCCGAGGCGGCCGAGCGCCGCGCCGAGGATCAGCTGCAGCGCGCCGAGAACGCCGAACGGGACGCCGAGCACCTGGTCGACGACCTGGAGGCGGAACTCGCCGAACTGGAACGACGCCGCACCGAAGCGGTCGCCGACGTGGCCCGCCGCAAACAGGCCCGCCGGACGGCAGAACGCGAGGCCGCCGCGGCCCGCCGCCGGGTCGGCGACGCGCAGGCCGCTCTCGACGACCTGCGCTGAGGGTTTGCCCGGCTGGTTGTCCGGGCTGTCTCAGCCGCGCTGAGACAGCCCTGACAACCAGCCGCGGGTGACCGCGACGGGCATGCATGAGCCGCACCCGCGGGACTGTCGTGAGGGGACGCCTGCCGTGGCCGGCGCGAGGCACGGGACGTTGCGTGGCCCGTACCGGAGCAAGGTGTAGACCGGAAGCCGAGAAACACCAAGATCGCGAAAGCGTTTTCTTCGGACTGTCCGGGAGATTTTCTTTAGACGGTCAGGGGGAGCAGAATCGGGCGGGTGACCCCGGAACAGGCTGCCGCCAACGCTCGCGCCGGACTCGCCGTCATCCATCGAGCGTTCTCCGAGTCGCCGCGGACCCTCCAGGGGGCCAGGCTGCTCGGGCTCTCCGGCTGGGCCTACCACGTCTCCGCCCGTGCCGGAGCGCTCGGCGACGTGCGGCCGGAGACCGTGGCGGCGGCGCTGGCCTTCATCGCGCCGGAGGCCGTCACCGACGGCTGGGAGGCGGCAGTCAAGTCGTCGGCCCCCGCCGAGGTCGCCGCCTGGCACCTGGGCGAGCTGTGCAACTGGGGCGACGAGAACCTGGGCGGGTTTCCCCGGCTGACCCGGCTGCTCGACCTCGCCCGGCGGATCGTCGACCGGGTGGACGCCGCCGGGCTGCCGCTGTTCGCCGCTTGGCGGGCCATGCCGGTGCCGAGCGGCGAGCCCGGGGCCCGCGCCGCGGTCCTGCTGCACCTGCTGCACGAACACCGGCTCGGGGTGCACGTGATCGCCGTCCGGGCGGCCGGTCTCACCCCGCTCGAAGCGATCATCGCCGGGCCGGAGGGCGAGACCGACGCCGTGGCTCTGGGGTGGCAGGCGCCGTACCCGTCGGCCGGCCCGCTGATCCGCCGCCTGCTGTGGGCCGAGGCGGTGGCCGACGCGCTGGCCGGGCAGGCCTATGCGGCCCTGGACCAGGCGGAACGGGTCGAGTTCACCGGCCTGCTCGAGTCCCTGGGCCACCGCCTGGCTCTCTGAGCATCCCGCCGCCGGGCCGGTCCCGCGTCTGTTCCGGTGGGTGGGTCATGTCCGGCTGGTTCTCAGGGCTGTCTCCGGGCGCTCGAGACAGCCCTGAGAACCAGCCGGGGTTTCACCGGGCGGCGAGGCGAGGGAAGACGGGCTCGGGGCGGGCGACCCGGTCGCCGGTGAGCAGGCGGTCGTGCAGGCGGGCGGCGCCGGACGGCAGGAACGGCCGCAGTTCGGTCGCGACCAGGCGGCAGGCCGCGATCAGGGCGCCCAGCACCGCATCCCGGCGGTCGGCGGCGGCGGGTTCCCAGGGGCGCTCGGATTCCACGTACCGGTTGCCCTCGTCGACCACGGACCACAGCGCGCCGGTCGCGGCCCGGAGATCGAACCGGTGCAGCGCCGCATCGATCCGGCCGGGCAGGGCCGCGCACAGCTCGCCGAGGCGGCCGGACGGGACGGTCTCCGGCACGTGGCCGTCCCGGTGCTTCCAGACCAGCGTCAGGGTGCGGTTGACCAGGTTGCCGAGTCCGTTGGCCAGGTCGGCGTCGGCACGGCGGGCGAGCCGGTCGACGGTGAAGTCGGTGTCGCCGAGCGGGGCGACCTCGCGCAGCAGCCACCAGCGGACCGCGTCCACGCCGTACCGTGCGGCCAGCCCGGCCGGGTCGACGGCGTTGCCGGCGCTCTTGGAGATCTTCGCGCCGTCCACCGACAGGTAGTCGTGCACCAGGACGGCGGTGGGCAGCGGCAGGCCGGCCGAGAGCAGCAGCGCCAGCCAGTAGACGGCGTGGAAGCGGACGATGCCCTTGCCGATCACGTGGGTGCGTTCGCCCGGTGACGCCCACCAGCGCTGGTAGTCGGGGGCGCCGGCGCCGTACCCGAGGGCGGTGACGTAGTTGGCGAGCGCGTCCCACCAGACGTAGATCACCTGGCCGGGGTCGCCGGGCACCGGGATGCCCCAGCCACCGGCCCGGGCCGCCGGGCGGGAGACGCTGAAGTCGGTCAGGCCGCCGCGGACCAGGGCGAGCACCTCGTTGCGCCGGGCCGGCGGCTCGATCCGGACCCGGCCCGACTCGAGGATCTCGCGGATCTGTTCGGTGTAGCGGGACAGCCGGAAGAACCAGTTCTCCTCGACCACTGTCTCCGGCGGCACGCGGTGTTCGGGGCACAGGTCGCCCGCTGACAGGAACTGTTCGCAGCCGGGACAGTAGCGCCCCTGGTAGGAATGCCGGTAGAAGTCACCGGCGGCGGCGCACTCGCGCCACAGCCGGTCCACCCCGCCCGGGTGCCGGGCGTCGGCGCTGGTCCGGATGAAGTCGTCGAACGACAGGTCGAGGGGTTCGCGGAGGGCGGCGAAACGGTGGGCGTTGCGGTCCACGAAGGCACGTACGTCCACCCCGGCGGCGCGGGCCGCGGTGACGTTCTTGAGCGCGTTGTCGTCGGTGCCGGTGAGGAAGCGCACCGGGCGGCCACGGAGCCGGGCGTGCCGGGCCAGCACGTCGGCCTGGACGAGTTCCAGCGCGTGCCCGAGGTGCGGGGCGGCGTTGACGTACGGAATGGCGGTCGTCACGTAGAAGGTGTTCATCGTCTCTCTCCTGACGGCCCGAGTCCGGCGGGAGAAGACGGCAAAGCCAGGCCCCGCGGAGACGAGGCCTGGTCGTGGTCTGGATCAGCGCACGGCGAGGAGCCCCGGGAAGGGGCGCATCATTCGCTCACGGCGCGGCTGCATGCGGCCGATCGTAGGCGACCGGGGCCCGCGGCGAAACTCGGTTGAGCGGCGCGACGGGAGCGTGGTCGGATTCCCACATGACGGAACTGCCCGCCGGATGGACGACGCGCCGGCCCACTCTCGACGACGTACCGGCGATCCTCGAGGTGGTGCACGCCAGCGACATCGCCGCGGTGGGCAAGCCCGACTTCACCAGCGGCGAGGTGCGCGAGGAGCTCACCGCGCCGAACACCGACCTGTCCCGGGACTCCTGGCTGGCGCTCGACGAGACCGGGCGGATCGTGGCCTGGGCGTACCCGTACAACGCCACCCGCGGCCCGCGTGACATGGCCAACGTCTTCTTCTGGCCGAAGCTCGGACTGCCCGCCCTGCGGCCGCTGCTGGAGCTGTTGATGGCCCGGATCGCCGAGCGGGGCGCCGAGTTCGGCCACGACGTCTACCACGTCCGGGCCGGGGCGCTCCCGGGTGAGGACGACCTGATCGAGGCGCTGGCCGAGGCGGGGTTCACCTTCCTCAAGCAGTTCGCCCGGATGCAGATGCCGCTCGACGGTGTCTCGCCGGTCGCGCCGGAGCCGCCGGCCGGGGTGACCGTCCGGCCGCTGCGCTTCGACGACGAGGCCGAGGTGCGCGCCTTCCACGCGGTGATCGAGTCGGCTTTCCGGGACTCCGATCACCCCGCGATGGGGTACGAGGGATGGCGCGCCCAGCTCGACGGCGAGTCCTCGATCTCCGCCGACGAGTGGCTGGTCGCCGAGGTGGACGGGGAGATCGCCGGCGCCCTGCAGTCGTCCGACGGCAGCGGGGAGACCGACGAGGGCTATGTGAAGTACCTCGCGGTGCTCCGCCCGTACCGCAAGCGGGGTGTGGGTGAAGCGCTTCTGCGCCGGGCCTTCGCGACCTATGCCGCCAACGGGCGCCCGACGGCAGGGCTCGGCGTCGACCTGGCGAACCCGACCGACGCCGCGAGCCTGTACTTCAAGGTCGGCATGACCGCGCTCTACCGCGGCAACGTCTACCAGAAGGCGTGTTGATTCCGGGCGTCAGGGACGGCCGAACTCAACACGCCAGCGGTTAGACCTCGGGGGTCGACGTGCCGGTGGGCCGGCTGCGCAGATCGGCGACGTAATCGTCGGGCGCGCCGGCCTTCTCGGCCGCGTTCGCGATCTCCGAGAGGTACCACGCGGTCGGCAGGCCACCCTCGTAACCGGCGAAGACGTAGACCCAGGCGGGTACGTCACCGTCAAGTGTCGATACACGCACGGTGAGCTTCTGGTAGGTCCCGGCGGTCACCCCCTCGACCTCGTCGAGCTGCGCGGCGTCCCAGGGGTGGACGTCGTAGAGGGAGACGAAGACACGGTCGCCGGGCGACTCGACAACCGTCGAAACCGCCCCCTCCCAGCCCATTTCTCCCTCACCGGCGAAGGTGAGGCGCCAGCCTTCGATCCACCCCACGCCGACCATCGGCGAGTGCGGACAGTAGGCCCGCATGCGGGCGGGATCCAGGTTCGAGCCATACGCGGCGTAGTGACGCACGGCGACGACACTAGTCGCATAGTCGGTCGGTGAGAATATGAGAGACGCGTGTCGGCACAGTTGCCGCTTTTGGAGGTCATAAATCGTGAGTCGGATCGTGATCATCGGTGGGGGGCCGGGAGGCTACGAGGCGGCTCTTGTCGCTGCCCAGCTGGGCGCGGAGGTCACCCTCGTGGAGGCGGACGGACCCGGTGGCGCGTGCGTGCTCACCGACTGCGTTCCGTCCAAGACGTTCATCGCTAGTTCCGAGGTGATGACCGGTTACCGGCGCAACGAGCGGTTCGGCATCCGGTCGGCGGGGCTGGACGGGGTCAGCGTCGACGCGAAGGCGGTCAACGAGCGGGTCAAGAAACTCGCCCTGGCCCAGTCCGGTGACATCCAGACCAAGCTGATCAAGGCCGGGGTGGACGTGGTCCGCGGCCGGGCCCGGCTCGGCGAGGACCGGCTCGGCCACACCCACCAGGTGCTGATCACCCCCGAGGGCGGCGAGACGTACCCGGTGGAGGCCACCACCGTGCTGCTGGCCACCGGCGCCACCCCGCGGGTGCTGTCGTCGGCGCGGCCGGACGGGGAGCGGATCCTCGACTGGCGGCAGGTGTGGGACCTGGAGGAGCTGCCCAGCCACCTGGTGGTGATCGGGTCGGGTGTGACCGGCGCCGAGTTCGCCAGCGCCTACCTCGCGATGGGCGTGAAGGTGACGCTCATCTCCAGCCGGGAGCGGGTCATGCCGCACGAGGACGCCGACGCGGCGATGGCGATCGAGCGGGTGTTCCGGGAACGGGGCATGACGATCCTCAGCCAGTCCCGCGGTGACTCGGTGGTCAACACCGGGGATGGGGTACGGGTCACCCTCTCCGACGGGCGCACGGTCGAGGCGTCGCACGCGCTGATGGCGGTCGGGGCGATCCCGAACACCGCCGATCTGGGACTGCGGGAGTACGGGGTCGACGTCTCCGACGGCGGCTACGTGACCGTGGACCGGGTGTCGCGGACCAACGTGCCCGGCATCTACGCCGCCGGCGACTGCACCGGCGTGCTGCCGCTGGCCAGCGTCGCCGCCATGCAGGGCCGGATCGCGATCTGGCACGCGATGGGTGAGGCGGTCGCCCCGCTGCGGCTGCGGACCGTCTCGGCGAACGTGTTCACCGACCCGGAGCTGGCCACCGTCGGCGTCTCGCAGAACGAGGTCGACTCCGGCCGGTTCCCGGCCCGTCAGGTGATGCTGCCGCTGACCGGCAACGCCCGCGCCAAGATGGCCGGCCTGCAGGACGGGTTCGTGAAACTGTTCTGCCGCCCGGCGACCGGCCAGATCGTCGGCGGCGTCGTGGTGGCGCCGAAGGCGAGCGAGCTGATCCTGCCGATCACCATGGCGATCGAGAACAACCTGACGGTCGATCAGCTGGCGCACACCATCACGATCTACCCCTCGCTCTCCGGGTCGATCGCGGAGGCGGCACGTCAGCTGATGCAGCACGAGGTGCAGTGACGGGTTCCTTGTCCCGCCCGCCGAACACGGCCAGCACCCAGCCGGCCGTGCCGAACACGACGGCGGCGATCGCGGCGGCGGCGAACAGCCGCCAGGCGGACTGGGTGATCGCGGTGCCCCCGAGGTGCCCGACCAGTCCGCCGTAGGCCGCCCAGGTCAGCGCGGCCGCCCCGTCGTAACCGACGAACGACCGGATCGGATAGCCGGTGCGGCCCGCGTTGTATCCGGCGGCCATCCGGCCGCCGGGAACGAACCGGCACAGCACCATCACCAGCGGGCCCGGGCGGCGCAGGCCCCGGGTGAAGCGTTCGGCCGCCCGGCGGGTGCGGGACTCGGTCTCCTCGCCGCGCGGCGCGAACCGGGCCCGCAGCGAACTCAGCCGGGCCCCGGTCGACCGGCCCAGCACGAAGGCGATCGCGTCACCGGTGAACATGCCGACCGCACCGACCGCGATCACCGCGACCAGGTCGAGGTCGCCGTAGACGGTCAGGGCGCCCGACGTGATCATGATGGCCTGGGTGGGCACCACCGGCACCAGGGCGTCGACCGCGAGGAACGCGAAAAGGGCAAGGTACGCCCAGGCCGGCGTTGCCACCATGGTCAACATGTCGATCATCGGTGCGGGCCACCTCGTGGGCATCGGGACTCACAGCATTCTGCGCGGGACCGGCTGAGAGAGCGCTGTGTTTCGAGCATGCGCCCGGCCGGGCGCGGATCTGCGGTGATGCGGGACACGCTACGGGCCGGGTCCGTCCGGCGCGCCCGGTTTGCGGGGGCCGCCGGGGCCGGGCGTACGGTTGACTCGCCCGCGCTGTGCAGCGGCGCGCGGCCGCGGGCCGTCGGTAGGTCCCGTATCGGCGGCCCGCTCCTTGAACGCGTCACCCGGCCGGATGTGACGGGTCTGTCGTCGTGTGCACAGCACGAAGCCCGAGTGCGGCAGGCACCCGGGCTTCGGTGGGGGAGCGGTCAGTCGATGGTGCAGAGCACCGTGCCGGCCGTGACGGCGGCGCCCGGCTCGACGGACAGGCCCGCGACCGTGCCGGCCTTGTGCGCCTGCAACGGCTGCTCCATCTTCATCGCCTCGATCACCACGATGGTGTCGCCCTCGGCGACCACGTCACCGTTCTGCACGGCGACCTTCACGATCGTGCCCTGCATCGGCGCGGTCAGCCCGCCACCGGACACGGCTGCCGTCCGGCCCTGGGCGCTGCGCGGGCGGGACGCGGCGCGTTTGGGGGCGGCTTGGACCGTACCGGAGAAAAGGGTCTTGGGAAGCCGCACCTCGATGCGCCGCCCGCCCACCTCGACCACGACGGACTCCCGTTCGGAGGCGTCGGCCTCCGGCGCGGCGGGCGCGGTGAACGGCGGGACCTCGTTGTTCCACTCGGTCTCGATCCAGCGGGTGTGCACGGTGAACGGCTCGCCGGTGAACGCCTCGTCGCGGATCACCGCCCGGTGGAACGGCAGCACCGTGGCGATGCCCTCGATCACCGTCTCGTCCAGCACCCGGCGGGCCCGCTCCAGCGCCTCCGCGCGGGTCGCCCCGGTCACGATGACCTTCGCCAGCATCGAGTCGAAGTTACCGCCGATCACACTGCCCTGCTCGACCCCGGAGTCGACCCGCACCCCCGGCCCGGACGGCCAGGTCAGCGCGGTGACCGTGCCCGGCGCCGGCAGGAAGCCGCGGCCCGCGTCCTCCCCGTTGATCCGGAACTCGATCGAGTGGCCACGCGGCGCCGGATCCTCGGTGAACGGCAGCGGCTCGCCCGCGGCGATCCGGAACTGCTCCCGCACCAGATCCACCCCGGCCGTCTCCTCACTGACCGGGTGCTCCACCTGCAGGCGCGTGTTCACCTCCAGGAACGAGATCGTCCCGTCCTGGCCGACCAGGTATTCCACCGTGCCGGCACCGTGATAGCCGGCTTCCCGGCAGATCGCCTTCGCGCTCTCGTGGATCTTCGCCCGCTGCTCGTCGCTCAGGAACGGCGCCGGCGCCTCCTCCACCAGCTTCTGATGGCGGCGCTGCAACGAGCAGTCCCGGGTGCCGACGACCACCACGGTGCCGTGCGTGTCCGCCAGGACCTGCGCCTCCACGTGCCGGGGCCGGTCCAGGTAGCGCTCGACGAAACACTCGCCCCGCCCGAACGCGGCCACCGCCTCCCGGGTCGCGCTCTCGAACAGCGCCGGGATCTCCTCCACCGTGCGGGCCACCTTCAGCCCCCGGCCGCCACCACCGAACGCCGCCTTGATCGCCACCGGCAGGCCGTGCTGCTCGGCGAACGCGACGATCTCGGCCGCGTCCGCGACCGGCTCGGCGGTGCCCGGCACCAGCGGGGCCCCGGCACGCTGCGCGATGTGCCGCGCGGTGACCTTGTCACCGAGATCGCGGATGGCTTGCGGCGTCGGCCCGATCCAGATCAGATTCGCATCCTGTACGGCCTGCGCGAACTCGGCGTTCTCCGAGAGGAAACCGTAGCCCGGGTGCACCGCGTCCGCCCCGGACCGGGCCGCGATCTCCAGCAGCTTGTCGATGCGGAGATAGGTGTCCGCGGCCGTCTCGCCGTCCAGCGCGTAAGCATCGTCGGCCAGGCGCGCGTGTGGCGCGTCCCGGTCACTGTCGGCGTAGACGGCGACGCTGGTGAGGCCGGCGTCCTTGCAGGCCCGGATAACCCGGACGGCGATCTCGCCACGATTGGCGATCAGAATCTTCCGCACAACTGCAGAGCCTAACGGTTCCTCAGGTGGATCCGGACCGCTGAGACAGCACGGTTGTGGATCGTTCCCACCACGCGGACCGTGCCTGACCGTCAATCGATATGTTAGTCCAGATTCGTCAATTTTCGCACGTCGCCCGCGTCGGCTCCGGTGGAATTCAGCTGCGCCAGAGACTCGTGATCGGGATGCCCATGTCGGCGAGCAGGCGCCGCAGCAGCGGCAGCGACAACCCGATCACATTGCCCGGGTCGCCCTCGATCCGCTCCACGAACGCGCCACCCCGGCCGTCCAGCGTGAACGCGCCCGCCACCTGCAACGGCTCACCGGACTCGACGTACGCCTCGATCTCCGCGTCGGTCACATCAGCGAAATGCACCGTCGTCGTGCCGACCGCCTCCGCCTGCAACCCGCTCACCAGGCCGGTCAGATGGTGCCCGGTGTGCAGCACCCCCGACTTGCCGCGCATCGCCATCCAGCGGCGCACCGCCTGCCCCGCGTCGGCCGGCTTGCCGAACACCTCACCCTCGAAAGCCAGCACCGAGTCACAACCCAGCACCAGCGCCGCCGGATCGGCCGGCAGATTCGCCGCGACCGTCCGCGCCTTCATCCGCGCCAGCGCCAGACTCGTCGTGTAGGCGTCGTCGGCATCGACGACACTCTCGTCCACGCCACTGACGATGACCTCGGCATCGATCCCGGCCCCGGTGAGCAGCGCCCGCCGGGCAGGGCTGGCCGAGGCGAGGATCAGGCGGTATGCGATGTCGGTCTGCACGGAAAACGAGCCTACAAGCCCGACCCATACAAAACCGTCACCAAGCAGCGTGTTTCCGCCCTGATTCCGGTTTCGGCTCAGCCGTTGGCCCGCCGCCTGCGGGTCAGCACCAGGGCCACCACCGCACCGGCCGCGACGACAGCGGCGCCGATCCCGCCGAACAGGAGAAGACCGGACCCGGACGACTTCGGCGTGGGCACGGCCCGGGCCGACTCCGTGAGCTGCACCGCGGACTCGGCCGGTTTCGCCGACGACACCTCCGGAGCGGCCGAGACAGGCAGCGGCGGGACGTCGGCGGTCAAAGCCTTGACGATGTTGAGTACGCCGTACCCGCACTCCTCGTCCTTGCCCGGCGTCCCGTAGTCGTCCGCCGTCGCCGTCAGCCGGTGCACGACCTCCGGCGCCGACAGGTTCGGGAACTTCGCCCGCACCAGCGCCGCCGCCCCCGAGACAATCGCCGCGGCATCGGACGTGCCGGTGGCGCGCTGGTACTTGTTGTTGATGCCCGTCGTGATGATCTCGGCGCCGGGCGCACAGATCCCCATCTCCGGACCGGTCACCGAAATGCCGTGACGCTTCCCCTGCTGGTCCGTCGCCCCGACGGCCAGGACGCCCGGAAGCGCCGCCGGATAGCCGAGCTTCAGATTCTTGGTGGTGTTCCCCGCACCCGCGACCACGACGATGTCGGCGTCGATCGCGGCCTGGACAGTGTCCCTGATGATCCTGGAATCGGGCACGACGACCGACAGGTTGATCACATCGGCGCGGGCCTTCGTCGCCCACGCCACCCCGTCGGCGATGCTCCGTCCGTTGTCCCGGCGGGCGCTGTCCTTGATCGGGAGGATCTTCGCGCCGGGGGCGATCCCTAGAACGCCCTGGCCGGAACCATGTCCCCGCCCGGCGATGATGCCGGCCATCCGGGTGCCGTGTCCGTCCGTGTCCACCTGACCCGTCCCGTCACCATCGGGGCCCATGTCAGCGCCCTTCCTGACATTCCCCGTCAGGTCACGGTGCGGAAAGACACCGCTGTCGACCACCGCAACGGTGACGCCGGCGCCCGTGGTGATCCGGTGCGCCTGCTCCACCTTCAGGAACGGCAGATGCCATTGCGCTCTCCTGGTGTCGTCGGCGAACGCCGGCGCGGCCGGGCACAGGGCCATGGTCACGACACACGCCGCGAGAAAGCTCGCCGACCTCGCTGCCCCGCCCATTCATCGCCCGCCGATGGTCGGTCCGGGATCGATGCGCTGCACCGAAGGGGGAAGCAGAACCGGGTCCATGCCTTCCGACGTCTCCCACGGATTGTCCGGATCCCACTGCAGGCGATGCGACTCCTCCTCGCCGCGGGCGGGTGAACGCCGCCCGGGTGAGGCGCCCATGCCCGGCCCCCCACCGGTGCCCGTTCCGGTTCCCACGCCGCCGATCACGCCGCCGACCGGATTAACGCGCTGCCCGCCACGAGTCGAGGTGCCCGGGACCCCCCGGCCACCCGAAGGAGCCGCGCCGGTCATGGCCGACGGCGAACCACCCAGCACCCCACTGTGCGGAACGGACGTGCCGCGGCTCCCCGACGTCGGCTGGAACGAGTGCGGAGCCGAACCGCTCGGACCGGACGAACGCGAGATCGGCGACGTCGACGGGCCGCTGGGCGTCACCGTGTAGGGGCCCGTCGGGTGGAAAGCAGGCGTGTTCGTCGGCGGCAGGCCCGGTGTCGTCGTGACGGGAGGCAGACCGGGAGACGGCGCCGGCACCGTCTTCGTACCGCCGAGAATCGGGCCGTCCACCGACGGATTCGACGGGGCGTGGGAGTCCGGCAGATCCGGCTTCGTCACCGGGCCCGTCGAAGGCTTCTCCTGAACCGGAGTGGCGACGGTGTCCCTCGGCGATGGCTTGCTCGGCGTTACCGAACGCGGAGAGAACGGCGGCACCATCGGCGGCATGCCGGCCCCGGCGCCACCCGAACCACCCATGTCCTCGACACTGTCGATCTTGAGGTTCGGGTTGTACGGCTTCGGTGCGACGAACGTGCTCTGGGCCGCGGCAAGCTCGGCGGAGAGCGACTGCACCGTGGCCCGAGCCTGCTTGTCCAGCGCATTCAAGCGGGCGTACGCCTCCACCGGCCGCACCGGCAGAGGATCCGTCGTGGCGAGAATCGGCGCTGAGGCGGCTTTCTCGTACGCGTCGGTCTGTGCCTTGATCTCCCGGTACTGCTGCTCCAGTCCGGCCAGCTCCACCTTGGCCTCGTCGACGGCGTCGATGCCACCCGTCAAAGCACGCCCGTTCGTGGCGGACGCGAGCTGGGTCTCTTGCAGGCTGGCGATCAGAAGCTCGAGACGATCCAGGTAGGCCGCCGCGGCGCGGCTCCGCTCCGGCGGCCAGGCCTCGCTCAGCTTGTCGCGGTAAGCCTTGACCTGGCTTATGTGGTTTGCCAGAAGCTCGGACGACTTCTGCCAGGCGTCACCCATGGTGCGGTGCGGCCCGCTGTCATGGCTCTTCAGGAGCGGCCAGATCATCTCGATCGGCATGCTCCGCCAGTCCGTCGCCGGGACGCCGCCACCGGTGTAATCAACCATCAGGAACCTCCAGAACCGGGAACCTCGGCGACGGTCTCGCCGGTTCCGGTCACGGTTTCCACGCTGGACTCGAGATGCTGAGGGTTCTTGAAGGCAGCTTCGACATCGGCGACCCGGGCGTGGGAGAACGCGTCGGAGTCGCGGTACTGCTGGCTGATCCCACTGGCAGCGCTGGCGAACTGGTACGTGCCGTCGGTGTAGCTGGCCACGTTCATCTGGGTGGCAATCTGCGCCTGATCGTGCGAGTACAGGAACAGGTGCAGGTCGTAGAACGTCGTCTCGGGCAGCCGCTCGACCATCGTCTGGCTCACGGTCTCCGCGTACGGCGCGAAGTTGTTCTCGATGTCCGCCTTGAGCTGAGCGGCGAACTCCTCCATGGCGGCGATGTCCGCCTCGATGGCACCGAAGTCGGTGTAGTCGACGTTGCCGAGCCATGTCCCACTGGCGTCCCATGCTTGGGGCATTCGGCGTCCTCCCATCGATCCCCAGCGAATGACCTCTGAGAGGTTAGCGAATGACCGCCCACGGTTCCGCCCCCGCTTCCGGTGGCCATGGCCACCGGAGAGTGACCCTTACGAACCTGACCGCCGCCGTCGGGCGACGAGAAGCGCGACGAGCGCTCCGGCGGCAACGATCCCGGCGCCCACCCCGGCCATGACGATCGGCAGGTTGGAACTGGCCGGTTCGGTCGCCGGCGCGGCTCCCGCCGGTCCGGTGGCAGCAGGCGCAGCGGTCACCGACGAGGCGGTCGGCTGAATGGAGGACGTTCCCGCAGGCGCGTTCAGCGGCGGTACGTCAGCCGTCAGAGCCTTGACGATGTTCAGCACTCCGTAGCCGCACTGGTCGTCCTTGCCCGCCGGCCCGATGTCCGTAGCCGTCGCCGTCAACCTGTGAATGACTTCCTGCGCCGACAGCTCCGGAAACTTCGCCCGAACCAACGCCGCCGCCCCCGAAACAATCGCCGTCGCGTCAGACGTCCCTTCGCTGCTGGAATATCGATTCCTGAGGTGAGTTGTGACGATATCCACACCGGGCGCGCAGATATCGATCTCTAGCCCAGTCATCGAGAACTTGGCGTGTATGCCATCTCGGCCTATCGCGCCTACGGCGAGGACCTCCGGCAGCGCTGCGGGATAACCAAAACGTCCGCTTGTTGATGCATTCCCGGAGCCCGCGACGATGACGCTGTCGGCGGAGGAGGCTTCGGAAATTGCATCACTCAAGGCCCTAGATCTGACTGTCGTCGCCGATATGTTAATCACTCTTGCGCCGGACTGGGATGCCGACTTTATTCCAGCTATCAGACCGTCGCCGCTATCTCGGTTATCGAGGGCTCGAACTGGAATTATCTTAGCTTCTGGGGCTATCCCGATGACGCCGTCGCTGGAGTTGTGGCCGTGTCCAGCTATCAGCCCGGCCATCATGGTCCCGTGGCCGTCCTTATCGACCTGCCCGCTGCCGTCGCCCCCGGGAACCGTGTCGGTGCCTTTGCTGAGGTTCCGCTGTAGGTCGATGTGGGGAGAAACGCCAGAGTCGATCACTGCAACGCTGATTCCAGCCCCTCGGGATAGGCTGTGAGCTTTATTTATGTTGAGGAATTGGAGATGCCATTGAGAATTCCGTATTTGATCGGCATGTGCTGGTGTCGCGGGGTAGAAGGCTGCGGCCGCAACAACAACAACTGCCGCTCTGCTCATGCGCTTCACTTATCGACCGCCGATTGTGGGCCCGGGGTCGATGTGCCGCTCTGGCGGGGGAAGCAGCACCGGGTCGACGCCGGCGTCGGTCTCCCAGGGGTTATCCGGATCCCAGCTTCGGCTTTGCTCTTCCTCTCCAGTCCGACGGGTTTGACGTTGTCCGGGCCGAGCTATTCCATCTTGCCCGATCATGCCGCCGACAGGATTGATTCTTTGTCCAGTGCGGCTCGACGTCCCGGGTTGGCCCGCGCGTCCGGCGGAGGGCGGTTGACCAACTGGCATCGCGCCGATAGGCATTCCACCTCGGCCGGAAGCAGCGGTGCCGCCGGGAGGTACCGCACCGATGATTCCTGAGTGAGGGCCTGTGCCCCCGCGTGTGCCGATGGGGCCGGGGCCTGACCCGGCGGTAGGGCCCAGGCCGCGATTATTTGTGGGCGAGAAGGGGCCGGTTCCACCTCGAGGCAGAGTGCTCGGCGGTGTGACGCCCGGTGTATACGTGTAAGGGCCGGATGTGTTGGTGTTCGGAGTGGTAGTAACTGGGGTCGTATTAGTAGGGAGCGTCGTCACTGGTCCGGTAGGATCTGTCTTGACTCCGCCTAGGACCGGTCCATCAGATGATGAACCCGGCGTTTCTGACTTCCCGGTGTTACCGCTGCTTGGACCGGTGACGCTCGTATCGACGGGCTCGCGGATCAACGATTCTGTAGGTCGAGTCGCTCGGCTTGTTCGCCCCGACGGCGATACTGAAATCGAAGAAGAGGATGAAGCTCCTCCGCCTCCACCAAGGATTTTTGTATTGTCGGCGACCTTAGCGACGGGCAATACAAAAGGCTCAGGTGTCACGAGCGAAAACTTGGCGGTGGAGAGTTCGGCGCTAACCTTCGTCATGATTTCGGCGGCGCGTCTCTGGAGCGCCTCCTGGTGTCCGTCGGGAACCGGGTTGGTTGGGGCTTGGGGCGCGATCATGCCCGCCTCCCCGAGCCCCACGACCTGGTTCGCGCTTGCTTCCTTGAACTGCGCGATCAGCACCGCGTTCTTCGCGTACTCCTCCTGGATGTACTTCATCTCCGCTTTGGCCGCGCTGACCGCGTTAATGGCCGAGGAGTACGTCGTGTAATTGGCGATCGCCGCCTCGTACGTGTTCGTGAGGTTGGTGATCAGGTTGTCGAGGCGTCCGACGTACGCCCGGGACGCCGAGCTGCGTTCCGGTGGCCACGCCTGGATCAGCTTGTCCTTGTACGCCTCGATCTGCGTCCGGTGAGCCAGGACCAATTCGTAGGCGTGCCGCCACCCGTCGAGTGCCACCTGGTGCGGAGCGTGATCGTGGCCGCTCAGCATGCTCCACATGTGGGGCACGTCTGTGCTCTGCCACCTGCCGTTGCCGGCGAGAGCACCTCCACTGTCGTTGAGCTCGCCCATCACGCCTCCCCGAGCGGCTTGAGTGTGTCTCCGCCCCGCGGTGTGCCCGGTGGGGGCGTCCGGAACTCGGCCTCGATATCAGCCACGGTGGCCCGGGAGAAGGCGTCGGAATCGCGGTACTTCGCGCTGATGTCCTCGGCTGCGACGGCGAGTTGGTGGGTGTCGTCGAAGAACAGGTCGACGTTGCGCTGGGTGGCGTCCTGGACCTGCTGATGTGTGTACATGAAGAGGTGCAGCTCGTAGAACGGGTCGCCGGAGGGCACAGGTGTGAACATCGCCTCGGCGACCGCGTCCGAGTGTGGCGCGTAGTTCTGCTGGAGGTTCGCTTTCAGGCCGGCCGCGAAATCCTCCATCGCGGCGATGTCGGCTTCAATCCCTTCGATGGAACTGAAGTCCCAGTCGGCGACCGTGCTCTTGGGCACAGGGTCGTCGTACCGCATCGGCGAACCTCCCATCGACATCGACGAACGAACTTCGGAGGTTAGCGAACTTGTGCCCGGCTTTTCTGCCCCTGTGGATGACGGTCAGCGGGGGAGGGCGGAGGTGCGCCAGTTGCGCGGTTCGGCGGTGGGACGCGCGGAACGGGACCAGTCTGAGACGGCTTGGGGCGGCGTGGGGTAATTGACCGAAGTGGATCGAGATGCCAGGATGGCGGCAAGCGCCGCCAACTCATGATCGTCTAGGCTTCCTCGTACGACGCTGACCAGCGGTTCCTCATTCATCAACCGAGCGTACGACGCGTGGCCGGAGATCCGGTGACACGTGTCCCACACTCGGCTGATCAATTCGCGGCCGCTCGACAGAACCAGGTATTTTCTGCGTGATGTCTTCTTCTCCCCCACTCGTTGTCGCTGATCGGTACCGGCTCGTTGCGCCGCTCGGTCAGGGCGGGATGGGTCGTGTCTGGCGGGCGACCGATGTCGTCCTGCACCGAGAAGTAGCGATCAAGGAGCTCGTGCCGCCGCCGGGGCTGACCCCGGGTGAGCGGCAGGAGATGCGCGAGCGCTCCCTTCGCGAGGCGCGCGCCATCGCCCGGCTCAACAACGTCAACGTGGTTCGTGTCTTCGACGTGCTCTCCACGGATGCCGACCCGTGGATCGTGATGGAGTACGTTCCGTCCCGTTCCCTCCAGGACACGCTGGCGCAGGACGGCCCGTTCAACGCGCTGCGCACCGCGGAGATCGGCCTGGGCGTGCTCAACGCGCTGCGTGCCGCCCACCGCAACGGCGTCGTGCACCGGGACGTCAAGCCGGGCAATGTCCTGCTCGGAGCGGACGGCCGGGTGGTCCTCACCGACTTCGGCCTGGCCACCGTCCCCGGCGACCCGAACGTGACCCGCACCGGTCTGGTGCTCGGCTCCCCGGCGTACATCGCTCCCGAACGCGCCCGTGACGGCACCGCCGGCCCGGCCGCCGATCTGTGGTCGCTGGGCGCCACGCTCTATGCCGCGGTCGAGGGGCAGTCGCCGTTCGCCCGGCCGTCGGCGATCGCCACGCTCGCCGCCCTGGCCACGGAGAACGTACCGGTCGCCCGGAACGCGGGCCCGCTCAAGCCGGTGCTCAACGGGCTGCTGCGCAAGGATCCCGCGCATCGCATCAACGCGGAGGAGGCCGAGCGTCTGCTGGCGCGTGCGGCCGGCCGCCGCTCCAAGATCACGTTCCCGATGAGCCCGAGCATGCGCCGTCCGGGCGCCGGCCGGGAGCGCCCGTCGCTGCCGAGTGGCCCGGGTGGACCGCCGGTGCTGCCGGGTTCGGGCTGGGTGACCGCCACGGGTTCGGCTCCCGTCGTACCCAATCCGCGTCCCCCGGTCGCGCAGCCACCCGCAGCCGATGGCCGTCCGCCGCATTTCGCCTCCGGCAAGGCCCAGGTCGGTGGCCAGACGCCGCCGGAGACGCCGCGCCGCGGCGGAAAGCCCCTGGACCCGACGCGCGTCGACACCCCTCCGGTTCGAGACGACATCAACCCCTCTTCCGGTACGGGCCAAGCCTCCCGCCCCGGCACGGGCCGCCCGACCGGTCCCGGCCCGGGCCGTACGCCCCTCCCCGGCGCCGGCCGCCCGACGGGCCCCGGTCCCGGTCAGCCGCCGCTGTCGGGTGCCGGCCAGGCGGGTCGCCCGACGGGCCCCGGCCCTGGCCAGCCGCCGCTTCCGGGCACCGGCCAGGCGGGTCGTCCCATGGGCGCCGGCCCTGGTCAATCGCCGTCGCCGGGTGCCGGCCCGGCAGGTCGTCCGACCGGCCCCGGCCCCGGTCAGCCGCCGCTGTCGGGCGCCGGTCAGCCGCGTCCCGCCACGGGCCGTCCGACCGGTCCCGGCCCGGGCCGGCAGCCTGCCGACTCCGGTCAGCCGCCGATCGCCGGCATCGGGGGCAGCGCGCCGCTGACCGCCGAGGCGCAGTCGATGGCGAACAGTTCGGCGCCGACGAACGCGCTGCGTACCGGCTTCACCGCTGCCGACGTGGCCGCCAACCGGCGTAAGCAGGCCGCGCCCGAGCACGAGCGGTCGCTGGCCCAGGCCACGTCCGGCTACCCGGTCGTGACGCCGCGCAACGCTCCGGCCGAGGAGCCCGCCGCCGAGGACGCCCCGGCGACCACGGCGGACGCCGACGTGAAGCCGGATGCCGCCCAGGACACGCCGGACGCCCAGGTCGCCGAGGAACCGGCCGTCACCCCGGAGGAGGAGCCCGCCGACGAGTCGGATGCCACTCCGGAGAGTGACACGCAGGCCGACGCGGCGGACACCGAGGGCGAGTCCGAGGCGGAGAGCCCGGCGGAGCCTGCTGCGGCGGTGGAGCCCGCCGAGGCCCCGGAGCCCGCGGAGGAGACGGAGCCCGCGGCAGCGAAGGCCGAATCGGCAGTGGTGGAGCCAATCGCCGACGACAAGACGTCGGTGGTCAGCCCGGCCGCCTCCGCAGCCGAGGAGAAGACGTCCGTGCTGGGCAGCCGGGCGGACGCCGAGGAGAAGACGTCGCTGCTGGGCAGCCGGGCGGACGCCGAGGAGAAGACGTCGCTGCTGTTGCCGGCCGGGCGGCCCGCCCCGGCCGCCGGTGACGACGACAAGACGTCGGTGGTGAGCATGCCGCCGCGGCGCCGCATCGTCACCGCGCCGGAGCAGGAGACCCGGGTCGTCGGTGACGTGCCCGGATTCAGCCGGCCGACCCGTCCGGCGTGGACGCCGATGCAGCTGCGGCCGGCGGCCCGCCGCGGGGTGACGATCTTCGGCACCACCCTGACCCGTCGCCAGGCGGTGATCGGTCTCGGCATCGTGCTCACGTTCGTGCTGCTCGTCGGCATCATCGTGGTGCAGGCGTTCGGCAAGGACGACACGGGCGACAAGGCGATCACGCAGGGCGGCGCGCTGCCGGTGCCGTCGGCGAACGCCGGTGGTGACAAGTCGCCGAGCACGTCGAGCAGCCCGAGTCCGGCGGCGCCATCGAGCGCCGCGCCGACCACGCCCACCCTGCCGGCGGGTTGGAAGACCTACCAGGGCACCGGTTACCGGGTGTGGGTGCCGCAGGAGGCGGAGCCGGAGTCCGACGGCGACGTCACCCTGGTGTGGGGTCAGTACGGCAGCCGCCGGTTCCGTGTCGACATCGTGCCGGGCGGTGGCACCCCGGTCGAGTACCTGCGGGGTGACGAGTCCTCGTCCGGCCCGGTCCGGGAACTGCAGTTCCAAGGCGCGCCGGCGGCGGAGCGTGACTACCTCCGCAAGGAGGACCAGCGCGCGCTGCGCCGGGCCATCGTCCGGAACGGGAAGACCTACGTGATGACGTGGTACGCCCCGCCCGGCGAGTGGGAGGCGCTCAAGGGCGACCGGGACAAGGTCTTCGAGAGCTTCAAAGTCGGGTAGTGATGGCCTCCATGAGTGAGATCCGGATGACCGGGTAGTTATCCAGAGTCACGGATGGAGGTACATCATGAACTGCCGACGACACGGCAGTAAGCCCACGATCGCACTGTGGATGCTGGTGGCGGCGGCTGACGTCGCGATCATCGTGGCGTCCACCGGCCTTCTCGCGATGCTGCTGGTCCTGACCGCCCTCACGCTGCTCACCGTCGTCGGTGTGGCCGCGGCCCGTTCGATCGGCCGCCCCGAGCCGGAGCCCGCCAAGATCGTGGCCCGCCGCCGCGCATAACCCGGCGCATAGCCCGATCGGCTACAGTCCCCGGCGTGTCGATCGACGGTGTGAGTGACCTGTGGGATCAGCTTCTCGGAGCACAGCCCGACCCGCCCGAGACGCTGGTGCTGGTTACAGCGGTGGCCGGTTTCCTCGCGGTGGCGATCACCGTGGTGTGGCGGGTCACCCGTAACGCCGTCACGATCGCCCACGAGGGTGGTCATGCGCTGATCGCCCTGTTGAGCGGGCGCAAGCTGAAGGGCATCCGCCTGGAGTTCGACACGTCCGGCCTCACGCTCTCGGCGGGCCGGCCGACCGGGCTCGGCATGATCCTGACCCTGCTCGGCGGTTACATCGCGCCGTCGCTGGTGGGTGTGCTGGGCGCGTGGCTGCTCGGCGGCAACCGGATCACGCTGCTGCTGTGGCTGGCGGTGGCGCTGCTGCTGCTCATGCTGATCAACATCAGGAACTTCTTCGGCGTGATCTCGCTGCTCGTCACGGGCGCGATCGTCTTCGCCGTGTCCTGGTACGCGTCGGCGCAGGTGCAGGCCGCGTTCGCGTACGCAGGCGTGTGGTTCCTGCTCTTCGGCGGTGTCCGCCCGGTCTTCGAGCTGCAGCGTCTGCGCAGCCGCGGCCGGATGCGCGATTCGGACGCCGACCAGTTGGCGCGGCTGACCCACCTGCCCGCGCTGTTCTGGGTCGGCGTCTTCCTCGTGGTGAACCTGATCGCCCTGGCCACCGGCGCGTTCCTGCTGGCGGGTCAGTGGCTGCCGGAGATCAGCGCCGCCCTCTAGAGCGGGATGTTGCCGTGCTTCTTCGGGGGCAGGGTCTCCCGCTTGGTACGCAGCATCCGCAGCGCCCGGGTCACCTGGGCGCGGGTCTGTGACGGGGCGATGACCGCGTCGACGTAGCCGCGTTCCGCCGCGATGTACGGGTTCGCGAGCGTGTCCTCGTATTCCCGGATCAGTTCGGTCCGCCGCTGCGCCGGGTCCTCGGCGGAGGCGAGTTCCGCCCGGTACAGGATGTTGACCGCGCCCTGGGCGCCCATCACCGCGATCTGCGCGGTCGGCCAGGCGAAGTTGACGTCGGCGCCGAGGTGCTTGGACCCCATCACGTCGTACGCCCCGCCGTACGCCTTGCGCGTGATGACGGTGACCTTCGGGACCGTGGCCTCGGCGTACGCGTAGATCAGTTTGGCTCCGCGCCGGATGATCCCGTCCCACTCCTGGCCGGTGCCGGGCAGGAAGCCGGGAACGTCCACGAAGGTCAGGACCGGGATGTTGAACGCGTCACACGTGCGCACGAAGCGTGCCGCCTTCTCCGAGGCCGCGATGTCGAGCGTCCCGGCGAGGCTGAGCGGCTGATTGGCGACGACGCCGACCGGCCGGCCCTCGACGCGCCCGAACCCGACCACGATGTTCTGCGCGTAGAGCGCCTGCACCTCGAGGAAGTCCTCGACGACGGTCTCGACGACCTTCTTGATGTCGTACGGCTGGTTCGGCGAGTCCGGGATCAGGGTGTCGAGTTCGAGATCCGCCTCGAGGGGAACGGACGCGTCGAAAGCGACCGGCTCGTCCAGGTTGTTGCTCGGCAGATAGGAGAGCAGCGCCCGGACGTACTCGATCGCGTCCTCCTCGTCGCTGGCCAGGTAGTGCGCGTTGCCGCTGCGGGTGTTGTGGGTCCGCGCCCCGCCCAGCTCCTCCATCCCGACCTCTTCACCGGTGACCGTCTTGATCACGTCGGGTCCGGTGATGAACATGTGCGAGGTCTGGTCGACCATGACGGTGAAGTCGGTGATCGCGGGGGAGTAGACGGCGCCGCCCGCGCACGGACCCATGATCAGCGAGATCTGCGGGATGACGCCGCTGGCCCGGACGTTGCGGAAGAAGATGTCGGCGTAGAGGCCGAGCGCGACCACGCCCTCCTGGATGCGCGCGCCGCCGGAGTCGTTGATCCCGATGATCGGGCAGCCGATCTTCATGGCCAGGTCGAGCACCTTGACGATCTTCTCGCCGAAGACCTCGCCGAGGGAGCCGCCGAAGACCGTGAAGTCCTGGGAGAACACGCACACCTGGCGGCCGTCGATGGTGCCGTGGCCGGTGACCACGCCGTCCCCGTACGGCCGGCTCCTGTCGAGGCCGAAGGCGGTGGACCGGTGCCGGGCCAGCTCGTCCAGCTCGACGAAGGAGTCCTTGTCGAGGAGCAGTTCGATGCGTTCGCGCGCGGTCTTCTTGCCGCGGGCGTGTTGTTTCTCGATGGCGCGTGCCGAGCCCGCGTGCACGGCCTCCTCGGTGCGGCGGGCGAGTTCGGCGAGCTTACCGGCGGTGGTGTGGATGTCGGGCTCTGTGGTCACGAAGGTCTCCACCCTCTGAGCGCTCGTTAAGGCAACGATCAGCATCGTAACTGGGGAGATGTCGCACAGGCAGGGCGTCGCTACGCGTGCGTTTCATACCCAATGCCCCATTCGTTACATCCGGCGTGACGAACTGGATGACCGCGGCTGGGCTCGCCTTCATCGCAGCCGGCCTCGCCACACTGATCAGCTTCCGCGCCGTGCTCTTCGGCGGTGGCGAGCGCCGGTCCCGCCGCCGGCGTCCGGAAGCCGCCGTGCGGCCCCGGCCCCCGGTGGACGCTGAGCCCCCGGTGGACGCTGCGCCGCCGGTGGATGCCGAGCCGCCTGCCGCCCGGCGGCGGCGGTTGGCGGAAGCCTTCAGCGGCCGTCCCGCCGAGGCGGATCCCGGCCCCAGCACGCTGGCGTCGATCGGCCTGGCCGACGACGAGGAGGACGAGGAGCAGGCCATGGCGGCCGAACACGACGACTCCTGGCCGCCGCGGCGGCGCCGGCGCGACCCGGAACCGGACGGCCCGGCCTGGGCGCGGCGCGACGCCGAGGTCCCGCTGGGGTACGCCGGGCGGTACCGCGGCCTGCACGGCGACGACTGGGACCGCCCGCCGGCCGGGGACTACTGGACCCCGGTGCCGGACGACCTCTTCTCGGCGTCCGCCATCGGGGTGCTGCCACCGGTGCCGGACTACGAGCCCGCGACCGGCTTCGACCTGCCGCCGGTGCCCGCCGAACCGGCCGCGCCCGCCCCGGAGTGGCCGATGCGGGAGCACCGGGTCCGGCTGCCCCGCTCGTGGGCCGACCGCGACGTCGACCGCCCGAGTCCCCGCCCGCGGAACACCACTCCCTACGTCAGCCGCCACTCGGCAGATTAGGGCCTAAGCTGCCCGGATGGGTTACACCGATCTGGACCGGCCGCCGCTGTCCGCGCGGGCGCTGACCCGTGCGCTGATCGTGCCGGGCGGATTGTGGTCCCGGCTCGACCTGCGCGAGGAGACCGGCTCGACGAACGCCGACGCCGCCGCGGCCGCCGCGGGCGGTGAGCCGGAGGGCCTGGTGGTGGTGGCCGAGAGCCAGATCGCCGGGCGGGGCCGCCGGGACCGGCAGTGGACCTCGCCGCCGCGGGCCGGGCTCACCGTGAGCGTGCTGCTGCGGCCCGGCCCTGGGGTGGCGCCGGCCGAGTTCGGCTGGCTGCCGCTGCTGGCCGGGGTGGCGCTGGCCGAGACGGTCACCCGGGTGGCCGGCGTGGAGGCGGCCCTGAAATGGCCGAACGACCTGCTGGTCGGTGACCACAAGTGCGCCGGCATCCTGGCCGAGGTGGCCGGGGACGCGATCGTGGTCGGGATCGGGCTCAATGTCAGCACCCGTGCCGAGGAGCTGCCCGAGACGACCGGGGCGCCGGCCACCTCGCTGCGCGTGGCCGGTGCCGAGAGCTTCGACCGGGACCCGCTGCTGCGGGCGCTGCTGCGCGGAGTGGAGCGGTGGTACACCGGCTGGCGCGAGTCCGGCGGCGACGCCGAGATGTGCGGGCTGCTCGGCGCCTACGAGCGGCACTGCGCGACGATCGGCCGCCGGGTGCGGGTGCTGCTGCCGGGCGGCGGCGAGCGGTCCGGCGAGGCGACCGGTGTGGACCGGGCCGGGCAGTTGGTGATCCGTACGGAGGAAGGTGTGGATTTCCGGGTCTCAGCGGGGGATGTCCTGCACGTACGCTGACGGCGTGTCATTCCCGGAGGAGCTGCTCGCCGACGAGGAGGAGATCGTCCTCCACCTGCGCGGTCACTGGAAGGCGGCGGTTCTTCCGTCGCTGGTGCTGACCCTGGCCGTCACCGGCCTGACGATGGGCTGGGTGATGCTGCCGCCGAGCGAGGGCGGCCGGATCGGGCTCCTGATGGTCGCCGCGATCATGCTTTACTACGGCGCGCGGTACGGCGTTCTGCCGCTCCTGCGCTGGCGCTGCACCGAGTACGTGCTGACCACCGAGCGGCTGCTGACCCAGCGCGGCGTGCTCGTCCGGGAACGCCGTGACCTGCCGCTGAACCGGATCAACGATCACGCCCTGGCCCAGTCGCTGCTGGACCGGATGTTCGGCAGCGGGACGCTCACCGTCGACTCGATCGGTGATCAGAGCGCCGTGCTGGCCGGGGTGCCCGCCGCGCAGCTGGTGCAGAGCACCCTCTACGAGCTGATCGAGCTGGCCCCGGCCGAGGAGGCGGAGCCGGTCAGCGAGGATCCAGCTCGGGCCGCAGGTCGAGGCTAGCCGCGCTGCCCGGCTCGTCGATCGCGCTGAGCTCGGCGAACCCGGCGGTCGCGTCCATGTCGGTGATGGCGCCCTCGTGCCCGTCGACCGGCGGCTTCAGGAAGACGAACGTGCGGTACGCCCAGAAGCGGAAGATCGTGCCGATCACGATGCCGATCGTGGTCATGCCGAGCAGCTGCAGCTTGTCGTCGTGCTCGGAGAGGTTCAGGCCGTACTTGCCGAGCGCGGTCATGCCGGACTGGATGACCATGCCGACCAGGTTGAACCCGAAGAACATCGTGTACTCGCGGCGCAGCGCGGTCCGGGTGTGATGCCGGTAGGTCCAGTAACGGTTGGCCACGTACGCCAGCGTGGTCGTGATGACCGTCGCCAGAACGCTCGCCTTCACCGGCCCGATTCCCATCGCCACGTAGGTGATGGCGAGGTAGAGCAGGGTGTTGCCGGCCCCGATGATGCCGAAGGCGACGGCTTCGGGGGCGAGCTGACGGATTCGTTCCGTCAGCATGCTGGCTGAGGGCATTGGGCAACCTTACGGGAACGGGGGCGGTTACGCGGGGTCACTGTGGGCAACCGGGACAGGGTACCCAGTGCGGTTCGGGCGCCGGACCCCGCGATGACGTGGTGGTGATGCCCGGCTCACGGACGAGCCCCCGGAGACTCGCTGGCGTGGCTGTCGGGGGCACGAGTTCGAGGGTACCGGCGTGCGTCACCCATCGCCGTACCTTGTTGCTGAGCCTTAATGAGGCGTCTCAGCATGGTGACGCTGCCTGTACGGACCGTGACGAAGGACGTCGACTTCGCGGATCTCGGCCAGCCGGCCCCGGCACTCCGCGCACCAGCCGAGATGCGTGCGCATCCGGTGCTCGTCCCGGGTCGCCAGGCGCCCGCGCACCTGCCCGCCGAGCCGCTCGCCGGCCCACCGGCACTCCGGGTGCTCGGCGACGGTCACGTGCTGCTGCAGATAGAGGCTGCGCAGCCCTTCGCGGGCGCGGTGGGCCAGGACCGCCACCGCGTTCGGGGTCAGGCCCATCCGCGGGGCCAGCTCGGCCGGGGTGCTGCCCTCGACCTCGGTCTGCCACAGCACGTCGCGCCAGCGTTGCGGAAGCTGGCGGAAGGCGGCGGCGGCGAAACTGCGCTCGAGACGGTCCAGGGCCGGGTCGGTGAAGGGCTCGCCGGGGTCGTACCGGGTCAGGTCGTCGGTGAACTCGAGCCGCCGGTCGCGCCGGGCCCGCTGGTAGAAGAGGTGCCGCATGGTGGTGTGCAGATAGGCGCGGAACGCCACGAGCGGGCCGCGCCCGGCGCGCAGCGTCGCGAAGACCTTGGCGAACGTCTCGGCCACCAGGTCGTCGACGTCGGCGGGATCGTGGACCAGACCGAAGGCGAACTTGCGGGCTGCCGTGTGGTGCCGCTCATAGAGCGTCCCGTACGCGGCGGTGTCGCCGGCCCGGACCGCCGCCAGGAGGCCGGTGTCCGAGTCCGCGTCGTTGCCCGGGATCGTCATTCCGCCTCCTGTGGCCGGAACTGCGAGGAAAGCCCGATTACGCGGAAGTCTAAGGCGTTAAGTCCTTTTTGTGAAAGTTGTCGTGAGCGCGGTGTGGCACGGGCTCCAGGAGACGGACTTGCGCGCTGGTGCACTTTGCGGCGAAGAATCGATCGTTTGCGCGCACGACAGCCATAGATTGTGCGGTTGTCCACAAGTTCTGCCGATGAACTCGGCGTGGAATCGGGCTTAGGCTGACGTGACTCCCCATGACAAGGCCGGAAATCCCCGGCAGGTCAGTCATAGGTCAATGCCGACCGAAGGAGCTTCATCTTGTCTCTTCCCCCCACCTCGCACCCCCGCCTGCTGGCGTGGATCGACGAGGTCGCCGCACTGACCACACCGGACCGCATCGTCTGGTGTGACGGTTCCCAGGCCGAGTGGACCCGTCTCACCGACGAGCTCGTCGAGTCGGGCGCGCTGGTCCGGCTCGACGCGGAGAAGAAGCCGAACTCGTTCTGGGCGCGCACCGATCCGTCCGATGTGGCGCGGGTCGAGGAGCGTACGTTCATCTGCTCGGCCGACGAGGCCGACGCCGGCCCCACCAACAACTGGATGGCGCCGGCCGAGATGAAACAGCTCATGACGGGGCTGTACCGCGGCTGCATGAAGGGCCGGACGATGTACGTCGTCCCGTTCTGCATGGGCCCGCTGGACGCGGCCGACCCGATGTTCGGCGTCGAGCTCACCGACAGCCCGTACGTCGTCGCCAGCATGCGCATCATGACCCGGATGGGGGCCGAGGTCCTGAAGACGATGGGGGACGACGCCGACTTCGTGCCGGCGCTGCACTCGATCGGCGCGCCGCTGGAGCCCGGCCAGGAGGACGTCGCCTGGCCGTGCAACGAGACCAAGTACATCTCGCACTTCCCGGAGACCCGCGAGATCTGGTCGTTCGGGTCCGGCTACGGCGGCAACTCGCTGCTCGGCAAGAAGTGCTTCGCGCTGCGCATCGCCAGCGTGGCCGCCCGGGACGAGGGCTGGCTCGCCGAGCACATGCTGATCATGAAGCTGACCTCGCCGGAGGGTGTCGTCCGCTACATCGCCGGCGCGTTCCCGTCCGCCTGCGGCAAGACCAACCTGGCCATGCTCGAGCCGACCCTGCCGGGCTGGAAGGTCGAGACCATCGGCGACGACATCGCCTGGATGCGATTCGGTGAGGACGGCCGGCTCTGGGCCACCAACCCCGAGTTCGGGCTGTTCGGCGTCGCGCCCGGCACCGACTTCCACACCAACCCGAACGCCATGCGCACCCTGGCCAAGGGCAACTCGGTCTTCACCAACGTGGCGCTGACCGACGACGGCGACATCTGGTGGGAGGGCATGGGCGAGCCGCCCGCGCACCTCACCGACTGGAAGGGCAACGACTGGACGCCTTCGTCGGAGGCGTTGTCGAGTCACCCCAACAGCCGGTTCTGCACCCCGATCGAGCAGTGCCCGATCCTCGCCGACGAGTACCACGACCCGCGCGGCGTCCCGATCGACGCGATCCTCTTCGGCGGCCGCCGCAAGACCACCATCCCGCTGGTCAGCGAGGCCCGCGACTGGGTGCACGGGGTCTACCTGGGCGCCACCCTGTCGTCGGAGACCACCGCGGCCGCCGTCGGCCAGGTCGGCGTGGTCCGCCGCGACCCGATGGCGATGCTGCCGTTCATCGGCTACCACGCCGGCGACTACTTCCAGCACTGGATCGACATGGCCAAGGGCGCGTCCGGCGACGCCGCCAAACTGCCCAAGGTCTTCTACGTGAACTGGTTCCGGCGCGGCGACGACGGCCGGTTCCTGTGGCCCGGCTTCGGCGAGAACAGCCGGGTCCTCAAGTGGGTCGCCGAACGCCTCGACGGCAAGGCCGACGCGATCGAGACCCCGATCGGCCTCGTGCCCACCCCGGACGCCCTCGACGTCACCGGCCTGGACATCGACCCGGCCGACCTGGCGGCGGCGCTGCGGGTCGACCCGGCCGAATGGCAGGCGGAGATCCCGCAGGTCACCGAGTGGTTCACCAAGTTCGGCGACAAACTTCCCGCGGTGCTGTGGGCGGAACTGGACGCGCTGCGCGCCCGGCTCGCCGACGCCTGACCCCCGGCTGGTCCCCGCCCGCGGCAACGGCGCCCGGGCGGGACCGGCCGGTCGGCGGATACGCTCGGTCCCACGATCGGGCGCATCCGGTGCGCGGATGGCCCCATGACGGCGGTCCCGCTTGAGCCTCTGGCGCGGGTGGCTACGCTTTGGGGTGATGAGTCTGCGTTCTCTGGTCTACACCTTTTACGAACGGCGGCTGGCGGGGAAGCTGGCCGGCAAACCCGTGCCCAAACACATCGGCGTGATGTGCGACGGCAACCGCCGGTGGGCCCGGGAGATGGGGTTCGTCGACCCGAACGACGGTCACCGCGTCGGCGCGACCCGGGTGAAGGAGCTGCTGGGCTGGTGCGACCAGGCCGGCATCGAGCACGTCACGCTCTACCTGCTGGCCACCGACAACCTGCGCCGCCCGGCCGCCGAGCTGGACCCCCTCGTCAAGATCATCGAGGATCTGGCCACCGAGCTGGCCGAGGACGGCAACCCGTGGCGGCTGCGCATGGTCGGCGCGCTCGACATCCTGCCCGCCGCGACCGCCGCCACCCTCAAGGCCGCCCAGGAGAGGACCCGCGCCCGCACCGACGGCGTCGAGGTCAACATGGCCGTCGGCTACGGCGGCCGCCGCGAGATCACCGACGCGGTCCGCTCCCTGCTGTACGAACACGCCGCGACCGGCGGCACCATCGAGGAACTCGCCGAGATCCTCGACGTCGAGCACATCGCCGAGCACCTCTACACCCGCGGCCAGCCCGACCCCGACCTGGTCATCCGCACCAGCGGCGAACAGCGCCTGTCCGGCTTCCTGCTGTGGCAGTCCGCCCACTCGGAGTTCTACTTCCACGACGCCAACTGGCCGGACTTCCGCCGCATCGACTTCCTCCGCGCCCTCCGCTCCTACGCCACCCGCCAGCGCCGCTACGGCGCCTGAGACCCCGCCGGTGGTTGCGGCGATCCCGCACGTCCAGCTTTCAACCCCGTTTCCTGTACGCCCGGAGCCGCCCCGCCAGATCCAACCCGTCCCGCGACCCCCGGCGCGCGAGATCGGCGAGGGCCCAGGCCTCAGCGCGGCCACCGGTTGAATCCGGCCCCGCGACCGATGCGGTCGTCACGGCACACACCGCGCCGACCGGTACGCGGTGGTTTGTCCGGCTGGTTGTCACGGCTGTCTCAGCAGCGCTGAGACAGCCGTGACAACCAGCCGGAAAGATCGCCCGCCCGAGGCCGCGCAGGCAGCGGTGAGCACCGCATCGGTGGCGACGGGCCGGCCACTCGGCCGTCGTCCAGTGCGGTTATCGCGGGCTGTTGGGGTGTTTGAGCGACGGCTCGCGATCTGGGCGGCGCGGTCGGCCGTCGTTCAGGGTCGTTGTGGCGGGCCGGTGCCGTGTCTGAGCGACGGCTCGTGGTGGGAGGTGGGCTGGTTGGCGAGTGTGTGCGACGGCCGAGGGTGGCCGGTTCGTCGGCCGTCGTTCAGGTGGGATATCGAGACCGCTTGGCAGGCGGGAGCGACGGCTCGTGAACTTCGCGGGGCCGTGTGGGCCGCATTCGGCCCGGACCCCCGCGAACCTCGCGCGGGGGCGCTCACGGCGTACCGAAGAGGGTCAGAAGCGTTTCAGGTTTTCGGTGAGGAAGGCGGCGACCGCGTGTGGCGACTCCAGCGTGAGGTCCGCGGCGGAGGACACCTCGGCGCCGGTCTCCGGGTTGGCGACCGCGACGGCCATGCCGAAGAACGCCGGGTCGACGGCCTCCCGGGCGCGCAACGCGTCGAAGGCCTTGATGTCGGACATGTCGTCGCCGAAATACCAGGCGCAGCCGGCGTTGCGGACGCCCTCGGTGATGACCATGCCCTTGTCCTGGTCGACCGGGGGTTTCAGCTCGACGACCATGCGGCCGGCCTGGATCCGCAGGCCCAGGCGCTCGGCCTGCTCGTGGGCCCAGCGCTCGACGGCGGCCGCGTGCTCCGGGGCGGTCCGGTAGTGCAGGGCCACGGAGAGCCGCTTGTATTCCACCAGGATCTCGGCGGGCAGCTCGGTGCGGGCGCGCTCGGACAGCTCGGCCATGGCCGGCACGAACTCCAGCGCGGCCGGCTCGGTGACGACCTGGCCGTCGTGCCAGACCTCGAGCCCGTAGAGCCCGAACAGGTCGACGTTGGCCAGGGTCTCGAAGCGGGACCGCAGGAAACTGACCGGACGGGCGGAGACGATCGCCACCCGGGCGACGGCGCCGGCCAGCCGGTCCAGAACGTCGAGCACCTCGGGCACCGGCTGCGAGGCGTCCGGGTCGTCGGTGACGGGAGAGAGAACCCCGTCGAAATCGAAGAAGAACGTCGTCGCGGAAGCGCGTGAAACGGTGAACGCCCACGCCTCATCCGTGGTCAGCGGGTGTATCGGACGCGCAGTCTCAGCCACGCACGCCAGATTACCCGCCGATGGTCGTCTTTTATGCCCGGCGAATTCCCGTGGGTCGAGCGTCACCCTTGAGCGCCCGATTTTGCGCACTACCGCGGGACGTAGTTGACCGCTAGCGTTTGAGTCATGGCACGGGGTCATCCCGAGCCAGCCGGTTGGCCTGGACCTGCGACGACTGCGCCACGGGGACCGCATCCCGACTCCGTGCAGAGGGCCGGCCACCGGAGGTGGCGGACCGCGGGCGGACCGGGTTGCACGCCCGCTGGAGCAGGCCTGTGACATCTCGCCGTACCGATGCCGGGATCGACCAGAACCCGGCCGACAACGTGACCAGCAGCCGTGCCACCACCGGGCGCCGTAAGGCGCGGGACCGGCACGCCGACGCCGAACCCGCCCCCGCCGGCCGGGTCTTCGTCCTGGACACCTCGGTCCTGCTGTCCGACCCGGCGGCGTTCCGCCGGTTCACCGACCACGAGGTGATCGTGCCCCTCGTGGTCATCTCCGAACTGGAGGGGAAACGTCACCACCCCGAGCTGGGCTGGTTCGCCCGGCAGTCGCTGCGGATGCTGGACGAGCTGCGGATCAAGTTCGGCCGCCTGGACCAGCCGGTGCTCTGCAACGACGAGGGCGGCACGCTGCGGGTGGAGCTGAACCACGCTGATCAGAGCGTGCTCCCGCACGGGTTCCGCAACGACTCGAACGACACCCGGATCCTCTCGGTGGCGCTCGGGCTGGCCGCCGAGGGCCGTGAGGTCACGCTGGTCAGCAAGGACATGCCGCTGCGGGTGAAGGCCGCCTCGGTGGGTCTGACCGCCGACGAGTACCGGCACGGCCAGGCCAGCGACCCGACCTGGACCGGCATGGCGGATCTGGAGCTGGGTGAGGAGGAGGTGGCCGCCCTCTACTCCGGCGAGGAGCTGGAGGTGGAGGCGGCCGAGAGCCTGCCCTGCCACACCGGCCTGGTGATCCACTCGCCCCGTGGTTCCGCGCTGGCCAGGGTCAACCCCGACAAGAGCTTGCGTTTGGTACGGGGTGACCGCGACGCCTTCGGGCTTCGCGGCCGTTCGGCCGAGCAGCGGGTGGCGCTGGACATCCTGCTCGACGAGCAGATCGGCATCGTCTCCCTGGGCGGCCGGGCCGGCACCGGCAAGTCGGCGCTGGCGCTCTGCGCGGGCCTGGAGGCGACGATGGAGCGTAACCGCCACAAGAAGGTGGTGGTGTTCCGCCCGCTGTACGCGGTCGGCGGCCAGGAGCTCGGCTACCTGCCCGGCAGCGAGTCGGAGAAGATGTCGCCCTGGGCGCAGGCGGTCTTCGACACCCTGGGCGCGGTGGTGCACGCCAACGTGGTCGAGGAGGTGCTGGCCCGGGGCATGCTCGAGGTGCTGCCGCTGACCCACATCCGGGGCCGGAGCCTGCACGACGCCTTCGTGATCGTCGACGAGGCGCAGTCGCTGGAACGCAACGTGCTGCTCACCGTCCTGTCCCGGATCGGGCAGAACTCGCGGGTCGTGCTCACCCACGACGTGGCCCAGCGGGACAACCTGCGGGTGGGCCGGCACGACGGTGTGACGGCGGTGATCGAGGCGTTGAAGGGCCACCCGATCTTCGCCCACGTAACCCTCACGCGATCGGAGCGGTCGCCGATTGCTGAGGTCGTGACGGACCTTCTGGAGGAGATCCCGCTGTAGATCTTCCATAGCGCCAGCGCGGTGATTTCGTGCCGAATTCACCCGGTACGTCTTGTGATCAAAATCACATCACCGCGCTGGCGTTTCACATCCACTTCACGTTGGGCCAAGGTGTTCGGCGAGCAGCACGCGGCGCGGTCCGCCCCTGAAGGGGCCGGGAGCGCGCCGCTTTCTTGCCCCCGACGAAGGGAATCTTCGTGAAGCGGCTCTGGAGCCGGCTCGGTGTGCGCGTCCTGTCCGTCGGCCTTCTCGTGGCCGGCCTCGGCGGTGGCGTCTACCTCGGGCAGAACCGGGACGTGCAGACCCAGAGCATCTCCGCGCAGACGGTCGCCGTCGCGGATCAGGAAGAGCTCCAACTGCTGAAGACGCGCCAGGCCGACCACGCGGCGGCGCGGGCCCACCGGGCCGTCGCCGAGGAGGCCGCGGCCGTCGAGGCGGCCCGTGAGGTGAAGGCCGCCGCGTCCAAGGCGTGGGCGCAGGAGAAGAAGGCCATCGAGACCAAGCTGGCCGAGGAGAAGAAGAAGGCCGAGGAGGCCGAGGAGGCCGGCGGCCCGGTGGAGTACACCGGCGAGATCCCGGCATCCTGCAACGAGTACAGCGGCGCCCGCAAGACCGGCTGCGCCCTGATGCTCGGCGCCGGCTTCGGGCTCAACCAGTTCCCGTGCCTGGACAAGCTGTGGAAGAAGGAGAGTGGCTGGAACTACAAGGCCACCAACCCCAGCTCCGGGGCGTACGGGATCCCGCAGTCCCTGCCGGGCAGCAAGATGGCCTCGGCCGGTGACGACTGGAAGACGAACCCGGCGACCCAGATCAAGTGGGGCCTGGGTTACATCGAAGGCCGGTACGGCAGCCCGTGCGAGGCGTGGAGCCACTCGCAGAACGTCGGCTGGTACTGACGGCAAGCTTCCGGACGGGGCTGCGCGGCGTTCCGCGTGGCCCCGTTCTGCTGTGATCAAATGTCTGTATGGTCCGAAAAGCGGCTTTGTGCTTCTTCGTTCTGGTGCTGACCGGCGTCCCCGCCACGCCTGCACAGGCCGGAACCGGGCGGCCGCCGGTCCGTGAGGTGGTCGGCGGCAAACTCGCCGGCGCCGGCAGGTTCCCCTGGGCGGTCCGGCTCTCCATGGGCTGCGGCGGCGCGCTGACCGCGCCCCGGGTCGTCCTCACCGCCGGCCACTGCGTCGGCCCGACCGGCCCCAACGACCGGATCACCGTCACCGCCGGCGCCACCGACCTGCGTTCCCGGTCCGCGGTCGCGGTCCGGTCGGCCGAGGTCTACCGCTCCCCGGACTTCGTCACCGAGACCGCCGGCGACGACTGGGCCGTGGTCCGCCTGGAACGCGACCTGGCCCTGCCCACCCTGCCGATCACCGCCGACGACGTCGACCAGGGCACCTTCACCGTGATGGGCTGGGGACAGACCCGGGAGACGGCGGTGCGGCAGGAACATCGCCTGCACTACGCCGAGGTGCCGACCATCCCGGACGCCGAGTGTGCGGCGGCGTACCGCCGGTTCGGCGTGGAACTGGTCCAGGACGAGTCGATCTGCGCCGGACGGCACGGGGTCGACACCTGCCAGGGCGACTCCGGCGGCCCGATGGTCGGCCGCGACCGGACCGGCCGCTGGGTCCAGGTCGGCATCGTGAGCTGGGGGCTCGGCTGCGCCCGGGACGGGTTCTTCGGCGTCTACACGCAGCTCGCGAAGTTCCGGCCGGAGATCCTGGCGGCGACCCGGCGCTTCTCCTGAGCTGCGCCTTCGTTCTGGAGTGGCCGGGTTCGCGAGGGCCTGGGACCATCGATACATGGGTTACGGGTGGGCGGCAGACGCACAGGCCGACGAGTCGGCGCGATTCGGCACCGAGGCTTTCTACGCGGCACTGGGCCGGGCGTTCGTGACGATGTGCGCCGTGATCCCGCTGCTGTTCCTGATCGAGGGGATCGACGTCGCGCTCGGGGCGGGCACTCTCGACGTGGCCGGCGGGATCATCCCGCACGCCGTCGAGGGCATCGACGGCATCCTGTTCAGCCCGTTCCTGCACGCCGGCTGGGAGCACCTGTACGGCAACGCGGTGCCGCTCATCCTGCTCGGCACGTTCGTGCTGGCCGGCGGGGCGAAGCGGTTCATCTGGTCGACTCTGCTGATCATGGCGGTGGCCGGCGTCGGTGTCTGGTTCATCGGCGACCCCGAGACCGTGGTGGTCGGCGCCAGCGGCGTGATCTTCGGCTATCTCGGCCTGCTGCTGGCCCGGGGGCTGGTCGAGCGCAGCTGGTGGCACTTCGCGGTGGCCGGGTTCATCGGCCTGCTCTACTGGTACCAGCTGTTCAACGTGCTCCCCACCGACCAGCGGATCTCCTGGCAGGGGCATCTGCTGGGCCTGGTCGGCGGGCTGATCGCAGCGGTCGTCTTCCGCCGCCGCAAGATCTGAGCCGGTGGTCCGGGCGCGGCCCGGACCACCGCCGGTGCGTCAGATGACCGGGTCCCCGATCGGGACCGTCGGCAGGTGGCCGTCGAAGTCGACAGCCGAGTACACCGCCAGCTTCTCCAGGCGGTGGTAGGAGTCGATCACCCGGATCGTGCCGCTCTTGGACCGCATCACGATCGACTGGGTGTGCGCCCCACCCGACCGGTATCGCACGCCCTTGAGCAGGTCGCCGCTGGTGACACCGGTCGCGACGAAGAAGCAGTTGTCGCCGGTGACCAGGTCGTCGGTCTTCAGCACCCGGTCCAGGTCGTGCCCGCCGGCGATCGCCTTCTCCCGCTCGGCGTCGTCGAGCGGCCACAGCTTCGCCTGGATCATGCCGCCGAGACACTTGAGGGCGCAGGCCGCCGTGATGCCCTCGGGCGTGCCACCGATGCCCATCAGCACGTCGACGTCGGACTCCAGCCGGGCCGCCGAGATGGCGCCGGCGATGTCACCGTCCGAGATGAACTTGATGTTGGCGCCCGCATGCCGGACCTCCTCCACCAGCTTGCTGTGCCGGGGACGGTCCAGAATGCACACCGTCACGTCGGAGACGCTGGACCGCTTCGCCTTGGCGATGCGGCGCAGGTTCTCCTTGACACCGGCGTCGATGTCGATCACGTCGGCGCAGTCCGGCCCGACCGCGATCTTGTCCATGTAGAAGACGGCGCTCGGGTCGAACATCGCGCCGCGCTCGGCCACCGCCAGCACCGCGATCGAGCCGGGCATGCCCTTGCTCATCAGGGTCGTGCCGTCGATCGGGTCGACGGCGACATCCACCTCCGGGCCGGTGCCGTCACCGACCCGCTCGCCGTTGAACAGCATCGGCGCCTCGTCCTTCTCGCCCTCGCCGATGACGACGACACCGCGCATCTGGATCGAGTTGATGAGCTTGCGCATGGCGTCGACGGCGGCGCCGTCACCGCCGTTCTTGTCGCCGCGGCCGACCCACCGGCCGGCCGCCATCGCGGCGGCTTCGGTCACACGGACCAGATCGAGGGCGATGTTGCGGTCGAGGTCCTGGGGGACTCGGGCGGGCACGGCGGCCTCCTCGCATCGTTGCGGGGCAGTAAGTCTTCCGATCCTGGCATCTGAGGACGTGCCAAGTCTCGGTTCAGCGACATGGTTAACAATGGGAGCTGTGGAACCAGCTACCCCTCAACCTGCCGCCCCGGCGGAGAAGCCCCGGCTCGCCGCCCGGGAGGAGCGCCGCCCGCGCGACATGATCATGTCGCTGGCCGTGCTGCTGGTGCCGATCGCCCTGATCATGATCTTCTACCGGGTGGTGCTGGACGGCGACTCGCCGGTCACCGTGGACCCGTCCTCGGCGATCCAGCAGGCGTCGCGGGAGTTCACCGTGGCGCAGCCGGCCGGGCTCGGCGACGACTGGCACGTCTCGTCGGCGGTCTTCCGCAAAGCCGGCGGCGGGGCCACCCTCCGGCTCGGTTACGTCGACCCGGCCGACAAGCCGATCCTGCTGGTCCAGAGCACCGTCGACGCGGCCACCCTGGTCAAGGACGAGGTGTCCGACAAGCCGCAGCGGACCGACACGTTCCGCACCGACCGGCGCACGTGGATGCGTTACGACGGGCGGCCCGGCGAGATCGCGCTGATCTCGACCGAGCGGTCCCACACCATCGTCATCCTCGGCCAGAGCAACGACACCGCGAACGTGGAGAAGCTGGCCTCCGCGCTGTCCTAGTCGTCGCCGCGGGCGGCGCGGGCCGTCTCGATGCGCTCCCGGGCGCCGTCCAGCCAGCGGCGGCACACGTCGGCCAGTCTCTCCCCGCGCTCCCACAGGGCCAGCGACTCCTCCAGCGTGCCGCCGCCCTGCTCCAACCGCTCCACCACGGTCGCCAGCTCGGTGCGTGCCTGCTCGTACGTCAGGTTCTCGTCGGTCATCAGCTCTCCATCACTGCCGCTCGCAGCTCGCCCTCGGCGAGCCGGATCCGAAGAAGGTCGCCCGTGGACACCTCGTCCGCGGCGCGGACCACGTGCCCGTCGGGGCGTTGCACGATCGCGTAACCCCGGTCCAGCGTCTTGGCCGGGGACAGCGCCCGCAGCCGGGCCACGGTGTGCTCCAGCGCGTCGTCGGCGCGGCGCAGCCGGTGCTCCAGACTGCGGCCGGCCCGGTCCCGCAGGGCGGTCACCTCGGTGACCCGCTGGTCGATCAGAACCTCCGGCCGGGCCAGCACCGGCCGGGACAGCCACGACTCGATCCGCTGCCGCTCCCGGTCGATCATGCCGGTGACCGCCCGGTCCAGCCGCGCCCGCGCCTGGCCGATCAGCCGCTGCTCCTCGGCCAGGTCCGGCACGATCCGCTTGGCCGCGTCGGTCGGGGTGGAGGCGCGCAGGTCGGCCACGTAATCCAGCAGCGGCGCGTCGGTCTCGTGACCGATCGCGCTGACCACCGGGGTGCGGGCGCCGAACACCGCCCGGCACAGCGCCTCGTCGGAGAACGGCAGCAGATCCTCCACACTGCCGCCGCCCCGGGCGATCACGATGACGTCGACCGTGTCGTCACCGTCCAGCACCTTGAGCGCCTCGATGATCTGCGGCACCGCGTTGGCGCCCTGCACCAGCACGTTGATCACCCGGAAGTCCACCGACGGCCAGCGGCGCCGCGCGTTCATCAGCACGTCGCGCTCGGCGGCGCTGGCCTTGCCGGTGATCAGGCCGACCCGGCGGGGCAGGAACGGCAGCCGCCGCTTGCGCTCCCGGGCGAACAGGCCCTCCGCGGCCAGCAGCCGCTTCAGCTTCTCCAGGCGGGCCAGCAGCTCGCCGATGCCGACCTGACGGATCTCGTCGGCGCGCAGGCTCAGTGTGCCGCGGGCCGGATAGAACTCCGGTTTCGCGTGCAGGGTGACCCGGGCGCCCTCGGACAGGTCGGGGGCGCCGGCGTGCAGCACGTCGTGGTGGGTGGTGACGGTCAGGCTCAGATCGGCCGAGGGATCGCGCAGGGTCAGGAAGACCACGCCCGAGCCGGGCCGGCGGTTGATCTGGGCGACCTGCCCGTCCACCCAGACCCAGCCCAGCTTGTTGATCCAGGCCCCGATCTTCTGGCTGACGACGCGGACCGGCCAGGGCTCTTCGGCGGTGCTCGGCTCGTTCACCCGGCCAGATTACGTAAGCCCACCGACATTTTCGCCGGCACGTTCCGGGGTGGCGGCCATCGTCCGTACTTCGGCGTGACCCCCGTACCGGGAAAGGTCGACGGGGGTCCGCCGTTCCGGCAGGAACCGCTCCGCCTGTGCCACCGCCGCCGCCAGCAGCAGGCCCGCACAGCCCCAGAAGAGCAGATCGGTGCCCAGGTAGAACCGGTCCAGGCCGGCGCCCCAGAACGGGTACGGGTAGCCGTGCCGGCCGGGCAGGCTGGTCAGCGCCGCCGCGGCCACCACGATCCCGGCGGTGGCCAGCAGGCCGGCGCGGCTCGGCAGCAGCCGCTGCCGCAACAGCAGCAGCACCCCACCGGCCGCGATCGTCAGGTGGAACACCAGGTACGTCCGGCTCAGCCCGCCGTCCACCTCGACCGCGATGTCGAGCAGGCCGACTCCGAGAAGCGCCCAGCCGGTCATCACGCGGAGCACGGCCGGGACGGAGGGCCACAGGTCCGCGCTCATGAAACGAGTATCACGGTCGTTCCGGCCGAACCGGGGCGAAACGGTGCTGATCGTGTCCCGTACCCCGGCCTGTGGCGCTGATCGCAGAGAAGCGGGCGGCGGGAACCGGCACGTACCATGGCCGGGTGACTGAAGCTCGTAAACGGGTGTTGCTCGCCAAGCCGCGTGGTTACTGCGCCGGCGTCGACCGCGCCGTGCAGACCGTCGAGGAGGCGCTGAAGCTGTACGGCGCCCCGGTCTACGTGCGTAAGCAGATCGTGCACAACAAACACGTGGTCAGCACGCTCGAGGCCCGCGGCGCGATCTTCGTGGAGGAGAACTACGAGGTCCCCGAGGGCTCGACCGTCGTCTTCTCCGCCCACGGCGTCGCGCCCGAGGTGCACGAGCAGGCCCGCGAGCGCAACCTCAAGGCGATCGACGCCACCTGCCCCCTGGTGACGAAGGTGCACCACGAGGCCAAGCGCTTCGCCGCCGAGGACTACGACATCCTGCTGATCGGTCACGAGGGCCACGAGGAGGTCATCGGCACCGCCGGCGAGGCGCCCCGGCACATCCAGCTCGTCGACGGCCCCGACGACGTCGACAACGTCGTGGTCCGTGACCCCGCCAAGGTCGTCTGGCTGTCCCAGACCACCCTGTCGGTCGACGAGACCATGGAGACCGTCGCCCGGCTGAAGACCCGGCTGCCGCTGCTGCAGTCGCCGCCCAGCGACGACATCTGCTACGCCACGTCCAACCGCCAGCACGTGATCAAGGAGATCGCGCCCGAGTGCGACGTGGTGATCGTGGTCGGCTCCACCAACTCGTCCAACTCGGTGCGCCTGGTCGAGGTGGCCCTCGGCGCCGGCGCCCGCGCCGGGCACCTGGTCGACTACGCCTCCGAGATCCAGGACGAGTGGCTCGACGGCGCCACCACGGTCGGCGTCTCCTCCGGCGCCAGCGTCCCCGACGACCTTGTCATGGAGGTGCTCGCGCACCTCGCCGAGCGTGGCTTCGGCGAGGTCACCGAGTTCACCACCGCCGAGGAACGGCTCACCTTCTCCCTGCCGCAGGAGCTGCGCCGGGACATGAAGGCCGCCGCCGCGGCCAGAGCGGCTAGCTGAACTCCGGGGCTTGCGGCTGACGAGGAGCGATCTCCACCTGTACGGGTGGGAGCAACTCCTCGTCGGACACCCCCATCTCGGCCAGCTTGCGGGCACTCACCAGCACCCGTGACTCCAGCGACCCGACCGCCCGGTTGTACGCGGTGACCGCCCCCGACAGCGACGTCCCCAGCTTGTCCACATGGTCGCCGAGCGTCGACAACCGGGTGTACAGCTCCCGGGCCAGACCGTGCACCGCCGCCGCGTTCCGGGTCAGCGCCTCCTGCCGCCACGCGTAGGCGACCGTCCGCAGCATCGCGATCAGCGTCGCCGGGGTGGCCAGCACGATGTTGCGGCGGAACGCGTGCTCCATCAGCGCCGGATCCCGCTGCAACGCCGCGTCCAGGAACGGGTCGGCCGGCACGAACAGCACCACGAAATCCGGTGTCGACTCGAACGCCGACCAGTACCGCTTCGCCGACAGCGCGTCCACATGCATCCGCAGATGCCGGGCGTGCTGATCCAGGTGCCCGTCCCGGGTGTGCTCGTCACGGGCCTCCATCGCCGACAGATAGCCCTCCAGCGGCGCCTTCGCGTCCACCACGACGGTGCGGCCGCCGTACAACCGGACCACCAGATCCGGCCGCACCCCCTGCTCGTCGGTCGACGCCGTCACCTGCTCCGCGAAGTCGCAGTGCTCCAGCAGCCCGGCCGCCTCCACGATCCGCCGCAGCTGATGCTCACCCCACCGGCCCCGCACCTGCGGCGCCCGCAACGCCGCCACCAGTTGCCGGGTCTCGGTACGCAGCTCCCCGGAGACCGCCCCCATCGACCGCACCTGCTCCCGCAACTCGGCGTACGCGTCGATCCGGTCGTGCTCCAGCTGGGCCACCCGGTCCTCGTACCGCCGCAGCGTGTCGTGCAACGGCGCCACCGCCCGCGCCACCGCCTCCTGCGACTGGGCGGTCGCCTCGTACGTCAGCGCCCGCAACGACTGCTCGAGCCGCTGCTCGCCGTCGCGGGCGGCCTCCAGAGTGGCCTCCAGGCGGGCGATGTCGGTGGCCGCGCGGGCCCGGGCGGCCAGCCACCCGGCGGCCGCTCCGGCGGCGAGACAGGCGAGGACCACAGCCAGTGTCGAGAACGTCACCCTCGCAGATTGCCAGAAAGCCGGGACGAGACCGGCGGGGGTACCGTGGGAAACATGAAAGGCGTGTTGCTGATCCTGGCCATCGTCGTGGTGATCGGCCTGATCGTGGCGGTCACCCAGCGCGGCGCGGAAACGCGCCGGCAGACCCAGCTCGACGACGCCCGCGCCGACGCTCAGCGGTGGTACGAGCGCCTCGGCGGCCAGGTGATGAACCTGAGCTCCGACGACCCGGCCGCCCGCCAGGCCCTCGCCGACGCGGGCGAGCGCTACAACGCCGCCGGCGGCCAGCTGCAGATCGCCAACACGGTCCGGCAGTTCGAGCTGGCCCGCGAGTCAGCGCTGGAGGGCCTGACCTATGTGCGGGCCGCCCGCCTGGCGATGGGCCTCGACGAGGGACCCGCCCTGCCGCCGCTCGGCGCCGCCCACAACACCGGCCGGCTCACCCGCGAGCGGGAGGTGACCGTGCAGGGCCACTCCTACAAGGCAGGCCCGCGGCCCGGCGCCGACACGCCCTACTACTACCCGGGCGGCCGGGTGGAGGGCCGCCCGGTCCCGGCGGGCTGGTATTCGACGCCGGTGTGGCGGACGGCGCTCGGCGCGGGCGCCGGGGTGCTCGGCGGCATGCTGATCTTCGACGCCCTGTTCTCCCCGGAGTTCGGCGACTTCACCGGCACCGACTTCGCGGGCGGTGACTTCGCGGGCGGTGACTTCAACGGTGGTGACCTCGGCGGCGGCGATCTCGGCGGCGACTGGGGTGGCGGCGGCGACTTCGGCGGCGGCGACTTCTGACCGTGTGTGGAGTTGGGATGCGTATCGCGCCCGAACTCCACACACAGAAAACGGGCTCTACTGTGCTGCCGCGGCGTGCCGGTGCCGGTCGATCTCGCGGAGCAGGGCGCGCGGGCTCGGCCAGATCTGCGTCAGATCGGCGGTGAACGCCGGCCCTCGCGGCGTGTCCGCCATCGCCGGGCCACCCGAGTCACCCTCCTGCACCGGATGAACGCTGTCCAGGTCGGCCGGCACCACCTCGAGCACCGTCCGCAGCCCGTCCCGGCGGATCACCACGGCCACGACGTCCGACCAGTCCAGCAGGATCGGATCGGAATCCTGGCTGGCCAGCTCCAGCCCACCGGACGACACCCGCACCCAGGTCGGCAGGGCGGCCCGCGCCGAGACCGCATAGGCCCCGGCCACCCCCGCCCCCACCAGCGCCGCCTGCACGGCGATCACCCACCACGGGTCGCCGGAGTCCCCGGCGATCCAGCCGATCAGTGGCGACACCGCCAGATAGGCGGCCATCAGCACGGCGAACACCGTACCGAAGGTCCGCGCCGGCGACGACCGGAACAGCACCGCGTCCCGGGCCGGAGCCCGGACCTGCTCGGGAGCGATCGACATGCCTCCTATGGTGGACCACCGGCGGGCCCGCTGACCGGCGAATCCGCCGGTCAGCGAGCACCCGCCGAGGTCAGAAGGCGCAGGCGATCACCAGCTCCGGAGTGCGGTCGCGGAGCAGGTCGAGCTTGCCGATCCGGGCCGCCGCCCGGAAATCGCCGTCGATCAGCGCCAGCCGGTCCAGCATCTCCGCCGGGCCGAGCGCCTCCGCCAGCGGCACCTCGGTCCGCATCGACAGTTTCCGGTCCGACTTGGCCCGGCGGACCTGCCGCAACGCCTCACCGGCCAGATCCAGCAGCGACGGGTCGCTGTCCGGCGCGACACGGGTCAGCTCGTACCGCGTGGGCCAGGTCGCGCGGTGCACCGAACCGTACCGCCACCACGACCAGATCTCCTCGGTGACGAACGGCAGGAACGGCGCGAACAACCGCAACAGCACCGACAAGCCGGACGCCAGCGCGGCCCGGGCCGAATCGGCGCCCGGACCGGACCCGTACGCCCGGTCCTTGACCAGCTCGATGTAGTCGTCGCAGAACGTCCAGAAGAACGTCTCCGCCGCCTGCAGCGCGTCGGTGTGCTGGTAGTCCTCGAACGCCGCGGTCACCGCGACGACCACCTCGGCCAGACGGCCCAGCATCGCCCGGTCCAGCGGCTCGGTCACCGGCTGCCGCAGCGCCTCCGCCGCGCCCAGACCGAGCGCGAACTTCGACGCGTTCAGCAGCTTCGTCGCCAGCCGCCGCCCGACCTTCAACTGAGCCGGCTCGAACGTCAGGTCCGCGCCGGGACGGCCGAGCGCCGCCCAGTAGCGGACCGCGTCCGGCCCGTACTGATCAAGCAGTTGAGCCGGGGTCTCGACCGCGTTGCCCATCGACTTCGAGATCTTCTTGTGGTCCGGGTCGAGGATCCAGCCGGACAGGACGGCCCGCCGCCACGGCAGCCCGCCGTCGAGCTGACCGGCCCGCAGCACCGACGAGAACAGCCAGGTCCGGATGATCTCCTGACCCTGCGGGCGCAGATCCATCGGATACGTCCGGGCGTGCAGATCGCCGTCGGTGCTCCAGCCGGTGACGATCTGCGGCGTCAGCGACGACGTCGCCCAGGTGTCCATGATGTCCGGATCGGCGGTGAAGCCGCCCGGGACGCCCCGCTGCTCCTCGGTGAAGCCCGGCGGGCAGTCCGACGACGGATCGATCGGCAGCGCCGCGTCATCCGGAACCAGCAGCCGGGCGTAGTCAGGCTCGCCGGCCGCGTCGAGGGCGTACCAGACCGGGACCGGAACACCGAAGAACCGCTGCCGGCTGATCAGCCAGTCACCCGTCAGGCCACCGACCCAATGGTCGTACCGGTGGCGCATGCTCTCCGGCGTCCACCGCAGCTCCCGGCCCCGCCCCAGCAACTCCTCCCGCAGCTCCGGATCACGGCCGCCGTTGCGGATGAACCACTGGCGGCTCGTGACGATCTCCAGCGGCCGGTCGCCCTTCTCGTAGAACTTGACCGGATGCGTGACCGGCCGCGGCTCCCCGATCAGGTCACCGGACTCCCGCAGGATCCGGACCATCTCGCTCCGGGCCGCGTTGACCGTCAGACCGGCCAGGCCCTGATAGGCGGCGACCGGGACACCCGGCGGGGCGTCCGGCAGGAACCGGCCGTCGCGGCCCAGAACCACCCGCGTGTCCAGCTGCAGATCCCGCCACCAGGTGACGTCGGTCAGGTCGCCGAACGTGCAGACCATCGCGATGCCCGTACCCTTGCCGGGGTTGGCCTGCGGGTGCGCCAGAACCGGGACCTCGACATCGAAGAACGGCGTCCGGACCGAGGTCAGGCCCGCGAACCGGTCGTCGTCGGGATGACGGACCAGCGCGACACACGCCGGCAGCAGCTCCGGCCGCGTCGTGTCGATCTCGACCGGCCCGTCCGGGCCGTGAAAGCGCAGCTTGTGGTACGCCCCCGGCCGCTCCCGATCCTCCAGCTCGGCCTGTGCGACAGCGGTCCGGAACCCGACGTCCCACAACGTCGGCGCCTCCGCCGTGTACGCCTGCCCCGCCGCCAGATTCGCCAGGAACGCCCGCTGCGAGACCGCCTGCGCCGTCGACCCGATCGTCGTGTACGTCAGGTCCCAGTCGACCGACAGCCCGACCCGCCGCCACAACGCCTCGAACTGCTTCTCGTCCTCGACCGTCAGCCGCCCGCACAACTCGACGAAATTCCGCCGCGAGATCGACACCGGTTCCTTCGGCGGCGTGGCCGGTGGCTCCCACGACGGGTCGTACGGCAGCGACGGGTCACAACGAACCCCGAACAGGTTCTGCACCCGCCGCTCCGTCGGCAGCCCGTTGTCGTCGAAACCCATCGGATAGAAGACGGCCTTGCCGCGCATCCGCTGGAACCGCGCGACCGTGTCGGTGTGCGTGTACGAGAAGACGTGCCCGATGTGCAACGAGCCCGATACGGTCAGCGGAGGTGTGTCGATCGCATACACGTCGGCCCGCTCCTTGGAACGGTCGAACGCGTACGTGCCCTCCTCCTGCCAGCGCGGCGCCCACTTCCCCTCGAGCCCGTCCAGAGACGGCCGCTCGGGGAGACCGTGACGCCCGGTTCCCGTATCAGTCATGCCGGCCAGCGTAGGACCGTCCACGGCACGCTGCCACGCCTTTATCAGCTCGCCGACTCATGCTTCAGCAGCCATTCCTTCACGTGCAGGCCCCACCGGTAACCGCCGAGCGAGCCGTCCGTACGCAACACCCGGTGACACGGGGTGAACAGCGCCACCGGATTACGCGCACAGGCCGACGCCGCGCCGCGCACCGCTGCCGGGCGGCCGGCGAGTTCAGCGAAACCGGTGTACGTCACCGGGGCGCCCGGCTTGATGTCCCGCATCACCCGCCACGCCCTTGCCATGAACGCGCCGGCCGTGTGCTGCTCCACCTCGATCGCGTCGATCGCGGTCAGATCCCCGGTCAGGTACGCCGTGACGGCCGTGCGCACCTCGCCCGGATCGCCGGGCTCCACCGGCTCACGCAGGCCCGGATGGACCAGCGTCATCAGCTCGGCGACATCGGTGGTGAAACCGGCTGCTCGCACCGCGCCGGTCTTGCTGACGACCACGGTGAACGGGCCGATCGGGGTGTCCAAAGTCGAATGCACCAACATCGTTCGTCTCCTTGTCGGGGGTGTCCCAGCGTGGCCCGTCCCCGCGATCGCCGGGTCCGGCCCTGTGGACAGGTCGCCACTGTGGACAACCGCGGGCCGGGGCCGGGCGGCGAGTAGCTTCGGTCAGGCGGCGCGCCACAGGCGGATCAGGGCGTAGGAACGCCACGGGCGCCAGCGTTCGGCATGGGTGGCGAGGGCTTTCGCCGTGTCCGGCAGGCCCAGGGCGGTGGCGCCGCGGCGGGCGGCCAGATCGGTGGGGAGGAAGGTGTCGGGGTCGCCGATGGCGCGCATGGCGACGTAACCGGCGGTCCACGGGCCGATGCCGGGAAGGTCGGTGAGGCGGGCGGTGGTCTCGGCGCGGTCGGCGCCGGGATCGAGTTCGAGCTTGCCGTCGGCGACGGCTTCGGCGAGGGCGCGGAGGGTGGCACGGCGTGCGGCGGGCATGCCGAAGGCGGAGTCGGGCAGAGAGGCGATGACGTCGGCTGGGGGGAAGCCGGTGAGGTCGTGGGTGGTGGTATCGGTTTGGGGGATGGGGGTGGGTTCCCCCGAAGACACAGCCGCCTTCAGCATCCGCACCAGCGTCGTCCGCGCCCCCGCCACACTCACCTGCTGCCCGGCCACCGCCCGTACCGCCATCTCGAACCCGTCCGCCGCCCGCGGCACCCGCACCCCCGGCTCCGCCGCCACCGCCGCCCCGAGCGCCGGATCCCCCGCCAGCAGCCCGTCCACCGCCACCGGATCGGCGTCGAGATCGAACAGCCGCCGGCACCGGGCCACCGCGGGCGCCAGGTCCCGCACATCGCCCAGCCGCAGCGTCGCGTGAACCCAGCGGTCCCCCGGCTTGAGCGCGACGGTCGCGGTCCCGTTCGGGAGATTCAATCCTCTGCGGTACGTGTGACCGTCCACTTCGTCCACCCCCGGCAACGTCCGCGCCCCGAAGAATTCGAGCAGCGATGCCGTGTGCAGCGGCGGCCGGTACGCGAGCCGCAGATTGACCACGCCCGCCTCGCCCCGGGCCACCGGCCGTCGTTCCCGGAGCTGGCTGGGCGATCGCGCGTACACCTCGAGCATCGTGTCGTTGAACTGCCGGATGCTGCCGAACCCGGCCGCGAACGCGATCTCCGCCAGTCCCAGGTCGGTCGTCTCCACCAGGATCCGGGCGGTCTGTGCCCGCTGTGCCCGGGCGAGCGCCAGCGGCCCGGCCCCGAGTTCGGCGGTGAGGATCCGGTTGAGGTGCCGTTCGGTGTATCCGAGCCGCGCCGCGAGTCCCGGCACTCCTTCCCGGTCGACGATCCCGTCCCCGATGAGCCGCATGGCCCGGCCGACCGTGTCGGCGCGGGTGTCCCACTCGGGTGAGCCGGGCGCCGCGTCCGGCCGGCACCGGCGGCAGGCCCGGAAGCCGCCGCGCTGTGCGGCCGCCGCGCTGACGTAGAACGTGACGTTCTCCCGTTTCGGGGTGACCGCCGGGCAGGACGGCCGGCAGTAGATCCCGGTGGTGCGCACTGCCGTGTAGAAGCATCCGTCGAACCGCGGGTCCCGGCTGTCGACGGCCCGGTAACAGTGCTCGAAGTCCAGCTCCATGCCGTCGAGTCTGCTCCGGCGGCGGGTCTGCGGCTGGCGGGTTTCGGACATGACCGTCCGGGCCGGGGCCGCGTGGACAACACCGTACTGTCAACCGAAGTTGACGCGGGCTCATTCTGTCAACTAAGGTTGACGGCATGAGGGCTTTGGCGGCAAGGACGGACATCCGGTGGCGCGCCTTCGGTGGCGGCCCCAAGGTCGTGCTCCTGCACGGCGGCATGCAGACCTCGGCGAACCTCACGAAGCTCGCCCGCTCCCTCGCGACCCGCTGCACCGTTTACGTGCCGGACCGGCGCGGTCGCGGTCTCAGCGGTCCCGCGGCGCCCGGCCACGGCCTGCGGGCCGAGATCGACGACCTGGCCGCCGTGCTCGACGAGACCGGCGCGCGCAACGTCTTCGGCCTCAGCTCCGGCGCGGTGATCGCGCTGCGGGCGGCGATGGAGCTGCCGATCGAGCGACTCGCGCTCTACGAGCCGCCGCTCAAGCACGGCGACCACGATCCGGTCGCCTGGCTGCCGAGGTACGAGAAGGAGCTGTCCCGGGGCCGGCGGGCGGCTGCTTTCGTCACGGCCGCCAAAGGCACAGGCGATCTGCGGTACGCACCCCGCGCGGCCCTGATCCCGCTGCTCGGTGTCGCGATCCGGGCCGGCGAGGGCAAACGGATCGGTGACCTGATCCCGACGATGCGCCTGGACGCGGCCGTCGTCGAGGATGCGGCCGGGCCGTTGAGCATCTATGCGACGGTCACGGCCGAGACGCTCCTGCTGGGTGGCGAGCGCTCCCCGGCGTACCTCAAAGGGGTCTTGAACGGCCTGGAGCCCGTCCTGCCGCAAGTGCGGCGGGTGACCTTGACCGGTGTCGGGCACCTCGCCGCCGACGACGGTGGCAAGCCGGAGCTGGTCGCCGCCGAACTGCGGAAGTTCTTCCGATGACGCTTGCGTAGACTGGCGTTCCGTGAGCCTCAGCATCGGGATCGTCGGCCTGCCCAACGTCGGCAAGAGCACCCTGTTCAACGCCCTGACCAAGAACGACGTGCTCGCCGCGAACTACCCGTTCGCGACGATCGAGCCCAACGTCGGCGTGGTCGGGCTGCCCGACGAGCGGCTGGGGAAACTCGCCGAGCTGTTCAGCAGTGAGAAGATCCTGCCGGCGCCGGTGAGCTTCGTCGACATCGCCGGCCTGGTCCGTGGCGCGTCCAAGGGCCAGGGCCGGGGCAACGCGTTCCTCGCCAACATCCGTGACGCGTCCGCGATCTGCCAGGTGGTCCGGGCCTTCTCCGACCCGAACGTGCTGCACGTCGACGGCAAGATCTCCCCGGCCGACGACATCGAGACGATCAACACCGAGCTGATCCTGGCCGACCTGCAGACCGTCGAGAAGGCGCTGCCCCGCCTGCAGAAAGAGGCGAAGCTCAAGAAGGAGAAGGCCGCCACGGTGGCCGCCGCCGAGGCCGCGTTCAAGCTGCTCAACGACGGTGTGACGCTCTACCAGGGCGCCAAGGCCGCCGGTGTCGAGCTGGAGCTGCTGACCGAGCTGCACCTGCTGACGACCAAGCCCTTCCTGTACGTGTTCAACGTCGACGAGGCCGAACTCGGCAACGAGGCGTTCCTCGACGAGCTGCGGGCCCTGGTCGCCCCGGCCGAGGCCGTCTTCATGGACGCCAAGATCGAGTCCGAGCTGATCGAGCTGGACGACGAGGAGGCCCTGGAGCTGCTGCAGTCCACCGGCCAGTCCGAGCCCGGCCTGAACCGGCTGATCCGGGTCGGCTTCGAGACCCTCGGCCTGCAGACCTACCTGACCGCCGGCCCGAAGGAGGCCCGAGCCTGGACGGTTCCGGTCGGCGCGACCGCCCCCGAGGCGGCCGGCGTCATCCACTCCGACTTCCAGCGCGGCTTCATCAAGGCCGAGATCGTCAGCTTCGACGACCTGATGGCCGCGGGCTCGATGTCGGCCGCCAAGGCCGCCGGCAAGGTCCGCATGGAGGGCAAGGAATACATCATGCAGGACGGCGACGTCGTCGAGTTCCGCTTCAACGTCTGATCGATAGGGGCTGTTCCGGGCGCGCACGTCGCGCCCGGTCAGTTTTGCTCCGCTGCGGTAATACCATGGTATGGTCGCAGGATGGCGCGGACGAAGAAGGTCACGATCACGCTGCCCGCAGAGCTGCTGGAGAGCATGAAATCGCACACCGACAACGTCTCCGGCTACCTCACGGAGTTGGCCGAGAGGGCTGAGCGGCGCAGGCTCCTCCGTGCGGAGCTGGATCACTACCAAGGTGAGTTCGGTGCGTTCACCGCCGAGGAGATGGCTGAGGCCCAGGCGCTTCTGCATGGGGACGAGGAGATCGGGCGCGCGGCGTGAGTCTCGAGTCGCTCATTCTCGATTCGCAAGGATTCTCCGGGTGGATCGACCGGGATCGTAAGGTCATGCGGTTGCTGGAGTTGGCGGAGCGGGACGGGGCCGATGTGGCCATGTCAGCTGCCACGATCATTGAGGTGTCGCACTCCGGCGTGGACATCGCGCGGCTGAGCTGGCTGCTGTCCCGGATCCGGGTGGAGGCGGTGACCAAGGAGAGTGCCCGCCGGAGCGCGGGACTGTTGAAGGCGGCCGGATTGCATGGGCACAAGTGCGCCATCGATGCCATGGTCGCCGAGGTGGCGTTGCGACTGCCAGCGCCGGTGGCGGTCCTGACCTCCGACGTCGACGACATGCGGAAACTCTGCGGCGACAGGGTGCGGCTCGTGTCGCTGTGAGGGCCGTCAGCCGGCCTGGGGGCTGACGACGCGGTCGTCGTCGAACCAGACGTGGACAACGCCGTCGAGTGCGCGGGGCCAGTAGGCGGCCCCCGAGGGAATCGGAGTCGATCACGTCGTCGCCGGGCACTACCTCGACAGCGTCCCCGGGGTGTGAACAGTAAGCGTGCGCTCGTAGCAGACCGACAGGTCGGAGTCGGTGTACGCGCCGAACAGCGGGATCTCGTGGTAACCCTCCCGCTCGTAGAAACGCATCGCGTCCGGCTGGGCGGGGCCGGTCTCCAGGCGGATCATGGTCCAGCCGTGATCCAGGGCCGCTGACTCCAGGGCGCGCAGGATCGCCGTCGCGACGCCGGAGCCACGGCTGGTGGGGGCCACGTACATCCGCTTGATCTCGGCGGTCGTGTCGTCGAGGCGGCGGAGGGCGCCGCATCCGACCGGCTCGCCGGTGACCGGGTCCGCGGCGAGCAGGAACAGGTCGATGTCGGCGGCGGAGGGCGGGGTGCCGGGCTCGTGGTCGCCATGGCCGTAGCGGACGTCCAGCTCGGCGCGCTGAGCGGTGCGGAGCGCGGTTCCGGCGGGGTCGTCCCAGGGGCGGGGTTCGATGATCCAGGTCATGGTGTCCTCCGTTCGTAACAAGCGTTACGGTAACATCTGTTCCGGATATGGGGAGGTGCGACGCGTGTCACGTACGGCGGATCGGTCGGCACAGGGGGAGACGCTGTCCCGGGCGGTGTGGAGCGTGCTGGCCGAACAGGGGCTGGAACGGCTGACCGTGCGGGCGGTCGCGGCCGCCGCGGGGTGCACGACCGGCCTGGTCATGCACCGGTTCCCGAACCGGCGGGCGCTCCTGCTGCACGCCCGGCAGCTCCTCCACCAGGTCACCCGGGAGCGGGTGGAGCGCCTGGAGGCGGAGACCGGCGGCCCGCGGGCGGCGCTGCGGGCGGTGCTGCATCAGGGGATGGCACTCGACGAGAGCACCCGGCAGGAGGCCGTGGTGTGGACCGGGTTCCTCGCCGCGGCGGTCGCCGACGAGGAGCTGATCGACGAACACCGGCGCAACAACCGGTCCTGGCGCGAACGGATCGAACGGCTGGTCGTGGCCGCCGCCCCGGACTGGTCGCCGGAGCGCGCCGCCACCGTCGCCCTCGCGTTGATCTCGATGACGGAGGGCGTGGCCGTCTATGCGGCGGCGGATCCGGCCGCCTTCCCGCCCGCCGGCCAGGAGCGGATGCTCGACACCGCCCTGACCGCCTACGGCCTGGCGGACCCGGCAACTCCGTGATCGTGAGCCGGGGGTGGTGAACCGGAGGCGAGGAAGGGCGGGACTAGCGGAGAGCGGGGAAGACGGTGCTCGCGATGGTGGCGCCGACCAGGGCGCCGACGACCACCTGGGCCGGTGTGTGCGCGGTCAGCCGGACCCGGGCCCAGCAGCCGAGCAGCACCAGCGGAGCGCCGAGAAGGGCGACCGTGCCGTAGACCACCGTCAGCGCGGCGACCGTACCGGCGGCGACGCCGGCGTGGATCGACATCTTCCACCAGTGGGTGACCAGGGCGAACGCGGCCAGCCCGATGCCGCCGGCGGTGAGCAGGGCGAGGATCTCCCGCGGCGCGCCCAGGGCCAGCAGCAGGAGCAGCCCGGCGACCAGGGACGCGGTGCCGAACAGCAGCGGGATCCGGCGGTCGGCACGTTCCGGGATGTGGTGGTTGGTGAGGCGGCCGCGGCGTACGCCGTGCAGCACGTAGCCGAGCGGGATGACCGCCGCGAACAGCGCTCCCGGCAGGCCCCACCACCGCGACACGCCCGGCGCCTCCCCGGCGTGCCAGCCGACGACCAGCAGCAGCACCGCCACCAGGACCGCCGGCGCGAGCACTTCCGAGACGACCACCGCGAGCCGGTCGAGCGCTCCGGAAGGGGCGGCGGGACGGTCCTCGTCGACGGCGGTGTTCAGCACGATTCCATCATCGCAACCAGGACGGGGTGGACGGCGGAGGCGAGGCCCGGCGGGTCAGGTGTCCCGGCTCATCGCGTCGAACGCGGCTGCCAGGTGTTTCAGGTCAAGGCCGCCCAGGTGGTCGAAGATGTGCCGGCGGACGCTGGCGAGGTGCGTCGGCCAGGCCTCGCGCAGCCGCTCCATGCCCTGGTCGGTGAGGACGGCGTTGGCGCCGCGGGCGTCCTCCTCGCAGCGGATCCGGCGGAGCAGCCCGAGCGACTCCAGTTTCGCCGCGAGCCGTGTCATGCCGCTCAGTGACATGTCGCACGCCGTGGCGAGTTCGCTCATCCGCAAGAGGTGGCCGGGGGTTTCGGAGAGGTGGCGCAGCACCGCGTACTCGCTGGCGGACATGCGTTGCTCGCGGACCAGGTCGGCGTCCAGCGCCCGCGGCATGACCAGCAGGAACCGGCCGAGGGCGCGCATCACCGCCTCCTCGTCGGGGCTCAGTGGGGCGGGTGGCGGAACCATGGGGTTGATCGTACGACCGGACGACTACCCCGCCTTCTGTCGAGTTTGCGCCTCGCCGGGGCAACGCGCGGGGATGGTCATGGGGCGCGGCGGTCAGCATTTCGGGTGACAAGTGAACGTTTGCCTTCGAGCCGGTAGAAGTCACAATGCTTTGGTGCAAAACCAGACAACTAGTGCCTCTTTGCAGCATCTGCTCGAAATGCCACGAAAGTCTTGGTGGGCCCGACTGCCGTTCGGTGTCCGGATGGCCGCCGGCGCGAGCGCGATCGTCGTGTTCGTCGGTGGTGGGGTGGCCGGCGTCGCCACCATGACCGGCCCGCGAGCCGACGCCGCCACGCAGGCCGCTGCCGAACCCGACCTCGGCGCCCCGGTACTGGAGGAGAACCCCGAGGTGGTCAGCCGGGCCGCCGCCGCCGCGCAACCGCTGCCCCGGCGCCACTCCCACACCCCGGCGCCTGCCGTTCCCGTCCCGGCGCTCCCGCCGCCGGCCCGGCCCGCCGCCCCGGTGACCGATCAGCTCAGCCGGGCCCGGGTGGCCGACGAGCGCGCCGACCGGACCGGGCCGCGCTCCCTGCGTACCCCCGCGAAGAAGGCCCACCGCAAGCCGGTCGCCGCCGCGCCCGTCGTCACCACCCGCACCGATGTGGAGACCCGGCCCATCCCGTTCCACACCCAGGTGGTGCGGGACCCGTCGCTGCCGCGCGGCACCCGCCGGGTCGAGGTGGACGGCATGCCGGGCGAGCAGACGCTGCGGTACCTGGTCACGCTCACCGACGGCCGGCAGACCGCGCGGCGGCTGCTCGGCGCCGATGTCACGAAGCCGCCGCAGCACCGGGTGGTGGCCCTCGGCGCCCGCCGCCAGTCGGTCCTCGACCCGGCCTGTGAGCAGGCGCTGAACATCTGCATGCCACTCGGCCGGTCGGCGGCGTGCCCGCCCGGCGCGGCGGAGGCCCCGGCCGAGCCCGCGAGGATCGAGGAGTCCGGCGAGATCCTGATCGCCGAGGAGGACCTGGAACTGCTCGGGCCGGAGGGCCTGGACGCGCTGCGGCTGGAACCCGCGAAGCTGTGCTGATCGGCCCCGGGCCCGGCAGGATCAGGGCATGGCGCTGACCGATTCCGTTCTCGACGATCTCGCGCACCGGCTGCTGACCGTTCCCGGCGTCGTCGGGGTGGTCCTCGGCGGCAGCCGGGCCCGCGGCACCCACACCGAGGATTCCGACTACGACCTCGGGCTCTACTACCGGGCGCCGCTGGACACCGGGCGGATCGGTGAGCTGGCCCGGGAGGTCGCCGGGGCGGACGCCGGCGTGACCGGCACCGGTGAGTGGGGGCCGTGGGTGGACGGTGGCGGCTGGCTCAAGATCGGGGGGAGCGCCGTCGACTGGATCTACCGTGATCTGGACCGGGTGGAGCGGTGCTGGTCGGAGGCGGAACAGGGCCGGTACGCGTTCCACGTGCAGACCGGGCATCCGCTGGGCGTGGCCGATTTCTCGTACCCCGGCGAGCTGGCCCTGGCCCGCGTCCTCGCCGACCCGAGCGGAGACCTGGCCGACCTGCGACGTCGCGTCCAGGTCTATCCGCGCCCGCTGTCCGAGGCCCTGGTGACCGGCCTGTGGGAGGCCGACTTCCTGATCGGGCTGGCCCGCAAGGCGGTGTCCCGCGCCGACAGCGGGTACATCGCCGGCTGCCTGTTCCGGCTGGCCGGGGTGCTGGCGCACGCGCTGCACGGCGCGGCCGGCCAGTGGCTGATCAACGAGAAGGGCGCGGTGGCCGCGGCCGGCGCGCTGCCCGGCGCTCCGGTCCGGTTCCGGGCCCGGGTGGACGCGGTGTTCGCCGCGATCGAGGGCGACCCGCTGCGGCTGGCCACCGCGATCGACCTGGCCGCGGATCTCGTGCTCGAGACCGCCGACGCGTGCGCGATGATGCTGCGGTGACCGCTGACGTTCCCACCATCCTCGCCACCAGCGCCTTCTTCCGCCGCAGCAAGGTCAGTCCGCTGGCCATGCGCCCGGGCGCGATCCACTACCTGGCCGCCGAGCTGGCGAACAACACGACGGCGCCGAAGATCTGCGTGCTGACCCAGGCCACCGGCGACCCGGAGGCACGGATCGGATACCACTACGCGGCGTTCGCCGGCACCGAGTTCACGATGTCGCACCTGCAGCTGTTCCCGATGCCCAACGTCGACGACATCCGCGCCCACCTGCTCGCCCAGGACATCATCTGGGTCGACGGCGGCAGCGTCGCGAACCTGTGCGCGGTGTGGCGGGTGCACGGCCTCGACGAGATCCTGCACGAGGCGTGGCAGGCCGGGGTGGTGCTCAGCGGCGTCTCGGCCGGGTCGATCTGCTGGCACACCGGCGGCAGCACCGACAGCTTCGGGTACGAGCTGCGCGGCTTCACCGACGGGCTGGGGTTCCTGCCGTACAGCAACGGGGTGCACTACGACAGCGAGGAACGGCGGCGGCCGACGATGCACCGGCTGGTCGGGGACGGCACCCTGGCGGATGGCTTCGCCACCGACGACGGCGCGGGGCTGATCTATCGCGGCACGTCACTGTCCGAGGCGGTTGCGGATCGTGAGGGGCCGTTGGCGTACGAGCTCAAGCGTGCCGAGGACGGCTCGGTGACCGAGACGCCGTTGCCGACTCGGGTCCTGGCCTAGGCTGGGAAGGAGTCCGCAACCCGGAGGGGATCGGCTCCGTTGTCACTTCGGAGTCCATCGTGTGTGCGTAAGGAGAGCCATGTCCGTCAAGGGCGGCGAAGGCGGTAGCTGAGCGTGGTCTCGCCGGGGTGCCTAATGCAGGGCCACCGTGGCGAGACCGACCAGCACCGCGGAGAGCAGCATCGCCACCGCGAAGATGGCATTGTGGCTGATCAAGACCCTGCGACGGCGCGGCTGGCCCCCCTCACCCCCACCCGCCGCCGGGACCGGATCGAGGTCGTGGCCGAAGAAGTCGGCTCGGTACCTGCGGGTCAGCGGTCGTTGCAGGTGGGTCAGCACCGGTGATCGCCTCCGGGGGGTCGAGGATCGAAGTGCCTGATTGCGCTCGGGACTCTCGGTAGCATGCGTCGGCCCGGAAACGGCGGGCAACGGTTACTGGCGAGTAACCGTCCGAGGTGGCCCGGACTGGCATGACCGTTCCCCTGATCGGTCACTGGACATCGGGCGATCAGGCGTCCCGCCCCGTGGCCGGTCACTCTTTATGAGGATTTGTCGGTAAGGCATCTTTCGCCATCATTGGGACGATGCCGGATACTCCGTCGAAGTATCAAACCCTGTTCAGGGGCACCCTGAACGTCTCGGTCGTGCTCATCGGCCTGGCATCGGGCATCGCGCAGCTCACCGAGGTCCCCACCCCGGTCGGGCAATGGGTGCTGACCGCCGTCTTCCTGGCCTGCCTGCTCTACTTCGTGGTCCGCCTGTGGCAGATCGTCTTCGTCCTCAAGATCCGCGAGCTGAGGACCGACCTGAAGGACGTGACCGATCTGCTCGCCATGCAGCAGGCCGGGCACCGCCTGTACAGGGACGCCATCCAGCGGATCAGCGACCGGGAGAAGCCACTGTTCTCCGAGACCCTCGAGGTGCTCGTCGTGATCGGCTCGGACGACGACGGCGACCGGTTCGTGGAGAAACGGGTCACCACCCCGGAACCGCTGGTCACCCACCGGACCGTACGGCCGATCGTGCCGACCCACACCGACCGGCTGGCCCGGCTCGACGAGATATCGTTCAAGACCCTGCGACCGGTCGGCGGCACCATCACCGCGCTGCCGCTGGAGGAGAGCCGGCTGCTGCGGGTGTGGCTGATCTTCGATCCGGCGATGACCACGCCGACCGAGTGGCAGCTCGAATACCGGCCGGTCGGGCTGTGGCGGCCGCTGCGCGAACGCGGCTGGGACCAGCTCGTCTGGGAGGACCGGCTGCCCACCGCGAACGGGACGCCGTCCGCGTTCACCCGGTTCCAGATCACCTTCAGCTTCCCGGACGGCGACCAGCCGCCGAGCGTCAAGGAGCGGCAGGGGTACGGCCGGATCAGCGAGCCCGAACGGGATGCCCGCGGCCGCTGGGAGATCGTGTGGCGTGACGAGAAGCCCGCCGGCCGGCGTTACGTCTGGGACCTCACGCAGTCCTGAGTCGTCGCCCGGGCCGTGGCACTACGGCGTCTGGACCACCGTGCGGTAGAAATCCTCGATGCGGGCCGCCAGCGTGACCTCACCGTCGGTGATGCTGACGCCGTCCGGAGGACCGAGACAGATCTGAGTGTGACCGTTGCGCCGCACAATGGTCGGACGTATGTGGAGCGTGTCCGCGGCCACCTTGATCCGCTCGGTCAAGGCGGCGTGCTGGCTGTCGTCGCATGCCAGATCGCGGCGTATCTGAACACCGTCGCGGGTCCAGCCGCTCAGCAGCTCCAAGGCGTCGCTGAGATAATCCGAGCCGGAGTTCCGGCGTCTTCTGGCCCGCACTGCCGCACCCCCCTTGAGCGTCGTTGCCGGCTTGTGGCCGAACTGTCGCCGTGTCGTCATGTCGGTGACCACAGTTTCGTCCGTCCGGACACTGGTGTCCACGCCCACATATCCGTGTTTGCGTGACGATCGGGGCACCATCGGGCAACCTGAACGGTGAAGTTTCGTGAGATCTTGGATCTCATGCGGCCCGAACAATACGTCAAACCGTCGCCATCACCCAGGGTGATCGTCGCGGCTGTGATCATCACCGCGGGCCGGGTGCTGGCCTGCGAGCGCAGCAGCCCGCCGGAGGCGGCCGGACGATGGGAGTTCCCGGGCGGCAAGGTCGAGCCGGGGGAGACCGAGCAGCAGGCGCTGGCCCGGGAGTGCGTGGAGGAACTGGGCGTACGCGTCGCCGTCGGCGACCGGGTCGGCCCGGACGTGCCACTGGCCCACGGTCGTGCCGTGCTCCGGGTCTACGCCGTCGAGTTGCTCGGCGGCGACGTCCCGGAGGCGCTGGAGCACCGCTCCATGCGCTGGCTGACCGTGGACCAGCTGGACAGCGTCCCCTGGCTGCCCGCCGACGTCCCGATCGTGGCGGCGCTGCCGGGGTTGCTGGGCTAGGAGTACTGCTTGCGCAGCTCGCGCTTGAGCACCTTCATGCTCGGGCCGAGCGGCAGCGACTCGGTGAAGCGGACCTGGCGCGGGTACTTGTGCTTGCCCAGCCGCTCCTTCGCCCACTCGATCAGCTCGTCCGCGGTCAGCCCCTGGTCCTCCCGGACGACCACGGCGCAGATCTCCTCACCGAGGGTCTCGTCGGCGACGCCGATCACCGCGACCTGCTGGATGGCGGGGTGGCGGGCCAGCACCTCCTCCACCTCGCGCGGGTAGACGTTGAAGCCGCCACGGATGATCAGGTCCTTGGTGCGGTCGACGATGCTGATGAAGCCCTGCTCGTCCTTGATGCCCAGGTCGCCGGTGCGGAACCAGCCGTCGACCAAGGCCTCGGCGGTGGCCTCCGGGCGGTTCAGGTAACCGGCGAACACGTTGTGCCCGCGGATCACGATCTCGCCGAGCTCGCCGTCGGGCAGGAACTCGATGCGCTCCGGCACCTCCGGGCGGGCGATCTCCACCTCGACACCCCAGATGGGATGGCCGACCGTCCCGGGCTTGGCGCCGAAGCTGGGCTGGTTGGTGGTGGCGGTCGGGGAGGTCTCGCTGAGGCCGTACCCCTCCCAGATGGTCGAGCCGAAGGCTCCGGCGAACTTCTCCAGGACCGCGACCGGCAGCGAGGCGCCGCCCGAGACGCACAGCTTGAGGTTCGGCAGGCGCTCGGCCTTGGCCGCCGCCTCCAGCAGGCCGATGTACATCGTCGGCACGCCGTGGAAGATCGTCACGTTCTCCTTGAGCATCAGCTCGATCGCGGCCTCGCCGGTGAACCGGGGCAGCAGCACCAGCGTGCCGCCCAGGCGGAACGTCGCGTTCATCCCGACGGTCTGGCCGAACGTGTGGAACAGCGGCAGGCAGCCCAGCACCACGTCGTCGCCGGTCAGCGGGTGCACGTCGAAGACGTTGACGGCCGCGTTCATCACCAGGTTGAGGTGGGTGAGCAGGGCGCCCTTGGGCTTGCCGGTGGTGCCGCTGGTGTAGAGGATCACCGCGACGTCCTCGGCCTCCCGAGTCACGTAGGTGCGCAGCGGCTCGAGGTCCGCGGAGATCTCCTCCAGGCGGGGCGGGTACTGCGGGAGGTCGGCGGGGAGCGGGCCGACGTTGACCAGCGGGGTGCCGGTCGCGGCCGCCGCGCCGGCGCCGGCGGCCAGGAACGCGGAGTGGGTGACCAGCACCTTCGCGCCGCTGTCGGTCAGGACGTAACCGACCTCCTCGGCGTTGAGCAGCAGCGACACCGGCACGATCCGGGCGCCGACGGCCAGCGCCGCGTAGTAGACCCGGGGGAAGTCGGCGACGTTCGGGATCATCACGGCGACCGTGTCACCGGGGCCGACCCCCAACTTCCGCAGACCCGCTGCGTACGCCCGGGTCTGCGCCCACAGGTCCCGGTAGCTGATCCGGCCGCCGGCCTCGTCGACGATCGCCACCTTCTCGGGGTGCCGGCGGGCGGCCTCGGCCAGAACCGTGGCGAGGGAAAGCGTCGTCATTGCTGATCTCCCTTAGTGATGTACGTCGCAGTAGCTGTGCATAAACTAGCGGCGTAAGTTTTTACACGTCCAGTGTTGATACCGGTTTTCTCAGGGAGTTCTCATGGCCCGGCCCCGGCAGGCGCTGCTCACCCGGGAGCGCATCGTCGAGGCAGCCGCCGCACTGATCGACGCCGAAGGGCTGGACGCCTGCTCGATGCGGCGCCTCGCGACCGAGCTGGGCGTGCAGGGACCGTCGCTCTACAACCACTTCGCCACCAAGGCGGAGATCGTCGACGCCGTCGCCGAGCTGGTGGTCGCCCAGGTGGACATCACGGTCTTCCACGGCAACGACTGGCGGGAGGCGCTGCGGCTCTGGGCGAAGTCGTACCACGCGGTCCTCGCCGCCCACCCGAACATCGTCCCGGTGCTGGCCACCGGCCCGGGCCGTCGCCCGGCCGGGCTCGCCATGGCCGAGGCCGTCTACGGCGCGCTGCTCGACGCCGGCTGGTCCCGCGCGCGGGCCACCCACATCGGCGCGCTGATGCGATACCTCATCACCGGCTCCGCTCTCGGCTCGTTCGCGCTCGGTTTCGACGCCGACCCGGAGCTGTACGACCGCTATCCGCACCTGCACCGCGCCCACGAACTCGCGGCCCACCGTGCCGCCGTCGACGAGGGCGCGTTCGAACTCGGGCTCGATCTGCTGATCAACAGCCTTTCCGACCGCTATGACCAGGGGGTACGCCGATGACGTCGGTCTTCCGCGACGAGCACTGGATCGGGGGCGCGTTCGTGCCGCCCGGATCCGGCGACCGGATCGGGGTGGAGAATCCGTACACCGAGGAGGTGTTCGGGCACGTCCCGGCCGGCACCGCCGAGGACGTGGACCGTGCCGTCACCGCGGCTCGCGACGCCTTCGACGGCTGGGCCTTCGGCACGTCGCCGGCCGGCCGGGGAGCCGCGCTCGGCCGCCTGCACCGGGCCCTCGCGGCCCGGGCGGACGAGATCGCCCGGATCGTCGGCCTGGAACTCGGCACCCCCCTCAAGATCGCCAAGGCGGTGCAGGCGGGCCTGCCCCTCACGGTGCTCGCGGGGTACGCCGAACTCGCCGCCCAGCCCGCCCAGGAGGAGACGATCGGCAACTCGCTGGTCGTCCACGAGCCGGCCGGCGTGGTCGGCGCGATCACCCCGTGGAACTACCCGCTGCACCAGGTCGTCGCCAAGGTCGGCGCGGCCCTGGCCGCCGGGTGCACGGTGGTCCTCAAGCCCAGCGAGCTGACCCCGCTCACGGCGTACCTGCTGGCCGACGCCGTCGCCGAGGCGGACCTGCCGCCCGGCGTGTTCAACCTGGTCACCGGCACCGGCCCGGCCGTCGGCTCGGCCATCGCCGGCCATCCGGGCGTCGACCTCGTCTCCTTCACCGGCTCCACCGCGACCGGCCGGGCGATCAGCCACGCCGCCGCCGACCGGATCGCCAAGGTCTCCCTGGAACTCGGCGGCAAGTCCGCCAATGTGATCCTGGAGGACGCCGACCTGGTCAAGGCCGTCAAGGTCGGCATCGGCAACGCCTTCCTCAACTCCGGCCAGACCTGTACGGCGTGGACCCGCATGCTGGTCCACCGCAGCCACTACGACGAGGCCGTCGAGCTGGCCGCCAAGTCCGCCGCCGGTTACACCCTCGGCGACCCGTTCGACCCGGCCACCCGGCTCGGCCCGCTCGCCTCGGCCGGGCAGAAGGAACGGGTCCGCGGCTTCATCGAGCGTGCCGGCGCCCGGCTGGTCGCCGGTGGCCTGGACGCCTCGGTGCCCGGGCAGGGCCACTTCGTCGCGCCGACCGTCTTCGCCGACGTCGACCCGGACAGCGAGCTGGCCCAGGAGGAGATCTTCGGGCCGGTGCTGGCGATCATCCCGTTCGGCTCCGACGACGAGGCGGTGGCGATCGCCAACAACTCGAAGTACGGCCTGGCCGGCGCGGTCTGGGGTTCCGACGAGCGGGCGCTGTCGGTGGCCCGCCGGCTGCGCACCGGCGCGGTCGACGTCAACGGCGGCGCGTTCAACCCGTTCGCCCCGTTCGGCGGTTACAAGCAATCCGGTATCGGCCGCGAGCTGGGCGCGTACGGCCTGGCCGAATTCCAGCAGGTGAAGGCGATCCAGCGATGACCTCTTACATGACCGGGCTGGTCCTCCGGGAAGCCGGTGTGCCGGCCGAACTCGCCGAGTTGTGGTTGCCCGAGATCGGCCCCGGCCAGGTCCGGGTCCGGGTCCGCGCGGCCGGCGTCTGCCACTCCGACCTGTCCATGGTGAACGGCACCCTGGCGCCGCCGCACCCGCTCGTGCTCGGTCACGAGGCGGCCGGCGAGGTGGTCGAGGTCGGCGAGCACGTCACCCGGGCCGCCGTCGGCGACCACGTGGTGCTGAACTGGCAGCCGGCCTGCCGCACCTGCTGGTTCTGCGAGCACGGCGAGCCGTGGCTGTGCAGCACCTCGCACGGGGTGGCGGCGCTGCAGAGCGGCATCACCCTGGACGGCGAGCCGGTCCACGTGACCCTGGGCGTCGGGGCGTTCGCGGAGCAGGTGGTGGTGCCGGAGAACGCGGTCATCGCCGTACCCCGGGAACTCGATTTCGATCTCGCCGCCCTGCTCGGCTGCGCCGTGCTCACCGGCACCGGCGCGGTCCGCAACACCGCCCAGGTCAAGCCCGGCGAGACGGTGGTCGTGATCGGTCTCGGCGGCGTCGGCCTGTCGGTGGTCACCGCGGCCCGGGCCGCCGGGGCCGCGCAGGTCATCGCCGTCGACGTCACCGAGGCCAAGAAGGGCCTGGCCGAGGCGGCCGGCGCCACCGACTTCGTGGTCTCCTCGGACAGCCTGTCCAAGGACATCAGGTCCCGCACGAACCGGCTCGGCGCCGACCACACCATCGAATGCGTCGGCCGGGCCTCGACCATCCGGGCCGCCTGGCGCGCCACCCGCTCCGGCGGGCAGGTCACCGTGGTCGGCATGGGTGCTGCCGACGACATGGTCCAGCTCAGCGCCCTGGAGATCTTCTCCTCGGCACGGATCCTGCGGGCCTCGGTGTACGGCCAGGCCGACACCGACCTGGAGGTTCCGGCGCTGGCCCGCGACGTGCTCGACGGCAAACTGAACCTGGACCACCTGATCACCGACCGGATCACCCTGGCCGACGTGCCCGCCGCCTTCGAGCGGATGGCCCGCGGCGAGGGCGCCCGCTCCGTCGTCACCCTCTGACGGGTTTCACGGGCCGGCTCCGCGGAGCCGGCCCGCACGTCACGCGGCGTCGGCTACTGAGGCCTCCGGGTCGGCGCTGCGCAGGATGTAGAGGTCGTCACCGAAGACCGCCGAGATCTGCAGGCGGCCGCCGAGCGCCTCGACATAGCGGGCGATGACCTCGACGGTGGAGACCTCGCCCTGCTCGATCTGCGAGACGCGGCCCTTCGTGACGTTCATCCGCTCAGCCACCTCGGCCTGGGTGAGGCCGAGCCCTTTGCGCCGCTCCGCAAGGCGATACCCGTCGACGTATGCCTGGTGACGCTTACGAGCTGCCGCAATGGCCTCCTCGCCGCCAGCCTTCTCGACGAGTGCCGGGCGGATGTCTTTCCATCGGAGAAACTCGGTCATGGGTGTCACTCCTTGCCTGGCGTTTCCTGCTCGCGTTCTTTCAAGTACCGCTGGAACAACTGCTCGGCACGTGGGATCGCTTGCCTGTACCAGCCGGACCAGTTTCCCGATTTGTCTCCGCCGGTCAGGAGGATCGCCGATCGCCAGGGGTCGAAGACGAACAAGATCCGAATTTCGCTCTGCCCGGTGGATCCTGGCCGTAGTTCCTTCATGTTGTGTATTTGTGAGCCTTCGACTCGGTCGACCAGCGGTCTGCCGAGTGTCGGGCCGACTTCCGCCAGTTGATCGATGGCATCGACGATCTGGTCATATGAATACCCATCGAGTCCGTCGACCCAGTCCCGGAACTCGTGCGTGACGCGAATCTCCCACTCCTCCACGCCGGAGGAGGTTAGAAAATTCTATACCAGTGGCGACGGACCCGAGGTGCGATATGAAGGGTGGATGCGTCCAGAAGCGGGGCAGGTGCTGCACTTCTCGGAGGATCCGACGATCACGCGGTTCGTGCCGCACGTGGCGGCGACCGCGCAACAACCCGAGGCGTACGTCTGGGCCGTCGACCACCGGCGTGCGCCCGACTACTGGTTCCCCCGGCAGTGCCCGCGGGCGATGGCCTGGGTCCGGCCCGGCGTCACCACCGGCCAGGACCGGGAACGGATCATCGGCGCGGGCTGCGGCGACCGCGTCCACGCCATCGAATACGGCTGGTGGGAGGCGATGCGCGGCACCCGGTTGTACGCGTACCGGCTGCCCGCCGCTCCGTTCCGTCCGTTCGGTGAGCCGGAGCCCCACGCGCATGTGGCCACGGAACCGGTCGAGCCGCTCGGCCCGCCGGAGCCCGTCGGCGACCTGATCGAGTGTCACGCCGCCGCGGGCATCCAGCTGCGGCTGCTGGACAACCTGTGGCCCTTCTGGGCGCAGGTGGTCGGCAGCACCGCCGGGTTCAGCGGGATCCGGCTCAGGAACGCGCGGCCGGCGCCAGCATCGCCGTGACGATCCGGGTCAGGGCCGCGCGGGCGCTGTCGACCGGGAGGCCCATGGCGTCCCGCCAGCTCGCCCAGGTGGGCCAGAGACTGGCCGCGGTCAGGGCGTTGAGCAGATCCTCGTCGCTGCCGATCTCGTCCGGGAAGGTGGAGGTCAGCTCGTCGCGTACCCGGGAGACGTGCACGTTGCGGTAACGCTGCAGCCCGGTGGAGAACGGCTCCCGCAGCGCCGAGGCCCGCGCCGCGGGCCCGATCTCCTCCAGCATCCGGGCCCGCTGGTGGCAGAACGCCTCGATCCTGTCGTCCAGCGGCAGGTCCGCCGGGATCGGCCGGTACGAGGCGTCCCGCTGCTCCAGGACCCGCTGGCCGCTGGCCGCCATCAGCGCCTCCATGTCGGCGAAGTGGCTCCACAGGGCGCGCAGCGACACCCCGGCCAGTTTCGCCACCCGGTCGGCGGTGGGGCGCATGTCGCCCTCGCCGATCAGCCGGAGGTGCGCGTCGATGATCGCGGCGCGGGTCCGTTCGGACCGTGCGGTGCGACCGTCGACGCGGGTGGGTGGGTTGGTCACTTACTGCTCCGGTAACGCTTGAGCTCTCGGTGGGCCAGCGAGCGCTTGTGCACCTCGTCCGGCCCGTCGGCGAGTCGCAGCATACGGGCGCTGGCGAACAGCCCGGCGAGCGGGAAGTCCTGGCCGAGGCCGGCCGCGCCGTGCGTCTGGATGGCCTTGTCGACGATCCATTCCACGGTGGACGGCACCACGATCTTGATGGACTGGATCTCGGTGTGCGCGCCCTTGTTGCCGACCGTGTCCATCAGCCAGGCCGCCTTGAGCACCAGCAGCCGGGCCTGTTCGATGCGCACCCGGGACTCGGCGATCCAGTCCTGGACGACGCCCTGCTCGGCGAGCGGCTTGCCGAACGGGGTCCGGTCGAGGGCGCGCCGGCACATCAGCTCCAGGGCCCGTTCGGCCATGCCGATGAGCCGCATGCAGTGGTGGATCCGGCCGGGGCCGAGGCGGGCCTGGGAGATGGCGAAACCGCCGCCCTCCTCGCCGATCAGGTTGGTGGCCGGGACCCGTACGTTCTCGAAGATGATCTCGGCGTGGCCGCCGTGGTCGCCGTCGGTGTAGCCGAGCACCTGCATGCCGCGCTTCACCGTCAGGCCCGGCGTGTCCCGGGGCACCAGGATCTGGCTCTGCTGGAGGTGCCGCGGGGCGTCCGGGTCGGTCTTGCCCATCACGATGAAGATCTTGCAGTTCGGGTTCATCGCGCCGGTGATGTAGAACTTGCGGCCGTTGATGACGTAGTCGTCGCCGTCACGTTCGATCCGGGTGGCGATGTTGGTGGCGTCCGACGAGGCGACCTGCGGTTCGGTCATCGCGAAGGCGGACCGGATCTCCCCGGCCAGCAGCGGCGTGAGCCACTGCTCCTTCTGCTGGTCGGTGCCGAAGTCGGCGAGCACCTCCATGTTGCCGGTGTCCGGCGCGGCGCAGTTCAGCGCGGGCGGGGCGATGGCGGGGCTGCGGCCGGTGATCTCGGCGAGCGGGGCGTACTGCAGGTTGGTCAGCCCGGCGCCGTGCTCACCGGGCAGGAACAGGTTCCACAGGCCGGCTTCCTTCGCCGCCTTCTTCAGCGGCTCGAGGGCGGCGGGCGGCTCCCAGCCGTCATGGGCGGCGTGGAACGTGGCTTCGGCGGGGTACACGTGCTCGTCCATGAAGGCGAGCAGCCGCTTGCGGTAGTCCTCGGTCTTCGCGTCGAACTCGAAGTCCATTACTTTCCTTCCAGCGCTCGGTGGCCCTGCTCGACCAGTACGGGAACCATCGCCCCGACGGTGTCGAAGCCGGGGCCGACCGTCTGACCCTTGGTGTAGCGGTAGTGCACGCCCTCGAGGATGACGGCGAGCTTGAACGCGGCGAATCCCACGTACCAGTTCAGGTCGCCGACGTCGCGCCCGCTGCGATCGGCGTACCGGGCGGCGATCTCGTCCAGCGACGGGTGACCGGGGATGTCGGCCGGGGCGATCGGTACGCCGTTGCGCTCCAGCAGCGGGCGGCCGGCGTACACCAGCATCAGTGCCAGGTCGCTGAGCGGATCGCCCAGTGTGGACATCTCCCAGTCGAGCACCGCGTTGACCGCCAGCGCGTCACTGACCAGCACGTTGTCCAGCCGGAAGTCGCCGTGCACGACAGCGCCGGGCCCACCGGCCGGGATGTCGGTGGCCAGCCGGGCGTGCAGCTCCTCGATGCCGGACAGCTCCCGGCTGCGGGACGCGTCGAGCTGCTGCTTCCAACGGCGCACCTGCCGGGCGTTGAAGCCCTCCGGCTTGCCGAAGTCGCCCAGCCCGATCGCCTGCGGATCCAGCGCGTGCAGGTCGGCGAGTGTGTCCACCAGGGTGAACGTCAGCGCCCGGAAGTCCACCTTCTCGATCAGCGCGGCATCCCGGAAGATCGTGCCGTCGACGTGCTCCATCAGATAGAACGGCGCGCCGATGACCTCGGTGTCGGTGCAGAGCAACACCGGTTTCGGTACGGGGAAACCCGCCTCCGACAACGCCTCCAGAACCCGGTGCTCGCGGGTCATGTCGTGCGCCGTGGGCAGCACGTGCCCCAGCGGCGGCCGGCGCAGCACCCACCGGTTGACGCCGTCGGTGACCGCGTACGTCAGGTTCGACTTACCGCCCGCGAACATCGTCCCGGTGAGCGGCGGGCTTTCCAGAAATGCCTGGAGTCTCTCCAGGTCGAGGCCTCTCATGTTAACGGGGCCTTCTGCTCGAAACCGCGCTGGAGTTTGTTCATGCCCCCCAGCCAACGGTCCGGATCGCTCGCCCGCAAGCGGTAGTAACCCTCGACTTCGGGATGCGGGAGGATCAGGAAACCTTCGCCGGTCATCGACTCCGCGACCAGGTCGGCCACCTGCTCCGGCGGCAGGGCGCCCTCGGCCAGCAGAGCCGCGCTGCCGCTGCCCTGGTCGTTGCCGCGGGTCAGCATGTCGGTGCGCACCCCTTGTGGGCAGAGCGCCTGCACGATCAGACCCCGGTGCGCGTACGTGGCCCGCAGCCACTCCGCGTACGCCAGCGCCGCGTGCTTGGTCACCGAGTACGTGGCGCTGCCCAGCAGGGTCAGCAGCCCGGCCGCGCTCACCGTGATCAGCAGCCGTTTCGGCTCGCCGCCGTCCAGCCAGCGGGGCAGCAGCGCCCGGCTCACGTAGACGTGCGACATCACGTTGACCCCGAAGTCACGCTGCCACTGGTCGTCCGGTGTCGTCTCGTCCCCGGACGACAGCACCCCGGCGTTGGAGCAGAACAGGTCGATCCCGCCGAGCTCGGTCCACGCGGTGTCGACGAGGCGCTGGACGTCGGTCTCGCTGGCCGCGTCGCCCGCCACCGCGAGGCCGCCGATCTCGTCGGCGACCTCGCGGGCGGCCTCGGCGTTGAGGTCGTTGACGACCACCCGGGCGCCGTCGGCGGCGAACCGGCGGGCCAGCGCTGCGCCGATCCCGCCGCCGGCGCCGGTGACGACGACCCGCTTCACTGGACGGATCCGGTGAGGGTGAGGCCGCCGTCGATCACGATGGTCTGGCCGGTGATCCATCCGGCCTCCGGCGAGCAGAGGAACGCGACGGTGGCGGCCACGTCGTCGGTGGTGCCGAGGCGCTTCAGCGGGTACGTGGCCGCGACCTCGTCCTCCCGGCCCTCGTAGAGGGCGGTGGCGAACCGGGTCTTCACGACCGCCGGGGCGACCGCGTTGACCCGGACCTTCGGCGCCAGCTCGACGGACAATTCCTCGGTGAGGTGGATCAGGGCGGCCTTGGTGGTGCCGTAGAACGCGATCCCGGGCGCCGGGCGGACCCCGGACACCGACGAGATGTTCACGATCGAGCCGCCGTCGGCCAGGCCGCCGCGCAGCGCCTCCTGCACCCAGCCGAGTGTGCCGATCAGGTTGACCTCGGCCATCTTGCGGGCGGCGTTGAGGTCGAGAGTGGCCAGTGGCCCGTACGCCGGGTTGATCCCGATGTTGTTGATCAGCGTGGTCACCGGCCCGAACCGGTCCCGGGCCGCGTCGATCACCGCGGCCCGGTGCGCCGGGTCGTCACCCTTGCCGGCCACGCCGAGCGCCACCTCGGAGCCGCCGAGTTCCTTCACGGCGGCCTCGAGAGCGTCGGCGTCCCGGCCGGTGACCACGACTCGCGCCCCCTGGGAGACGAAACGCTGGGCGATGGCCAGCCCGATTCCCCGGCTTGCTCCGGTCACGATTGCTACCTGGTCAGCCACCGCTCAACCTCCTGGAGTCATATATTTGCAGTCCGAGTGCAGATATTACGCGGCCGGGACGCCACTCTGCGGCGGAGTCACAGGCTGGGTCGTGTACGCGGTGACCGGCCCGTCCCCGTCATCGGTGGTGTACGGCGTGCCGAAGTACACCGCCTTGCCCTTCTCGATCTTCGTGAGCTGCTGGCCGGCGTACCCCGAATGATCCTGCGCGGAGAAGCGCAGCGGCACCAGACCCGGTCCCTGGAAGCCGTTCTTCTGCACCGCCTCGATGATCTTGTCGCGGGTCAGGTCCTTGCCGGCGGACTGCAGCGCCTGCACGAACAGGTAGCCGACCGACATGCCGTACACGACGTTGTTGTCGAACTCCGCGCCGGCGTTGTGCTCCTTGTTGATCTTCTGGAAGAGCTGGATCCACGGGTTCGACTCGTCGGTGTTCAGCGGCAGGTAGTTCGCCGCCACCACGCCCTCCAGCAGCGGCGCGGCCTCGCCGAGGGTCTTCGCCAGGGTGGTCGGGTCGGACCCCACGTTGCTCACCACGAACTGCGGCTTGTACGCGATCTTCGCGGCCGTGCCGATCGACAGCGCGGTGAACGGCGGGATCGTCGCCAGGATCACCACCTCGCAGCCGGCCGCCTTGAACGCGCCGATCTGCGGCCCGACGTTCGGGTTGCTTGTGACATATTTCTCCTCGGCCGCGACCGTCCCGAGGATCTTCTTCACGCCGAGCAGGCTGTCCCGGCCGAAGTCGTCGTCCTGGCCCAGGAAGCACACCTTCTTGCCGGCGTGCGTCTCCTTCACGTGGGTCGCCAGGATCTTGCCCTCGACCGTGTAGTCCGGGTTGAAGCCGAACGTGCCGGGATACTTGTCGGCCTGGTTCCAGCTGCGGCTGCCGCTGGCCACGAAGAGGTCCGGCACCCGGTTGGTCTTCAGGAAGTCGAGCACGCCGGTGTGCGTCGGGGTCCCGAGACCGTTCAGGATCGCGAACACCTTGTCCTGCAGCACCAGCTCCCGCACCACGGTCTGGGTGTTCGCCGGGTTGTAGGCGTCGTCCTTGATCTTGTACTCGATCTTGCGGCCGTGCACCCCGCCGTTGGCGTTGACGTAGTCGAAGTACGCCTTGGTGGCCGGCGCGATCTTCGAGTACCCGGCGGCCGCCGGCCCGGTCAGCGGCATGTGCGTGCCGACCATGATGGACGTGTCGGTCACGCCCGGCACACTGCCGCCACCGGTCCCGCCTGATCCGCCGCCGTCGTTCGTGCAACCCGCGGCCAGCAACGCGACGGCCAGCGCCGAAGCGGTTATGCGTTTCATCGATTCCTCCTGAGCATTCGTGAGATTCGCGATGGGATGGATGCGAGGCCGCCGGGGGCGGCGAGCATGACGACGACGAGCACCACGCCGAAGACGATCAGCGCGAGGTTGCCCTCGAGCCGCTGCGACCCGGCCTGCTCACTGACGGACTGGGACAGGGCGGGGAGGACCACCAGCAGCAGCGCGCCCCAGAGCGCGCCGAACAGGCTCCCCAGACCGCCGATCACGATCGCCATCAGCAGGAACAGCGAGAGCGTCAGCGGGAACGCGCCGGGCGACACGCTCTGCGCGAGCACGGCGAACAGGGCGCCGGCCACCCCGGCGCAGGCGGCGCTCGCCACGAAGGCCAGCACCTGGGTACGGGCGATGTTGACACCGGCCAGCTTCGCGGCGGTCTCGTCGTCGCGGACCGCGCGCATGTCCCGCCCGAACCGGCCGCGCGACAGCAGCGCCAGCAGCAGCACCACGATCAGCGCCGCGCCCCAGCACAGCCAGGCCTGCCACTGCTCCATCGGGAACTGCTCCGGCGGCGGGTTCAACATCACCGACAGGCCCTGGTCGCTGTTGAACGTCTCGTCGAACGTGCTGGCCACCGACGGCACCACGATCGCCACCGCGAGCGTCAGCCCGGCCAGATAGGGACCGCGCAACCGGGCCGCCGCCAGCCCGATGATCCCGCCGGCCACCACCGTCGCCGCGATCGCCGCGGCGAAGCTGAGCGGCAGGTTCTCGAACCTGTTCTGGGTCAGCGCCAGCGTGTACGCGCCGGTCGCCATCAGCGCGCCGTGCCCCAGCGAGAGCTGCCCGTTCAGTCCGGTGAGGACGGTCAGACCGGCGGTCACGCACAGGTACGCCCCGACGGTGGCCAGCTGATAGTTGCGGAACGGTGGCAGGACGTAGGTCAGCCCCACCACGATCAGCGCGCCCGCCAGGACGACGATCACCGGATGCGGGCGCCACCGGCGCCGTCGCGGCAGATCGACACCGTTTTCCGGTACGGCCACCGCGCTCTGCTTCGTCTGCACGGTCATGCCACCCTCGCCTTCGAACTGGAGAACAATCCGCCCGGCTTGCCCAGCAGCACCACCACGAGCAGGGCGAGAACGGCCATCGGGGTGACCGCGACGTCGACGTAACCGCTGACGTACGACAGGAGCAGCCCCACCACCAGGCCGCCGATCACCGCGCCGATCGGGCTGTCCAGCCCGCCGACCACCGCCGCCGCGAACGCCGAGATGAAGACGACGTCCATCGCCGTCGGGTGCAGGCCCAGCTCGGTGGGGACGACCAGCATCCCGGCGAGCGAGCCCACGCCCGCCGCCAGCGCCCAGCCGAGCGTCAGCATGCCGCCGACCGAGACGCCCAGCAGCCGGGACACGTCCGGGGCGAACGCCGCCGCCCGCATCCGCAGGCCGATCGCGGTCCTGGTGAACAAAAGCGTGAGCAGCGCGACCACCGAGCCGACAGCGGCGAAGACGAACAGGTCGTACCGCGACAGCATCGCGATTCCGCCCACCTCGAACGCTTCCCGGCTGAACGGCGTCTGCACCGGCTGGAACTCGTTGCCGTAGATGATCCCGAGCGTGCCCTGGATGATCAGCACCAGGCCGAGCGCCACCACCACCCCGTTGAGCGGCGACGAGTGGTCCACGAAGCGCATCACCACCCGCTCCACCACCACCCCGAGCAGCAGCCCGGCCACGAGCGCCACCACGAACCCGAGCCAGTACGACCCGGTCGCGTTGGTGACCGAGTAACCGGCGTAGACCGCCGCCACCGCCATCGCGCCCTGCGCGAAGTTGACGATCCGGGCGGCTCGCCAGATCAGGACCAGGGCCAGCGCGAACGCGGCGTACACCAGCCCGCGGCTCAGCCCGTCGAACGTCAGATAGATGAATTCGTCCATCAGAACCCCAGGTAGGCGTGACGGAGATCGGCGTCGTCGCGCAACACCGCTGCCTTGTTCCGGGTGACCACCCGGCCCAGCGCCAGCACCACGCCCTCGTCGGCGATGGACAGCGCGCTGCGGACGTTCTGTTCGACCAGCAGCACCGCCAGTCCCGTGCGTTCCCGCAGGTCACGCAGCAGGGCCATGATGTGGGCGGTGACCTTCGGCGCGAGGCCCAGCGACGGTTCGTCGAGCAGCAGCAGTCGTGGCCGGCCGATCAGGGCCCGGCCCAGCGCCAGCATCTGCCGTTCCCCGCCGGACAGTTGATGACCGGCGAACGTCCGGCGCTGCGCCAGCGACGGGAACAGCTCGTACACCTCGTCGAGCGCCTTCTTCGCGTCCGCCCGGTCCTTCCGCCACAGGCCGCCGAGACGCAGGTTCTCGTCGACGGTCAGCTCGGTGACCACGCCGCGGCCCTCCGGGACGTGCGCGATACCGCGCCGCACCAGATGCTCCACCTTGGTGCCGGCCAGGTCCGCGCCGTCGAAGACGACCCGGCCCCGGGCCGTCTTGACCAGGCCGGACAGTGTGCGCAGCAGGGTCGTCTTGCCGGCGCCGTTCGCCCCGAGCACGGCGACGATCTCTCCCGGTTGGACGGTGAGGTTCACGTCGTGCAGGACGGGCGCCGCGCCGTACCCGGCGGTCAGTCCGTCGACCTGCAGCAGCGCGCCGCTCATCGGAAGTCTCCCGGCAGTGCCGGGGTACGGGTGATCATCGGCGCTCCTCCTTCGGGGCCGCTCGTTCGTTCATGTGCCGGTTCTCGGGTACGCCACGGAAAGCCGGGACGTGACCGGCTTTCCGGATATGTGACACCGGAGGCCGGACCGGCCTCAGGTCATGGGGCGTTGTGCTTCATTCCGCGTGTTGATTTCGGCCGCTGTGCGCGCCGCAACTCCACACGCAGGGTGCCCGGGTCAGGCCGCGACACCCAGGTAAGCGTCGGTGACCTGGGGGTTCTCGCTGATCTCGCCCGGGGTGCCGAGCGCGATCGGCTTGCCGAAGTCGAGCACCAGGATCTCGTCGCAGACCGACATCACCAGGTCCATGTGGTGCTCGACCAGCAGAACGGTGGTGCCGACCTCTTTGATCAGGTTGCCCAGCCAGCGGATCTCGTCGGCGTCCAGCCCGCCGGCCGGCTCGTCGAGCATCAGAATGCGCGGCTTGGCGACCAGGGCCCGCGCCAGCTCGATCCGCTTGCGGATCGCATAGGGCAGCGCCCCGGGGTGAACGGCGGCGTACTTCCCGACGCCGCAGCGCTCCAGAGCGGCCAGGGCATCCCGCTCGGCGTGCCGGTGCCGGGCGCCGACCATCACGTTCTCCAGCACTGTCATGCCGGCGAACTGGCCCACGCCCTGCAGGGTGCGGGCGATGCCCAGACGGTTCAGGTGGTGCGGGCGGGGCCGCCACGGCTGACCGTCCAGCGTCAGCGACCCGGAGGTCGGCTGCACGAAACCACAGATGACGTTGAAAAGGGTGGTCTTGCCCGCGCCGTTGGGCCCGATGACGCCGACGATCCGCCCCGGCGGCACGCGCAGGGAGACGTTCTCGAGAGCGGTCAGGCCGCCGAAGCGGACGGTGATGTCCTGGAGCGCAAGCTCCTTGAGCTGGGGATCTGTTGACATGGCCGCCTCGTTGGGACCGGTGGAGTCCTGAGTGGAGATGGAGCCTCAACTATTTACACTTGGAGTGTAACTTTCTCGGCCGACTCGTCAACCACTTGCAATATCCCCGTTACGCGGCGGGCCGTCGCCGATGCCGATAGGCCGGAATTGCGCGCTTAGGCGACGCCGATCGGCCGGAATTGCACACTGATCCGCGGTCCGACCGGTTTCGCGGTCTTCGGCACGGCATGCTCCCAGGTGCGCTGACACGAGCCGCCCATCACGATCAGATCGCCGTGCCCGAGCGGGAACCGCACCGTGCCGTGCCCACCGGCGCGTGGTCGCAGCAGCAGGTTGCGCGGTGACCCGAACGAGACGATCGCGACCATCGTGTCCTGCGTCGCGGACCGGCCGATGGTGTCACCGTGCCAGGCCACGCTGTCCCGGCCGTCGCGATAGAGGCACATCCCCGCCGTCACGAACTCCTCGCCGAGCTCGGCCGCGTAATGCCGGTTGAGCTCCGCTTTCGCCGCGTCCAGCGCGGGGTGGGGGAGCGGCTCCCGCGGGCCGAACCACCGCAGGAGCCGGGGCACGTCGACGACGTCGTCATACATCTTGCGCCGCTCGGCCTTCCAGTCGATGCCGAGCAGCGTCTCGAACACCGCGTCCGACCCGTGCAGCCAGCCCGGCAGCACGTCGGCCCACGCGCCGGCGGTCAGCGGGTGCCGGGTGACACGGCCGGTCAGCGGGGTGACCGCCTCGCCCGCCCCGGTCGCCAGGTCGAACATCGAAGGCTGATAGGCGCTGCTCATGCCGCCATGTTAGTACGCACGTTCGATCTTTCTGACCCCCTGCATCGGTACGGGCCACGCAGCGTCCCGTGCCTCGCGGCAGCCACGGCAGGCGTCCCCTCCCGGCCGACCCCCGGGTGCGGCTCATGCATGCCGTCACGGTCACCCCCGGCTGGTTCCCAGGGCTGTCTCGGCGGCGGGGGTGGCGGGCTTCGGGCGCAGCACCGTGGCGGCCAGGATCGCCGCCGCGATTCCGCCGACCACACCGACCAGGGAGGTGACCGCGATGGCGTCGACGAAGGCCGCCCGTGCCGCGTCGGCCAGTCCGGTGTCCCCGGTCGCCGCCGCGACGCCGAGGGCATCGCCCAGCGAGTCCCGGGCCGGGCCGCCGGCGCCGTCCGGCAGCGCCGCGCGATACGCCGTGGTCAGCACACTGCCCAGGACGGCGATGCTGAGCGCCGTCCCGATCTGTTGCACCGTGTCGTTGACCGCCGACCCGACGCCGGCCCGTTCCGGGGGCAGGGCGCCGAGCAGCGTCCCGACCGCCGCCGGCGACGCGACGCCGCTGCCCATCCCGATCACCACCAGGGCGGCGGCGAGCTTGAGATACCCGTCGGCCGGGCTGAGCGATGCGAGCACCGCGAACCCGCCGGCCACCAGCAGCAGGCCCGCCGACAGGGCGACCCGTGCGCCGAACCGCTTGTCCACCACGACGCCCACGCCGTTGCAGATCATCGTCGTCACGAGCATCGGGATGAACGCCGCGCCGGCCCGGATCGGCTCGTACCCGAGGACGAACTGCAGGTACTGCGTGATCGCCAGCATCACGCCGCCGGCCGAGAAGGCGAGGATGACCAGGGACATGCTGGCGCCCCGGAAATTGCGATCCCGGAAGAGAGCGAGCGGCAGCATCGGCTCGGCGACCCGGCGTTCCCAGATCACGAAGGCGGCCAGAGCGGCGAGCGCGACGGCGAAGCCACCGGCGGTCCGCACCGACTCCCAGCCGTGCTCGGGCGCCGAGATCACGCCCCACACCAGCGCGGTCATGCCGATGGTGGAGAGCAGCGCGCCGATCGTGTCCGGCCGGGTGGCCGGGCCGCGGGACTCCGGGATGATCAGCACCGCTGCCATGATGCCGAGGACCGCGATCGGGATGTTGATCAGGAAGACCGATCCCCACCAGTAGTGCTCCAGCAGCAGGCCGCCCAGGGTGGGGCCGCCGAGCGCGCCGAGCATCAGGACCGAGCTCCAGATCGCGATCGCCTTCTTGCGCTCGGTCTCGTCGAAGACCGTGGTGAGGATGGCCAGGGTGCCCGGCATCAGGAAGGCGGCGCCGAGGCCCATCAGGCCGCGCACCGCGATCAGCTGACCGGGGGTCTGGCACACGGTGGCCAGCGCGGACGCCCCACCGAAGATCGCCAGGCCGGTGACCAGCCCGAGGCGGCGGCCGTGCCGGTCGGAGAGGCTGCCGGCGGTGAGCAGCACACCGGCGAAGACCAGGATGTACGCGTCCAGGATCCATTGGATGTCGGCGGTGCTCGCCCCCAGGTCGCGGATCAGCGAGGGGATGGCGATGTTCAGCACCATGTTGTCCACGACGGCCACGAGCAGGCTCAAGCAGAGCACGCCCAGGATGTGCCAGCGCCGCGGGTGACGCTCCGGCATTGATCGTCCTCTCTCGTACGGTGTGCGGGAAACTCGAACACCGTACCAGTGGACTCGAACGCTGTGCGAGTCCCCGTAGGATGACCTCATGCCCGACTTCACCGACTCGGTGTGGACCCGACCCGCCCGGCCCCGCACCGGTCAGCCCGCCCTCAGCCGCGAGCAGATCGTCCGGTCGGCGATCGAGCTGCTCGACGCCGAGGGCGCGAGCGGGCTGAGCATGCGGCGTCTCGGCGCCCGGCTCGGCTCCGGCGCCACCTCGCTCTACTGGCACGTCGCCACCAAGGACGATCTCGTCGAGCTGGCCGTCGACGAGGTGATGGGCGAGGTGTACGTGCCCGAGCCGGGCGACACCCCGTGGCGGGTCGGCGTGAGCGTGATGGCCAACGGGCTGCGAGCCATGCTGCTGCGCCATCCGTGGGTGATCGGTTACCTCGGGATGCGGCCCACCATCGGCCCCAACGTGCTGCGGATGAGCAACCGCAGCATCGCGCTGCTGTCGGCGTCCGGTTTCACCGGCCCGACCCTGTCCCACGTGCATGCGCTGATCACGGCGCACGTGATCGGGTCGGCCACCACCGAGGCCGCCGTGGGCGGGGCTGTTCGCCGGTCCGGGCAGAGCGCGGCCGCGTTGCGCGCGCGGATGGAGCCGTTCATGGACAAGGTGGCGGTGGACTACCCGGACTACGCCCGGTGGCGCGACGAGAACGGCGTTGCCGACATGGACCCCACCCAGGTCTTCGACGAGAGTTTCGCGTTCGGCCTGAATCGCATCCTCGACGGCCTCGAGCTCTACCTGACCCGGGACGCGGAGTGAGCGCGCTGTCGATCCGGGACGCGTCGGCCAGGGACGCGGGGGTGTGCGCGGCGATCTACCGGCCGTACGTGCTGGACACCGCGATCACCTTCGAGACCGATCCGCCGGACGAGACCGAGATGGCCCGGCGGATCCAGGTCGCGCTCGACGATCACGCCTGGTTGATCGCCGAGGCCGACGGCGAGATCATCGGGTACGCCTACGCCGGCCCGTTCGCCGCCCGCCCGGCCTACCGCTGGTCCTGCGAGGTCAGCGTCTACCTGGCGGCCGGCCGTCGCCGCACCGGAGCCGGCCGTGCGCTCTACGGTGTGCTGCTGCCCCGGCTGGCGGCCCGCGGTTACCGGACCGCCGTCGCCAAGATGACCCTGCCCAACGACGCCAGCATGGGTCTGCACACGTCGCTCGGTTTCCAGCCGGTCGGCGTCCACTCCCGCATCGGCTGGAAGCACGGCGCCTGGCGCGACGTCGCCATCGCCCAGCTCGCCCTGCTCACCGACGACCATCCGCCGTCCGGCCCGCACTGACCGGACGGCGGCCGGTGTGGTGCCGGAGTGGGCTATGGCTTGTGGCCCTTGTCGGGGTGGTTGTAAAGCAGCTCCTCCGGTGGGAGCGGGAAGACGACGTCGTCGCCGAACGGGGAGAGGCCACCCTGCAGGGGCGCCACGAGCTCGGCGATGTCCATGTGGCCGTCGGGTCCGACGTGGGCGCTCTCGGGGAGGCGGGAACTGGACGGCGGCGCCTCCACGGAGGTCGGTGCGGAGCGAGTCTCGAGCTGGTCCCGGCGGAGGATCTTGCGGCCGAGCCAGACCAGCGGGTCGTACCGCCGGTCCACCACGCGCTCCTTCATCGGGATGATCGCGTTGTCAGTGATCTTGATGTGTTCCGGGCAGACCTCGGTGCAGCACTTGGTGATGTTGCAGTAGCCGAGACCCTGGCTGGCCTGCGCGTATTCCTTGCGGTCGGTCTTGGAGTCCAGCGGGTGCATGTCGAGCTCGGCGGCGCGGATGAAATACCGCGGGCCGGAGAAGGCAGGCTTGTTCTCGTCGTGGTCGCGGATCACGTGGCAGGTGTTCTGGCAGAGGAAGCACTCGATGCACTTGCGGAACTCCTGGCTGCGTTCCACGTCGATCTGCTGCATCCGGTAGTCGCCCGGGGCGACGCCGGCCGGTGGCGCGAACGCCGGTGTCTCCCGCGCCTTCTCGTAGTTGAAGGACACGTCGGTGACCAGGTCGCGGATCACCGGGAAGGTGCGGATCGGGGTGATCGTGATCGTCTCGTTCTCGGGGAACGTCGACATCCGGGTCATGCAGCCCAGCCGCGGCTTGCCGTTGATCTCCATCGAGCAGGAGCCGCACTTGCCGGCCTTGCAGTTCCACCGGCAGGCCAGGTCGGGCGCCTGGGTGGCCTGCAGCCGGTGGATGATGTCGAGGACGACCTCGCCCTCGTTCACCTCGACCTCGAAGTCGCGCAGATCGCCGCCGGAAGCGTCGCCGCGCCAGACTCGGAAATGGCGTTTCACTCGGACAGCTCCTCGTCGGTCAGGTATTTCGCGAGCTCAGCACGCTCGAAGAGAGAAAGAAGCTCGTCGCGCATCTTCGGGACCGGTTTGCGTTCCAGATGCACCTCGCCGTTCTCCTCCAGCGAGCAGACCAGGTTGATGCGCCGCCACTCCGGGCTCATCTTCGGGAAGTCCTCGCGGGTGTGACCGCCGCGCGACTCCTCCCGTTCGAGCGCCGCCTTCGCCGTGCACTCCGAGACGACCAGCATGTTGCGCAGGTCGACGGCCAGATGCCAGCCGGGGTTGTACCGCCGGCCACCGCCGGCGCTCACGTTCGCCACCCGGACCCGGAGCTCCTGCAGGCGTTTCAGCGCGTCGGTCAGCTCACCCTCGCGCCGGATGATGCCGACCAGGTCACCCATCACCGCTTGAAGATCTTGCTGCAGGGTGTACGGGTTCTCGCCACCCGTGCGTACCAGCGGCGCGAGCGCGATCTCGGCGGCGGCGGCCACGTCCACTTTCGTCACCTTGGGCCGGGCCGGCAACGTGTCCACATAGGCCGAGGCGTGCTCGCCGGCGCGTTTGCCGAAGACCAGCAGGTCGGACAGGCTGTTGCCGCCGAGCCGGTTGGACCCGTGCATGCCGCCGGACACCTCGCCCGCCGCGAACAGGCCCTGCACCCGGCCGAGCGCCGCGCCGGTGTCCGGCTCGACCTCGACGCCACCCATCACGTAGTGGCAGGTCGGCCCGACCTCCATCGGCTCCTTGGTGATGTCGACGTCGGCCAGCTCCTTGAACTGGTGGTGCATCGACGGCAGCCGCCGGATGATCTGCTCGGCCGGCATCCGGGTCGACACGTCCAGGAACACCCCGCCCGCCGGACTGCCCCGACCCGCCTTGACCTCGCTGTTGATCGCCCGCGCCACCTCGTCACGGGGCAGCAGCTCGGGTGGGCGGCGGTTGTTGTCGGGGTCGGTGTACCAGCGGTCGGCCTCCTCCTCGGTTTCCGCGTACTGCTGGCGGAAGACGTCGGGGACGTAGTCGAACATGAACCGCTTGCCCTCGGAGTTGCGCAGCACCCCGCCGTCGCCCCGGACCGACTCGGTGACCAGGATGCCCTTCACACTCGGCGGCCAGACCATGCCGGTCGGGTGGAACTGCAGGAACTCCATGTTGATCAGCGTCGCGCCGGCGCGCAGGGCCAGCGCGTGACCGTCCCCGGTGTATTCCCAGGAGTTGGAGGTGACCTTGTAGCTGCGGCCCACCCCGCCGGTCGCCAGCACCACGGCCGGGGCCTCGAACAGCACGAACTCGCCGGACTCCCGGAAGTAGCCGAACGCGCCGGCCACCCGGTCGCCGTCCAGCAGCAGCTCGGTGATCGTCGTCTCCTGGAACACCCGGATCCGCGACTCGTAACTGCCGGTCTCGGCGAAGTCCTCCTGCTGCAGGGAGACGATCTTCTGCTGGAGGGTGCGGATCAGCTCCAGGCCGGTGCGGTCGCCGACGTGGGCGAGCCGTGGGTACTCATGGCCGCCGAAGTTGCGCTGGGAGATCTTTCCATCTTTCGTACGGTCGAACAGGGCCCCGTACGTCTCCAGCTCCCAGATCCGCTCCGGGGCCTCCTTGGCGTGCAGCTCGGCCATCCGGAAGTTGTTCAGGAACTTGCCGCCCCGCATGGTGTCCCGGAAGTGGACCATCCAGTTGTCCCGCGAGTTGACGTTGCCCATCGCGGCCGCCGCGCCGCCCTCGGCCATCACCGTGTGCGCCTTGCCGAACAGCGACTTCGAGATGATCGCGGTACGTTTCCCGGCGAGCCGGGCCTCGATCGCCGCCCGCAGGCCGGCCCCACCGGCCCCGATCACGACGACGTCGTACAGGTGTCGCTCGATGGTGGTGCTCATCGTCTCGCCCCCGCCTCAGTTGATGATTCGCAGGTCGGAGAACCACTCGGCGGCCAGACCCATGATGTAGAAGTCGGTCAGCGCCAGGGTGCCGAGCGTGATCCAGGCCAGCTGCATGTGCCGGGCGTTGAGTTTCGACACGAACGTCCAGAAGCGATAGCGGACCGGATGCTTCGAGAAGTGCTTCAGCCGGCCGCCGGCGATGTGCCGGCAGGAGTGGCAGGACAACGTGTAGGCCCAGAGCATGATCACGTTGACCCAGAGGATCACGTTGCCGAGGCCGAGACCGGTGGTCTGCGCCCGGACCGCGTCCCACGTGTTGATCACCGAGATGATCACGGCGGCGTAGAACGCGTACCGATGGGCGTTCTGGAAGATCAGCGGGAAGCGGGTCTCACCGGAATACGTCTTGTGCCCGTCCGGCACCGCGCACGCCGGCGGCGACAGCCAGAACGCGCGGTAGTACGCCTTCCGGTAGTAATAGCAGGTCAGCCGGAAGAGCAGCAGGAACGGCAGGGTGAACGCGGCCTCCGGGATGAGGAAGAAGCTGGGGAGCGGGGTGCCGAACTCCGCCGCCGGACCGCACACGTCGGTGATGCACGGGGAGTAGAACGGCGTCAGATAGTGGTACTGCTCCACGAAGAACCACTTGTGCATGAACACCCGGACGGTCGCGTAGGTCACCCACGCGCCCAGTCCGATAAAGGTCACCAGCGGCGCGAACCACCAGCGGTCGGTGCGCAGCGTCCGGGCGGTGATCGCCGCCCGCGCCTTGCCGCCGCCGCCCGGCTTCGATGCCGTCGTCGTCATTCCATCTCCTGACAGTGCCGTGACAGGGGCCGCGGCACGAGGAGGTCAGGACACGGCAGTGCCCCACGCCTCCGTCGCATCGCGACGGTGATGTGGGGCACACGTTACGCCGAAGGTCTGACAGTTTGCGGACTGGGTCACAAAAACATCATCCCGGCACGCAAAGATCAGCACCGATGGAGTAAAGGATCTTCGCGTGTGGAGTTCGGCCGCTATCCGCGCCCCAACTCCACACGCCGGATCGTCAGCCCGAGGCGTTGCCGGTGACGTTCCACTCCGCCAGGTGCAGGGCCGGCGCGGCGTATCGCGCGCGGCCCCACGACTCCGGCAGCAGCACCGTCTCCGCGCCGATCCCGAGCACCTTCCCCGGCCCCAGCGCCCGCGGATAGGACTGGGTGAACCGCAGGTTGCTCACCGGCGAGGTGACCTGCCCGTCCTCGATCAGCCACACCCCGTTCCGGGTGAGGCCGGTGATCACCAGCGCCTTCGGATCGAGAACGCGGGTGTACCACAGGTCGGTGATCAGCAGTCCACGCCGGACCGCGCCGATCAGCGGGCGCGCCGAGCCGGCGATCGAACCGGCGCCACCGTCGCCCGGTGCGGCCCCCGGGACCGGCGCCGCCTCCAACCGCAGGTGCCGAGCGTGCGGCCCCCACGACCGGGACACCGCGGACGCGTGCCCGGTCGACTCGGCGCCGGCCTGCGCCGCCGAGGTGCGGTCGTGCGTAACCGCCGTGGTCACCCCGTCGCGGACCAGCACCAGCGGGCGGCGCGGCGTGCCCTCGTCGTCGAACGGCAGGTCGGCGGCCGGCTCGTCGCGGCTGCCGAGCGGCTCGTCCACGATGGTCACCGACGGGTCGAACTGCTCCCGGCCCAGCTCGGCGAAGCTCTGCTGCTGGTGGTGCGCCTTGCCGTCGAAACCGAAGAACGCGAAGTTCTCCAGCATGTCGCGGACCGCGTCCGGCTCCAGCACCACCTCGTAACGCCCCGGCGGCAGCTCGACCGGCTCCCGGGCGGCCCGCGCCTTGGCCGCGGCCCGCGCGCCGAGCACCGCCCCGTCCAGATCGGCCAGGCGCGCGGCGGCCAGCCGGGCCACCCCGTCGGCGCCCCCGTCCCGGGCGATGCCGTCCATCGCGGCCTCGGCGGTGCGGCCCTCCACGGCCTGACCGGCGCTGTTGGCGAACGCGGCGGAGACGTAGACGGTCCGGCAGTAACCCGCCGTCTCCAGGCCGCCGGCGGCCCGGACGAAATCCCGGACCCGGTCGGCGCGCTCGGCCGGGTCGGCCCGGGCCGTCGCCTCGTCGAACCCGAACGCCAGCCCGGACCGCTCGCCGGAGCCGGGATGCCCGGCCGACAGCCGCAGCGGCGCCGGCGGGGCCAGACCCGGCCAGGACCGGTCGGCCGGCGACACCCGGACCGCGGCGAGCGTCCGCTCGACCAGGGTCCGCAGGCCGTCGGCGCTGGTCACCGTGGTGGAGCCGCCCGCCGTGCGCCCGCCGGCGTGCAGCCGCAGCCGGACGCCGGTGCTCGCCGACGCCACGTTCTGGTGGATCGCCGAGTTGGCGAACCGGGTCAGCGCCTCGGCCTCGTGCCGCACGTTGACCTCCGCCTCGGCCTCCCGCCCGGCCAGCTCCCGGACGAGCTGGATGACGTGCGCCGCCAGCTCCAGCTCGGCCCCGGCCCGGCCACCCTCCCCGCTCATCCGTGCACCCCCACCCGAACGTTCGTGAACCGGGCCGGCGCCGCCGGATGCCCGGTGTGCCCGATCTGGCCGGGCTGGCCCTTCCCGCAGTTCGGCGTGCCCCAGGCGATCGTCTCGCTGGACAGCATGTCCATCGACTGCCAGAAGCGGGGACCGATCCCGGTGTAGGTCGGGTTGCGCAGCATCCGGCCCAGCTTCCCGTTCTTGATCTCGTAACCGATCTCGCAGCCGAACTGGAAGTTCAGCCGGCGGTCGTCGATCGACCAGGACCGGTTGACGTCCATGAACACGCCGTCGCGGGTCTCCGCGATGATCTCGTCGAAGGTGTGCGGTCCGGGCTCCAGGCCGACATTCGTCATCCGGACCATGGGCAGCCGGGCCCAGCCGTCGGAGCGGACACTGCCCGCGTAATCCAGCCCGGCGACCGCCGCCGAGTCGCGCCCGGCCAGCACGCCCACCCAGAGGCCGTCGCGGACCGCGTGCCGCTTGGCCGCCGGCGTGCCCTCGTCGTCGAACCCGAAACTGCCCAGCGCGCCGGGGAAGGTCGGGTCGATCGTGATGTTCATCAGGCCGGAGCCGTAGCGCAGCGAACCGAGCCGGCTCAGGTCGAGCCAGCTGGTGCCGGCGAACGCGGCCTCCCAGCCGAGGATCCGGTCCAGCTCGATGGCGTGCCCCACCGACTCGTGGATCTGCAGGGCCAGTTGCTCGCCGCCGAGCACCAGGGTCGTCTCGCCGGACGGGCAGAGCGGCGCGGTCAGCAGCGCCCGGGCCTCCTCGGCCATCCGCGGCGCGTTGCCGACCAGATCGATCTCGTCGACCAGCTCCCACCCGCGGGTGCCGAACTGGCCCCGATGCGACGGCCAGGACCGCCGTTGCACCTCGCCGTCACCGATCGCGATCGCCGTGACACCGGCGCCGCACTCCCGGATGTGCTGGTCGATGCGGTGCCCCTCGCTGGAGACGAACCACTTGCGGGTGTCCCAGATCGCATAGTTGGCCTCGGCCGCGTCGGCGCCCGCCGCCTTCGCCGCGGCGGTCGCCCGGACCAGCAGGTCGCCCTTGTCGGAGAGCGGCACGCCGAGCGGGTCGACCACGCAGTCGCTGGCCCAGCTCGCCTCGATCGCGGCGGACGGGACGAGATCGCCCGGCGGGCCCGGGACCACGGCGCTCGCGGCGGCGATCCGGGCGGCGCGCGCGCCGGCGGCACGGGCGGAGGGTTCGGACAGATCGGGGACGGCGTAGAAGCCCCAGCTGGAGCCGACCAGCGCCCGGACACCCAGGCCGGCGCTCTCGTCGAAGCTGAGATCCTCCACATCGCCGTCCCGTGCGGACATGGACTCGCTTCGCCGCACCATCACCCGGGCATCGGCATATCGAGCCCCCGCGTCGAGCGCGGCCTGCACCGCCGCACCCGCCTCATCGAAGTGGGTCATGAACCGACCCTATGCGCCGGGTCCGACAGTTTCAGCGAGGCGGAAGGAGATCCGCCGGATCGATGGTCACGGCGATGGGGTCGGAGAGTTCGAGTGGCTCGCCCGGCGTGGCGACGGCATGCTCGCGGTACTTGCCATCGTCGAGCCTGTAGAGAGTGAGCTTGCCGATCTTCGGGTCGATGAGCAGGTACCACGGGATGCCCGCCTCCGCGTAGTACCTCATTTTGACCACCTTGTCGTTGGCCTGGTTCGACGGCGAGAGGATCTCGCAGATCAGCCGGACCGAGGCCGCGTCCATCACCAGTTCGTCGAAATCGATGTCGGCGGTGATGGAGAAGTCCGGAATACAGATGCGGCCGGGCTGGAGTCGGACATTTCCTCCGCCGAACGCATTGAGTCCCGCGCGGCGCGCTGTGGCTCGTGTGATTTCGGCGAGTCCGAAGACGATGTCCTGGTGGCGTGGCAGTGGATCCGGAGACACGTGCAGGCTCCCGTCGAAAAGCTCGATGCGCTCGGGCGTTTCGCCAAGGTCCAGGTACTCCCGCTCGGTCCAGGTCTTCTCGAGGTGGAGGATCGATGTCATGGCGTCTCCCGCGTTGTCAGGAGACAATGGTTGCACGTCATCTGGTCGCATATCAACCCCTCAAACGACTACCGCCCATTCAAGAAGGTTAGCTCCTCCTCGAAACTCGCGGCCGGACGCGACGGGAAACCGGCCAGCTCCGCGCCGACCAGCAGCACGTCCGGCGAGCCGTCGGACTCCCGCAGCGAGTGGTGGGCGTACACGTCCGGGGAATCCCGCCGATCACCCAGATAGCGCTCGGCGAACGCGGCCGGCAGCTCGTCCCAGCCCAGCACCGGCTCCCGGGCCACCGCCCGGTGGAACACCTCGGGCCGGCGCAGCACCGCCATCGCCGCCAGCCACCCGCCGAGACCGGCCCCGCGCACCGCGACCCGTCCCAGGTCCAGGTCCGGGTGCTTGCCGTGCAGGGCGTGCAGGGCGTCGGCGTGGTCGCTCAGCATCACGTCCGCCGGCCGCCGGTGCACCCCCTTCTCGTAGCTGGGCGCCACCCCCGGCGTACCCCGGGAATCGACGCTGACGACGGCGAAGCCGGAGTCGGCCCACCGCTGCCGCTCCCGCCAGGACGCCGGATCCGCCAGCACCTGCTGCCGCCCGGGCCCGTCGCCCATCGTGACCAGCACCGGAAGCCTCGTCCCGGCGACGTGCCCGGCCGGGTAGAGCACCCCGGCCGGCAGCCTGCGGTCGGTGACCCGTTCCAGCAACGGCGACACGGCGACCCGTGCCGGTTCCGGGCCGAGGCTGATCAGGCGGCCGGCGTGCCACACCCGGTTCCCGGCGACCAGCACCTCGCCGCCGACCGTGACCTGCTCGTCCGCGGCCAGCCCGGCGATCCGCTGCAGCTCCGGGCCGCCGCCGCCCAGCGAGGTGCGCACCCGGAAGATCTCCCGCACCGCCGGGTCGCCCAGGCTGCCCTCGACGATCAGGTCGGGGGAGCCGGCCGGCCCGTCCGCGCGGGGCAGCGTCCCGGCCACCCGCCGCACGTACAGGCCGGGCGGGGTGAGCAGGCTCCCGTCGGCGAACAGGCAGCGCGCGTCGAACCCGTCGTGGGCCAGTTCGCCGCCGACCAGCACCCGCCCGTCCGGCAGGTGCCGGGGCGTGCCCGGGATCGGCTCCACCCAGCGGGCGTCGGCGAGTTCGGCGTGCACCTGGGTCTCGCCGGTGCGCGGGTCGACCGAGAGCACCAGGCCGTGCTGCTGCATCCGGCGCAGCACGGTGATCAGCGGGCCGCCGCCGGCCCAGCGGACCTGGGCCAGATGCGGGTACGTCTCCCGGTCCCAGTGCACATCGACCCAGCCGTCGTCGAGGTCGAGCAGGTGCAGGCTGACCGACCGGGCGCCGCGCACGGCGAGGATCTGCGAGCCGTCCGGGGCCCACCACCAGCCGCGGGTACGCCCGAACTCGCCGGCGGACGCCCCCGGCATCCCCCACGCGATCGTCCCGCCGTGCTCGCGCCACGCGTTGCCGGGCTCGCCGGCCAGCAGCCGGTCGCCGTCCGGCCCGGTCACGTGCAGGGACGCCGCGCCGTGCGGGTCGGTGACGTAGCCGATCCGGTTCCCCGCCGGGTCCGGGCGCGCGTCGTACGCCGGCCCGGCCGTGCCGACCCGGGTGACGGTCCCCTCGGCCAGGTCGGCGCGGAACAGCTCACCGTCGCGCACGATCGCGGCGACCCGGGCGTCCCGGTCGGTCGCGTACGCGTCCACCGGCCCCTCGCCGACCCGCCGCGGCGTCCCGTCGGCGAGGTCCAGCCGCCAGAGCTCGGCGCAGCGGAGGAACAGGACACGGGCACTGTCGGCGCCGACCGTCACGGCGTACGGGTATCCCACGCCCCCAGCATCGCCGATCGGGGGCGACTCGCGCCGGGCAAACCGCGGGCTGGTGAGGCGAGTTCGCCGGTGGTCTTGCGTACAGTAGCGGCCGTGACTGAAGAGCTGCCCGCCCGCCGTCTGCTACTCGTTCACGCCCACCCCGACGACGAGGTCATCGGGACCGGGGCGACGATGGCGCACTACGTCTCCGCCGGCGCCCACGTGACCCTGGTGACCTGCACCCTCGGCGAGGAGGGCGAGATCCACGTGCCCGCGCTGGAGCGGCTCGGCGCCGCGCATGCCGACCAACTCGGCGGTTACCGCCTGGTGGAGTGGGAGCGGGCGTGTGCCGCGCTCGGCGTCACCGACCACCGGATGCTCGGCGGCGTGGGCCGCTACCGGGACTCCGGCATGATGGGCCTGCCGACCAACGAGCACCCGCGCGCGTTCTGGGGCGCCGATCTGGACGAGGCGGCCGCCCACCTGGTCGAGATCATCCGGGAGATCCGCCCGCAGGTGATGATCACGTACGACGAGAACGGTTTCTACGGCCACCCCGACCACATCCAGGCGCACCGGGTCGCGATGCGGGCCGCGGAGCTGGCCGGCGACGACGGCCCGGAGAAGATCTACTGGACCGCGATGCCGCTGAGCGTCCTGCGGGACGGCATGGAGGCGTTCCGCGAGTCGGAGAGCAACCCGTTCGCCGAGGTGGAGAAGGTGGAGGATCTGCCGTTCGGCACGCCGGACGACGAGATCGCCGCCCGCATCGACGGCACCGACCAGGACGCGAAGAAGACCGCGGCGATGCGTGCCCACGCCACCCAGATCCCGGACAACTCCTGGCTGTACGGGATCGCCGGCGACTTCGGCGGCGAGTTCATGGGCGTGGAGTACTACACGCTGGTCAAGGGCACGCGCGGTCCCGGCTCGGGCCCGTTCGACTGGGAGGACGACCTGTTCAGCGGGCTGGACGTGGATCCGCGATGATGCCGGACACCCGCCCGGAGACGCAGCCGTCCCCGGCCGCCGCGCAGATGGTGATCGGGGTGGCCGGCGTGATCGTCGCGGCCGTCGCCGCCGTGGTCACCGCGTTCGGCGAGCTGGAGCTGACCGCGCTGCGGATCGGCGCGGTCCCGGCCGTCCTGGCCGGCGACTCGCCGTACACGGGCTCCGGCGCCCCGTTGCCGCTGGCCGTCCCGGTGGCGGTCCTGGCCAACCTGGCGATCGGCTGGTTCGTGGTCTACACGACCGGCCGGCGGCGCGCGCTGGTGGTGCCGTGGGTGCTGTGGACGCTGGTGATGATGCTGGCAGCCGGCACCCGGACCGCCGAGGGCGATTATCTGGTCGGCGGGGCCAACTGGGTGGCGCTGGTGACGATCCTGGCCGGGAGCCTCACGTTCGCCGTCCACGCGTACCGGCTGATCCTGAAACCGCTGCGCACCGACAGCGAAATTCCAGGCGCCGCCAAGTAAGCCCTGTGGATCACCCGTGACCATGGTGCGGGCGTTACCATCTCGCCCACGAGATTCATGGTGCTCGACGGTGGAGGACGAGATGAGGCAGCAGCGCTGGTTCCGGATCGGGGCGCTGGCCGTCGCCCTGTTCGCGATCAACGTGATCGCCCGGCTGGTGATCCGTTTCAGTGCGGACAGTGCCGACGACCGGGCGCAGGGCCTGGCCACGATCGTGATGTTCGTGGTGGTGGCGCTGCTGCTGGCCGTTCTCACGTTCATCCGGTCGCAGCGGGACCGGCTCTCCGACTGGCTGCCCGACGTGGGGTTCGGCGCGCTCGCCGGCATGCTGCTGACCGTGCTGGTGGGCCCGTTCGTCAGCGGTCACGGCCCGTTCGCCGACGGCGCGGGCGACTTCTTCTCGCAGATCTGGCTCTACGGCGCCTTCGGCCTGGTCGGCATCGCGATCGGCTACGGCGTCGCCGTGATGCTCGGCCGGGACTACCGCTCCCGCGCGCTGAAGGCGTACACCGAGGCGCGGGCCCACCGCCCGCGCCGCGTCGTCGGCCGCGGTTAGAGCGGAGCTTCCCTGGTCAGGTAGGTGTGGTGGGTGCTGAACCCGAGCCTGCCGTACAACGCGACCGCCGCCGCGTTCCGCTCCTCCACCTGGAGGTAGGCGCGAGCGGCGCCGCGCTGGGCCGCCCACCGCGCCAGCCCGCGCACCACGTGCCGGCCCAGGCCGCGCCGGCGGGCGGCGGGCGTCGTCTGCAGCAGCGACACGCCGAGCCAGCGATCCGGTCCGGTCACCACGCCACGGGCCACCGCGAGCAGGTCACCGTCCACGTCGCGGACATGGGCGAAGACCTTCTCCGGTACGCCGTTCAGAACGCTCAGCGCGGCCGCCGGAAGCGTGCCCTTGTGCTCGGCGACCATCGCGTACCAGTCGTCGCCGGCGGAGTCGGCCAGATCCACCGGCGGCAGGTCGCTCCGGACCGGGCCGGCCACCAGCGGGGCCAGCGCCGCGGTCTGCACCAGGGTGAGCGGCCGGGTGGTCCAGCCCCGCTCGTCCAGGGCGGCGCTGACCGGGGCGGCCAGCGGCATCGGCGTGTTGACCAGCGGCTGCTGCCCACGGTCGGCGTACCACTTCGCGACCGCGTCGATCGCCGCCTCGAGCGGGCGGTCCGGGTCGCCGACGGCGAGCGCCGAGTTGGCCCGGCCGGTCCAGTTGTCCGCGGCGCGCAGGATCCAGCCACCGAGACGGGACCGGACCGGGGCGGGCCAGGCCTCGTCGGCGGCGAGTTCCAGCGCGATCACCGCGGCGGCGTGCGGCCGGCGGGCCGGCGGCACCCGCTTGGCCCGGTGCACCTCACGCAGCGGAACCCGGACGGTCCCCTTGTCGGTGGCGATGGTGAGATCGGTCTCGGTGAGGTCGACGAGTTCCCCGAGCGCATCCGTGAAGAGCGTGCGGTCCCCGGTTACGCCTACAATTCGCCGTACCACCACCCGGTGTCCCACATCCTGCTGTCGGAGCACGTAATACCTCCTTCGGCGGGAATACTAGGCTCTGCAATTCGTCGTCGGCGGTCTCCGCGGCGTGGCTTTGAAGGGAAAGACCAGTGACCTACATCATCGCTGAGCCCTGCCTCGATGTTCTCGACAAGGCGTGCATCGAGGAGTGCCCGGTCGACTGCATCTACGAGGGCAACCGGATGCTCTACATCCACCCCGATGAGTGCGTCGACTGCGGGGCCTGCGAGCCGGTCTGCCCGGTGGAGGCGATCTTCTACGAGGACGACGTCCCGGAGCAGTGGAAGGACTACACGAACGCGAACTACGAGTTCTTCGAGGACCTCGGTTCGCCCGGCGGCGCCTCCAAGGTCGGCAAGATCGACAAGGACGCCACGTTCATCGTCGCCCAGCCGCCGCGCGGGGACGCACACTGAGCGCCCTGTCGTCGGCCCTGCCGGATTTCCCCTGGGACCTGCTGGAGCCGGCCAAGAAGATCGCCGCGGCGCACCCGGACGGCATCGTGGACCTCTCGGTCGGCACCCCCGTCGACCCGGTCCCGCCCGCCGTCCGGCAAGCGCTCGCGGACGCCTCGGACGCCCCGGGTTACCCGCTGACCGCGGGCACCCCGGAGCTGCGCGCGGCGATCGCCGGCTGGCTGCGCCGGGAGTGCGGCGCCTCCGGCGAGCTGGGCGTGCTCCCGACGATCGGCTCGAAGGAGCTGGTCGCCTGGCTGCCCACGCTGCTCGGGGTCCGGCCCGGTGACGTGGTGGTGATCCCGTCGGTCTGCTACCCGACGTACGAGGTCGGCGTCAAGCTGGCCGGCGCCGAGGTGATCCGGTCCGACTCGCTCACCGCGATCGGCCCCGACCCCCGGGTCAAGCTGATCTGGATCAACTCGCCGTCCAACCCGACCGGCCGGGTGCTCCCCGCCGAGCACCTGCGCAAGGTGGTCGACTGGGGCCGCGAGCGCGGGGTCACGGTGGTCAGCGACGAGTGTTATCTGTCACTCGGCTGGGACGCCACCCCGGTCTCGGTGCTGTCCGACGAGGTGACCGGTGGCGACTACACCGGTGTCCTGGCCGTGCACTCGCTGTCCAAGCGGTCCAACCTGGCCGGTTACCGGGCCGGTTTCGTCGGTGGCGACCCGGCCCTGGTCGGCGAGCTGCTGGCGGTCCGCAAGCACGCCGGGATGATCGTCCCGGCGCCGGTGCAGGCCGCCATGGTCGCCGCGCTGACCGACGAGTCGCACGTGGCGCAGCAGCGCGACCGCTACGCCGCCCGCCGGGAGACGCTGCGGTCCGCCCTGGTCAAGGCCGGTTTCGAGATCAGCCATTCGGAGGCCGGGCTCTACCTGTGGGCGACCCGTGACGAGGACTGCTGGATCACCGTCGACCGGCTCGCCCGGCTCGGCATCCTGGCCGCTCCGGGCGCTTTCTACGGCCCGGCGGCGGCCCGGCACGTGCGGGTCGCGATGACCGCCACCGATGAGCGGGTGGCGGCCGCGGCCGACCGCCTGGCATCCTGGTGATCCCTGAGTGAAGGAGTGCCCGCTGTGGACCGGACCATCGTGACCGTCCACGGCGAGGCACACCGTGCGGTGCCCCCGGAGCAGGCCGCCTTCACCGTGACGGTGTCCGCGCGGGACAAGGACCGGCCCAGCGTGGTCGCCCGTCTCACCCAGCGGGCAGCCGAGGCCGACGAGATCATCAACCGGTTCGGTTCGGCGGTCGAGCGCCGGGAGACCACCGGCCTGCACGTCTACGCGGAGCACCGGCGGCGCGGTGAGCGGAGCGCGATCCACGCGGGCTCGGTCGACATCAAGGTGACGGTGACCGACTTCGAGCCCCTCGGGGAGATGCTGGCACAACTCGCCGCCGGCGAGTCCCGGTCGGTCTCCGGACCGTGGTGGAGCCTGCGGCCGGGCAGCCGGGCCGGCGCCGAGGTCCGCCGGGAGGCCGTCACCGACGGCCTGGACCGCGCCCGGGAGTACGCCGCCGCCGTCGGTTCCGAGCTGGACCGCATCCTGGAGATCGCGGACGCCGAGGCGGCCGGTGGCGGGCACCCGATGTCGATGCGGCTCGCCGGGGGCGCGGCGATGGCCGAGTCCGACGACGCCCCGGCGTTCGACCTGGATCCGCGGCAGCAGATCGTCGAGGCGCGGGTCCTGCTCCGGGTCACCATCACCGAACCGACCGTTCTGCGGGCCTGATCCGCCGAATCGGTCCCGGGTGGCCTGCCCGTCGGCCAGACTCGGCAGCATGCGCAAGGGCCTCGGGCACCTGCTGCTGCGGGTGGCGAACGTGAATCCCCGCAGTGTGAGCACACACTCGGATCGCGTGCTGTATCGGTCGATCGGTGTCTTCATCCTGCTGTACTTCGTCTACGCGACGGTGGGCGGCGCCGCGTTCATCGACGCCAGCTCCGGCTACACCCACCCCTGGTACCAGTGGCTGGTCGGGCCGCTGGTCGCGGTCGGTGTGGTCGCCTACGACCGGGCCGTGGTGGGCCGGGTGACGATCAGCTACGAACGGCTCGAGTCGGCGGACCCACGGCACCTGCTGCGCCCGCCCACCCTCGGCCTCTACCTGTGCCGGCTCGGCCTGGCGCTGCTCTTCGCCCTGGTGATCACCGAGCCGCTGATGCTCGCCCGGTACCGCGGCGAGATCGACGCGCACCTCGCCGGCGTGCACAGCGCCCAGCTCACCGACCTGGACTCGCGCGGCGCGGTGGCCGGATACTCGTCCCGCCTCGCCGACCTGCGCCAGGAGGCGGCCGCCGATGACGCCGCGATCCGCCGGATCACCGACCGGGCCGCCGCGAAGCGGGAGGACGCCCGGCTGCTGTACCGCCAGGCGCTGGACGACTCGGCCGGCCGCGGCGTCACCCGCAGCCCCGGCTGCCCGCGCGGCGGCTACTGCCACGCGCTCGTGCAGCGCTCCCGGGCCCTCGACGACCAGGCCGCCCGGCTGGACCAGCAGGCCGCCGGCCTGCAGCGCGACCAGCGCCAGGCCCGGGCCGCCCGAGCCGGTGAGCAGGCCCGGCTCGGTGACCTGATCGGCGCCGAGAAGGCCGCCAACGCCGCGGTGGTGCGCAACGACTCCGGTTTCGGGGCCCGGACCGCCGCGATGTGGCATCTGGTCAAGACCGACTTCTGGGGCGTCGGCGTGTTCTACCTCGGCATCGCGCTGCTGCTGGTGGCCCTGGACTGCGCGGCCATCGGGCTCAAACTGGCCTCCCGCGGCAACGCGTACGAACGGGCCGAGGCCCGGATCGCCCGGCTGCGCGAGCACGAGGCGTCCCTGATGCACGAACGGGAGATCCACGACGCCCGCACGTACGGCGAGGCCACCGCGAAGGTGATCGCCGACGGCATCGAGGCGGCCAGCCACGACGGGGGCCTTGCCCGGGCCGCCACCGACCGGGCCCGGCACGTGCTGCACGACGCGGTGGTCGTCGATCCGGCGCACATCGAACGCCCGATCCCGCGCCACCGGATCAACGCCTGACCCCTCTCAGAGACGTACGGCCTGTGCCCGTACCGGAACGGTGAACGTCGCCCCGTGGCACGCCTCCGGGCTGCCCGCCCGCAGTTCCAGCGCCTTCGGCACGGTGAACGCGCCGACGTTGTTCGGCGCCACGTTCCACGTCACCGGGAAGCTCTTCCCGGTGAGACGCACCTTCGGATCGGCGCAGCCCGCCTCCCGGCTGTCGTGGTCGGCGACGATCGGGCCGTTGACCTGGATCGCGATGATCCGTACCACCGCCGGGTACTGGTTGGTCACCGTGACCGTGAGGTCACCGGTGTCACCTGGCCGCAGCGCACGGGTCGGATCCGAGGTGGCGCTCAGCAGCAGATCCACGGCGGTCCCCGCGCTCTGCGGCGCCGTTCCCTGAGCGGCGATCGGCGCGGTCTCGCGGGTGTCCCCGTTGAACCGCCAGTACGCCCAGGCCGCGCCGGCGTTGGCGAGCAGCGCGCCGACCGCGGCCACGGTCAGGATGGTGCGGGCACGCCGGTCGAACCGTTGCCGCGGTCCGGGCCGGTGCACCTCCCAGGTGGGCTCCTCGTGATCCGCGGGCTCCAGCTCGATCCGCGACGACCCCTGGTCGTCACTCGCGGTGAAGCCGTGCAGGACGCCGCGCCGGTTCACGAAGAAACCTCGGTGGTCGCAGCCGCGCGGGGGGCGCTCGGGTGTGGCATGCGGCTCGTTCCTCCTCGAAGGCCGGTTGGGGATGATGCCGGGTTCGGCGCTCATATAACGTTCCCCGACGCGGATGTCCGATGTGATCGGTTTTCCGTACGCCCTTCCGGCGCATAAATCGGACAGGTCTGCCCGTGCGGCTTAACCCTGCGGGGTGATTCGATCGACCGTACGACCTCCTGCCCCGCATGATCGCCATCGGCCCGCAACCGGCCTGTCCAGCCACGACGTCATCCCGGCGGAGTCGCACAACACCCAAATCGGCGCCCATGAACGCCGAGCCCCCGGCGCGGCCGCACCGGGGGCTCGAACGGTCTTTCGCCTACCGGTCCATGGGCGGCGGCTCCACGGAACTGCTCTCCGACTCGATCGGCGCCGGCTCCTCGACCGGCGCGGCCGGCGTCGTGGTGGTGGTGGTCTTCGGTCCCGGCTGCTGCCCGTTTCCGGCCGACCCGTTTCCGGCCGACCCGTTCCCGGCGGGCCCGTTCCCGGACGGCGCCGTGCTGGTCAGCGCCGGCGCCGGCGTGGTCGTGGCCGCGGCCGGGCTGGGCTCCACCGGCCCGCTCCCACCCGGCACCGTGCCACCCGTCACCGTTGCGTCCGGACTCGCCGGCCGGTCCGCCGGCGCCGCCGGGAAGGTGAGTTCGTCGCTCTTCGGGCTCGCATCCCCGGTCCAGCCGTGCAATTGGGGCGTGATCGTCCAGTACCACCGGCCGCCGCCCAGTTCGGCCGCCGGAAATCGCACCGACTCCGTCGCGCCGCCGCCGGCGGCGACCGTCCGCGTGATGTCCGGCTTGGACCCGCCCACCCGGTGCGCGACGACGACGTACCGGTTCATCGGTGAGCCGGGAACGACCTCCTGCCGTCCCCACGTGACGACGGCCGCCCCCGGCAGCTTCGCGACCTCCGGCTTCTCCCCGCGGGGCATCTCCGCGGTCCGGGCTGCCACCGACGTCGCGCCCGGCACGGACCAGGCCGCGAAGACCGCGACGCTGCCGGCGAACGCCACCGTGGCAGCGGTCGCCGCGATCAACAGTGACCTGGTCCTGTTCCTCATCAGTTCATGCCTTCACAGTCGTCGGCCGGATTCCGAGTCGAGATCGCCGATCAGTGCGGGGCAATCTCTCCGGCCAGGTTGGCGCTGACCGTAAGAACGGCTCCCGAGCAGATCGGGTTGGCGTTCTGGCCCATCGAGATGGAACCCAGATTGACGGTGGTGCCCTGACCGGCGTTCAGGGTCGTGCCGGACGGGACCGGGGCGAAACTGAGGTCGGCCTCGCCCGTCGCACAGCCCGGCTTGTTCGTCGACGAGACACCGGCGACCGAGATGCCGGTGATGAGAACCGGGTAGTCGTTGGGGTTGGTGACGGTCACGTTCGAGATCGGCACCGACTTGCCCGGATAGAGGCGGGTGGCGTCCGTGGCCCCGAGGTTCACGGTGGCGGTCACCGTCTGAATCGTGGACGCGGTCGCCGTGACACTGCCGTTGCCGGAGAACCAGCCCTGGGCGTAGGCGAAGGCCGCGGTTCCGGTCGCGACAGCGAGAACGGAGCCGGCTACGACGGCGACGGAGCGCTTGGTGTTCTTACCCATGTGAGTGTTCCTCCTGGAACGGGACTGCGTGCGGTCACCCCGTCACGAGTCGGGTGCGACGGAAACGGGGTGCACGTCGTTAATCGGATGTCACCGGGGCCCACAAGGCCACCCGGCGCTGCGACAAAGATGGCGGACCCGTCCCAGCCCGGCGATCGTCCGTACCGTCCACCTGTTGCATGCGAGACGACGGCGGACGCGATCCGTCCCGGCTAACCCGCAGGCGTGACAGCGCCCGCCGTACCGATGACAGAAGATCTTCCCGAAGATCGGCAGAACCGCTGCCACCAGCGGCGACGGCCACCCCGCACGCCGCGGCCGGCAGGGCAAGCCCGAGTTCTCCTCGGATTGCCGCGATGCCCCGGAAAGATGCTTGAAACGTGAAGTTCCGGCTTCGGGAAAAGTGAAACCGGAATAGGGCTCGGAACAATTTCGCGATTTCCGACCCTAACGGATTAGGCCATCGGGACCGCTGTTCCCCTGAAAGAGGCTTCGGCGCTATGCCTCTGTCGGCCGCTCGGCTTTCACCAGGAACCGGTGCGCCCGCACGGTGAACTCGCCCCGGGCCCGGATGACCGCGGTCAGCCGGGCCAGCTCGCGTTCGTACCGCATCGGGGTGAAATCGCGGATCTGCCAGGGAACCGTGCGCAGATGGTGCACCACCGCCGCGATGTCACGGAAGGTGAGCAGCGGCCGTTCCTCGCGCACGTCGGTGACCCGCAGCCCGGCTGCGAGCAGCGCGGTCGCCGCGACCTCGGCGTCCCACCGCCGGGGATGCGGGGGCGGCGCACCGAGAGCCGTGTTCAGCTCGGCCAGGTCGTCGCTGCCGACCTGCTGGGTGAGCAGCACACCGCCGGGCTTGAGCAGCCGGGCGATGTCGGCGGCCGGGAGCCGCCCGTGCCGGCTCAGCACCAGGTCGAACTCGTTCTCCTCGGACGGCAGCTCGGTCAGCACCGGCACCCCGAACGGGGCCAGCCGCTCCCGGGCGGCCGGAGTGTTCCGCGCCCAGGTCTCCACGGCGACCGTGTGCGAGGGCAGCGGGGCCAGCTCGGCGAGCAGCTCGCCGCCGCCGGTGTCCAGGTCGAGGACGCTGGTGGCCCGGCGGACCAGGGGGCGTGCGAGATCCAGGTACGACCATGTCGGCTCGGACGCCACGGCCAGGCCGTCCAGCCAGGCGAATTCCCACCCGGTCATGGAGGCGCCGGTAGCCGCGGCGTTGAGCTCTTCCCCCTGCCGGTTGCTGCGCACGGACCGAAAGTAGCCGGACTCCCGGTTGCACAGCGACTCGATCTCACGGCCTTTCCAGGACCGGTGCCGGACTGTGGCTGAACGGTTACCAGATCAGCGGCGGACCGGCATCAGTAGCGAGAAACGGGACTCTTCGCCCACCGGCCGGATCACCAGCGGCTGGACCGGGCCGTCCAGGGCGAGCACGAGCTGCCCGGGACCGCCCGCGTCCACGGCCTCCAGCAGGAACTCCCGGTTGACCGCGATGTGCGACGCCGTGTCGGCCGCCCACTCGTCGTCGCCGACCGCGCGCAGGCCACCGTCCGGGCCGACGGCCAGCACCGACACCTGGAACGGTTGCCCCTCGTGCTCCTGGTCGATCACCGGGGCGCCGGCGAGCAGGTCACGCAGGGCCCCGGCCTCGACGGTGACCCGCTGCGGGCCCGGGTTGACCAGGCGCCGGTAGTCGGGGAACTCCATGTCGATCGGCTTGCCCTCGAGGACCCGGCCGGTGGCGGTCGTCACCGTGATCCGGTCGGCGGTCAGATCGAGGGTGAGCCCGCCGGAGGGCAGGCAGTGCAGCGCGTCGGCGAACTCGAACGGCAGGAAGAGCCGGGCCGCGGAGCCCTCGACGGTGGCGGGAACGGACGCGACGGCGATCCGGTAGCGGTCGGTGGCGACCAGGGTGACGGCGCCCTCGCCGGTCTCCAGCAGCACGCCGGCCGGGATCGGGTCGGCGGCGGTGGCGGCGGCGAACAGCACCGCGCCGAACGCGGCGGACAGGTCGGCGGCGGTCACGGTGATCCGGGTCATCAGGTTCTCCTCCAGGTCGAGCAGGGTGTGCAGGCGGAGGAGCTCACGGCGGGCGTCGGCGAGACCCGACTCCAGCCGGGTGAGGTGGGTGTCGAGCCTCACCCGTACCGCGGAGGGGTTTTCCAGATCTCGCACCGCCGCGGCGATCTCGGCGACCGGCATGCCCACCCGCCGCAGCCCGGCGACCAGCCGGGCCGCCTTGATCTGGTCCGTGGTGTACCGGCGGTAGCCGGTCGCCGGATCCACCGCGGCCGGGACCAGCACGCCCGCGCCGTCGTAGAACCGCAGCGCGCTGACGCTCAGCCCGCTGGCCCGGGCCATCTCGCCGATGCCTCGCATGTCGCTCCCCACGCCCTCGAACCCTGCCCTCGCAACCCTGCTGTCTCGACCTGGTCGAGAGTCAAGCTTGCACGACCAGGGCAATGCCGAGGACCGCCATGACGAGGGCGATCACGGCGTCGAGCACCCGCCAGGCGCCCGGCCGGGCCAGCAGCGGCGCCAGTTTCCGCGCGCCGAGACCGAGCGTGACGAACCAGCTCAGACTGGCGGCCGCCGCGCCCAGGCCGAACGACCAGCGGTCCGCGTGCTGCTGCGCGATCGAGCCGAGGAGCAGCACGGTGTCCAGGTAGACGTGCGGGTTGAGGTAGGTCAGCGCGAGGCAGGTGAGCAGCGTCGCCCGCAGCGTGGCCGGGGCCTTCGCCGCCGGATCCATCGCCTGCGGCCGCAGCGCCCGGCCGGCGGCGAGCACCGCGTAACCGATCAGGAAGGCCGCGCCGGCATAGCGGATCACCGTGACCAGTTCCGGGCGCGCCTCGATTGCGGCGCCCAGTCCGGCGATCCCGGCGGAGATCAGTGCGAGGTCGGAGAGCGCGCAGGTCAGCACCACCGGGAGCACGTGCTCGCGGCGCAGTCCCTGCCGGAGAACGAACGCGTTCTGCGCCCCGATGGCGATGATCAGCACGGCCGAGGCGACGAATCCGGCGATGGCGGAGGAGAGCATGCGCCGACGCTACGGTCCTGGCTGACCAAGCTCCAGCTAATCATTCTGACGATGGATTAGTTTCTCTAACGTGGATCAGGTGCAGCTGTCGACCTTCCAGGCGGTCGTCGAGCAGGGTGGTTTCGAGGCGGCGGCGCGGGTGTTGCACGTCACGCCGTCCGCGGTCAGTCAGCGGATCAAGGCGCTCGAGCAGAGCGTCGGCCAGGTGCTGGTGCGGCGCGCCAAACCGTGCGCCGCGACCGCCGCCGGGGAGGCGGTGCTGCGTTTCGCCAACCAGGTGGCGTTGCTGGAGGGCGAGCTTCTCGGCGCCGAGACCACCCGGCTCTCCGTGGTGGTCAACGCCGACTCGCTGGACAGCTGGTTCCTGCCGGTGCTGGCGAGCCTGCCCGGCACGCTCTTCGAGCTGCACACCGACGATCAGGACCACACCGCCGACCTGCTGCGCTCCGGCACGGTGATGGCCGCGGTCACCGCCGACCGGGAGCCGGTCCAGGGGTGCCGGGTGGAGAAGCTGGGGGTCATGCGCTACCTGGCGGTGGCCGCCCCGGGACTCGACCTCTCCGATCTGAACCGGACACCGGTGCTCGTCTACAACCGCAAGGACCGGATCCAGCACCGGTTCCTGACCGCCCGCTACGACCCGCCGGTGCACTACATCCCGGCCACCGCCGCGTTCAACCAGGCGATCCTGCTCGGCCTGGGCTGGGGGATGCTCTTCGAGCAGGAGGCCCGGCCGCATCTGGACGCCGGCCGTCTCGTCGAGATCCGCCCCGGCCGCCACCTGGACGTGCCGCTCTACTGGCAGTGCTGGCGGCTGTCCTCACCGGCCCTGGACGCGCTGACGGCCGCCGTTCGCACGGCGGCCGCCCGGGTCCTGCGTTAGATCAGTCGTTGGCGTGCAGGGCGCTGTTCAGCTCGATGCCGGTGCCCTTGCGCGGCTTCGCCTCCAGCGCGCCGGAGACCGAGTTGCGCCAGAACAGGAGATTGTTCACACCGGACAGCTCGATGGCCTTCACCACACGGCCGTCGGGCAGTGTGATCTTGGAAGCGGCGGTGATGTAGACGCCGGCCTCCACCACGCAGTCGTCGCCGAGCGAGATGCCCACGCCCGCGTTCGCGCCGAGCAGGCTGCGCTCGCCGATGCGGACCTTCTCCTTGCCGCCGCCGGACAGCGTGCCCATGATCGACGAGCCGCCGCCGATGTCCGAGCCGTCACCGACCACCACGCCCTGCACGATCCGGCCCTCGACCATCGAGGTGCCGAGCGTGCCCGCGTTGAAGTTGACGAATCCCTCGTGCATGACGGTGGTGCCGGAGGCCAGGTGCGCGCCGAGGCGGACCCGGTCGGCGTCGGCGATCCGGACACCGGCCGGCACCACGTAATCGATCATGCGGGGGAACTTGTCCACGCCGTAGACGGCGAGCTGACGGCCCGCCGCGCGCTCCAGGAACCGCAGCTCGTCGACCTGCTCGGGCAGGCACGGGCCGGCCGAGGTCCAGGCCACGTTCGCCAGCTTGCCGAAGATGCCGTCCAGGTTCAGCTCGTTCGGCCGGACCAGGCGGCTGGAGAGCAGGTGCAGGCGCAGGTAGGCGTCCGAGGCGTCGGCGATCGGGTCGGCCAGCGACTTGACCGTCACCCGCACCTCGACGGTGCTCAGGCCGGGGAGCAGCTTCGGCCCGGTCTGCCCGGCCGGGAGCGCCGGCGCGTCGGCCGGCTCCTCGCCGAGACCCAGGTAGCCCGCCGGGAACCAGGTGTCCAGAACCTGGCCGTCAGCGGTCACGGTGGCGAGGCCGATGCCCCAGGCGGGCGAAGTCGAGATCACGGTGTCCACGAGGGGAACCCTACCGGAGCGTGGTCGGCCCCCCGGTATGGTGCGCACATGGCGAACCCGCTCACCCCTGACGTGCTCGACGACCCGGTCATGCTGACGCGTGCCCTGGTCGACATCGGGTCCGTCTCCCGCGACGAGAAGGTGATCGCCGACTGCGTCGAGGACGTTCTCCGCAAGGCGTCGCACCTGAGCGTGCGCCGGGTGGGCAACACGGTGATGGCCCGGACCAAGCTGGGCCGCGAACAGCGGGTGATCCTCGCGGGCCACCTGGACACCGTCCCGGTCAACGGCAACCTGCCGTCCACCGTCGTCGACGACCTGATCTACGGCTGCGGCACCGCCGACATGAAGGCCGGCGTCGCGCTCGCCCTGCACCTGGCCGTCACCCTGCCCGACCCGCAGTACGACCTCACCTACCTGTTCTACGAGGCCGAGGAGATCGAGTCCGAGTTCAACGGGCTCAACCTGGTCGCCCGGGAGCACCCGAAATGGCTCAAGGGCGACCTGGCGGTGCTGCTCGAGCCGACGTTCGGCACCGTCGAAGCCGGCTGCCAGGGCACCATGCGGGTCCGGGTGCGCACCCGCGGCCGGCGGGCCCACACCGCGCGGGCCTGGCGGGGCGTCAACGCCATCCACGCCGCCGGCGAGGTGCTGCGCCGGCTGGAGAAATACCACCCGCGGACGGTGACCATCGACGGCTGCACCTACCGGGAGGGGCTGAGCGCGGTCCGGATCTCCGGCGGTGTCGCCGGCAACGTGGTGCCCGACGAGTGCAGCGTCGACGTCAACCTGCGGTTCGCACCGGACCGTTCCGAGGCCCAGGCCCTCGAGCACCTGCGTGAGGTGTTCGACGGTTTCGACCTCGAGGTCACCGACTCGGCCCCGGGCGCGCTGCCCGGCCTGGACGCCGCCCCGGCCCGGGAGTTCCTCGCCGCCGTCGGCATCGAGCCGGCCGGCAAGCTGGGCTGGACCGACGTGGCCCGGTTCGCCGCGCTCGGCATCCCGGCGCTCAATTACGGCCCGGGCGACCCGTCGCTCGCGCACGCCCCGGACGAGCACGTCGAGATCGGCAAGATCCGGGACGGGGTCGCCACCCTCTACCGCTGGCTCGCGCCCTAATAGCGCACGGTCACCCGCCCCACCGCGCGCTGCGGTGGGGGTATCTCCATCGTCGCTTCCGGATCCACTGCCGGCTCGGAGTCCCGCCCCGCGAAGGCGGCCCGCCGTTCCTCCAGCACCAGGCGGATCCGGCGCTGCATCCTGAGACGCTCGTATCGGTTCGTCACGGTGGTCGCTCCTTCGCCGGGAGCCCGGTGATGCCAGGGTCGGTAACAGTACACACGCGGCAGAGTCACTGTCGGTTGCTTCAATCTGGCAAAAAGGTCTGCGGGTCGCAATCCTCTTACCGAAACGCAGTCGGTTATTCACCAGGTCCTGACCGTCCGCACTACCTTTGTGGCATGACGGAGAGCACCAACGGACGACCCCATCCGGGTCCGGAGCGCCATCGCGGGGCGGTCACGTTGCGCCGTGACTCCATCCCGCCGAGCACGGCAGACCAGAAACTGCTCGACTCCGAGCACCGGGGCGAGTGGAAGACCAAGGACTCCTGGCGGGTGCTGCGCATCCAGTCCGAGTTCGTCGAGGGCTTCGACACGCTCGCCGACCTCCCGCCCGCCGTCAGCGTCTTCGGCTCGGCCCGCAGCGCCCCCGACAGTTTCGAGTGCGAGCTGGCCGAGAGCCTGGGCGCGGCCCTCGCCGAGCAGGGCTACGCGGTGATCACCGGCGGCGGTCCCGGCGTGATGGAGGCGGCCAACCGGGGCGCCGCCGAAGCCGGTGGCCTCTCCGTCGGCCTCGGCATCGAGCTGCCGTTCGAGCAGGGCCTCAACGACTGGGTCGACATCGGCATCGACTTCCGCTATTTCTTCGTCCGCAAGACCATGTTCGTGAAGTACGCGCAGGCCTTCGTGGTCCTGCCCGGCGGCTTCGGCACCCTCGACGAGCTGTTCGAGGCGATCACCCTGGTCCAGACCAAGAAGGTGACCCGGTTCCCGGTGATCCTGATGGGCACGGAGTACTGGGGCGGCCTCCTCGACTGGATGAAGCGCCGGATGCTCGACGAAGGCAAGATCAGTGCCATGGATCTCGAACTCATCCAGGTCACCGACGACGTCGCCGAGGCCGTCCGGATCATCATGGACGCCGACACCCGCAACGGGCAGCACTGACGTGGCGGCGATCTGCGTCTTCTGCGCCTCCTCCAGCAGCATCGAGGAACGCTGGACCGACCTCGCCCACGAGACCGGCCGCATCCTCGGCGAACGCGGGCACACCCTGGTCTCCGGCGGCGGCTGCGTCGGCATGATGGGCGCGGTCACCGACGGCGCCCGGTCCGCCCGCGGCCGCACGCTCGGCATCATCCCGCAGTGCCTGGTCGATCTGGAGGTCGCCGACCGGGCCTCGGACGAGCTGGTCGTCACCGGCGACATGGCCGCCCGGAAGAACCTGATGATCGAGCGTTCGGACGCGTTCCTCACCCTGCCCGGTGGGCTCGGCACCCTCGACGAGCTCTTCGAGGTCTGGACCACGGCCACCCTCGCCGTCCACCGCAAGCCGATCGTGCTCGTCGACCCCGACGGTTTCTACGACGGCCTGATCCGCTGGCTGTCCGGCCTGACCGACCAGAAGTTCATCCGTCCCGCGGCGATGGACATGCTGCACGTCGTGCGTACCCCCGGCGAAGCCGTCGACCTCATCGAGGCCACCCTCGCCGCGGGCCCGCCCGACACGCCGTCCGGGACGGCGAGCCCGGCCCAGCGCTGATCCCCCGGCTTCCGGTCATCCCGTTTCGGACACCCCTTCTCGGTACGCTCGTCGCGCCCCGCCTCCCGCAGGATGTCCGTCCCGCGCGGCCCGGTGAAGCACAGAACGTCCCCCTTCTCCGGGCCGGGCCGGCCGATCGGGCTCACCCGGATCGGTCGTCCTGGCGTGAATCCGGGGGCCGGCTCCTTCCTGGCCCGGAATAACGTCATACCCGCGTGCTCTCATAGATGCCGTGAGCACGCCGGCCCCCCTTCCCCCGGTGCGCCGTCCAGCGAGTTACCGCCTGGTCCGGCGCCCCCGCCCGGTCCTGCCCGAGTTGCCCGCCGACCCGGTCCAGCGCCATGTCATCGGTCACACCGCCGGGCCGCTGCTGGTCCTCGGCGGTCCCGGCACCGGCAAGACCTCCGTCCTGGTCGAGGCGGTCGCCGCCCGCATCGCCGAGGGTGTCGACCCGGAGCGCATCCTGGTCCTCACCTTCGGCCGCCGGGGCGCCGCCGCGCTGCGCGACCGCATCGAGGCCCGGGTCGCCGACGAGCCCGGTCGCATCGTGCACGAGCCTCTCGTGCGCACCTTCCACGCGTACGCGTTCGGTCTCCTCCGCCGCGCCGCCGCCGAGCGCGGCGAGCCGTCCCCACGCCTGCTCACCGGCCCCGAGCAGGACTTGATCATCCGCGAGCTGCTGTCCGTCGTCGCCGACCCGGACACCCCCGACGACGAGATCGGCTGGCCCGAGGCCCTGCGCCCGGCCCTGCCGACCCGCGCTTTCGCCCAGCAGTTGCGCGACCTGATGCAGCGCGCCGCCGAGCGTGGCGTCGGCCCCGCCGAGCTGGCCCGCCTGGGCGAGCGCCTGGGCCGCGACGACTGGCCCGCCGCCGCCCGTTTCCTCCGCGAATACGTCGCGGTTCTCGCCCTCCGCGACGTCACCACCCGCGGCTCCACCGCCTACGATCCCGCCGAGCTGGTCCGCGCCGCCTCCGGCCTGCTCGCCGACGACCCCGGCCTGCTGGAGGCCGAGCGCCGCCGCCTCGCCTTCGTCTACATCGACGAGCTGGCCGAGACCGACCCCGCCCAGATCGAGCTGCTCACCCTGATCGCCGGCGGCGGCAAGCCCCTGGTCGCCTTCGCCGACCCCGACTCCTCCGTCTACGCCTTCCGCGGCGCCGACCCCACCGCGGTCACCACGTTCCCGGCCACCTTCCTGGCCGCCTCCGGCACCCCCGCCGAGACGATCACCCTGCACACCAACTACCGCGCCGCCCCACCCCTGCTCATCGCCACTTCCCGCGTCGCCCGCCGCATGCGCGGCCCGTTCCGTCACCGTCCCATGCACCCACCCCACCCCACCGCCGACCAGCCCAGCTCCCCGCCGGGCACCCCTGTCACCCAGGGCCGGGCGACTTCGAGTGCGCTCCCAACCCCCGAATCCCCGCCAGCCCTCGCATCTCCGCCAGCCCCCGGATCTGCGGCGTTCCCAGGATCTGCCAGGGGTCCCGGATCTGTGGCGTCCCCTGGATCTGTGGCGTCCCCTGGATCTGTGGCGTCCCCCGGATCTGTGGCGACCCCCGGATCTCGGGCCACCCCCGCACTTCCGGCCATCCCAGAGCTGGCGGTGCCTCCACCCACCGCGGAGACGTCACCAACCCCCGGGGCACGGCCCCGCCTGACCCCAGCCATCCCGGACTCGATCACTTCTGGCGGCCCCGCCACCGGTCCCGGTTCCTCGGCGCTCTCCGGTCCCGCGACTGCAGAGGGTGCCGCTGCGGCTGAGCACTCCATGCCTGCTGACGGGTCCGGACCCGACGGGTCGCCCGCGACCGACCGTTCTCCCCTCGCCGGTGAAGACGCCGGAACCGGCCTGGTTGCTGCGTCTTCCGCATCCGGAGCTGACCTTTCCTCCCTTCCCGGACGGGACGCTGAAACCGGCCTGACCGGCTCGGCCTCCGCACCCGGAGCCGACCTTTCCCCCCTCCCAGGACGGGACGCCGAAAACGGCCTGACCCGCTCGGCCTCCGGGCCGGAAGCCGACTTTTCCTCCCATGCCGACCAGGATGCGGAAACCAGCCGGACTGCCGAGGGATCCGGGCACCGGGCCACCGGAGGCCCGGCTGCCACGGCCGAGGCGCCCGGATCGGGAGTGGCCGGGGCCGACGCGGCGGGGTCGGAGATGTTCGGGCCGCGGCCGGAAGCGGTGGTGCGGACGTTCCGGTCGACTGCCGCGGAGACCGCCTACATCGCGCACGCGCTGCGGGAGGCGCACCTGCTGCACGGTGTGCCGTGGTCGCGGATGGCGGTGCTGATGCGGTCCACCACACTCCAGCAGCCGTCGGTGCAACGTGCTCTCGCCGCCGCCGGGGTTCCGACCGTCGTCCACCCCGAGGACCTGCCGCTGCACCTGCAGCCGGCGGTCGCGCCGTTCCTGCTGCTCCTGCGCTGTGCGATCGACCCGCCGGCGCTGACCGAGGAGGCAGCCGTCGCGCTGCTGCACTCGCCGCTCGGCGGGGCGGATCCGCTGTCCGAGCGACGGCTGCGCCAGGGCCTGCGGGCGCTGGCGGTGGCGGCGGGGGACCGCCGGCCGTCCGGCGAGCTGCTGGTCGACGCGGTCCGCGACCCGTCCGGCCTGGACCTGGTCGAGCGGCGCTGGGCTCGTCCGGCTCAGACCATCGCCCGGCTGATCACCGTGGCCCGTGAAGCGGCCGCCGCGCCGGGCGCTTCCGCCGAGCAGGTGCTCTGGACGGTCTGGCGGGAGAGCGGCCTGCACGACCGATGGTTCGCGATGAGCACCGGCGATGTCCCGATGCCGGAGCAGCGCGACTCGGGCCGGGCCCGGCAGTGGCGTTCCGAGGCCGCCGACCGCGACCTGGACGCGATGGTGGTCCTGTTCGACGCGGCCGCCCGTTTCACCGACCGCCTGCCCGGTGCTGGCGTCGGCGTCTTCCTCGACCACGTTCTCGGCCAGGACCTGCCCGCCGACTCGATCGCCCCGAGCGCCGACCGGGGCGATGCCGTCCGCCTGCTGACCGCCCACGCCGCGAAGGGCCTGGAGTGGGATGTCGTGATCCTCGCCGGCGTGCAGGAGGGCATCTGGCCCGACCTGCGCCTGCGCGGCAGCCTGCTCGGTTCCGAACGCCTTGTCGACGTGATCGCCGGCCGCCCCGCCTCCGGCCCCGAAGCGGTGATCGCCGAGACGTCCGCCCTGCTCGACGAGGAACGCCGCCTGTTCTACGTGGCCGTCACCCGGGCCCGCCGCCGCCTTGTCGTCACCGCCGTGGCGTCGTCCGGCGTCGGCGGCCAGATCGGCGAGGAACAGCCGAGCCGCTTCCTCACCGAACTCGCCACCCCCATCCGCCGCTTCGGCGACGGCCCCGGTGGTCTCCCTCCCGCCCCGCCGACTCCCGGACCTTGGCACACCGGCCCACCCGACACCCCATCGGATCACCCCGGCGACACCGCTTCCCCGGACGCCCTCACGCCGCCAGAGCACTCGGGCGACGTCGGTCCCTCCGAGGCTCTTGTGCCGGCGGCCGATGTCGGTGAGGCCGGTCCATTCGACGTCACCGATTCGTCGGACCACCCCGGCGGGACCCTTGCGGCTGGTCCTGGGGACCGGGACCTATCCGAGTCGTCCACCGTGCCGGATCACCTCGGTGATGCCGAGGGTGCCGGATCCGAGCGCACCGTTCCATCGAGATCGGATCGTCCCGTCGCCAGCCCGGGGGACGGCGCCGCGAGCAGTCCTGACGTGCCTACCGCATCCGACATGTATGCGGACGCTGAACAGCCTCCTCACCCGGACCGTCACGGAGGAGTCCCGGCACCTGACGCCGACGAGGAGAGCGATGCGGCCAGAACCGCCGCGGGCGACCCGGAGGCCGAGATCCCGGTGGGACGGCCGCCCCGGGCGTTGACCTTGGCGTCGCTGGTGGCCGAGTTGCGTACCGTCGTGGTGGGCAGTGCGGAGACGCCCAGCCGCAGGCGCGCCGCAGCGGCCGAGTTGGCCCGGCTCGCCGCGGCCGGTGTGCCGGGCGCGCACCCGGACGAGTGGTGGGGTCTTCTTCCGCTCTCCGACGACCGTCCGCTGATCGATGAGGGGGAGCCGGTCAAGGTGACCCCGTCGTCGATGGAGAGCGCGTTGCGCTGCAGTCTCCGCTGGCTGTTGGAGCGGCATGGTGGCGCGGCGCCGTCGGGCCCGGCGCAGGGGATCGGCAACCTGGTGCATGCTGCGGCGATGCTGGCCGAGGATGCGAACGCGGACCGGGAGAAGCTCGTCGAGTACGTGTCGGCCCGGTTCGACTCGATCGAGCTGGCCGCGCAGTGGCTGGCCGGCCCGGAGCACGACCGCGCCCAGTCGATGGTCGACAAGTTGTTGCGCTGGCTGGCCGTGAATCCGCGGCGGCTGTTGGCGATCGAGCACGAGTTCACCGTCATGTTGGAGGACGAGCGGAACCCGATCCAGTTGACCGGCCGGGTGGACCGCCTGGAGGTGGACGAGGACGGCCGCCTTGTCGTGATCGACTTGAAGACCGGCAGGACAACTGCCGTCTCGTCCGCCGATGTCGCGGAGAACGCGCAGCTCGGCGGCTATCAGGCGGCGATCGACGCGGGCGCGTTCGACGACTACGGCAGGGAGAGCGGCGGGGCGGCGCTGGTGCAGCTGGGCCCGGGTAAGGACGCCCGGGAGCAGATGCAGGTGCCGTTGACCGAGGCCACCGACCCGCAGTGGGCGGATTCGATGGTGCGCCGGACGGCTGCCGCGATGGCAGCTTCCACGTTCTCCGCGGTGGCGAACAGCCGATGCCGGATATGTCCGGTCCGGACCAGCTGCCCCATCTCCGGCAAGGGCCGCCAGGTCGTCGAACCGACCAACCCCCCGGACGGCCCGTCATGACCCGCCCGGCCGGAAGCCGGCCCGGAACCCGACGGCTCGGCCCTCGCCCGGCCGGAAGCCGGCCCGGAACCCGACGGCACGGCCCGGCAATATCCACGGCGAAGCTGCCCCGCCCGCACCGACCGGATCGAAGCCGATGACCCAGCCGACCCTGTTCGCCGAGGGCCCGCGCCCTCGCCGCCGTCCCCAGTCCGGCCCCCGGTTCACCCCACGGGAGCTGGCCCGCCTGCTGCGCCTGCCGGAGCCGACTCCCGAGCAGGAGGCGATCATCGCGGCTCCGGTGCAGCCGCTGCTCGTGGTCGCGGGCGCCGGCTCGGGCAAGACCGAGACGATGGCGTCCCGGGTGGTGTGGCTGGTCGCCAACGGGTACGCCCACCCCGGCGAGATCCTGGGCCTGACCTTCACCCGGAAGGCGGCAGGCGAGTTGTCCCACCGGGTCCGGACCCGTCTGGGCCAGCTCAGCCGCCGCCTGGGCCGGGACGACGCGCTCGCCGGGGAGCCGACGGTCTCGACCTATCACGCGTACGCCGCCCGGGTCGTCACCGAACACGGCTTGCGCGCCGGTTTCGAGCCGTCCGCCCGGCTGCTGACGGAGGCGGCCCGCTGGCAGATCGTCGATTCGCTGGTCCGGGTCTACACCGGTGAGATGACGGGGCTGAACCGGGCGCCCGGCACGGTGACGGACGATGTCCTGGCGCTGTCGGCGGAGATGTCGGAGCATCTGGTCGGCCCGGACGATCTGGCGGCGTGGACCGGCCGGTTCTTCGCCGACATCCAGGAGTTTCCCGGCCGGGTCTACAAGGACGTCGCGGAGATGCTGCGCCGCCAGCAGAACCGGCTGACCCTGCTGCCTCTGGTCCGCCTCTATGAGCAGCGCAAACTCGATCTGGAGGCGATGGACTTCGGGGATCAGATGGCTCGTGCCGCGCTGGTCGCCCGGGATCATCCGAAGGTGGGCGAGATCGAGCGTGGCCGTTTCCGGATCGTGCTGCTGGACGAGTACCAGGACACCAGCCACGCTCAGGTGACCATGCTGAACAACCTGTTCGGCGGCGGCCATCCGGTGACCGCGGTGGGTGACCCGTCCCAGTCGATCTACGGCTGGCGGGGCGCCTCGGCCGGCACTCTGGAGCGGTTCCCGAGCGAGTTCCGGGACGCGAACGGCCACGAGGCCTGGGTCCGGACGCTGAGCCGCAGCTGGCGCAACCGGCCGGAGATCCTCCGGGTGGCGAACACGATCTCCGCGCCGCTGCGGGCCCGCGCCCAGGTGACGAAACTGGAGGCGTCGTCGCGGACGGCCGAGGCGGTGGGCGGCCGGACGGTGGCGTGCGCGCTGTTGCCGACGTTCGCCGACGAGGCCGCCTGGATCGCCGATGCGATGGTGACGGCCTGGCGCCTGGTCGCCGGCATGCCGTCGGCCGATGCCGGCGAGATCCCCTTGGAGGGCCGCCCGACCAGCGCCGTCCTGGTCCGGGTGCGCAGCCAGATCCCGGTGATCGAGGAGGCGCTGCGGTCCCGTGGCCTGCCGGTCGAGGTGGTCGGCCTGGGCGGGCTGCTGGACACTCCGGAGGTCCGGGATGTGGTGTGCACGCTGCGGGTGCTGGCCGACCCGACCGACGGCGCCTCGCTGTTGCGGCTGCTCACCGGCGCCCGCTGGAGGATCGGCCCGCGGGATCTGGTGGCGCTGCACCGGCGGGCGCGGGCGATCGCGTCGGCCCGGGCGGCGGCCGCGGGCCGGTCCGGCGACGACCCGGAGCAGGTGAACGTGGATCGTCTCGACGACGCGACCCTGGTCGAGGCGATGGCGGACCTGGGTTCCCCGCAGCATTACTCACCGGACGGCCATCGGCGCCTCCTGACGTACGGGCGGGAGCTTGCGGCCCTGCGCCGCCGCCTGGACCAGTCGCTCCCGGATCTGCTCGCCGACATCGAGCGCACCATCGGCCTGGACGTCGAGGTGGCGGTGCGCGGCTGGGCGGCCGGTGACGCGGGGCTGGCCCGCGGCCATCTGGACGCGCTCGGTGAGGCCGCCACGCGGTACGTCACGGAGAACGAGACCGGCACGGTCGCCGGTTTCCTGGCGTTCCTGGCGGCGGCCGAGGAGGAGGAGCGCGGCCTCGAACCGGGCCAGGTCGATGTGGTCGAGGGCGCCGTCCAGATTCTGACCGCGCACGCCGCGAAGGGTCTGGAGTGGGACGTCGTCTCGGTCGCCGGCCTGTGCAAGGGCGTCTGGCCGGGTCTGGCCCGTTCCTCGGACCACTATCTCGGCGGGATCGGGGTGTTGCCGTTCCCGCTGCGTGGCGACTCGTCCGGGCTGCCTGATCTGGATCTCTCGGACGCCGTCGAGCAGAAGGACGTCGCGGGGGCGTTGTCCGCTTTCACGAAGGCCTGGCGGGAGCACGACGAACGTGAGGAGCGCCGCCTGGCCTACGTCGCGATGACCCGCCCGCGCCGGCTGCTGCTCTGCTCCGGCTACTGGTGGGGTGACGGGGTGAAGCGTCCGCGCGGCCCGTCGGTCTTCCTGGACGAGGTCCGCGCGGCGTGCGCCGACGGCGCCGGAGTGGTCACCGCCTGGACTCCGGAGCCGGCGCCCGGCGACACCAATCCGAGCGATCAGGTGGTGGCGACCGCGGAGTGGCCCGCCGACCCGCTCGGCCTGCGCCGTCCTGCGATGGCCGCCGCCGCGGACCTGATCCGCCGCATGATCGAGAACCCGGACGCCTCCGCCGCCGAGGCGTTCGCCGAACTCGCCGCCGCCGATCCCGAGATCGCCGCCCGCGCCGGCCTGGCGGCCGATCTGGTCGGCCTGGCTTCCCCCGGCGCCGATCCCTCCCCTTCCGCTTGGTCCACTTCCCCAACCCCTCTCGCGGTACGGGAAAACGACCCGCCCCACCCAATCCCAACCTCTCCCGCGGTGCGGGACGGCCGGTCCCGCCCAGCCACACCCTCCTCCGCATCCGGAACGGAGGAGGGGCCCACTGCTGATGAGGCGGGAACCGCTCCGCGTCAGTCGGGCCCATCGGCAGCACCCAGCGAGGTTTCGCAGCGCGGCGCGGCCGCCGGTGGCCCGGCCGGGCCGGGGAGTGCGGTGCGGGCGGAGCTGGTGGCCGCTGCCGAAGCGGCGGACCGGGCGGCCGCGGCCGAGGATCCGGACATCGCGCGCTGGCGGCGGGAGGCGACGCTGCTGCTCGCGGAGCAGGCGGAGCGGGTCCGGCGGGACGGCCCGATCGAGGTGGTGGTGCCGCCGCATCTGTCGGTGTCGCAGCTGGTGGTGTTGCGGAAGGACCCGCAGGCGCTGGCCCGTTCGCTGCGCCGGCCGTTGCCGCAGCGCCCGGCGCCGCAGGCCCGCCGGGGCACCGCGTTCCACGCGTGGCTGGAGCAGCGGTTCGGTGCGGTCCGCCTGATCGACATCGACGAGCTGCCCGGTGCGGCCGACGACGGCGCGTCGGAGGACGACGAGCTGGTGGCCCTGCAGGAGGCGTTCCTGACGGGCGAGTGGGCGGACCGGACCCCGGTGGAGGTCGAGGTCCCGTTCGCGACGACGGTGGCGGGGGTGGTGATCCGTGGGCGGATGGACGCTGTCTACGCCGACCCGGACGGCAGGTTCGACGTGATCGACTGGAAGACCGGCCGGCGGCCCGCGGGCGCGGAGGCGGAGGCCGCGGCGGTGCAGCTGTCCGCGTACCGGATCGCCTGGGCCTCGCTGGCCGGTGTGCCGGTCCGTAAGGTCCGGGCCGGTTTCCACTACGTCCGCGAGCAGGTCACGGTCCGTCCCGCTGACCTGATGGACGCCGCCGAGCTGGCCGCTCTGATCGAGGAGATCCCCACCGAGGGGTGAGACCCCGGCTGGTTCTCAGGGCTGTCCCGAGGGTGCTGAGACGGCCCTGCGGACCAGCCGGGGGTTGCGGCGGGTCAGAGGGCTGCGGAGAGGAGGTGGAGAAGAGCTGCGGCGTACGCGTCCTCGGCCGTGACCCCGGTGAACGTGTGGTCGAGGCCGAGCAGTTCCGTGCGTACCGAGAAGGTGTCGTGGTGGTGGTGCAGTGACCGGAACGTGCCGCCGAGCAGTTCCCGCAGCTGGTCCTCGCGGGGCAGCCACAGGGCCTCGTCCAGATCGACGTCGTCGAGGGCCCACTCCGTGGTGCCGTTGAAGCCGATGATCTGCCCTTCCGGCCGGTCGTGCACCTGGATCGTCATGTTGCTGAGTACGAACAGTTCGTCGTCCAGATCGCGGTCGGGCACGGCGAATCGATCGCCGAGCTGGGGCTTCCAGGTCAGTCCCGCGGCTTTGAGCTGCCGCGCCACTTGTACGCCGAGCACTTCCCGGCCTCCTTCACCGTGCTAGGCTTCGCCCGTTGTCAGTTTGGTTCCCAAGTACTCAGGAGCGCCTGTGGGGAAGTCTGCCCCAGGCGCTCTTTGTCGTAACCCGGTTTACTCCGGTACGGGCGATCAGTACGACAGCACGAGACTCGCAGAATGCGGGTCTTATTACCTCGTTCCCGTCCATAATGGTCGGGAGTGAACGATCGTCGAGGAGACGAGCATGGTTACCGGTGTTGTGAAGTGGTTCAACGCTGACAAGGGCTTCGGGTTCATCACCCCGGACGACGGCGGCGCCGACGTCTTCGCCCACTTTTCTGCGATCCAGATGTCCGGCTACCGGGCCCTGGAGGAGAACCAGCGGGTCGAGTTCGAGGTGACGCAGGGCCAGAAGGGCCCGCAGGCCGCGAACATCCAGGTCATCTGATTCGCGGCTGACTGTCGGCCGCGCTGACCGCTTGCGGTCGGGTGCGGCCAACGCCGCGTGAACGACATCGGCGCCGTGCCCTCCGGGGTACGGCGCCGATGCTGTAACGGCAGTTCGGTGTGTTGAGTTCGGCCGCTATACGCGCCCGAACTCGACACACGAGAAGTGGGTCAGATCGCTGTGGCGGTGCTGGGCGGCAGCGGCGCGGTGCCACCCAGGTGGGCGGGCAGCCACCAGGCGTCGTCCGGTCCGGCCGGCTTGTCGGGGTAGGCCCGCTGGACCGTGTCCAGCAGCGCGCTCAGCCGCACCTTCAGCGTCGCGGTGATCGCCTCGGGGGTGGCGTCCTCGGCCACCTCGATCGGCTCCCCGATCTTGATGATGACCGGCACGTGCCGCTTGGTGAGCTCCTTCTTGCGGCCCTTGGTCCAGAGCCGGTGCGGGCCCCAGACGGCCATCGGGATGAGCGGCACCCGGGCCTCCTGTGCCATCCGGGCCGCGCCCGATTTCAGGGCCTTGACGGTGAACGACTCGCTGATCGTCGCCTCCGGGAAGACGCCGACGATCTCACCGCTCTTCAGCGAGTCGATGGCGTGCTTGAAGGCGGCGGTGCCGGCCTTGCGGTCGACCGGGATGTGCCGCATGCCGCGCATCAGCGGGCCACTGACCTTGTGATCGAAGACCTGCTTCTTCGCCATGAACCGGACCAGCCGCTTGGCGGGCTGTGCGCCCAGGCCGCAGTAGATGAAGTCCAGGTAACTCGAGTGGTTGCTGGCCAGGACCGCCCCGCCGCTCGTGGGAATGTGCTCGGCGCCTTCAATGGTGATCTTGTTGTCGAGCACGCGGAACATCGTCTTGGCCAAGGCGACGACCGGGGGATACACCAGTTCCATGGCAGCACGGTAACCGAACTTCCTGGGAACGGCGCGGGTCGCGAGGGCGAATCCGGCGGGATCACCGGGTCTTGAGACGAGGCGGTCGTGGTGTTCACTGGTGGCATGTCCGAACCGAACCCGCAGAACTCCGCTTGGGCCCGGCCGGGTGGGGCGTGGTCGTCGGGCACGGTGACGGCGTACGGCGTACCCCCGCAGGCTCCGCAACCACCCGCGGCGCCCCCGCCGGATGGGCCACAGCGTCGCCGGCGGCAGTTGCTGATCTTCGGTGGGGTGGCCGGCGCGATCGTCGCGGCCGGGCTCGCCGTCCTGTTGTTCCTGATCGCCGGTGGTGACGGTGACCCGTTCGGATCGAAGGCCGAGCCCGCCGCCGACCTGCGCCCGCCGCTGGCCCGGGCCTGCCCGCCGCCCAGCGTGCTGCCGAGTCCCGCGGCGACCGCGCCGCCCGCCACCGGGGAGCGCACCGTCGATGAGGCCGCCGGCATCTCCTACCGCAAGTACGCCGCACCCTGGGTGACCTGGGACACGGTGTGGAACGCGGGAAGTCTCGAGGTGCCGTACCGGGTCGGCCAGCACTTCGTGAGCGAGGTCTACAGCGGCGGCGAGTACCACGCCTCCATCCTGTCCGCCGCGGTCCCGGCGACCGACAACGACGCCCTCACGCTGGATCTGGAGTGTGTCGGCCGGCAGGTGGCGGCGGACGTGCGCGCCGAGTACTACCCGCAGCCCAACCGGCTGCAGCCGATCCGCGACGAGCTCACCACGCTGGGCGGCCGGCCGGCCTGGGTGAGCGAGTTCCGGCTGTTCTTCCGCCAGACGGGACTGACCGCCACCGAGGAGTACTCCGCGGTGGCGGTCATCGACGTCGGCAAACCGACGGCAGCCGTGCTGTACGTGTCCATCCCCGGGACCCACAAGCAGTACGACTACGTCGTCAAGCAGGTCCTGGACTCGGTCCGGCCGATCTGACCCCCGAAAGCGTGTGGAGTTCGGCCGCCATGCGCGCCCGAACTCCACACACCGGAACTCAGCTGCCGGTCAGGCCCCAGCGCTTGCGCAGGGCGCCGTCGGCGGCGTTGAAGAACTGGTCGATCAGGATGCCGATGACCAGCACCACGATGATGTACGCCATCACGTCGACCGCGTCGCTCAGGTCGCGGGCGGTCTGCATCCGCACGCCGATCGAGACCGTGCCCGGCACGATGACCAGCAGCTCACCGGCCATCAGGCTGCGCCAGGAGAACGCCCAGCCCTGCTTGAGGCCGGAGACGAAGGACGGCAGCGAGGCCGGCAGGATCAGGTGGCGGTACTTCGCGATGCCTGTCATGCCCATCACCTGGCCGACCCGCAGCCAGGTCCGCGGCACGTAGTCGATGCCGCTGATCAGGCCGTTCGCCACCGACGGCGCGGCGCCGAGGACGACCACGAACATGATCGCCTCCTCGCCGAGCTGGAAGAGCAGGATGGCCAGCGGGAACCACATGATCGACGGCATGGTCTGCAGGCCGGTGATCAGCGAGCCGATCGCGGCGCGCAGCGGCTTGAACTGGGAGACCAGCGCGCCGATCAGGGTGCCGATCGCCACGGCCAGCGCGAAGCCGGTGATCGCCCGGACCATGGTCAGGCGTACGCCGTCCCAGAACCTGGGTTCGGTGGCCAGCTCGCCGAGCTTGGCGAAGACGTCGACGGGCGACGGGAAGACGTAGGCCGGCCGCCACTCGGAGAGGTAGACGAGCTGCCACGCCGCGACGACGATCGCGATGGCCAACAGCTTGGGCCAGGTGCTCGCCCAGATCCGCTTGCCGAGCGCGCCCTTGTCCTTCCGGGGACCGAGTTCGAGCGCGTCGAGGCCGCTGACCTCGTCGGCCTTCCGCTGTTCCACAACCTCAGTTGGCATGACGGGCGACCTCCGCGCGGAGCCGGTTGGTGATCTCGGCGGCCTGGCCGGAGACCTCGGGGGAGTCGATGCGCCGGGGCCGGGGGTGGTCGATCTTGAAGTCCTCGATCACCCGGCCGGGCCGGCTGCTCAGCAGGATCACCCGGTCGCCGAGGCGGACCGCCTCGCGGACGTTGTGGGTGACGAAGAGAACGGTGAGCTCCTGCTCGCGCCAGATCCGCTCCAGCTCGTCGTGCAGGATGTCGCGGGTCATCGCGTCGAGCGCGCCGAACGGCTCGTCCATCAGCAGGACGTCGGCGTTCTGGGCGAGCGCCCGGGCCAGCGCGACCCGCTGCCGCATGCCGCCGGACAGCTCGTGCGGCCGCTTGTCGCCGAACCCGCCTAGCCGGACGATCTCCAGCAGCTCCCGGGCCCGCTTCCGGCGGTCCGCGCGGCCCACGCCCTGGAGCTTCAGCGGCAGCTCGACGTTGCCGGAGACGGAGAGCCAGGGGAAGAGGGCGGCCTCCTGGAACATCAGCGCGACGTGCCGCCCGCCGATGTCCAGGGTGCCGCCGGTGATCTGGTCGAGGCCGGCCACCAGCGAGAGCAGCGTGCTCTTGCCGCAGCCGGAGGCGCCCAGGAGGCAGACGAACTCCCCCCTGTCGACCTCGAGCGAGACGTGGTCGAGGGCGAGCAGGGCATTGCTCCCCGAACCGTACTGCTTGCTGACGGCGTCGATCCGGACAACCGTGCTCATGCTCGCCCTCCCATCTGAGGAACTTCGGATCAGGCCGCGGCGTCGCTGACGGCCGGCAGGTTCTTGGCCTTCAGCAGCTCGTTCAGCAGCGTCAGGTCGTAGATGCCCTTCAGGTCGACCGGGTCGAGCAGGCCGACCTCCTCGGCGTGCTTCGCGCTGGTGTAGAGCGAGGACGCGATCGGGTCGTAGGTGAACTTCAGGTTCGCGAACGCGGCCTTGAGGATCTCGTCCTTCAGCGGCTTGCTGGTGAGCTCCTTGATCTGGTCGTTCGCGGCCTTCTGCGCGTCGGCGTCGTCGGCCTTGATGTACTCGACCGAGGCGATGTGGCCCTCGACGAGCTTCTTGACCGTGCCGGGGTACTCCTTGAGGAACTTCTGGCTGACGATCAGGTGCGTGGTCACGAACTCCTGGTTCGGCCACAGCGTCTTCTCGTCGACCAGGACCTTGGCCTTCTGCTCCAGGATCAGCTTGCTGTAGTTCGGCTCCGGGACCCACGCGCCGTCGATGGTGCCCTGGGTGAAGGCCTGGATCGCGGTCGCGTTGTCCTGCGGCAGGACCGAGACGTCGCCGCCGCCGCTGGTGTCGGCGTTGAGGCCGTTCTGCTTCAGCCAGGCGCGCAGGGCGACGTCCTGGGTGTTGCCCAGCTGCGGGGTGGCGATCTTCTTGCCCTTGAGGTCGGCCGGGCTGTTGATGCCCTCCTTGACCACCAGGCCGGCGCCGCCCGAGGTGCTGCCGGCGATGATCTTCAGCGCCTCGCCCTTGGACTTGGACCAGCCGTTGATCGCCGGGTTCGGGCCGATGTAGGTGGCGTCGATCGCACCGGAGAGCAGCGCCTCGATCGCGGCCGGGCCGGCGTTGAAGGTGGTCGGCTCGAACTTGGTGCCGCTGCCCAGCTTCTCCTCGAAGATCTTCTTGTTCACGCCGACCAGGGCCGGGGCGTGCGTGATGTTCGGGAAGTAGCCCAGCTTGAGGGTGGTGGCCTCGGGCGCGTTGCCGGCGGCGGCCTCGGCGGCGGTCTTCTCTTCTTCCTTGGAGCCGCAGGCGGCCATGGCGGTCGAGGCGACCAGGGCGGCCGTGGCGAGGGCGAGCGAACGTATGGTTCGGGAGCTCATGCTCACTCCTAATTCTTCTTCACTGAGATGGTGGAGAGTTCGGCCAGGGTCTTGTGGTCGACCACACCCTCGATGGCCGCCTCGACGGCGATCCACACGTCGTGCAGCGCCGTCGCCGCACCGTGATAGGTCGCCGTGGACGTGGGGAGCCCGCGCACGGTGGTGAGAGCGCCGCCGACGGCACGGACGACATCGCCGACGGTGATCTCCCCGGCCGGGCGGGCCAGGGCGTACCCGCCGTCCACACCGCGGTGGCTGTGCAGCAGCCCGGCGCGGCGGAGATCGAGCAGGATGCCCTGCAGAAAGCTGAGCGGGATGTCCTGGGCGGCCGCCAGACCAGCGGCTTTGACCAGGCGGGGGTGCTCCGCGGTGACCGCGAGCATCGCGCGTACGGCGTAGTCCGTGCGAGCCGAGACGTACATGACGCGCCCCCTTCCCGTGAATACTTCGGTTTCCCTATCTGTTGGATGGGAATACTGGACCATATAGGTTTGGTGCGTCAACCCGTGTCCCGCGGAGGGTGAGCCGACTTGCGGGCGGTTCAGCCCTCTTCGTCCCATGCGGTAGTGACCGGGATGACACCCGTCCGATTCGCGGCGGAAGATCGGGTACGGATATTGATGCATTTACTCGGCGTCGTCACTCGACTACCGAGACCAGTCCGCTAGATTCGTAACGTGGCGCCCAAAATCAAGATCCCCGCGACGAAATACCCGGTCGAGCGGTTCACTCTCGGCAACGGTCTGCGCGTGGTCCTGTCCCCGGATCGCAGCGCCCCCGTGGTCGGTGTGGCAGTCGTCTACGACGTCGGCATCCGCAGCGAACCGGAGGGCCGGACCGGCTTCGCCCACCTCTTCGAGCACCTGATGTTCCAGGGCTCGGAGAACCTGGAGAAACTGGCGCACTTCCGCCATGTGCAGGGCGCCGGCGGCAGCTTCAACGGCTCCACCCACCTGGACTACACCGACTACTACGAGGTGCTGCCCTCCGGCGGCCTGGAGCGCGCGCTCTTCCTCGAAGCGGACCGGATGCGCGGCCCCCGGCTCACCGAGGAGAACCTGCGCAACCAGGTCGACGTGGTCAAGGAGGAGATCCGGGTCAACGTGCTGAACCGGCCGTACGGCGGGTTCCCCTGGCTGAAACTGCCCCCGGTGATGTTCGGGACGTTCGCCAACGCGCACGACGGCTACGGATCCTTCGAGGACCTGGAGAGCGCCACCGTCGAGGACGCCCAGGGCTTCTTCGACAGGTACTACGCCTGCGGCAACGCGGTGCTCTCGGTCGCCGGCGACTTCGATGTGGCCGAGGCGACGGCGATGATCGAGCGGCACTTCGGGGACGTCCCGGCCCGGCCCGCCCCGGCGCTGCCGGACTTCGACGAGCCCGCGCTGACCAGCGAGCGCCGCGAGTCGTACACCGACCGCATCGCTCCTCTCCCGGCCGTGGCCGGCGCCTGGCGGGTGCCCGACCCGATCGGCGCGTTCGACGCCTACCTGCCGTTCGTGGTGCTGGCCGAGGTGCTCACCGACGGCGACGCCTCCCGGCTGGTCGAGCGGCTGGTCCAGCGGGACCGGACCGCCACCACGATGGGCGGCTACCTCGGTTTCATGGGCGACGAATACCTCGTACGGAATCCGACCGCCCTTCTTCTCCAGGCGCACCTGCCGCCGGGAGGTGACGCCGACAAGGTGCTGCGCACCATCGACGAGGAACTCGACCGGCTGGCCTCCGACGGCCTCAAGCCCGGTGAGCTGGACCGGACCCAGGCCCGGATGGCCACCCGCCTGCTCAACGGCACCGACGACGTCCTCGGCCGGGCCCAGCCGATGGCCGTCCTGGAGCTGCAGCGCGGCCGCCCCGATCTGCTCAACGACCTGCCCAAGCTGATCAGCGAGGTGAGCGCGGAGCAGGTCACCGCCGCCGCGGCCACCCTGCGGCCGGAGTGCCGCGCGAGCGTCGAGGTGATCCCGGGAGCCGGGGCATGATCAGTCGCGCCACCGTTTCGTCCCCGTCCGTGATCCCGGGAGGCCCCCAGTGACCAAGACCCTGCCGGACCTGATTCCGGACGCCGAGCTGCAGCTGCCCCGCGAGAGCGAGCGCACCCTCCCCAACGGGCTCACCGTGATCGCGATCCGCCGATCCGCGGTGCCGCTGGTCGAGGTGCGGCTGCGCATCCCGTTCGGGCAGGCCCCGCTCGCCGAGGCCACCCTGCTGTCCCAGGCCCTGTTCACCGGCACGAGCGGCATGTCGAGCATCGACCTCGCCGCCGGGCTGCAGGCCGTCGGTGGCAGCCTGGGCGCCGGCCTGGACCCGGACCGGCTGCTGATCAGCGGCAATGCGCTCGCCGACGGCCTGGACCGCACGCTCGAGCTGCTCGCCTCGGTGCTCACCGACGCGACCTACCCCGTCGAGGAGGTGTCCACCGAGCGGGAGCGGCTGACCGATCACATCCAGGTCGCGCTGAGCCAGCCGTCCCACCTGGCCCGGGTGGCGCTGCTCAAACGGATGTACGGCGCCCACCCGTACGCGGTGCAGACGCCCGAGCCCGCCCAGGTCCGCGCCGTCGACCCGGAGCCGCTGCGCGAGCTGCACGCCGCCCGGGTCCGCCCGTCCGGCGCGACCCTGGTGCTGGTCGGCGACATCGACCCGGACCAGGCCATCGACACCGCGGAGAAGATCCTCGGCGGCTGGACCGGCAGCGCCCCGGACGGCAGCATCCCGGCCACGCCGGAGCTCACCCCCGGCCCGCTGCTGCTGGTCGACCGGCCCGGCTCGGTGCAGTCCTCACTGCGGATCGCGCTGCCCGCGCTGACCCGCACCGACCCCGACTACGCCGCGCTCAGCCTGGCCAACCTGGTCTTCGGCGGTTACTTCTCGTCCCGCTGGACCGAGAACATCCGGGAGGACAAGGGCTACACCTACGGGTCGTACTCGTCGATCGAGCACTTCGTCGCCGGTTCCGCGCTGCTCGCCGCCGCCGAGGTGGCCACCGAGGTGACCGGCCCGTCGCTGCTGGAGACCCGGTACGAGCTCGGCCGGATCGCCAGCCTCCCGCCCGGCGAGGAGGAGCTGGAGCAGGCCCGGCGGTACGCCCTCGGCACCCTGCGCCTGGGCATGTCGACCCAGGGTGGCCTGGCCGGCCTGGCCAGCATGTACGCGGGTTTCGGCCTGCGCCTGAGCCATCTGCGCGAGCACTCGGCCGCCCTCTCCGCGGCCACCCGGGAGCAGGTCGCCGCCGCGGCCGCGAAGTACCTCGCCCCGTCCCGTGCGGTGACCGTGGTGCTCGGCGACGCGGAGAAGATCGAGTCCCAGCTCTCCGCCCTCACCACCGTGGAGCGCGACGCAGCGTGACCAGCAACGTTCCACCACTCGCCCGGACGACTCTCGACCGGGCCGCCGAGCACCGCAAGGACGCCGCCTGGCTGGCCGCGGCCTGGGACCGCGGCCTGGTCCTGGTCGTCGACGTGGCCAAGGGGGGCCGGGCCCTGGTCCAGGACTGTCCCGACGGCAGCACCGCCCTGATCCTGGTGCCGTCGTCGGACGTCCCGGAGGACGCCGAGCGCTGGTTCCTCGGCATCGACCCGGAATCCGGCCCGATCTGGAGCGTCGACGCCCCGCTCACCGAGGGCGAGGGCGTCCGGCCGGCCGCTCTGCGGGAGGTCGGGCACCTGCTCGACGCCCGCGACACCGGTCTGCTGACCACCGCGGTGGCGCTCGGCAACTGGCACCGGACCCACCGGTTCTCGCCGCGGACCGGGAAGCCGACCGTCACCGTCGAGGCCGGGTGGGCCCGGGTCGACGAGGACGGCGCGATGATGTGGCCGCGGACCGACCCGGCGATGATCATCCTGGTTCACGACGGGGTGCCCGGGCCGTCCGGGCGCTGCCTGCTCGGGCACAACGCGACCTGGCCGGCCAGCCCGGACGGGACGCGGCGGTACTCCTGCCTGGCCGGGTTCGTCGAGGCCGGCGAGTCGGCGGAGGCGGCCGTCGCCCGGGAGGTCCACGAGGAGGTGGGGATCGGTCTCGCCGAGATCCGCTACGAGGGCAGCCAGGCGTGGCCGTACCCCGGCTCCCTGATGTTGGGTTTCCACGGCATCGCCGACCCCGCGCACCCGCTGCGCCTCGATCCGGAGGAGATCGACGAGGCGCACTGGTTCACCCGTGAGGAGATCGCCAAGATGGCCGCCGGCGGCCGTCCGAGGACCCTGCCGATGCGGTCCTCGATCGCGTTCTACCTGATCGAGAAGTGGCTCCTCGAAGATTCAGAAACTTTTTCCGGTTAGGGAGCAACCAATCCGAGGGGTCATCGCGTCTTCCTTGCAAAGACGAGAGGGGTACCTGATGACTCAGGTGGAGGCGCCGTCCTGGACGCCGATGTCCGCGGAGGAGCGGGAGGCGTTCGAGCGCGACGGTTACATCGTCGTGCCGTCGGTGCTGAATGAAAGCGAGATCGAGGCCGGCCGGTCCGCGATCCTGGGGTACTACGAGAAGGCCAAGGCCGAGGGCAAGCTGAGCGCGACCGGTGCCCTGCACCAGCTGTCGCCGATCGCCCACGTGCCGGAGCTGGCGTTCCTGATCGACCACCCCAAGGCTTTCAAGTACATCTGGTCGCTGCTCGGGTGGAACCTGCACATCTACCACTCGCACATCGACGTGCACCCGAAGCTGCACGAGCAGCAGAAGGAGTTCTGGCACTGGCACCAGGACGGTGGCCGGCAGAACCGGGAGATCGAGACCGACCCGCGGCCGATGCTGTCGGTCAAGCTGGCGTACTGGTTCTCCGACGTGAGCGAGACCGGCCGGGGCAACTTCACCGTTCTGCCCGGCAGCCACAAGACCAACTGGCTGCCCGGCCCGCCGAACCGGAGCACCCCGTGGCCGCAGCCCGAGGGCGCCGTCCAGATCACCGCCAACGCGGGTGACCTGGTCGTCTTCGACCGCCGCATCTGGCACGCCCGGTCCGACAACTACTCCGACTTCACCCGTGTCGGCGCGTTCTTCGGCTACACCCCGCGCTGGATCGCCATGCGCGACGAGAACGCGGACCTGCCGAACACGGCGGCCTGGGCGGGCCTCAACGACGTGCAGAAGCAGCTGCTCGGCGGCTTCGGAAACGGTGACGGCGACCACCAGTGGGGCCACTACCCGGAGACCACGCCGCTCTACGGGGCGCTCAAGGAGCGGGGCCTGCTCGACTCGAGCATCCCGGCGCTGATTCCGTAGGTTTCGCTGAAAAGGGAGGGCCGTGACGGCCCTCCCTTTTCGGATCACGCCGCGATGGCGGCCAGGTGCTGCTTCACCTGAACGATGGACGGGTTGGTCAGCGCCGAGCCGTCCGAGAACTTCAGGGTCGGGACCGTCTGGTTGCCGCCGTTCACGCTGCGCACGAACGCGGCCGACGTCTCGTCCTGCTCGATGTCCACCACCTCGTAGGCGATGCCCTCACGGTCGAGCTGCGACTTGAGGCGGTGGCAGTACCCACACCAGGACGTCGAGTACATGGTCAGCATCGGTCAGGGCTCCTTCGATCCAGGTCACACGGCGGTGCGGCTGACAAGCACAACACCCTCCCGGGGTGTCATGATTCCCTACCGTGCGGACTGAAGCGGTGCTGGACGGGCTGGACCCTGACCAGCGTACGGCGGTGACAGCACCGGCCGGGCCGGTCTGCATCCTCGCCGGCGCGGGAACCGGCAAGACCCGGGCGATCACCCACCGGATCGCGTACCGGACGCTCTCCGGCGAGATCAGCCCACGGCACGTGCTCGCTGTCACGTTCACCGCGCGGGCCGCCGCCGAGATGCGCAGCCGGCTCACCGAGCTGGGCGCCGGCGGGGTGCAGGCCCGCACGTTCCACGCCGCCGCGCTACGGCAGGTGCGCTACTTCGCGCCGCGGCTGCTCGAGGGCCGGCAGATGCCGGAACTGATGGAGAGCAAGGTACGGGTGGTCGGCCTGGCCGCCGCGAAGGTCGGGGTGCGCGCCGACCGTACCGCTGCCCGTGACCTCGCCGGTGAGATCGAGTGGGCCAAGTCGTCCCTGGTCGAGCCGGGGGAGTACGTGGTGGCCGCGGCCAAGGCGCTGCGCGAGCCGCCGTACGAGCCGGCCCGGGTGGCCGAGGTCTTCGCCGCCTACGAGCAGCTCAAACGCCGGCAGGGCGTGATCGACTTCGAGGACATGCTGCGTGCCGCGGTCTGGGGCATCGAGGAGCACCCGGACGTCGCCGACCAGATCCGCGCCCAGTACCGGCACTTCGTCGTCGACGAGTACCAGGACGTCAACCCGCTCCAGCAGCGGCTGCTCGACGCCTGGCTCGGCGACCGGGACGACGTGACGGTGGTCGGCGACGCCAGCCAGACGATCTACTCGTTCACCGGGGCCACCTCGGCGTACCTCATCGACTTCCCCCGGCAGCGCCGCGGCGCGGTGGTGGTCCGCCTGGTCCGCGACTACCGGTCGACACCGCAGGTGGTCGGGCTCGCCAACGCGGTCATCCAGCAGGCCCGCGGCACCGAGGCGAAACTGCGGCTGGAACTGGTCGGGCAGCGGCCGTCCGGCCCCGAGCCGGAACTCAAGATCTTCCCGGACGAGCCGGGGGAGGCGGCCGCCGTGGCGCGGCGGTGCCGGGAGCTGATCGCCGCCGGCACGCCGGCGTCCGAGATCGCGGTGCTCTTCCGGACCAATGCGCAGTCCGAGTCGTACGAGGAGGCGCTCGCCGCCGCCGAGGTCCCGTACGTGGTCCGCGGCGCCGAACGGTTCTTCGAACGTGCCGAGGTGCGGCGGGCGATGGTCGCGCTGCGGGCCGCCGTCCGGTCCATCCCCGGCGAGACCCCCCTGGTCCAGGCGGTCGTGGAAGGTCTCGCCGCGACCGGGTGGAACCGGCATCAGCCGCCGCCCGGCGGCGCCGCCCGGGAACAGTGGGAGGCGCTGGCCGCGCTGGTCACCCTCGCCGAGGAGTACGCCGCCACCCCCGAGATCCTGCCGATCGGCGAGGGCGGGCGGCTGCAGCGGGAGATCTCCCTCGCCGCCTTCAACGACGAACTGGCCCGGCGTGCCGAGCAGCAGCACGCGCCGACGGTCGCCGGGGTGACCCTGGCCTCGCTGCACTCGGCCAAGGGCCTGGAGTGGGACGCCGTCTTCCTGGTCGGTCTCGCCGACGGGACACTGCCGACGACGTACGCGAAGACGGCAGAGCAGTTGGAGGAGGAGCGCCGGCTGCTCTACGTGGGGGTGACCCGGGCCCGGCAGGTGCTGTGGCTGTCGTACGGGCAGTCCCGGGCGCCCGGTGGGCGTACCCGCCGCCCCTGCCGTTTCCTTCCGCAACTCTCCCGCGGCGGCCCGGCCGCCGGCAGCTCGGAAGCACGTGCCGCCGACCACAGTCGTAAACCCGACCGCCGCCGTCCCCCGGTGTCCTCCTGCCGGATCTGCGGCGTCACCCTGCTGGCCGGCACCGACCGTAAACTGGGCCGCTGCGCCACCTGTCCGTCCGATCTCGACGAGGAACTCCACGAGCGGCTGCTGGCGTGGCGCGCGAACACCGCCGCGGCTCTCAAAATCCCTGCTTACGTGGTACTCACCGATGCGACGGTGGTCGCCGTGGCGGAGCGCCGCCCGACCACTCCCGCGCAGTTGCTGGCGATCGCCGGGATCGGCGCCCGGAAACTGGGCCAGTACGGCGAGGCGGTCTTCGCTCTGGTGGCCGGAGCAAGCCCGGAAGATCTCGAGTCAAAAAACTTCGGAAACTAGTCCGTTAATTCGTTTGCCCTCCCCTGTAGGGCAGGCATAGCCTCAGAACACACCTCAGCGAGGGGCAACTTTCGCTGGGAACCGACCACGAGTGCAAGGTTATGGAGGAGGTGGCAACGATGGGGATCAAGATGACGCTGACGATTTCGTCGATGCTGCCGACTGCTGCCTGGCCTCAGTCTGTCTCGCTGCCCGCCACCGCCGCTCTGCCGGCGTCGCTGGTCGCTGAGCAGATGCGGTCCGAGCTGGTCTGCGCCCTGCCGCTCGCGGCAGTGGTCGTCCCGGCTCCGCAGGAGCACCAGGTCCCGGCCCAGGCCGAGACGGGCAAAACGGCCCTGGTGCGCAACACCGGAAACAACGGGACCACTGGCTTCAAGGGCAGCAACCTCACCATCTCCAGCAAGCGGCGTTACGCGGATGGTGGCAGCGGTGCCCCGCCTCGAGGAAGGCCGGTCTGACAACAGACCACCGGCTCACCTCGAGGCCGCGGAACCCGATTACCGGGATCCGCGGCCTCAAATTTTTTGCCGGCAAACCCGCCGGTGCACCACCCGAACTGCGATCCAGAAGATCGAGAAAAGAGAGAGGTGACCGGGCTTTATGAGTCTGGCGCTGGCCCCGATCGACATGAACGTCGACCTCGAGGCAAACCTGCCCTGCCGGAAGTTCGACCCCGACCTGTGGTTCTCCGACTCCCCGGCCCAGCTGGAACTGGCCAAGTCGCTCTGCGGGGACTGCCCGCTGCGCGCCGAGTGCCTGGCCGGTGCGGTCGACCGTGCGGAGCCCTGGGGTGTCTGGGGTGGAGAGATCTTCGAGCGTGGCGCCGTGGTTCCGCGCAAGCGGCCCCGTGGACGTCCGCGCAAGGTGGACGTCGCCCGTGACGCCGAGCTGGCCGTCGAGGTCGAGGAGCGTCTCGCCGCGAACGGTCTCGACACCCGCAACTCGGTCCGCCTCGCGGCCTGAGATCTGCACCCCTCCCCACATCCGAGATCGACTTCCGAAAGCCGAGAACTGACATGAACTCCAATGGAGCCCCGAAGATGAGACTCATCCAAGAAGCGTTGTCCAGAGCCCGAATGCGTCGGCCTCAGAGTGACCGTGCACCTGAGGCTTTCCGCTCCGCTCGCCGTATCAGCATGGACGCCCACAACCGGGCTTCCCGCGACCTCGGCCTCGGACTCTGACGAACGATGAATCAACGAACGGCCCGCCCGCTTCCGCGGCGGGCCGTTCCCTTTTCACCTCAGTTGTACGGGGCACCCGGACTCAGTTGAGGCTTCGGTCGACTGAAGTCGCAATAGACGGTCACCATCGTCCTGTCGAGTTCCGCGGTGACCGGGATATCGGTCTGCGTCATGGTCGCCCGCTGGCCGGTGTGCGTTCCGGGTTCACACGCGGCGAGGGGTGGCGAATTGTCCAGGCTTCCGCCGACTACGCGCTCATCTCTGTCCCGGAACACCAGCGAGACACCCCGGGAGTCGAGCTCGCCGCAGTTCTCGTTGACGATGGTGAAGAACACTTCGCCTGTACCGTCGCCTGCGCGTTTGTTCTCGCCCTGTGCCACGGTGGCAGCGACCCGGCCGAGCCCGGTGGAGCCATCACCCTGCTCCAGCCAGCCGGTGGTCCGCAGGGTGACCTTGATCGAGTCGACGGAGGCGTCAGTGCCGGCCTGGAGCACGTTCGAGTTGCCGACCGCGACGGTGGCGCCCGGCGCGATCAGCGGAACCACCTGGGTCCGTAGCAGTTGGTTGTCTTCCCTGATCACCGTGCGTCCCGCCGCGTTCACAGCGTCCACGGTGACCAGAGTGCGGTAGGCGACCCGAGCGGTGTCGTTGCGTAGCACCACACCGATGCTGACCTTCGAATCATCGGATGCGATCGTTGTGAATCCCTGCTCCACGACCCGGATACCGGCGGATTCCCCGGCCGGTCCGCCCTCGGAGGGTGAGAGGAGACGGCAGGCGCTCGGTTCGCTCACCGGGTTGTCGGACGAGCTCGTCCGGCAGCCACCGACACCGGCCACCGCGAGAACCACGGCCACGGCGGCTGTCCACCATGCCTTGCGATGCATCTACCGAGCTCCCTTCAGCCGTAGATGGCGTTCTTCAACTGGGCGATCTTCTGGTACTGGTCCTGGATCAGCTCCGCTGCAGCGTGCGCGACACCCACGACGAACTCGTGCTCGGGAAGCGCGTCGACGGTCCCCGGCTGGATGGACACGGTCCAGTCGCGCATCCCCTCCGCGGCGATGACAATCCGGCCGTCCGGGCTGGATCCGGTCGCTACCAACTTTTCGCGAGCCTCCCGATACCTGAAGTCCCGCGGGCTGATCGGTGGTGACTCCGAGGTGACCAGTTCGCCGCTGTGCCGGCTGAAGATCCGCCAGTACTCGCGCATGCGGGCGACCCAGAGCAGCGTCGCGAGCGACTTCAGTTTCCGCTCGAGAACCGGCTCGCGGCACTCGTCGTACCAGCCACGGGCGAAGTTCAGCGTGATGCCGTCGCTGCCGTGCAACTCCGCGCTCATCTCCTGGTGCGGCGTGGTGACCCGGACCCGCATCGCGCGTAGCTGCTCGCCGAGACTCACGGGTGCTCACCCAGCCCGAGTTTCGTGGTGAGATCGGCTCGGCTCACGTCGGCCAGCGCGGGCCGTACCGGCTCGAAGAGCAACTTGCCTTTCGCCAGCGAGTCCGCAGCGGTGGTCATGGCGTCGGCGATTTCGCGTTCCTTCCGGTTCACCTCTTCCGCCAGCTTTTTCAGTGCGTCCCGGATCTGGTCCAGCAGTCCGTCCACCGACTGGGCGTCGAATCGCATCCGTGGAGGGTCTTCCTTGGGAATATCGCCGATGGCTGCGGCGGTCGCACCGACGAAGGTCAGCGCCACCGGAGCCGCGAGCCCCACCGTCGGTGCCGCTACCGCCGCAGCGCCGACCGCGAAGATGGAGGCGACGACTGTCAGAGCGAAAGTCTGCTCCTTGGGGCTGCACTCGTTGACGACCTCCAGTGCATCGATGCCTTTGTGCGCGATTTCGTCGACGTTGTTACGGCACTCCTGCCAGAGAGCCCGCTCGGCCTCGACGGCACCGGCCATGATGGAGAGCAGGCTGAACTGGTTCGCGGCAACGGCCGGCCAGGGTTCGATGAACAACGCCTTGAAGTTCTCCGCTGCGTTGCCCTGCCATGTGTCCATGATCGTGGACACCCGTTCCATCTTGTTCATCACCGGATCGACGCGGATGATCCGGCCGTGTACCGGATCCGAGATGCTGCCGGCCCCGGTCGCGATCATCTCCGACGCCCCGAAGAGCTGCTCGTACATCGAGGCGAGCCCGGAAGGTTCGGGCATGTGGAGGAACGGGTCGAACATCGCGGCGGTGCCGGCGTACTTCGCCTTGGCATTCTCGAGAACCTGGTCGACGCGAGGTTCACCGGGAATGCCGCCTCGCCCACTGACGAATCGTGTGCCGAAGAGATTCTGTTTCAGGGACTCCTCGGCGGCCAGTGCCTCGATGCGGGCCGAGTGCTCCTGTAATTGTTCGTAGGTCATCGCGGTCGGCCCGCTTCCGTCGCGTCCTCGATCCGGGAACGCTCCGCCTCGAAGGCCTCGGCATTCTCTTGGTCGCTTCCGGCGTACAGTCCGGCGGCCGTGATCAGCACGTCGCCGGTGGCATTCATGTTTTCCGAGGTCGCTTGGAGGGTCCGGACGAAATCGTCGGCGAGCTTCTGCCAGGCGTCCCGGAATGGGCCGTAGGGGCCACCGAGCATCGGGTCCCGCCCCAGCCCGGACAACCTCGGCTCGGCCTGCATGATCGTGGACACGACATTCCGATAGTGCGCGGCCAACGGCTTGAGCTGCTGCTCACCCGCCTGCCAGAGCTTCACACAGTCGGCAACGAGTACTTTGTCGGCGCTCGCCATGTCCTGTCCCCCCGCCGCGGTGGAGCCGAGTGCTCCTTGACAGGGGATACACCGGTGGCACGGGGACGGTTCAGCGGAGCCGGATGGATCAGGAGACCGGGGCGAAGCCCGGCAGCCACTTCTCCAGGATCTCCCGATACGCGGCCTCGGCCTCCAGCTGGGAAAGCACCCCGATCGATCCCAACGTCACCCGGTGGATCAGCAGGTAGGAGGGGGGCAGGTTGAGGCGCCGGCTGAGCTGGTACGCCGGGCCGCGCGGGTTCGTCAGGCGCATCGCCTCGCTGCGGATCCACTCCCGGGTGAAGCGGAACCGGTCCACCGCCACCGGCTCGATCATCGGGAGCAGGAAGTCCAGGAGCGCCTGCGCGTCGAGGTCGTCGGTCTTCTTGACGAAGCCCTCCTCGTGCAGCCCGTCGACGACAGCCTGCGCCTCGCCGGCCAGGGCCAGCCGGACCAGACGGCCGATCGGTTCCGGGTGGCCCTCCGGAAGGCGGGCGACGGCGCCGAAATCGATCACACCGAGCCGGCCGTCGGGCAGGATCCGGAAGTTGCCCGGATGCGGGTCGGCGTGCAGCAGACCGGCGCGGGCCGGGGCGGAGAAGTGCAGAACGGCCATCAGCCGGCCGGCCTCGTCGCGTTCTTCCTTGGTGCCGTCGGCGATCACCCGGGACAGCGGGGTGCCGTCGACCCACTCGGTGACGAGGACCCGTGGCGCGGCGGCCACCACCCGGGGCACGAAGATCTCCGGGTCGTCGGCGAAGGCGGTGGCGAAGGCCCGTTGCGCCTCCGCCTCCATCTCGTAGTCCAGCTCCTCGGTGATCCGCTCCCGCAGTTCGGTGAGCAGCGGTTTCATGTCGATGCCGGGCTGGATGACCTTGAACATGCCGGCCAGCCGGGACAGCTGTTTCAGGTCGGCGATCAGCGCGTCGCCGGCGCCGGGGTACTGCACCTTCACGGCGACGGTGAGCAGTTTCGGTTTCGCGTTACGGCGCGCGGGCGGCAGTTTCCAGACGGCCCGGTGCACCTGACCGATGCTGGCGGCGGCGGCCGGGCTGTCGTCGAACTCGGCGAACAGGTCCCGCCAGTCCGGGCCGAGCTGCTCGGCGAGCGCCTTGTGCACGTTGGCCACCGGCATCGGCGGGGCGGCCTCCTGCAGTTTCGTCAGGGCCTGGCGGTACGGCCCGGCCATCTCGTCGGGCAGCGCCGCTTCGAAGACGGACAGCGCCTGTCCGAATTTCATCGCCCCGCCCTTGAGCTGCCCCAGCACGCTGAAGAGCTGGTCGGCGGTGCGCTGCTGGATGTCGGCGGAGATGACGTCGGAGGCGATGCCCACGGCCCGTTTGCCGAGCCCGAGCGCGGCACGGCCGGCGAAACCGAGGGGGAGGGCGGCGAGCTTGGCCGTCCGGGAAACGGCACGGCGCGGTATGTCCGTCACCAGATCATTGTTACCGACCGGAGCCCTTCACCCGGCCCGTCGCGGGGTGGTTTGGTGGTTATGCGGTGAAGGTCCGGTGAAGGTTGGCCCCCGACGGCGCCGATGACACCCGCAACCGGGGTGCGGCGGCCAGGTCCGCCGCCGGAACCGGCCCGGTGCGGAGATCTCCACGGCGGCGCCGAGGGTCTCCGGGGCGGCGCCGTCCAGGAACATCAGCGCCTCACCGGCCGCGTAGGCGGTGGCCGCCAGCAGCACGGCGACCGTGGACGGCTCGGGCGCGCCCGGGGGCGCCGAGACCGGGCCGCCGGACCAGCCCTCGTCACGTTCCCGCCGGTGCAGGTCGAGACAGTTGAGACAGGGCGCGCCGGCGGCGGTCACCAGCGGCCCGATCACGGCGACGCCGTCGCGGACGGCGACGGCCAGGTGCGGCTGCCGCCGGGAGGCGTGCCCGGCGGCCACGAGAGCCGCGGGTTCGTCGTGGGCGAGCTGGACGACCAGGGACGCGGGGGTACGGCGTACCGGATGCACCGCCGTGCCCGGGGCGGCCCGCAGGATGGCCGCCTCGGCGGCGCTCCGGCGCGGGGTGCCGACGTCGGACGGGACGAACGGGGATCCGGTCAGCTCGGCCGGGCCGACGACACCGGACAGGTCGGGATGGACGTGACCCACACCGGCCTCCGCCAGAGCGACCGCGATGGTGGCGCCGAGCCGGCCGCGGCCGCTGACCACCACGCGGGCGGCCAGCCGTTGCCGGAGGATCCGTGCGGGGGAGGGGTCCCGGGTCTGGCCGGGGCGGCCGGCCGATCCCAGGGCCAGTGCCGCGGCCTCGCCGGTGAGCCGGTGCCGGGCCGCAGCCGGGAGCGCGGCGGGCAGCAGCGATCCGGCGGGCAGCACCAGGCCCGCCTCGCGCAGCAGCTCGATCAGGGCGTGCGCGTCGCCGGCGGGGACGCCCAGCTCGGCGGCGCGGGCCAGGATCAGGCGTTCCGGACTGCCGCCGTCGAGAAGGTCGAGCACCCCGGCGGCGCGTGGATCCGGTAGCTGGAGCAGCACGGCGTGGGCAGGGTCCAGCCCGATCTGCAGCTCGCCGGGGTTTCGCCAGAAGCGCGGCAACCCCGGGATAAGGGTCGGGCGGGGCAGCGGTGTCCGGTTCATGGGTGACAGGGTGTCACTGCAAAGCTGCGGAGCGATGATGTTATCCACAGCCCCGGACGGCCCTGCCGTGAGTTGTCCACAGCTTCGGGCTAGTTATCCACAGGGCGCGTGATGCTCCTGTTGACTCAACGTGTCGGAGTGAACACGGTTACGGCTCGGCCACCGGGGAGGACGCCAGCGGCAGTCCTCCCCGGTACGTGATCATGCCTTGGCCTTGCCCAGGATCCGGTTCATCGTCGTACCGCAGACCGGGCACTTGCCCTTGGCCATGTTCATCCCGGTCTTGGAGACCGCCACTTCGCCCTGGAAGTCGCGCTTCTCCTTGCACTTCACGCAGTAGCCGTTGTACGTATTGTCGGCCACGGTTCCTCCTCATCGTGTCGTCGGCCGCCCGGCCCGTTGCCTTGTTCGCGGCGGCGGCGCGAACCTGTGTGCGGCGCTGGACCGCTTCGCGACCACGCGGATGTGGCCACCTGTCCGGGGCGGTCACTTACCCAGGTCAGGCCGGTTCCATGTCAGCGCGGTGTCGGCGGTGTCGCCGACGACGTGAGTGTGCCGGTACTACGTACCCTTTTTGGCCAGTTTTGCCGAGACACGCCGACGATTCCCATCGTAAAGGCACAAAACGGACATGCGAGGCGGCTGGATGGCTGAGTCGATGATGGTCTAGGTTGACGGCTGTCACCGATGTTGCCGGTGGGGAAAATTTTTTCGGGTATATGCGGGCGAAGTTCTCATATTCCGCGACCGTCATTGTCCGTACTCTTGCGGTAACCGGGGTGTGGCGGATTAGCGTCTCAACGTGAACCCGAATCTGGGCCACGCGAGCCGGTAATGGCCCGCGTGCGCAAGCCTGTCGTGGAAGTGCGGCGCAGCCAGCGCCGGCGACGGACGGTGTCCGCCTATCGCGACGGCGAGCGAGTCGTGGTGCTCATCCCGGACCGCTTCTCCCGCGCGGAGGAGACGGAGTGGGTGGAGCGCATGCTCGCCCGCCTGGAAGCTCGCGAGGAACGGCTCCGGTGCACCGACGCCGACCTGCTGGCCCGTGCCCACCGCCTGACCAGCCGCTACCTGGCCGACCACGCCGACCGGGTCGCCCCGGCAAGCGTGCGCTGGGTCACCAACCAGAACGGGCGCTGGGGTTCCTGCACCCCCGACGACGCGACGATCCGCATCTCCCACCGCATCCAGGAGATGCCCGACTGGGTCATCGACTACGTCCTCCTGCACGAACTCGCCCACCTCGTCGTCCCCAGCCACAACACCCGCTTCTGGGACCTGGTCAACCGCTTCCCCAAGGCCGAACGCGCCCGCGGCTACCTGGAGGGCGTCTCCGCCGCCGGCACCCTGGTGATGGCCGACTGACCCCGCGGCTCACCCTCTGCGATTTTCTTTCCCGGTACGCTCGTCGCGCTCCGCCCAGCGAAAGAGGCGTCGTCACGAACCGTGGCAAACGCCCAAGCACCGCCGCCGCCCGCGCCCACTGATCTGCGCCCAGCGAGAACTCCGCCCGGCTGGCCCTCAGTGCTGTCTCCACCACCCTGACAGCCAGCCGGGACCCTCGGCTGGTCGTGGTGGCTGTCTCGACCAGCCCGAGCCAGCCATGAGAGCCAGCCGGGACCGCGTGGCTGGTTGTGGTGGCTGTGTCGACCGGCTCGAGGCAGCTATGGGGGCCATCTGGGATCGGTGGGCTGGTTGTGGTGGCTGTCTCGGGTGGCTGGAGACAGCCGTGAGAGCCAGCTGAGGAAGATCGGTGGGGGAGGCCGGACGGGGGGTGGATAGGCTGGGCTGGTGACGCGGCGCGTGGTGGTGGCGATGCTGGTGCCGGTGCTGTGGAGCCCGCCCGGGGTGGAGCTCGGCGCGTGGCGGGCGGCGATGGCCGAGGACGTGGTCGACCTGCTGGCCCGCCTGGCTCAGGCCGAGGCCGCGATCGCTGCCACGCCGGCGGACCGGTCGCTGGCTGAGGAGATCGCCTGGCCGGGCATGCGGATCTACGAGGTGCCGGCCCCGACCGTGTCGCCGGTGCTGCGGGCGGCTGCCGCGGACGGTTTCGACCAGGCCGCCGTCATCGCCGCGGATGCGCCGGACGTGCCCGGTATGACGCTGGGCAAGCTGCTGCGCCCTCTGGAGAGCAAAGCCGTCGCGGTGGCCCCGGCGTCTCCCGGGACGGGCCTGTTCGGCGTCGCCACCGGGTTGCCCGCTCCCGCATGGCTGATCGACCACGACCTGGACAGCGCGTCCGCGCAGGCGCTGCGCCGGACGGCTCCGGCCCCCGGCGACGTCACCTCGACCCCGTCGTGGCGGCGCCTGCGCACCCCCGCCGACCTGGCGACCCTGGACGTGGCCCTGGACGGCTGGGAGAACACCCGCGCCATCCTCGGCGGCTGAGGCCCGCCACAGGGGCGACCCATGGGTGATACACCACCACGGCGCGGAGGCCGCGCCGACGAGCGCGGGTGACCGGCGAACCTCCGGGGCCGAGACGTGCACCCGGGACGGCTGACGGCCCCGTGTTCCCGGCGGGCGGGAACACGGGGGCCGGGGTCAGTCCTCGGTCGGGCCTTCGCCCAGATTGTCCAGCTCGCTGATGTCCCAGTCGGAACGGTTGCGGGCGAAGGCGTCCGGGTCGGCGAAGTCCTCGTCGGTGGGGAGCAGGTCGGGGTGGTCCCACAGGGCGTCCCGGCCGGCCGTGCCACGCTGCTCGGCGACGGCGGTCCACAGCGCCCCGGCCTCCCGCAGGCGGCGTGGGCGCAGCTCCAGGCCGACGAGGGCGGCGAAGGTCTGCTCGGCGGGACCGCCGGCGGCGCGGCGGCGGCGGAAGGCCTCGCCGAGCGCGGCGACCGACGGCAGCCGGTCGGCGGCAGCCGCGTCCACCACGTGACCGACCCAGCCCTCGACTAGAGCGAGCGCGGTCTCCAGCCGGGCCAGGCCGGCTTTCTGCTGCGGGGTGTCCTCGGGCGTGAAGATGCCCTCGAGAGCCATCGCCTGCATCGACTCGGGGTCGGTCGGGTCGACGCGGCTCATCGCCTCCTCGATCGCCTCCCGGTTCACCGTGATGCCGTTGGCATAGGTCTCGACGGCGTTCAGCACGTGCGCGCGCAGCCACGGGACGTGCCCGAAGAGCCGCTGGTGGGCGGCTTCACGCAAGGCCACGTACAGCCGGACCTGGTCCTCGGGAAGCTCGAGGCCGGACCCGTACGCCTTGATGTTGGAAGGGACGAGGGCGGCAGTGCCCGCCGGGCCGAGCGGAAGCCCGATGTCGCCGGCGGAGAGCACCTCGGCCGCGAGCTGGCCGAAGGCCTGGCCGAGCTGACCGCCGAAGAGGGCGCCACCGAGCGTGGCGACCATCGACTGCATCGGGCCGAGCTGGGCACGGGCCTCCTCGGGCACGAGGTCGCCCATCGCGCCGACCATGCGGCCGGCGATCGGCTCGCACAGTTTCTTCCACACGTCGAGAGTGTTGTAGATCCACTCGTTGCGGTTCCAGGCGACGGATTTCTGGATTCCGCTGGGGAGCGCGCACACCGGATCGAGCCAGAGGTCGGCGAGGCGCAGGGCCTCCTCGACCTGGTGGCGCTCCAGGATGTTCACCGCCGGGTCACCGGTCGCCGAGAGCTGGCTGGCGGCGACCTGCCGGGCCAGGTCCCAGTTGACCGGGCCACTGCCGGGGGCAGCGAACATCTGCTGCAGCTGCGCCATGAACTGCTGCATCTGCTGCGGGTCGGAGGGGTCGGGCGGCTGCGCGCCCGGCAGGGAGAAGCCGAACGGGATATCAGGCACGACCCCAACGGTACGCGCGAAAAGCCCGTAGCGGACTGAGGGCGGTATCAGCTCAGAGAGAACTCAGACTGGGTGGGTACGCTCACGCGCATGAGACGTCGCGGTGTCACCGTCATCCTCGGCGCCCTGATCACCGCTCTGCTGGCTGCCGGTGTGATGGTCGCACCGATGCCCTACGTGGTGCTCAAGCCCGGGCCCACCGTCGACACGCTGGGTTCGGCCGACGGGACCGAGGTCATCAAGGTCACCGAGGGTGAGACCTCGCGGTCAGCCGGTCAGTTGCGCCTCACCACGGTGAACGTGCAGTCGCAGGTGGAGCTGGTCTGGGCGATCCGCGGCTGGCTGAGCGACTCCGACGCGGTGGTGCCGCGGGAGCTGATCTACCCGCCGGACCAGAGCGAGAAGCAGGTCCAGGAGCAGAACGCACAGGAGTGGAAGCAGTCGCAGACCAGCGCCGAGACGGTTGCGCTGCGCGAACTGGGGTACCCGGTCCAGATTTATGTGCGTAAGGTCACCTCTGGTGGCGCTGCCGACGGCGCCCTCCAGGCCGACGACGTCATCACCGCCGTCGACGGCACCGCGATCACCAAGCCGGGCCAGGTCACCGAGGTGATCCGGGCCAAGCCGGCCGGGACCGCGCTGTCCGTCTCCTACCTCCGGGGCGGCAAGGCCGGCACCGCACAGGTGACCTCACGGGCCGACGCCAAGGACGGGACGCCGCGGATCGGGGTGGAGATCGACACCCGGCAGCCGCACCCGTTCAAGATCGAGATCGACCTGGACAAGATCGGCGGCCCCAGCGCCGGCCTGATGTTCACCCTCGGCATCGTCGACAAGCTCCGCGCCGAGGACCTCACCGGCGGAAAGACCATCGCGGGCACCGGCACCATCAACGACGACGGCGACGTCGGCCCGATCGGTGGCATCCCGCAGAAACTCGTCGGCGCCAAGCGGGACGGCGCCGAGCTCTTCCTGGTCCCGAAGGACAACTGCGCGGAAGCGCTGCGCAACGCCGTGCCCGGCCTGCCGATGGCGGAGGTGGCCACGGTGGACGACGCGCTCACCGCCCTGAAGACCTTCACCACCGGGGGCATCCCGAAGCCGTGCTCGGCGTCGTGATGCCGCACCGGTGGTGACGGGACAGTTCTGCCGCGTATAGAAGCTGGATGCGACATCGTTAAGGTGAAACACCGGCCAGACGAAGTGTGGAGCCAACGTTGGTCATGCGAAACAGTCCTCTGCCGAGGATGAGCCGGCGCGGTCGCGTGACCGTCGGCGTCCTGGTCGGGGTCTTCATACTCTTCACGCTGCTCGGTTGGGGCATCGACGCCTACACCGACTTCCTGTGGTTCGACGAGGTGGAGAAGACGAACGTCTTCTCCGGCGTGCTGCTCACCCAGCTCGTCCTGTTCCTCGTCGTCGGCGCCGCGATGACCCTCATCGTCGCCGGCAACCTCTACCTGGCGTACCGGTTGCGCCCCCTGCTGCGCCCGCACTCCGCGGAGCAGGCCACCCTGGAGCGCTACCGGATGATCCTGGCGCCCCGGCTGGGCACCTGGATCACCGTGACCGGGCTGGTCATCGGTTTCTTCGCGGGTCTGTCCGCGATGGGCCGGTGGGGCGACTGGATGCTGTTCCGCAACGGTGGCTCGTTCGGGGTCCGCGACCCCGAGTTCAACGTGGATATCGGCTTCTACGTCTTCGACTACCCGATCTGGCGTTACCTGCTGGGCCTCGGCTTCACCGCCGTGGTGCTGTCGGTGATCGGCTCGCTCGCGGTGCACTACATCTTCGGCGGCGTGCGCCTGCAGGGCGTCGGCGACCGGATGACCACCGCGGCCCGCGCCCACCTGACCACGCTGGTCGCCGTCTTCGTCCTGCTCAAGGCCGTGGCGTACGTGCTCGACCGGCGTGCGCTGCTGCTGGAGCAGCACGTGTCCCCGGGGCTGTACGGCGCCGGCTACACCGACGTCAACGCGCTGCTGCCGGCCAAGGAGATCCTCGCCTACATCTCGGTGGTGGTGGCGATCGCGATCATCGTGTTCTCCAACGCGGTGATGCGGAACCTGGTCTGGCCCGGCGTCTCGCTGGCGCTGCTGGCGATCTCGGCGGTCGCGATCGGCGGCATCTACCCGCTGGCCGTGCAGAACTTCCAGGTGAAGCCGAGCCTCGCGGACAAGGAGGCGCCGTACATCAAACGGTCGATCGAGGCGACACGAGACGCCTTCGGGTTGGCGGACACCGAGGTCAGCAGATATCAGGCGACCAGCGGCCAGCCACCCGCGGGCCTGGTGGACGACGCCAGCGCGCAGAACGTGCGGCTGATCGACCCGCAGCTGGTCTCCCAGGCGTTCACCCAGTCCCAGCAGTCCCGCGGCTTCTACGACTTCGGCGAGAAGCTGGACGTCGACCGTTACACCGTCGACGGCAAGACCCAGGACTACGTGGTCGGCGCCCGCGAGATCGCCGACGAGAAGCTCAGCCCGCAGCAGCGCAACTGGATCAACCGGCACACCGTCTACACCCACGGCTACGGCCTGGTGGCGGCGCCGGCCAACGAGGTCTGCGGCACCGGCCTGCCGAACTTCGTCTCCGGGTTCCTCGACGGCCAGCCGCAGGCTCAGGGCGGCTGCACCCCGATGAAGGCCGATGTGATCGAAGCGGAGCAGCCGCGGATCTACTTCGGCGAGCAGTCCACCGAGTACGCGATCGTCGGCCAGAGCGACGAGAACAAGAAGGTCGAGTTCGACCGGCCGCAGGGGCAGAGCGAGAACAGCGGTGAGGTGCTCTACACCTACACCGGCAAGGGCGGCGTCGAGATCGGCTCGTTCTTCCACCGTCTGGTCTTCGCGATCCACAACACCGAGAGCAACTTCCTGCTCTCCGAGGCGGTCAACGAGAACTCGAAGGTGATGTACACCCGTGAGCCGCGCGAGCGGGTCGCGAAGGTGGCGCCGTTCCTCACCATCGACGGGGACCCGTACCCCGCTGTCGTCGACGGGCGGATCCAGTGGATCCTCGACGGCTACACGACTGCCAAGACGTACCCGTACGCCCAGAAGATCAATCTGGCCACCGAGACCCGGGACGAGCTGACCGGGCAGGGCTCGTTCGCGCTGGCCCGGGACGACGTCAACTACATGCGCAACTCGGTCAAGGCGACGGTCGACGCGTACGACGGAACCGTCACCCTGTACGAGTACGACGAGAACGACCCCGTCCTCAAGGCGTGGAACAAGGCGTTCGGCGGTGACCTGATCAAGTCGAAGAAGGAGATCCCGGCCGCCCTCGCCGATCACTTCCGCTACCCGGCCGACCTGTTCAAGGTGCAGCGCAACCTGCTCACCAAGTTCCACGTCACCGACGAGCGCACGTTCTTCTCCGGCGACGACTTCTGGCAGGTGCCGAACGCGCCCGACTCGCCGCAGAGCGGGCTGCAGCCGCCGTTCTACCTGAACGTCAAGCTGCCCGAGCAGGACGAGTCCCGCTTCCAGCTCACCGCCGCTGTCACCCCGTTGAACCGGGAGAACATGGCGGCGCTGGTCTCCGGCTCCTACGTCAGCGGCCAGCCACGGCTGGAGGTGCTCGAACTGCCGGACGGCGCCCCCGTGCCCGGTCCCGTGCAGGTGCACCAGCGGATGGTGAACAACGCCAGCATCTCTCAGCAGCTCGCGCTGCTGACGCGTGGCGGTCAGGCCTCGGTGCTCTACGGCAACCTGATCTCGCTGCCCCTCGGCGACGGCATCCTGTACGTCGAACCGGTATATGTGAAGAGCAGTCAGGCCGGGGCGGCGCCGCTGCTCCAGAAGGTCCTGATGTCGTACGGCGACGGCAACTACGTCGTCCTGGAGAACAACCTGACCGACGGCCTGAAAGCGCTGGTGGCGCTCGGCAAGGCCGGGGCCCCGCCGCCCAGCACGGGCGGTACGGACAACCCGGGCACCACGCCCACCACGCCGGCCTCGCCCTCACCCGGCGCCACCCCGGGCACCCAGCCGCCCACCCAGGTCAGCCCGGCCCTGCTGCAGGCGGCGGCGGACGTCGACAAGGCCATCAGCGACCTGCGGGCGGCCCGGCAGTCCGGCGACTTCGCCAAGGAGGGTGAGGCGCTCAAGGCGCTGGACGACGCGATGAAGCGTTTCCAGGCGGCCAGCGCGGCGGGCGCCGCTCCGGCGCAGAGCACACCGACGAGTCCCAGCCCGGCCGCGGGCGGATGAGTCAGTGGTTCCGGGGGCCGTTTTGCGGCCCCCGGAACCCATGCGCTAGGGTTATCTCAACGACGCGGGGTGGAGCAGCTCGGTAGCTCGCTGGGCTCATAACCCAGAGGTCGCAGGTTCAAATCCTGTCCCCGCTACCAAGTAGTGGAAATACAGAACGCGGTCCGTCATCACGACGGGCCGCGTTTTCTGCTTTCCGGCTCCGGCCATGACAGCGAGCCGGAATCGATGATGCGGAATTCTTCGATCTTTTGTGGAATGCTGAGCCGCCGGCTCTCTGCCGGACTTCTGTCGTTCATCTTCGATCGGAGCTTTCATGCCCCTCAAAAGGCTCCTCGCGACCGCCTGCGTGGCGCTGACCGCGGTCACCGGCGCCCTCGTCGTGGCGTCGGCCGGGCCCGCGACCGCGGCGGTCGCCAACGGCGCGATCTTCAACGACCCGCGTGACGCGGCGCAGCAATACAAGATCCGTGACTACATCCGCGGCCTGATCGACGGCGCCCCGGCCGGATCGGAGATCCGTGTCGCGGTGTACCACGTCAAGGAGCAGGAGACCGTCGACAACCTGATCGCCGCGAAGAAGCGTGGCGTGCACGTCAAGGTCGTCACGGACTCCGTCTCCAAGGACTGGGAGCCGGTCGCCGACCTGAGGACCGCGCTTGGCACGACGGTCAGCACGTCCGCCGGCGCGTCGTACCTCAAGGTGTGCACCACGGGCGGAGCCTGCATCGGCAACCAGGGCACGCCGATCATGCACAACAAGTTCTACCTGTTCTCGAGCACGAACGGCTCGAACAACGTGGTCGTGCAGTCCTCGGCGAACCTGACCGTGACCAACGGGTCGAACATGTGGCAGAACGCGGTCACCTTCGCGGGCAACACCAGCCTGTACAACGCGTACTACGAGTACCACAAGGATCTGGCCGGCGATCAGGCCAAGACCAACAACTACTACCGGACGAACCTGGCCGGCGCCGTGAAGTCGTACTTCTACCCGCGCGCCGGGACGGACAAGACGAGCGACACCATCTACAACATGCTGAACGAGAACGTCGCCTGTGAGGGCAACACCACCGTCGGCACCTCCACCTCGCACCGGACGATCATCCGGATCGCCATGTGGAGCCTGACCCGGCAGGCCATCGCCGACGAGCTGCGTGCCCTCGCCGACAAGAAGTGCTGGGTCGACGTGATCTACACCGAGTCGGACAGCGGCGTGCTGAACAAGCTGCGCAACCACTCCCGGATCGCGCTGTACCAGACGCCGGAGGCCGCCGGTGACTTCGTGCACTCGAAGTACATGCTGATCGAGGGCAAGTACATCGACGACGCGGACAGCAAGTGGGTGCTCACCGGCAGCCACAACTACACCAACCCGGCGCTGCGGGAGAACGACGAGGCGTTCCTGCGCATCGAGTCGGCCGCCATCCACGACCAGTTCCGGGCGAACTTCCGGACCATCCGGGACGTGGCCGTCGCCGACCCGGACTCCCCCGCCGCAGTGGCGTTCAAGAAGTCGGCGTCCGCCTCCGACCTGGACGACTGATCGGCCGGCCCCGGTCCGCGTCAGCGTGGGCCGGGGCCGATTCCGGGGCCGCTTTGGCAGTGCCCCAAGGCGTGCGCTAGTCTTATCAAGTCGACGCGGGGTGGAGCAGCTCGGTAGCTCGCTGGGCTCATAACCCAGAGGTCGCAGGTTCAAATCCTGTCCCCGCTACTTGCGTTAGACGAGGTTGAGAAAGCGGTCCACCGATTCCGGTGGGCCGCTTTCTCGTTCCGGCGTTCTCTCCAGCCGAAACGGCCCTCCGGGATGTCCCGGAGGGCCGCATGGCTGACGGCGTCAGCAGGTGGTGTAACCGTTGCCCGCCTTCGTCCACTTGCAGGTGTCGATCGTCCGGTCGCCCGCGGTGCGCAGGTACGCGGTGTCGGCGGTGTTGCCCCACACGTGGTACTTCTTGGTCCAGTACCGGGTGATGCCGGCGTTCGCGCCGATGCCGGTGCGGATGATCAGGCTGCGTCCCGGGTAGAGGTAGTACTTCGCCAGGATCCGATAGACGTTGCCGGCCGCGTCACGGATCGTCCAGCCGTACAGGTAGACGGTCTTGTTGCTGCGGTTGGTGATCTGGGCGTACTCGCCGTTGATGCTCTTGTTGCTGTTGGTGTCCGTGCCCGGCGCGTTGTACTGGATCCGGGAGAACTGGACGGCGCCGGCCGCCGGGTTCGCCGGGTTGTAGGCCGGCGTCGTGGGCTTCGGCGTGGTCGGCTTCGGCGTGGTCGGCTTCGGGGTCGCCGGCGTGGTGGGCTTCGGCGTGCCCGGAGTCGTCGGCGCCGTGGTCGGGCGTGTGGTCGGCGCCGTGGTCGGGCGTGTGGTCGGCGGCGTCGTCGGGGAAGTGGTCGGCGGCGTGGTGCCCGGCGTTCCGTTGCTTCCGGTGGAGGACGTGAACGTGTTGGTGGTGATCAGGTTGTCCGCGGAGGCGTACGCGGCATCCTTCGGGTCGATGACCCGGGCGCGGTACGTCAGCTGCCCGGTGGGCTGGCCGGTGAGCGTGCCCTGGAACTCGGCCTCGTCGTCACCGTCGTCGTTCGGGCCGCGGGTGCCGCCCTCGCCGGCCGGGCCGTCGGTGTAACCGTCGGCCACCGCGACCCACGAGCTGCCGGACTGCCGCTCGATCAGGACCGGGAACCACGGCTGGTCGGGGCTGGCCCGGTAGCGGTAGGCGACGCTGTTGGCGGCGGCGCCGGGCGTGACGGTGAACTCGCCACCGATCTGGAGGGGCGCCTGGATGATCCGCGAGTACTGGCCCTCGGCCTCGACCGCCCAGACGAAGCCCGAGTCCATGGTGCGGGTGATCGACCACTGGCCGGCGGTGTTCGCCGTGGTGGTGGACGGGTGGTCGTACGCCGTGGCCCGCGCGAGCTCGGCGGGGTTGCTGACGTTCCTGCCCCAGATGTACGCGGCCTCACGCAGGTAGACCGTCGCGCCCGGGGTGGCGGTGCCGGTGAGCACCACGTCACCCCACCCGGTCTTCGCCGGAGCGTTGTTGATGGTCGGCGCCGCGGCCCAGGCCGGCGTGGTGCCGAAGACTCCGGTGCCGGCGATGAGCACGCCCAGAGCGGTACCCACGCCGAAGGTCACTTTCGGTCGTCTGTGCATTTGGTTTGAGATCCTCCGTCGTGAGCGCGGCGAGATGGAGCCGCATTCCCCGACGCTATCGAGAATTGATCGCCGAGGTCATCGTTCATCCCGCCTGCGGACCCTACCTGCTGGTACAGGCCCCTACAGGTGGTCTCGGCATTGCGTGACGAAAATTGCAGAACAATGTTCCGGTGAACTGTGCCGGTTAAGTGGTGGAGATTGCCGTCGACAGTTCCGATGGGCGTTTTCGGTCCACCATCCGCTTCGGCGATACTTATCCGGTGTAGGACCCCAGTTCGACGGAAACGGATCGATGATCACTCTCGCTGCTGACTGTGCTCGTTGCGCTGCGCTCTGCTGTGTGGCGCCGGCCTTCGCGAAGTCGTCCGACTTCGCCCACGACAAGCCCGCCGGCCGCCCCTGCCGCAACCTCGGTGACGACTTCCGGTGCACCATCCACGAGCACCTGGAGCAGCGCGGCTTCCCCGGGTGCGTGGTGTTCGACTGCTTCGGCGCCGGTCAGCGGATCACCCAGGAGACGTTCGGCGGGCGGGACTGGCGGTCGGCGCCGGAGCTGGCCGGGGACATGTTCGCGGTCCTCCCGGTGGTGCGGCTGCTGCACGAGCTGATGTGGTATCTGACCGAGGCGCTGAAACTCGCCGAGGCCCGGCGGCTGCACCCGAAACTGCGGGCCGCGCTGGACGAGACCGATGCGCTCGCCGGCCGTACGGCGGGGGAACTGCGGAAACTGGACGTGGAGGCGTACCGGATGAAGGTCGTCCCGCTTCTGCGCCGGGCCAGCGAGATGGCTCGCGGCCGCGGGCCGGACCACAGCGGGGCGCACCTGATCGGCCGCCGGATGCGCGGCGCCGACCTGCGCAACGCCAGCTTCCGGGGAGCCCTGCTGATCGGCGCGGACCTGCGGGAGGCGGACCTGCGGCGGGCCGACTTCACCGGAGCGGACATGCGGGGTACGGATCTGCGCGGCGCGAATCTAAACGGGGCGCTGTTCCTGACTTCGTCACAGTTGCGTGCCGCAGTGACGGACGCCGATCACCCCTAAGATGGGCGCATGCAGGTGTCCGGTGTGGTGTGGGTGCTGACCGTCCTCGGAATCGTCGGCCTTCTGCTTTTCGACTTCTTCTTCCACGTCCGGAAGGCGCACATCCCGCGCCTGCGTGAGGCGGCACTGTGGACGTCGATCTACGTGTCGATCGCGATCCTGTTCGGGGTCGGCGTGTGGATCTTCGGCGGCTCGACGATGGGCGCGGAGTACTTCGCGGGCTACGTCACCGAGGAGGCGCTCTCGGTCGACAACCTGTTCGTCTTCCTGCTGCTGATGGGCAGTTTCAAGGTGCCCCGCGCCGACCAGCAGAAGGTGCTGCTGTTCGGGATCGTGGTCGCGCTGCTCGCCCGGACCGGGTTCATCCTGCTCGGTTCGGCGCTGATCAACTCGTTCGCCTGGATCTTCTACCTGTTCGGCCTGATCCTGCTGGTCACCGCCGGGAACCTGCTGCGGAGCAAGCACGACGGCGACGAGGAGCCGGACAACTTCGTGATCCGGCTGGCACGCCGGTTCCTGCGCACGTCGGACCACTACGACGGGGACAAGCTGTTCACCTACCAGGACGGCAAGCGGGTGCTCACCCCGATGCTGCTGGTCATGGTGGCGATCGGCGGCACCGACATCCTGTTCGCGCTGGACTCGATCCCGGCCATCTTCGGCCTCACCCAGAACGTCTACCTGGTCTTCACGGCCACCGCGTTCTCCCTGCTCGGGCTCCGGCAGCTGTACTTCCTGATCGACGGCCTGCTGGACCGGCTGGTCTTCCTCTCCTACGGGCTGGCCGCGATCCTCGCCCTGATCGGCGTGAAACTGGTCCTGCACGCCCTGCACGAGAACAACGTGCCGTTCATCAACGGCGGCGAGCCGGTCGACGTGGCCGAGATCCCGACCGTGCTGTCGCTGGCCATCATCATCGGCGTGCTGGTGATCACCGTGATCGCCTCGCTGCTCAGCCCCAAAGGCCGGGCCAGGACGGCGCAGGCGGCGGCCCGGCGGCACGCCACCGAGTTCCTCGACGTCGAGACCGATCCGGCCTACTGCGACGAGATCTACCACAAGCTCCTCGTCGAGGAGGAGAACCTCAAACGGCTGCCGGAGAAGTACCGGGCCCGGGTACGCGCGGAGTCGGAGCTGATGGCGCTGCTGGAGCGGGCGCACCGGGTGCACGACGAACGGGTCGCCGCCGGAAGCTGCTTCGCCGCCCGGACCTGAGCCGCCCGGACCTGAGCCGCCGGGGGCTGACCGTCAGCGGTGCTGGTTGAGGTACGCGGAGAGGTTCGAGCCCTGGCTGTCCGGGGTCTCCGAGACCAGGCTCGCCACCCGGGCGGCCAATGTCGCGGCCCGGGACGCGAGATCCGGCTCGGAGTCCTGCTCGGCGCGCAGGGCCTCCTCGGCACGCATCGCGTCGGCCTCGACGCCGGGGCGGTCGGTGTAGGCGCGCGGACCGGAGACGGGAGCCTCGGCGTAGGCGGCCGGCTCGGCGTGGACCGGAGCCGGGGCGGGGTCCTCGTCGAACGGGGCGGGCACCGGGACCGCGCCGAGCAGCGTCACGGTCTGCCCCTCGCCACCCTGGTAGTTGCTGAACTCCGGGCCGATCACCAGCCGGGACAGCATCCGCGCCTGTGGGGCGGGCACCCCGATCAGGTCCGCGTTCTCCACCCGGAACCGGGCGATCGCCTGCCGCAGCGTGTTGGCCAGATGGTCGGCGTCACCGATCCTGGTCAGGTCGCCGCCGGCGAAGACCAGCGCCGGGAAGGCGCCGTCCGGCCCGGTGCACACCAGCTGGATCTGGGTGACCGTGGCGTTGCGGCCGGTCTCCCGGTTGCCCGGCTGGACCCGCAGGTGCTGCGGCCAGAGCCAGAACAACTCGCCGCTACGCTGCGTCTCCTCGGCGTGGTGCACGTAGCGCACCCGGCGATCGGTGACCAGGACGTCGGTCTCCTCCGGCAGGGTCCACCGGGGCAGCGAGGAGGCCTCGTCGAACGCGTACTCGGCGACAGCGCAGCGGCCGCGCCACAGCACCCGCTCACCGCTGTCCAGCGGTCCGAGGTCCGTGCCCGCGAGGGACAGGAAGTGCTGGTGGAACATGGTTGCCTTCCCCGTGCTCGCCGCGTTCGGAAAAGTGCGGCCGCAACGATTACAACCGGTCACCGGCGGCGTCGCCAGTCACCGGGCGTGGATCACACCCGAACCTGGAAAATCGACACAGGACGGTGATCAGTGATGCACCTACGGCCGATTCAGTGGCTACTTTCGGTTACCGAACAGGCTTTCGGGTGGCAGGGGAGAGGGTACCGCTGCAGCGTCCGGAACGGGAGCCGCACCGCCGGTGAATCGGTCCAGGTCCGTCTCCACCCGGCCGGGGAACCAGTCGCCGGCGGCCCGGCGGGTGAGTTCGGCGATCGGTGGTGGGGTCTGCCCGGCCACCACGACGAGATTGCCGAAACGCCGCCCGCGCAGCACGCCCGCGTCGGCGACCAGGCACGCTTGCGGCAGCGCGGCCCGGATGGTGGCGACCTGCGCGCGGGCGTACCGCAACGGGGGGCCGTCGGCCACGTTGGCGATCAGCCGGCCGGCCGGGTCGAGCACCCGGGCCAGCTGGCCGGCGAACTCGGCGGAGGCCAGGTGGGCGGGGGTGCGGGCGCCGGCGAACACGTCCAGGACCACCACGTCGTACCCGGCGTCGCGCATGCCCTCGACGGCGGCGCGGGCGTCGGCGACCCGTACCCGGATGTTGGCTCCGGCAGGGAACGGAAGCTCGCGGCGGACCAGTTCCACCAGCGGCCCGTCGATCTCGATCACCCGCTGCGCCGAGCCGGGCCGGGTGACCGCGACGTACCGCGGGAGCGTCAGCGCGCCGCCGCCGAGATGCAGCACGCGTAGCGGCCGGCCGGCCGGCGCCGCCAGGTCGATCGCGGCGGCCATCCGCCGTACGTACTCGAATTCCAGGTGGGTGGGGTCGGCCAGATCCACGTGCGACTGCGGGGCGCCGTCCAGCAGCAGCGTCCACGCGGTGTCCCGGTCCGGGTCCGGGACCAGCTCGGCCGTGCCGGACGCGACCGTCTCCACCCGCTTCCGGGACGCCCTCCGCTGTGCCATCCGGAAAGTATCGCCGGTTGCGGATCGGTAGCGCGGCGCGGGGAATCCGCAAGTGACGGCGGAAACTTCCGACGTTCGCCCCCGTGAGCGCACTAGAGCAGACGATGACGCGGCGCAGCGTCGTGGGCGGGATCGCCGCGGCGGGCGCCGCCGCCACCCTGACCACCGGTACGCCCGCCGCCGCTGCCGGGGCCGACCCGGCCGCCGCCCTGTTGCCGTCCGACCCGCTGCTGCACCTGCTGCGCCGGGCCACCTTCGGGCCGAGCCCCGCGTCGATCGCGGAGATCCGCAAGCTGGGCGCCACGGCGTGGCTGGACCGGCAGCTCGCCCCCGCCACGATCGCCGACCCGGTGGCCGGCGGCCTGGTCGCCCGGCTGCCGCTGAGCCGGCTGTCGATCGCCGAGATCCGCGGCCGGGTGTCCGCCGGGACCCTGAAGCAGTACAGCTGGGAGCCGATGTGGCAGCTGTCCTGGGCGGCCGTCGCCCGGTCGATCTGGAGCGAGCGGCAGCTGTTCGAGATGATGGCCGACTTCTGGAGCAACCACCTGAACGTGACGTGCCCGCACGGGGACGTCTGGGACAGCCGGGCCGACTACGACACCACGGTGATCCGCCGGCACGCGCTCGGGAAGTTCTCCGACATGCTGCGGGACGCGGCTCGACACCCGGCGATGCTGACCTACCTGGACAACCGGTACTCGACGAAGGCGGCGCCGAACGAGAACTACGGGCGGGAGCTGCTCGAGCTGCACACCGTGGGGCTGGCGTACGCCGAGGCGGACGTCAAGAACGCGGCCCGGCTGCTGACCGGGCTGACCGTGGACAACGCCACGGGGCGATACAAGTACGACGCGGCGGCGCACGCCGTCGGCGCGGTCCGGGTGCTGGCCTTCCAGCACGCCAACGCGACGACGTCCGGCGGGGAGGCGGCGGCCCTCGCGCTGCTCGACTACCTGGCGCTGCATCAGGCGACGGCCCGCCGGATCGTCACCAAGCTGTGCGTGCGGTTCGTCGCCGACAACCCGCCGGCCACGCTGATCACCACTCTGATCAAGGTGTACCTGGACAACGGGTCGGCGATCGCGCCGGTGCTGCGGGCGCTGTTCACGTCGGCCGAGTTCGCGGCCGCCGTGGGCGCCAAGACCCGGACGCCGATGGAGGACCTGGCGGCGACCGTACGCACCCTCGGGTACGGGCCGGCCACCAGCGGCGTCAAGTTCCTGGAGAGCCTCTACTGGATGGCCCGGGACGCCGGGCACGCGCCGCTGAACTGGGGCCCGCCGAACGGGTATCCGGACGTCGCCGAGGCCTGGGACTCGCCGTCCGGGCTGCTGGTCCGGTGGAACTTCCACCTGTCGATCGCGGCCGGATGGTGGCCGGACACGCTGGTCAAGCCGGCGAACCTGCTCACCGGCACGGTGGGGGCGCTGCCGGCGACGTACGGCCTGCTCATCGAGAGAACCGCCACACGCCTGCTCGGCGTCGCGCCTGCCGCGAAGCAGACCGCCGCCCTTGCCGAATTCTTCGGCAAGACCCCGGCGTCGCCACTGAAGTCGAACGATCCGGCGGCCGGCTGGATGTATCCGTACCTGATGGGGATGTTGCTGAACGCCCCGTCCTTTGCCGTGAGGTGACGATGACTCCTGTTTGTGGGTGTGACGAGAACCAGCGGGTGGGACTGTCCCGGCGGGGTCTGCTCGCGGCGGGCGCGTTCGCCGGGCTGGCCACGGTGGGCCTGGACACCAGCGTGGCGTACGCGGCCGAGCCGGGCTACGCCGGTGACGTGCTGGTGCTGCTGTCGCTGCGCGGTGGGTTCGACGGCCTGTCCGCCGTGGTGCCGGCGGGCGATCCGGCCTATTACACGGCGCGGCCCTCGATCGCCGTACCCAGAGCGCAGTTGATCGGGGGTGGATCCTTCTTCGGTCTGCACCCGGCGCTGGCGCCGCTGCTGCCGTATTGGACCGGCGGGCAGCTCGCCGCGGTGCACGCGGTGGGCCAGCCGGCGCCGAACCGGTCGCACTTCTCGGCCATGGAGGACCTGGAACGGGCCGCTCCCGGCACGTCGATCCGGACCGGCTGGCTGAACCGGATGCTCGGCACGCTCGGCGCGTCCGACCCGTTCCAGGCGGTCGCGATGGGCACCGCGATGCCGGTACGGGCGCTCGCCGGCCCGGCGCCGCACCTGGGCGTGCGTTCGATCGACAAGATGACGCTCACCGGCGACCAGGCCGGGCGGCCGATCGCGGCGACGATGGCGAAGCTCTACGACGGGGCGCCGGCGGTGCTGCGGACCACGGCGGACCGGATGCTCGGCACGCTCGCGCAGGCGGAGCGGCTGCGGACGGCGGGGTACCAGCCGGCCAACGGGGCGGCCTACCCGGCCACCGACCTGGGCGCGGCCCTGCGCGACCTGGCCCGGCTGATCAAGTCGGGATCCGGGCTGATGAGCGCGACGGTGGACTCCGGCGACTGGGACATGCACGAGAACGTCGGCCCGGCGACCTCCGGCCGGCGGATGTACGACCAGCTCAAGGCGCTCGCCACGGCCCTGGCCGCGTTCGCCGCCGACCTGGGGCCGGACGGCCTGCGGCGGGTCACCCTGGTCACCGTCAGCGAGTTCGGCCGCCGGGTGGCGCAGAACGGGTCGGGCGGGCTGGACCACGGCTACGGCAACGCGATGTTCGTCCTGGGCGGCAACGTCAAGGGCGGCAAGGTGTACGGGCAATGGCCCGGCCTGACCACGGAGCAGTTGCGCGACGGCGACCTGGCGGTGACCACCGACTACCGGGCCGTGATCGGGGAGATCCTGCGCGCCCGGTGCGGGGTCGCCGATCTGGCCGGTGTCTTCCCGGGCGTCGGCGCGGCGAACCTGGGGATCGTCACCCCACGCTGAAATCGGCCGAAACGCTCATCCTGGACGAGGATGGGCGATACAACTTGAACCATGTCGAGCAACCTGCTTGCCGAGCTCATCGGCGCTCAGCGGCGGCCGCCCGCGCCGGTCCTCACCCCGGCCGGGCCGCCGCTGCGGATCCGGCGGCACACCTCCGACGAGGGCGCCCCGTTCTGGCGGTGGGACTGCGGCGGCTGCGGTGAGTACGGCGGCGGGCGGCACCACGAGGACGCGGTGACCCGGGCGCTGCGGCACTGCCACGAGCACCCGGACCACCGGTCGTCACTGCTGCCCCCGGTGCGCTGCCGGGAGCCGCACACCTTCCTGCCGTTGCACCCGATGCTCTACGCGCTCGACGACGACCCGCCGCCGGAGCCGCTGGCGATCTGAGCCCGGCGGCCCGACAGGATCCCGGCGACCTTGCGGAACAGCGGGTCGGCCAGCACCTCGGCGAGGTCCGGGCCGAGCGGGATCCGCCAGTTCGGGTACTCGTCGAAGGTGCCCGGCAGGTTCGGCTGACGGCGTTCCAGCAGGACGTCGTGCAGCGACGCGGCGACCAGCCGGCACGGGGTCCGGGCCAGGAACTCGTGCATCGCCACCACCGGATCGTCGTCGTCGCCGGTCAGCAGGCCTTCGGCGCGCAGCCGGTCCAGCAGCAGGTCCCGGTCCTTCGCCCAGTTCGCCCGCTCCTGCTCGACCGGCCCGGCCAGCTGGCCGAGTCTCGCGCGCACCTCGACCTGCTCGCCGGCCAGGAACCCGGCCGCGGTCGGCAGGTCGTGGGTGGAGACGCTGGCCAGCGCGTTCCGCGGATACTTCGCCGCGGGACGGTAGCCGCCGTCGTCGTCCCTGGTGAACCAGAGCACCGCCGAACCCAGCATGTTGGTCCGCTGCAGGCCCTCGGTCACCACCGGCATGACGGTTCCCAGGTCCTCGCCGATCACCACGGCCCCGGCCCGGTATGCCTCCAGCGCCAGGATCCCGAGCATGGCCTCCGGGTCGTAGTGCACGTACGTGCCGTTCGCCGGACCGAGCCCGGCCGGCACCCACCACAGCCGCCACAGCCCGGCGACGTGGTCCACCCGCAGGCCGCGGGCGTGCCGGAAGATCCGCCGGAGCATGTCACGGTAGGCCGCGTACCCGGTCTCGATCAGCCGGTCCGGCCGCCATGCCACCCCGCCCCACTCCTGGCCGAGCTGGTTGAACGCGTCCGGTGGCGCCCCGGTCCGGGCCTCCATCGCCAGCACGTCCTGCAGCAGCCAGCCGTCCGCCCCGCCCGGCTCGACCGCCACCGCCAGGTCGTGCACGATGCCGACCGGCATGTCCCGGGCCGCCTCGCCGGCCGCGTCGAACTGCTCCTCCAGCAGGTTCTGGATCCAGACGTGGAAGGCCACCCGGTCGCCGCGCAGCTCGCGGACCGCCGGCGCGTCGGGGCGGCGCACCTCGGCGGGCCAGGTCCGCCAGTCCGGGCCGTGCTGCTCGGCGAGCACGCAGTACCGGGCGAAGTCGGTCAGCCCCGGGTCACGGTCCAGGTCGACCGGCTCGGCGTGCGGCCAGAGCAGCTCCAGCGCGGCCATCTTGGCGGCGAAGACCGCCTCGTAGTCGATGAGCCCGTTCTCAGCGAGTCCCGGCCGCAGCGCCTCCACCTGTTCCCGCAGCTCCGGCGGGATCGGAAGATCGGACACCCGCAGATAGAGCAGGTTCGCGAACCGGCGGCTGGACGGCGAGTACGGTGACGCCGGCACCGGGCGCACCGGTGTGATCGCGTGCAGCGGGTTCAGCACGACCATCCCGGCGCCCGCCGACCCGGCCACGAAGTCCCGCAGGTCACCGAGGTCGCCCAGCCCCCACGACCCGGCCGAGTGCAGCGTGTAGAGCTGCACCATCCAGCCCCAGGTGTCCGGCGGCTCGGGCAACTCGACCGGCACCACCACCAGCGTGACCTCCTGGTCGCGGCAGCGCAGCTGGTGCCAGCCGAGCGGCAGATCGGCCGGCAGCCGGTCCACCCGCCGGGCCGTGCCGTCCTCGAGCGTCAGCTCGGCCGGCGCGGGAAGCTCCCGGCCGGACCCGGCGCGCAGCACGATCGTCCCGGGCAGCCGGTCGCCGGAGTCGCGGCGGCGGGCCGCGGCGAGCGACTCCCGGACCGCGGCCGGGGTGCCCGCGTCGACGCCCAGCATGCCGAGCACGCCGATCACCGACTCCGCGGCGACCTCGGTCTCCTGGCGTTGCCAGTTCTCGTAATGGGTGGCCACCCCGTGCGCCTCGGCCAGGGCCACCAGATCGGCGTCCATTCCAACCCCTTCCCGTTGGTACACGATCACTTACCCATTGCTTACATCGGTCAGCATGGGGCACATGGGTGACATGGCTCGAAAACTGCAACTCTGGTTCGCCGCCGCCTTCGCCGGCGTGATGATTACCTTCCTGATGCCGGTTCAAGCCTGGGCGGCCGAGAACGATGCGGTGGAGGCCGTCCGCAAGGCCCGCCGGAGCGGCGGGTTCGGGGTCTTCGGACTGATCTGCTGTCTCGTGGTGGTCGGCGGGATCGTGGTCGCGATCGTGTTGATTTCCCGCAGGCGCAAGCGTCGCTGACCCCCTTCCGCCTAGTTTGGGAGCATGCGGTCTGTGCTCCTCGGCGGCGGCATCGCGGCGATCCTCTGCGTGCCCCTCGCGATCTCGGTGGCCGCCAGCGCCTCCAACGACGTGCTCCTCACCCGCGGGCGGCCGGTGCTCGCCTCGGCCACCGAGAGCGTGGCCTGGTCCGCCTCCGGCGTGACCGACACGGCCGCGGACACCCGGTGGTCCAGCGGGGCCGCCGGGCCCGGGACCCAGTGGGTGCGGATCGATCTCGGTACGGCCCAGGACGTCCACCGGGTGCGGTTGCACTGGGCCCGGGCGTACGCGCGGGCGTACCGGATCCAGGTCTCCGGGGACGGTTCGGTGTGGCGGGACCTCTACCGCACCGGCTCCGGCGACGGCGGCACCGACGACGTCCGCGGGCTCTCCGGCACCGGCCGCTACCTGCGCGTCCTCGCGACCCGCCGGGGCACGCCGGAGGGCTACTCACTCTGGGACGTGCGGGCGTACGGTCCCGGCCGCGCCGCCCCCGCGACAGAGTCGGCCACCACCGCCACCGCCGACGTGCCGCAGGCCGCCGCCGCGCTGACCGAGCCGAGCAAGAAGGAGACCGCGTTCCAGCTGGTCTCCAGCGCGGAGAACTCGACCCTGGACTGGCGCGCGGAGTACGGCTACATCGAGGACATCGGCGACGGCCGGGGCTACACCGGCGGCATCGTCGGCTTCTGCTCCGGCACGTCCGACATGCTCGCCGTGGTCACCGAGTACACCCGCCGCCGGCCCGGCGCCGCCCTGGGCGGTTACCTGCCCGCGCTGCGTGCCGTGGACGGCAGCGACTCCCACGACGGCCTCGACCCGGGTTTCCCGCGGGCGTGGCGGGCCGCCGCCGCGGACCCGGTGTTCCGGCAGGTGCAGGAGGAGGCCCGGGACCGGCTCTACTTCACCCCGGCGGTACGCCTGGCCGAAGCGGACGGGCTCCGGGCGCTGGGGCAGTTCGCGTACTACGACGCGGCCGTCATGCACGGGCTCGCCGGGCTGCGGAAGATCCGGGAACGGGTGGTGGCCGGGCAGCGGACGCCGGTGCAGGGCGGCGACGAGATCGGTTACCTGACGGCGTTCCTGAGCGCGCGGTCGGCGGAGATGCGTACCGAGGCGGCCCACGACGACACCAGCCGGGTGGAGACGGCGCAGCGCTTCTTCCTCAAGACCGGCAACCTGGACCTGGCCACCCCGCTGACCTGGCACGTCTACGGCGACCGCTACACCATCGGTTAGACCCCCGGCTGGTTCTCAGGGTTGTCTCGGCGCGCCCGAGACAACCCTGAGAACCAGCCGGAGAAGACTTTCAGACCTTGAGGAACAGCGCGGGTACGAGGGTGGGCTGCCACCCGGGAAGCGCGGTGTGCGGCTCGCGGACCCGGTAGATCACGCCCCGGTACCCGACGAGCTGCCCCGCCCGGTAGGTGGAGTACGTCTTCCAGGTCGGCGCGGACACCCGGACGGTGATCCGCACCCCGTCCACCTGCATGAGGCTCGGGCCGTAACCGCCGCCGGCCAGGTTCAGCACGAAGGCCAGCGGCCGGCCCTTCTCCGACGGGGTCAGGCGGAGCACCTTGCGGCCGTCCAGCGACCAGGTCAGCGTGGTGGGGGTCCAGTCGATCGCGTACGTGTGGAAGTCCTCCCAGCCGACCCGGTCCGTGTCGAGGACCTCCAGCCGGCCGGCAGGCACCCGCCCGTCCGCGCCGAGCACGCCCAGCGCCCGCCAGGCGCCGTCGGCCCGGAACCCGCGGATCCGGGCCTCGGCGTGGCCGTACCCCGCCGGGAAGGTCTTCGCGGTGCGCAGCGCCGCCGTCAGCAGGATCCGGCCGTCACCGTCGAGCCGGGCCAGATCGTGCCGCCCACCCTCGAAGATCCACACGGCGGGATCGGGCTCACCGCCACGGTCGCCGGCGAAGTCCTCGTCGAGGACCACCCGGCGCACCGTCGTCGTCGGCGCCGCGGCCACGGCGGTGTCCGCGCGGCCGCTCAGCACCGCCGCGCCGGACAGGATCACCACAGCCGCCATCAGCGCCCGCGCCAGGCGCCCCCGGTTCATCGCATGCCCCCCACGTGAAAGATCAAGGAAGCACTGTGCGGAACTGGGAGCGCTACCGGCAAGAGCAGCGCGAAAAATTCACCGCCCGGACGGGCGATCAGCGGTAATCCGGGGCCCGGGTCTCGTGCATCGCCAGCTCCTCCGCGCTGGCGCCGCCACCGGCCGCGCCCGCGTCGTAGGCGACGCTGTCCTCCTCCTCGTCCCAGCCCGAGCCCTCGTCCGGCGCGACCAGCCGGCCCACCGGGCGCGGCGAGTCCTCGTCGAGCTGGCCGTCGTCGTAGAGCGAGACCTGCGAGTTCGGGTCCGAACTGGGGCCCGGCTCCCACACGTCCCGGTCGAACTCACGCTGCTCGGAGCTGTCCACCGTTTCGTCGTACGGCTCCCGCGCCTCGCTCCGGGACTCGGCCCCGAAGTCCGGCTCCTCCTGGCGCAGCCGGCGCTCCAGGCCCTCGCCCTGCCGCTGCTCCTCGGCGGTGTCACCGAACCGGTTCGACCCGCCCGGGCCCGTTCCGGCGAGGGCGGCCGGGTCCGGCCCGTCGCTCCACCGGGGGCTGTTCACCTCGTCGTACGCCGAGGAGTCGTCGTCGGCGGTGTCCGGCAGACCGGACGCCTCCGGATCGGTGACCTCGGCCGGGTAGTCGTTGTCTCGCATGTGCCGTTGACTACCCACGCACCGGGTCGGTCATGCCTGCGGGACGGCTGCGGGACAGATCATGGTCGGCCTCCAGGCAGGCCCAGACCACCTTGCCGTCGTCGAGCACCAGATGCCCCCACAGGGACGACACCGAGTCGATCAGGAGCAGACCACGGCCGCCGTACGAGGTGGGAGCGACCGGGCCGCTGAACCTCGGCGCCACGGCCGACCAGTCGCGCACCCCGATGCTCATCGTCTCCCCGTGCAGGGCCAGCAGGACCCGCATCCGGGTCCGGGCGTGCGCCACCACGTTGTTGACCATCTCGGTGGCCACGATGCAGGCATTGCCGGCCAGCGCGGGCTGCTCCCACCGCGCGCACGCCTCGGTGATCATCTCGCGGGAACGCCGGGCCGCGCCGACCGCCGGATCCAGGTCCAGGCTCAGCCGCCGCTCCGGGTCCGGGTCACCGAGCGCCGCGAACGCGCCCGCCGCATCCGGCCACACCGGCCAGCCGCTCGGCCGCCACACCGCCGCGTCCGCCGCGCCGCAGAGCGCGAGATGGCTGCCCGGCCAGTCCCGCGTCTCGTCGAGGACCTCCCGCAGCACCGCGACCGCGTCCGCATGGCTCACCCGCAGCCCGGCGACGTCGACCAGCACGGCCTCCGGCTGGTCCGCCAGCTCGGCGAGCAGGGCCGAGCGCACCGGCGCCGCGGTCTGCTCGTCGAGCACCCCGGCCAGCCGGACCAGCGGATAGCTCTGGCCGCGGTCAACCCAGTGACGAACCTCGCTCGGCATGATCGCTCCATTGTGAATGACGCGTGTCCCGCGCGCATTTCGAGAGCGCCAGGTGAAAGGTGGGGTACCCCGCTCGGGGGCAGTCATACCCCGAGGCGGGGTGAACTCAGGAGCGGCGGGCCAGCGCGGTCAGCACACTCTCGTGCAGCAGCCCGTTGGTGCCGACGACCGAACTCTTGTCGGCGGTCGGCCTGCCGTCCAGGTCGGTGATCTTGCCGCCGGCCTCGGTCACGATCGGGATCAGCGCCGCCATGTCCCACAGCGACAGCTCCGGCTCGGCCATCGCGTCCAGGGCGCCCTCGGCGAGCAGCATGTAACCGTAGAAGTCGCCGTACGCCCGGCTGCGCCACACCCCGAGCAGGATGTCCATCATCTGCTCCAGCCTGCCGTTCTCGGCCCAGCCGGTCAGGCTCGCGTAACAGAAGCTCGCATCGGTCAGCTTGCGCACCGACGACACGCTGATCCGGGACGCGGAGTGCTGGTTCCGCCCGGCGAAGGCGCCCAGCCCGCGCCCGGCCCACCAGCGGCGGCCCAGCGCCGGCGCGGAGACCAGGCCGGCCACCGGGGTGTCACCCTCCATCAGCGCGATCAGGGTGGCCCAGATCGGCACGCCGCGGACGAAGTTCTTGGTGCCGTCGATCGGGTCGATCACCCAGTACCGGTTGCCGGGGCCGGCGTTCGCGGTGGTCCGGCCGAACTCCTCACCGAGCACCCCGTCCCGCGGCCGGGCCCGGGCCAGCGTGGCGCGGATCGCCTTCTCCACCGCGGTGTCCGCGTCGGACACCGGCGTCAGATCGGGCTTCGACTCGACCTTCAGGTCCAGCGCCCGGAACCGCGCCATCGAGATGGCGTCGGCCGAGTCGGCGAGGATGTGGGCAAGCGCGAGATCGTCGGCATATCCGGCCATGCCGGAAAGTTAGCCCATGAACCCGGCTCCGGTCCTGCCGAGTCCCGGTCCGTCCCGGAAGTTGATCTCTTCGAGACCCGGCTTCGCCGTCAGGCGCCGGGTGCGTCCTCCGCCGGCTGGTCCCGCGCGTCACCCTCGCCCGCGCGAGAGGCCAGGAGGCGGCGGTACGAGGCCAGACGGCGCCCGTCAGCCTTCCCGTCGGCCACCCACCCGTCCAAGGCGCAGCCCACGTCCGCGGCGGTGTGCCCGCAGTTCGGCTGATCCTCCAAGGTGCCCTCGACCAGGTCCGGGAACCCGTGCAGCAGGCTCTCCGCGCTCACGTGCGCCAGCCCGAAACTCCGGATCCCCGGGGTGTCGATGATCCAGCCCGGGTCCTTCCGGGACCTGCCGACCGGAGGCAGCCGCAACGCCACCGCGCTGGTCGACGTGTGCCGGCCCTTGCCGATCGCGCTGACCACGCCGACCGCCCGCAGCGCGTCCGGCACCAGACGGTTCACCAGCGTCGACTTGCCCACCCCGGAATGGCCCACCAGCACCGAGATGCGGCCCGCCAGGCGGGCGCGCAACTCCTCCAGATCGCTGCCCGGGCGGACCAGCACGTGCGGCAGATCCAGCTCGGCGTAGTAACCCAGCACCTGCTCCGGGCCGGCCAGATCCGCCTTCGTCAGGCAGAGCAGCGGCTCCACGTCCGCGTCGTACGCCGCCACCAGGCACCGGTCGATGAAACCGGTACGCGGCGGCGGATCCGACAGCGCGCTCACGATCACCAGCTGGTCCGCGTTCGCCACCACCACGCGCTCCAGCCGGCCCTCCGGCGTGGTGTCGTCGTCGTCAGCGGTCCGGCGCAGCACCGACGTGCGCTCACTGATCCGGACGATCCGGGCGAGCGCCCCCGGATCCCCGGACACGTCACCGACCAGCGCCACCCGGTCACCCACCACCACCGACTTGCGGCCCAGCTCCCGGGCCCGCATCGCGGTGATCACGTCATCGCCGGTGCCGTCCTCGCGGACACAGCCGTACCGCCCCCGGTCCACGGTGATGACCAGGGCGTCGACGGCATCGTCGTGTTTCGGGCGGGTCCGGGTACGCGGCCGGGACGATCTGCCCGGCCGGATCCGGACGTCGTCCTCGTCGTACTCCCGCTTACGCGCTGGCAGATCTAGCTCCTCGCCACGAGTCCCGCCCAGAGTTCGGGGAACTCGGGCAACGTCTTCGACGTACAACCTACGTCGGTGAGGTCGACGCCCGGCACGGCGAGGCCGATAACCGCCGCGGCGTGTGCCATCCGATGGTCCGCGTACGTCTCGAAAGAAGCCCCGCGCAGCGGCCCCGGCTCGATCCGCAACCCGTCCCGGAACTCGGTGACCCCCGCCCCCACCTTGGCCAGCTCGGTGGCGAGCGCCGCGATCCGGTCCGTCTCGTGACCCCGGATGTGCTCCACCCCGCGCAACTCCGACGGACCCTCGGCCAGCGCCGCCAGCGCCGACACCACCGGCGTCAGCTCGCTCACCTCCGACAGATCCGCGGTGATGCCCCGCAGCGTGCCGGTGCCGCGCACGGTCAGGCCCTCCGCCGAACGGGACACCTCCGCGCCCAGATCGGTGAAGATCCGCGAGACCTGGTCCACCGGCTGCCAGCTGTCCGCCGGCCAGCCCGCCAGCGTGACCGAACCCCCGGTCACCGCGGCCGCCGCGAAGAACGGCGCCGCCCCGGACAGGTCCGGCTCGATCGTCCAGGTCCGCCCGCGCAGCGGCCCCGGCTCCACCCGCCACACGTCCGGGACGCTCTCGTCCACCTCGGCGCCCGCCGCCCGCAGCATGTGCGTGGTCATCCGCAGATGCGGCGCCGACGGCACCGGCGGTCCCTCGTGCCGCAGCGTCAAACCCTTCGCGAACCGGGCCGCCGACAACAGCAGCCCCGACACGAACTGGCTCGACCCCGACGCGTCGATCACCACCTCGCCGCCCTCGACCACGCCCGACCCGCGCACCGTCAACGGCAGCCCACCGGTCGCGGAAGCCTCGATCTCCACTCCGAGGGCCCGCAGCGCCGCGACGATCGGGCCCATCGGACGGTTGCGCGCGTGCGGGTCACCGTCGAACTCGACCACCCCGTCGGCCAGCGCTGCCGCCGGCGGCAGGAAGCGCATGATCGTGCCGGCCAGCCCCACGTCGACCCGGGCCGGACCCCGCAGCGGCCCCGGCGTCACCACCCAGCGGTCCTCACCGGAGGTGTCCACCTCGACGCCGAGCGCCCGCAGGCCGGCGGACATCAGCGTGGTGTCGCGGGCCTTCAACGGCGCCTCGATCACCGACGGGCCGTCACCGAGAGCGGCCAGGATCAGGGCACGGGCGGTCATCGACTTCGAGCCCGGCAACCGCACGGTCGCCGAGACCGGGCCGGTGGCGGACGGGGCGAGCCAGGGGCGGAGTTCAGCAGTCACGCCCGCCATTCTGCCGTCGCGTTCCGGCATGACCGCCCCGCATTCCCGCCCCGCGAGACATTTCCGGCACGGCCGTCCCCCACCCGCATGACGCTTCGCACCGCGCCTTCGGCGCCCCCGCCGTGTGGTGTCACGGTTCGTCCGAACCCGGCGGAGTCGTCGCCCGGCCCGATCGCCGGTGCCGTCTCCACCGCCCTGAACCAGGATCGGCGCGCGAACCCCGGCTGGTTCTCAGGGCTGTCTCCGGCCGGTTGAGACAGCCCTGAGAACCAGCCGGGAGGGGTGGGGCTGTCTCCGGGGCAGCCGGACGGGTGTCGTGGGGCGGACGGGTGTTCGAAGGCGGCGTAGCCTGCTGCTCATGTGCGGGCGATACGCGACCACCAAGAGCAATGCGGATCTCAGCAGGCTGTTCGAGGCTGTGGATGTCGCCGAGCCGTTGCGGGCGAGCTGGAACGTGGCGCCCACCGATCCGGTGCCGCTGGTGCGGATGTCGCAGGAGCACGAGGGGCGGGTGCTGGACACCGCGCGGTGGGGTCTCGTGCCGCACTGGGCGAAGGATCTGAAGGCCGGTTCGCGGATGTTCAACGCCCGGGCGGAGACGGTGGCGGAGTTGCGGTCGTTCGCGTCGTCGTTCGCGAAGCGGCGGTGCCTGGTGCCGGCGGACGGCTGGTTCGAGTGGGTGAAGGACGGCAAGCAGAAGCAGGCGTACTACATGACGACGGCGGGCGACGTGCCGCTGGCGTTCGCCGGGGTCTGGTCGGCGTGGGGGCCGGAGTCGGTGCTGACCTGCAGCGTGATCACCACGGCCGCGCTCGGCAACCTGACGAAGGTGCACGAGCGGATGCCGCTGATCCTGCCGGCGGACCGGTGGGACGACTGGCTGGCCGGTGGCGGCGACCCCGATCGGCTGCTCCGTCCGCTGTCCGAGCATGATCTGGAAGCCATCGAGATGCGTCCGGTGGGACCCGAGGTCGGCAATGTGCGAAACAACGGTCCGGAGCTGATTGCTCCCGCCGGCAACATTACGCTTTTTTGAACTCTCTAAGATCAACAAATGTCTTTGTCGGGATATGTGGGCATTTTGAACTGAAAACTTTGTTTACAGATCGACAACCCCCTTGTTCTGATCTTGTAGCGTGCGGTACAAACCAGCGCCGGAGTGGTGCCGGACCGTAAGGTGCGGCCCGGCCGCCACAGCAGTTCCGGTCCCACGGGGGAGGTGGGCTGATGACACGAGCACGCATGCCGCGTCCGCACGAGGTGGCCATCGCGCGACGCGACCCGCGACTGCTCGAGGCGATCGCGCAACGTAGTACCGATGAGGCCTGGCGCACGCGGGGCGCCTGCCGGACCGTTGATCCGGAGACGTTCTTCCCCGCGCCGAACGAGCCCTCCGGCGGGGCCGTCGCGCTCTGCGGCACCTGTGACGTGCAAGGGCCGTGCCTCGCCTGGGCGCTCCAGGTCGGTGACTGCCACGGCGTCTGGGGCGGCACCACGCCACGGGAGAGACGGGCCATGCTGGTCGCCTGGCGCGAGCGGATCCAGGCCAACGGCGACGCTGTCGACGACTCACCGGACGATGAGGATCGCCGTTTACTCACGCTCACCCCCGTGAGCCGCTGACGGACCGCACGGCCGCGGCCGTCCGGGACGACCGGACGGCCGCGCCGCAAAAGGCCGGGACGGTACGGGGTGCTGCGGCGGGATGGACGTCCGTGCGCTGGTAGAAACGGACTCGTGTCCAGCTCCGATCACACCATCGAGACGCCGCGTGGCCCCGCCACCGCGACCGTCACCGAACCCTCCGGGCCGGTTCGCGCCCTGCTCGTCCTGGGCCACGGCGCCGGCGGCGGCATCGACGCGCCCGATCTGGTCGCGGTGCACGACGCCGCGGTGGCCGCCGGGGTGCGCGTGGCCCGGGTGACCCAGCCGTACCGGGTGGCGGGCCGCCGGGCGCCCGCTCCGGCCGGGCATCTCGACGAGGCCTGGGTCGCGGTGGTGGGCGCGTTACGCGTACCGGGCAAGCCGTTGATCGTGGGTGGCCGCTCCAGCGGAGCGCGCGTCGCCTGCCGGACCGCGACCACGCTGGGCGCCGCGGGGGTTCTCGCGCTGGCCTTCCCGCTGCACCCGCCGGGCCGTCCGGAGAAGAGCCGGGCCGGTGAGCTGCCGGGCGACGTGCCGACCTTGGTGGTCAACGGGGACCGGGATCCGTTCGGGGTGCCGGCGGCCGGCGGAGTGGTCGAGGTGGCGGTCCGCCCTGGCGCGGTGCACGACCTGCGAAAGGATCTGCCGGGTACGGCGGAGATCGTCGCGGGGTGGCTGCGCCGCCATTCCTGGTCGGGCTGAAAGGGGCTGAGGATCACCGGGGGAATTCCGATCTCGCCGCGGGCGTTGTCCCGGCTGGAAACTTGTCGGCGGAAGGGGTTCTCTAGTGCGTGCCGGTACCGAATGCGCCGAGCGTGACGGCCAGGCGGCGAACCGGGTTCGGAATCTTCTGAACTCCCCGGAATGGCCCGCGGCGGTGACCGTGAGCACACCCTTGGTTTTCAACGGCGTAACAAGGGCACTACCCGTATCCTCGGCGGGGCGGTCGAGGGGAGAGTCCAGGGTGGCCCAGAAGGAACGGACCGAGGAGCGCCGGGAGCGCTTCGAGCGTGAGGCGTTGCCTTTCGTGGACCAGCTGTATGCGGCAGGTCTGCGGATGACCCGTAACCCGGCGGATGCCGAGGACCTGGTGCAGGAGACCTTCCTCAAGGCGTTCTCCGCGTTCCACCAGTTCGAGCAGGGGACGAACCTCAAGGCTTGGCTGTACCGGATCCTCACGAACACGTACATCAACTCGTACCGGCGCAAGCAACGGCAGCCGGTGCAGGCGCCGACCGAGGAGATCACCGACTGGCAGCTCGCGTCGAGCGAGTCGCATACGTCGCAGGGTCTGCGGTCGGCCGAGACCGAGGCGCTGGACCGTCTGCCGGACAGCGACATCAAGGAAGCGCTGCAGTCCCTGCCGGAGGACTTCCGGCTCGCCGTCTACCTCGCCGATGTCGAGGGTTTCTCGTACAAGGAGATCGCCGACATCATGGGCACGCCCATCGGCACGGTCATGTCCCGCCTGCACCGTGGCCGGCGCAACCTGCGCAACCTGCTCGAGGGGTACGCGGCGGATCGCGGCATCACCCGTGCCGCCACCTCCGAGCCGCAGGGGGCGTGACGGGATGGAGCACGAGAACAACGACTGCGCGGCCGTCCTCAGCGAGGTCTTCCTCTACCTGGACCTGGAGTGCTCCGAGGAGCGCCGGATCCTGATCCAGAAGCACCTCGACGAGTGCTCGGACTGCCTGCAGGAGTTCGGCATCGCGAAAGATGTGAAGGCGCTGGTCGGCCGCTGCTGCGGCGATGAACGCGCCCCGTCGGAGCTGCGGGATCGGCTGCGGCTCAAACTCGGCCAGCTCGACGCGCACGCCGAGAGCAGGGAATTCTCCTGAGAACGTTCGAAAGGCCCGGCGGATGCCGGGCCTTTCGCGTTTCTCAGCTGTTGGGGCGCTTGCCGTGGTTCGCGCCGCTCTTCTTACGGGCCTTCTTCTTACGGGCCTTCTTCGCCATACCGGACTCCTGTTCGTGGTGCGTGAACTCGCTGCCGATCGTAATGGGCGCGTCCTGTGGCCTGGGACTCACCCGGAGGCGATCCGTGGTTTGATGGCGTCACCGTGCACCGTGACCAGGGAGGTGGCTGAAGCCATGGCGGACGAGATCCGGGCCGAGATGGTGGCCAACGTGTGGAAAGTCGTGACGGCGCCCGGCGCCACCGTCGCCGAGGGGGACACGCTGGTGATCCTCGAGTCGATGAAGATGGAGATCCCGGTGATCGCCGAGCACGACGGCACGGTCGCCGAACTCGCTGTCAACGAGGGTGACGTGGTTCAGGAGGGTGACCTCATCGCGGTCATCGCCTAGCTAGTCTCTGCGCCAGCGCAGCAGGGACCTGCCCTTGCTGCGCTGGCGGGGCGCCGCCGGCACCCGGATGGTGGCCGCGGCCAGTTCCCGGGTGGGGCGGTCCAGGCCGGGGGTGGCCAGGGCGAGCTCGGCGACGGCGCGGGCGTTCGGGCCGGAGGCGGTCTCGGTGAGCCGTGCGGTGACCACGGCGGCGATGTCGTCGCGGGCCTCCGGATCCACCCAGGCGTACGTGACCAGGGCGAACAACGCCGCCTGGGTCACCCGGTCGACCTCGCCGTCGAGCAGCCCGAGCAGCAGCCGGCGCCGGCTGGACGCAGCCCACGGCTCCTCGGCGCCGTGGTGCAGCAGCCCGAGGCAGGCCCACACCTCCAGACCGTTCTGCTGGTCGGCCCGTGCCGTCTCCGGGTGGGCCAGCAGGGCCAGCAGCTCCCACGGCTCGACCAGGACCAGGCCGAGCGCCCGGTCGTAGGCGCCGGGCGGGTGCGGCCAGGCCGGGCCGGCGACCCGCTGCAACCGGCGCAGGGCGTCGGCGGACGGCTCCGCGTTGACCGGGGCGCGTCCGGGCGGCAGCGGCGATCCGGGCGGCAGGCCACCGAGCCAGGGCGTGTTGCGGCAGCACTCCTCGAGGTCGGTGTGCTCGTGCGCGTCGTCCGGGTGGTCGCGGATGAAGTCGGCGAGGCCGGCCAGGTGCCGGACGTCGCCGTCGGCGCGGTACCGCAGGCGGTGCGCGGTGTGCACCACGCAGTCGAACGTGGGATCGCGGTCCAGGGCGAGTTCGGTCCAGCGCAGCGCCTCGTCGAGCCGGCCCAGGTCGGCGAGGGTGGCCGCGACGTCGGCGTAGACCGAGAGATCGTCGGGGTCGTAGGCGACGGCCCGGCGGAGCGCGGCGAGGGCCTCGGGCATCCGGCCGGCGCTGCGGTACGCGTACCCCAGCCAGATCTCGCCGAGTTTGGACGGCTGCGCCTTGGCGCCCTGCCCGGCCCATTCCACCGCCAGCCGGACCTCGCCGAGCCGGCGTGCCAGCGCCGAGCCGGCCCCGAGCAGCATTCCGTGTTCGCCGTGCGCCGTGACGGCGTGCCGGACGACGGTCAGATAGGGCCGCAGCGGGGTGACGGTGGCCGCCGGGGCCGGGTCGCCGACCGCGGTGCAGAGCCGCATGACGGTGCGTGCGAGCAGTCCCGGTTCGATCCGCGCGCCGAGGGTGGGGTCGCCGACCCAGGGCACTCCGGCCCAGTCGAGTTCGGGCGCGTGCCCGCTGGCCGTGGCGAGCAGGGGCAGGGCCTCCTCGGTGCGGCCGGCGGCGGCGAGCAGGTGGGCGCGGGCGGCGAGGCGGCCGGCCGGCGCGTGCGGCTCGGCCGGGAACAGCTCCAGCCCGCCGCCGGCCCGGGCCGCCAATCGGCTGAGCAGCTCGTGGATCTCGGGCAGGGTGGGCGCGTGGGCCAGGGCGGTGGCGAGATGCCCGGCGGCTGATCCGAATTCGCCGCTGTCGAGGGCGTCGCGTGCGCGTGCGAGATCACGGCGGGCCGAGGGGGAATCCACGAGTGAAGACCCTAGGGGAAGCGCCGCGTCTTGTCAGTCCTCACGTTTGCTCGTTCTTGCACGAAAGATTGACTTAGTAAGCGTCTTCTTGCAAGACTGCGCACAGAATGCGCATGGTGGCGCCAAGAAGGGGAGGATCACGTGACACAGCGAGGCCTGGGGATGTCGGCGGACATCGCGGAACAACCCGCCGGTTTCGCGCGGCTGCTGGAGGACGGCCCGTCCGCCGCGATCGCCGAGGTCGCCGCGGAGGTCGCCGCCAAGGCGCCGCGCAGCGTCCTCTTCGTCGGCCGCGGCACGTCCGACCACGCCGCGCTCTACGGCGCCTACCTGGCCGAGATCCGGCTCGGCCTGCCGGTGGCCAGCGCCTCGCCGAGCGCGATCACCCTCTACGGCGCCCGTCCCGACCTGACCGGCACGCTGGTCGTCGGCGTCAGCCAGAGCGGCGGCTCACCCGACCTGGCCGGAGTGCTCAACGTGGCCCGGGAGACCGGCGCGCTCACCCTGGCGATCACCAACAACCCCGCGTCGCCGCTCGCGCAGGCCGCCGAGCTGTCCATCGACGTGGCCGCCGGGCACGAGCGGGCCGTCGCCGCCACCAAGACCTACACCGCCGAGCTGCTGGCGCTGCTGATGCTGGTCGAGGGCATCCGGGCCGGCGGCGCCCTGCCCGCCGACGAGCGGACCGCGCTGGCGAAGCTGCCGGAGCTGGCCGACGGGGTGCTCGCCGACAGTGGCGCCGAGGAGCTGGCGCAGCGCTACCGGTTCGCGTCCAGCCTGGTCACCACCGGCCGGGGGTACGCGTACCCGACCGCCCGCGAGGCCGCCCTGAAACTGATGGAGACGTCCTACCTGCCCGCGCTCGCGTTCTCCGGCGCCGACCTGCTGCACGGCCCGCTCGCCATGGCCGACCCGGACGTGCCGGTGCTCGCGGTCGTCGGCGAGGGCCCCGGCGGCCGGTCGATGCGCGACGTGGTGACCCGCCTCGGTGAGCGCCGCGCCGACGTGGTGACGATCGGCGCGGCGGACATCCCCGGCGCCTCGGCCCGGCTCGCCGTCCCGGCCGTCGACGAGCGGTACTCGCCGCTGCTCGACATCCTGCCGCTGCAGAAGCTGGCGCTGGCGCTCTCGCTGGCACGTGGCGAAGATCCCGATGCGCCGCGCGGGCTGAAGAAGGTCACGACCACGCTTTAGAAATAAGCTGGGCTCGTGTCCACCCTGCGTGACCTCGTCGAAGAACACACCGACCTCAGCCCCGCCGACATCGACCACCTGCACCGGATCGCCGGTGACTGGCAGCTGCTGTCCGACCTCTCCTTCGCGGACCTGCTGCTCTGGGTGCCGATCAAGGGGGAGCCACGGCGGCCCCGGGAGTTCCTCTGCGTCGCGCAGGTGCGGCCGACGACCGCGCCCACGGCGTACCAGGACGACCAGGTCGGCAAGATTGTCGGCGGGCCGGAGGTGGCGCACCTGGACGTGGCGATCACGCAGGAGCGGATCTGGCGGGAGGGCGACCCGGTCTGGTACGGCGACACTCCCGCCCGGCACGAGGCCATCCCGGTCCGGCTGCGCGACGCCACCGACCTGGAGGAGGCGCTCAGCGAGGTGATCGCGGTGATCGGCCGCGACACCAACCTGAGCACCGCCCGCACTCCCAGCCAGCTCGAACTGAACTACCTGACCACTGCCGACGACCTGGCGCAGATGGTGGCGGACGGGACGTTCCCGCCGCCCCGTCTGCCCGGGGAGATCACCTCGGCGCCGCGGGTCGGTGACGGCCTGATCCGCCTGGACGCCTCCGGCAAGGTGACGTACGCCAGCCCGAACGCCCAGTCCGCCTACCGCCGGCTCGGCTTCAACGCCCACCTGGTCGGCGAGGAGCTGGCGAAACTGTCCAGCCGGCTGTCCGGCGACCCGCTGGAGGGCAACGACGCCGCCGAGCGGATCCTGTCCTCGCTGCGCGGCGAGTTCCCGGCCCGGATGGAGGTGGAGGCCCGCGGGGCGACGGTGCTCACCCGGGCGCTGCCGCTGCTGCCGGCCGGCGTGCCGATCGGCGCGCTGGTGCTGGTCCGGGACGTCACCGAGGTGCGCCGCCGGGAGCGCGCGCTGATGACCAAGGACGCCACCATCCGGGAGATCCACCACCGGGTGAAGAACAACCTGCAGACCGTGGCCGCGCTGCTGCGCCTGCAGGCCCGCCGGGTGGACGCGCCGGAGGCCCGGATGGCCCTCGAGGAGTCGGTGCGCCGGGTCGCGTCGATCGCGCTGGTCCACGAGACGCTCTCGATGTCCAGCGACGAGGCGGTCGAGTTCGACGGCATCGTGGACCGGGTGGCCACCGCCGCGGCGGAGGTCGCCACCACCGGCATCCCGGTGAAGATCCGGCGGGAGGGCACCTTCGGCGTGCTGCCCGCGGAGATCGCCACCTCGCTGGTCATGGTGCTCAACGAGCTGCTGATCAACGCGGTGGAGCACGGGTTCCCGGCTCCTGACGAGGACGGCGCCGAGCCGGCGACGGCCGCCGACGGCGAGGTGGTCGTGTCCGCGCACCGGTTCCGCAAGCAGTTGCACGTCACGGTCGCCGACAACGGGCAGGGGCTGCCGGAGGGCTTCAAGTTCGAGGGCAGCAACCGGCTGGGGCTGCAGATCGTGCGGGCGCTGGCCACCGGGGAACTGCGCGGCAGCATCGAGCTGCGCAACCGGGCAGGCGGCGGAACCGAGGCGGTGGCCGTCGTCCCGCTGGAAAAGCGCTGATCAAAGGCACACGGCCGGTACAGCCTAGGGGGCAACTGTTACAAGATGTCAGCGTTGTGCTACTCCGCACACTCCCGAATTCTGGACCGTTGTGGCCGAGAACCGCGGGGCGTGAGAGGCTTGCCGACATGACCGCTGCAGTTGACCGCCGCTTCGTGGCCCGCCGCCACGTCGACTACGGCCGTGTCCGCAGCGCCATGTGTCCGGCTTCCTGACGACGCCCGATTTCCTGTTCCGGGCGCTCGACCGCCGGGCCCACTCCTGACACAGATGTCACGAGCCTCCCACGGGCCGTGAGCGGCACAGCGCGCCCACGAAACCCGGAGGAACGCCGAGATGGCGCCCAGCAACACTCCCGCTGCAAGGCCGACCGCCCGCCCCCGTAAGGCGCGCGGCGAGGGTCAGTGGGCGCTCGGACACCGCGAGCCGCTCAACCCCAACGAGCGCAGCAAGAAGGACGACAACCCGCTCAACGTGCGGGCCCGGATCGAGAACATCTACGCGCACGGCGGGTTCTCCTCGATCGACCCGGCCGACCTGCGGGGCCGGTTCCGCTGGTGGGGGCTCTACACCCAGCGCAAGGCCGGGATCGACGGCGGCCGCACCGCGGTGCTGGAGCCCGAGGAGCTCGAGGACGAGTACTTCATGCTCCGCGTCCGCTGCGACGGCGGCGCCCTCAGCCTCGAGCAGCTGCGCGTGATCGCCGGGATCGCCACCGAGTTCGCCCGGGACAGCGCCGACATCACCGACCGGCAGAACATCCAGCTGCACTGGATCCGGGTCGAGGACGTGCCGGAGATCTGGCGCCGGCTCGAGGCCGTCGGCCTGCAGACCACCGAGGCGTGCGGCGACTGCCCGCGTGTCGTGCTGGGCAGCCCGGTCGCCGGCATCTCCTCCGACGAGGTGCTCGACGGCACGCCGGCGATCGATGAGATCGTCAAGAGGTACGTCGGCAACCCCGCCTACTCGAACCTGCCCCGCAAGTTCAAGTCGCAGATCTCCTGGCTCGCCGACGGGCCGTACCAGGCGAACGACATCTCGTTCGTCGGCGTCGAGCACCCGGACCACGGCCCCGGCTTCGACCTGTGGGTCGGCGGCGGCCTCTCCACCAACCCGATGCTGGCCCAGCGCCTCGGCGTGTGGGTGCCGCTGGCCGAGATCCCGGACGTCTGGGAGGGCGTCGTCGGGATCTTCCGCGACTACGGGTACCGCCGCCTCCGGCACCGCGCCCGCCTCAAGTTCCTGCTCGCCGACTGGGGCGTGGAGAAGTTCCGCGAGATCCTGGAGAAGGAATACCTGGGCCGCGCGCTGATCGACGGGCCGGCGCCGGACCTGCCGGAGAAGCCGATCGACCACATCGGCGTGCACAAGCAGAAGGACGGGCTGAACTACGTCGGCGCGGCGCCGGTCGTCGGGCGGTCGTCCGGCACCCAGCTCACCAAGCTGGCGGAGCTGGTGGAGAAGCACGGGTCGGCGCGGGTGCGGCTCACGGCGTACCAGAAACTCCTCGTTCTGGATGTCGCCGACGACCAGGTGGAACCGCTGATCGGCGGGCTGCGGGCGATCGGCCTGGAGGCCCGCCCCTCGGCGTTCCGGCGCGGCACCATGGCGTGCACCGGCATCGAGTACTGCAAGCTGGCCATCGTCGAGACAAAGGCGCGCGGCGAGGAGCTGGTGGCCCGGCTCGAGGAGCGGCTCAAGGGCTTCGACACCGACCTGTCGATCCACATCAACGGCTGCCCCAACGCCTGCGCCCGCACCCAGGTCGCCGACATCGGCCTCAAGGGCCAGCTGGTGATGAACTCGCACGGCGAGCAGGTCGAGGGCTTCCAGATCCACCTCGGCGGCGCCCTCGGCATGGCCAAGGGGGAGACGGCGGGCTTCGGGCGCAAGGTCCGCGGGCTCAAGGCCACCGCCGAGGAGCTTCCGGAGTACGTGGAACGCGTCGCCACCCACTACCTCGACGGCCGCGGTGACGGCGAGACGTTCGCCAACTGGGTTCTCCGGGCCGACGAGGAGCTCCTGAAATGAGCGACAGACAGGCCCCGCTGTACTGCCCCTACTGCGGCGACGAGGACCTGCGTCCCAACGAGGCTTCGCACGGCGCGTGGGAGTGCCGCTCCTGCGCCCGGGTTTTCTCGATCAAGTTCATCGGTCTTCTGTCCAAGGGAGTGGGTTCCACATGAGTCTTCTCAATGCCGCGGGTCTGGGGCTGATCGATCTGACCGGGTCGCCCGCGCGTCCCGACCGTCGTACCCCCGCCGAGCTGAAGGCCCTCGCTGACGAGGCCGCGGTCCGCCTGGAGGGCCGTCCCGCCGAGGAGATCGCCAAGTGGGCGACCGACACCTTCGGCGAGCGGTTCTGCGTCACCAGCTCGATGGCCGACGCCGTCGTCGCGCACCTCTTCTCCCGGGTCTCGCCCGGCGTCGACGTGGTGTTCCTGGACACCGGCCTGCACTTCCCGGAGACCCTCAAGGTCCGGGACACCGTCGTCCGCACGATGAACGTCAACGTCCGCTCGATCCGCCCCCGGCTGACCGTCGGCCAGCAGGACGGCGAGTACGGTCCCCGGCTGTTCGCCCGCAGCCCCGACGAGTGCTGCTTCCTGCGTAAGGTCGAGCCGCTCGAACGGGCCCTCGCCGAGTACGACTCCTGGGCCACCGGCCTGCGCCGCGACGAGTCGCCGACCCGCGCCAACACGCCGGTCGTCGCGTTCGACGCCAAGAAGGGCAAGGTGAAGGTCAACCCGATCGCCGCCTGGACCTCCGACGACGTCGACGCGTACATCAGCCGGTGGAACGTGCCGGTCAACGAACTGTTCAAGAAGGGGTACGGCTCGATCGGCTGCTGGCCGTGCACCCGCCGTACCAAGGCCGGCGAGGACCCGCGCGCGGGGCGCTGGGCGATGTTCGAGAAGACCGAATGCGGTCTGCACGTCTGAGTCCCCCCGCACGGCCCGCCGTGGTCCTGGTGGCCCACGGCAGCCGTGATCGGCGGGCCGCGGCGTCCACGGAGGCGCTGGCCCGGGCGGTCGGGCGCGCCCGGCCGGAGTGGGCGGTCCGGGCGGCGTACCTGGACCATGCCGGGCCCCGGCCGCTGGACGTGCTGGCCGGCCTGCCCGGCCCGCGCGCCGTGCTCGTCCCGCTGCTGCTGACCGCTGCCTACCACGGCCGGGTCGACCTGCCCGCGGTGATCCGCGAGGCCGCCGAGCTGCTGCCGGTCGCCGTCACCGCCACCGATGTGCTCGGCCCCACCACGCCGCTCGCGCCGCTTCTGCCCGGCTCCGCCTTGTCGCTTCTGCCCGGCTCCGTTTCGCCGTTGCTGCTCGCCGCGTTGACCCGCCGGCTGCCGGTGGGCGACCTCGACGCCGTCGTGCTCGCCGCAGCGGGCACCCGCAACGACGAAGCCCGCCAGACCGTCGCTGACGCCGCTGCGGCGCTCGGACGCCACCTGGGCCTGCCCTCGGCGGTCTCGTACGCCTCCGGGCCCGGACAGCGGGCCGGAGCGGCTGTCGACGGGTTGCGTACGGCAGGCGCCCGGCGGGTCGGGATGGCTGCCTACTTCCTGGCGCCCGGGGTGCTCTACGACGCCTCCGCCGACGCGGCGCGGGCGGCCGGGGCGGTGGCGATCGCCGAGCCCCTCGGCGCGGCGCCGGAACTGGTCCGGCTGGTGTGTGCCCGGGCCGAGTCGGTCCTGCGGGTTCCGCTCCCCGTCGCGGCCTGAGACGCGCCGGACCGCTCGCGGTACATCTCAGCTGATTCGCATTCGCGGCCGCCGAATCTCAGCTGATTCTCAGGAGGGGGCCGTTCCCGCCTGCGGCCGGACTCCGGCTGGTTGTCACTCTGGGCGACGATCACTCTGCGCTAGGCAACCGTTGGGGCATAAGCGCATCCGAATCGGGACCGTCCTATGCGGAGTGTGCCGGAGTCGCGACGCAAAGCGTCTTGATCAGAATTTCGAGATCATTTCGGCGGTACGGCTAAACGTACGGTGATCGTATTAGCGCACAGTGGAATGGAACGCAGCGTGAGTGGCCCGAAACAGCAAGACGCCCCGGTGCCGTAAGGCCCGGGGCGCGAATGCTGTGTGGGGGATTGGTTCAGGCAGTGGGGGCGCCGACCCGAAGGCCGCCACGGCGCTTGACGGCACGCCGCTCGTCTTCGCTCATCCCGCCCCATACGCCGGCATCCTGACCCGATTCGAGTGCCCACTGAAGGCACGACTCGGTCACCGGGCACCGCCGGCACACGGCCTTGGCCTGCTCGACCTGCAGGAGCGCCGGGCCGGACGTCCCGATCGGGAAGAACAGCTCAGGGTCCTCGTCGCGGCAGATCGCATCGTGACGCCAGTCCATGGCGGCAAACTCCTTGTTTCGGATGGGGTAATGAAAACAGTGCTGTTTACCTATATGCGAGCGCAGTGGTTCGCGACGGCTTGTGCCCGTCTGCTCACCGGTGCGTCAGCAAGCTTTTGTGTTTGGTTGCTCTTACGCGCTTCTGGATTAGGAACGCGTACAAGCGGCAACCGGTTACTTCTTATCGCTTGTGAATGCTTTCACGAACTCACGCGATGTCAAGGGTAGCGCTGGAAGTTTCTCCCGGCGGGTGAGCTGGCTCACGTACCCATATGTCCGGTTCCGCCGCTGTAGCCGGTGCCGGTTGACGAACGCTCCCATCAATGTAGTACGGTCCCGGCCACTTCGCCGACCTTTTGACCGTGTTTCTGTAACGGATCGTGAGCACGTGTCAAAACACGTACCCCCGAGTCAGCAGATCACACGTAGCGCCGAGGGGACGGACACGAAGTGCACCTTCTGTCGTTCCCCTAGGTAATCGCCGTCCAGCTGAAACGGTTGCGGCCGGGACGCGACCACGGTGAACTCCGCGACGTCATGCAGACGTAACACCTGTTTACCTTGCGGATCACCGGCTCGCCACGCGAGTTGTGTCACGGTGCGGGCGCTGCGCGCGACAGTGAGGCGGCGCAGGGCCAGCACATCCAGCCCGAGATCGAACGAAGCGCCCGAATTCAAATGGACAGGACGGTCGCCCACGTACGTCCAGGGCGCGGTGTTCTGCACGATCACCGTGCCCAGCTCCGTGGCCGGCGTCTCACCGGGCCGCTCCACGGTCAGCGGCGGGTCCCGCCGGTCCAGCCCGGTGAAGAACTGGCCGAACGTCGCCCGCGCGTAGAGTCCCGGCGTCGAGGTGCGGCCGCGCAGGCGGGCCTGCTCCACCCGGCGGATCGTCGCGGCGTCCCAGCCGAGCCCGGCGGTGAACGTGAAATAGCGGTCGTCCGCCCGGCCCAGCCCGATCACCCGGTGCCGGCCGTCACGCAGACCGTTCAGGATCACGCTGATGCCCTCGGCCCAGTCCCGGGGCAGGCCGAGCGCGCGGGCGAAGACGTTGGTGGAGCCGCCGGGGACCACCGCCAGGGCGGGCAACCGGCCGGCCGGGCCGCCGGGCAGCCCGTGCAGTGTGGCCGGCGCGGTCAGCAGGCCGTTCACCACCTCGTTGACGGTGCCGTCGCCGCCGAGCGTGACGAGCACGTCGACGCCGCTCTCCGCCGCGTCGCGCGCCAGCCTGGTGGCGTGACCGCGCCGCTCGGTGTGGACCACGCTCAGGTCCGCGGCGGTGCGCAACGCCCGCGTCAGAACGTCGCGGCTGCGCTCGCCGGTGGCCGTCGCCCGCGGGTTGACCACCAGCAACGCTCGCATGCGCGGCACTGTACCCGGCAACGGGCCGGAAAGCTGTCGGTATGGTGCACCAGTGCCCAGCACTCCGACTCTCGCATGGGGGGTCCGGCTGCTCTACCTCCAGAGCGCCGGGCTCGCCGCGCTCACGGCGTACCTCATCGTCCTCGATCTGACCCGCGACGACGTCGTCGTCGCGATCGCCGCCTCGCTCACCGTGATGGCCGCCCTCGCCGCGCTCGCTGTCTTCGCGGTCGCCCGCGCCCTCGCCCGCCGCAAGGTCCGGGCCCGCGGCCCGGCCGTCGTCGTGCAGCTGTTCCTGCTGGCCACCGGGGGTTTCCTGGTGCAGTACGGCACGCTCTGGGCCGGGATCGGGCTGCTGATCCTGGGGGCCGTGACCGCCGCCCTGATCCTGGTTCCGCCGAGTAGCCGAGCGTTGGGCGTCGATTAACGGGTCTGCGCCGGCGGATCAGGGCCTAACCTGGACGGGTGACCGGCTCAACGGTGCGCCCACCCGCCTATCAGCAGCTCGCCGACGAGTTACGCGCGGAGATCACATCCGGCCGTCTGCAACCCGGTGAGCGCCTTCCGCCCGAACCCGAACTGTGCGTCAAGATCGGCGTCAGCCGCAGCACGGTCCGCGAGGCTCTCCGCCTGCTCGCCAGCCAGCACCTGATCGTCACGACCCGGGGTGTCACCGGCGGCAGTTTCGTCGCGCACCCGAGCGCGGGACAGCTCGGTGACGGGCTGTCCACCGGGTTCGCCCTGCTCACCCACTCCGCCGCGGTGGGTCTCGCCGACCTGCTGGAGTTACGCCGCGCCCTGGAGGTCCCGGCCGCCGGCATGGCCGCGGTCCGCCGGGACGAGACGCATCTGACGGAGTTGCGCGGGGCGCTCTTCGATCCGGCGATCGACGACCTCGACACCATGCTGACCGCGCACGCCGCCTTCCACCGCGCGATCGCGAAGGCCACCGGCAATCCGCTGTTCGAGCTGGTGGGCCGCCCGCTGTACCAGGTGACCTACGGCGAGGAGGTGATCGGCGACCTGCCCGAGGGGTACTGGGCGCAGATCGACCACGACCACCGGTCACTGCTGGAGTGCCTGGTCACGCGGGATCCGGAGGGCGCGACGAGGTGCGCGGCGGCACACCTCGACTACATCGCCCGGACGGTCCGCTAGAACTCGGTGCGGCGGGTCAGCAGCCGGATCGTGGCGTGCCGGCCGGTCGCCGAGGCCTCGGCCGACGTGGTGAGGGCGGTCAGCACCTTCCACGCGAAAGAGGACTCGGACGGCAGCCGGGCGCCACGAACGGTGGCCACGGTCACCTCGACCGTGAGCGCGTCGTCGGTCACCGCGAACCGGCATTCCAGCTCGGCGTTGCGGGTCGCGATGGCGAGCAGCATGGCGCACGCCTCGTCCACGGCGATCCGCAGATCCTCGATCTCGTCGAGGGCGAAGTGCAGGCGGGCGGCGAGGCCCGCGGTAGCCGTCCGGAGGACCCCCAGGTAACCCCCGTCGGCGGGCACCGTCAGCAGTACGACGTCGTCTCCGACATCCGGCTCGAACTCCGTCACCTGAGTCACCCGGTCCCCTCCTCCCGATGGAGAGACTCTAGCCGTTGCGGGACGCTGCGGGGCCACCCGGTCACCGCCTGTTTTCCGTGGGTACGACGACGGCCGGCGCCGCGGAGCGGGCCGGCCGTTCGATTGACCGCGCTGGTCAGGCCTGCTTGGTCTCCCAGAAGATCTTGGAGATCTCCTCGATCTTGCCCAGCAGCTGCTCGGCGACAGCCGGGTCCACCTGGCCCTTGGCGCCCGCGGCGCCGGCGAGCTTGGTGGCCTCGTTGAAGAGCTGGTGCAGGTTCGGGTACTTCTCGAAGTGCGGGGCCTTGAAGTAGTCGGTCCACAGCACCCAGAGGTGGTGCTTGACCAGCTCGGCGCGCTGCTCCTTGATCAGGATGGCCCGGGTGCGGAACTCGGGGTCCTGGTTCGCCTGGTACTTCTCGGCGATCGCCTTGATCGACTCGGCCTCGATCCGGGCCTGGGCCGGGTCGTAGACGCCGCACGGCAGGTCGCAGTGGGCGCTGACCACAGTGCGCGGGGTGAGGAAACGCGGAAGTCGCATCAGGACTCCTCCATAGAGTTTGCGATGATCCGAGGTTGACCCTACCCCTTACATCCCTGGGGTAACGCGACGGAGGCTTGATGCCTTGAGGTGGCAATTACCACTGTTCGCCGTGCTCGTGCACGGCCCTTCGATGGCGCCCACACTGCGGGCCGGCGACGCCCTGATCGTGCGGCGCGGAGCGCGTGGGGTAAGGGCCGGGGACGTGGTGGTGGCCGAGTTCCGGACCCGGCCCGGTCTGCTGGTGGTGAAACGGGCCGTCGAGAAACGTGACGGAGGGTGGTGGCTGATCGGGGACAACGCGTTCGTCACGGACGATTCCCGTGCTCACGGCGTCGCCGACGTCATCGGGCGTGTGATATTTCGCTACTACCCGAGACCGTTCCGGTTAAGTTAGTGTCCTCTGATCCCCAGCGCACACCCGCGCTGGAGGTGGTTCTACCGGGTGATCCCCGCATCGCACCGCGGTTCCGGCGCATACTCGCGACCGGGATTCAGCAGGTGCCACGTATCAATGTCGATGCAGTGTGGAGTTTCACCGTGTCTTTCTTCAGTTTCGAACTCGATCCCGCCCTCGCCGCCGACCCCGTCTTCGACCTGCACCGCCGGGGCAAGATGACGATGAGCGCGACCGTCCCGCTGGCCAGCCGTGACGACCTCTCGCTGGCGTACACGCCGGGTGTCGCCCGGGTCTGCGAGGCGATCGCCGAGGACGAGGCCCTCTACCCCGACTACACCTGGACGTCGAACACGGTCGCCGTGGTCACCGACGGATCCGCCGTCCTCGGGCTCGGCAACATCGGCCCCAAGGCCGCCATGCCGGTCATGGAGGGCAAGTCGGTCCTGTTCAAGCAGTTCGGCGGCGTCGACTCGATCCCGATCGTCCTGGACACCCAGGACGTCGAGGGCATCATCGCCACGGTCAAGGCGATGGCCCCGTCGTTCGGCGGCATCAACCTCGAGGACATCAGCGCCCCGCGCTGCTTCGAGATCGAGCGCCGCCTCGACGCCGAACTCGACATCCCGGTCTTCCACGACGACCAGCACGGCACCGCTGTCGTCACGCTCGCCGCCCTGCGCAACGCCGCCAAGCTGCTCGGACGCTCCTTCGGCGACCTGCGGGTGGTCGTCAGCGGAGCCGGCGCGGCCGGGGTCGCGATCACCCAGACCCTGATCGCGGCGGGCGTCGAGGGCGCCAACATGATCGTCGTCGACTCGCGCGGCATCATCAACGACGAGCGCGCCGACCTCAACGGGATGAAGGCGAAGATCGCCGCGACCACCAACCTCTCCGGTCGCAGCGGCGGGATCACCGAGGCGCTGATCGGCGCCGACGTGCTCGTCGGCGTCTCCGGCGGCAACATCGGCGAGGAGGCGCTGTCCGGCATGGCGCCCGGCGCGATCATCTTCGCGCTGGCCAACCCGACCCCGGAGGTCCCGCCGGCGATCGCCCACAAGTACGCCGCGATCGTCGCGACCGGCCGCAGCGACTTCCCCAACCAGATCAACAACGTCCTGGCGTTCCCCGGCATCTTCCGGGGCGCCCTCGACGTCCGGGCGAGCACGATCACCGACCGGATGAAGGTGGCCGCGGCCGACGCGATCGCCGCGATCGTCGCCGACGACCTGCGCCCGGAGGCGATCGTCCCGTCGCCGCTGGACCCGAGGGTCGCCCCGGCGGTCGCCGCCGCCGTCGCCGCGGCGGCCATCGAGGACGGCGTTGCGCGCCGGCCGGCCCCCGCCCCGGCTCCGGCCTCGGTCCCCGCTCCGGCTTCGGCCTCGGCCCTCGCTCCGGCCCAGGCCTCGGCAGCCGTGGCCGGGACGCAGCACGCCTGATCGACGTGTCCGCACGCCGCCCCGCGGTCTCGAGGGGCGGCGTGCCGCGTTAACGGTCGCTAAGGTCGGGAGATGCGCGCTGCCTACGCCTCAGCAATCAGCCCTGACGAGCCGCTCAGCGGCCTGACCGTCGGTGACTTGCCGTTCACTTCCCCGGACGGCTGGGTGGCCGTCGACGTGCGGGCCGCCTCCCTCAACCACCACGACATCTGGTCGCTGCGCGGCGTGGGCCTGCCCGCCGACCGGCTCCCGATGATCCTCGGCTGCGACGCGGCCGGGGTGGACCCCGACGGCGCCGAGGTCCTGGTCTATCCGGTGGTCGAGGACAAGGCCGACCCGCGCGGCTTCTCGCTCTTCTCCGAGCGGCATCCGGGCACCCTCGCCGAGCGGCTCGCGGCGCCCCGGGAGAACCTGATCCCGATCCCGGCCGGCGTGTCCCTCGCCGAGGCGGCCTGCCTGCCGACGGCCTGGCTCACGGCGTACCACATGCTCACCCGCGGCCGCGTCGCGGACGCCTCGGCGGTGCTGGTCCAGGGTGCGGGCGGTGGCGTGGCGACGGCTGCGGCGGCGCTTGCGGTCTCCCTCGGCAAGAGGGTGTACGCGACCAGCCGCGACCCCGGCAAACGCGAGCGGATCGCCGCGCTCGGCGCCACCGCCGTGGAACCGGGGGCCCGCCTGCCCGAGCGGGTCGACCTGGTGATCGAGTCGGTCGGCGCGGCCACTTTCGATCACTCGCTGAAGTGTTCGGCCCCCGGCGCCCGGATCGTGGTCTGCGGCACCACCTCCGGTCACCGTCCCGAGGTGGACCTGCGCCGGGTGTTCGCCATGCAGCTGGAGATCCTGGGCAGCAGCATGGGCACCCCGGACGAGCTGGCGGCCCTGCTGGAGCTGGTCGCCGCGGGCACGGTGCGCCCGGTGATCGACTCGACGTTCCCGCTGGCCCGGGCGGACGAGGCGTTCGCCCGCCTGACCGCCGGCGACGTCTTCGGCAAGATCGTCATCGAGCCCTGAGACCCGCGTGTGGTTTTCGGGCGCGCTGGGCGGCCGAACTCCACACGCTGGGCGGCGTGTGGTTTTCGGGCGTGCTGGGCGGCCGAATTTCACACGCTGGGTGTTGTGTGGTTTTCGGGCGTGCTGGGCGGCCGAACTTCACACGCTGAGTTCAGAACGTGCTCGTCAGGGCGGCCGCGCCGCCCGCTGCCGCGTCCTGGGGCAGCCGCGTCCTGGCGGCCTCGTCGCCCCGCAGCGTCCAGAGCCAGAAGTCCGTGGTGGTGGCGGCCACCACGGCCGGCTGGTCCCGGTGCGGCAGGTGGCCGCCCTGCGGGATCTCCAGGAAGCCTTTGGGCCAGGTCACCTCGTTGTACGCCCCGTACGCCTGCTCGTAGGTGACCGTCTCGTCCCGCTTGCCCTGCACGAACAGCAGCGGCGCCGGGCTGCCCGCGAACGGGGCGGGCCTCGCCATCTGCCGTCCCGCGATCAGCAGGCCGGCCTTGAGTCGCTCGTCCCGGCTGCCACTGAACAGGCCGACGGTGGTGATCGCGCCCGCCGAGTGCCCGGCCGCGGCGATCCGGCCCGCGTCGATCCGGTCCGGCAGCGCCTTCAGCACCTCGGTGATCACGAACTGCGCGTCGGCCGGCTGGTTGACCACGTCGTCGGCGTCGAACGCGGCCGCCTGGTACCAGGTGTGCGGGTACTTCGGGGCGGCCACCACGAACCCGGCAGCCGACCACGCGCTCAGCAGCTCCGCGTAGTCGTTGGGCTGGGAGGTGAGGCCGTGGCTGAAATAGATCAGCGGAGCCGCGCCTGTCCCGGCCGGCAGCCACACCGTGGTGGGCAGCGGGCGGCTGCCGTCCCGGGTGAACGCGAACTCCCGCGTCCCGCCGGCGAACGATGGCGCCGCGGACCCGGAGGCGGCCGTCTCCGGCGTAGGGGCCGCCTCTCCCGAGCAGGCGCTCAGGCCGGTGACCAGGGCGAGGGTGAGGACCGATCGGCGCAACATCCCGCTCATTCTGCCGCCCCAAGATCAAAGAATGCTGGCAGTGCGGGGTAGCCGACATCACACCCGGTTCCGCCGATCAGGTGCCGTTTTTCGCCATCGTTGACCACCTTGGTTAGGGTCGGCCACATGTCTGACAACCAGGTCGATCCGAGCGGCAACACCGAGGCGTTCCGGGCCTTCACCCGGACGACGCCCGACAAGGAGGCGCCGTCCAAGGTCCCCTATCTGATCGGCGGAGCGGTCGCGGTCGTGCTGCTGATCGCCCTCCTCGCCTGGATGATCATCTAGGGAGTCACGCCACGGCCCGCCGCGCCTCCGAGGCGATCTCCAGCTCCTCCTCGGTCGGCACCACGCAGACCGTGATCGGTGAGCCGTCCGGCGAGATGATCGTGGCGTTGCCGTCGTTGCGTTCCGGGTCGACGGCGATGCCCAGCGGCTCCAGCCCGGCCAGCGTCCGTGCCCGGACCAGCCGGGAGTTCTCCCCGACACCGCCGGTGAAGGTGATCGCGTCCACCCGGCCCAGCACCGCGAGATAGGAGCCGGTGTACTCGCGGATCCGCCGGCAGTAGACCTCGAAGGCCAGTGTGGCGTCCGGGTCGCCGGCCGCGTACCGGTCCTGCACCGCCCGCAGATCGTTGTCGCCGGCCAGGCCCAGCAGCCCGGAACGGCGGGTCAGCAGGTCCTCGATCTCGTCCAGCGACAGCCCGGCCACCCGGTGCAGATGGAAGATCAGGCTCGGGTCGATGTCACCCGACCGGGTGCCCATCACCAGGCCCGGCAGCGGGGTCAGGCCCATCGAGGTGGCCACGCTCCGGCCGCCCCGGACGGCGGTGGCGCTCGCCCCGTTCCCCAAGTGCAGCGTGATCACGTTGGTCTCGTCCGGTGACCTGCCGAGGAGCCGGGCGGTCTCGCGGGAGACGTACGCGTGGGAGGTGCCGTGGAACCCGTACCTCCGCAGTCCCCACTTCCCGGCGATCTCCCGGTCGATGGCCCACAACGCGCCCTCCGGTGGGATCGTCGCGTGGAACGCGGTGTCGAAGACCGCCACCTGCGGGATGTCCGGCAGCAGGTCACGGGCCACCCGCAGCCCGGTCAGCGCGGCCGGGTTGTGCAGCGGGGCGAGCGGGATCAGCTCCTCGATCGCCGCCAGCACGTCGTCGTCGACCACCGTCGAGGCGGTGAACCGCTCCCCGCCGTGCACCACCCGGTGCCCGACCGCGGCCAGGCCGGTCAGGTCCAGCTCGTCCATCAGCTTCCGCAGCGCCGCGCCGTGGTCGGCCGCGTCGCCGCCCGGTTCGCCGATCCGCTGGATCAGCCCCTTGGCCAGTACCTCCGAGCCGTCGAAGAGCCGGTAACGCAGCGACGACGAGCCGCTGTTGAGCACGAGTACCCGGGTCATCTCGCTCCCGCCTGGATCGCCGTGATGGCGACCGTGTTCACGATGTCCTTGACCGTCGCGCCGCGGGACAGGTCGTTGACCGGCCGCTTGAGGCCCTGCATGACCGGGCCGACGGCGACCGCGTTCGCTGACCGCTGGACGGCCTTGTAAGTGTTGTTCCCGGTGTTCAGGTCGGGGAACACGAAGACGGTGGCCTTGCCGGCGACCGCGCTGCCGGGCAGTTTCGCCGCGGCGACGGCCGGGTCGATCGCCGCGTCGTACTGGATCGGACCCTCCACCGGCAGGTCCGGGCGCCGCTCGCGGACCAGCGCGGTGGCGGCGGCGACCTTGTCCACGTCGGCGCCGGAACCGGAGCTGCCGGTCGAGTAGGACAGCATCGCCACCCGCGGCTCGATGCCGAACGCGGCAGCCGTCTGCGCCGAGGAGAGCGCGATGTCGGCGAGCTGCTCGGCATTCGGATCCGGGTTGACCGCGCAGTCGCCGTAGACCAGCACCCGGTCGGCCAGCAGCATGAAGAACACGCTGGAGGCCACGGTCAGCCCCGGCACCGTCTTGATGATCTCGAAAGCCGGCCGGATCGTCGCCGCCGTGGTGTGCACCGAGCCGGAGACCATCCCGTCGGCCAGCCCGGCGCCCACCATCATGGTGCCGAAGTAGTTGACGTCCCGGACCACGTCGTACGCCAGGTCCAGGGTCACCGCCCGATGCTTGCGGATCTCCGCGTACCGCTCGGCGAAGTCGTCGCGCAACGGCGAGGTCGCCGGATCCACCAGGTGCGCCCCGCCGATCTCCACGCCGATCTCACGGGCCCGGCGGTTGATCTCGTCCGGGTCGCCGAGCAGGGTCAGCTCGGCCACGCCCCGCCGCAGCAGGGTCTCGGTGGCCCGCAGGATCCGCTCCTCGGTGCCCTCCGGCAGCACCAGGTGCCGGCGGTCGGCGCGGGCCTTCTCGATCAGGTCGTTCTCGAACATCAGCGGGGTGACCCGGCTGGACCTGGTCACGTCGAGCAGCCGGGACAGCTCGGTGGTGTCCACGTTCTCCTCGAACACCCCGAGCGCCGCCTCGATCTTGCGAGGGGTGCCGAGCTGCGCCGTGATCCGGCTCGCCGCGGCGATCGTGTGGTAGCTGTCGGTCCTGGTGACCAGCATGGCCAGACCGGTGTTGAGCCGCTCGATCACCCGGATCGCCCGCTCGTCGGCCGGCTCGCCCAGGGTCAGCACCAGACCGGCCAGCGTCACGTTGCCGGCCGCGTGCGCCGCGCTGGCCGCCACCAGCAGGTCCGCCCGGTCGCCCGGGGTGATCAGCAGCGCCCCGTCGGTCAGGGCGCCCAGCACGTTCGGCACCTGAGCGGCGCCGACCACGTAATCCAGCACGTCCCGCTCCAGCGACCCCGGCGAACCGGCGACCACCGTGGCGTCCAGCGCGGCGGCCACCTCGCCGACCGTCGGCGCGGCGATCGCCGCCACCTCCGGGACGGCCCAGAACGGCACCGGCAGCCCTTCGGGCGTGCCACCGAGAGCAGCCTGCGGGACCCGGTTGGCGATCACCGCCACGACCGTCGTGCCCAGGTCCGAGAGTGAGTGGTACGCCCCTCGCGCGGCCGCCGCCAGCGACTCCTGGGTCCGGCCCTCGCCGCTGACCACCGGCACCACCACGCTGCCGAACTCGTTCGCCAGGCGGGCGTTGAAGGCGAACTCCCGGGGCAGCTCGTCCTGGCCCTCCCCGGGCTTGTCGGTGAAGTCGCTGCCGACCACCACCACCGCGCTGCTGCACCGCTCGACCTCCCGGTATCGCTCGACGATCCGGCCGATCAGCTCCTCCCAGCGCCCGTCGGCGACCAGGGCCGTCGCCTCGGCGTAGGTGACGCCGAACGACTCCTCGATGCCGACCGGGCCGGGATAGCGCTCGCGCAGGACGGTGAGCAGGGGATCCCGCCCGCTCCCGGAGACCAGCGGCCGGAACACGGCCACCTTCGCCACCTGCCGGGACAGCAGCTCGACGATGCCGAGCGCCACTGTCCCCTTACCGACGGACGGGCCCAAACCCGCTACGTACACGCTGCGTGCCACGCCTTCAACCTACCCACCCGCAGGCCTCCGAGTCGGGCCAAAAGACCCCTCTTGCCGATGGCGCCCGTCACATGCACACTAGTCCCCTGAGAACCTGATACTGAGCAATGCCGATTGCCTACGGGGAGGGCTCGTTGTCCAGGACAATGGAAGAACGTGTGGGAGCGATCGAGGAGTGGATCGAGATGCAGGGCCATCTTCTGGAAACGACCAATAACGAGTTGGCAGAGATGAACCGCCACTTCGACACCTGCAACAAGAGCTTCGAGATCAACAACAAGACCGTCCGGGTGCTGGTCAACACCGTTGAAAAGCTGGAGCACGAGGTCAACAAGCTGGGCCTGATGCAGGCCCGGACCGCGTTGAACCAGGAGAAGCACACCGAGATGCTGTTGGGTCTCAGCGACCGGATGGACAAGTCCGACGAGCGCCTCGACAAGATGGACCAGCGCCTCGACAGGATGGACCAGCGCCTCGACAACATGGACCAGCGCCTCGACAGGATGGACCAGCGCCTCGACAACATGGACCAGCGCCTCGACAGGATGGACCAGCGCCTCGACAGGATGGACCAGCGCTTCGACAAGATGGACCAGCGCTTCGACAAGATGGACCAGCGCTTCGACAAGATGGATGCGAAGCTGGATCTGCTGATCGACCTCATGCGGCCGAAACCGGCCGCCTGAGTACCTACTCGTCGTCCTCGTCGTCGCGGGCCAGCCAGGTCGCGAGGCGCTCGACCGGGGTCTCGAACTCGGGGTTCATGTCGACGAAGGTGCGCAGCTGCTCACCCAGCCACTCCAGCGTCACCGTCTCCTCGCCCCGCCGCTGAACCAGTTCCTCGATGCCACGATCCGTGAAGTACATGCCCGCATCGTAAGAGGGGCCGCCCCGGTTTCCCGGAGCGGCCCCTCTACGTGTCGGTCAGACGCCTCACGGCCGCGGCAGCGCCGCCTCGATCAGCGCGGCCTGCTCGGCATCGTGCATCTTGGCCGAACCGACCGCCGGAGCGGCCGCCGCCGGGCGGGAGATCCGGCGCAGCCGGACACCCTCCAGGTGCTCCAGCAGGTTGAGCGCCACGAACGACCAGGCGCCCTGGTTGGCCGGCTCCTCCTGCACCCACGCGAAGTCCTCCGCGTTCGGGTACTGGTTGAGGACGGCCTTGAGCTCCTCGACGGGCAGCGGGTAGATCTGCTCCATCCGGATGATCGCGGTGTCGGTGATGCCCCGGTCGCCGCGCGCCTGAAGCAGGTCGTAGTAGACCTTGCCGGAGCAGAGCAGCACCCGCTTCACCGAACCGGCCTCGAGCGGCTGGCCGTTGTTGCCGGCGTCGCCGAGGATCGGCTGGAAGGTGCCCTGGGTGAAGTCGTTCACCGAGGAGACCGCCAGCTTGTGCCGCAGCAGCGACTTCGGCGAGAAGACGACCAGCGGCTTTCGCTTGGTGGACAGGGCCTGGCGGCGCAGCAGGTGGAAGTAGTTCGCCGGGGTCGTCGGGTTCGCCACCCGCATGTTGTCCTGCGCGCAGAGCTGCAGGAACCGCTCCGGGCGGCCGGACGAGTGGTCCGGGCCCTGGCCCTCCATGCCGTGCGGGAGCAGCAGCACCAGCGACGACTGCTGGCCCCACTTCACCTCGCCGGAGGACAGGAACTCGTCGACGATCGACTGGGCGCCGTTGACGAAGTCACCGAACTGGGCCTCCCAGAGGACCAGCGCGTCCGGGTTCTCCACCGAGTACCCGTACTCGAAGCCCATCGCGGCGTACTCGGAGAGCAGCGAGTCGTGCACGAAGAACCGGGCGCTGCCGGTGGCCAGCGAGCCGAGCGGCAGGAAGTCCTTGCCGGTCTTCGAGTCGACGATGGCCGCGTGCCGCGAGGTGAACGTGCCCCGCCGCGAGTCCTGGCCGGCCAGCCGGACGGTGACACCCTGGTGGAGCAGCGAGCCGAAGGCGATCAGCTCACCGAAGCCCCAGTCGATGCCGCCGTCGGTGGACATCTTGGCGCGCCGGTCCAGCAGCTGCTGGACCCGCTTGTGCGGGTTGAAGCCCTCGGGCAGCTCGATGTGGGCCTGACCGACCGCGCGGACCACGCTCGGGTCGACAGCGGTCTGCACCTCGGGCTCCGGCTCCTCGGCGATGATCCGTGGCCGCGGCGGCGAGCCGGCCGAGTCGCGGGTGGCCTTGAAGACCTCCTCGAGCCGGCCCTGGTAGTCGCGGAGCTGCTCCTCGGCCTCCTGCACGGTGATGTCGCCGCGGCCGATGAGCTCCTCGGTGTAGAGCTTCCGCACGCTGCGCTTGGTGTCGATGATCTGGTACATCCGGGGGTTGGTCATCGACGGGTCGTCGCCCTCGTTGTGACCGCGGCGGCGGTAGCAGATCATGTCGATCACGACGTCCTTGTTGAACGTCTGCCGGTACTCGAAGGCCAGCTTCGCGACCCGCACCACGGCCTCCGGGTCGTCCCCGTTGACGTGGAAGATCGGCGCCTCGACCATCCGGGCGACGTCCGTCGAGTACATCGAGGAGCGGCTGTACTCCGGGGCGGTGGTGAAGCCGACCTGGTTGTTGACGATCACGTGGACCGTGCCGCCGGTGCGGTAGCCGCGGAGCTGCGACAGGTTCAGCGTCTCGGCGACCACGCCCTGACCGGCGAACGCGGCGTCGCCGTGCACCAGGACGGGCAGCACCGTGTAGCCGTGCAGGCCCAGGTCCAGGCGGTCCTGCTTGGCCCGGACGATGCCCTCCAGGACCGGGTCGACGGCCTCCAGGTGGGACGGGTTGGCGACCACGGAGACGGTCGTCGAGTACTCCCCGTCGGGGGTGGTGTACTTCCCGGTCTGGCCGAGGTGGTACTTCACGTCGCCGGAGCCGTGCGCGCTCTTCGGGTCCATCTGACCCTCGAACTCGTTGAAGATCTTCTCGTACGGCTTGCCGACGATGTTGGTGAGCACGTTCAGCCGGCCACGGTGGGCCATGCCGATCACCATCTCGTCCAGGCCCGCCTCGGCGGACGACTGGAGGACCGCGTCGAGCAGCGGGATCAGCGACTCGCCACCCTCCAGCGAGAACCGCTTCTGGCCGACGAACTTGGTCTGCAGGAACGTCTCGAACGCCTCGCCCGCGTTCAGCCGGTGCAGGATGTGCTTCTGCTCGTCGGTGTCCGGCTTGGCGTACTTGACCTCGATGCGCTCCTGGACCCAGCGGCGCTCCTCGGGGTCCTGGATGTGCATGTACTCGATGCCGATGCGGCGGCAGTAGCTGTCGCGCAGCACGCCCAGCACGTCGCGCAGCTTCATCTTCTCCTTGCCGGCGAAGCCGCCGACCGGGAAGGTGCGGTCCAGGTCCCACAGGGTCAGACCGTGCTGGAGGACGTCGAGGTCCGGGTGCTTGCGGATGGTGAACTCGAGCGGGTCGGTGTCGGCCATCAGGTGACCGCGGACCCGGTACGCGTGGATCAGCTCGACGACCCGGGCGGCCTTGCCGATCTGCCCCTCGGAGGTGCGGGCCACGTCGCGCACCCAGCGGACGGGCTCGTACGGGATCCGCAGCGACGTGAAGATGTCGTCGTAGAAACCGTGCTGGCCGAGCAGCAGCTCGTGCATGACCTTGAGGAACTCGCCGGACTGCGCGCCCTGAATGACCCGGTGGTCGTAGGTGCTGGTCAGCGTCGTGACCTTGCTCACGCCGTGCTCGGCGAGGGTCTCGTCGCTCATTCCCGAGTACGGCGCGGGGTACTCCATGGCGCCGACGCCGATGATCGCGCTCTGCCCGTTCATCAGCCGCGGGATGGAGTGGACCGTGCCGATGCCGCCCGGGTTGGTCAGCGAGATCGTGGTCCCGGCGTAGTCCTCCATGGTCAGCTCGTTGCGGCGGGCGCGCCGGACGATGTCCTCGTACGCCTGCCAGAAGCCGCGGAAGTCCAGCGTCTCGCAGTTCTTCACGGACGGCACGACCAGCGTGCGGGAGCCGTCCTTCTTGACCAGGTCGATCGCGATGCCGAGGTTGACGTGCTCCGGCTGCACCAGGGTGGGCTTGCCGTCGATCTCGGCGTAGGTGTTGTTCATCTCCGGGTGCGCGACGACCGCCTGCACCAGCGCCCAGCCGATCAGGTGGGTGAAGCTGACCTTGCCGCCCCGGCCCCGGGAGAGGTGGTTGTTGATGACGATCCGGTTGTCGACCATCAGCTTCGCCGGGACCGCGCGCACCGAGGTGGCGGTGGGGACCTGCAGCGAGGCCTCCATGTTCTGCACGATCTTGCCGGCCACGCCGCGCAGCGGGGTGGTCTTGGCGCCGGCCGGAGCGCTGTCGGCGGCGGGCTTCGCCGCGGGCTTGGCGGCCGGCTTCGCCGCGGGAGCGGGCGTCGCGGCGGCGGGCCCCGCGGGCGGGGTCACCGGCTTGGGCTTGGCGACCGTGGCGGCGGCCGGCGCGTCCGTGCCGGCCTTGGCGGCGGTCGCGGTGGCATTGGCCGCGGTGGCCTCGGCCGGAGTCGCGATCGATCCCTGGGACGTCGCCGGCTTGTAGTCGGCGAAGAAGTCGTGCCAGGCAGGGTCGACACTGGTCGGATCGGCCAGGTATCGCTGGTACATCTCATCGACGATCCACTCGTTGGGACCGAAATCCGCGAGTGGATTGTCCTGCGAAGTCTGCTGCGTCGACACTGCCGCGTTCGCCTCTTTCACCGTTTTTGTCATCACGTGACTGATCACGTCACGCGGGACGGGTAGGATTCGGTGTCCAGGCTACGCCGTGCACAGGCACTGTCGGTGCGGACGTCCACGCGGTGGTCAATCTAACTGACCCTCGCGACCGGCGACTCCGGCCTCGCCGCCCCGTCGCGACGGGGCGACATTACACCCTTGCCGTTTTCGGCCGCAGGCGCGCCGAAACCCGTACCGAATGCTGTTTCGGCAGCTAGGCGGGGAAAGTGCGGCCTTTGCCCCGGCGCGGGCCGCACTTCCGGCGTCCGGAACCGGTCAGGAGACGTCCCTCCGTCTGGTGATGAGGGTGCCGAGCCCGGCGGTGACCGTGGCGTAGGCGAGCAGGATCAGGCCGCCGACCCACCGCGGCGGATCCTCCGGCAGCAGCGGCCCGGTGATCAGCAGGTCCGAGGCGAGGGTCGGGACCACCAGCCGGAGCTGCATCAGCGGCTCCCAGACGGTCTGGCTGAGCACCGTGAAGATGATCGTGAGGATCTGGGTGCCGACCACGTAGAGCACCGACAGGGTGATCGTCGCGCCGATCTGGCTGCGGATCAGCACCCCGGCGCCGACCCCGAGCAGCGCCCACAGCACGAAGGCCACCGCGTTCAGCCCGATCGCCTGCCAGACGAAGGTCTCGCCGAGGTAGGACGGCTTGTCGACGGTGCTCAGCACCAGCGGGGCGGCCGCCAGGTTCAGCAGGGTGGTGAACAGCCAGACGGCCAGGGCGATCACCACGGCGGTGGCCATCTTGGCCACGACGACCAGCTCGCGGCGCGGCGTGGTGAGGAACGTCGAGGTCGCCGTCAGGTGGAAGAACTCGCTGGTCACCAGGATGGCGCTGAGCAGCACCACCAGCAGCACGCCACCGAACTGCCCGCAGGTGTAGAGCCCCGAGACGACGGTCTCCAGGCTGCCGAAACCGGCGTCCTCCAGGTCGGACCCGACGGACGAGGTGGTCACCTCGACGGCGAGCCAGTTGTAGGCCAGGGCGACGCCCCACAGCGGCACCAGGATGATCGCGAAGATCCACCACAGCGAGGTGGTCCGCAGTTTCAAGAACTCGGCACGGAACAGGTTCATCGGGCGCCCGCCTTCCCGGCCGTCAGCTCCAGGAAGGCGCGCTCCAGATCGGCGCTCTCCCCGGTCAGCTCGTGCAGCTCGATCCCGGCCGCGAACGCGAGGTGGCCCACCCGGGCCGGCTCCGCCCCGATCACCTGCAGCGAGCCGTCCGGCGTGGCGGTGACCTCGAGCTGCGCGTCGCGGAGGGCCGCGGCCAGCCGGTCGGCCTCCGGGGCGCGGACCCGGACCCGGGCGGCGCCTGCCGTGGTGCCGAGGACCTCGCTGACCGGGCCCTGCCGGATCAGCCGGCCGGCCGCGATGATCACCACGTCGTCGGCGAGCTGCTGCATCTCACCCAGCAGGTGGCTGGAGACCAGGACCGTACGTCCCTCGGCGGCCAGCGCCTTGAGCAGGTCACGCATCCACCGGATGCCCTCCGGGTCGAGCCCGTTGGTCGGCTCGTCCAGGATCAGCACCCGCGGGTCGCCGAGCATCGCCGCGGCGATCCCGAGCCGCTGCTTCATGCCCAGCGAGTAGCCCTTGAACTTGCGGGTCCCCACGGTGTTCAGCCCGACCATGTGCAGGACCTCGTCGGCCCGCTGGTCCGGCAGGCCGGCCGCGCGGCAGATCACCCGCAGGTGGTTGCGCGCGCTGCGGCCGCGGTGCGCGCTGGAGGCCTCCAGGACCGCGCCGACGTGCCGGATCGGGTCGGTCAGGTCCACGTAGCGGACGCCGCCGATGGTGGCAGTGCCGGCGGTGGGCGTGACCAGCCCGAGGATCATGCGCAGGGCGGTGGTCTTGCCGGCGCCGTTCGGCCCGAGGAACCCGGTCACCCGCCCGGAGCGCACCGTGAAGGAGAGATCGTCGACGGCACGCACCTTCGCGTACTGCTTGGTCAGGTGCTCGACGTTGATCTCCGCGTAGTTGGGCCGGCTCAACGTCGGCTCCCCTCCCGTGGTTTACGAAGCTCCCGTGATCTGGGAAGCGCTCAACGTACTAGATCACCGCCAGCCAGGTGGCCCGCGCCGAGGCGAGGCGGCGGCCGTCCGGCCCGTACACCGCCGAATCGACTGTCGCCTTCCGTCCGCTGACCGCCGACAGCGACCCGGTGACCACGCAGTCCGCGCCCGGCGCGGGCAGCTCGCCGACCCGGGCGGCGATCCGGCCGAGCACGAAGGCACGCCCGGCCGGCCCGATCGCGGCCCAGCCGCCGGGGCAGTCCAGCGCGGCCCACATCGTCTCGGCGCGGACGTCGTCCGGAACCGTCCACGGGGCCGCGGTCCGGTCGCCGGGCAGCGGCCCGGGGAAGATCCGCAGCCCGTCGCCGGGCGCCCGGTCCGGCCCGCAGACGAAGCAGCCCGGGAACGGGTGGGCGGTGTGACCGGGATAGTGCCGGGAGGCCGCCGACGCCTCGGCGAACGGGACCGGCGGCGCCCCGTCGCCCGCGTCCGCGCCGGCCGTCACCTCGGCCACCAGCGCGTCGCCGGCCAGCACCGAGCCGTCCCGCACGGTCAGCGGGGCGTCCAGCGGCGGCGGCAGCCGCAGGGTGACCTGATAGGCGGGGCCACCGACGACGGCGCCCGCGGCGGTGGCGAAGACGCCCGCGCACCAGCCACCGTTTCCGGTGCCGGGCGGGCCGTTGAAACGAGCCGGGATGAGCATCCCCCGACCTTCGCACACGCCGTTCATTTATCGGTCACGCATAGCCACCTGGCGCGACACGCCATCGGCAGACATCAGCCTTACACAGATCACATGGCAGTTCTGATGACCGCCGCCGCACCTACCGGTACCAGCGGCTACACCCTGCTCCTCGCCGACGACCCGGGTCTCGTCGAGGCCGCGCAGCGCCTGCGCCACGACGTCTTCGCCGGGGAGCTCGGCGCCCGGCTGAACGGCTCCGCCGGGGGCGTCGACACCGACGAGTTCGATGCCCACTGCGACCATCTGATCGTCCGCGACGACGCGACCGGCGAGGTGGTCGGCACCTACCGGATGCTGCCGCCACGGGCGGCCGAACTGGCCGGCCGGCGGTACGCCGACAGCGAGTTCGACCTGAGCGCGCTGCGCCCGCTGCGCGACCACCTGGTCGAGATCGGCCGCTCCTGCGTGCACCCGGACCACCGCTCCGGCGCGGTGGTCAACCTGATGTGGGCCGGCATCGCCCGCTACCTGCACCTCAACAACCTGCGCTGGCTCGGCGGGTGCGCGTCGGTGCCGCTCGGCGACGGTGGCGTGACAGCGGCCGGGGTACGCGCCCGGATCAACGCCAAGCACCTGTCCCCGCCCGCGCTGCGGGTCCGTCCGCGTACCCCGTGGACACCGCCGGAGGGGGTGGCGGCCGACCCGAAGGCGGCGGTGCCGCCGCTGCTGCGCGGATACCTGCGGCTGGGCAGCTGGGTGTGCGGCGAGCCGGCCTACGACGCCGACTTCGACTGCGCCGACTTCTACGTGCTGTTCTCGATGGACCGGCTGGACCCGCGGTACCGCCGGCACTTCCTCGGCGCGTCGCGATGAGCGCGGCGGCCACGTTCTGGCAGCCGGCCTCGGCGTGCGGGGACCGGTGCCGGCCGGGTGGCGCCCGCCGGACCGGGACGGTGACGGCGCTGGCCCGGATGGCGGGGCTGGTGGGCGTACTCCTCCTGGGTCTCCTGGCCGCGGTGCTGCACAGCGGCGCGCTGCGGGTGATGGCCCGGGGGATCATCGCGGTCCTGGGGGTGAAGGTGGTGTGGCGCGGTCCCGTGCCACGGCCCGGGAGCCTGCTGGTCGCCAACCACATCTCCTGGCTGGACGTGGTGGCGCTGGCCGCCGTGACACCGGTGCGGCTGGTGGCCAAGCACGACGTCCAGGCCTGGCCGGGGATCGGCGGCGCGGCGCGGCGGGCGGGCACCGTCTTCATCGACCGGACCAGGCCGAGGGCGCTGCCGGAGACGGTGCGCGAGGTCGCCGCGGCGCTGCGGGCCGGGCGTTCGGTCGCGGTCTTTCCCGAGGGTACGACGTTCTGCGGCCCCGAATCCGGCCGGTTCCGTCCGGCCCTGTTCCAGGCGGCGATCGACGCGGCCGCCCCGGTGGTCCCGATCTCGGTCTCCTACGACTCGACCGAGGCCTGTTTCGTGGGCGAGGACACGCTCGGGGCCTCGGTGGTACGGGTGGCCCGGGTCCGCGGCCTGACGCTGACCCTGACGGCGGCTCCCGCGCTGCGTCCCGATACCGGCGCGGACCGGCGGGTGCTGGCCCGCGCGGCGCAGTCCAGCCTCGGGGGCGGGGGTTATCACCTGGCCGCGTGATCACCTTCGCGGCTCACAGAAATTTTTCAGCGCACGTGCAGCCACGGCGCAGCGGCTGGGAGAAGAATGGCCCCCATGGCTACCCAGACCCAGCCCAAGCAGAGCGAGGCCAAGCTGCTCGTCGTCGAGGACGACGCGAACATTCTTGAGCTGCTCTCCGCCAGCCTGCGATTCGCCGGGTTCGAGGTGACCACCGCGATGAGCGGCAGCGCCGCCGTCAGCGCCGCTCGTAACGCCACTCCCGACCTCGTCGTCCTCGACGTGATGCTGCCCGACCTCGACGGTTTCGAGGTGATCCGGCTGATGCGGGAGGGCGGGCAGCGGACCCCGGTCGTCTTCCTGACCGCGCGCGACGGCACCGACGACAAGATCCGCGGCCTGACCCTGGGCGGCGACGACTACGTGACCAAGCCGTTCAGCCTCGAGGAGCTCACCGCCCGGATCCGGGCGGTGCTGCGCCGCACCAACGCCGGCGAGGAGCAGCCGTCCCGGCTTGTCTTCGCCGACCTCGAGCTGGACGAGGAGACCCACGAGGTCTACCGGGCGGGTTCCCGGGTGCAGCTCTCGCCGACCGAGTTCAAGCTGCTGCGCTATCTGATGCTCAACGCCAACCGGGTGCTCTCCAAGGCGCAGATCCTCGACCACGTGTGGAAATACGACTTCCGTGGTGACGACAACATCGTCGAGTCGTACATCTCCTACCTGCGCCGCAAGGTGGACAACGTGCAGCCCCGGCTGATCCACACGCTGCGCGGGGTGGGTTACGTGCTGCGCAAGCCAGCCGTCTAGGCCCGGCGGTGAGCATCGCCGAGCGGATGCGAGGATCGCTTCCGCGGCAGCCCAGCCTGCGCAAGATCTCGCTGCGGACCAAGCTGGTCGCCTCGGTGCTGACCCTGGTCTTCGCGGCGCTGGCCCTGATCAGCGCGACCAGCACCTATGCTTTGAACCAGTTCATGCTGGAGCGGATGGACACGCAGCTGGAGTCCTACGCCGACCGGATGGCGACGACGCTCAACATCAAGGGCGCGGTGCACACCTTCCTTCCGCCCGACTACTTCATCACCGTGACGTCGGTCACCGGCGTGGGCGATGACCCGCAGTACGACGAGACCCTGCTCAAGCCCACCGAGCTCCCGATGCTGTACACCGGCGTCGAGCAGATCGAGGCCCACCTGGACGAGGCCAGCACGGTCCGCTCCGAGGACGGGCACTACATGTGGCGGGTGGTCATCGTCCGGCTGGACAACGGCGGCGTCCTGCACGTCGCGCAGATGATGACCGGGGTCGACGCCGTCATCGCCCGGCTGATCTGGGTGGACTTCCTGGTCGGGGTGGGCGTGCTGATGGCGCTGGCGATGGTCGGCGCCGCACTGGTCCGGCAGAGTTTGATCCCACTGATGCAGATCGAGCGCACCGCCGGCCGGATCGCGGCCGGCGACCTCACCCAGCGGGTTCCCGACCCTGAGGAGGACGGCGGCGAGGCGACCACCGAGCTGGGCCGGCTCTCCAACGCGCTGAACACGATGCTCGCCCAGATCGAGTCCGCGTTCATCGCGCGGGCGCTGTCCGAGCAGGCCGCCCGGGCCGCCGAGCAGATCGCCCGGGACAACGCCGACGCCGCCCAGCGGTCCGAGTCGCGGGCGCTGGAGTCGGAGGCGAAGATGCGGCAGTTCGTCGCGGACGCCTCGCACGAGCTGCGCACGCCGCTGACCACCATCCGCGGGTTCGCCGAGCTGTACCGGCAGGGCGCCGTCTCCGACCCGGAGCAGGTCGCCAGCCTGGTCAAACGGATCGAGGACGAGGCCGCCCGGATGGGTCTGCTGGTCGAGGACCTGCTGTTGCTCGCCCGGCTGGACCGGGAGCGGCCGCTCACCCTCGCGCCGGTCGAGCTGCCGGTGCTGGCGATGGACGCGGTGGAGGCCGCCCAGGCGACCGCGCCGGACCGGGCGATCGAGCTGGAGGTCCGGGACTTGCCGGAGCGGCTGGTGGCGTACGGGGACGACGCCCGCCTGCGCCAGGTGATCGGCAACCTGATGACCAACGCGCTGGTGCACACGCCGCCGGGCGCCTCGGTGACGCTGCGGCTGTACGCCGGCGAGGGCGACCGCGCCGTGGTGGAGGTGTCGGACACCGGCCCGGGGCTGAGCCCGGAGCAGGTGGAGCGGGTGTTCGAGCGCTTCTACCGGGTAGATGAGGCACGGACCCGGAAGACGGATCGCGCGGCCACCGGGACGGGTCTCGGCCTGGCTATCGTGGCGGCCATCGTGCGGGCCCACCAGGGGACCGTGGACGTACTGTCGGAAGCCGGCCGGGGCGCGACCTTCCGCGTGACCCTGCCTACCCTAAATGCGGATAAAAGCTTCACAGAAAACGTCCAGGACTAACACAGTTCGGTACGAGTACGACGGGGCAGAGTTAGCAGCATGAACGAGAACGAGACCAGCCCGCGGCCCGCGGACGCCGTTGCTGACCACAGCAGCACGGAGCGGGTGGAGTCTGAGCAGCCGACGCTTGCGCAGCCGCCGGTTGCCCCGCAGTCGGGTGCTCCCCAGTCCGCGGCGCCTCAGCAGCAGAGCACATGGGCGCACCAGTCGCCCTGGCAGCAGCCCGCTGCCGCACCGCCCGTCTCCGGGCAGCCCGTCTCCGCCCAGCCGGTCACGGCTTCTCCGGTCAGCGGCGTTCCTTACGGCCACCCCCACTACGCGTACCAGGCACCTCACGGTTACGCGCCGGGTCAGCCGCAGCAGTCGGCCTACGAGGCGTGGCACGCCAGCGCCGCGGCCCAGGCCGCCGGCGGCAGCGTCCCGCCCGGCTGGGCGCCGCCGCAGCCCGGTGGCGACCAGCACCGCCCCGGCCGCGGCCGCGGCCGCAAGATCTTCCTGGCCGGAGCGGCTGCCGTGCTGATCGCGCTCGCCTCGGGCGGGGTCGGCGCCGCCACCGCGTTGGCCCTGAGCCCGGACAGCGCGCCGTCCACCCTGCAGAGCGGCAACACCGAGGTGACCCGCGTGGTGGACCGGTCGTCGCTGGCCCAGATCGCCGCCGCCGTGCAGGACAGCGTCGTCTCGATCACCACCGGCTCGGGCGAGGGCTCCGGCGTGGTGCTGACCGCCGACGGCTACATCGTGACCAACAACCACGTGGTCTCGACCGCGCAGGGCGACACCGTGACGGTGATCTTCGCCGACGGCACCAAGGCCACCGCCACCATCGTCGGCACCGACGAGCGGACCGACCTCGCCGTGATCAAGACGACCGGCGTCTCCAACCTGAAGCCGGCCACCTTCGGCGACAGCGCGCAGAGCCAGGTCGGCGACACCGTGCTCGCCCTGGGCAGCCCGCTCGGCCTGGAGGGCTCGGTCACCGCCGGCATCATCAGCGCCAAGGACCGGGCCATCAAGTCCGGCGGCGAGCAGGAGCAGCAGAGCCCGTTCGGCCAGCAGCAACAGCAGGCACCCACCACGATGACCGGCCTGCTGCAGACCGACGCCCCGATCAACCCGGGCAACTCCGGTGGCGCCCTGGTCAACACCAACGGCGAGGTGATCGGCATCAACTCGGCGATCGCCACCTCCGGGCAGGGCACCGGCAACATCGGCCTCGGCTTCGCCATCCCGAGCAACAAGGCCAAGCAGGTCGCCGACGCCCTGATGCAGGGTAAGAAGGTCAGCCACCCGGCGCTCGGGGTGAGTGTCGCGGCCGCCGAGGGCGGTGGCGCGGGGATCAGCGCGGTGACCGAGAACAGCGCGGCCGCCAAGGCCGGCCTGCAGCGCGGTGACGTGGTCACCGAGGCGGACGGCAAGCCGATCGAGAACGCCGACGACCTGATCGCGGCGGTCCAGGGCAGCGCCGTCGGGCAGAAGATGGCGCTCACCTTCACCCGTAACGGCAGCAAGCAGTCGGTGACCGTCACCCTGCAGGAAGCGCAGTAACCGATCGACCTCTCCGCTACGGCGGGTGACGTGCCCGGGGGTGGGCGTGTCACCCGCCGTATTTCTGTCGATACCGAGATTTACGGACCTTCTCCGCCAACGGGAAGTTTTCCCCGGCGGGGACTCGCGTTCAGGCAGGTGATTGCCTAATCTCCATTCGCCACGAGGAGCTCTCACAGGCGAAGACAGCAGCGGTACGGCGGAGCGAAAGGCCCCCTTAGGTGACGTACGTCGAGACCCGGACCAACGTCTGGGAAGCCCTGGCCGGCAGGGCTCCCGGGGTCCCGTCCGGACCGGCCGACACCGGGCTCTGGCACACCGTCGCGGACCGGCTCAACCCGGCCGGCGCCCGCCCGGTCCTGCGTCCCGGCATCGAGGTCCGGCACCGGACCGCGGTGCGGGGCGGCCGTTACGTGATGCTGCGCTCGCCCGAGGACGGTGGCCGCAGCTCGTACCTCCGTCTCACCCCGGAGGAGTACCAGCTCGCCCTCATGATGGACGGCGACAGCACGGTGGCCCGGCTGGTCGCCGAGTTCGCCCGGATCGCCGGCCGGCTCGCCCCCGACCAGGTTCGCCGGGTCGTCGCCGACCTGGCCGCCAACCGCATGCTCGAAGAGCTGCCGATGGACGCCTTCCGGCCGCTCCGCGAGATGCGCCGCGAGGCGCTGCCCCGCCGGGCCGCCGACTCGCTGGCCGTCGCGGCGCGTGGCCGGATGGTCCTCTCCGTCCCGGTGGACGGTGTGGTCAGCGCGATCTACCGGACGGTCGGCAAGCTGCTCTTCACCCGGCCCGCGGTGTGGCTGGGCGCGCTGGTGGCCGTGGCCGGTGTGCTGCTCTTCGCGGCCACCTGGCAGCGGGGCAGCCGTTCACTCTTCCTGGTGGGTGACTCGTACCTGCTCGGTGCAGTCGCGCTGGCGCTACTGAACGTGTTGGTGCTGGCGGTGCACGAGTTCGGCCACGCGATCGCCGCGAAACGGGTCGGCCGGGAGGTGCCGGTGGCCGGGGTGATGCTGCACTTCGGCATCCCGTCGGTCTTCGTCGACACCAGCGACGTGTGGATGGCCGGGCGGCGGGCCCGCATCGCCGTCACCGCGGCCGGGCCGGCCGCGGCGCTGGGCCTGGCCGGTGTGCTGCAGCTGGCCGGGTTCGCGGTGCCCGCGATCGCCGGCGTCACGTTCAAGCTGGCCTTCCTGTTCTACCTGCACACCTTCTTCAACCTCAGCCCGCTGCTGCCGCTGGACGGCAAGTACCTGCTGATGGACTGGCTGGAGATTCCGGACGTACGCGCTCGCAGCCTGTCCTGGATGGGCGGGCGCCTGCGCCTGCGCGGCCCCGGCTGGAAGCGGCTGGACCGGGAGGGCCGGCTCGTCGCCCTCTACGGCGTGCTGGCCCTGCTCTGGCTGGCCGGCGCCGCCGGACTCGCGCACCGCCTGTGGACCGACCGGATCCACGGCCTGGCCGTCGGTCTCTGGCACGAGGGCCTCGCCAGCCGCCTCCTGCTGCTGGTGATCGTCCTGGGCGTCGTCTCCCCGCTGGTCTACTTCCTGCTCGGCCGCCTGATCCGGGCCGGCCGCCGGTTCCGGCAGCGACTCGCCGAGCGGGACCGTGAGGCCGACCTGCCGCGCCGGGTGGCCGCCCTGCGCGCCTCCGAGCTCGGTGGCCTGCCCGACGGTTCGCTGCAGGCGCTGGCCGCCCGGGCCCGCTGGATGCGCCCGCCGACGGGCCGGCAGCTGGTGCTGGCCGGCGCGGCGCAGAACGCGGTGTACGTGGTGGTCGAAGGCGCCCTGCACGGCCGCCGCCCCGGAGATCCCGGCGGCACCATCCGGCACCACGTCGGCCCCGGCGGGGTCGTCGGCCTGGCCACCGCGCTGACCGGCCGGTCGGCCCAGCTCGACTGGCACACCGCGGGCGTCACCATGCTGGCCGTCCCGGCCGCCACCGCCGCCGCCGTGATCGGCCCGATGCCCGGCCCGCCGCCGCACGAGCGGGCCGAGGCGGAGGCCCTCTTCGCCGACACCCCGGCGCTCGCCGCGCTGGAGGAGGACCAGCGGCTGGCCCTGATCAACGCGTCGCACCCGGCCGACCTGGACCCGGGCGCCCCGGTGATCCTGCCCGGCCCGACCCACGCGGTGGTGGTCGAGTCCGGCGTGATCGCCATGCCCGACGGCGTGGAGCTGCGCCGCGGCACCCTGGTCGGGCCGGTCGGTGACGGCAGCCCCGGCATGGTGGCGCAGGCCCGGACCCCGGTGCGGCTGTGGGTCATCCCGGACGCCTCCCACCTGCCCCCGCTGATCGGCTCGTACGGCCCCGGCGTCCCGATGCCGGCGTTGCGCCCGAGCACCCCGGCGGTGGCCCGGCCCGGGTCCGCGCACCCGCCGCTGGCCGTGCCGCCGGGCCCGCCGGACACCGACGAGCAGTACGACGTGGACCGTCACTTCGAGCGCCGGATGTGGGGCTTCGTCAGCCTCATGCTGGTGTTCGCCCTCGGCAGCATGCTCGTCAACCTGCGGTCCGGCCCGGCCTGGGCGGAGATGCCGGCCGAGCGGGTGCTGCTCAGCGTGCAGCGGGGCGGCGCCACCGCGATCGCCGACCGGGCGTCGGCGCCACTGGCGCCCGGCGACCGGCGCTATCTGGCCGCCGGCGCCGAGATCGAGGTGCCGGGGAAGGGCGTGGCTCTGCTGACCTTCCCGGGCGGCGCGGCGGTGGTCCTGTGCGGCGGGTCGCGGACCCGGATCGGCGACGTCGGGGTGGCGAACGGGCGTCAGTCCACTCCGTCCGGCCGGCTGACCCTGGAGAACGGCCGGGTCCTCGCCGACACCAGCAGCCCGAGCGGGGCGTACCGTCCGCTGTCCCTGACCGTGCAGCGGGCCGGCGGCGACGTCGTCAGCGCGGGCCGGGCCTGGTACGCGGTCGACCCCGGCAAGGTCACCGTCTCGTCCGGCGCGGTGAACGTCGGCGGCGCCGGCAACCCGCCCAGCAACGAGTCGCTGAACTGCGGTGACGGTGTGGCGATCGCGCCGCCGACGGAGGTCGAGCCGACCGAGGAGGCGACGCCGGAGCCGGCGCCGGAGGAGTCCGCGGTCACGGCCACGCCGGAGCCGTCGGTGACCACGACCGCGCCCGAGGACGACAGCGACGACCAGGCGATCGACACGACCGACGCCCCGGAGCCGGACCCGACGGACCGGGTGACGACCCGCCCCACCACGAAGCCGACGAGGACCACCACGGCGCCGGCGACCCGGCCGGCCACCACCGACCCGACGACGCCGCCCACCAGGCCGACGAAGGATCCGACCACGGAGCCGACGAAGGACCCGACGACCGAGCCGACGAAGGATCCGACCACGGAGCCGACCCCGGATCCGACGGGCGGGGAGACGGAGACGCCGACGGTGCCGTCCGTCAGCTGACGGCCGGGCGGCCTGACCGGAGACGAGTGAGGAGAGGCCGCCCATGCTGTGCTGGTTCTGCGCCGAGGGGGCACGTGCGACGTGCCGGTTCTGTGGCCGTGGGGTGTGCGCCGAGCATGCCCGGTTCGGGCCGTACCTGCTGGAGGTTATCCGGTCGGAGCGCCGCGACCGGGCCGAGGCGCTGGTGGTGGAGGACGCGGCGCAGTGCGGCGCCTGCCATCCCCGGCCGCAGCCGGTCGCTATGCCCGAACTGGACTGACCGTCCGGGTATCAGACGTTCGCGTACGGGGTGAGGGCGTTCGTCATCGCCTGGCGGAGCATCGATTTCGGCCGAGCGCCGACCAGCGTTCCGGTGACCGTGCCGTCGCGGAAGAACAGCAGCGTGGGCATCGAGTGCACCCGGTAGGCGACGGTGGTCGACGGGTTGGCGTCCACGTCCAGCGAGGCGATCAGCAGCCGGCCGTGGAACTCCCCGGCCAGCTCGGCCAAAACGCGTGCCAGCGGCTTGCACGGCGGGCACCACTGCGCCCAGAAGTCGACGAGCACCGGCACGTCCGAGGCCAGCACGGTCTCGGCGAAGGTGGCGTCGGTGACGGTGATCAGGGCGTCATCTGGCATTTGATCTCCTTCAACTGGTCCCGCAACCGTTGCTGGACCTCGGTCAGCTGGGCGAGGTAGCCGTCCACCTCGGCCAGCCGCCGGCGCAGCACCGTCGCGGAGTCCGGGCACACGTGGCCGGCGCTGTTGCCGGCCCGCAGGCAGGCGACGAAGGGCTTGATGTCGTCCACCCCGAAGCCGTCGGCGAGCAGCGCCCGGATCTCGTGGACCACACGCAGCTCACCGTCGTCGTACTGCCGGTAGCCGTTGGCGTCCCGGCTGGGGTTGATCAGCCCGTGTTCCTCGTAGTAGCGCAGCGTCCGGGGGCTGGTGCCGGCCCGTTCGGCCAGCTCTCCGATCAGCATGGAAAGAGACGGTAGGCCCTGACACCGGCGTCAAGGCAAGGCCGTGAGCAGCGGCACTGCGTGCGAGGATGGAGCCATGATCGACGGTCCGGTGGCGTTCGTGCTCGGTGGCGGGGGAGTCCTCGGCGCGGTCGAGGTGGGCATGCTGCGGGCGCTGTTCCGGGCCGGGTTCCACCCGGACCTGGTGGTCGGCACGTCGATCGGCGCGGTGAACGGCGCGCTGGTCGCCTCGGACCCCTGCGAGGGGGTCACCGACCGGCTGGTCCGGCTCTGGACGTCGCCGGAGGCAGCGGCGGTGTACGGCGACTCGCTCGGCCGCCAGATGCGCCGGTTCGCGGCCCGCACCCATCTGCACTCGCCGCGCCCGCTGCGCCGCCTGCTGGAGAGCGAGCTGGGCGAGTCGGCGACGTTCGCCGGGCTCCGGGTGCCGTTCCACTGCTGCGCGGCCAGCATCGAGCGGGCCGCCGAGCACTGGTTCGACAGTGGACCGCTGGTGGACGCGGTGCTCGCGTCCTCGGCGGTGCCGGGCCTGCTGCCGCCGATGGAGATCGCCGGTGAGCACTATGTGGACGGTGGCATCGTCAACTCGATCCCGATCGGCGAGGCGGTCCGGCTCGGCGCGAAAATGATCTTCGTGCTGCAGGTGGGCCGGGTGGAACGTCAGCTGACCGTGCCGAAGCGGCCGTGGGAGGTGGCCCAGGTGGCGTTCGAGATCGCCCGCCGGCACCGGTTCGCGCGGGAGCTTGCGTCCCTGCCCGACGATGTACGGGTGCATGTCCTTCCCAGCGGCGGTGGTGAGAGCCGTGACGACTCCCCGTGGGCGTACCGGGACATGGCCGCCGTGGGCCGCCGGATCAGCCGGGCCTACACCGCCTCCCGGCGTTACCTGACGGCCAACGTGCACCCGCTGCCGGAGCCGGGCGGCCACTGATGCCGCCGGTCTGGGTCCGCCGGGTGGTGATCGCCCCGGCCGTCGTGGTGCTCGCCTTCACCCTGCTCACCACCCTGCCGTTCTGGCTGCTGCTCGCGCTCGCCGTCTCGCCGCTGGTGCCGGGCCGGCTGCGGGTGCCGCGGCTGGTCTTCCTGCTCATCGTCTACCTGGTGTGGGACGCGGCGGCGCTGATCGCCCTCGGCGTGCTGTGGGTGGCCTCCGGCTTCGGCTGGAGGATCCGTGGCCCGGTCTTCCAGCGGGCGCACTACGTGCTCACCGGGCGCTTCCTCGGCCTGCTCTTCTGGTTCGCCCGCTGGTCGCTGCACCTGGAGATCGACGTGGTGGGCACCGATCCGGACACCGCCCAGCCGGGCCGGCCGGAGATCGTGGTGAGCCGGCATGCCGGGCCGGGTGACTCGTTCACCCTGATCCATGCCCTGGTCAACTGGTTCGCCCGGGAGCCGCGGATCGTGCTGAAAGCGGCGCTGCAGTGGGATCCGGCGGTGGATGTGCTGCTCAACCGGCTGCCGAACCGTTTCATCTCGCCCGGGCGCACCGGCACGGCGACGCTCGAGGAGCAGATCGGCGACCTGGCCACCGGGCTGGACGACAACGACGCCTTCGTGATCTTCCCGGAGGGCGGCAACTTCACCCCGGGCCGCAAGATCAGTGCGATCGCCCGGCTGCGGGCCCGCGGCCTGCACGACGAAGCGGTGAAGGCGGAGAACCTGCGTCACCTGCTGCCCCCGAAACCGGGCGGGCTGCTCGCCGCGATCGAGGCCGCCCCCGACGCCGGGGTGATCTTCGTGGCGCACACCGGGCTGGATCGGATGGTGAGCGTCGCCGATGTGTGGCGGGAGCTGCCGATGGACAAGCGGCTGGTGATGCGGTTCTGGAGCGTGCCGCCGGAGGAGGTGCCGGCCGGCGAGGAGGCCCGGGCGGCGTGGCTCTACGAGTGGTGGGCCCGCATCGACGCGTGGATCGAGGAGAACCAGCCCGCGCCCCGGCCCCTGTGGCCGCCCCGCCCCCGCCGCTGACCGGCGCACTTCCGCGTGTGGAGTTCGGCCGCTCCACGCGCCGGAAATCCACACACGGCCGGTGCCGGGGCCCGGCCCGATTTTTCGCGGGATCATCGGGCGGGCATGATGGGTCAGAGCGTCAGCACGCGTACGCACAGGGGGAGGACTCGTGAGATTCGAGGTCAGCAAGGTCCTCGACGCCATCGAGACCCGGCTCACCACCGATCCGGCACTCGCCCGGGCCGTGGTGGATCTGTCAGAGGTCGTCCGTTATGCCGACCTCGACGGGGGCCGCCCGGCCAGCCTGGTCCGTCTCGGCCTCCTGGTCGATGCGCTCGGCAGGCACATGTCCGAGGAGAACGTGCCGGTCTACGCGATCGCGCCGCGCGCCCTGCTCTCCGACACCGATCTGACGTCCAACGAGCGCATGGTGGTGCGCCGCTGGGCCGACGACGGCAAGGTCGAGGTCGTCCCGCAGCTCGACGACCGGGCTCTGGAGGTGGCCGAGATGCTCGGCCTGCCGGTGCTCACCCGGGACCGGGAGGACCGTTTCCGGGCCAGCCGTCCCTGGGTGACCGAGCCGGGCCGGCTGCTCGCGCTGGTCTCCAGCCAGGCCGGGCCGACGCTGGTGGCTCGGGTCGGCCGGGGCGAGGTGACCCCGCCGGCGCCGCGGTCCCCGCTGGGTGAGCGGCTGCTGGCCCGGGTGTGGAGCTGCCCCGCGCCGAACTGCAACGCCTACGGCAGCGGCGGCGACTCGGACAGCCCGTTCGCCGACATGCGGGTCTACACCAGCCCGGTCTCGCAGCCGCCGCCGGCGCTGCGGGCGGGTGTGCCGACCTGCCCCCGGCACGGTGACCGGCTCCGCGACGCCGGGGCCCGCCCGGCCACCGAGGTCTTCTCGGTGCGCATCGACGGCGTGATCCGGCAGCGGTTCGCGGTGTCCGAGGACCGGGCGGTGGTGATCGGCCGGGCGCCGGAGGGCGGCTCCGGCGTCATGCTGGGCCAGTGGCTCACCGACGAGGCCCGCAAATGGATCAGCCGCGGGCACGTCCAGCTGTCGCTGCGCGGTGGCGAGATCACCGTGACCGACATCAGCATGAACGGGTCCGGGGTCCGGCCCGGCGGCTCGATGGACGACGGCGCCCGGATCACCCTGCGCCGCGACCAGAGCCTGCTGCTGGGCCCGGACGACATCGTCGAGCTCTACGCCGGGGTGTACGTGGGCCGGTCCAAGCTGTGGGCCAGCGGCGGCGTGGTGCAGCCGGAGTCGGTGATGGGCGAGGCCCCGACCATGGCGTTCCGGCCGGTCGGCAGATAACGCACAGAAGACGGGCGCCGCCGGCACGGCGGCGGCGCCCGTCTTCTGGATCAGCCCTGGAGGACGGCCGCCAGGTGCGTCAGCGCCAGGTCGATGTCGTCCTCGGTGACCACCAGCGGCGGGGCCAGCCGGATGGTGGAGCCGTGCGTGTCCTTGGCGAGCACGCCGCGCTCGGCGAGCCGTTCGCACGCCTGCCGCCCGGTCATCAGGGCCGGGTCGATGTCCACGCCGGCCCACAGGCCGCGCCCGCGGACCGCCACCACGCCCTTGCCGATCAGCGCGGTGAGACCGTCGTGCAGCCGGGCGCCGAGCCGGGCCGACCGCTCCTGGAACTCGCCACCGGCCAGCAGGTTCACCACTTCGGCGCCGACCGCGCAGGCCAGCGGGTTGCCGCCGAAGGTGGAGCCGTGCTCACCGGGCCGCAGCACACCGAGCACGTCCCGGTCGGCGGCGACCGCGGAGACCGGCACGATGCCGCCGCCGAGGGCCTTGCCGAGCACGTACATGTCCGGGACGACGCCCTCGTGCTCGATGGCGAAGGTCTTTCCGGTACGCCCCAGACCCGACTGGATCTCGTCGGCGATCATCAGCACGTTGTGGTCGGTGCACAGCTCGCGGACCCCGGCGAAGAACCCGGGCGGCGGCACCAGCACGCCGGCCTCGCCCTGGATCGGCTCCATCAGCACGGCGACGGTGTTCGGCGTGATCGCGTCCCGGACCGCCGCCACGTCCCCGTACGGCACCACGACGAACCCGGGCGTGTACGGCCCGAAGTCCGCCCGCGCCTCCGGGTCGGTGGAGAAGCTGACGATCGTGGTGGTACGCCCGTGGAAGTTCCCGGACGCCACGATGATCTCGGCCCGTTCGTCCGCCACACCCTTGACCTGGTAACCCCACTTGCGGGCCACCTTGATCGCGGTCTCCACCGCCTCGGCGCCGGTGTTCATCGGCAGGACCAGGTCCTTGCCGCACAGTTCGGCGAGCCCGCGGCAGAACTCGGCGAACCGGTCGTGCACGAAGGCCCGGCTGGTCAGGGTGAGCCGGTCGAGCTGGGCGTGCGCGGCGGCGATCAGGGCGGGGTGGCGGTGCCCGAAGTTGAGGGCGGAGTACCCGGCGAGGAAGTCGAGGTAGCGGCGACCGTCGACATCGGTCACCCAGGCGCCGTCGGCCTCGGTCACGACCACCGGCAGCGGGTGGTAGTTGTGGGCCGTCCACTTCTCGGCGTCGGCGAGGGCTTCACCCGTACGGAATTCCACAGTCGTCACGAACGTACCTCCAGCGTGCAGCACTTGGGCCCACCGCCTGCCTTGCGCAGCTCGGAGAGATCGACCCCGATGGTCTGGTAGCCGGCCGCGCGCAGCGCGCCGGCCAGATGGGTGGCCTGCTCGGCCAGCACCACGGTCTCGCCGTCGCTGACCGCGTTCAGGCCCAGCACGGCGGCGTCCTCCGGCGTTGCGATGATCGCATCCGGGAAGAGCTGCCGGAGCACGGATTGCGAACCCGGCGAGAAGGCCTGCGGCAGGTACGCGATGTTCCGCTCGTCGAGCACGCACAGCGCGGTGTCCAGGTGGTAGTACGCCGGGTCGACCAGCTGCAGCGTGATGACCGGCCGCTGCAGGACTTCCTGGGTCTCGGCGTGCGAGGCGTGCGCGGTCCGGAACCCGGTGCCGGCCAGCAGCACGTCGCCGGCGAGCAGGATGTCGCCCTCACCCTCGTTGGTGTGCTTGGGCTCGTGCACCTCGAATCCGCGCTCGCGGAACCAGGCCGCGTACGCCGGGGCCTCGTCGGCCCGCTCGGCGTCCCGGAACTGCACGCCCAGGACCCGCCCGCCGACCACGGTGCCGCCGTTCGCGGCGAACACCATGTCGGGCAGGCCGGGCAGCGGGTCGATCAGCTCGACGGTGTGACCGAGACCGAGGAACGTCTGCCGCAGGTTCTCCCATTGGCTGATGGCCAGGGCGTTGTCGTACGGCGCCGTCGGGTCCATCCACGGATTGATCCGGTACGTGACGGCGAAATGGGTGGGCCGGCACATCAGGTAGCGGCGCTTCAGGCTCATGAAGAGAAACGGTATGCGCCAGGCACTGACGGATACCCCGGATCAACCATGCGTGATCCGGCGGATCGTTGCGTGATCGCGGGTGCCGATGGCGAAACATTGCAAAGGCCCTAGCGTCGGGGGCGAACCGCCACCCGGGCCAGGGCCTGAGCAATTCTCCGGCGCATCGCCGGAGGGTTTCGGGGCGGGACGGGTGTGACGCCGTCCCGGTTCCGAGGGGAGGGGCCGCCGGTGAACCACCAGCGCCGGTATCTGTCACATACCCGTCAGAACCGAGTTTCAAACTGAGTATCCAGCCAAGTTCGGAAATCGGTCACGGAGTTGGTGTCGGTGCCCAGCCACCAGAGCTGCCCGGCCAGCGCGAGAACGCCGATGACCAGGGCGCCGATCGACAGCAGCAGGCCGATCAGGGCGTCGGTCTTGCCGGCCACGTGGCGCTTGCGGGTGGTGAAGATGCCGGCGAGCGACAGGGCCAGGGCGACGGCGGCGACGGCGATGCCGTACCCCAGAAGGGGTCCGGAGAGCACCAGCAAGGCGCCGGCGACCGCGAGGATCAGGCCCAGCGTGGCGATGAAGCTCGCCCGCGCCCGTGGCGCGGGCGCCGCCGGGACCGGGACCGGCTCGGAGATCGATCGAGCACGCTGCTGCTCGGAGACCGGGGGAAGAGTCGTGGTGGTGGATGCGCCGTCGTCCCGGCGGGGGATCACCGGCGTGCGCTCGGTGTCCGCTTCATCGGCCGGGGACTGGCGAGGGAACGTAGGGATCCTCACGTCAGTACCTCCTTGGCGGGTTCTGACGTGATTGCTTACCCGCGCCGCCCGGATTCGACACGGGCGGCGCGGATGAAGCGGTGTGTCAGACCAGCGGAGCGCCGGTGTGCACGTCGGCCGCCTTGGTGATCACGTGGTCGACCAGGCCGTACTCCTTGGCCTGCTGCGCGGTGAACCAGCGGTCCCGGTCGGAGTCACGCTCGATCTCCTCCGGGGTGTGCCCGCTGTGGAAGGCGATCCGCTCGTTCATCACCTGCTTGATGTGCAGCATGCTCTCGGCCTGGATGGCGATGTCGGCCGCGGTGCCGCCGATGCCGCCGGAGAGCTGGTGCATCATCACGCGGGCGTGGGGCAGCGCGTAACGCTTGCCGGGGGTGCCGGCGCAGAGCAGGAACTGCCCCATCGAGGCGGCCATGCCCATCGCGATGGTGGCCACGTCGTTCTTGATGTATTGCATGGTGTCGTAGACGGCCATGCCGGCGCTGATCGAGCCGCCGGGGGAGTTGATGTAGAGCGCGATGTCACGCTCCGCGTCCTCGGAGGCGAGCAGGAGCATCTGGGCGCAGATGCGGTTGGTCACCTCGTCGTTGACCTCACTGCCGAGAAAGATGATCCGTTCCCGGAGGAGGCGCTCGAACACCTGGTCGTCGAAGGATGCGCCGCCACCGCGCATTGTCGTCTCAATGCTCATGAACTCACTCTCTCCCAGCCGTGGTCCAGATCCCAGCGATTCGCCTCAGGGCGAATCCGCTCAGGGCATAATGCCCGGCTACCGTTGGTGCGTGCCGGAGGGACATACCATTCACCGCCTCGCCGCCCGCCACCGTGAGCTGTTCGCCGGCCGTCCGGTCGGCGCGAGCAGCCCGCAGGGGCGGTTCGCCGCGGGCGCCGCGCTGATCGACGGTCGGGTGCTGCTCGACACCGAGGCCGTCGGCAAACACCTGCTGCACCACTACGAGGGCGACCGGGTGCTGCACGTGCACCTGGGCCTCTACGGCAAGTTCGCCGACGGCGAGCTGCCCGCGCCGGCGCCGGTGGGCCAGGTCCGGATGGCGCTGACCGGCGACCGGCACTGGCTGGAGCTGCGCGGCCCGACCGCGTGCGAGATCCTCGAGCCGCCCGCGGTGGACCTGCTGCGCGCCCGGCTCGGCGCCGACCCGCTGCGCGACGACGCGGATCCCACCACTGCCTGGGCCCGCATCCGCGCCAGCACGAAACCGCTGCTCGCTCTCCTGATGGATCAGTCCATCGTGGCCGGTTGCGGCCTCATCTACGCCAACGAGGTGCTGTTCCGGGCCGGCCTGTCCCCGCAGACCCCGGGCACCGCGCTCGACGAGGCCGCCTGGACGGCGATCTGGGACGACCTGCGGGAGCTGATGAAGGAGGGCGTGCTGCGCGGCCGGATCGACACCGTGCACACGCAGCACACCCCGGAGGCGATGCGGCGGGCGCCACGGGTCGACCGGCACGGCGGCGAGGTGTACGTCTACCGCCGCCCCGGCCAGCCCTGCCTGGTGTGCGGGACCCCGGTCCTGATGGGCGGGATGGCCGGCCGGAACACCTACTGGTGCCCGGCCTGCCAGCCGCTGGTCACGTCGCGGAGACGCTCGGGCTGACCGACGGCGTCGCCTCCGGCCCCTCCGGCGTGGGGGTGGCCGGCGCCGACGAGGAGGGTGTGGGCGCGGGCTCGGCGCCGGGGACGCCGATCTGGAAGTTGCTCACCAGCCACGGCATCAGTTCGGTGTACGCCGTCGTGGTGTCCGGCTGGTTGAAGTCGTGCGACAGCACGATCGCGCCCGGCCGGGTCTCCTTCTTGACCTGGGCGACGATCCGCTTGACGTGCTGCTCGGAGGTCTCCCCCTCGGGGTGTTCCCAGTCGCGCGGGTCCACCTCCCAGTAGAGGGACGTCATGCCGTCGCCGTACGCCGTGGTGACCAGCCGGTCGGTGAAGTTGCCGCCGGGCGCCCGGAAGTACGGGATGGCGACGCCGGGCGCCGCCGCCCGGATCGCCGCGTTGGTCCGTGCCAGGTCGGCCCGGATCTGGCCGGGTTTCTTGGTCCCGATCCTCAGATCGTGGTCCCAGGTGTGGTTGCAGAGCACGTGCCCGGCCTCGGCGATCTTCCGGACCAGGTCGGGGTGCCGGCGGGCCTGCGTGCCGACCAGGCAGAACACCGCCTTCACCTGATACTGCTCGAGCAGCGCCAGGATCTTCGGGGTCTGCTCCGGGTCCGGCCCGTCGTCGAAGCTCAGCATCACCACCTGCGAGCCGGTGGTGCGCCGCGAGTTGAACGGCCCGTCACCGGCCGGCACCGCGACCTTCTCCGGCGCGCGCTCGGCCGGCCGGGTCGCCGGAACGGACGGCGACGGTGCCGGCTTGGCCGTCAGGCTCGGGTCGGTGGCCGGCAGCGCCTGCACGGCGTCCGGCTTCGGCTCCGGTTTCCGCTCGGCCGGCTTCTTCTGCGCCGGCTTGTCGATCACGCCGACCGCCTCGGCGGCGGCGGTCATCACGCTGGTGGACTCGCCGCCGGCCTGCGGGATCGGCACCGCGGTGAGCAGCAGGCCGACGGCGACGAAGGCGCCGAGCAGCAACTGCGGACGGCTCCGGGCGGCTCGCAGCAGGGTCCCCACCGGCCGGTCCGCCGAGGGGGCGCGATGGGCGCCGCTCCGGTTGCGGCGAGCCTCGGCCCGGGTGGGCCGGGACGAGTCGTCCGGCTCCGCGCGGTGCCGGGCCGATCGTGGCGCCGGGACGACAGCGGTCCGCAACCCGTCGATCCGGGACGTCACCCGCTGTGCCGGCACTCTCCCGGCCGCATCGTCGGGGGCCCGGTGCCGACCGGCCGGCCGGCTCTCCGCACGAGACATCGACGCAGGTGAGAGCGAGGTGTGCGGGGGCATCCGTCATGCCTACCGAACAAGATGATCGAGCGCGATACCAGATCGGTCATCGCGCCGTCACTCAACGGCGTCTTCGCTGCTCACCTGCCGTGATGAAGCTGAGCGCAATCTGTGAGGAAGCTATCCCTAACGGTCGCCCCGGGTGGCGCTCGCCAGCCAGTCGACCACCTCGGCGACCGAGCCGCCACGGGCCAGCAGCGCCCGTTGCCGGGCCGCGCCGCTGCCCTGCTCCCGCAGCCGACCCATCAGGCGGGTGACGGTGGCCAGGTCGCCGTGCCGTTCCAGCTCCGGCCGGACGTAGTCGAACAGCTGCCGCAGCAGCCGCCACGCGGGCCGCGGCTCCCGGGTGGCCATGTCGATGTTCAGCCCCTCCAGGCCGTCGTGCGCGGCCCGCCAGTGCGCCGCCATCAGCAGCGGGTGCTCCACCTCGGGCGCGGGCATTCCGGCCCGGACCTCACGCAGCAGGGTGGCGACCAGGGCCCGGGTCAGCGCGGCGAGCAGCACGGCGTCGTCGGCGGTGGGCATGACGTCGCCCATCCGGATCTCCACGGTGGGGTAGTTCGCGGAGAGGCGGGCGTACCAGTAGAGCATCCCGTCGTCGAGCATCGCGCCGCTCGCGACCAGGTCCTCGATGAGGGTCAGGTAGTGCGTGTGCGACCGCAGGTACGGCGTCGGGCCGACGGTGGGCCAGCGTTCCCACATCACCGAGCGCCAGCTGGCGTACCCGGTGTCGTGGCCGGCGAACAGCGGCGAGTTGGTGGTGGCCGCCTGCAGCACCGGCAGCCACGGGCGCAGGTGGTTGAGCACCTGCACGCCGGTTTCCGGGTCGGGGATGCTGACGTGCACGTGGGTGCCGCACATGCCGGGGCCGGGGGAGAGGTCGCCGAACCGTTCCCGCATCCGGTGGTAGCGCTCGTTGTCCACGATCCGCGCGTTCGGCCCGGCGGCCGGCCCGGTGCCGACCGCGAGCAGCCGGGCGCCGGCCCGCTCCGCCGCGGCGGCGACCCCGGAGCGCAGCCCGCGCAGCGCCTCCCCGAGAGCGTCCAGGTCCAGTTGCGGCGGGCTGGCCACCTCGATCTGGCTGCGGTAGTACTCGTGCTGCACCACGTCCCGCAGGTCGCCGGGCAGCTCGGCGAACACCTCCTCGACGAGTTCCGCCGCGCGCGGCTCGGTCCCGTCGACGAGCATGTACTCCTCCTCGACGCCGAGGGTGAGCAGATCGTTCTCTTCGGCCTTGGTGGCGAGCTCCGGCGAGATCTCGGTACCTGACGTCGCGGTCTCCATGGGCGTCGGGATACCCGGCGCGATCAATGCGGAAACGATCGGCGAACGTCCATATTGACAAGCCCGGGAAACAAGCGTGCAATCTGTGAGAGCGCTCTCTCAATCCCCCACGAAAGGCGCGATCTCCATGCGAATCCCCCGGAGACTCTTCGCAGCTTCAACCGCCGCCCTCGCGGTCGCGGCCTCCGTCACCTTCGTCGCGCAAGCCGACGCCGCCGTGCCGCCCGCGCCCTCCGGCATGACCCTGGTCTTCAGCGACGACTTCACCGGCGCGGCCGGCACCGGGCTGAACCGGTCGAACTGGCTCTACTCCACCGGCACCGGCTATCCCGGCGGCGCCGCCAACTGGGGCACCGGTGAGATCGAGACGATGACCGACTCGACCGCCAACGTCTACCACGACGGCAACGGCAACCTGGCGATCAAGCCGATCCGGGACTCCGCCGGCCGGTGGACCTCCGGCCGGGTCGAGACCCAGCGCACCGACTTCGCCGCCCCGGCCGGCGGCAAGCTGCGCATCGAGGGCCGGATCCAGCAGCCGAACGTGACCGGTGCGGCCGCCGCGGGATACTGGCCGGCCTTCTGGGCGCTCGGCGACGCGGCCCGCCCGGTCGGCGCGACCAACTGGCCGAGCATCGGCGAGATCGACATCCTGGAGAACATCAACGGCCGGTCCAGCGTCTTCGCGGCCCTGCACTGCGGCACCAACCCCGGCGGCCCGTGCAACGAGACCACCGGCCTGACCAGCGGCGAGCGGGCCTGCTCGGGCTGTCTGAGCAGCTTCCACACGTACGCCGTCGAATATGACCGCAGCACCTCCCCGGAACAGATCCGCTGGTACCTCGACGGGGCGAACTACTTCACCCTGAACTCCTCCCAGGTCGACGCGACCACCTGGAGCAACGCCGTACACCACGGGTTCTTCGTGATCCTCAACGTGGCGATCGGCGGCGGGTTCCCGGCGGCCTTCGGCGGCGGGCCGACCGCGGCCACCCAGTCCGGCGTGCCGATGCTGATCGACTACGTGGCGGTCTACCGGTCCGGCGGCGGCACCACGACCCCGCCCACGACTCCTCCGTCCGGCACGTCGCGTGACGCCTTCGCCCGGATCGAGGCCGAGTCGTCCAACGCCTCGGCCGGGGTGCAGGTGGAGAACTGCTCGGAGGGTGGTCAGAACGTCGGCTACGTCTCGAACGGCGACTGGCTGCAGTTCGACAACGTCGATTTCGGTACGGGCGGCGTGCGCGACTTCGTGGCCCGGGTCGCGTCCGGCGCGCCCGCCGGGGTGAGCGGCCTGGTCGAGGTGCGGCTGGACAGCCGGACCAGCACCCCGATCGGCGGTTTCGCGCTGGGCGGCACCGGCGGCTGGCAGACCTGGCAGTCGATCCCCGGCAACGTCTCCGGGGTGACCGGCCGGCACACCGTGTATCTCACGTTCTCCAGCGGGCAGCCGGCCGACTTCGTGAACGTGAACTGGATCCAGTTCCGCAGGTGACCTCAGCGGGCGCGGGCGGCGGCGCGCTGCCGCCGCTTGCGCACCTTCTTCACCACCCAGGAGCCGATGGCGATCGCGAAGAACGCCCAGATCGCGTAGTCGAACCACTGCGCGTACTGCTCGACGTCCTCCCAGCGGGAGCCGAGCGCGTAACCGGCGCCGATGAACAGCGCGTTCCACACGCCGCTGCCGATCGTGGTGAAGAGCATGAACTGGCCCATCGGCATCCGGTTGGCGCCGGCCGGGATCGAGACCAGGCTGCGGACGACCGGGGCGCAGCGCCCGAACAGCACCGCCGCCCGCTCGTGCCGCTCGAACCACCGGTCCGCCTTGTTCAGGTCGTCCGAGTCGACCAGCGGGATCCGGTCCAGCCAGTGCTTGAGCCGCTCCTCGCCGAGACCGCGGCCCAACCAGTACAGCGCGACGGCGCCGCCCAGCGCGCCCAGCGTCGCGGTGAACCAGACCAGCACCACGTTGACCCGGCCCTCGCTGGCCAGATAGCCGGCCATCGACAGGACGATCTCGCTGGGGATCGGCGGGATCAGATTCTCCAGGGCGACCAGGAGGCCCACGCCGATCTCCCCGAGCGAATCGATCACCGACGCGACCCAGCCGGTCAGTCCGCCGAGGTTCTCGAGTCCGCCTTCGGCCATGTGCGCGCCTCCATGAGTGGTTGAGTCCAGCCGATCCCCATACACAGTGCAGCCGGTAGCTGAGAACTACCCGAGAATGCGCCCATGAACCGCTCCCGTATATGCCGCTCATCGGTATATGCTTCCGTCCATGAGTGACACTCCGATGCGGGAGCCGACCTTCCTCGTGCTCACCGCTCTGGCCGAGGAGCCACGACACGGTTACGCCGTGATCGAGGACGTTTCCGCCATGACCGGCGGCCGGGTGCGCCTGCGGGCCGGCACTCTCTACGCCGCTCTCGACCGGCTGCGGGCGGAGGGCCTGATCGAGGTCGACCGCGAAGAGGTGGTGCAGTCCCGGCTGCGGCGCTATTACCGGCTCACCGGTGCCGGCGAGCAGAGCCTGGCCGCCGAGACCACCCGCCTGCGCACCCAGGCCGCCATCGCGGAGAGCCGCCTGCGCGCCCGCCGCCCCGAGCTCGGAGGTTCCCCGGCATGACCGTTCTGGAGTCGCGTTACCGCCGGTTGCTGCGGGTCTATCCGGCCGGTCACCGGGCCGCCTACGAGGAGGAGATGATCGGCGTGCTGATGTCCGGTGCGGATCCCGGCCGCCGGCTGCCGGCCCTGGCCGATGCGTTCGACCTGGTCCGCGCGGGTCTCACCGCCCGGCTCGGCCGGGCTTTCGACACGCAGCGGGGGACGGGCTGGCGCCCCGCCGCCGCCGTCACCGCCCTGTTCGGCGCGTTGCTGCTGGCCGGTGGCGCGCTGAGCCGCCTGGTCACCGGCCTGCAGTTGTGGAGTCACGGCGATCCACTTCGGATGTACGGCGCCGATGGCCTGATGCTTTTGGAGCCGGCCGTCCGCACCGTGATCTGGCTGCTGGTCGTGGCGGCGGCCGTGCTCGGCATGCGCCGGGCCACGGTGGCGCTCGCCGCCGCGGGCGTGCTGGCCCAGGCCGGCACGATGTGGTTCTGGTCGGTGCCGATGCACCTGCGCGGCCTGTCCCTGGCCTGGAGTCTCGTCCTCGCGCTCGCGGTGACCCTGCTGTTCGGCGTCGCCGACCGGGGCGCCCGTGCGGTGCTCGGCACCCGTGGCCTGCTGTTCGCTCTGGGCGGCGGTGTCGTGGCGGCCGTGACCAGGATGCCGTTCATCGACCGGATCGGGTTCGATCCCGCCTTCGACGGAGCCCTCGCCGCCGTGACCGACCTCATGCGGTATTGGCTGCCCGCCCTCCTGCTGGCCGCCGCCGCGTGGTGCGCCGGCCGTGGGGTCCGCGGGCGGGTCGCGGCGCTGTCGGCGGGCCTCCTCACGGCGGTCTGGTCCTTCCAGAATCTGAGCATCGTGTCCTACTCCTATGAGTACGTGATCGTCGTCCTCGCCCCGTTCGTGGTCCTCGCCGGTGGGATCGTGCTGCTGCGGGTGCTCGACCGCGTGGCCGCTCGGAGGGCCCTCGAGTGACCGGCGACGCCGTGCGGCGGTCCGCCCCCGAGACTCGTTACCGCCGCCTTCTCGCCCTCTATCCCCGCGCTTTCCGCCGCGAGTACGAGGAGGAGATGATCACCGTCCTGCTCGCCGAGGCGCGGACCGGGCCGGGCCAGGTGTTCGACCTGCTCCGGACGGCGCTGACGGCCCACCTGCGGGCGCTGTCCGCTCCCGGCGGGCCGTGGCGGGAGGCCGCCCGGGTCGTCTGGCTCTTCGGTGCGATCCTGCTGTTCGCGCTGGCGGTGCGCCGGTCCGGCATGGTGGCGGCCGCGGCCGGCTGGCCCGTCCCGGTGTTCGCGGGCGGCGCCGTCGACATCCTGCGGTTCGCGGGCTGGGCGGTCGCGCTCGGCGGGGCGGTGGGCGGGCTGCGGTCCCTCGGGGTTCTCGGCGCCGCCGCCGGGCTGGCCGGCGAGGTCCTCGCTCCGGCGCGGTCCTATCTCGACACGCCGGCGACACTGCTCTACGCCTACTGGATGATCGTCGCGGCGGTCCTGGTGCTCGTCGCGGCATCGCTGGCAGATCCCCGGTCCGGGCGCTTCCGGGGCTGGCTCCCGATGGTGTCGGCCGGCCTGGCGCTTGCCGCGCAGGGACTTCCGGGCGCTTACCTGCAGCCGTGGACGAGCCTTCGGTCGATGCCCCCGGAGTTCCTGAGGCCGGGTGCTCTGCTGGCCGCCGTGTTCGTCGTGCTGGTGGTGAGCGGTGTGGTCCGGCAGCGGCCGGCGGTGCGCCGGCGGCTGGTGGTGTGGTCGACTCCGGTGCTGGTCACCTTCCCGCTGATCAGCACGGCGTTCGATGACCTCGTCGAGTTCAACATGCGGAATCCCGGCGCGGAGCGGCTGCTCGGCCCGGTGCAGTGGGCCGCGATGGTGCTGATCCCCGCGGCGACCTTCGCGGTGACAGCGGAGATCACCCGGCGCTGGGAGGCGGACCGCGGGTGAGCGCGGTTTCGAGTCGGGGCGCTGAGGATAGGTAAACGGCCATGAGTGACCGGTGGTATTCCAGGGCCGTCGTCTACTGCCTCGACATCGACTCCTTCGCCGATTCCGACGGTGACGGCTGCGGGGACATCCGCGGCCTGATCGGGCGGCTCGACTACCTCGCCCGGCTCGGGGTCACGTGCCTGTGGCTCAACCCGATCCATCCGTCCCCGGGCCGGGACGACGGCTACGACGTGTCCGACTTCTACAATGTGGACCCTCGCTTCGGGAACCTCGGCGACTTCGCCGAACTGCTGCACCAGGCGGCCAACCGGGGTATCAAGGTCATCATCGACCTGGTGGTCAACCACACGTCGGACCAGCACCCGTGGTTCCAGTCGGCCCGGTCGTCGCCCGACTCGCCGTACCGGGACTGGTATGTCTGGAGCGAGAGCGCTCCGTCCGACCGCAACCAGGGCATGGTCTTCCCCGGTGAGCAGAAGGAGACGTGGACCTACGACCGCAAGGCGAAACTGTGGTTCTACCACCGGTTCTACGACTTCCAGCCGGACCTGAACTTCAAGAACCCCGAGGTCCGCGAGGAGATCAAGAAGATCTGCGCGTTCTGGCTGCAGCTCGGGGTGGCCGGGTTCCGGATGGACGCGGTGCCGTTCATCATCGAGGAGACCGAGCCCGGCAATCCGACCGCGCCGATGGACTTCGGGTTCCTCTCCGAGCTGCGGCAGCACGTCCAGTGGCGGCGCGGCGACGCGGTGCTGCTGGCGGAGGCCAATGTGGAGCCCGACAGGCTGGTCACGTTCTTCGGTGACGAGGGCGGCTCCAGCAACCGGATCCACATGCTGTTCGACTTCATGCTCAACGCCAAGCTGGTGCTCGCGCTGGCCCGCCAGGACCCGGAGTCGATCATCGACGCGCTGCGGGACTCGCCGCGGCTGCCGGACGGCGGGCAGTGGGCCACCTTCCTGCGCAACCACGACGAGATCGACCTGTCCCGGCTCACCGCCGAGCAGCGCCGTGAGGTGTTCGAGCAGTTCGGCCCGGACGAGAACATGCAGCTCTACGGCCGGGGCATCCGCCGCCGGCTGGCGCCGATGCTGGGCAACGACAGGCGGCGGCTCGAACTCGCGTACTCGCTCCAGTTCAGCCTGCGCGGCACGCCGGTGCTGCGGTACGGCGAGGAGATCGGCATGGGTGACGATCTCGCGCTGGACGGGCGCAACGCCATCCGTACCCCGATGCAGTGGTCCCTGCTGCCGAACGGCGGGTTCTCGGCCGCCGACCCGAAGGACCTGGTCCGGCCGGTGATCTCCGGTGGCGACTTCGGGTTCGAGAAGGTCAACGTGACGTTGCAGCGGCACGATCCGGCGTCGCTGCTGTCCTGGTTCGAGCGGATGATCCGTACGCTGCGGGAGGCGCCCGAGATCGGCAGCGGCACCTGCACCCACGTGGATGTGACGGCGCCCCGCGGCATCCTGGTGCACCGTGCCGACGCCGCGACCGGCACCATGCTTTTCGTGCACAATCTGAGCACCGAGGACGCGACCGTCGATCTGAGCAGTTTGGCGGAGGAAGCGGACTTCGCCAACGACATCCTGGCCGACCAGGAGTACCCGGAGCCGGACGGATTCGACAAGATCAAGGTCAGCGGATACGGATACCGGTGGATCCGGATGCGCAGAACCGCCTGACCCGGTCTAGCATCGGCCTCCAGTAGCTCGCGATCACTGCTGGAGGCCGCAATGTCGCAGTCCGTACCCCGTGTCGCTGTCGTCACCGGAGCCGCACGCGGCATCGGCGCCGCGGTCGCCCGCAAGCTCGCCGCCGACGGTCTGGCCGTCGCCGTCGTCGACCTGGACGAGAAGTCCGGCGCCGAGACGGTCGCCGCCATCGTGGCAGCCGGTGGCAAGGCGATCGCGATCGGCGCGGACGTGGCCGACAAGGATCAGGTCGCGGCGGCCGTCGAGCGGACCGTGGCCGAGCTGGGCGCGCCGACCGTGCTGGTCAACAACGCCGGTGTGCTGCGCGACAACCTGCTCTTCAAGATGAGCGAGGACGACTGGGACACGGTGATGGCCGTGCACCTGCGGGGCGCCTTCCTGTTCACCAAGGCCGTCCAGAAGCACATGGTGGACGCGGGCTTCGGCCGGATCGTCAGCCTGTCCAGCACGTCCGCTCTCGGCAACCGGGGCCAGGCCAACTACGCCGCCGCCAAGGCCGGTCTGCAGGGGTTCACCAAGACCCTCGCGATCGAGCTCGGCAAGTTCGGCATCACGGCGAACGCGGTCGCGCCCGGCTTCATCGTGACCGATATGACGAAGGCCACGGCGGCCCGGATCGGCGTAGACTTCGCCGACTTCGAGAAGGCGACCGTCAGCCAGATCCCGGTCGCCCGTGCCGGCCGCCCCGAGGACGTGGCGAACACGGTGTCGTTCCTGGTGAGCGAGGGGGCCGGGTTCGTCTCCGGCCAGGTGGTGTACGTGGCCGGCGGACCGCAGGACTGAGGACTCATGGTTACTGGCAACTTGCTGAGAAGAGTTACAAAGAAATCATGAATCGACGCATCAGTTCCCGGACCGTGTCGTTGACCAGCACCTTCCTCCTGCTGGCCGCGGGTGGTACTGCGGCGTGCGACAACGACGAATATGTGGACGAGGGTTTCTACTGCGCCGACGAGAACGGCGTGATCGTCGACGAGGACTACTGCGACGACGACAACGACGGTGGCGGCGGTGGTGGTGGCGGTTTCTTCATCTGGCACTCCTCGGGCTACCGGTCGGGTTACCCGGTCGGGTCGAAGCTGCCGGCCGGTGGCAGCCGCTTCGCGTACAACGACGCGGCCTCGCGGTCCCGTTTCGGTCTCCCGTCCTCCGGCAAGATCTCGAACGGTACGGTCAAGACCAGCGTCGTCGGCAAGGGCGGCAGCGGCAGTGGCAGCGGAAAGTCCTCGGGGAGCTGAACAGTGCGGCGGATCTCGACCGGGCCGGTTCGCGACGGCTGGCGGCTGACCAACTTCAGCCTCGGGCTGACGTACAACGACGACGTCCTGCCCGACGGCACCGAGTACTCGTACTGGCAGGAGGGGTCGTACTACGACTTCACCGCCGCCGAGATCGAGGAGCTGGAGACCGCCACCTCGACCCTCTACACGATGTGCATGGACGCGGGCGACTGGATGGTCGCGCAGTGCCCGCGCCGCACCGCCGAGGGTCGCCGGCAGGGCTTCTTCAGCTCGGTCTGCACCGCAGAGTCGTGCTTCCTGACCCGGATCGGGATCCCCGAGTACACCCACGAGCAGATCATCCGGACCTGGCTCGACGGTGACGCGGAGACCTGGACGCACCGCGACAAGGACCCGGACGGGCGCCTGCCGATGCAGACGCCGGACTACTCGCCGACCGTCTACGGCAGGTTCGACTTCTGGTACAACGGCGCCGGCAGCGTCCCCAAGCTGCTCGAGTTCAACGCGCAGACGCCGACGTCACTGGTCGAGGCCGCGGTCATCCAGTGGCACTGGATGGACCAGACCGGCGTCACCCAGCATCCTTGGCGCCAGTGGAACTCCATCCACGAGGCCCTGACCGGCTGGGCGGGCGAGCTGGGTGAGCCGGGGGAGCCCGGAGCCTGGCGGCGCAACATCGGCAAGTTGCGGGAGGCCCGGCCCTGGCTGCCGGAGAAACCCAAGATCTACTTTGCGTACGAGACGAGCGAACGTTCCGGCGAGGACCGGATGAACGTCGCGTACCTGATGGCGACCGCGGAGGAAGCCGGTTACCCGGTGGAGCTCATCGCGATGAGCCAGATCGGCTGGGACGTGGCCGGCGACCGGGTGCTGTTCGTCCCCGCCCCCGGCCAGGAGCACCGGGCCGAGCCGATCGACATCATCTTCATGCTGTACCCGTGGGAGTGGTTCTGGCACGAGGAGGGCGGCAAGGCCTTCTTCCGCAACATGGCGGACCCGGAGAAACGCGGCACGGTGTGGCTGGAGCCGCCCTACAAGGCCGCGCTGCTCGGCAACAAGGCCCTGCTGCCGGTCCTGTGGAAGCTGTTCGGTGACGACCCGGAGCGGTCGAAGTATCTGCTGCCGGCCTACTTCGCCGAGTCCTCGGCGGCCGCGGCGCTGAAGTCGTACGCCAAGAAGCCCGTCTGGGGCCGGGAAGGCGGCTCGGTCACCCTGGTCCGGGACGGCGCGCCGATCACCGCGGTCTCCTCGGAGTACGGCTCCGACGGCCGCTACATCGTCCAGGAGCTGTGCGAGCTGCCGTCCTTCGAGAGCCTGGAGGGCACCGTCCACCCGGTGATCGGCTCCTGGCTGATCGACGGCGAGCCGGCCGGGATGGGCATCCGTGAGGGCCTCGGCACCGCCGGCCTGGTGACCACGAACACCTGCAACTTCATCCCGCACGTCATCGAGAGCGAGAGCTGACGTCCCCGCCGGTGTGTGGAGTTGAGGCGCGCATGACGGCCGAACTCCACACACGGCTCTAGGCGCGCCGCTTCCAGATCCACCAGAGGCCGACGAAGGGCAGCACCAGGGGCACGTAGCCGTACCCCGCGCCGAAGTCGGACCAGACCGTGGCGTCCGGGAAGGCGACGCTGTCGGCGATGCTCAGGGTGCCGATCACCAGCACCCCGACCAGCTCGATGGTGCAGCTGACCAGGGCGATCATCCGGCCCCGCGGACCGCCGCGGGCCAGGCCCACGGTCGCGGCGATGTAGACCAGGCCGGCGAAGGCGGAGAGCAGATAGGCCAGCGGCGCCTCGCGGAAGTGCGTGGTGATCTGCACCAGGGCGCGGGCGCTCGCCGACAGCGCGAACGTGCCGTAGACCAGCAGCAGGACCCGGCCGATCCCGGAGCCGAGGGCGGCGTCCCGGGGGCGGGTGGAGACGGCGGCGTGTTCGTTGTCAGGCACCGGTCACCGACGCGATCTGCTGCAGGCGCAGCACGAGGACGGGCAGGACGAGGCAGCCGATGCCGAGGATCAGGCTGCCCCAGCGGGTCGGCTCCATCTTGGCGAGCCAGGCGGCGGCGGGGGCGAAGGCGACCGTGGTGAACAGGTATCCCACGAACGTTGCCGTATCGGCGGGGCGGCTGCCGTCGAAGAGGCCGGCGACGGCGACTCCGGCGAGGACGGTGACCAGGGCGCCGAGGACGGCGACGGCGATCAGGTCAGCCCGGTTCGGGGCGCGGTCGAGGGCAGCCCGCAGCAGGTACCAGGCGGCGAGCAGCAGCGCGGCGATGATCGTCGCCGTGGACAGGGGACCGTTCACCCGGCCAGGTTACTGAGGTGCCTCCGGCCTGGTAACTTCCGGCCTGGCGATCATCGACGAGTAAGGCGGGCGATCCGGTGCGGTTCGGACTTTTCGGTACGGGGCTGTGGGCCCGCGATCCGCACGCGACGGCGCTGGCCGCCCACCCCGGGGTGGAGTTCGCCGGTGTCTGGGGACGTGACCCGGAGAAGACGGCCGAACTCGCCGGGCGGCACGGCGTGCGCGCCTACGCCGATGCCGACGCCCTGATCGGTGACGTGGACGCGGTTGCGATCGCCCTGCCGCCGGACGTGCAGGCGCCGCTCGCGGTCCGCGCCGCCCGCGCGGGCCGGCACCTGCTGCTGGACAAGCCGGTCGCCACCCGTACCGAAGACGCCGAAGCCCTGGTGGCGGCGGCCGCGGACGTCGCGTCGGTGGTGTTCTTCACCCGCCGGTTCACGCCCGGGCTGGACGCCTTCCTCACCGAGGCGACGGCGTCAGGCGGCTGGAGCGAGGCCCGGGTGGACCATCTCGGATCGATCTTCCAGCCGGGGAACCCGTTCGGTGCGTCGCCGTGGCGGCGGGAGCGCGGCGGCCTGTGGGACGTCGGCCCGCACGCGCTGGCCCTGGTCCTTCCGGTGCTCGGCCCGGTCGCCGAGGTGACCGCGGTGGCCGGCGACCGGGACCTCACGTTCCTGCTGCTCAAGCACGAGAGCGGCGCGGTGAGCCGGCTCACCCTGGCGGTCGACGCGCCGCCCGCCGCGGCCCGCGAGGAGGCCGTCTTCAGCGGGGAGGCGGGGGTGCGGGTGGTGCCGCGCGGGGAGTGGGCGCCGTCCGAGGCGTTCAGCCGGGCTCTCGACCAGTTGATCGTGGCCGCGTCCGGCGGTCCGGCATCCGCCTGTGACATCCGCTTCGGGGCGGGCGTGACGGCGATCCTGGCCGCCGCCGAGCGCTCCCTCGACGCCCGCGCCACGATCCGGCTCTGAACGCCCCGGCTGGTTCTCACGGCTGTCTCCCGGCGCGTGAGACAGCCCGGAGAACCAGCCGGATTCTTGAGAATGTTGCCCGTACCCGTTTAGCGACCTTCTACACCTGGTAATCGCCCGGCGAACAGGTGCTGGCCGAACTGAGCGCTAACTGGACAGAACCTGCGCGTTACGGATGGACGCATAGTAGCGAGCCGAATACATTTTCGGCTTGTCACGTGCACCGGGGGCCGGATCGCCCGGTGGTGGCGGTCCCGGCCGCCGCCGAGCGCGTGTCGGGTGAGGGGATGCACTGCATGACCGACCGCACAGCCATGTCAGACGGGATGCCGGCCTCGCGCTGGGGAGCGCGGGAGTGACGGGCCTGTGGGATGCCGAGCGGGACGCCTCCGAGGTGGCGCGGGCCTTGGCGGGCCTTGCTGCGCTGCTCACGGCGGGTGGGCCCGACGGCCTGGACGATGATCGCCGGCTGCTGCTGAGCATGGCGGAGAACGGCGGGGCGGCCGCCGAGCGCGTGGTCGCCTACCTCCGGGAGCGATGCCGGCCGGGTGACGGCGAGATGGCCACGGTGCCGCCGCGGCTGTCCGCCTGGCGCGACTGGGAACCGGCCCCGGGACACTTCTTCGGTACGCCGGACACCTCCCGCCGCACCGGCGGTGTGCCGCAGCCGCGCCGCTGTGACCCGGGCGAGTGACACCCGTTCAGGTGGTGTGCCGGAGAGTCTCCGACGGTGACTCTCCGAAGCGCTTCCGATAGGCGGACGCGAACCGCCCGAGGTGGGTGAACCCCCAGCGGTGCGCCACCGTCGCGACGGTGGCCTCCGCCGGGTCGCTGAGCCGCAGCGTCTCGTGCACCCGGGCGAGCCGGACCTGCTGCAGGTACGCCATCGGCGCGTCCCCGACGTGCCGCCGGAACCCGGACTGCAGGGACCGGACGCTGATCCCGGCGATGGCCGCCATCTCGCTGACGGTGAACGCGCGCTCGGGTTCGTCGCTGATCGCCTCCAGGACCCGCCGGATGGCCCGGGGCGGCCCGGCGGCGGCCGGCGCGACGAGCTCTTCGTGGTACCGGTGCGGCACGCTGAGCAGCAGGCCGCTGAGCACGCTGCCGCAGAGCTGTTCGGCGATGAGCGGCTCGTGGACCAGGCTGCTCCGGTGGTCGAGTTCGTCGCCGAGAAGGCGGATGAGGCGGCTCCAGCTGTGTGCGGGCCCGGCGGTGAGGTCGAAGGCGGGCGGCAGGTCGATCGGGCCGTCGATGGCGTGGCCGAGGAGCGCGGCGAGTTCCGCCTCCAGGGCCCAGCTCTCGATCCGTACGTCGAACTCGGTGGTGTTCGGCTCGTGTCGCAACTGGATCCGGTCGCCGGGCCGGAACGCCAGGGCGGTGGCGGGGGTGGCGGTCAGTTCCTGCCCGGCGTAACGGGCCCGGACCAGGCCCGCTGTCGGCAGGGTCACGTGGTAGGCGTCGACCTCGGCGACGTCCAGGGTCGCGCTGCGGGCGAACGTGAGGTGACCGACAGTCAGAGGTCCGAGTTGGATCACCTCGGCGGCGGGTGGGGCGGCGCCGGCCCCGGATCGTGGGCGGTAGAAACGATTCAGGAGGTCAACCCCGTCGAAGTAGACGATGCCCGGCGCCGGCGCGGCGCCCGGTAAGGCGTCAGTCATGCCGCCCGGCGCTCCAACACATACGGTGAGTATTCGGTCCGACTCGGTGGACCGTCAACGTGGCCGCCACACGCTGACCGTTCCAGCACATTCCGGCCATATGAACTACTCTGGCGTTCCGCGCCTACGTGGCGTAACTTGCAGACCAGCGGATTGTTGTAGGAGCGCGGGTTCGGAGTCGGTGCCCCAGCAAGCGCCACACGCGTACGACCCCCATCTCGGGGCGGCGCAACCGTGTCCCGCGGCAAGTCGGCGTCAGCCCCGGCTGGACGCCAGGAAGAGGGCAGCTGTGTATCTGCCGATCACGACCCGCCAGCTGGCCGACGGCACTGTCGAGATCGCTCCCAGCGGAGAGATCGATCTGGACAACGCTCACGTCATGAGGGACGCGGTCAACGACGTCCTCACCACGATGACGCCGGGCCGGATCTGTCTGGACCTGCAACGAGTGATGCTGATCGACAGCATCGGGATCGGCATTCTGGTCGCCTGCTTCCACACCGCCGCCGCGTGCGGGGTGAAGCTGGTGGTGAGTCACCCCAGCGCCACGGTCTACCGGCAGCTCTGGGTCTCCGGCCTGGTCGGACTCCTCGGGTGTGCCGAGCCGCCGAGCCCGCGGACCTCCGTCGGCCTGCGCCCGTCCTGACTTTTTCACCCGTCCGGGGAGGACCGGCCGACCGATAACGACCGGTCCGGCCCTCCCGTGCGGGGTCAGTGCAGGGCGGTCTCCTGCTTCAGCCGTTCGTCACCGGACAGGGTGGAGAGCGGCTTCTCCTTGATGAAGACGACCGCGAGGACCGCGAGGAACGCGATCGGGGCGCCGACCAGGAACAGGTCGGCGGTGGCCGTACCGTAGATCTCGCCGACCACGGCCTTCACCTCGGGCGGCAGCGTCTGCAGGTCGGGCACCTCGCCGCTGCCGGCGGCGGAGGCGCCGAACTTCTCGCTGAAGAGCGAGGTGACCCGGTGGGTCAGCACCGCGCCGAGCGCGCTGACCCCGATCGAGCCGCCCATGCTGCGGAAGAAGGTCAGCGCCGAGGTGGTGGCGCCGAGTTCGGCGGCGGGCACGTCGTTCTGCGCGGCCAGCACCAGGTTCTGCATGAGCAGGCCGACGCCGACGCCGAGAACGGCCATGTAGGCGGAGATGACCGGCACACTGGTGTGCGCGTCGATGGTGCTGAGCAGCAGCATGCCGACGGTCATCACGATCGAGCCGGCGACCAGGTAGATCTTCCACTTGCCGTACTTGGTGATCAGGCCGCCGGCCACCGTGGAGGACACCAGCAGGCCGAAGACCATCGGCAGGCCCATCAGGCCGGCGACGGTCGGCGACTTGCCGAGCGAGACCTGGAAGTACTGCGACAGGAACACGGTGCCGCCGAACATCGCCACGCCGACCAGCACGCTCGCGACGATCGTCAGGGTGACCGTGCGGTGCCGGAAGATCGTGAGCGGGATGATCGGGTCCTTGGCCCTCGACTCGACGAGCACGGCGAGGGCGAGCAGCGCCAGGCCGGCCGCGACCAGCGCGACGGTCTGCCAGGAGCCCCAGTCGAACTTGTCACCGGCGAGCGTGGACCAGATGAGCAGGGTGCTGACACCGGCGGTGATCAGGAAAGCGCCCAGCCAGTCGATGCTGACCTTGGCCTTGCGGGCGTCCGGCAGGTGCAGGGTCTTCTGCAGCAGGGCGATCGCGATCAGCGAGAACGGCACGCCGATCAGGAAGCACCAGCGCCAGCCCAGCCAGGAGGTGTCCACCAGGACGCCGCCGATCAGCGGGCCGGCGATGGTGGCGACACCGAAGACGGCGCCGAACATGCCGGAGTAACGGCCCATCTCGCGCGGCGGGATCATGGCGGCCATCACGATGATCGCGAGCGCGCTCATGCCGCCCGCGCCGACACCCTGCAGCACCCGGCTGACCAGCAGCACCTCGACGTTCGGGGTGAGGCCGGCGACCAGTGAGCCGGCCACGAAGAGGCCGAGCGAGAGCTGGATCAGCAGCTTCTTGCTGTAGAGGTCGGACATCTTGCCCCAGAGCGGGACGGTGGCCGTCATGGCGAGCAGCTCGGCGGTGACGATCCAGGTGTAGACCGACTGGCTGCCGTTCAGATCGGCGATGATCCGCGGCAGCGCGTTGGAGACGATGGTGGAGGCCAGGATGCTGACGAACATGCCGAGCATCAGGCCGGAGAGCGCCTGCACCACCTCCCGCTGAGACATCCGGCCGGATTTCTCGGCGGTGGTTTCGGGCTGTACTGCTGTCATCGGCTTCTTTCAATCGAGGCGAGGATGGCGAAGGCTTCACGGACGTGCTGGATCAGCGGGCGGGCGTCGCCGTCGTTCGCCCAGCGCATCACCGCGACCCGGACCGCGGCGTTCGCGACCGACGCGACGACCTGCGGGAACGCGTGATCCGCAGGGAGGTCGCCGCGCTGGGCGAGGGCGTCGGCGAGGCGCTGCTCGGCGGAGGCGGCCGCGGCGATGAGCAGCGGCAGCAGTTGCGGGTTGGCGGCGATCACCCGCATCCGCAGCAGCCAGAGGTCACGGTCCCGCTGGATCTGCTCCAGCGCCGGGACGAGGGACTCCAGCAGCGCGTCCAGCGGCGGGCCGTCCCCGATCGACGGCGGGGCGCAGCCCTCCAGGGGGTCGCCGACGAGGGCGTCCTCCTTGGTGGCGAAGTAGTTGAAGAACGTGCGCGGCGACACATCGGCCGCCGCGCTGATCTCGTCCACCGTCACCCGGTCGGCGCCGCGCTCGTCGGCGAGGCGGAGCGCCGCGGTGATCAGGGCGACGCGGGTCTGCCGGCGCTTGATCTCCCGGCGGCCGGGCGGGGGTGGGGTCTCCGGGGGCACCCGGAGACCTTAGAACCAAACTTGCAGTTTCTGCAAAGTTATTAGTCGTTGAGCTGAGCCCGCTCGATCTCCGCCAGCGCCGCCGTCCACCAGGGCCCGATCGGCCGCCCGGCCAGCAGGTCGGCGAGGAGCACCGCCGCGTTCCGGGCCAGCGCGCCCGGCTTCGGGCCCGGCGACCCGTCCTCCTCCAGCACCCCGAGCGACCCGGCCAGCAGCCAGAGCACCACCTGCGGATCGGCCGCCGGCCACGAGCGGACCGCGCTCGCCAGCGTCGCCCGCACCTCCTCGGCGCCGAGACCGTCCGGATGGCCGTCCTCCAGCAGCAGCCGGACCGCCGTACCGAGGACGAGGCCGGTCGGGGCCGGGTCGAGCGCCGCCAGATCGGCCGTCGCCTCGTCCAGAGCCGCGTGGTCGCCGGCCCGGACCGCCTCGACGGCGGCGGTCGCCGCGGCGGCGATGGGACGGGCCGGTGCGGGCAGATGCCGCCAGTTCTCGGTCATGGAGGCGACCCTACGGCCGGTGTCACCCGTCAGGGCGAATCGGAGGGGCGCCGGGCGCCCGTCAGGACCGATATCACCAGATCAGGACCCTGTCGGTGGCCGGAAGGCGAATGACGCTCGACTATGCGATCCGGCGGGTGGCCCGGCAGACTGCCTCGAGTGGAGGAGGACAGCAGACTCGGCGGGCGGTACCGGCTGATCAACGAACTGGGCCGCGGCGGCATGGCCGCGGTCTGGCACGCCCTGGACGAGGTGCTGAACCGCCCGGTGGCGGTGAAGGTGCTGGCCGGCCGCTATGCCGGCGATCCCCGCTTCGCCCGGCGGATCCTGCACGAGGCGCGGGCGGCGGCCACCCTCTCGCATCCGAACATCGCGCAGATCTACGACTTCGGCGAATCCGGCGACGTCCCGTACGTCGTGATGGAACTGATCAACGGCCCGACCCTGCAGCAGCGGGTGGCCCGCGGCCGGATCCCGCCCCGGACGGTCTTCCGGATCTGCGGCGAAGTGGCCACCGCGCTGGCGGTGGCACACGAGGACGGGCTCGTGCACCGCGACATCAAACTGGCCAACATCATGCTCGCGCACTCCGGCGCCAAGGTGGTGGACTTCGGCATCGCGGCCGTCGCCGGGCCCGCCTCGCCCGAGGACGCCCTGCTCGGCACGCCCGCCTACCTCGCCCCGGAGCGTCTCACCGGCGGCACCATCGCGCCGGCCTCCGACGTGTACGCGCTCGGCGTGCTGCTCTACCGGCTGCTCGCCGGAACCGCGCCGTGGACCGTCGAGACCACCACCCAGATGCTCACCGCGCACGTCTACCAGGAGCCACTGCCGCTGCCCGAGCTGCCCGGGGTGCCCGCGGAGATCGCCGGGCTGGTCACCCGGTGCCTGGCGAAGGATCCGGATCTGCGGCCGGGCGCGGCGGAGGTGGCGGGCCTGCTGGGCGACGCGGCCGAGGCCGCCAACACCACGAGAGCCTTGGGGGTACGGGCACCCGACGGCCCCCTGGATCCGTGGGAGGAGCCGACCGGTGTCCACGGGACCGGCCCGGTGACACCGCCGCGCGTGGCCGCCGGGAGCCCTGGGGACGCCGCGGTGGGCGTACCGCGCAAGGGGTGGCGCAAGGCGCGGCTGCCCGCCGTGGCCGGAACGCTGACCGTGCTGGCCGCGGTGCCGCTGTTGCTGACCCTGACCGGGGGCGACGGTGATCCGCCCGGCGTCCCCGGAGTGGCAGCACCGCCCGCGTCGTCACCGAAGGTGAGCAGGTCCGCTCCCGGTGAACCGGTGGAGACCCGCCCCTCCCGCACCGCCGAGCGCCCGGAGAGCCTGGCGGCGACCAGCGCGAGCGTCGTCCCCGTGGTACCCGGCCGCCCGGTCGTGCCGGTCTCGCCGGTGGCGTCGTCGCCGGCCGGACCGCAACCGAGCGTGAGCGTGCCCGGGCCGTCCGATCCGCCGGCGCCGGCCGGCACCCGCCTGGAGTCGGCGGGCGGCTCGGTGCTGGCGCGGTGCGTGCCCGCCGGCGCCGAGCTGCTGACCTGGGAACCGGCGTCCGGCTTCACCGTGGAACGCGCCGACCCGGGCCCGGCGTTCGCCGCCGTGGTGGTCTTCGCCGGTGACCTGTCCCGGCACCGGATGAACGTGACGTGTGTGGGTGACCGCCCGTCCGCCGTGGTGCTGCCGCTGTGACGGCCCCCGGGATGCGCTGTCCGCTCCCTGCCGGGGAGCGCCGGATGTCCGACTAAACTGCGGCGGCACGCTGCGAAGGGACATCGATGACGGCGACCGCACCCACTGGCCCGAGCATGATCACCCGGTTCCGGGAGGCGCTGCGCCGCACCCCGCCGCCGCAGCCCGCGCCCGTCCCGGTCCCACCGTCGATCGTGAACCTGGCGCCCGACCCGGGGTTCCGGGGCGACCCGGCCGGGATGCGGCTGCCCCAGTCGCTGGAGTCCGGGCAGGTCGACGTGCCCGGTCGCCCGGGCGTCACCGGCATGCGGGTGAGCGGCGCGGAGACCTGGTTCGCCGCGGTGTTCCCCGCGGAGCCCGGCGCGGTCTACTCGGCGGGCGTGTCGCTGTTCCAGGACGCGCCGCTGGGCCCTGACGTCCCGTGCCTGGTGGCCGACTGGACGTCGGACGGCGCGGAGTTCAGCGCGCCGGTGCGGTCGGCGTCGGCCCGTGACGAGCACGGGCACCACCGGATCAGCGTGACCTTCACGGTCCCGGCCGGGGCGCGGGAGGTCCGGGTCGGGCTGGTGGCCGGCGTCGGGCCGGTGATCTGGTACGACCTGGTGGTCACCGCGACCGCCGAGCCGGTCGGCTACTTCGACGGCTCCACCCCCTCCGACGGGTCGTACACCTACGAGTGGACCGGCCGGCCGGACGCCTCACCGTCGCGCCGCACGCTGCTGCCGTCCCCGGCGGTCGTGCCGCCCGTGCTCACCCCCGAGGAGGCCGCGGCGCTGCGGGCCACCGCCGGCGACGACCCGCCGGTGATCGCCCGGATCGCGCTGGCCGAGGGCGACCGGGAGGCCGCCGTCGCCGCGCTGCGCCGGGTGGTCAAGGCCGGTGACCCGGACGGCGAGGCCGCGTACGAGCTGGGCCGCATCGCCCTCGACGAGCAGCGCTGGGCGGCGGCCGAGCAACTGCTGCGCGGCGCGGTGGCGAAACAGCCGGAGGCGTACGAGCGGGGGTACGCCCTGGCGCACGCCTACGACAAGCTGAAACGGCGCGACGACAGCCGCCGGGCATCGGCCGCGGCGTTGGCGTACGACACCAAGCTCCCGTTCGACGGCCCCGCCCTGCTCGACTCCGACGTCACCTCGTTCGGTGCACGGCGGCAGGTCGGCGTCTTCCTCGCCGAGCACCTGGCACAGATCCGCACCCAGGCCGCCCAGCGGCTCGCCCGGCCCGTCGACAGCACCTTCGACCAGCCGGTCTTCGTCTACTGGGCGCAGGGCTTCGAGGCCGCGCCGCCGGTGGTCCGCGCCTGCCTGGCCGCGCTGCGCCGGAGCAACGGGCCGGTGCACGAACTCAGCCTGGCGAACATCGGCGCCTACGTCGACGTGCCCGCGGACCTGCCCGCCGACCATGTCCACTTCTCCGGCCTGCTGCGGATGGCGCTGCTGGAGAAGTTCGGCGGGATCTGGGTGGACGCGACCTGCCTGGTGTCCGAGCCGCTGCGGCCGCACGTCGACCGGGCGCTGGCGAAGAGCAGCGTGTTCGCGTTCAACTACACCGGGCCGTACCTGTCGAACTGGTTCCTGGCCGGCCGCCGCGACAGCTACGTCATGCACCTGTGGCGGGCCGCGTCGTTCCTGTGGTGGGAGAAACGCGGCGAAGGCCTCGACCCGCTGCTGCACCACCACGTCTTCGAGATGCTGCACCGGCTCGACGACCGGTTCCGCGCGGAGTGGGACGCCGGCCTGCGCCTCAACGCGACGCCGCCGCACGCGCTGCAGTCGGTGATGCTGCGCCGGTACGAGCCGGAGATGTTCCAGACGATCATGGAAGGCGCTTTCGTGCACAAGCTGCGGATCCCGGCCGAGCCGATGAGCAGCGAGTCCTACCTGGCCCGCATCATCCGCGGCGATCACCTGTACGGCGCGTGACCCCTCGCCGCCCGGTTAGGCGCGGCTGCCGGTCCACGGCGCGTGGCCTCTCCCACCGGGTCAGGTGCACCGGCGCGGTGATCCGGGCGTAGCGGGCGGCGGTACTCAGGAACCCGATGACGGGCGAGGAAGGTGACCTGGGTGTCGCCGGTGTGACCACCATCACACCGCCCGCCGAACCACGTACCGCGGACGGGCGGCCACCCGACGCAAGCCGCAAGCCGAGCGGCAAACCGCACACCCGTAACGCGGGGTCGGGGGCCTCGGCCCCAGGCAGAAATGACGAAAGCCCCAGGTCCGCGCTTCTCAGCGGACATGGGGCGGCAGAGTTCGTGCCCCCGGCAGGATTCGAACCTGCGCTTTCGCCTCCGGAGGGCGACGCTCTATCCCCTGAGCTACGGGGGCTCAGTGAGGAGAACACTAGCAGGCCGCCGGAGGGGTGGGCCAACCGGTATCGCCGAAAACGGATGGGCCGCCGATCAAGAACCGGCGGCCCATCCGTTGTGTCTGGTCAGGAGGCGGTTTCGAGCTTTTTCTGGAGTGAGCGCATGTCGGTCAGCTCGCGCTGCTGACTGTTGATGGTCAGCTGCGCGGCCTCGACGATCTCCTCGTCGTCGCTGAGCTCCAGGACCTCCTGGGCCATGTGCACGCCGCCCAGGTGGTGCTGGACCATCAGCTCGAGGAACAGCTTGTCCTCGGCCACGCCGGTCGCCTCCCGCAGCTGCTTGAGCTGGTCCTGGGTGGCCATGCCGGGCATCAGGCCGTTCACCACGCTCTCCTCGCCGCCGGGCATCCACGCCATCGGCGGCTGGGACCCGGTCGGCTGCAGGCCCCACTCGCGCAGCCAGGCCTGCATCATGCCGATCTGGCCCTGCTGGTTGAGCGCGATGTCGACGGCCATCTGGCGGACGTCCTGGTCCTGCGCCCGGACGTACGCGATCAGGCCCATCTCCACCGCCTGCGTGTGGTGGGTCGTCATGTCCCGGGCGAAGCCGGCCTCCGGGGAGTCGTCGCCGGGCAGGCTCTCGCCGCGCGGCACCAGGAACCCGATGGCGACGCCCAGGACCAGACCGATCACCAGGGCGAGCGGGATCCAGTAGCTGAACCGTGCGGGCGCCGTGCCGGAGCCCGCCTCCTCCTCGTCGGACAAGGTCAGGCCTGCGGTCCGTCGCCGGTGGCCGAGACGCCGCTGTCGCAGAGCGCGGTCGGGCCCTCGATCGAGGCGTTGACCCGGAGCGCCTTGATGAACTCGTCGATCCGCGGGTCGTCGACCGAGTCGACCTTCAGCTGGTAGCCCCAGGCCTGCAGGGAGACGGTGTTGCTGAGGTTCGCGTACGGGCTGATCATGGTCTTCTCGCGGCCCTCGACCTTGGCGGTGAGCGTCTTCACCTGGTCCTCGGGCAGACCCTGCTTGTAGGTGATCCAGACCGCGCCGTGCTCGAGGCTGTGCACCGCGTGCTCGTTGGCGATCGGCTCCGGGTAGACGATGCCGTTGCAGTTCTGCCAGCGGGCGTTGTGCTCACCGGCGACCGGCGGGTTCTGCTCGTAATTGAGCTTGCCGTCCTTGTGCTGGCCGCCCTTGATCATGTCGGGGTTGCTCTCCCGGTAGTTGACGATGCCGGCGATGGCGGCGGCACGGTCCTCCCAGGGGGTCTCCTTCTCCTTGTCGGACTTGACCGACGCGAAGACACCCCAGCCGATGATGCCGACGGCGATCAGCACGACGACGGCGGCGATCGCGATCGGGCCCGCGTTGCCACCACCGGCCTTGACCGGCGTGACCTTGCGGCCCTTCTTGCCTTTGCCCTTGCCGGCGGGACGGTTCGCGCCACCGGGACGGCCGGCGCCGGGCTTGCCCGAGGGGGGGTTGCCCTGGCCGGTGGTCTTGCCGACCTTGACGGTGGACGGGACCCGTTCGGGCCCCGGCGTGCTCATGCTCATCGTGCCTCGTCGATTCTTCGAATAAGGGGAAGGGGCGGGGCTCGGGTGGCCGCCGAACGCCGAAGTCTACCCCCGATAGCATGGCTGAGTGACTCCCGCCAACCTTGCTGACACCGTTCTCTCAGCCGCTCGTGCCGTTTTCGAGACGCGCGGACTCGATGTCGCGCTGCTGCCCGTCACGACGACGGTGGAGCGTCCGCGCAACCCCGAGCACGGCGACTACGCGTCGAACCTGGCCCTGCAACTGGGCAAGAAGGCCGGTGTCGCCCCGCGTGAGCTGGCCGCGGCGCTCGCCGAGGAGCTGGGCCGCCGGGACGGGATCAGCGCAGTGGAGATCGCCGGCCCCGGCTTCCTGAACATCCGGCTGGACGACGCGTCGCTCGGCGCGATCGCGCGCCTGGTGGTGGAGACCGGTTCAGCGTACGGCCGGAACACCGCCCTCGCCGGGGAGAAGGTCAACCTCGAGTTCGTCTCGGCGAACCCGACCGGCCCGATCCACCTGGGGCACACCCGCTGGGCCGCGGTCGGCGACTCGCTGCGCCGGGTGCTCACCGCCGCCGGCGCCGAGGTCACGAGTGAGTACTACGTCAACGACGCGGGCGCCCAGATGGAGCGGTTCGCCCAGTCGCTGTTCGCGGCGGCCAACGGCGAGCCCACCCCGGAGGGCGGCTACGTCGGCGACTACATCACCGAGATCGCCACGACGATCACCGACGCCGACCCCACGCTGATCGGCCGGCCGGCCGACGTCGCGCTGCCGGTCTTCGAGGAGCGCGGCTACCAGCTGATGCTCACCGAGATCAAGGCGAGCCTGGAGCGTTTCGGGGTCTACTTCGACGTCTGGTTCTCGGAGCGGACGCTGCACGACGGCGGCGCTGTCGAGCACGCCATCGAGGAGCTGCGCAAGCAGGGGCACATCTTCGAGGACGGTGGCGCGATCTGGCTGCGCACCACCGACTTCACCGACGACAAGGACCGGGTGCTGATCCGGTCCAACGGGGAGAAGACCTACTTCGCGGCCGACGCGGCGTACTACATCAACAAGCGGGAGCGCGGTTTCGACCGGTGCGTCTACCTGCTCGGCGCCGACCACCACGGCTACATCGGCCGGCTCAAGGCGATCGCGGCGTGTGCCGGCGACGACCCGGCGAAGAACATCGAGATCCTGATCGGCCAGCTGGTCAACCTGGTCCGGGCGGGGCAGCCGGTGCGGCTGTCGAAGCGGGCCGGCAACATCATCACGCTGGACGAGCTGGTCGAGGCGGTCGGCGCGGACGCCGCGCGGTACTCGCTGGCCCGGTCCTCCACCGACTCCACGCTGACGCTGGACATCGAGGAGATCACCAAGAACTCCAGCGACAACCCGGTCTTCTATGTGCAGTACGCGCACGCCCGGATCTGCTCGCTGCTGCGCAACGCCGCGGAGAAGAAGGTCGAGCGCGGTACGGAGTACGACCCGGCGCTGTTCTCCCACGACCGGGAGCGGAACCTGCTGAAGACCCTCGGTGAGTTCCCCGGCGTGGTGGCGACCGCCGCCGAGCTGCGTGAGCCGCACCGGATCGCGGTCTACCTGGAGGAGCGGGTGGCCACCGACTACCACCGGTTCTACGACGCCTGCCAGGTGCTGCCCAAGGGCGACGAGCCGGTCTCCGAGTTCGCCGCGTCGCGTCTGTGGCTGGCCGAGGCCACCCGTACGGTGCTCGCCAACGGTTTGGACCTCCTCGGGGTCTCCGCTCCGGAGAGGATGTAAGGCATGCGCGCACACGAGGCCGGGGCCCTGCACGGTGACCTCGGCAGCCGAGGGCCGGCCTGGCTGCGTACCCCCGAGGACGTGAACGCCCTCGTACCGCAACTGTGGCCGCGGACCGTGACCCGCGACGCCGCCGGAGCCCTGGAGATCGGCGGCGTGAGCGTCGCCGACCTGGCGGCCGATTACGGCACTCCCGCCTACCTGCTGGACGAGGACGACCTGCGGGCCCGCTGCCGGGACTTCGCGGCGGCCTTCTCCGGCGCCGACGTCTACTACGCCGGCAAGTCGTTCATCTGCAAGGCCGTCGTCCGGGTCGTCGAGGAGGAGGGGCTGTTCCTCGACGTCTGCTCCGGCGGCGAGCTGGCGGTGGCGCTGGCGGCCGGGTTCCCGCCCGAGCGGATCGGCTTCCACGGCAACAACAAGTCGGAGAGCGAGCTGCGCCGGGCCCTGGAGGCCGGGGTCGGGCGGATCGTCGTCGACTCGTTCCACGAGATCGCCCGGCTGAGCGCGCTCGCCACCGAGCTGGGCAAGCGGCCCGGTGTGCTGATCCGAGTCACGGTGGGTGTCGAGGCTCACACCCATGAGTTCATCGCGACCGCCCACGAGGATCAGAAGTTCGGGTTCTCGCTGGCCGGTGGCTCCGCGTTCGCGGCCGCCGCGCAGATCCTCGACGAGGACGTGCTCGACCTGCGCGGCCTGCACTCGCACATCGGCTCGCAGATCTTCGACACCAGCGGGTTCGAGGTGTCCGCCCGGCGGATCCTGGAGCTGCAGGCGCAGATCCGTGACGCCCGTGGGGTGGAGCTGCCGGAGCTGGACCTGGGCGGGGGCTTCGGTATCGCGTACACCACCCAGGACGACCCCTCGACCCCCGGCGACCTGGCCAAGCGGATCAACAAGATCGTCGAGGCCGAGTGCGAGATGGCGTCGCTGCGCAAGCCGCACCTGTCGATCGAGCCGGGCCGGGCCATCGTCGGGCCGTCGGTCTTCACCCTCTACGAGGTGGGGACGGTCAAGGACCGCGAGGGCATCCGGACGTACGTGAGCGTCGACGGCGGGATGAGCGACAACATCCGGACCGCTCTGTACGACGCGTCCTACTCGGCGACGATGGCCAACCGGCGCAGCGACGCGGAGCCGATGCTCGCCCGCGTTGTGGGAAAACATTGTGAGTCCGGGGACATCGTCGTGAAGGATGAATTCCTGCCCAGCGACGTGCAGCCCGGAGATCTTATCGCTGTGCCGGGCACCGGGGCCTATTGCCGGAGCATGGCCAGCAACTACAACCACGTTCCCCGGCCTCCCGTGGTGGCGGTCCGCGACGGCGCCGCCCGCGTCATCGTGCGCCGGGAGACCGAGGACGACCTGCTTGCATTGGATGTTGGATGAGCTCAGCGAAATCGGTCCGGCTGGCCCTGCTCGGCTGCGGCACCGTCGGCACTGAAGTGGTCCGTCTGCTGCACGAGCAGGCCGAGGACCTGACCGCCCGGATCGGTGCCCCTCTCGAGATCGTCGGCATCGCGGTGCGGCGGCCCGGCCGGGAGCGCGGCGACCTGCCGGTGGATCCCTCGCTGTTCACCACCGACGCGCTCGGCCTGATCAAGCGGGACGACGTGGACGTGGTGATCGAGGTCGTCGGTGGCATCGAGCCGGCCCGGACCTGGCTGGTCGAGGCGCTGCGGGCGGGCAAGAGCGTGGTCACCGCGAACAAGGCGCTGCTCGCCGAGGACGGTGGCGCGCTGCACGACGCCGCCGCCGAGGGCGGCGCCGACCTGTACTACGAGGCGTCGGTGGCCGGCGCGATCCCGCTGCTGCGCCCGTTGCGCGAGTCGCTGCACGGCGACCGGGTGACCGCGGTGACCGGCATCGTGAACGGCACCACCAACTTCATCCTCTCCTCGATGGCGTCGACGGGCACGGGCTTCAACGAGGCCCTCGAGGAGGCGACCGAGCTGGGGTACGCGGAAGCCGACCCGACCGCCGACGTTGAGGGTTTCGACGCCGCCGCGAAGGCCGCCATCCTCGCCTCGCTCGCCTTCCACACCCGGGTCACCGCCGCGGACGTGTTCCGCGAGGGCATGACCGGGGTGACCGCCGGTGACATGGCCAGCGCCCGGGAGATGGGCTGCACCATCAAGCTGCTGTGCATCGCGCAGCGCGGAGACGACTCCGTCTCCGTCCGGGTGCACCCGGCGATGATCCCGCTCACCCACCCGCTGGCGAGCGTCGGTGACGCGTTCAACGCGGTGTTCGTCGAGGCCGAGGCGGCCGGGCCGCTCATGTTCTACGGCCGGGGGGCGGGTGGCCGGCCGACCGCCAGCGCGGTTCTGGGCGACATCGTGGCGGCGGCCCGCAACAAGCTGACCGGCACGCGGGCGCCGAGCGAGAGCAACTACGCCCAGCTACGGGTCCGCCCGATCGGCGAGTCGATGACGCGGTACCACATCAGTCTCGACGTGGCCGAGAAGCCGGGCGTCCTGGCCACCGTGGCCGGGGTCTTCGCCCAGCACGAGGTCTCCATCGCGACGGTCCGGCAGTCCGGTCGTGAAGATGACGCGAAATTGGTCATCGTCACGCACAGTGCCCCGGACGCGGCACTGGCGGCTACCGTCGAGGCGTTGTCGCGGCTGGACATCGTCCGGTCGATCGCCAGTGTGCTGCGCGTCGAGGGTGGCGCAGGCTGAGATTCCGGTGTGTTGATTTCGGGCGCGTATGACGGCCGGAATCCACACGCTGGTTGTCCTGAATAGTGGGCGTCCGGTCCCATGGGCCGGATGCTTCGGGCACGCTGTGCTCGTTTGTCGAGCGTTTAGGTGAGGGAGTACGGCCATGTGGCGGGGCTTGATCGAGGCGTACCGGGACCGACTGCCGGTCACCGACGCCACTCCGGTGGTCTCGCTGCACGAGGGGAACACCCCGCTGGTGCCGGCCCCGGTGCTGTCCCAGCGGGTCGGCGCCGACGTCTACCTCAAGGTCGAGGGCGCCAACCCGACCGGCTCCTTCAAGGACCGGGGCATGACGATGGCGGTCTCCAAGGCGGTCGAGGAGGGCGCCAAGGCGATCATCTGCGCGTCCACCGGCAACACCAGCGCTTCCGCGGCGGCGTACGCGGCCCGGGCCGGCATCACCTGCGCGGTCCTCGTGCCGCAGGGCAAGATCGCGCTCGGCAAGCTGGCCCAGGCGCTGGTGCACGGCGCCCGCCTGCTGCAGGTGGACGGCAACTTCGACGACTGCCTGGCGCTCGCCTCCAAGCTGTCCCAGGACTACCCGGTCGCGCTGGTCAACTCGGTGAACATCTTCCGCCTGCACGGGCAGAAGACGGCCTCCTTCGAGATCGTCGAGGCGCTCGGTGACGCGCCCGACATCCACTGCCTGCCGGTCGGCAACGCGGGCAACATCTCCGCCTACTGGATGGGCTACCAGGAGGACAAGGCGGCCGGGAACTCGACGAAGCTGCCGAAGATGTACGGCTTCCAGGCGTCCGGGGCGGCCCCGATCGTGAACGGCAAGGTCGTCGAGCAGCCGTCGACGATCGCCACCGCCATCCGGATCGGCAACCCGGCGAGCTGGACCAAGGCGCTCGACGCCCGGGACGCCTCGGGCGGCCTGATCTCGGCGGTCACCGACCGGGACATCCTCAACGCGTACCGGCTGCTGGCCCGTGAGGTCGGCGTCTTCGTGGAACTGGGCAGCGCGGCCAGCGTGGCGGGCCTGCTGCAGCAGGCGGCGGCGGGGAGGATCCCGGCCGGTTCGCGGGTGGTCTGCACGGTCACCGGCCACGGCCTGAAAGACCCGGAGTGGGCGATTTCCACCGCTCCGTCCCCGACGGTCATCCCCAACGACGCCCTGATCGCCGCGAAGGCCCTCGACCTGGCGTAAGAACCAGCGTGTTGATTCCGGGCGCGCATAGCGGCGCAAATCAACACGCTGGGTTCTCAGTTCTCCGGATCGGCCGCGGCGTGTTCTGAAAGACTGGCCGCGGCCTCTTCGGCTATCTGGCTTCCCGCCTCGCGGACCAGTAGCTCCATCGCTCTGGCCACGATCGTGAGCTCCTCCGCTGAGAGCCGGCTGAGGAGTTGGCGCTGTTTTGCCACCCCTGCCGTGATGATGCCCTCGATGACCTCGGTGCCCGCGCGCGTGAGTCCGATCCGGCGAACCCGCCGGTCGTTGACGTCCTCTGTGCGGGTCACCAGATCCTGCACGACCAGCCGGTCGATCATGCCGCTGAGGGCGGCGGCGCCGACCCCGAGCATCCGCGCCAGTTCCCCGCCGGCGAGCGTGCCGTGCCGGGACAGCAGCAGCATGATCTTCAGCTGGGACATCGTCAGGTGTGACGAGAAGAGCGGGTCCGACCGGTCGTCGGCGAACAGGTGCTCCAGCTGGATCGACGCGCCCATGATGTCGGCGATCAGCTTTTCTTCCTGGCTCAGCGCCTGCTCCTTCTGTCACGTGCGTGTGGCCCGACGGTATCAACCGGGGCCGGTGGAAAACCATTTGTTCGCGTCATGCAAACTATCAATATCGACCGAACTTTTCTCGGGGGAGCGCCCATGTCAGCTCTGACACGGCTCAGCCTTGCCAACCGAGGTCTCGTCGCCCTGATCGCCCTGGTGATCAGCGGCTTCGGAATCTATGCGATCCCGTCCCTCAAACAGCAGCTCTTCCCGTCGATCGAGCTGCCCGCCGCTTTCGTCAGCGCGGTGCTGCCCGGCGCCTCGCCCGAAGCGGTCGAGACGCAGGTGACCAAGCCGATCGAGGACGCCGTCAAGGGCATCGACGGCATCGACACCGTGACATCGACGTCGCGGGAGAACGTGTCGAGCGTCGTCGTGATGTTCGACTACGGCACCGACATCGAGTCCGCCGTGAACCAGGTCACCACCTCGGTGAACCGGATCCGGTCCCAGCTCCCGGAGAACGTCGACCCGACGGTCTTCGCCGGCGGCACCGACGACATCCCGGCGATCGTGCTGGCCGCCTCCGCCCCCGGCGGTGACGAGGCCGCGCTGCTCACCAAGCTCAACGAGACGGTGGTGCCCGAGCTCAACGCGATCGAGGGCGTCCGCGACACCCAGGTCACCGGCGCCCGCGCCAAGCAGGTCGTGATCACCCCCGACCTGGCCAAGTTCGGTGCGGCCGGGATCAGCCCGGCGTCGCTGACCACGGTGCTGCAGGCCAACGGCGTCTCCATCCCGGCCGGCGCGGTCGTCGAGGGCGACAAGTCGCTGACCGTGCAGGTGGGCACCCCGATCACCACCGTCGACCAGCTGAAGAACGTCTACCTGACCGGCTCCCGGGGCCCGGTGCGCCTCGGTGACGTGGCCGCGGTGGAGAGCAAGCTGCCGGCCGCCGAGTCGTACACCCGGACCGACGGGGTGGACAGTCTCGGCATCGCCGTCACGGCCCGCCCGGACGGCAACCCGGTGGAGATCTCGCACCAGGTGCGGGACCTGCTCGACAAGCTGCAGAGCGACTCCGGCGCGACCCTGACGGTCATCACCGACCAGGCGCCGTACGTGGAGCGGTCCATCGAGAGCCTGACCACCGAGGGCCTGCTCGGCCTGGTGATGGCGGTCGTGGTCATCCTGATCTTCCTGCTCAGCGTCCGCTCGACGCTGGTCACCGCGGTCTCCATCCCGCTGTCGGTGCTGGTCGCGCTGATCGCCCTGTGGATCGGCGACTACACCCTCAACCTGCTCACCCTCGGCGCGCTGACCATCGCGGTGGGCCGGGTGGTGGACGACTCGATCGTCGTCCTGGAGAACATCAAACGCCATCTGGAGTACGGCGAGGAGAAGGTCCACGCCATCCTCGGCGCGGTCCGTGAGGTGGCCGGCGCGGTCGTCGCCTCGACGCTCACCACGGTCGCCGTCTTCGCCCCGATCGCGCTGGTCGGTGGCCTGGTCGGGCAGATCTTCTCGTCCTTCGCGATCACCGTGACGGTGGCGCTGCTGGCCTCGCTGTTCGTGTCGCTGACCATCGTGCCGGTGCTGGCGTACTGGTTCCTCAAGCCGCCGCCGCCCGGCGCCGACACCGAGGCGATCCGCAAGGCCGCCGAGGAGAAGGAGCTGCGCAACCCGCTGCAGCGCGCCTACCTGCCGATTATCAACTTCGCCACCACCAAGCGCTGGACCACGGTGCTGATCGGTGTGCTGGTGCTGCTCGGCACCGGCGTGCTGAGCCGCAACCTGGAGACCAACTTCCTCGACGAGTCGGGGCAGGACAGCATCCAGATCAGCCAGGAGATGCCGGCCGGCACCAGCCTGGCGGCCACCGACGCGGCGGCCAAGAAGGTCGAGGCGCTGCTCGCCACCCGTGGCGAGATAGCGACCTACCAGGTCACCGTGGGCGGCGGCTCGGGCAACCCGTTCGCCGGCGGCGGCGGGGCGTCCAGCGCCAACTACAACGTGGCGCTCACCGAGGACGCCGACGCCGAGCAGCTCTCCGAGGAGCTGAAGCGGCAGTTCGAGCAGCTGGAGAACGCCGGCGAGATCAAAATCGGTCAGGAGAGCTCCGGCCTGGGTGGCGGCTCGCTGTCCGTCCGGGTCTCCGCCGCCGACAACGAGGTGCTCGCCACCGCCACCGAGCAGGTGCGCGCCCAGATGGCCGGCATCAACGGGGTCACCGAGGTGGACACCAGCCTGGTCGCCAGCGTCCCGCGGCTGGAGGTGGTGGTGGACCGCAAGGCCGCCGCGGCCGCCGGCCTGACCGAGGCACAGATCGGACAGACCGTGGCGGGTCTGTTCCGCAGCGCCCCGGCCGGTGAGATCAGCGTCGACGGCACCACCCAGGACGTGGTGATCTCGTTCGGCAAGGCACCGGCCGACCCGGCCGCGCTCCGGGCCGTGCCGCTGGCCACCCCGGCCCGCCTCGTGCCGCTGGACCAGGTCGCCGACGTCAAGGAGGTCGGTGGACCGGAGACCGTCACGCGGGTGGACGGGAACCGTACCGCCACCGTCACCGGCGTGGTCGCCGGCGACAACCTCCGCCAGATCAACGCCGACCTGAAGAAGCAGATCGACGCGCTCGACCTGCCGCCCGGCGCGGAGGTCGTGATCGGCGGCGCCACCGCCGACCAGGAGGAGGCGTTCGGGCAGCTCGGCCTGGCCGTGCTGGTCGCCATCGCGATCGTCTTCATCATCATGGTCGCCACCTTCCGCAGCCTGCTGCAGCCGGTGATCCTGCTGGTGTCGATCCCGTTCGCGGCGACCGGCGCGATCGGCCTGCTGCTGCTCACCGGCACCCCGCTGGGCGTGCCCGCGCTGATCGGTGTGCTGATGCTGGTCGGCATCGTGGTCACCAACGCGATCGTGCTGATGGACCTGATCAACCACTACCGGGCCCAGGGCTACGGGGTGAAGGAGGCGGTGATCGAGGGTGGCCGGCACCGGCTGCGGCCGATCCTGATGACCGCGATCGCGACCATCTTCGCGCTGATCCCGATGGCGCTCGGCCTCACCGGCGAGGGCGGCTTCATCTCCCAGCCGCTGGCCATCGTGGTGATCGGCGGTCTGATCAGCTCGACGCTGCTGACCCTGGTGCTGGTGCCGACGCTCTACACCATGGTGGAGAACCGCAAGGAGAAGAGCCGGGCCAAGCGGCAGGCCAAGCGCCTGCGCAAGGGCACGGGCGAGGGGCCGCGGCACGCGGCCGACGAGCCCGCCGACGACCTGGTTCCGGCCGGGACGGCGCCGGAGTCCGGCGGCGGCGCGCACGAGGCCCGCTCCGAGGGCGGGAAGTCCGCGCTGCGCGGTCTGACCGACCAGTTCGAGGTGCTGAAGATGCCCCGCAAGCCGGTGAACCCGGCCGAGTAGGCGGAGGTCACGACGATGCCCGGTCCCGTGCGGGGCCGGGCATCGCCGTGGATAGGGTTCGGTACGTGCCAGCGACGTTCTCGGTCCTTACCCGCAACCGCGACTTCCGTCGCCTGTTCGCTGCCGAGCTGGTGGTCTTCGGCGCCGACTGGTTCGTCATGGTTCCGCTGCTGGCGCTGCTGCTGGAGCTGACCGGCGGCGGCACCCTGGGCGCGCTGGTGCTGGCCGTGGACACCGGGATCCTGGCCCTGCTGCTGCCGTTCACCGGCACCATCGCCGACCGGGTGGACCGGCGGAAGATCCTGATCCTGGCGAACGCCGCCGCCTTCCTCTCGGTGCTGCTGCTGTTCGCCGTCCGGTCCGCGGCCACCGCCCCGCTGGCGCTGGTCGCGATCGGCGCGATCGCGGTGTCGAAGGCGTTCTACTCGCCGGCCGCGTCCGCCGCCCTGCCGAACGTGGTGGACTCCGCGGACCTGGCGGCGGCGAACACCGTCGCCGGATCCGCCTGGGGCACCATGACCGTGGTCGGGGCGTCCCTCGGCGGCGTGGTGAGCAGCGTCTTCAACCCGTACGTCTGCTTCGGGGTGACCGCCGTCCTGCTGCTCACCGGAAGCGTGCTGACCGCCCTGATCCGGCGCCCGCTGCAGGCGCCGCGCGAGGCCGGGGCCGAGGCGCCCCGCGCGCTGGCCGCGCTCGTCGAGTCGTTGCGCTACATCGCCCGGCGTCCCCGGCTGCGGGCGCTGGTCACCGTCAAGTCGGCGGTCGGCCTGGGCAACGGGGTGCTGGCGGTGTTCCCGCTGATCGCGGCGTCGTACGGGGTGGGCGCGCTGGGCGCCGGCCTGCTGTTCGCGCTGCGCGGCCTGGGCGCGCTGGTCGGCCCGCTGGTGATGCGCCCGGTGCTGAACCGGCCGTCCTGGCTGCTGCCCGGCCTGGCCCTCTCCATGGGCCTGTACGGGGTCGGCTACCTCGGGGTCGCTTTCGTCCCGTGGTTCCCGCTGGTCGCGGCGCTGGTCTTCGTGGCGCACTTCGCCGGCGGGACGAACTGGGTGCTCTCCAACTACGCGCTGCAGGGCGAGGTGCCGGACGCGCTGCGCGGCCGGGTCTTCGCCACCGACATGATGCTGGCGACGCTCGCCATCGCGGTCAGCCAGCTCGCCGTGGGCGCGATGATCGCCCATGTCGACCAGCGCTGGATCATCGCCGGATGCGCGTCGATCACCATCACCTACGCGGTCGGCTGGGGGCTGGCCACCCGGCGGTTGAAACCGTCGGCCGAACCGGCGGTCACCGAATACCGGGACGGGGAGGCTCCGCCCCGATGATCAAGCCCTAGCATGTGGCGATGGGTTTGTCCTTCGGCACCGAACCGGTCTCCGTCAGCACACCGGCGACCAGCGCGAATCTCGGCCCCGGCTTCGACGCCCTGGGCCTGGCGCTGACGCTGTACGACGACCTGACCGCCCGGGTGACCGGCGGCGGGTTCCACGCGGAGATCCACGGCGAGGGCGCGGGCGAGCTGCCCACCGACGAGAGCCACCTGGTGTTCCAGGCGATGCTGACCACCTTCGACGAGGCCGGGCAGCGCCCGCCGGGCGTACACCTGACGTGTGTGAACCGGATCCCGCAGGCCCGCGGCATGGGCAGCTCGTCGGCGGCGATCGTGGCCGGCGTCCAGCTCGCCCGTGGCCTGATCATCAACGGTCAGGAGCTGATCAGCGATGAGGCCGCGCTGCGGATCGCCGCCCGGATCGAGGGCCATCCCGACAACGTCGCGCCCTGCCTGCTCGGCGGTTTCACCATCGCGTGGACCGAGGCGGACGGCGCGCGGGCGGTCCGCCTCGCGCCGGCGGAGGGCGTCCGGCCGACGGTTTTCATCCCCTCCGAACTGGGGTACACGGCCTCCGCCCGCGCGGCGCTGCCGTCCGCGGTCCCGCACCACGACGCGGCGTTCAACGCCGGGCGGTCCGCGCTGCTCACCCACGCGCTGACCGCCGACCCGGCACTGCTGTTCCCGGCCACCGAGGACCGCCTGCACCAGGACTACCGGGCCGGCGGGATGCCGGCGACGGCCGAGCTCGTGGCGGCGCTCCGCGCGGCCGGCGTGGCCGCCGTGGTCAGCGGCGCGGGGCCGACGGTTCTGGCGTTGACCGAGGTCCCGGCCGATTTCCGGCCGGGCGCGCACTGGCACGGCGAAGTGCTGGGCGTGGATGACGCCGGTGCAGTTGTGAAAGGGGGTATGGTGGAACACGCCGAGCGGGGTCCTGTTGCCGCAGGTCGCACGAGTTGACTATTCTGCTCATCTGAGCACAGCTCAAGACCTGGCACAGCCGCGAAGCATGCGATCTCTGCGGTCCGGCGCACCCCGAGATTTCTGGGCCTCCGCCCTTTCTTCATTCTCTCAAGGCACACGCCGGGCAGCAGTCGATAGATCGCTGCACTCGCCCGAGACCTACCCGTCAAGCCCTGACGGGAGGGATACCGGTCGAGCTGCCGTGCCGCACCAACTCCCGCGCCGCTGTTGCGAAGCGGGTTCCGAGGGCACCCGGCCCAGGCTGCAGTTCCGGGTGACTTCGGGCTTTTTCCGACGGAAGGAATCCATTGAGCGACACCACCGACGTGACGTCGGGTGTTTCTGACGTCGCTGACGGCGCCGGCACCACCGCGACCGCTACGAAGCGCCGCCGTGGCGGCACCGGGCTGTCCGCGATGCTGCTGCCCGAGTTGCAGAGCCTCGCCGCCTCCCTCGGCATCTCCGGCACCGCCCGGATGCGCAAGGGCGAGCTGATCGCCGCGATCACCGAGCGCCAGAGCGGCGGCACCCCCGCCGCTGCCGCCGAGCCGGCCCCGCGCCCGCGCACCAACGGCGCCGACGCCGTGGCCGCGGCTCCCGCCCCCGCTCAGGCCGCTCCCGCCCAGGCCGCTCCGGCCGAGGCGCCGCAGACCGCAGCCGCCCCCGCCGAGACGGCCCCGCCGGCCGAGCGTCCCGCGCGGAGCCGCCGCGAGCGGGCCTCCCGGGAGCCCCGGGAGACCGCGCCGCGTGCTGCGCAGGAGACGGTGGCCGTGGAGGCCGCCCCGGCTCCGGCCCCGGTGGCCGAGGCCCCCGCGCCCGCCGCCGAGACCACCGAACGCCCCGAGCGGGGCGACCGTCCCGAGCGCGGCGAGCGCAACCGGGACCGGCAGCGCAACCAGCGTGACGGTCAGCGCGAGGACCGTGGCCAGCGCGAGGACCGTGGCCAGCGGGAGGACCGCGGTCCGCGCGAGGACCGTGGCCAGCGCGACACCCAGCAGCGCGACGACCGTGGTCAGCGGGACGACCGCGGCCCGCGCGACGGCCAGGGGCACAACGACGACAACGACGACGACGGCGAGGGTGGCCGCCGGAGCCGGCGCAGCCGGTTCCGCGACCGCCGGCGCGGCCGGGACCGGGACGACAACCCGCGCGACGAGCGCGGTGGCCAGCGTGAGGGCCGCGAGCCGCACGTCAACGAGGACGAGGTGCTCGTCCCGGTGGCCGGCATCCTGGACGTGCTGGACAACTACGCGTTCGTCCGCACCACCGGCTACCTCTCCGGCCCGAACGACGTCTACGTCTCGATGTCGCAGGTCAAGAAGTACGGCCTGCGACGCGGTGACGCGGTCACCGGCGCGGTCCGGTCCGCTCCGCGGGAGGGTGGCAACGACGGGCAGCGGCGGGACAAGTACAACCCGCTGGTCCGCCTCGACACCATCAACGGGATGGAGCCGGACGAGGCCCGCCGCCGGCCCGAGTTCTACAAGCTCACCCCGCTCTACCCGCAGGAGCGCCTGCGGCTGGAGACCGAGCCGCACATCCTCACCACCCGCATCATCGACCTGGTGATGCCGATCGGTAAGGGCCAGCGCGCGCTCATCGTCTCCCCGCCGAAGGCCGGTAAGACGATGGTCCTGCAGGCGCTGGCCAACGCGATCACCCGCAACAACCCCGAGTGCCACCTGATGGTCGTGCTCGTGGACGAGCGGCCCGAAGAGGTCACCGACATGCAGCGCACGGTGAAGGGCGAGGTCATCGCGGCCACGTTCGACCGTCCGCCGCAGGACCACACCACGGTCGCCGAGCTCGCCATCGAGCGGGCCAAGCGGCTGGTCGAGCTGGGCCACGACGTGGTCGTGCTGCTCGACTCGGTGACCCGGCTCGGCCGGTCGTACAACCTGGCCGCTCCGGCTTCCGGCCGGATCATGTCGGGTGGTATCGATTCGACCGCGCTCTACCCGCCGAAGCGCTTCCTCGGCGCCGCGCGCAACATCGAGAACGGTGGCTCGCTCACCATCCTCGCGACCGCGCTGGTGGAGACCGGGTCGATGATGGACACGGTGATCTTCGAGGAGTTCAAGGGCACCGGCAACGCCGAGCTGAAGCTGGACCGGAAGATCGCCGACAAGCGGATCTTCCCGGCCGTGGACGTCTCCGCCTCCAGCACCCGTAAGGAAGAGATCCTGCTGGGCAAGGAGGAGCTGGCGATCATCCACAAGCTCCGCAAGGTGCTCAGCTCGCTGGAGTCCGGCGCCGCCCTGGACCTGTTGATGGACCGGCTCAAGCAGACCCGGACCAACATCGAGTTCCTGATGCAGATCGCCAAGTCGACGCCTGGCGAATAAACCGTAAAAAACGACGAGGCCCACCCAATCGGGTGGGTCTCGTCGTTTTTGTCGCACAGATTGTCTGATTCGGCCCATCCAGGGTCGTGCGAACCTCCGGTATCCCCATCCCTCGATAATCCGGAGGCGCTCGATGATCGTGCCTGGTTACCGGGAACATCCGGCCGAGCCATGGGATCCGGACTCGCCCGTGGACCCCGGTGAGGCCGAGGACTTCCTGCGCCGGTGCTACCTCGAGAACCCCCGGCTCGGCCCGGTCGAGCCCCGTCTCGCCATCGTCCGCGCGCAGATCGCCGCGACCGGCACCTACGTGCACACCACCGACGAGCTGACCCACGGCGCCAGGATGGCGTGGCGCAACGCCAGCCGGTGCATCGGGCGGCTCTACTGGCGCAGCCTGATGGTGCTGGACCGCCGCCGGGCCCGGACCGCCGACGAGATCTACTCGCTGCTCGTGCAGCACCTGCAGACCGCCGGGACCACGCAGATCCGGCCGGTGATCAGCGTCTTCGCCCCGGCCCAGCCCGGCCAGCCCTGCGCCCGGGTGTGGAACGAGCAGCTGATCCGGTACGCCGGTTACCGCACCGAGGACGGGCAGACCATCGGCGATCCCCGGCTGATCGACTTCACCGCGGCGGTGCGCGGCTTCGGATGGCAGGGCAAGGGCGAGGCGTTCGACGTGCTGCCGCTGGTCATCGAAACCCCGGGCGAGGGGGTACGGGTCTACGAGCTCCCCGAACAGGCCATCCGCGAGGTGCCGCTGAGCCATCCCGAGTTCGGCTGGTTCGCCGAGCTCGGCCTGCGCTGGCACGCCGTCCCGGCGATCGCCAACATGCGCCTGACCGTCGGCGGCGTGCACTATCCGCTCGCCCCGTTCAACGGCTGGTACATGGGCTCCGAGATCGGCGCCCGCAACCTCGCCGACGCCGACCGGTACAACCTGCTGCCGCTGGTCGCCGCCCGGATGGGCCTGGACACCAGCCGCGAGTCGACGCTGTGGCGGGACCGGGCGCTGGTCGAGCTGAACCGGGCCGTCCTGCACAGTTTCGAGCGGGCCGGGGTCAAGATGAGCGACCACCACACCGAGTCGCAGCGGTTCCTCACCCACCTGCGCAACGAGGAGAAGGCGGGCCGCCGGGTGCCGGCGGACTGGACGTGGATCGTCCCGCCGATCTCCGGCGGCATCACCCCGGTCTTCCACCGCTACTACGACGAGTTCGACGAGCGGCCGGCGTTCTATCTCGACGAGGTGGCGGCGGACCGGGCCCGGGGCTGCCCTAAGCGAACTCGTTGACGGCGAAGTCGTCGCGGTGACGCCAGGCGGCGGTGGTGCGCACATGGTCGGCGCGTACCCACTTGAGCAGTTTGCGGTCGAACTCGGCGGCCGGGATGCGCCCGGCGACGCGGACCACGTACCCCTCGGAGGTGTCGGGGGAGCGGCAGGCGGACCAGGCGGCGCGTGCCTCGGAGAGACTGCCGCCGCGGTACAGCACCGGGACCGTGGGCAGCTCCAGGCGGCGCGCCCAGTCCACCGTGTCGTCCCAGCCGAGCAGCGTGTTCGTCTCGTCCCAGATGCCGAACACCAGGAAGACGCCGGGCAGGTCCCGGTAGGCGACGCTGCGGCGGGCCCACATGGACTCGCCGCAGACCCGCCAGTCGTCCGGGATCCGGTACGCCGTCATCGCCCAGAGCGCCTTCGCCGGCCGATCCCAGGGCTGGGTGCCGGAGTCCAGCGACCGGGCGTACATCGAGTCCCTGGTGAAGGTGAGGTTCCCGCCGTCCATCTTCTCGGTCACCACGAGCTCGCCGTCGAGCCAGGTCAGGTCCTGCTGGATCCGGTCGTCGGCGGTCGCTCCCGGTGAGCCGGGCAGGTGGAACGTGCGCGGGTACTTCACCCTAGAAATCTCCCTCCGCCACCTGGAACACGGTCAGGCCGAGCTCGCGCCACATACGTACCACCTGCTGACGGTCGTCGAACACTCCGACGATCCGCCATCTGTCCCGGACCTCCTGGTCGAAGATCTCCCGCTTGACGATCGAGTCCTTGCGGCTGTCGCCTTCCGGGCGCATGAACAGGCCCTCGTACGGCACCCCGACGAACAGCTCCAGCCACGCCTCGGTCTCCGCCCGGCACACCGCGTCCCGCCCGGAGCAGAAGACAATCGCGTGCCCGGCCGCGTGCATCGCCCGGACCGCCGTGATCACCGATGGGTTCGGCTCGTCCTCGCCGACCCGGCCCCAGTCGTACGGGCTCCTGCCGTTCATCAGCGCGACCGTCCCGTCGATGTCGACCAGCACCGCCTCCGGCAGCTCCGGATCCGGCCGGTACACCACCCCCGGCCCGCCGCGGTCGACGAACGGCACCGGCAGCGGCAGGTTCTTGCCGGCCAGGTAGCGGTCGTGCAGCCGCCGGATCGGGCCCTCGCCGACCCGCTCCTGTTCGGGCCGGTCCGCGTCCCGCCGGACGCACTCGTCCACCGGCACGTCGGTGAAGTCGTGCACCTCGAACGACGCGCCGAACCGGGCGGCCATCTCGCCCCACTCCCGGACCGTCTTGGCGCGCAGGTTCGTGTCGTCGACGATCACGCTGCCCCGGGCCCGCAGGAGCGCCTCCACCGCCGCCCGCTGCGCCCGGGTCACCTGGGCCTCGGCGACCTGCGTGTAGAGCCGCCTGCCGTGCAGCATCCACCGCAGGTCGTCCCGGTTGACCCGGACCACGCCCGGCTGCAGTTTGCGGGCGAACGTGGTCTTGCCGGAGGCCGGCAGGCCCCGCGTGATGAGAAGCCGTGTCACTGATCCTCCTTGACGACCGCCGGCCGGACCCGCTGCCACAGGCCGGGACGGTAGTCCTTGCCGTCCAGCCGCAGGAACAGCTCGCTGCGGAACTCGGTACGCACGGCCTCGGCCGCGAACTCCTTACGGCCCCAGCCCTCCGGCAACGAGGTGACGATCTTCTCGTACGCCGCCTCGACCGCCGCCGCCCGCTCCTCCACCGCCGTGGTGAGCTCCTCGGCGACAGCCTGGACCCAGACGTGGAACTCGTCCGGGAGCGGCTCGGTGAGCGCCGCCAGGTCACCGCCGTTGGCGAGGATGTCCCACACCGTGCGGGGTGTGAGACCGGTCACCAGCCGGTGCAGGCGTACGTAGTCCGCGTACTTGATCTTCACCCGCTGGTCGGCCTCGGTGAAGTGCACGACCAGACCCTCCCGGCCGGCCCGCGGCGGGGCGGCCAGCGCCTCGGCGAGACTCGCGTACGTGAACGTCTCCACCACCGGCCCCGGCCAGCCCGGCACCGCCTCCGGCCCGTGACTGCGGCCGGTCGCGATCTCCACGGCGCCGAGCAGGATCAGGTCGTCCAGGCCCTGGTAGTCGACGACGATCCGGTTCTCCGGGTAGACGATCTCGACGAGCACGGTCAACCCCTGCGGGGGTACGAAGGACGCGTACCGCGTACGCAGCAGTTCCGTGGCGTGCCGTGCCTGGTCGGAGGCGAAGGACCCGCGCGTGGCGACGGCGTGGCCGGAGCCGTCGTGATAGATCACACCGAGGCTGCCGTCCGCCTTGTCGGTGACCGTCACCGCCGCGCCCGCGTCCAGCGCCGGCGCCTGGCTCTGGTCGTGGTTGAAGAACTTCGGGAACGGCCGGGCCAGAACCCGGCCGGCGGCGTCCACCACCAGACCCCGGCAGGCCAGCGTCACCGGCGTCCAGGCGCTGTTGTACTGGCAGGACTCGGTGTAGTTGTAGATGCTCAGCGGCAGCGCGGGGTGGCGCTGCACGCGGACGAGCCCGTTGCCGATCGCGGCGGCCAGCTCGGCCGGATCGAGGACGTCGTGCAGCAGCGTCATGGGGGTGTGCCTTCCCGGGAATGTTCGGAGGGAGGCTCACGTTAACCAGCATGAATCCGGTTGCGCCTCCTGATTTCCGGCCGGTACGGGAGGCATGGCAGACTGGTACATCGGCCAAGAAGGGTTCCGGTTCACGCCGCTCCATCAGGACGGCGACCCGGCGACCCGAACTTTCGAGAGGGACCGAGAAGACATGAAGAGCGGCATCCACCCGGAGTACACGACCACCGAGGTCATCTGCTCCTGCGGCAGCAGCTTCACCACCCGCAGCACCGCCAAGGGCGATGAGATCCGCGTCGAGACCTGCAGCGCCTGCCACCCGTTCTACACCGGCAAGCAGCGCGTCCTCGACACCGCGGGCCGGGTCGCGAAGTTCCAGGCGAAGTACGCCAAGGTGACTGCCGCGAAGAAGAAGTAACTGCTTCAACGGCGCCCGTCCCGGTCTCGGGGCGGGCGCCGTTCGCATGTGTGGTCCGCTTTTCCATCCGGCTCGGGGAGAGACCGATGAGCAACGACCGTCTGACCGCGCTTCTCGACGAGTACATGGACCTGGAGAAGCGGATGGAGGACCCGTCCATCCACGCCGACCAGGCGCTGGTCCGGCGGATCGGCCGCCGGTTCGCCGAACTGGCCCCGCTCTACGCCGCCCACCAGGAGCTGGAGGCGGCCCGCGCCGACCTGGCCGCCGCCAAGGAGCTGGCCGCCGAGGACCCGGCGTTCGCGTCCGAGGTCGAAGCGGTCGCGGCCGCCCTCCCGGCGCTGGAGGAGAAGCTCGGCGAGATGCTGATGCCGCGCGACCCGAGCGACGCCAAGGACGTGATCATCGAGATCAAGGCGGGCGAGGGCGGCCAGGAGTCCGCGCTGTTCGCCAGTGACCTGCTGCGGATGTACACCCGGTACGCGGAACGCCGCGGCTGGGCCGTCGAGGTGATCGACTCACAGGAGTCGGACCTCGGCGGCGTCAAGGACATCTCGGTCGCGGTCAAGACCAAGGGCGTGCCCGAGGGCGGTCACGGCGTGTGGTCCCGGATGAAGTGGGAAGGCGGCGTGCACCGGGTGCAGCGGGTGCCGGTCACCGAGTCGCAGGGCCGGATCCACACCTCCGCCGCCGGCGTGCTGGTGCTGCCCGAGGCCGAGGACGTCGACATCGACATCCAACCCGGTGACCTGCGGATCGACGTGTACCGCTCGTCCGGCCCCGGCGGGCAGTCGGTCAACACCACCGACTCCGCGGTCCGGATCACCCACCTGCCGACCGGCACCGTGGCGAGCTGCCAGAACGAGAAGAGCCAGCTCCAGAACAAGGAGGCGGCGATGCGGATCCTGCGCTCCCGGCTGCTGGCCCAGGCCCAGGAAGCGGCTGACGCGGCGGCCGGCGACGCCCGCAAGGCCCAGGTGCGTACGGTCGACCGCTCCGAGCGGGTCCGCACCTACAACTTCCCGCAGAACCGGATCACCGACCACCGGATCGGCTACACCGCGTACAACCTGGATCTGGTCCTCGGCGGCGAACTCGACGGGGTCCTGGACGCGCTGGCGGCGGCCGACCGGGAGGCCCGGCTGGCCGGCGACACCGAGCTCACCCGCCGGTGATCGTGCTGATCACCAGCCGGCCGGCGGAGTAACAGGCCAGGTAACGGCCGGAGTTCGAGCACCGCCCGGCCCCGACCAGCGGGATCTCGCCGAGCAGGGTGATCTTGCCGGTCGCCAGGTCGAGCCGGCGCACCGCGGCGGGCCGGGGGTCCGGCGGCTCGTTGTGCAGGTAGAGGATGTGGCCGGCGCCGGGCTCGGGGTACACCGCCCAGCCCCGGATCGCGGAACCCCGCTGCTGCCCGGTCGTCGCGTCGCGCAGCACCGTCTCGGGGTCGTAGCCGGCGTCGTTGGTCAGCAGGACCGCGCCGCTGCGGGTGGAGAAGGCGCTCGGAAAACCGGGGCCGGTCCAGCGGAGCGCGCCGGTCCGCGGGTCCAGCGCCTCGAAGGACGCCACGTCGACGAGGCAGACCACCGGCCCGCAGTCGTGGGCGGAGGTGCGCTCGTTGCCGCTGCGGGACCAGAGTCGCTCCAGGGTGTCGATCCGGTAGGCGGTGACCGAGCCGGCGCCGGCCGTGGTCCGGTTGACCAGGAGCAGCCCGGCCGCGGCCACCATCGAACTGCCCCCGACATTGGCCGCGGCCCCGACGTCCCAGGGGATCCGGGCGGTCACCAGCGGGACGCCGTCGGCGTAGTTCAGCACCGTGACGGCGCCGTCGCGGGTGACGACGGCCATCCGGACCGGGGTGTGGCGCTGGTACTCGAGGACGTACTCCTCGGCGGCGTGCAGGTCCCGCTCCCAGATGACCGTGCCGGTCCGCGCATCGACCAGACGCGCCTTCGTCAGCAGGCCCTCGTCGCCGCGGTCGGTGAGGAGCAGGGAGCCGCGACCGGCGGCGTACTCGTAGCCGCCGGGCCGTTCCCACAGATCCCGGCCGGTGGCCGGATCGATCGCGATCACCGAGGTCGAGAACGTCAGCAGGCTGGTGCTGCCGTCGGTGTTGGTGGCCCGGGCGGTCCGCTCCGCGCCGGGCATCAGGATCACCCCCGCGGTGGCGGCCGACTCCAGCGGGAAGACCCGCTTGGTGAGCGACCGGGTCCAGCGGGCCGTGCCGGTCGCCGCGTCGACGGCGCTCAGCACGTTCTCCCAGCCGCTGAACCGGTGCAGGTAGAGCGTCTCGCCGTCGAACCCGATCTGGTCCGACTCGGTCATCACCGTCGACCACAGCTCGTGCACCTGCGGCGGAACCGGCCGGGCCGAGGCGCCGAGGGCCAGCGCGCACACGCCCGCCAGCACGGCCAGCAGGAGCCGCCGGAACTCGCCGACCGGGAGACGACCGCGCCGCTCCGGCCGGTCCGGGGGCACACCGGAGACGTCACCCAGGTCGATCACCGGCAGCGTCATACCGTCGGTTTCCGGTTGGCGGCGGCCGAGGCCAGGGCGGCGCTCAGGCCGCGACCGTTCGCCCCGACCTCGGACCAGCCGGAAGCCAGGCCGATCGGGGTGCCCGGAACCAGGGCCTGCCAGTTCTCCGTGCCGGCGGCGGTGCCGATCCGGCGGGCCACCTCGGCCGCCTGATGCGGGCCGGCGCCCGGCAGGACCAGCACGAACTCGTCGCCGGCGAAACGGGCCACGAAGTCGCCACGGCGCATCACCCGGTGCAGCACCCCCGCGATCCGCTGCAGCACCAGGTCGCCGCAGTGCCGGCCGTGCCGCATGTTGACGGTGGTGAACCCGACCACGTCACACACACCGACCGCGGCCCGCTCGCCACGGGACAGCAGCGAGTCCACGTACCGCTCCAGCTGGCGGCGGTTGGGCAGGCCGGTGAGCGGGTCGGTCAGGGTCTCGTCGCCGTAGCGGCCCGGGTCACGGTGGCTCTCCTGGGCGTCCAGCCGGGCGGCCACCCCGTCCAGGTAGCCGTCCCGCAGCTGGTCGATCCGGAGGGCGGCGAGGCGGAACGCGTACCGGTCGGCGGCGTGGGCGGCGGCGTGATCGCCCGCGCTGGCATGGCAGATGCTGCGCAGCCGGGCCGGCTCCGGGGCGCCCAGCACCTCGGCGGAGACCGGCACCGCCTCCAGCATGGCCAGCGCCTGACCCGGCCTGCCGGCCGCGATCGCCAGGCACACCGAACCGAGATGCCGCAGGTCACGGGTGCGGGCGCTGTCGCCGCCGCCGGTCAGCCAGCGGGCCGCGTCCGGGCCGGTGGGCTCACCGAGGGCGGCGCGGCGGGCGAGGGCGTATCCGTACACCGTGCGGCTGCCCGGCCGCAGCTGGTCGGTGGCGACGTAACGGGACAGCTCGGCGTCGATGTCCCGCAGCACCCGCAGGCAGCCGTCGGTGTCGCCCTGATGATCCAGCGCGACCGCGTTGCGCAGCCGGATGCCGGGAGCGGCGAACACCTCCGGCGCCAGCCCGGCCGAGGCGCCCACCTCGCGGGCCTGCTCGATCGCGGTCAGCGCCTGGCCGTGAAAACCCAGGTACGAGTACGCCATGGCGAGGTCGTGCCAGCCCCACGCGGTCTCCGAGTCCCGCTCCGGCACGGCGGCCAGGGCCCGGGCCGCCTGCACCAGGTGGGTGACGCCGCGATCCAGGTTGCTCAGCAGATGGGCGGCCAGAGCGGCGAACGCGTGCATCTGGCCGCGCAGATAGGGGTCGGGCACCTCACGGACCGCCTCGGCGGTGGCGGCCATCGCGGCCGCCAGCTCCGCGGCCCGGCCCAGGTTGATCAGCGCGCCGAAACGCTGGACCAGCGCGTACGCCCGGGTCTGGGGATCGGCGGCGGTGGCGAGCACGTCGTCCAGGATCGGCAGCGCCGCCGCGGACTGGCCGTTCTGTTGCAGGTGACCGGCACGCCGAAGGTCCTCGACGTGTTCCGCGAGCTGGTCCAGCCAACTCACCGAAACAGCCACCCCATCGTGTGCCTCCAACAGTCCCGCCGACGGCCTCGCGTGCGCGACGTTCCATGATTATGCCGTGACACCGCGACACGAACAGCCCCTGGAAGGCACGGATCGGGCCAGGTTGGCACCCGAGCTGGCAACGGCCACCGTCGATCTCGGCGCGGCCGGGGTGGCGTCGCCGCGGGTCGACGCCGAGCTTCTGGCCGCCCACGTGCTCGGAGTCTCCCGAGGGCGGCTGATGCTGACCGACACGATCCGGTCCGGCGAGCTGGCCCGGTTCCGGGAGTTCGTCGCCCGGCGGGCCGCACGGGTCCCGTTGCAGCACCTGCTCGGCACCGCCGCGTTCCGCTATGTGGAACTCGCGGTCGGCGACGGCGTCTTCGTGCCGCGCCCGGAGACCGAGCTGCTGGCAGGCTGGGGCGTGGAACGGGTCACACCCGGCGCGCTCGTGGTCGACCTGTGCAGCGGCAGCGGGGCGATCGCCGCCGCGGTCGCCGACGAGACGAAGGCCGGCCGGGTGATCGCCGTGGAACGGTCGGCGGCCGCGCTGCCCTGGCTGCGCCGCAACATCGCCGGCTACCCGGTGGCCGAGGTGGTCGAGGGCGACGTCACCGACCCGGAGCTGCTGTCCGGGCTGCGCGGATCGGTGGACGTGCTGCTGTGCAACCCGCCGTACGTGCCGGACGGCACCGCCGTCCCACCCGAGGTGTCCGGGCACGATCCGGCCGAGGCCGTCTTCGGCGGCGGCGACGGGCTGGAGGTGATCCGGCCGGTGATCGCACTCGCCGCCGCCCTGCTCAAACCGGGCGGGTCAGTCGGAATCGAACACGACGACGTGCACGGCGAGGCGGTGCCGGACCTGCTCCGCGCCGACGGCCGGTTCATCGAGGTGACGGCCCACCGGGATCTCACCGGGCGTCCCCGCTACGCGACCGCCCGCCGCCGGTAGGACACCACAGCGCCACATGGCAGACTGCATCCCGTGATGCTCTACGACTGCGCCACCGTCGCGGACCGGGACCGTGGCATCGCCGCCGCCGTCGAGGCGGCCAAGAGCGGCGAGCTCGTGGTGCTCCCCACCGACACGGTCTACGGGGTGGGCGCCGACGCGTTCGCCACCCACGCGATCACCCAGCTGCACCACGCCCGCGGCTCCGACCGCCGGACGCCGCCGCCGGTGCTGGTCGGCTCCCGGCACACCCTGGACGGGCTGACCTACTCGCTGCCGCGTGCGGCCCGTGAGCTGGCCGACGCGTTCTGGCCCGGCGCGCTGACCATCATCGTGGAGCACTCGCCCAGCCTCACCTGGGACCTCGGCGACACCGGAGGCGCCGTGGCGGTCCGCATGCCGCTGCACCCGGTCGCCCTGGAGGTGCTGCGCGAGGTCGGCCCGATGGCCGTCACCACCGCCAACAAGCTCGGCTCGCCCGCCCCGCTCACCGCGGAGGAGGCCCGCGACCAGCTGGAGTACGCGGTCCGCGTCTACCTGGAGGCCGGTCCCGCCCTCGACCCCGCGCCGAGCACGATCGTCGACGTCACCGGCGACGGGCCCCGGGTGCTGCGGGCCGGGGCGATCCCGCTCGAGAAGCTTCGTGACGTGGTTCCGGACATCGTCGATGGGCAGGACTGAGTTGGCACCGTTCACCGTTCTGCACGTCTGCATGGGCAACATCTGCCGGTCGCCGATGGCCGAGCGCCTGCTGGCCCGCGCCGTCCGCGACCGGGCCGGTGACGCCGACGGCGGCCTGCTGCTGCGCAGCGTCAGCGCCGGCACCGGTGGCTGGCACGAGGGCGAGGAGATGAACCCGCCGGCCGCCCGGCTGGTCCGCGCACGCCGCGGCTCCGACGAGAACTTCCTGGCCCGCAAGCTGCGCGGCGACTTCATCGACGAGGCCGACCTGATCCTCACGGCCACCGCCGACCAGTACGACTACGTGGTCGCGCTGCGCCCGGACGCCGCCGACCGCACCTTCGTGCTCGGCGAGTTCGGCCGGCTGCTCAACGGGGTCGACGGGGGCACGCTGCCGCCGTCCGAGCCGAAGCCGGAGGCGATCCACGCCCGCGGTGTGGCGATCGTCGAGGCGGCCGCCCGGCTGCGCGGCGCCGACGCCCCGCAGGCCGGCGACGACCTGGACGACCCGTGGGGCCGCGGCGACCAGACGTTCCACCGGGTCGCCGACGAGATCGAGGACACCACGATGCCGCTCGCGGCGTTGCTCCTCCCGTGACCTCCACCGGCGACAACCCCGCGCTCCCCGCCGACGGAAACCTCGCGATCCGCGCCGGCGACAACCCCGCGTTCTCCGCCGACGGGAACCCCGCGATCCCCGCTGGCGGCAAGCCCGGGGGCGACCGTCTCGCGCGGCCCGACGCTGACGGGCTGCGCCGGGCGGCCGAGATCCTGCGCGCCGGATCGGTGGTGGCGTTCCCGACCGAGACCGTCTACGGGCTCGGCGCCGACGCCTTCTCCGAGCAGGCGGTCGGCGAGATCTACCGCCTGAAGAACCGGCCCTCCTGGAATCCGCTGATCGTGCACGTCGCCGACGTGGCGGCGGCCCGCGCCCTGGCCGCCGAGTGGCCGGCGGCCGCCGACGACCTCGCGGCGCGGTTCTGGCCGGGGCCGCTGACCCTGGTCGTACGCCGGGCCGCGCACCTGCCCGGCATCGGGGCGGCCAACGACACGGTCGCCGTCCGGGTGCCCGCGCACGAGGTGGCGCTGCGGCTGCTCGAAGCCGTCGGCCTCCCGCTCGCCGCCCCCAGCGCGAACCGCTCCGAAGGCATCTCCCCGACCACCGCCGAGCATGTCCTCCGCAGCCTGCCCGAGGTGCCGCTGGTGCTCGACGGCGGCCCGTGCTCCTGGGGCATCGAGTCGACGGTCCTCGACCTGACCGGGGAGATCCCGCGGCTGCTGCGGCCGGGCGCGCTCAGCCTGCGGGTGCTGCGCGAGGCGGTGGGCCGGATCGCGCTGCCGGAGTCGGAGACCGCGGACGGGACGGCCCGGCCGTCGCCCGGGATGAGCCGCCGGCACTACGCGCCGCGTGCCTGCGCGATCCTCTGCAAGGACGTGCGGGACGCCGACCGCTCCGGCCTGCCCGAGCCGATCGCCACCCTGACCTACGAGGGCGGCGACGGCACCGGGGCGTCCGGCGGCACCGAGGTCCTTTCCGCGGACCCGCGGGAGTACGCCGCCGACCTGTACGCGGCCCTGCACCGCCTGGACGACGCCGGCTTCGCCACGATCCTGATCCAGGAGCCGCCGCAGACCGAGGACTGGCTGGCCGTCCACGACCGCCTGTCCCGCGCCACCGCTTAGATCCGGCCGGTTGTCAGGGCTGTCTCAGCGCCGCTGAGACAGCCCTCAGAGCCGGCCGAGGGGTAACCGCGACGTGCATGCATGGCCCGCACCCGCGGGCCGGCCGGGAGGGAACGCCTGCCGGGGCCGCCGCGAGGCACGGGACTCTGCGTGGCCCGTACCGAAAAAGGGTCTATGTCCTGGTGGCGGCGGTGCGGGTGATGTTGCGGGCCATGCCGTTGAAGACGATGCCGTGGAACGGCAGCACCGACGCCCAGTAGAGGTGGCCGGCGAGGCCGCGCGGCAGGAACACCGCCCGCTGGTGGTAGACGCTGCCGCCGTCCGGGGCCGGCTCCGCGCGCATCTCCAGCCAGGCCCGGCCCGGCACGCGCATCTCGGCGCGCAGTCGCAGCAGCGCGCCGGGCTCGATCTCCTCGACCCGCCACCAGTCCAAGGCCTCGCCGACGCGCAGGTGGTGCTGATCGCGGCGGCCGCGGCGCAGGCCGACGCCGCCGGCCATCCGGTCCAGCCAGCCGCGCACCGACCAGGCGAGGGGGAATGAGTACCAGCCGTTCTCGCCGCCGACGCCCTCGATCACCCGCCACAGCCGGTCCGGGCTCGCGGCGACCGGGCGGGAGCGTTCGTCGACGTAGATGCTGCCGCCGGACCAGTCCGGGTCGCTGGGCAGGGGTTCGGCGGCGACGTCCAGGCCGGAGGCGGTGGACCAGCGGGTCTCCACGTCGGCATCGCGGATCTTGCCGAGGGCCAGCCGCACCGATTCGTCGAAGCCGAGCGGCGGCGGGCCGGGAAGCAGGGCGGCCAGGTCGTTCTCGTGCGCGACGGCCTCGTGGATCAGGCTGGCGACCAGGGGCCGGGCGATGGCGTTGGGGACCGGGGTGATCAGGCCGACCCAGTGCGCGGAGAGCCATGGGCTGAGCACCCGGACCGGCAGGATGACCCGGCGCGGCAGACCGGCCACCCGGGCGTAGCGCTGCATCATCTCGGCGTAGGTGAGCACGTCCGCGCCGCCGACGTCGAACCCGCGGTTGACCTCGGGCGGGAGGGCGATGGCGTCGATCAGGTAGCGCAGCACGTCCCGGACCGCGATCGGCTGGATCCGGTTGTGCACCCAGCGCGGGGTGACCATGGCCGGCAGGCGTTCGGTGAGGTAGCGCAGCATCTCGAAGGACGCCGACCCGGAGCCGATGATCACCGGGGCGCGCAGGACCGCCGTGGGCACGCCGCTGTCCAGCAGGATGCGGGCGACCTCGGCGCGGGAGCGCAGATGGGCGGAGGGTCGCTCGTGCGCGGGCGGCTCCGGTCCGCCGAGATAGATGATGCGGCGTACGCCCGCCGCCCGCGCCGCCGCCGCGAAGTTCCGGGCGGCCTCCCGGTCGAGGCGCTCGAAGTCCGGCCGGCCGAGCGAGTGCATGAGGAAGTAGGCGACGTCGACGCCCTCGAACGCGCCCGGCAGCGTCGCCGGGTCGGCGAGGTCGCCCTGGACGATCTCGGCGCGGCCGGCCCAGGGGACGTCGCGCAGCCGGCCGGGACTGCGTGCCAGACATCGCACCTGATGGCCGGAATCGAGGAGTCGCGGGGCGAGGCGGCCACCGATGTACCCGGTGGCGCCGGTGACGAGGCAGCGCATAACCGCAGAGTGTGCCCACGAAACGGCCCGGTGAAGCCATATGCTCGAAACCGGAAGGCTCCTCGAGTTCCGGGAGGCCAGGGTGGGCACCTTCTGGGGGCCGGACTTCGCGGCACTGGAGCGCGAGGATCCGGAGATCGCCGCAGTTCTCGTCGACGAGGTGGGCCGCCAGCGGGACACCCTGCAGCTGATCGCGAGCGAGAGTTTCACGTCGCCGGCGGTGCTGGCGGCGCTCGGGTCGACGCTGTCGAACAAGTACGCCGAGGGTTATCCGGGGGAGCGCTACTACGGTGGCTGCGCGCCGGTGGACCGGGCCGAGCAGCTGGCGGTCGAGCGCGCCAAGGATCTGTTCGCGGCGGAGCACGTGAACGTGCAACCGCACTCCGGGGCGTCGGCGAACCTGGCGGCGTACGCGGCGCTGGCCGAGCCGGGCGACGTGGTGCTGGCGATGGGCCTGCCGCACGGTGGGCATCTGACCCACGGGAGCAAGGCGAACTTCTCCGGCAAGTGGTTCCATCCGATCGCGTACCGGGTGGCGCCGGACACCGAGGAGATCGACTACGACGAGGTACGGGATCTCGCGCTCGCGCACCGGCCCAAGATGATCATCTGTGGGGCGACCTGCTACCCGCGGCTGATCGACTTCGCCCGGTTCCGTGCGATCGCCGACGAGGTGGGGGCGTACCTGCTGGTCGACGCCGCGCACTTCATCGGCCTGGTGGCGGGACGGGCCGTGCCGTCGCCGGTGCCGTACGCCGACGTGATCACCGCGACCACCCACAAGGCGCTGCGCGGCCCGCGCGGCGGCATGATCATCTGCCGGGGCGAGCTGGCCCGGCGCATCGACAAGGCGGTCTTCCCGTTCGCCCAGGGCGGGCCGATGATGCACGCGGTGGCGGCGAAGGCGGTCGCCTTCCGGGAGGCCGGGACACCGGAGTTCCGGGGGTACGCCAACCAGACCGTCCGCAACGCCCGGGTGCTGACCGAGGGGCTGACGGCCGAGGGCATGCGCCCGGTGACCGGCGGCACCGACACCCACCTGGCGGTGCTCGACCTGCGCGATCTCGGCGTCACCGGGCGGGACGCGGAGGCGCGGTGCGCGTCGGCGGGCATCGCGCTCAACAAGAACCCGGTGCCGTACGACCCGGAGCGTCCCGCCGTGGCGTCCGGTGTCCGGATCGGCACGCCGAGCGTCACCTCCCAGGGCATGCGGGAGGGCGAGATGCGGCAGATCGCCCGGCTGATCGGCCGGGTGGTGCGGGAGGGCGCCGGCACCCCGGCCGGGGAGGCGGTGCTCCGGGAGACGGCGGCCGAGGTGTCCGGCATCGTGGGATCCTTCCCGCCCTATCCGCTCGACACGGAATTGCTCGCGGATTCCGCGGTGCAACGGTGAATCGGGCCCGATTTCGAATTCCCGGATAGTTTTCCGGGTACGGCGCCTTAACGCTCCATAACCGGACGTGGGCGTGTTTCCGGCGTGATCCGGGCGTGGTGATAACGTGACGCGCCGTCGCGCATGTGGTGGCGTGACGGCGAGGGAGGTTCTGTGGTGAGCGAGGCGCCCGCCGATCCGCGCTGGCGGATCGAGCACCTGCCGTTCCTCACCGCGGTCTCGACGGCGCTGCTGCTCTGCGCGGCGTCGGCCGGTTTCCTGGCCGGCGGGACGGACGCGGCAGTCGGCGCGGCCCTCGGCGTCCTGATCGTCACGGCGAGTTACACCATGTCGACGGTGGTGATCGCCTGGGCGGACACCGTGCGACCGGGTTTGCTGATGCCCCTCGGGCTGCTCACTTATGTGGTGAAATACACCTTGTTCGGGATCATTCTGGTCTTCGGGGTGTCCAGCGACTGGGCCGGCAAGAAGCCGCTGGGCTACGGCGTCGTGGCCGGCGTCGTCGTGTGGACCGGTGTGCAGGCCTGGTGGGTGCACCGCCGGACCATGCGGAAGTGATCTAGGGCACCTCAAAGCACCTGGTCAGCGAAGTGAAAAACGGGCAAGCCGCCACGATCCGGTGACCTGTTCGCACGTGCCGTGTTCCGATTTGGCGCGACAGGAGTACCGTGTCCAGTCAGTTGCGAGACCCCTGACGCCTGGACAACTACGGTTGTGCGGGGGGTCCCGCTTAGCTTCGTGTTTCCTGCTGATATCGTTCGGGCCGTCATGACCGGCCAGAAACCTCCCTACGAATCTCGCGGTGACGACAATCAAAACCGGCCGCCCGACACGGGCGCTGGGATGACCGCACTGTCGTATCTCATCGCGGGCATTCTCGTCTGGGGTGGAATCGGCTGGCTGATCGACTACTTCGTCGGAACCACGGGCATCTTCGCCGGCCTCGGCGCTGTCCTCGGGGTCGCCGGTGCTGTCTACATCATCGTGCGCCGGCTCGGCGCCTGACAGGAAAGGGCCAAGGTGATCGGTCAGTCGACGGTCCTCGCAGCGGATGTACCGTTCCCGCCCAGCGTCGAGGATTTCTACCTGCCCAGCATCCTGCCGTGGGGCGCTCACGACAGCTACTGGTTCACCAAGATCACTGTGCTGGTCTGGGTGGCGGTCGCGGCGATCATCATCTTCTTCCTGGTGTCCTACCGGAAGCCGCAGCTGGTCCCGACCAAGAAGCAGTGGATCGCCGAGAGCCTCTACGGCTTCGTGCGCAACAACATCGCGGTCGACATGATCGGGCCGCAGGGCGTGCGCTTCGCGCCGTACCTGACGTCGCTCTTCTTGTTCATCCTGGTGAACAACTTCTTCGGCATCGTGCCACTGATCCAGATCTCGCCGATGTCGCACATCGCCTTCCCGGCCGTGCTCGCGGTGCTCAGCTACGTGATGTTCATCTGGGTCGGCATCAAGAAGCACGGCATCGCGTACTTCAAGCACGCGGTCGTCCCGAACGCGCCGCTCGGCATCCTGCCGCTGCTGGTGCCGATCGAGATCTTCTCGAACTTCGTCGTCCGGCCGTTCTCGCTGGCCGTTCGTCTCTTCGCCAACATGTTCGCGGGCCACATGCTGCTGCTCGTGTTCACCCTCGGCGGCTTCGCGATGATCAACGCGAACGCGCTGCTGGCGCCGGTCTCGGTGCTCTCCTGGGTGCTCACGATCGCGATCACCTTCCTCGAGTTCATGGTGATCTGCCTCCAGGCCTACGTCTTCACAGTGCTGACCGCGAGCTACGTCCAGGGTTCGCTCGCCGACGAGCACTGAGTAGTACCCAAGCTCCAAGTAACACCCCGTTGTCGTCCCGCGTGAAAATCACGCGAGATACCAGGAGGAATTAGCAATGGACGTTCTCGCCGCCGTTGAGGGCAGCACCGCCGCCATCGGTTACGGTCTCGCTGCTATCGGCCCCGGCATCGGTGTTGGTCTGGTCTTCTCGGCTTACATCCAGGCGACCGCCCGTCAGCCCGAGTCGTCCCGCCTGACCCTGCCGTTCGTCTGGATCGGCTTCGCCGTCATCGAGGCGCTCGCCCTGCTGGGCATCGCGTTCGGCTTCATCTGGGCCGGCTGATAGTCCTTTCCACCTCGTTGGGAGGTCTCCATGCTCACCTATCTCGCTGCTGAAGGCGGCACCGAGCACAGCCCCATCTTCCCTGTCTGGCAGGAGATGGTCGTTGGCACGGTGGCGTTCGCGGTGCTCTGCTTCGTGCTGATGAAGTTCGTCTTCCCGATGATGGAGAAGACCTTCGCGGCCCGGGTGGACGCGATCGAGGGCGGCATCAAGCGCGCCGAGGCCGCTCAGGCCGAGGCGAACGAGCTGCTCGAGCAGTACCGTGCGCAGCTCTCCGAGGCCCGGACCGAAGCCGCTCGCATCCGCGACGAGGCCCGGGCCGACGCCGAGGGCATCCGGCAGGACGTGCTGGCCAAGGCCCGCGAGGAGTCGGACCGCATCATCGCGGCCGGCAACGAGCAGCTGGCCGCCCAGCGTGAGTCCATCGTCCGGGAGCTGCGTTCCGAGGTCGGCACGCTCGCCGTCGACCTGGCCAGCAAGATCGTCGGCGAGACTCTCGCTGACGAGGCCCGTACCCGTGGCACCGTCGAGCGCTTCATCGCGGACCTCGACACCGCCGGGCGGCGCTGATGACGTCGAGCGTAAGCCGCGAGGCCTACGGCGAGGCGTCGGAACAGCTCGCCGCCAACACCGCGGCGGCCACGGCCCCGCAGCTGGCCACCGTCGCCGACGAGATCCTGTCGGTGGCCGGCCTGCTGCGGGCCCAGCCCCGGCTGCGCCGCGCGTTGACCGACCCGTCCCGGCCCGGTTCCGACCGTGCCGGGCTGCTGAAGTCGCTGGTTGCCGGCAAGGTCTCGGACACCACCGTGAACACGGTGGCGGCCCTGGTCGCCGGGCGGTTCTCCCGCCCGGCCGATCTGCTGGACGCCGCCGAGCGGCTGGGCGTCGACGCCCTGCTGGCCTCCGCCGAGCGCGAGGGCAAGCTGGCCGACGTCGAGGACGAGCTGTTCCGGTTCGGCCAGATCGTCGCCGGTGACTCCACGCTGGCAGTCACGCTCAGTGACATCAGCGCTCCACTCGAGCGCCGCGTTAAGCTGGTGCAGGACTTGCTCAAGGGCAAGGTGCACGTGGCCACCGGCCGTCTGGTCGAGGTCGCGCTGACCGGCTTCGGTGGCCGGGGCTTCGAGGCCTCGCTGACCCGGCTGGTCGAGGCGACCGCCGCCAAGCGGAACCGCGAGGTCGCTTACGTGACGGTGGCCAAGCCGCTCACCGAGGCCGACGAGCAGTCCCTGGCCGCGAAGTTGTCCGCCCTCTACGGCCGCGAGGTCTCGCTGAAGGTGGACGTCGACCCGTCGGTTCTCGGCGGCGTCAGCGTCCGGGTCGGCTCCGACCTCTACGACGGCACGGTCCTGCGCAAGCTGAACCAGGCCAAGCAGGCGTTCGCTAAATAGTCCTTTCCCCTCGATTCTTCTATCGAGAAGCCCCCTCGGCGGCGGTGACGTCCCGAGCTAGACAGAGAAGGCAGAGGATGGCCGAGCTGACCATCTCCTCGGACGAGATCCGGGGGGCGCTAGAGCGCTACGTCTCGTCCGCCACGTCGTCCGATCTCACCCGTGAGGAAGTCGGCATCGTCTCCGACGCGGGCGACGGCATCGCGCACGTCGAGGGCCTCCCCTCGACGATGGCGAACGAGCTGCTCGAGTTCGCTGACGGCACGCTGGGCGTCGCGTCGAACCTCGACGCCCGCGAGATCGGCGCCGTGATCCTGGGCGACTACGCGAACATCGAGGAGGGCCAGCCGGTCAAGCGCACCGGCCGCGTCCTCTCGGTCCCGGTGGGCGACGCCTTCCTGGGCCGCGTGGTCGACGCCCTGGGCAAGCCGATCGACGGTCTCGGCGAGATCGCGAACGAAGGCTTCCGCGAGCTCGAGCTGCAGGCGCCGAACGTCATGGCCCGCCAGCCCGTGAAGCAGCCGCTGCAGACCGGCATCAAGGCGATCGACGCCATGACGCCGATCGGCCGTGGCCAGCGCCAGCTGATCATCGGTGACCGCAAGACCGGTAAGACCACGGTCGCGATCGACACGATCATCAACCAGAAGGCGAACTGGGACTCCGGCGACCCGGAGAAGCAGGTCCGCTGCATCTACGTGGCGATCGGCCAGAAGGCCTCCACCGTCGCCAGCATCCGGGGCACCCTGGAGGCGCAGGGCGCGCTGCAGTACACGACGATCGTCGCCGCCCCGGCCTCCGACCCGGCCGGCTTCAAGTACATCGCGCCGTACACCGGTTCCTCGATCGGTCAGCACTGGATGTACAACGGCAAGCACGTCCTGATCGTCTTCGACGACCTGACGAAGCAGGCCGAGGCCTACCGCGCCGTGTCGCTGCTGCTGCGCCGCCCGCCGGGCCGTGAGGCCTACCCGGGTGACGTCTTCTACCTGCACTCCCGCCTGCTGGAGCGCTGCGCCAAGCTCTCCAACGAGCTGGGTGGCGGCTCGATGACCGGTCTGCCGATCATCGAGACCAAGGCCAACGACATCTCGGCCTTCATCCCGACCAACGTGATCTCGATCACCGACGGTCAGATCTTCCTCGAGACCGACCTGTTCGCCTCGGGTGTGCGTCCCGCCATCAACGTCGGCACCTCGGTGTCCCGCGTGGGTGGTTCGGCGCAGGTCAAGGCGATGCGGACGGTCTCCGGCCGCCTCCGTCTCGACCTGGCCCAGTTCCGTGAGCTGGAGGCCTTCTCGGCCTTCGCCTCCGACCTGGACAAGGCGTCGCGTGCTCAGCTCGAGAAGGGCGTCCGCCTGGTCGAGCTGCTGAAGCAGCCGCAGTTCTCGCCCTACGCGACGGTCGACCAGGTCATCGCGATCTGGGCCGGCACCACCGGGCAGCTCGACGACATCGCCGTCGGTGACGTGCGCCGCTTCGAGCAGGAGTTCCTGCAGTGGTTCAAGCAGCACAACAGTGACGTCTACACCGCGATCGAGTCGACGAACCTGCTGAGCGACGACAACATCGAGAGCCTGAAGGCCGGTGTCGTCGAGTTCAAGAAGGTCTTCCAGAGCGGCTCGACCGAGAGCGGTAGCTAGTCATGGCCGGTCAGGTACAGGCGCTGCGGCGGCGTATCCGAACCGTCAAGTCGACCAAGAAGATCGCCAAGGCGCAGGAGCTGGTCGCCACCAGCCGGATCGCCAAGGCTCAGGAGCGGGTCAACGCCTCCCGGCCGTACTCGGAGGCGATCACCAAGGTCCTGGGCGCCCTGGCGACCAACGCTTCGGTCGACAACCCCCTGCTGGTCGCGCGCGAGCGCGTCCAGCGGGCGGGTGTCCTGCTGATCACCAGTGACCGGGGCCTGGCCGGCGCCTACAACGCCAACGCCATCCGGACCGCCGAGCAGCTGATCACTCAGCTGAAGTCGGAGGGCAAGGAGGTGGCGGTCTACATCGTGGGCCGCAAGGGCCTCGGTTACTACCGGTTCCGTAACCGGCCGGTGGCCGCGAGCTGGACCGGATTCTCCGAGCGCCCGTCGTTCGACGACGCCAAGCGCATCGGGGACGCCCTGATCGAGGCGTTCGCCGCCGGCTCCGCCGCGGAGGGCACGTTCGGCCCCGAGAACATCGAGGGTGTCGACGAGCTGCACATCGTGAGCACCGAGTTCAAGTCTCTGATGACGCAGTCCGCCAACGCGAAGCCGCTGGCTCCGGTGCAGGTCGAGACCGAGGAGGAGAAGTCCTCCGAGCTCAAGCCCGCATACGAGTTCGAGCCGGAGGCGGACGAGCTGCTCGACGCGCTGCTCCCGAAGTACCTCAACACGCGTCTGTACGCGGCGTTGCTGGACTCGGCGGCCAGTGAGTCGGCCTCGCGCCGCCGGGCGATGAAGAGCGCGTCGGACAACGCGGACGACCTGCTCAAGCGGTACACGCGCGAGATGAACTCCGCGCGGCAGGCTGCGATCACCCAGGAAATCAGTGAGATCGTCGGCGGCGCCAACGCGCTGGCCGCGGCGGGAAGTGATGTGTGATGACTGCTGTTGCTGAGCCCACCAAGGCGGAGACCGGTGTCGGCCGTGTCGTCCGGGTCATCGGCCCGGTCGTCGACGTCGAGTTCCCCCGTGACGCCATGCCCGCGATCTTCAACGCGCTGCACGTTGAGGTCACCCTCTCCGAGGGCACCAAGAAGCTGACCATGGAGGTCGCCCAGCACCTGGGTGACAACCTGCTCCGCGCCATCTCGATGCAGCCGACCGACGGCATGGTCCGTGGCGCCGCGGTCACCGACACCGGCGCGCCGATCTCGGTGCCCGTCGGCGACGTGACCAAGGGCCACGTGTTCAACGCCCTCGGCGAGGTGCTCAACGTCGACCCGTCGACGCTGGACATCACCGAGCGCTGGTCGATCCACCGCAAGCCCCCGGCGTTCGCGGACCTCGAGCCGAAGACCGAGATGCTGGAGACCGGCATCAAGGTGCTCGACCTGCTCGCGCCGTACGTGCGTGGTGGCAAGATCGGCCTGTTCGGCGGCGCCGGCGTGGGCAAGACGGTGCTCATCCAGGAGATGATCATTCGGGTCGCCCGTAACTTCGGTGGCACCTCCGTGTTCGCCGGCGTCGGCGAGCGCACCCGTGAGGGCAACGACCTCATCCTGGAAATGGACGAGGGTGGCGTCCTGGACAAGACCGCTCTGGTCTTCGGCCAGATGGACGAGCCGCCGGGCACCCGTCTGCGGGTCGCCCTGACCGCTCTGACCATGGCGGAGTACTTCCGTGACGTCCAGAACCAGGAGGTGCTGCTCTTCATCGACAACATCTTCCGGTTCACCCAGGCCGGCTCCGAGGTCTCCACCCTGCTCGGCCGTATGCCGTCCGCCGTGGGTTACCAGCCCACCCTGGCTGACGAGATGGGCGAGCTGCAGGAGCGGATCACCTCGGTCCGGGGCAAGGCGATCACCTCGCTGCAGGCGATCTACGTGCCCGCCGACGACTACACCGACCCGGCGCCGGCGACCACGTTCGCCCACCTGGACGCGACCACCAACCTCGAGCGGTCGATCTCCGACAAGGGCATCTACCCCGCCGTGGACCCGCTGGCCTCCAGCTCGCGGATCCTGGCGCCGGAGTTCGTCGGCGTCGAGCACTACACGGTGGCCCGTGAGGTCCAGCGGATCCTCCAGAAGTACAAGGACCTGCAGGACATCATCGCCATCCTCGGTATGGACGAGCTGTCCGAGGAGGACAAGGTCACGGTGCAGCGGGCTCGCCGCATCGAGCGGTTCCTGTCGCAGAACACCTACGCGGCGGAGCAGTTCACCGGCGTCCCCGGCTCGACGGTCCCCCTGAAGGAGACCATCGAGGCGTTCAAAAAGATCTCCGAGGGTGAGTACGACAACTACCCGGAGCAGGCCTTCTTCATGTGCGGTGGCCTCGAGGACCTCGAGAAGAACGCGCACGAGCTGATGAAGGGCTGATCTCAGCCAGTAACTCCAGAAGAGCCGCGCCGGTTTTACCGGCGCGGCTCTTCTGCTTTCCGGGAGACATGCTCGGTGGTCGTTTGGGTATGATTTGTCGCGCCTTCATCCGAACCGGCAGTGGGGATCCCAGTGGCCAGGCCCGTCAAGCGCCGCCCGCCGAGGTGGGCCCGGCTCAGCGCCGTCCTCGGCTGCGTGCTCATGGTCGGCAGCGGCGCCGTGCTGGTCACCGGGCAGGCCGTCGTCGCGCGGTACACCGGCGCCGTGCAGACCGGCAGCGGCAGCCTGATCGGCGATCCGGCCGCCGGGGCGCCGCGGAGGGCCGCCGACATCCGGGGCCCGCTCAACATCCTGCTGGCCGGCATCGACCCGCGCGACGACTCGCAGGCTCCCCGGTCCGACTCGATCATCGTGGCGCACGTGCCCGCGACGATGGACCGGGTCTTCCTCTTCTCGATCCCCCGGGACCTGTACGTGGAGATCCCGCCCTTCGCGCCGACCGGGTTCGGCGGCACCACCGCGAAGATCAACTCCGCGATGTCGTTCGGCAGCGACGCGGGCGACGGCACCCACGACGTGGAACAGGGCTTCCAGTTGCTCGCCGAGACGGTCGGCGACCTCACCGGCATCGACGACTTCGACGCCGGGGCGATCATCAACTTCGGCGGCTTCAAGGGGATCGTCGAGGCGATGGGCGGGGTCACCATGCCGATCGACCAGACCGTCCGGTCCGAGCATCTGCAGCCCAACGGCAAGAGCCGGCCCAAGCGGCCGGAGTGTCTCGGCGGGGGCTGTGACCACCCGTACACGGGACCGCAGAAGGTGTACGAGAAGGGCACCCGCCACCTCCAGGCGTGGGAGGCCCTCGACTACGTCCGGCAGCGCTACGGACTGCCCAACGGCGACTACGACCGGCAGCGGCACCAGCAGCAGTTCATCAAGGCGATGGCGAAGCAGGCGATGAGCCGGGACGTGGTCGCCGACCCGGCGAAGCTGCTGAGCGTGCTCGACGCGGCCGGTGACTCGCTCACCTTCGACGGCGGCGGCAACAGCATCATCGACTGGGGCCTGGCGCTCCAGGGCATCGACACCGGCGACATGACGATGGTCAGGCTGCCCGGCGGCGGGCTCTACGACGGCGGCCGATACCTCGGTGAGCGGCTCGACCCGACGGCGGAGGAGTTCTTCCGGGCCGTCGCCGAGGACCGGGTCGCCGCGTTCCTGCTCGACCATCCGGATTACGTGGCCGCGGAGGGCTGAGGCCCCACCCCGTACCACGTCGGCGTTCGCCGCCGATTAGACTTCACCCGTTCGGTTCGCAGCGTCAAAGGGAGACAGCGTGGCCAACCAGCTGCACGTCGAGGTCGTCGCCGTCGAGGAGAAGGTCTGGGCCGGCGAGGCCGAGATGCTCGTCGCGCGCACCACCGAGGGTGAGATCGGTGTGCTGCCGGGCCACTCGCCGCTGCTCGGCCTGCTCAAGGAGCCGTCCCAGGTCCGCGTCAAGCTCGCCGGGGGTGAGCAGCTGACCTACGACGTGGCCGGCGGCTTCCTCTCGATCGACGCCAACGGGGTCACGGTGCTCGCCGAGAGCGCCACGCCCGCCACCCCCGAGTCCCACTGACGCCGGCGATGCGGGTTCTGGAAGTCGCCGGAATCTGCGTCGTCGCGCTGCTCGCGCTCCTCTTCGCGATCTTCTTCCGCCGCCGCCTGCTGATGGCCGGCGGCGGAACCATTCGCCTCCAGGTGCGCATCAACACGATCGTGCCCGGCCGGGGCTGGTCGCCCGGCCTCGGCCAGTTCGTCGGCGACGAGCTCCGGTTCCACAAGATGTTCAGCCTGGCCATCCGCCCCAAGCGGATCCTCGACCGGCGGTCCCTCACGGTGGCGGAGCGGCGCCTGCCGTCCGGCCCCGAGCGGCTCACCATGCCGGGACACTGGGTGGTCCTGCGCTGCCGGACCGGGTCCGCCGATCTCGAGATCGCGATGGCCGAGACCACGGTGACCGGGTTCCTGTCCTGGCTCGAGGCGGGCCCGCCGCGCGATCCGGGCAGCCTGCCGGGCCGGCAGATCTTCGGCCCCCGGCCCGCCGAGGGCTGACGCCCGCTGCTCGTGGGCCGGCCACCGGGCCGGGGTTCGTAGAGTCGACCACATGCGGATCAGAGTCGTCGACGCCTTCACCGACAGGCCCTTCACCGGGGCGCCCGCCGGTGTCCTCCTGCTGGCCGGGGACGGCTTCCCCGCCGACGAGTGGATGCTCGGGGTGGCCCGCGAGGTCAACCACGCCGAGACCGCCTTCGCGCACCGGCTGCCCGCCGGATCGGGCGCCGACTGGGCGCTGCGCTGGTTCACCCCGGCGGTCGAGGTGGACCTGTGCGGCCATGCGACCCTCGCCGTCGCCCACGTCCTGTGCCCGGATCCCGAAGTCACCTTCCGGACCCGCAGCGGCGTCCTGACGGCTTCAGCCGCCGCAGACGGTTTGATCACCCTGGACTTCCCTACCGCCCCGTTGAGCCCGCGGGCCATCGATCCCGATCTGGTGGCGGCCTTGGGCGTGGCGGTCCGCTCCGTCCACCACACCGGGCCGCACACCGATGACCTGTTGGTGGAGGTGGCCGACGAGAAGACCGTCCGCGGTGTCGTCCCGGATCTGCGGGCAGTGGCCGGCCTGACCCGGCGTGGGGTCGTCGTGACGGCCGCCGCGGATGCCCCGGGATCCGGCTACGACTTCGTCTCCCGCTTCTTCGGCCCGGCCGTGGGGGTGGACGAGGATCCGGTGACCGGCAGCGCCCACACCGCCCTGGCGCCGTTCTGGGCGGAGCGGCTGGGCCGGACCGAGCTGACCGGCTTCCAGGCGTCCGCGCGGGGCGGGCTGGTCCGGGTGGCGCTGCACGGGGACCGTACCCACCTGTCCGGCCACGCCGTCACCACCATCGACGGCGACCTGCTGGCCTGACCGCACCCCCGCTGGTTCTCAGGGCTGTCTCGACGCCGTTGAGACAGCCCTGAAAATGCACCTAACGGCTGCCGCCGGGGACCCATTTCACGTCGCCGTCCGGGTTGGCCACCCGGGACAGGATGAAGAGCAGGTCGGAGAGCCGGTTCAGGTATTTCAGCGGCAGCTCGCCGGTGCGCTCCGGCTCCTGCTCGTGAAGGGCCCAGGCGGACCGCTCGGCCCGCCGGGCGACGGTCCGGGCCACGTGCAGCAGGGCGGCGCCGGGGGTGCCACCCGGCAGGATGAAACTGTCCAGCGGGGCCAGCCGGTCGTTGAACTCGTCGCACCAGCCCTCGAGCCGGGTCACGTAGGCCTCGGTGATCCGCAGCGGGGGGTACGGCGGGTCGTCGTCCACCGGGTTGCCCAGGTCGGCGCCGACGTCGAAGAGGTCGTTCTGGATGGTGGCGAGCACCGTGCGTACCTCCTCGGGAAGTTCGCCCAGCGCCAGCGCCACGCCCAGCGCCGCGTTGCACTCGTCGGTGTCCGCGTAAGCGGCGATCCGCGCCGCGGTCTTCGCCACGAGCTCGTTGTTGACCAGCCGCGTCTGGCCGGCGTCGCCGGCCCGGGTGTAGATACGGGTGAGATGCACAGCCATGCCGCCCACCCTACGAGGCGCGGGTGGGCGGCGGCTCATACGATGGCCCGCGTGGATGTGATCAGGGTGAAGGGCGGGGCCCGCCTCGCCGGCGACGTGCATGTGGGCGGCGCGAAGAACTCGGCGCTCAAGCTGATGGCCGTCGCGCTGCTGGCCGAGGGGCGCAGCGTGGTGGCGAACGTGCCCCGGATCACCGACATAGCCATCATGGCCGAGGTGCTCCGCAGGCTGGGCTGCGACGTGGCGCTCCAGGGCACCGAGGCGGTCATCGACGTGCCGGCCGAGCCGGGCAGCGAGGCCGACTACGACCTGGTCCGCCGGCTGCGCGCGTCGATCTGCGTGCTCGGCCCGCTGCTGGCCCGCCGGGGTTACGTGCGGGTGGCGCTGCCGGGCGGCGACATGATCGGCTCCCGTGGGCTGGACATGCACGTGTCCGGGCTGGCCCGGATGGGCGCGGAGATCTCCGGCGAGCACGGCTTCGTGATCGCGTCGGCGCCCGCCGGGCTGCGTGGCGCGAAGATCTGGCTGGACTTCCCGAGCGTCGGCGCCACCGAGAACATCCTGATGGCCGCGGTCCTGGCCAAGGGCGTCACGGAGATCGACAACGCGGCCCGGGAGCCGGAGATCGTCGACATCTGCGAGATGCTCAACGCGATGGGCGCCCGGATCGAGGGCGCCGGCACGTCGACGCTGATCATCGAGGGGGTGGACGGCCCGCTGAAGCCGGTCCGCCACACCACCGTGGGCGACCGGATCGTGGGTGGCACCTGGGCGTTCGCGTCGGCGATGACCCGGGGCGACGTGACCGTGCACGGCGTGCGGCCGGAGTTCCTGGACATCGCGCTGGACAAGCTGGTCACCGCGGGCGCGACGGTCGAGCCGGGGGACAACCGGTTCCGGGTGCGGATGGCGGACCGGCCGCGCGGCGTGGACATCGTGACGCTGCCCTATCCCGGGTTCGCCACCGACCTGCTGCCGATGGCGCTCGGGCTGGCGGCGGTCGCCGAGGGCTCCTCGCTGATCACCGAGAACATCTTCGACGGCCGGTTCATGTTCGTGAACGAGATGGTGCGGCTGGGCGCCGACATCCGGACCGACGGGCACCATGCCGCGATCAACGGCAGGGAGCGGCTGTCCGGCGCGCCGGTGCGGGCCACCGACATCCGGGCCGGCGCCGGCCTGGTCATCGCCGGGCTCTGCGCGGACGGGGTGACCGAGGTGGGCGAGGTGCACCACATCGACCGTGGCTACCCCGACTTCGTCGCCGACCTGACGAAGCTGGGCGTCGAGGTGGAGCGCACCGACGTCCCCGAGCCGACGTTCGACTTCTGATCTCGTGTGTTGATTTCGGGCGCGTAGGACGGCCGAGATCAACACACCGGTGGGTCAGAAGGACGCGACGAGGCGGCGTGCCTCTTCGACCTGCTCGCAGAAGACCAGCACGGTGACCCGGCCGTCGCGCCGGTTCGCCGTGGTGGCACGGATGCCCGCGTCGGAGAGCAGCCGCCGGATCTCGTCGGCCACCCCGCGCTCGTCGGTGACGGCGGCCGGCCAGAGCAGACCGTAGTCGTCACGCTCGCCGAAGATCCCCAGTCCGTCGGGCGCCGGGTCCCGGTCCGGGGCGGTGGGTTGCAGGCCCATGCGCCAGAAGATCGCGCCGAGGAAGCCGACCAGACCGACGGCGATCAGTGGTCCGATCAGGTACCAGCCGTCGCTTGTGGCCATGGGCACAGTCTGGCACCGCGAGCCCGCGCTTTCTGTGGATTCGCCCTGATCGGGAGCCGTGCTGAATCTCCGTTAAGGTACCCCGTTAGGGTGTGGGAAAGCATCCGACGAAGGAGTGCAGCATGGCAGGTCGCCTCGCGGTCATCGGTTCCGGTCTGATGGGCTCCGGCATCGCCCAGGTCTCGGCGCAGGCCGGCTGGCAGGTCACCATCCGGGACGTCGACGACGCCTCGCTCAACCGCGGCCTCTCCGCGATCCGGGACTCGCTGAGCCGGTTCGCGGCCAAGGGCCGGATCGCCGAGTCCGACGTCGAGGCCACCCTGGCCCGGATCACCACCACCACCGATCTGGACGCGGCCGCCGACGCCGACGTGGTGGTCGAGGCGATCTACGAGAAGGTGGAGGCCAAGCACGAGGTCTTCAAGGCGCTCGACAAGATCTGCAAGGCGGGCGCGGTCCTCGGCACCAACACCTCCGCCATCCCGATCACCCAGATCGCCACGGTCACCAGCCGTCCCGAGTCGGTGGTCGGCATCCACTTCTTCTCGCCGGTGCCGATGATGAAGCTGGTCGAGCTGGTCCGGGGCTACCAGACCTCGGACGCGACCCTCGCGGCGGCGCGCAACTACGCCGAGGAGGTCGGCAAGACCTGCGTCGAGGTCAAGCGCGACGTGGCCGGCTTCGTCTCCAACCGGCTCTTCTCGGCGATCCTGGTCGAGGCGATCAAGTTGGTCGAGTCCGGCGTGGTCTCCGCCGCCGACCTGGACACGGTCATGAAGCTGGGCTTCGGTCACGCGATGGGCCCGCTGGCCACCGTCGACCTCACCGGCCTCGACGTGATGCTCAACGCGGCGAGCAACATCTACCGCGACACCGCCGACGAGAAGTTCTTCCCGCCGGAGCTGCTGCAGCGCATGGTCACGGCCGGCGACCTCGGCCGCAAGACCGGCAAGGGCTTCTACTCGTACTGATCCGCAGTTGGCGCGGAAGGCCGCCGGGCCGCGGTGTGCGGCCCGGCGGCGTCTTTCACGGCCAGAGGTACGGCGACCGCACCGGCTTCGGCTCGCGCGGCTGCTTCACCGGGTGCGCCGCGAACTGCTCGGCGTGCAGCCCGAAGGACCGGTCCAGCTTCGGCATCCAGTACGCGTCGTCGTGCCGCCCCGCGCCCAGCTGGTAGTCGTGCCGCACACCCTTCGCGGCCAGTGCCGTGCTCATCTGCTGCGCCGCTGCCCCGAACCGGTACTCGTCGGAGTCCCCGCCGTCGAAGTAGTACCGGTGCCGGTTGAGGTCGGCCGCCGTCATCCCGGCGACCAGCGTGAGCGGCCGGAGCCCGGCGTTGGCGGCCTGCTCGGCGGGCGTCCCGACGAGCGGGGGCAGGCTCAGCGCGCCCATGTGGCTGGCGATCGAGCTGAACAGCGTGGGGTGGGTCAGCCCGAGCGTGAACGCCCCCTGCCCGCCCATCGACACGCCGCTGATCCCGCGGTGCTCCCGGTCCGGGACGGTCCGGTACACCCGGTCCACCATCGGCACGATCTCGTTCACGATCATCGTCTTGTACTTACCGGCGGACGTGTCGACGTACCACCCGCTGCCGCCGTCCGGGAACACCACGATCGCCTCGACGCCGAGCCGGTCCAGGACGCTGTCGATGTCCCGGGCCTCCCACTCGATGTTGCTGCCGTTGAACCCGTTCAGCATGTAGACGACCGGGAACCGCTTGGCGCTGGTCCGGGTGTAGCCCGGCGGCAGGTACACGTTGAACTGCGCCCGCCGGCCCATCGCCGCGGACTGGTAGTCGTCGCGGAAGAAGCGGGCGTGGTCGCCCAGCTCGACCGGCTTGCGCGGGTCGAGGTAGAGCAGCTCCCGGGTCGGCGGCAGCCCGGTCCAGCTGCGGATGGTGTCGACGACGAGCCGCCCCTGGGTGTCCACGAACACCTCGGCCTGCGCGTCGGTCAGCGTCACCTTGCCGGCCTTGAGCAGGTCACGCAGCTCGGCGATCCGGCGTGCGGCGGTGTCGCCCTGGTGGAAGAACCCGTCGGCCAGCGTCGCCGCATAGCCGCGGACGTCCCCGGCGGCGACGGCGCGATGCTGCCGGTCCAGCACGGCACAGGCATGAGCCAATTGGGTACGGGTGGCAGCCGTCCCGGTGTTCCCGGCCAGCGCGCGCAGCCGTGCCTTCGAGTAGAGCCCGACCGGGCCCTGGTAGAAGCCGCCGCCGCCGGTGCCGTCGTAGACCCGTACGGCGATGACGTTGGTGGCGCCCCAGCGCAGCAGGCCGTCCGCCGGGTAGTACTCGCGCGGCACCTCCCACGTGGAGTCGAAGGTGGGCGGGAAGCCACCGGTCCGGCCGATCTCCTGGCCGTTGAGGAACGCCTGGTCCGCGTCGTCGATCTTGCCGAGGGCCGCGACGACGGCGGAGTCGGTGACGCCGGCCGGCCGGGCCGGGAGGGTGAACGTCTTGCGGTACCAGGCGAAGCCGTCGTACGCGGCCAGGTCGGTGTGCGCGCCCCAGTTGTCCGGCACGGTCCAGTCCCGCCAGCCGGTGTCGGCGAAGGACGGATCCGACCAGGCCGCGTCGTCGCCGGTGGTGAACTTCCAGCCGTCGCCGGCCAGGTCCACCCCGAAGTCGACCGACCCGGTGGTGGCGCAGGCGGTGGAGGACGGCGGAGGGGCGGCGGACGCCGATGTGGGAACGTTCACACATCCAAGCGTGAGGAGTATGGTGCCCAGCAGGGCGCGGGTTTTCAGTGCCATGAAGTGCTCCCGGAAGGCCGAGTCCACAGACTCAAACAGGAAACATGCTGGACGCACATTCGCAACATTCACATTCCCTGTCAATACGTTCGGGCAAGGGAAAGTGATGTTGGAAAATGTGCGAACCGGCCCTCCGGTGTGTCAGCGGGTCGCGGCGAAGGAGAGCGCGAGCAGCGTCGCCGCGAGCATGCCGCCGACCAGGGTCAGGCCGATCCCGCCGATCTCCATCCGGGCATGCAGGCGGCGGTGCGTGAGGTAGGCGGCGACCGGGACGCCCGCGGACGGCGCCACCACGAAGGTGAGCCAGCCGATGCCGCGGAGCAGGGCGCCGCACCACGGCGCGGTGTCACCCACAGTGACCAGACCGGCGGCGACCAGGCCGGTCAGCGCGGCGGTGAGAGCGCCGGTCAGGGGCAGCAGCGGGAGGGCCCAGCGAGGCAGCCGCCCGTTGCCGGCCGGGTGGATCGTGACGTCGATCCGGTCGGCGGCGCGGGACAGCAGCACCCGCGGCGACTGCCGGCCGGGGGCGACGACGTCCTCGCCGGGCTCCGGGCGGCGCTGCAGGGCCACCCGGGGCATGGCCTCCACGGACGCCGGTTCGGGGACCTCGCCGAGAGCGCGGACGCGCAGGCCACGGGCCCGGCGCAGCTGTTCCCACAGGCGGGCGGCCTCCCGGTCCACGTCGAGGACCTGGGCGGCGGCCGCGCCCGCCCAGCGGTCGGCGGCGAGCGCGTCGCTCTCCGCACGGGCCAGCTCCCCGGCGGCCCGGGCGGCGCTGTCCTGGTAGGCCTGCTCGGCGTCATCGAGCGCGGCGTCGCGGCGGCGGGTCACGTCGGCGAGGGCGCTCACCATGAGCTGGTAGTCGCGGCCGAGCGGCTGGCGGTCACGCATGGTCATCGGTTGGCCTCTCACGTGTGGTCACTGTTCACCTCGTAGGGGATGATCACCTCGGGTGTGCGGTGGACCGAGCGGTCGAAGAAGAGGGCGCGGCGCGGGCGGGGACGCCAGAGCGGGCCACCCGGCTGGGGATACAGCGGGGCCAGCTCGGCGCCGTGCACGTCCAGGGCCACCCAGGCGCCGATCGGGTCCAGGGCGCCGCCCAGGTCGTCGCGGAGCCGGCCCACCGACCGCCACCAGCCGAGCACGTGGACGCGCTGTTCGGGGCCGTCGGCGAGCAGGGTGCGCAGCGCCGGGCGGTGCCGCGGGCCCGCCGCGTCGAGTCCGTAACCGATCAGGTAGTGCGGGATCGACGAGGCCGGCGGCTCGAAGTGGACGTCCGAGGCGTCGTACCAGTCAGCCGCCGGGAGTTCGGCGACCAGCCGGGCGGCGGCCCGCTCGGCGGACGGCTCCAGGCAGATGATGCTGAAGTGGGCCGGTCCCTGCGCGGCCAGGGAGAGCGCGGCAGCGGCCAGCACGTCGCACGCCTCGTCCGCGCGGGCGCCCAGGACCGCCAGATTGCGGCCGGGCATCCGGCCCAGCCGCAGCCGGGCCGGCCGGGCCGAGACGTCGATCCGCTCGCCGAGGACCGCGCCCGGCGACGATCCGACCGGGGCGTCGGCGGACGGCACCCGCCCGGACGGCCGGTACTGCGACGGCAGCCGCGGCACCGCGCCGCCGTCGAACACCCGCGGCTCCTCGCAGCCTGACGGCCGGGCCCGCCAGAGCCGCCGCTGGGTGGCGCCCCACGCGGTCCGGTCCCCGGCGTCCGGCAGCCGCACGATCCGGTTGGCCCCGGACAGCCCCGACTCGGCGTTGACGACCGCGTGGTGCCGGGGGATGACCGAGGCGGCCAGGTTGTCGCCGGCCAGCACCCGGCGGGCGTTGGGCAGCGCGATCCGCAGCGTGAACCGGCCGATCAGCGCGGGCCGGCCCTGCAGCGCCTGGATCCCGGCCTGATCGCCGGAGACCAGGATCAGGTGGACGCCGTGCCCGCAGCCGCGCCGGGCCAGATCCTCCAGCAGCGTGAACGCCTCGTCGGCGATGCCGTCCCGGCCGTCCAGCAGCACCTGGAACTCGTCCAGGACGGCGACGATCCGGGGCCGGTCCCCGGGGTCCTGCCGGCCGGCCGCGCGGGTGCGCAACTCCTCGCCGAGGTGCCGGAGCACGGCCAGGCCGAACTCCCGGTCGTCCTTGACGCCGAGGCCGGCCAGCCGGACCTGCGGCAGCCAGCTCGGGTCACGGGGCCCGGGGGCGTACCGGGCGAACGACTCGCCGTCCTTGAAGTCGAGCAGGTACAGGGCCAGCTCCCCGGGGCCGTACCGGGTGGTCAGGGTGGTCAGCCAGGTGTAGAGCAGGTTGGTCTTGCCGGAGCCGGGCGGGCCGCCGATCAGGGCGTGCCCGGGCTCGTCGCCGAGCGGGACCTCGACCAGGCTGCCGTCGGTGCTGTCGCCGATCGGGGCGATCAGGCCGTACCGGGCGGACTCGGCCCACTGCCGTTCCGGCTCCAGGTCGGCGAGGCGGGCCGGGGGCGGGCCCTGCCGCAGCCGCGACGCGGTGTCCCGGCAGAACGCGGCGATCTGCTCGGTGGGCGGCGGCGGGTCCAGCTGGATGCTGAGGGTGCCCAGCGAGGAGCAGGTCGCGACCCTCTCGCGTACGGTCAACCGCTCCACCGCCGGATGGTCCGGCAACTCCAGGCCCCGGACCACCAGATGCACGCCACGGCTCACCCCGTTGCGCGTGATCCGGTCGAGCTGGGCCCGCTGCGCCCGGGTCATCCCCAGCGCGGTGGCCTCGTCGGCGAGCAGCACCACGACCCGCCACACGTCCTCGGCGGGGCGCTCGTACTCGGCCAGCTCGCCGATCAGCTCCCCGAACCCGCCGGGCTGCACGAACCGGACGCCGAGCGGCGCGAACGCCCCGAGCGTCTCGCCCAGCCGCTCCGGGTCGTAGACGGTCAGCTCCACCTCGCCGGGCCGGGTGCTGCCCAGCGTCCGCAGCAGCACCCCGCTGATCACCTCGTCGAGGGTGGCGGCCGGCCCGGTCAGGTGCAGGTGGGCCACGTCGAGCAGCGGGATCAGGCCGGGCAGCGGGGTGCTGCCGCCGAAGCCGATGGTGCCGACGCGGACCAGCCCGGGCGCGTGGCCGGGCTCCGGCTCGCTGGGCGCCCACAGCCGCCACGGCGCTCCGGCCGCGCCGGCGGCGCTGACCGTGGCCAGGCCGCGGAGGTGGCCGGCGAGGCGGGCGGCCTCGCCGTGATAGCGCTTCTGGATGTCCTGGCGGGCCGCGTCCCGGGCGGCGGCCAGCTGGCTGAGGCACGTCGCGTAGGCGTCGCGGACCAGCCGCCGCCGGCTCTGCGCCTCACCGCGGGCCGTCTCGGCGGCGGCGAGAACCGCGCGGGCCGTGCCGCGTGCCTCGGCGAGCTCCTGCCGGATCGCGGCGACCAGCGCGTTGCGGTGGCTACCCACGCGATACCCCGGCGTCCATGGTCGGGGATATTAGCCACTAAATCCGTTTTTAGGTGGTTTTGCCGAGCGTGTCGGTCCGAACCACCGGCGCGGGGAGTGCCCGATGCCGCCCGTGCACCTCGGTCCACAACCGTTCCGCCACGATCATGGCGGCCTCCCGCTGCCACTGCTTGGTCACGTCCTCCGGGACGTAACGGCGGAACCAGTCGACCGCCAGCCGCGCCTCCCGGCTCATGCCGTCGGTCCGCGGCCGCCGCGCGTACGGGTTCAGCCCCAGCACGCAGCAGAACTGGAGAACGTTGTAGTACCGCCATTCGTCGGTCGTCCCGAACGGCCCGGCCGGCCGCAGCTGGGACACGCACTCGCGCAGCACCGCCCGCAGCTCCCGGGCCCGCGCCCGCGGCTGGTCCTCCCGCCCGGCGAGCCGCTGCCCCACCGCCGGCAGATCGGTGAGCGGGCTGCGCGACAACCGGTTCAGGTCACCGAAGTCGTTCAGCGCCCGCCGGGTCAGCCGCAGGAACTCCGGCTCGCCGATGGCGCCGAGCCGCCGGTGCTCGCGCCGCCGCAGCAGCGCGTCCGCGTTCAGGAACAGCGCCGACCGGTCGGCCCGCAGCGGGCCGTCGTCGGCCAGGGCCAGCCGGTCCAGCAGGCGGCGCAGCTGGTTGCCGGTCCCGGCGACAGTCGCGCCGACCGCCACGATGACGAACTGGGCGGCCGTCACCCCGTCGTGCCCGCCGGCCAGCATCATGGTGACCGCCGCCGGCACACCGAGCAGCACCAGCGCGGTGAGCCCGCCGGCCAGCGACCGCCGCAGGTCCGGCCGCAGCCGCTCCCCGGTCTCGGCCGCGTGCGCCACCGCCATCAGGTAACCGGCGACCAGCAGGTCCAGGCCGATCGCGGCGACCGCCGGCGCGGCGCCACCGACCGGGCCGAGCAGCAGCGCCAGCGCGGCGGTGTAGAGCGCGGCCATCACGGTGAGGGCGGCCGGCAGGGTCCGCAGTGACACCTGCGCGCGCGAACGCCAGAGCAGGATCAGCGCGCCGGCCAGCGGGGTCAGCACCACCAGGCGGCCCAGTTGCGGCAACAGGATCACCATGATCAGGAACAGTGCGCCCAGGGCCAGCGCGCCCCGGTCGATCGGCCGTCGTTCGGCCGGGGTGAGCGGCAGCAGCGCCACCACCGCGCCGGCCCAGCACAGGGCCGGGACGCAGAGCAGGATCTCGGCGGCGGCGGAGGTGGGCGCGACGGTCCAGGCGGCGGTGCCGAGCGCGTACGCCAGCAGAGCCAGCGCGGACCAGCGCAGGCCGGCGCGCCGTGGATCCCGGCCGATCAGATAGCAGGCGAGCCACCAGCTGAGGGCGAAGGCGGGTACGGCGATCGCGGGCATCCGAGAAGTCAACCAAACAGGTGACGGGTCTCCACAGCCCGCCTCCGGCGCCGGCGCCGCCGGACCACCCAGACCGCCGCCCACACCATCACGCCGAGACCGATCAGCACCAGCACCGGCAGCACGATGGCCAGCACCGACATCACCACGCTGCCGATGTCCTCGGCGGTGCTGGCGACCGGCGCGCCGAACCCGGCGGTCGACACGTTGACCACGGGACGGGACGCGGATTTCACACCGTGGACGACGAGCGCGATCACCACGCCCGCGACGACCGGGACCCACTGATGAGACGTGAAGAACGCGCCCGGATCGGTGACGGTCACCGTCTCCGACGCGGAGCCGGTCCCGAACGCGAGACCGCCCGCGGTCGGCCGGACGAACGTCTGCACCACGTCGTTGACGTGGTCGACCACCGGGACCTTGTCCGCCACCATCTCGATGACCAGCAGCAGGCCCAGGATCGAGAGGGTCCACCCGTTCGACAGCCAGGACGAGGAGGAGGGAAGATCGATGGCGTCGGTGTAGCGGGCGAGGATTCCCATGGTCAGCAGGGGGATGTAGGCGTTCAGCCCGGCGGAGGCGGCCAGACCGGTACCGGTCAATGCTTCGAGCACGATCCCAGCATGGCACCGCCACGCACGTGCCGCCCGGCGGGCGATGGACGGACGTCAGGTACCGTCGCTGGGTGCGTCTGGTCATCGCGAAGTGCTCCGTGGACTATGTCGGCAAACTCTCCGCCCACCTGCCCCCGGCGGTGCGGCTGCTGATGGTGAAGGCCGACGGGTCGGTGTCGATCCATGCCGACGACCGCGCCTACAAGCCGCTCAACTGGATGAGCCCGCCCTGCCGGCTGCAGGAGGCGCCGGGCGTCTGGAAGGTGATCAACAAGGCCGGCGAGGAGCTGCGGATCACCCTGGAGGAGGTCTTCCAGGATTATTCGTACGATCTCGGCGTCGACCCCGGCCTGCAGAAGGACGGCGTCGAGGCGCACCTGCAGGAGCTGCTGGCCAAGCACCCGGAGACGTTCGGCGAGGGGTTCACCCTGGTCCGCCGCGAGTTCATGACCGCGATCGGCCCGGTCGACCTGCTGCTCAAGGATCCCGCCGGCGCGTCGGTCGCGGTCGAGGTCAAGCGCCGCGGCGAGATCGACGGCGTCGAGCAGCTCACCCGGTACCTCGAACTGATGAACCGGGACCCGCTGCTCGCCCCGGTCACCGGTGTCTTCGCCGCCCAGGAGATCAAGCCGCAGGCCCGGGTCCTGGCCACCGACCGGGGCATCCGCTGCGTCGTCGTCGATTACGACAAGCTGCGCGGCATGAAGAAGGACGAGCTCACCCTCTTCTAGCCAGCTCCACCCGGTCCGTGCTGGTGCTGAAGGTCAGATAGGTCTGCACGCCGAGCAGCGCCAGCGCCACCTGGAAAGTGATCATGCTCCAGGTGGTGGCCATGTCCTGGGCCAGGGTGAGGATCATCGGCAGCGCCAGCACCAGCACGTCCAGACCGGCGAAGGCGTAGATCAACGGCCCGGTCGGGATCGACCCCATCGGCGTGTCGATGGGGATCAAATCGTTGCGCACGAAACCGGCACGGGCCGCCCGGACCGCCGCGACCGCGCCGATCGGGCCGAGCGCCAGGCCCAGCGGCCACCACTGACCGGGCGGAAGCCCGTCGGCCAGCTGCAGCAGGGCCAGCGCGGTCGTGGTCCAGAGCGTCGACACCACCACGGGCACCACCAGCCGCTGCTGGACCGCCTGGCGGGAGGTCAGCCCGAGCATCCGCAGCAGCACCGGGTTGCCCGCGTCGGTCTTCACGGTGGCGGTGGTCAGGCGCGGGGCGACGGCGGCGCCGACGGCCAGGGCCAGCGCCAGGGCCCAGCGCGGGCCGGACACCAGCAGCAGCGGCAGGGCGGTGGACGCGACGGTCCACAGCAGGCGCGCGACCCGGCGCCGGGCCAGCAGCAGATCCTGGCCGGTCAGCGGTGGCACGCGGTGCGGCAGGCGGGTGGAACGCAACCGGCGGCGGGCCCAGTAGCGGCGTTCCAGCATCTCGGCGAAGAACGCCGGCTCCATGCTGTAGACCGAGTCGGCCAGGGTTCCGGCGGTCTTGGCGGACTCCAGGATCGCGTCGTTCGGGGTGCGCGCGAGGTCCCGTACCACCAGAAGGAAGCCCGGCACCGCGAGAACCGCGACCGCGCCGGTGACCGTGACCAGGACGGACCTCGCGGGCCAGGCGATGGAGGGCGGCGTCCAGCCGGTCGCCTCGGCGACCAGGGCCGCCAGGCCGAGAACCAGCGCGAGGCGGGCGACGGCGTCGGTGAGCGTGGCGAGCCGCGGTCGCGACTGCGCCGCCGAGGCCAGGAGCGTGAGGTGTACGCCGACCAGCGCGCCCGTGGCCACCAGCAGCGACGAGCCGGACGTCACGGCGTTCCCGAGAACCCCGAGAGCGGCGGCCGCGCCCACGAGCGCCGCGCCGGCGACGGCCGTGCGCAGCGCGGGACCCAGCAGCAGGCGGCGGCTGACCGGGGCCGTGAGCAGGAAGTACGACGCGGGACGGCTGACCGTGACCGGGCCCAGCCGGCGCAGCCCGGTGAAGAGGAGACCGGCGCAGACCAGCGCCGCCGCGAGCGCCCCGACGCCGCTGAGCCGGGGCGTCAGCGGGCTGAAGACGTTCGACAGGGTCTCGTGGAACATCGCCGCGGCCACCGCGACACAGAAGACGGTCACGTACGCGGTGGTCAGCGTCTCGGTGGTGTCCCGGTGCGACGCCTGTGCCCGGCGGATCCAGCGGCGCACCGGCCGCAGCGCGACGACGCTGCTCACGGCTCGCCGTCCGTCTCCGTGTCCGCCGCCCGCGCGCCCGGGCCGGTCAGCTGCTCCATCGTCACGATCTCCGCGCCGGAGGCCACCGCGAATTTGTCGTCGTGACTGGCCAGCAGCAGCGAGCCGCCGGTGGACAGATAGTCGGCGAGCATCCCGGCGACCATCGCCCGGCCGTCCGGGTCCAGACGCTGCTCCGGCTCGTCCAGGATCAGCAGCGAACTCGGCCGTAGCAGCGCCAGCGCCAGGGTGAGTCGCTGCTTCTGACCCGACGACAGCGACGGCGGGATGACGTCCGCGTGCCCGGCCAGCCCGAACCGTTCCAGGGCCTCGTCGATCCCGGCGTCCTCCAGGTCCTGGCCGTGCGCCCGGCACACCAGTTCGGCGTGCTCCCGGGCGGTCAGGCCGAGGTACCACGTGGGCGGCTCGACAGTGGTCGCGACCGCCCGCCAGAACTCCGGGGTGCCGCCCGGCTCGGCCCCGAACACCCGGACCGTCCCGGCGTCCGGCTGCTGCAGGCTGCTCACACAGCGCAGCAGGGTGGACTTGCCGATCCCGTTCTCGCCGGTCACGCAGACACCGGCGCCGGCCGGGACGATCAGTCCCACATCCACCAGCACCGGCATCGAGCCGTAACTCACCTGAAGACCATTGACCTCGACCGCTGGATGATCGACCACCGGCTCAGCCTAGCGAAACCCTCGTGTGTAGTTCGGGCGCTCATACCGGCCGAACTACACACGCCTTCGGGTTCAGGGCTTACGGCCGTACAGCAGGCGCAGGGCCTTGACGATCTGCTTGACCTGGGCGGGGGTGCGCTCGAACGTCATCGCGGGCAGCAGGGACGGGCCACGGCGTACCGTGATCGCCTTGGCCCGGGCGAACTCGCGCAGCCCGTCCTCACCGTGGATGCGGCCGAAACCGGACTCCCCGACCCCGCCGAACGGCAGGTTACCCATGCCGACGAAGGTCAGCGTGCCGTTCACGGCCACCATGCCGGAACGCAGGCGGCGGGCGATGCGGATGGCGTTGCGCTTGCCGAAGACCGAGCCACCCAGGCCGTACGCGGTGTCGTTGGCCTTCTCCACCGCCTCGTCCGCGTCCCGCACCCGGGTGATCGTCAGCGTCGGCCCGAACGTCTCCTCACGGATCTCCGACGAATCCGCGGGGACGTCCACCAGCACGGTCGGGGCGACGTACGGCGCCTGCACCGCGTCCGCGCCGCCGAGCACCGCCCGGCCGCCCTTGGCCAGCGCGTCCTCGATGTGGTCACGGATGATGTCGAGCTGCTTCGGCATGGTGATCGGGCCGATCTCCTCGCCGGTGCGCAGCTTGCCCGCCTTCGCCACCACGGCCTCGACGAACCGGTCGTACACCGGCTCCACCGCGTAGACCCGCTCGATACCGATGCAGGTCTGACCGGCATTGGTCATCGCGCCCCACACCGCGGCCTCGGCGGCCAGGTTCACGTCGGCGTCGTCATCGACGATCAGCGCGTCCTTGCCGCCGGCCTCCAGCACCACCGGCACCAGGTTCTCCGCGCAGGCCGCCATCACCTTCTTGGCGGTGGCCGTCGAACCGGTGAAGGCGACCTTGCCCACCCCGGACCGGCACAGCGCCCCGCCGACATCCCCGAACCCGTGCACCACCTGCAGCACCGGATGCTCCGGCACCACCTCGGCGAACGTGTCGGCCAGCCACTGCCCGACGACCGGGGTGTACTCGCTCGGCTTGAAGACGATCGCGTTGCCGGCCGCCAGCGCGCCGCTGATCGGGCCGATCGGCGTGACGATCGGATAGTTCCACGGGCCGATCACGCCGACCACACCGAACGGCTGGTACTCCAGGTGACCGGAGTGCTCGGCCACCAGCAGCCGGGTGCGGACCCGGCGCGGGCCGAGGACCCGCTTGGCGTTACGGGCCGCCCAGTCCAGGTGCTCCACGGCGGCGGTGGCCTCGATCAGGCCGTCGGTGAGAGGCTTGCCGGTCTCGCGGTGGGTGAGCGCGGCCAGCTCCTCGATCCGCTGCACGATCAGGGAACGCCAGCGCAGCAGCCGGGTCTTGCGGCCGTCGAAACCGAGGCCCTGCCACCAGGCGGCGGCCTCGCGGGCCCGCTCGACAGCAGCGGTCACCGCCTTCTCGTCGGCGACCGGCACACGGCCGGCCTCCTCGCCGGTAGCGGGGTTCGTCGATATCAGCTGACCGTCCTCGATCACGGGCAGGCCGGGAACGTGAGTCGCCGTCATGTCCGCGAGTCTAGGGTGATTGTTACCGATGAGTCACTACGTACGCTTGACCTCGTGAGCCCCCGCCGCAATCGCCCCCGGCCTGGTAATGACGACCGTCCCGAGCGCCCCGACCGCCCCGGCCTCACCGAGGACCGGGTACAGCAGTGGCAGGACGGCGAGTACATGGTGCGCAACGTGTTCGGCGGGACGGCGGTGAAGACGTACCGGTGCCCCGGCTGCGTGCAGGTCATCCGGCCCGGCGTCGCCCACGTGGTGGCATGGCCCGCCGACGAGCGCGGCGACCTGACCGACCGCCGCCACTGGCACACCGGCTGCTGGCGCGCCCGCGACCGCCGCACCCCCGGCGTGGAGCGATCCCGCAACGCCCCGCGCTACGGGTGACCCCGCCCGCCCCGCCCGCCCCTCGTCGGACGGGATGAAAAACTCTTCCATCATGAGCAACCACATCCGGGCCAACTCGATCCTCCCGGCGCAGCGGGAAGACATCGAGCTGCACACCGCGGACGGCGTCACCCTCGTCGGTGAGCTGGCCCGCCCGCTCGACCGGGAGCCGGTCGCCACCCTCGTCTGCCTGCATCCGCTGCCCACCCACGGCGGGATGATGGACAGCCACGTCTACCGCAAGGCGGCGTGGCGGCTCCCCGCCCTGGCCGGCATCGCGGTGCTGCGCTTCAACACCCGCGGCACCAGCAGCGTCCGCGGCACCAGCGGCGGCTCGTTCGCGAACGCGGTCGACGAACGCTACGACGTGGCCGCCGCCATCGAGTTCGCCGAATTCGCCGACCTTCCGAACATCTGGCTGGTCGGATGGTCCTTCGGCACCGACCTCACCCTGATGTACGGCCTGGACCCCGCGATCTCCGGCGCCGTCCTGCTCTCTCCGCCGCTGCGCTTCAGCAAGGACGAACACCTCGCCGCCTGGGCCGCCGACGGCAAGCCACTGACCGCTCTGATCCCGGAGTTCGACGACTACCTGCGCCCCGCCGAGGCCCGCGAGCGGTTCGCCGCCATCCCGCAGGCCGAGGTCGTCGGCGTCGACGGCGCGAAACACCTCTGGGTCGGCGACGCCGAGAAGGTCCTCGACGAGATCGTCCGCCGTGTCGCCCCCGGCGTGCCGACCCCGCTGCCGGCCATTTGGGACGGTCCGATGGAGACCGGCGACGCCTCCGCTTACGCCGACCGTACGGTCGCCGCCTTCGACACCCCCAAGAGCTGACCCGCCAGCCGTCGCCCAGACAGGTCAAACCTGTCGCCTGGCCGGTTTGGGCGACGGCTGGGGTTGCGGGCCGTCGCCCAGGCAGGTCAAACCTGTCGCCTGGCCGGTTTGGGCGACGGCTGGGGGCGCCGGCCGTCGCTCGCGCAGGTCAAACTCGTCGACTGGCCGGTCTGGACGGCGGCTGAGGCAGCCGGCCGTCGCTCAGGCCGGTCGGGCGACCGGCGAAAGCGGCGTTGGCGACGGCTGGCGATCCGCCCGGTTTTTCGGCTGGTTGTCAGGGCTGTCTCAGCGCCGCTGAGACAGCCCTGACAACCAGCCGGACGGGGTGACCGGGACGGGCATGCATGATCGGGAGTGGGGGACGGCCGGGAGGGGACGCCTGCCGTGGCCGCCGCGGGTCACGGGACTGATGTGGCCCGTACCGGAGTCATCGCTCCTCGAGGCTGGGGAGCGTCACCTCGCGCATGATCAACTGGATGGCGGCGACCATCGGGATGGCGACCAGGGCGCCGATGACGCCGAAGAGGGCCACTCCGAGCAGGGCCGCCACCAGCGCCGCCACGTCGCTGACCCGCACCGAGCGGCGCATCACCCGGGGATAGATGAGGTAGTTCTCGATCTGCTGGTACACCAGGAAGAAGATGATGCAGACCAGGCCGTCGGTGATCGACGACGCCAGCCCAACCAGGCTGACGATGACCGCGCCGATGGTCGCCCCGATCTGCGGGATCAGGTCGCAGACCGCGACCGCCACCGCCAGGGCGAACGGGAAGGCCAGGCCGAGGATCAGGGCCAGGGCGAAGGTGCTCACCCCGGCCAGCACCGCGATCGCCAGGGCGCCCACCATGTACGCGCCGACCTTCGTCAGGATCTCGTCGGTGAGCAGGGTGACCCGCTCCCGGCGGGAGGCGGGGACGAGACGGTAACCGGTGGACTTGAGCCGCTCGAAGGCGACCATGAAGTAGATCGTCAGGACCAGCACGGTCAGGACGTTGAAGATCGTGCCGAAGAGGATCCGGGCACCGCCGACCACCCCGCCCACGGCGTTGGTGATCGTCCCGGCGTTGACCGCGCCCTGCACCTTGGTCGCGATGTCGTAGCGCTGCACCAGCTCGTTGACCGTCTCGCTGCGACGGAGGCCCTCCACCACGTCCGGCGCGTTGTTGATCAGCTCGGTGGTCTGCGAGACCAGTGGTGGGATCAGCGCCACGAGACCGCCGACCAGTAGCAGGACCACGGTGAGCGCGACGATCGCCACGGCCGCGCCCCGGGGCAGGCCCCAGCCGCGCAACCGGACCACCGCCGGGTTCAGCCCGATGGCCAGGAACAGCGCGATGAAGATCAGGATCAGGATCGAGGTGGCGTTGCGGACCCCGAGGAACAATGTGTACGCCACGATCACGCCGAGTCCGAACAGGAACCCGAGCAGGAACGGATTACGCCTGTTCAGCGGCGGGCCGGGATCCCCGAACGGCTTCTCGTCGACCTCTGGCCGCGCCTCGGGGGCCGGCTCCGGGGCGGGTGGCTCGGCTGCGGACACCATCGGAGGCTATCGCTGCCGAACCACCCCCGCCACCGGGGTTGTCCCGGACTTATTCGGCGTCGGCGGAGACCCGGCTGGACTGCGGCGCGGGCACCGTCACCTTCGCCGAGGCGGTCACCTTCGCCGGCACGGCCGCTTTCTCGGTCACGGGTTTGCCGTCGACCGGCTTCTCCGCGGCGGCTGGGGCGACGGGAACGACCGGCGCGGAGGCCGCGGCGACGACCGGCGCGGCCAGCACCGCCGTCTCCGCGGGGCTGGTGTCCTCCTCGGGCTCGGCAGCCGCCGCCAGGACCGCCGCGGCGGCCAGCTCGGCCACCCGCTTCGCCTCTTTCTGCACCTGCCGGCGAACGTCGGCGGCGTGCCGCTCGGCGGCCTCGCCGGAACGCTTCGCCTCGGCGACCCGCTTCAGCTCGGCCTCCAGCTGCCGGGACGTCTCGGCGAGACGTTGCTGGACCCGCTCGGTCTCCTGCTCCCCGGCCTGCGCCTTCTCACGCGCCGCGGCGACCCGCTTCTCGGCCTCGGCCACCTCGGCCGTCGCGGCCTCCAGCTCGCGGCCGGCCTGGGCGATCTTCTCCTGCTGGGCGGCGATCTCCTTGCGTACGGCGGTCGCCTGGTCGTCCGAGCGGCGGAGCACCTCCTCGGCGTACTTGTCGGCCTCGCTGCGCAGGTCGGCGCACTGTTTCTCGACACCGGCCCGCATCTGGCCGAGCTCCTCGATCACCGAGTGCCGGCGCAGCGCCAGCTCGTGCTCGACCGACGCCTTGAGATCGGCCTGCTCCCGCTCGGCCTCGGCACGCTGGGTGGCGATCTCCTGGGCGGTCTTCTCCCGCAGCGCCTTGAGCTCCTGCTCGGCCTGCATCCGGGTGGACCGGACGTATCCGTCCACCTCGGCGCGTTGCCGGGCGGCGTCCTGGGCGGCCTTCTCCACCAGGTGCTTGCCCTCGTTCCGGGCGCGGACCAGCACCGCCTCGGCCTCGCTGCGCATCTGGTCGGCGGACTGCCGGGCGGCGGCCAGCGCCTTGTCGGAGGCGGCGCGCTTGGCGGCGTCCGCCTTCTCCTCCTCGGCCCGGCGCGCGGCCAGGGCGATCTCGAAGTCGCGGATGCCGTTGTGGGCGTGCGCCTCGGCCTCGGCCCGGATCCGCTCCGCCTCGGCGAGCCGGCTCGCGATGTCGTCGGTGGCCGACGCCTTGATCGCCTCGGCCTGCTCCTCGGCGAGCACGAGGATCTGCTCGACCCGGGGGCCCAGGTGACGGAACGACACCTCACCGCTGACCCCGGAGTTCTTCCGGGCCTGGGTCAGCTCCGCCTGCAGCCCCTTGATCTGCGCGGACATCGCCTGGATCTGCGAATACGCCTGTTCACGGTCGGTGAGGAGGGCGGCTATCTCGTTCTCCGCCCGGGTGACGTATCGCTCGACCTGCTTCCTCTCGTAGCCCCGAAGGGCGGTCTCGAAGCTGGGTTCGGTGGACGCCTCCCCGCCGAGACCGAGAATTTCACCGCCGTGCGACATGCTTTCCATCCTCACATACGCATCGTCCCGTGGCGTGTCGATACACACCGGCTTGACTGAGACCATGCGGCTAGTTGCGATTTGTCTGACCTCGGCTTGATAAACCCCGGGAGGCGCGAAAACGAGTCGGGCCGTACCGGAGAAACTCCGATACGGCCTGATTTCGTTTACGACCGCCCGGACCGCCCGGTCAACCGTCGCGCAATCGCGGCGGCTCCGCAACCGGAGGAGACGGGCGCCTCGGTCAGGAGTTCGACTTGGCGGCCACCGGCTCGTCGCCGGCCTCGGCGGCTTCCTCGGCCTCGTCGGCCGGCGGCTCCTCCGCCTCGGGCGCGCGCTGGACGGGCGTCTCGGCCGGCTTGGCCGGGGCCGGTGCGGCCGCGGCGGCGACGGCGGCCGCCGGGTTCGCCCCGCCGACGCCGGGCACCAGGCCGGAGAGGCCGGAGAGCATCTGACCGAGCTGGTTGGTGACGGCGTCCTTCTGGCGGGTCAGGTCCTCGACCTCGCGGCGGGCCGCCTGGGTGGTCAGCTCGGCCTCCTGCCGGGCCTCGCTGAGCAGGCGGGTGGACTCGGCGCGGGCCTCGGTGACGGTCTTCTCCGCCAGGGCGCGGGCCTTCTCCACGGTCTCGGCGGAGTGCCGCTCCGACTCGACCCGGCGGGTCTCGGCGCGCTGGTCGATCTCCTTGGCACGGTCCTCGGCGGCGCGGGCCCGCTCCTCGGCCTCGGCCACCATCTTCTGGGTGGCGGCGACCTGAGCGGCGTGCCGCTGCGACTCCTCGGTCTCGGACTTCTCCCGGCGCTCGGCGATCTCCAGGGCCAGCGCCTGCAGGTCCTTGTCGCGCTTGTCACGGGCGTCGGTGAGCAGCTTGGTCGCCTCGGCGCGCTTCTCCTCGGCCTCGCGGGACGCCTTGGCGCGCAGCTGGGTGATCTCCCGCTCGGCGGTGGCGCGCAGCGACGCGACCTCGCGCTCGACCGTCGACTTCAGCTCGGCGACCTCGTGCGCGGTGACCGTGCGCAGCTGCTTGGTCTCGCGGTCGGCGTCCGAGCGCAGCGTGTCGGCCTCGCGCCGGGCCTGCACCCGGGCCTCGGCGGCCTCGCGCTCGGCGTGCGTGCGCAGCTGCCCGGCCTCGCGCTCGGCGGTCGCCTTCATCGCGGCGGCCTCGGCACGCGCCTTGTCGGTGATCTCCCGGGCCTCGAGGCGGGCCGCGGAGAGAATGCCCTCAGACTCCCGCTTCGCCTCGTTCCGGTGATCGTTGGCCTGTTCCTCGGCCAGCCGCAGGATCTGCTCGACCCGGGTGCCCAGCCCGGAGAGCGTCGGCCGGTTGTTCTCCTCCAGCAGCTTGTTGCTGTCGGCCAGTTTCTGCTCGAGCGCGTTGAGGCGCTGCTCGGCCTGGCGCAGGCGACGCTGCGCGTCGTTCATCCGCTGCTCGGCCTCGCCGCGGGCCGCCTCGGACTGGTTCAGCGCGGCGAGCAGCCGGCCGATGTGTCCGTCGACCTGGTGCCGGTCGTAACCGCGGAGAACGACCGTGAAGTCGTGCTGCGAGTTGGCGGTCTCGAAGAAGGCCAGGTTCTGATCCTGCTGCTGGGGCATTGCGCCATCCTGGCGAGAAGGGGGCGGACATGCAAGAGCCGAGAGGCATCCGAACCGCATCGTAGATCAGCTTTGACCTGGACCGTAGACCGCCCCCGGACCGTTCGGGTGACGCTGCTGACCCGGCGGCCGGTCCGGTGTCGTCCCGCTGTCACCTGCCGCTCGGGGCCCGGGCCGATCCGCTGATCGTCGCGGCCGTCGTCGGCCCTGCTCAATGGCCCCGATCCTGCCAGGCGACCGGGGCCACGTCAGGTCGAATCACCCGACCGGGTTACCCCCGCCGGCCGGCTCCACCAGCTCCACCAGCACGCCCCCGGCGTCCTTGGGGTGCACGAAGTTGATCCGGGACCCGGCCGTGCCACGTTTCGGGGCGTCGTAGAGCAGACGGAGACCGCGGGCCCGCAGCGCGTCCGCGGCCGCCTCGACGTCGGGCACCGTGTAGGCGAGCTGCTGCAGACCGGGCCCGCTGCGGCCGATGAACTTCGCGATCGCCGAGTCCGGCCGGGACGGCGCCAGCAACTGCAGCCGGGGGCCGTCGCCGACCGCCAGCATGGCCTCCCGGACGCCCTGCTCCTCGTTGATCTCCTGGTGGACACAGTGGAAGCCGAAGGTGTCGGCGTAGAACCGGATCGCCTCGTCCAGATCGGGGACGGCGATTCCGACGTGGTCGATGCGTTGCACGCCGGGGAATGTGACATTCTCGGCCGGTCCCGCGCTCGGTGTGTCGACAGTCATGCGGTTAGTCTCGGACCTGAGCCATCGTTAAGGCTAGGCCCCACCTCCCCCGGGCTTCCCCAACGGCCCGGTCATCGCAGATCGGATCAGGACTGTGACCAGCACCGTCATCGTCAGCGGCGCCCGGACCCCGATGGGGCGCCTGCTGGGCAACCTCAAACACCTGCCGGCGACCGCCCTCGGAGGCCACGCCATCGCCGGCGCGCTGAGCCGGGCCGGTGTCGATCCCGCCCGCGTGCAGTACGTGATCATGGGCCAGGTGCTCCAGGCCGGCTGCGGCCAGATCCCGGCCCGGCAGGCGGCGGTCGCGGCCGGCATCCCGATGACCACCCCGGCCCTCACCGTCAACAAGGTGTGCCTGTCCGGCATCGACGCGATCGCCCTGGCGGACCAGCTGATCCGGGCCGGCGAGTTCGACATCGTGGTGGCCGGCGGCATGGAGTCGATGACCAATGCCCCGCATCTGCTGACCGACCAGCGCCAGGGCCGTAAGTTCGGGGACGTGCTGGTGCGTGACCACACCGCGTTGGACGGCCTGATCGACCCGTGGGCCGGGATCTCGATGGGCGAGTCCACCGAGGCCTCCGGCGTGTCGCTGGGCATCAGCCGGGAGCAGCAGGACGCCTTCGCCGCCGCCAGCCACCAGCGGGCCGCCGCGGCGCAGCGCGAGGGCCGGTTCGCCGAGGAGATCGTCGCGGTCCCGGCGGGCGGGCGCGAGCCGGGCCAGGTGGTCGACGGCGACGAGGGCGTACGCCCCGGGACCACCACCGAGTCGCTGGCCAGGCTCCGGCCGGCCTTCACCCCGGACGGCACGATCACCGCGGCCAGCTCCTCGCCGATCTCCGACGGCGCGGCAGCGGTACTGGTGATGAGCCGGGCGAAGGCCGAGGAGCTGGGCCTGACCTGGCTCGCCGAGATCGTCTCGCACGGCAACGTGGCCGGCCCGGACAGCTCGCTGCAGTCGCAGCCCGCCAACGCGATCCGGCACGCGCTGGACAAGGCCGGGCTGTCGGTGGACGATCTCGACCTGATCGAGATCAACGAGGCCTTCGCCCAGGTGGTCATCCAGTCCACCCGCGAGCTCAAGGTGGACGAGGGGATCGTCAACGTGAACGGTGGCGCCATCGCGCTCGGCCACCCGATCGGGATGTCCGGCGCCCGGCTGGTGCTGACGCTCGCTCTGGAGCTGAAGCGGCGCGGCGGCGGCCTCGGCGCGGCCGGCCTCTGCGGCGGCGGCGGCCAGGGCGACGCGCTGATCATCAAGGTTCCCGCCGAGTGACGAGCAGGCGGAGCCGTGACGTGCCCTCTCTGGTCGCGAAGGCCAGGGAGGGTGACGCGCGCTCCGTGGCCCGGCTGATCAGCCTGGTGGAGAACGGGGATCCGGCGCTGCCCGAGGTGGCCGCCGCGATGGCCCCGTACGCCGGCCGGGCCCAGGTCGTCGGTCTCACCGGGGCGCCCGGCGTCGGCAAGTCCACCACCACCAACGAGCTGGTCCGGGCGCTGCGCGAGCGCGGCGACCGGGTCGGGGTGCTGGCCGTCGACCCGTCCAGCCCGTTCACCGGCGGGGCGATCCTCGGCGACCGGATCCGCATGCAGGACCACAGCGCCGACTCCGGCGTCTACATCCGGTCGATGTCCAGCCGGGGGCAGCTGGGCGGGCTGTCCGCGGCGACCCCGCAGGCGGTCCGGGTGCTGGAGGGCGCCGGCTGCGACGTGATCCTGGTCGAGACGGTCGGGGTGGGCCAGGCCGAGGTGGAGATCGCCTCGCTCGCCGACACCACGCTGGTGCTGCTCGCGCCCGGGATGGGCGACGCGATCCAGGCGGTCAAGGCGGGCGTCCTGGAGATCGCCGACGTCTTCGTGATCAACAAGGCGGACCGGCCCGGCGCCGACGCCACCTATCGCGACATCCAGGGCATGCTGGCGCTCGGCGAGCGGGGGCCGGGGGAGTGGCGCCCGCAGGTGGTGCGGTCGGTCGCGGCCAAGGGCGAGGGCGTCGACGACGTGGTGGCCGCGATCGGCAAGCACCGCGACTGGCTGGAGAGCACGGACGGGCTGCGGGAGCGCCGGGAGCACCGGGCGGCCACCGAGATCTCGGCCCTGGCGCTGGGCGCCTTGCGGGCCCGGATCGGGGACCTCAGCGGGGGTACGGCACTGCCGGATCTCGCGGCTCGCGTCGCCACGGGAGAGCTTGATCCGTACGCCGCAGCCGACGCTCTCCTGACAGCCCTGGGTCGCTGACTTTCCGCGTGTGGAGTTCGGGCGCGCATGACGGCCGAAATCCACACGCTGTCGGGGTTGTCAGCCGAACCGGGCCAAGGTCGCGTCGATCAGCGCGCGGTCCCAGGTCAGGCTGCCGTCGCCGAGGTCGGTGACGAGGGCGTTCAGCCAGTCGATCTCGGCGCGCAGCATGGCCGCCCGGTATTCGTCCTCGATCAGGAAGAGCCGCGGCAGCCCCGGCGGCGCCTGTGCCGCGATGGCGGCCACCCGCTCGGTCAACTGCTCCACCCGCCGTTGCAGCAGTTCGCGGGTCTCGGCCGGGCTGAGGGTGGGGAGGAAGGCGAGGGCCACCGGGAACTCCGGGAACTCGCGGGCCGGCTCCGGCAGCATCTCCAGCAGCCAGCGGCGCAGGGTGGCCGCGCCCTCCTCGGTGATCTCGTAGACGGTCCGCTCCGGCCGCCCGCCCTCGCGCACGGTCTGCCCGGCGCGCGCCAGTCCGTCCCGGACGAGGCGGTCGAGCGCCTGGTAGACGCTGTTGCGCTGGGCCACGTTGACCAGTTGGTCCTGCCCGCGTTCCTTGATCACCTGCAGCATCCGGTACGGGTGCATCGGGCTCTCCACCAGCAGTGCCAGCAGCAGCGTCGCAAGTGGGGACCGCTTCATGCCAAGCAGCCTACGGTCCCTTGACGCCGCATAGTCATTTTATGGATAGTCATGTTATGACTAAAACAGCTGCCGTGATCGGTGGTGGCGTCGCCGGCACCGCCGCGGCCATCGCCCTGCAGAGCGCCGGGTTCGACCCGGTCGTCCACGAGCGGACCGGGGACGGCGTCGCCGACGAGCGGGGCGCCTTCCTCACCGTCGCGGTCAACGGGCTGCGCGCCCTCCGCTCGCTCGGCCTGGATCCTGCGACGGTGCTGGCCGACGGTTTCCCCACGCACTCCATGGCGCTGCACGGGCGGGACGGCCGGTTCCTCGTCACGTTGCCCCTGGGCGGTCCCGACGCGGATGGCGTCGTCACCACCACCATCCGCCGGTCCCGGCTCCACGCGGCCCTGCGCGGTGCGGCGGCGGCCCGGGGCATCCCCGTCCTCCACGGTTCGGCCCTGGTCCGGGCGGCGTCCCGGCCGGACGGCGCCGAGGCGGAATTCGCCGACGGGACACGGGTGCGCGCGGACCTGCTCGTCGGGGCGGACGGGCTGCGGTCGCGTACCCGGCAATCGCTCGATCCGGCCGCTCCCGAACCGCACTACCTGGGTTTGCTCAACGCCGGCGGCTTCACCGCCGGCCCGGTTCCGGCGCACCTCGCCCCGCCGCCCGGGGTGATGCGGATGTCGTTCGGCAGGCGCGCGTTCTTCGGCTGGGCGGCCGCGCCGGACGGGTCGGTCTGGTGGTTCGCCAACCCGCCGGGCAAGCGGCCGGCCGGCGCCGGATCGTTCACCCCGGAGTCCTGGCGGGCGCACCTGCTCGGGCTGTTCGACGGCGAGCCGGCCGCCGACCTGATCCGGGCGAGCGACGAGATCGTCGGACCGTGGAACACCGAGGACATGGGCCGGGTGCCGGTCTGGCGGTCCGGCCGGGCGGTCCTCGTCGGCGACGCGGCGCACGCCCTGGCCCCGACCTCGGGGCAGGGCGCGTCGCAGGCGATCGAGGACGCCGTGGTGCTCGGGCACAGCCTGCGTGCGCACCGGGAGATCGAGGACGGGCTGGCGGCGTACGAGAAGGAGCGCCGCCCCCGGGTGGAGAGGGTCGCGGCGTACGGCAGGCGTGGCAACAGCGGCAAGGTGCAGGGCCCGGTCGGCGCGGCGATCCGGGACGCGATGACGCCGCTGCTGTTCCGGTTCCTGATGCGCAAGGGGGATCCGCAGGCGTGGATCCTCGACCACCGCACACCGGCGATTCCGGGGTCTTAGGGATCGTTCAGTTCTGCACTACGATGGCGGGATGGACGCTGCCGAGATCCACGCCGGCCGGGAGCGCTGGCAACGACGCTACGACGCTGCCCGCAAGCGGGACGCCGACTTCACCACGCTCTCGGGCAACACCGTCGACCCGGTCTACGGGCCGCCCGACGGCGCCGATCACCCCGGGTTCGAGCGGATCGGATGGCCGGGCGAATTCCCGTACACCCGCGGTCTCTACCCCACCGGATACCGCGGGCGGACCTGGACGATCCGGCAGTTCGCCGGCTTCGGCAACGCCCGCCAGACCAACCAGCGCTACAAGATGATCCTGGCCGCCGGCGGTGGCGGGCTCAGCGTCGCCTTCGACATGCCGACCCTGATGGGCCGCGACTCCGACGAGCCGGAAGCGCTCGGCGAGGTCGGGCACTGCGGGGTGGCGATCGACTCGGCCGCCGACATGGACGTGCTGTTCGAGGGCATCCCGCTGCAGGACGTCACCACCAGCATGACCATCTCCGGCCCGGCCGTCCCGGTCTTCGTGATGTACCTGGTGGCCGCCGAACGCCAGGGCGCCGACCTGTCGAAGCTCGACGGCACCCTGCAGACCGACATCTTCAAGGAGTACATCGCGCAGAAGGAGTGGCTGTTCGAGCCCGAGCCGCACCTGCGCCTGATCGGCGACCTGATGGAGTACTGCGCGCGGGAGATCCCCAAGTACAAACCGCTGTCGGTCAGCGGCTACCACATCCGGGAGGCCGGCTCGACCGCCGCGCAGGAGCTGGCGTACACGCTCGCCGACGGATTCGGGTACGTCGAACTGGGACTGTCCCGCGGCCTCGACGTGAACACCTTCGCGCCCGGCCTGAGCTTCTTCTTCGACGCGCACGTCGACTTCTTCGAGGAGATCGCCAAGTTCCGGGCGGCCCGCCGGATCTGGGCCCGGCACCTGCGCGACGACTACGGCGCCACCAGCGAGAAAGCACTGTGGCTGAAGTTCCACACGCAGACCGCCGGGGTGTCGCTGACCGCCCAGCAGCCGGTCAACAACGTGGTCCGCACCGCTGTCGAAGCCCTCGCCGCGGTGCTCGGCGGCACCAACTCGCTGCACACCAACGCCCTCGACGAGACGCTCGCGCTGCCCACCGACGAGTCCGCCGAGATCGCCCTGCGCACCCAGCAGGTGATCATGGAGGAGACCGGTGTGGTCAATGTGGCCGACCCGCTCGGCGGCTCGTGGTACGTGGAGGCGCTCACCGACCGGATCGAGGCCGAGGCCGAGGAGATCTTCACCCGGATCCGCGAACTCGGCCACGACGGCAGCATCACCGCCGGCATCCTGCGCGGCATCGAGGACGGCTGGTTCACCGCGCACATCGCCGAGTCCGCCTTCGCGTACCAGCAAGCCCTCGAGAAAGGCGCCAAGCGGGTGGTCGGCGTCAACGCGCACACCGGCACGGTCGCCAAGGAACTGGAGATCCTGCGCGTCTCCCACGAGGTCGAGCAGGAGCAGCGGCGCTCGCTTGCGGCCCGCAAGGCCAACCGCGACGAGGTACGGGTGAAAGCCGCCCTGGAACACCTCATCACCGTCGCCCGCACCGGCGAGAACATGATCCCCGCGATGCTCGACGCCGCCCGCGCCGAAGCCACCCTCGGCGAGATCTGCGGCGTGCTGAAATCAGAGTGGGGGATCTACCGCGAGCCGCCCCGCTTCTGAGCCTTCTCCCGGCTGCCGCCGCCACCCGCCGATCGGGCGCTGTGACGTCCGATATCGGCGGGCTGGTGGCGGCGCGAACAGGCGTGACAGCGTGCGAGACTAGGTAACCATGAGCGACCCACGGACCACTCCGTCGATCTTCACCCGCGGCGCGGTCGATCTCAGCGCGCTGCGCCCCTCGGCACCGGCCAAACCGGCCGCGCCGAGCCGACCCGCCGCCCCGGCCGGCGGTGCACCCGGCGCTGCTCCGGGCTCCATCCCCGGCGTCACCCCGGAGACCGTCATCGACGTCACCGAGGATAACTTCCAGTCCGTCATGGAGCGGTCCCTGACCACTCCGATCCTGCTGGACTTCTGGGCCGACTGGTGCGAGCCCTGCAAGCAGCTCTCGCCGGTGCTGGAGCGCCTCGCCGCGGAGTACGCGGGCGCGTGGGTTCTCGGCAAGCTGAACGTGGACACCAGCCCCCGGCTCGCTCAGGCCTTCCGTGTCCAGGGCATCCCGATGGTCGTCGCGCTGATCGGCGGGCAGCCCGTCGAAGGCTTCACCGGCGTGCTCTCCGAGGCCCAGATCCGGCAGTACATCGACGCCGTCCTCAAGGCCGCCGGCGTCAGCGTGGCCACCCCCGAGGACCCGCGGCTCGACGCCGCCGACGACGCCCTGATGACCGGCGACCTGGACGCGGCCGAGGCGGCGTACAAGAAGATCCTCGCCGAGTCGCCCGCCGACGCGGCCGCCGAATCCGGCCTGGCCCAGGTGGAGCTCTACCGCCGGATCAGCGGCGTCGACCCGTCGGCGGCGCTGGCCAAGGCCGCGGCCGACCCGGAGGACGTCGAGGCCCAGCGGCTCGCCGCCGACATCGAGGTGCTCAGCGGGCAGGCCGACCAGGCGTACGCGCGACTCGTCGCCCTGGTCCGGCGGACCGCCGGCGACGAGCGGGAGGCCGTACGCAAGCACCTGCTGTCGCTGTTCATCGTGGCCGGCCCGGACGACCCCGCGGTCGCCGGCGCCAGACGCGCCCTGGCCAGCGCACTCTTCTAACAGCGAAGGAGGGCGTCGTGCGCCGCATCGCCGTTCTGGACGCACCGTCCAATCTCGGCCTGCGCCCGCCGACCGCGACGTCGGTGCCGGGCTGCGCCAAGGCGCCCGGCGCCCTCCGCGATCAGGGCCTGCTGACCAGGCTCGGCGCCCGCGACGCGGGCTGTCTCACCCCTCCGCGGTACGACCCCGGCGACTGGCGCCCCGGCGACGGCGTGGCCCACGCGGCCGAGATCGCCGCCTACTCCCGCGCGCTCGCCGACCGGATCGGCGCCATCATCGACGGCGGCGAGTTCCCGGTCGTCCTCGGCGGCGACTGCTCCATCCTGATCGGCTCCGGCATCGCCATGCACCGCCTCGGCGACGCCGTCGGCGGCCGCATCGGGCTGGTCTTCGTGGACGGCCACTCCGACTTCCGGCACCCCGGCAACGCCTCCTATGTGGGCGCCGCCGCCGGTGAGGACCTGGCCCTGGTCACCGGCCGCGGCCAGGCCGACCTGGCGGCCATCGAGTCCCGCCGGCCGTACTTCCGCGACATCGACGTGGTCGTCCTCGGCATCCGCGCCCAGGACGAGTACCGTCTCGACCTCCAGGCCGCCGGCATCGTCACCCGGCCCGTCCCCGCCCTGCGTGCCGAAGGCGCGGCCCGCAGCGCGCAGTGGGCCCGCGACCAGCTCGTCGACTGCGCCGGATACTGGGTGCACATGGACGTCGACGTGCTCGACCCGGCGGTGATGCCGGCCGTGGACGCGCCCGACCCGGGCGGCATCGCCTTCCCCGAGCTGGAGATCCTGCTGTCCGGCCTGGTGGAGTCGCCGCACTGCCTCGGCGTCGAGATCACCGTCTTCGACCCCGACTACGACCCCGACGGGCGGTACGCGGCCGAGATCACCTCCGCGGTCGTGAGCGGCCTGTCACCGGTCCGCACCACGACGGCCCGCCCGGACCTGATCGCCGCCCGCCGCGACCTGGCCTCTTCACCCGTCTCTTCGCCCGCCGTCTCCTCGCCCGCGGCCTCTTCTCCTGCCGTCTCCTCGCCTGCGGCCTCTTCACCGGACTCCTCGCCCGCCGTCTCCTCACCAGCGGCCTCTTCACCCTCGGCCTCTTCGCCTATCGCCTTTTCGCGTGCCGCCTCGGTGGCCGACCCGTCGGCTGCGGCATCCGCGGACGTGCAGTCGGCCGTTTCTGGTCAGCCGAACGCCTTCAGTGAGCCTTCTAGCGCCGACGACAGCCGGTTCTCCGCCGCACGGCCCGCCGTGGACGAGCCCGCAGCCGCCGGCTCACCGGTCAGCGCCGAGCCGTCCGGTGGCCTGGATCGTCAGGCCGGCGTCGAGCCGTCCGGCGGCCTGGACCGTCAGGCCGGCGCAGACGATGCGGATGCCGCGGGACGGGCCGCTGCCGGTAGGCCGGGCGCCGTTGATCAGCCGGCTTCTACGGCGCGGCCGGTCGGCTCCGCGTCGCCGAGGGCTTCCGCACGGTGGGCTGACGCGGACTTCGTCCTGGCCGCGACTCTCGGCAGGACAGCGAACGGACTTCGCCCCGGAAATCCCGCCACCGACCGCCACGATCCGGCTCATACCGCCAGCAACCATCGTGGCGCTTCCTCGGACGCGGATCGTCGCGGCGCGTTCTCACACGCCGAGCTTTCTGGCGCCATTTCGCAAGCCGAGCCTGATGACGCCATCGACCGTGCCGCCCTGGACACCACCAGTCACGCCGACGCCATTGATCACCCCGACCTGGACGCCCTTAGTCACGCCGACCCGGATGCCGCCGGTCACGCCGACCTGAACACCGCACCGCGCGCTGACCTGGATGCCGACAGCCATCCCGACCTGGATGCCGTCGGTCACGCCGATCCCGATGCCGTCAACCGTGCCGACTCGGACACCGTCGATCCCGCCGACCTGGACGCCATCGAACGCGCCGAGCCGGATGACGTCATCGATCACGTCGGCCCGGATGACGACGCGCCGCGCGACGAGCGGGATGGCGCCCACGCGCGAGTCGTGCAGATGACCGAAGACGATCAGCCAGAAGACCGGTCGGCTGAGCCCGAGGACCCCGCCGATACCGCGCAGATCGACTCGGAAACCGTCCCTGAGTCAGCCGAAGCCGATGCGGAACGCCCTGCCGACCCGGAACCCCGACCGGCCCGTCCCGACATCCGCCTGCTGACCCGGCCGCTCGGTTCCGCTCCACTGCTCGATTCGGAGCCACTGCCCGCCACCCGCCCCGGAATGCTCCGCCCTCGCCCGCCCGCCGACCCTTCGGCCACGGAGAGCTACGGTTCGCCGGCCGCCGGTGCGGGCCGATTCGGCAACCTCCCACCCGGCGTCGCCTGACCCGGTTCTCCGTCACCACGGAGAGCCACCTGGCCGGCGAAGAGCACCCGGCTCACGGTGTAGATCTTGTCCGGCTGGTTCTCAGGGCTGTCTCGGCACCGCTGAGACAGCCATGAGAACCAGCCGGGGTTGCGGGTGGGCGAGCGCGCGCCGTGGGATTGGTGGGGCGATCGGGCCAGGCGGTGGATCTTGTGTGGCTGGCGCTCAGGGCTGTCTCAGCGGTGCTGAGACGGCCCTGAGCGCCAGCCAGGGGCGAGGGCGTTTGGAGACGGCCGCCAGGGACGGTCGGGTTACTTGTTGAGGGTGGTCAGGAAGCGGGCGACGACGGGGACGGCGGCCTCGGAACCGGCGCCGCCCTTCTGGACCATCACCGCGAAGGCGATGTCGCCCTGGTAGCCGACGAACCAGGAGTGGGTGTCGGCGGAGCCGGTCTGGAATTCGGCGGTGCCGGTCTTGCCGTACACCGGCTGGCCCTTGACCGTGCGCAGCGCCGTGCCGGTACCCGCGGTGACCACCTCGCGCATCATCCCGCGGAGCGCGGTGACCGCTTTCGGGTCGAGAGGCGCCCCGGCGGCGGTGGCGCCGGCGGGCGCCGGGTCGAGCACCAGTTTCGGCGGCTGGAGCTGTCCTTTCGCGACGGCGGCGGTGGCGACGGCCATGGCGAGCGGGCTGACCACGGTGCTGCCCTGGCCGAAGACGGCGGCGGCGAGTTCGGTGGCGGTGCCGCCGTCGGAGACCTGGCCGGAGTACGCGTCGACGCCGAGGTCCCATTTGCCGCCGAGCCCGAGCGCGGCGGACGCCTCCTGGAGCCCGGCCGAGCCGAGTTTCGGGGCGAGGTTGGCGAAGGCGGTGTTGCAGGATTTGGCGAAGTCGATGTGGAACGGGACCTTGCCGAGCGCCTGGTCGTGTGAGTTCTTGAACTCACGGCCATCAACGGTGACCGTTTTTGGACAGTCGACGACGGTGTTGGCGGTTACTCCGGAGCGCGCGAGGAGCCCGTACGCCGAAACCATCTTGAACGTCGACCCCGGCGGGACCTGGCCGGTGAAGGCGGTGTTGACCCCGCCTGGCTCGGGGCCGTTGGCGGCGGCCAGCACGGCGCCGTCGCTGACCCGGACCGCGACCAGCGAGCTGGGCTGCTTCTCGGCGGTGAGCGCGGCGTCGGCGGCGATCTGCACCCGGCTGTCCAGCGTGACCTTGATCGGTTTGCCGTCGACCGGCGGCGCGGTGAAGAGCTTGGCGTCCTCGGTGTCGCCGTCGGCGGCCTCCTTGGCGATCACCACGGTGACGCCGGGGGTGCCGCGCAGCACTGTCTCGTACTTCTGCTGGAGCCCGCCGTGCCCGGTCTGGTCGCCGACGGCCAGGGCGCCGTCGGAGTTGCCGATGTCCTCCTCGGTGGCGGCGTCGACGGTGCCGAGCAGCGCCCGGGCGAATTCGCGGGTGGACGCGAGCTGCCGGGTCTCCTCGCGGAAGACGGTGCCGGGCAGGGGGCGTACCTCCGCCCGGATCTTGTCGTAGACCGACCGCCGGAGGGTGACCAGGTCGAGGAAGGCGCCGGGGTCGGCCTTGTCGACGCGGGCCTTCAGGCCGCTCATGTCGACGTCCGCGTCGACCTTGGCGAACGCGGTGGCGAGCGCCTTCTGCAGGGCCGCGAGGTCCTTGATCTTCTCCGGGCTGACCCCGATGGTGACCACCTTCTGCGGCGACACCAGCGGTTTCCCGGCGGCGTCGACGATCGCGGCGCGCCCGGCGGCGACCCGGCGCAGCCGCAGTTTCTCGCCGCCGGTCAGGTCGGGCTGGACCACTGACGGCTCCCAGACGACCGACCAGCCGTCCAGGTTCGCCTTGGTGGCGCGGACGGCGCTGGCGTAGCTCCACTGGGCACCGCCGGGCAGGGTCCACTTGACGGTGATCGGGGTGGTGGCGTTGTCACCGGTCTCGGCGGTGTCCCCGGATCTGGTGACACTGACCGGCGCGCCGGCGAGGTCGCCGTACAGCGCCTGGATCTGGGTCAGCACCTCGGGCGCGCCGATCTTCTGACCGGCTGCGGTGACGAACCCGACCTTGTCCAGGTTGCCGCCGGCCCAGCCGGTCAGGAACGCCTCGACGGTGTCCTCGGCGGGGTCGGCCGAGCAGCCTGCCAGCCCGCCCGCGGTGAGCAGGAGCAGGGCGGCGAGGCCGGCGGGGGAACGGCGCATGGGTGTCCCTTCCGTGGGGTAGCTGATCGAACGGTAGTAGGGATGTGCCCGTTCCGGCGTCCTGCATCGGCACACCGGGGGTGTGAGGTGTGCCGGGGTGGTAGTTCTAGGCTGTGCTCGACACGTTCGAGCCCACAGTGCCGTGGGTGAGGGGAGCGCCGGACCATGGCTGTCGCCGACGAGGCAGTGACCGACTCTGATCAGACCGTTCTCGACGATGTGCCCAACGCCGAACGGCTGGTGGCGCAGGCGGTCGAGCAAGCGGGAGACGACCACACCACAGCGTCGCTGGTGAGCCGCTTCTGGCGGTTCGCACCCGACGAGGAACTGGTCGGTTACACGCCCGGAGAGATGTTCGCGGCCGCGGCCGACCATCGCGAGCTGGCCCGCAACCGGCTGCCCGGCGAGCTGAAGGTGGCCATCACCGAGCCGACCGGCCCGCAGGCGCACAGCGTGCTGCGGATCGTCACCGACGACATGCCGTTCCTGGTGGACTCGGTGATCGCCCTGCTCAACGCGCACAATCTGCAGGTCTACCTGACCGTGCACCCGCTGATCGTGGTGCGCCGGGAGCCGCTCGGCGCGCTCGCCCAGCTGGAGTCCGACGTCGAGCCGGACGACGCCATCGAGGGCGACCTGGTGGAGAGCTGGATCCGGATCGAGATCGACCCGGTCCGCCGGCCGGAGGCCCGCGAGCAGCTGGTCAACGAGGTGCGGCGGGTGCTCACCGACGTGCGGGACGCGGTGGAGGACTGGCCGCGGATGCGGCAGCGGGCCGTGGTGATCTCCGACGAGCTGGCCGCCGCGCGCGGGTCCGAGCAGGGCCTTCCGGTTCCCGACAAGGACGTCACCGACTCGATCGAGCTGCTGAAGTGGCTGGCCGACGATCACTTCACGTTCCTGGGCTACCGGGAGTACCGGCTGGACGACGGGGTCCTGACCGCGGTCCCGGGCACCGGCCTGGGCATCCTGCGTGGGGCCAGCAAACCGCGCCGGCTCGCCACCGAGATGGCCCCCGAGGTGTACGAGCGGGCCATGGAGCCGCGCCTCCTGGTGATCACCAAGGCGAACTCGCGGGCCACCGTGCACCGTTCGGCGTACCTCGACTACATCAGTGTGAAGTCGTTCGACGAGGCCGGTCAGGTGGTCGGCGAGCGCCGGTTCCTGGGTCTCTTCTCCTCCTCGGCGTACCGGACCAGCGTCCGGGAGCTGCCGGTGGTCAAGCGCAAGGTGCAGGAGGTGCTGGACCGGTCCGGGCTGTCGCCGCGCGGTCACTCCGGCAAGGACCTGCTGCAGATACTGGAGACGTACCCCCGCGACGAGCTCTTCCAGATCAAGACCGACGACCTGTACGAGGCGGTCATCGGCGTGCTCCGGATGGCGGGCCGCCGGCAGTTGCGGCTGTTCCTGCGGCGCGACGGGTACGGCCGGTTCATCTCCTGCCTGATCTACCTGCCCCGGGACCGGTTCACCACCGGCAACCGGCTGCGCATGCAGGAGATCCTGCTGCGCGAGCTGAACGGGATCGGCGTCGACTACACCACCCGGGTGACCGAGCGGATGCTGGCGCGGGTGCACTTCATCGTGCGCACCGACCCGGCGGCGCCGCCCGGCCACCTGGAGCCGAACGAGCTGGCCGAGAAGCTGGCCGACGCGACCCGCATGTGGGACGACGACTTCTCCCTGGTGCTGGAGCGCAAACTCGGCGACGAGCAGGCCCGGCGGCTGTTCCTGCGGTATTCGTCGGCCTATCCGGAGAGCTACAAGAACACCCACACGCCGTACGAGGGCATGCAGGACCTCGCCAAGCTGGAGTTGCTCGACGAGTCCGGGCAGCTCGCCATGCACCTGTTCCGGCGGCGCCGGCTCGGCCCGGACGGCCACCCGGAGCCGGACGAGCGGGACGTCCGCTTCAAGGTCTACCGGTACGGCGAGCCGATGATGCTGTCGGCGGTGCTGCCGGTGCTGCACTCGCTGGGTGTCCGGGTGACCGACGAGCGGCCGTACGAGATCCGCCGCGACGACGGCGTCATCTACCTCTACGACTTCGGTCTGCTGCCGCCGTCCGGCCATCGTGAGCTGGCCGAGGTGCGCCCGCAGGTGGAGAACGCGTTCGCGGCCGCCTGGCGGGGCGAGGCCGAGGTGGACGGGTTCAACGAGCTGGTGCTGCTGGCCGGTCTCACCTGGCGGCAGGTGGTGGTGCTGCGGGCGTACGCGAAGTACCTGCGGCAGACCGGGAACGTCTTCTCCCAGCGGTACCTGGAATCGACCTTCACGGCGTACCCGGAGATCGCGGTCCTGCTGGTGAAGCTCTTCGAGACCCGGTTCTCGCCGGCGTTGCAGGTCGGCGAGACCGAGCGGGCCCGGCGGGCGACCGAGGTCCGGGACCGGATCACCGAGCTGCTGGACCAGGTGGACAGCCTGGATCAGGACCGGATCCTGCGGTCGTACCTGATGCTGATCGAGGCGACCCTGCGGACCAGTTTCTTCCAGCGGGGGAGGGAGGGGCGGCCGAAGTCGTACGTCGCCTTCAAGCTCGATCCGCAAGCGATCCCGGACCTGCCGCAACCCCGGCCGAAGTTCGAGATCTTCGTCTACTCGCCCCGGTTCGAGGGCGTGCACCTGCGGTACGGCGCCGTCGCGCGCGGTGGCCTGCGCTGGTCGGACCGGCGGGAGGACTTCCGCACCGAGATCCTCGGCCTGGTCAAGGCGCAGATGGTGAAGAACTCGGTGATCGTGCCGGTCGGCGCCAAGGGCGGCTTCGTGCTGAAGCAGAAGCCGGGCGACCGGGACGAGGCGGTGGAGTGCTACCGGCGGTTCATCACCGCGCTGCTGGACGTCACCGACAACATCCAGAGCGGCAAGATCATGCCGCCGGAGGACGTGGTCCGGCACGACGGCGACGACCCGTACCTGGTGGTGGCCGCGGACAAGGGCACCGCCACGTTCTCGGACATCGCCAACGAGATCTCGGTCGGCAAGGACTTCTGGATGGGCGACGCGTTCGCCTCCGGCGGGTCGGCCGGCTACGACCACAAGAAGATGGGCATCACCGCCCGCGGCGCGTGGGAGTCGGTCAAGAAGCACTTCCGGGACCTGGGCCTGGACACCCAGACCGAGGACTTCACGGTGGTCGGCGTCGGCGACATGTCCGGTGACGTGTTCGGCAACGGCATGCTGCTGTCGGAGCACATCCGCCTGGTGGCGGCCTTCGACCACCGGCACATCTTCCTGGACCCGGACCCGGACGCGGCGATCTCGTACGCCGAGCGCAGGCGCCTGTTCGAGCTGCCCCGCTCCTCCTGGGACGACTACGACAAGTCCCTGATCAGCTCCGGTGGCGGCGTCTATCCGCGGTCGGCGAAGTCGATCCCGGTCAGTCGTGAGGTCCGGGAACGGCTCGGGCTCGGCGAGGCGGCGGTGATCAGCCCCGGCGACCTGATGCGCGCGATCCTGCGGGCCCCGGTCGACCTGTTCTTCAACGGCGGTATCGGCACCTACGTGAAGGCGGCCTCCGAGTCGCACGCCGAGGTCGGTGACAAGGGCAACGACGCGATCCGGGTCAACGGCGCCGACCTGCGGGTCCGGGTCGTCGGCGAGGGCGGCAACCTGGGCCTGACCCAGCGCGGCCGGATCGAGTTCGCCCGGGCTGGTGGCCGGGTGTTCACCGACTTCATCGACAACTCGGCCGGGGTCGACTGCTCCGACCACGAGGTCAACATCAAGATCCTGCTCGGCGGCGCGGTCGCCGACGGGGAGATGACCCTGCCGGAACGCGACGAGTTGCTGGCCGCCATGACCGACGAGGTCGGCGACATGGTGCTGCGCGACAACTACGAGCAGGCGATGGCGCTCGGCAACGCCCGGTCCCAGGCGCACTCGCTGCTCCCGGTGCACCGGCGCATGCTGAAGGCCCTGGAGGAGCGCGGCGAGCTGAACCGGGAGCTGGAGGCCCTGCCGTCGGACAAGGAACTGGCCGCTCGCTACGAGAACGGGGAGGGGCTGACCGCGCCGGAGTTCGCGGTGCTCCTGGCGTACGTCAAGATCAGTCTGGAGCGTGAGGTGCTCGCCGACGTCCTCGTCGACGAGGCCTGGACCAGCGCGGTCCTGACGGATTACTTCCCGACGCCGCTGCGCGAGCGCTTCGCCGGCCGGATGGCCGGGCACCGGCTGCGGCGGGAGATCATCTCCACGTCGCTGGTGAACGAGGTCGTCAACCGCGGTGGTACGTCGTTCGTGCACCGTGCCATGGAGGAGAGCGGCGCGTCCGCGGCCGACGTGATCCGGGCCTACGTGGTGATTCGCGACGTCTACGGTCTCGATGAGGTCTGGGCGGCCGGCGAGTCCCTCGACAACGAGGTGCCGACCCCCGCGCAGACTTTGGTCTTCCTGGAGACCCGGCGGCTGCTCGACCGGGCGGTGCGCTGGCTGGTCAGCACCCGGCGGTCGCCGATCGACGTGGCCGGTGAGATCGCCAAGCTGCGGCCGGGGGTCGCCGAGCTGCTGCCACGGCTGCCGGAGGTGATGGTCGGGTCCGAGCGCCGGGCCCTGACCGAGCGGATCGAGGAGCTGGTCGGCAAGGGCGTCCCGCAGGATCTGGCCGAGACGGTCAGCCGGGTGTTCTACGGGTTCGGCCTGCTGGACATCCTGGAGACGTCCGCGGCGATCGGGCGGGACCCGGGCGAGGTGTCGTCGGTGTACTTCGTGCTCTCCGAGCGTTTCGGGGTGGACGTGCTGCTCTCGCACATCTCCCGGCTGCCGCGCAACGACCGCTGGCAGACGCTCGCCCGGATGGCGCTGCGCTACGACCTGTACGCCGCGCTGGCCGCCCTGACCGCCGAGGTGCTGCAGTCGACGCCGTCGACTTCCGCGCCGGAGGACCGGGTCTCGGAGTGGGAGCAGGTGAACGCGGCGTCGATCGCGCGGGCGTCCAACGCGATGGGCAACGTGGAGGACTCGCCGGCTGACCTGGCGGCGCTGTCGGTGCTGCTGCGCCAGATCCGAACCCTGGTCAAGACGTCCTCGGCCGCCTGACGGTCCTGGAGCGTGTGTATTTCGGGCGCGTATAGCGGCCGAAATACACACGCGTGATCTTTCAGGTGGTGAGCCGGGCGGCGGCGTGCTGCTCCCGAAGTCACGCCGTGCCCGGCTCACCGTCCGCGTCGCGGTCCTGCTGGTCCCGAGCTGGATTCGCGACGTCCCCAGACCCACCTTCTGGCCATGACGCTACGTGACGGGTGCCCGCTGGGGGAACGGTGCCGGTTGCGGATTGTCCGTTCGGTTAGCCCGATTCGGGCAGAAGTTCCGGTCATTCCCCGACATGAGCGACACCGGGTACGTCTTTCGTGACGCTCCGTGCTGTTGATGTTCGAATCAGCGGGTGAGGCCGAGCGCCTCGGCGGCGACCCGGCCACTGGCCCGGCTGGCACCGTGCGTGATCACGAAGGCCCGTACGCCGGCCGGCCGCCACGAGGACGGCCAGCCCATCTCGACGACAGCGGCCGGCCGGTCGGCGGCCAGCTTCTCGATCAGGGTGCGGGCCGCCGGCGAGCTGTGCAGGCGGCGGCCGACCAGGACCACGGGGCGGTCCCCGGCGTACCCCGCAAGCTCTTCCGGGGTGGCCTCGGCGGCCGCCACCTCGATGTGCTCGACGCCGTCGAGGTGCGGCGCGAGGCCCCACGGCACCCGGCCCTCGGCGATCGAGTGGCCCGCGCCGAACCGCACCACCAGCGGCGACCGCACCGCCGTCACGTCCCCCTCGACGGTCATCGCCCGGCGCGCGGCGGCCAGGCCCAGCGCGACGTCCGGGGCGAAGGCGCCCGGGGTTCCGGTGGTCGTCCAGGCGGCCAGGGCGGCGGTACGGGCGGCCGCCTCCTCCAGCCGGCTCAGCGCGAGACGCCCGTCCCCGGTCGCCGCCGCGATCTCCGCCGCCACCGCCTCGACCAGCGGCAGGTCCACCTCGGCACCGATGCAGAGCAGATCGGCCCCGGCGGCCAGGGCGGCGACGGCCGCGCGCGGGATGCTCCCGGCGGAGGCGGCGGCGCCGCGCATCTCCAGGGCGTCGGTGACGATCGCGCCACGGAAGCCCAGCTCGTCGCGGAGCAGGCCGGTCAGCGCGGCCCGGCTGAAGGTGGCCGGCCCGTCGCCGGTCAGTTCGGGCACCCGGATGTGGGCGCTCATCACGGCCTTGACCCCGGCCTCCACCGCGGCGGCGAACGGGGGCAGGTCGCGGGTGCGCAGCAGGGCCAGGGGCACGTCCACGGTCGGCAGCTCGAGGTGCGAGTCGGACACCGTGGCGCCGTGGCCGGGGAAGTGCTTGGCGCAGGCGGCGACACCGGCCGACTGCAGCCCGGTGACGGCCGCGCGGGTGTGCCGGGCGACCAGCCCGGGGTCCGCGCCGAACGAGCGGGTGCCGATGATCGGGTTGTCGTCGGCGGTGTTCACGTCGACGGTCGGGGCCAGGTCCAGGTCGATCCCGGCGGCGGCCAGGTCGGCGCCGATCGCCGCGTGGACCCGGCGGGTGAGGTCCTCGTCGTCGGCCGCGCCGAGAGCGGCGTTCCCGGGGTACGGGCTCCCCGTCCGATGCCCCAGCCGGGTGACGTCGCCACCCTCCTCGTCGATGGCGATCAGCGCGTCGGGGCGGGCCGATCGCAGCTCCGCGGTCAGCCGGGCGAGCTGCTCAGGGTTGTCGACGTTGGTGCCGAACAGGGTATGGCCGGCCAGCCCGCCGGCGAGCAGGTCACCGGCCCACTGCGGCGCGGTGTGACCGGGGAACGCCGCGAGGAGGGTGCGCAGCGCCAGCTGACGGAGGGCGGGGTCGTTCGCCATGATGTCCTTCCGGTTCGGCGACTCTGGCCGGACTGGTCGGACTACCCGGGAACTGCCATGATCGCTCGGAGTCGATAGCCACCCTCCGGCTAGGCCTCATTGCCTACCGTTACGCTGCGGCTGCGTGTCGCTGGTCGACACAGTAACAGGAAAGATTCCTTAGTATTAGGGGACAATGCTATGGCCGCCACCCGCCTCCCGGGCACCCCCCGGTTGCTGCGCGCCCTGAACGACCGCGCGGCACTGGACCTGCTGCTCACGCGAGGTCCGCTGACCCGGGCGCAGCTCGGCGAGATGACCGGCCTCAGCAAGGTCACCGCCTCCCAGCTGGTCGAGCGGCTCGAGGAGCGCGGCCTGGTCCGGCGGGTCGGCGAGCAGGCCGGCGGCCGCGGGCCGAACGCGCAGCTCTACGCCGTCACCCCGTCCAGCGCGCACGTGATCGGCGTCGAGGTCGGCCCGGACTGCGTGGTCGCCGCCTGCGCGGACATCACCGGCACCGTGGTCAGCCGGGTCGAGCAGAGCACCAAGGACACCGACGACCCGGTCGGCGTCGTGCACAACGCCGTGGTCCAGGCCGCCGGGGAGGCCGGCGCCGACATGACCTCCGTACGCCGCGTCGTGCTCGGCACCCCCGGCCTGGTCGACCCGCACTCCGGCGAGATCTCCTTCGCCCACGACCTGCCCCGCTGGCACCGCGGCCTGCTCGCCGACCTGCGCCGCGACCTGAACATCCCGGTCTTCTTCGGCAACGACGTGAACCTCGCCGCCGTCGCCGAGTCCGGCACCGGCGCGGCCACCGGCGTCACCGACTTCGCGCTCATCTGGATCGGCCGCGGCGTGGGCCTGGCCAACGTCATCGCCGGCCGGCTGCACCAGGGCGCCACCGGCGCCGCCGGTGAGATCGGCTACCTGCCGGTCGGCGGCGCCGAGGTGCCGCACAACGCGTCCCGGCGCGGGGTGAAGGGCGCCTTCCAGGCCATCGCCGGCGCCGACGCGGTCAAGGCGATCGGCAAGCAGTTCGGCTTCCGCGGCGCCGAGGCCGCCGACGTGGTGCGCGCGGCGGTCGCCGCCGGTCCCGCCGGTGAGCCGGTCCTCGACGAGCTGGCCCGGCGGCTGGCCCTCGGTGTGGCCGCCACCTGCGCCGTCCTCGACCCGCCGCTGGTGGTGCTGGCCGGCGAGGTGAGCCGGGCCGGTGGCCCCGCGCTCGCCGAGCGGGTGGAATCCGAGGTGGCAGCGATCACACTGGTCTCGCCCAAGGTGGTGGTGACGGCGGTGGCCTCCGAGCCGGTGCTGCACGGCGCGCTGCGGATGGCCCTGGACGCGGTCCGTGACGAGGTCTTCGGCTCGACGACCGACTGAGGTTCCCCCGCGGGGGCGGGTCACCGGCACGCCGTCCGGTTCCCGCGCGCGGACGTGGTTGGATGGACGCGTGCTGGAGGCTGCCGTACCCATTCCGCCCGACGAGGACACCGTCATCGCCTTCGACCGCGTCAACGTGGTGCGAAGCGGAAACTTCCTGATCCGAGACCTGTCCTGGCAGGTCGAGCTGGACGAGCGGTGGGTGGTGCTGGGCCCCAACGGCGCCGGCAAGACCACCCTGCTCAACCTCGCGTCCGCCCGGATGCACCCGACCCGCGGCACGGCGTACGTGCTCGGCGAGAAACTCGGGCGCACCGACGTCACCGAGCTGCGCACCCGCGTCGGCATCACCACCGGCCGGTTCGCCGACCAGGTGCCGCCGTCGGAGAAGGTGCTCGACGTGGTGGTCACCGCCGCGTGGTCGGTGGTCGGCCGCTGGCGGGAGAGCTACGACCCGCAGGACGAGGCCCGCGCCCGCGAGCTGCTCGACCAGCTCGGCATCGCCGGGTTCGCCGACCGTGAGTTCGGCACCCTGTCCGAGGGCGAGCGCAAGCGCACCCAGATCGCCCGGGCGCTGATGACCGACCCCGAGCTGATGCTGCTCGACGAGCCGACCGCCGGTCTCGACCTGGGCGGCCGCGAGGTGCTCATCGGGCACCTGACCGAACTCGCGCTGGACCCGGACGCCCCCGCGATGGTGCTGGTCACCCACCACGTCGAGGAGATCCCGCCGGGCTTCACCCACGCGCTGCTGCTGCGCGAGGGCACCGTGGTCGCGGCCGGCCTGCTCGGCGAGGTGATGACCGCGGAGAACCTGACGAAGACGTTCGGCCTGCCGCTGATCGTGGACCGGATCGGCGACCGTTACACCGCGCGGGCCGGCTAGATGCCGACCCGGGTCGTCGTCGCCGGCAGCGCGAACATGGACCTGGTCGGGCTGGCGCCGAGCCTGCCCCGGCCGGGCGAGACGGTGCTCGGCGACGACTTCGTGATGACACCCGGCGGCAAGGGGGCCAACCAGGCCATCGCCGCCGCCCTCGCGGGCGCCGACACGGCGTTCCTCGGCGCCATCGGCTCCGACTCCTTCGGCGTGACCCTCCACGCGCGGTTGGCGGCGGCCGGGGTGGGCGTCGATCTGGTACGCACCAGCTACGGCTCCTCCGGCGTCGCGGTGATCATGGTGGACCGGGCCGGGGAGAACTCGATCCTGGTCAGCCCCGGCGCCAACCGCACCTTCGTCGACCTGTCCGACGACGAGTCCGCCGCGATCGCCGCCGCCGACGTGCTGCTCTGCCAGCAGGAGATCCCGATGGCCACGGTTCTGGCCGCGCTCCGGGCCGCCCGCGCCGCCGGCACCCGGACCATCCTGAACGCCGCGCCCGCCCGGGTGCTGCCGCCCGGCCTGCTCGACCAGGTGGACCTGCTGGTGGTCAACGAGACCGAGGCACGGGCCATCACCGGCGGCGCCGACCCGGACGTCGGCTCGCTGCTGGCGCTGGTCCCGCGGGTGGTGCTCACGCTCAGCGGCAACGGCTCACGCTACGCCGACCGGGACGGCGCCGATGTGCACGTGCCGGCGTACAAGGTCGAGGTGGCCGACACCACCGCGGCCGGTGACGCGTTCACCGGTGCGCTGGCCGTCGCGTGGGGTGAGGGCCGGGACCTGCCGGACGCCGTGCGCTGGGCGAACGCGGCCGGCGCGGCCTGCGTGCGCCGGGTGGGCGCCAGCAACGCGCTGCCCACCCGCGCCGACATTGAGGCCCTCTACCAGCGCGGCTGACCCCTGGTGTGTTGGTTTCGGGCGCGCATAGCGGCCGAACTCGACACACCAGCCGGGGTTTCATGAGGCGCGGATCGTGGTGACGAAGCGAGAGACCTCGGCCCGCAGCACCTCGGCGAGCTGCGACAGGCCGCCGTCGTCGGCGCGCTGCCCGCCGTCCACCGCCAGCGCGATCCCCTCCACCAGCCCGCTCATCTCCCGGATCCGGTCGGTGACCGCCTCCAGCACCCGGATCGCGTCGGCCGCGGACTGCTGCACCGTGTTGACCTGGTTCATGATCTCGGAGCTGGAGGCGCTGGTCTCGTTCGCCAGGTTCTTCACCTCGTTGGCGACCACGCCGAAGCCCTTGCCCGCCGCGCCCGCCCGGGCCGCCTCGATCGTCGCGTTCAGGGCCAGGAGCCGGGTCTGCGCCGCCACCTGGTTGATCAGGTCGACCGCGTGCCGGATCTCGTCCGACGAGGTACGCAGCGACGACACGGTGCCCAGCCCGTGCTCGGCGTCGGTGACCGCCTCCCGGGCGAAGTCGGCCAGGTTGTTCGCCGACCGGCCCATCTCGGTCGCGGCCGTGGCCACCTGCTCGGAGACCGTCAGCACCGCGGACTCCAGCTCGTCGGCGAGCGCCTGCCGGGCCCGCGCCGCGTCCGCGAACTGGGCCGCCGTCCGGCTCATCACCTGGTTCGAGTGGGCGATCTGTGCGGCCGCCGCCCGGTACGCCCCGGCCAGCCCTTGCGTGAGGAACCGCCGGTGGAACCGCCCCTCCGCCGCGGACGCCGACGCCGCGCCCGCCTCCCGGACGAACGCGTCGATGTGGTCGAGCAGCCCGTTGATCGCCGCCCGTACCCGCCGGGCCCGTTCCGACTCGCCGATCGGCGGCACCCGGGCCTCCAGGTCACCGTCAGAGGCCCGCTCGCAGACCTCGGTGACCATCCGGACCGCCTCGTCCAGCGCCGTCAGGTCCACCCCGGGCGACTGACGTGCCCTCATCGGGCGCTGCCGTCGGTGATCTCCCACACCAGCTCGTCGTAGCCGCAGCCGCGTTCGGCGAGCATCCGCTCCAGGGCCGCGGTCCCGGCGGCCACCGCGTCCGGGGTGCGGGACTGCGCGCGTTCCGCCGTCAGCATTCCGGCGTAGACGTCCCGGATCGTCCGGACCGCCGACGGCGACGGGCTGCGCCGGTTGGAGTGATAGCCCAGCAGCCGGCCGGACCCGTCGAACGAGGGCGTGACATGGGCGAACACCCAGTAGTGCGCGCCGTCGGCGGCCAGGTTCAGCACGTACGCGAAGATCTCCCGCCGGTCCTTGATGGTGTCCCAGAGCAGCTGGAACACGGCGCGGGGCATGTCCGGGTGCCGGATCACGTTGTGCGGCTGCCCCAGCGCCTGCCCTTCGGGCAGGGCCGAAACCCGGAGAAAGACGTCGTTGACGTACGTGATGACGCCGCGCGGATCGGTCTTGGAGACGATCAGCTCGTTCTCCCCGAAGGTCCGCTCGACGCCGGTGGGCCGTACCTCGGTCGCTTTCATGATGCCCTGATCGTCGCGAATCAGGGCCTTTCGCACCGGGAAATCAGCGAATCAGCGGGCCACCCGCAGCGCCCAGGCGATCAGCGGGGCCTGCAACGGCAAGCGTCCGAAAGCGATCGCCCGGCGGGCCGGCGGAGCATGCCGCCAGTCCACCGCCATCTTCACGTTCGCCGGGAAGACCGCGGCGAACAACGCGGCCGCGGCCAGCCCACCGGCCCGGCGCGTGCGCGGGTGCGCGACCGCGGCGGCCACCGCCAGCTCGGCGGCCCCGCTCAGATAGGTCCAGGTGCGCGGCGAGCCCGGCAGCGACCGCGGCACGATCCGGTCGAACGGTTTCGGCGCCACGAAATGCAGCACACCCGTGCCCGCCAGCAGCGCCGCCAGCCCCGCGGCGTCTCTCCTCACGGGCGCACCGCCGGCTCCAGCGCGCGCTGCAGGGCGCGGTAGACGCGGCCGAACCGCTGTGCGTTGTCGGTGCACATGAGCAGCACGTCACCCTCCCGGACCCGGCCCCAGATCTCGATGCTGCGGCTGCCCCGATCGTAGGACGCGTCCATCCGCTCCAGAAGGAGGTCGGCGACCGGAACCACCGCCACCCCGACCAGGATGCCGCCGACGGTCAGGGCGATCGTGTTGCCGAGCGACAGGTCCAGCGCCAGGGCCAGCAGCACGGCGAACGCGCCGACCACCAGCGGCAGCAGGATGATCATGGCGAGGGCTCCGCGCCGGGCGATGATGCTCCAGGAACGGGAGCCTTTCGTGTACCAGACCTGGAGGAGCTCGGACAGGCGGAACTCACGCCCGTTCATCCAGACGCCGGACGATGTGATCAGCACTTCCGGGTCCCGGTAGTACGTGGTCATCGCTTCCTCCCCAGAGGACCCCAGGGTATCCCGTACCCGTCGTAGGCTGGCTGCCAAACGGCGTGGTCGAGGGAGGCCCTGTGGGCGAGTTCGTGCGGCTCGAGGTCAGTGACGGCATCGGCACGATTCGATTGGAGCGGCCACCGGTCAACGCGCTGAACACCCAGGTTCAGGAGGAGTTGCGGGAGGCGGCACAGGCCGCGGCCACCGACTCCGCGGTACGCGCCGTGGTCGTGCACGGCGCCGGCAAGCACTTCGCGGCGGGCGCCGACATCACCGAGTTCACCACCGTGACGTACCAGCAGATGGTCGCCCGGGCCGGCGCGCTGTCCAGCGCCTTCGACGCGATCGCCCGGATCCCCAAGCCGGTGGTCGCCGCGATCAGCGGGTACGCGCTCGGCGGCGGCTGCGAGCTGGCACTGGCCTGCGACTGGCGGGTGATCGCCGAGGACGCGAAGCTCGGCCAGCCGGAGATCAAGCTCGGTCTCATCCCGGGCGCCGGCGGCACCCAGCGGCTGGCCCGGCTGATCGGCCCGGCCAAGGCCAAGGACCTGATCTTCTCCGGTCGGATGGTCGACAGTGCGGAGGCATTGCGGATCGGCCTGGCCGACCGGGTGGTTCCCGCCGACGAGGTGTACGCGTCCGCCGTCGCGCTGGTCAAGCAGTACACCATCGGTCCCGCCCTGGCGCTGCGCGCCGCGAAACAGGCGGTCGACGGTGGTCTCAGCCTCGACCTCGCGTCCGGTCTCGCCCTGGAGTCGCACCTGTTCGCGGGCCTGTTCGCCACCGACGATCGGCTCGAAGGGGCGACCGCCTTCGTCGAGAAGCGGCAGCCTAAGTTCAGCGGCTCATAGTCGATATCCCGGATACGTGCCGCGATTGCCTAGACTGCGGGCATGTCCCTCGACCAGGGTGGTCCGCGGTACGCCCTCGGCGTCGACTTCGGCACCTCCAACACCGTCGCCGTCGCGCGATGGCCGGACGGCCGTGCCCGGCCGATCCTGGTCGACGGCTCGCCGTTGCTGCCGTCCGCGGTCTTCGCCGGCTCCGAGGGCGACCTGCTCGTCGGCCGGGACGCCGTGCACAGCGCCCGCCTCGACCCGGCCCGTTTCGAGCCCAACCCGAAACGCCGGGTCGACGACGGCCTGGTGCTGCTCGGCGAACGCGAGTTCGAGGTCGTCGACCTGATCGCCGCGGTGCTCCTCCGCGTCGCCGAGGAGTGGCACCGCGCCGTCGGGCCGTACCGTCCCGACGTCACCCTCACCTGCCCCGCCACCTGGGGCGCCACCCGCCGCACGCTGCTCGCCGACGCCGCCGCCCGGGCCGGGCTGGAAGGCGCCCGCCTGGTCGCCGAGCCGGTCGCCGCCGCCACCTACTTCGCCGAGGTCCTCGGCCGGGACGTGCCGATCGGCTCGGTCGTGATGGTGCACGACTTCGGGGCCGGCACCTTCGACACCAGCGTGGTCGCCCGGACCTCCTCCGGTTTCGAGGTGCTCGCCGTCGACGGCCGGGACGACCTCGGCGGCCTCGACGTGGACGCGGCCGTCGTCGAGCACCTGCGCACCGACGACTGGGCCCGGCTGATGGAGCCGGCCACCGTCGAGGAACGCCGGGCCCGCCGCCAGCTCTGGGACGACGTGCGGATCGCCAAGGAGCGGCTGTCGCGGGCCCAGTCGGCCGACTTCGTGGTGCCGCTGCTCGACGTGGAGGCGCACCTCACCCGGGAGGAACTGGAGACGGTCGCCCGGCCGGTGCTGGAGCAGACTGTTCAGATCACGCAAAATCTGCTGCGCTGGGCCGATCTTCCGGACGGCAGGCTGGCCGGTGTCTTCCTGGTCGGCGGCGCCAGCCGGATCCCGCTCGTGGCGACGCTGCTGCACCGCGCGCTCGGCGACCCGCCGGTGGTGATCGAACAGCCCGAGCTGGTCGTGGCGGAGGGCAGCATCCTCGCCGGGGCTGCCCTGCTGACCACCGAACCGGCCGCGCCCGGCCCCACCGAGGAGATGCGGCTGCCCTCGCGATACCTGGCCGCCCGGGACGGGGACGACCAGGCCACGACGCCCGCGCCGCGACCGGCGGCCGGCGACCTGGCGACCGTCGTCACACCGAAACCGGTGGTGCTGCCGAGCCCGTCCGCCGGCAACGGGGCGACGGTGGCTGTGCCGAACCTCACCGTGGACGACGGGGCGACGGTCGTCGCACCGCATCCGGTCGCGGCCGACGGCGCGACCGTTGTCGCGCCGTACCCGGCCACGGCCGACGGGGCGACCGTCGTCGCGCCGCATCCGGCCACGGCCGACGGGGCGACCGTCGTCGCGCCGAAACCCGGCCTGGACGATCGGGCGACGGTCGTCGCGCCGAAACCCGTCGTTGCCGACGGGGCGACCGTCGTCGCGAGCAAGGCGACCACGCCTGTGCAGGCGGTTCCGTCGGCGCAGGGGCCGGACGGCGACCGCCCGGGCGCGGACGGCCAGCCGGACGCGGCGAACGGCGCGGGGGCCCTGCCGCGACGCCGGCCTCGCTCCGGCGACCTGCCCCCACGACCCGGCGACGAGCCCGGCCATCCCGGCGGTCAGCTCGGTGACCAGCCGGATCGCCCCGGGGATCGGCCTTCGCTGGCCGGGGATCGGTCATCGTGGCCCGGAGATCAGCCTTCCCGGCCGGGGGACCGGCCCGCGCGGCCCGGGACTCCGCCGCGGCAGAACCGGGTGGACACCCCGCCGCATCTGCGGCCGCCGGTCGACCCGTGGCCGCATGCCGCGGACGCGTGGCGCCCGGACCCGGACGCGACCGTCGCCACCAGCCCGCCGGAGCACGAGAGCCGGACGCCCGTACCGCCGCGGCAACCCGGGCCACCGCAGCGCCCGTCCCGGCCGCAGCCCCCGGTGGTGGCGCACGCCCGGCCGATCTCCCCGGTGGCGACGCCGGTCTCGCCCGCGGTGGGTTCCGCCCGGCCGCCGTCACCGGTTCGGGCCACCGCCACGCCGGCCAAGCCCGCTCCGGCCAACCCCGTCCCGGAACCGGCCCCGGCCCGCCGTCCCCGCCGCCGCAGCCGGGTCGGACGTGCCCTGCAGGTGCTGCTCAGCATCGTGATGATGGTGACCGTGCCGTTGGTGGCGCTGGTGCTCGCCTACGGCTACGGCAACGCGGAGCCGATCGACCAGGACGCCATCCACGTGTTCGAGGACATCCGGGAACTGCTCGGCCTCTGACCGGCCGGACGTCACGGTGAGCGCTTTGTCCGGCTGGTTCTCAGGGCTGTCTCAGGGCCGTCGAGACAGCCCTGAGAACCAGCCGGGGGTGACCGTGACGGAATGCATGGCCCGCACCCGCGCTGCGGTCGTGAGGGAACGCCTGCCGTGGCCGCCGCGAGGCACGGGACCCTGTTCGGCCCCGTACCACTGCCTAAGGTTGTTGCTCGTCGTCCTGGCGCATCTCGTGCTCCAGGCGGGCGAGCAGCTCACGGTCCCGGCGGGACTGCTCACTGTCGACGGAGCGCAGGAAGTCGGCGTCGTCGTCGGGGGAGGAGGGCCGGCGGCCGGTGCGGCGCCGGGTGGTGAGGGGGCGGCCGGCGGCGAAGTAGGCGATCGGGCCGGCGATCGGGATCAGCAGGATCAGCAGGACCCAGAGCACGCGGGGCAGGTTGCGGACGCGATCGGCCGAGAGGCTGCTGATGAGTGCCAGGATCAGCAGCACGAGCGCGATCGCGGCCAAGAAGATGAACACCCGGACCATGCCGCAATGATGCTCCTCGGGAGCGCCGGCGGCGACGATCAGAGCATGACAACCCATCCGCCGAGGATCGCCAGGGCGGTGATGACGAGCGCGTAGGCGCGGATCGTCCGGGGTGACGGTTCCGGGAAACGGCGTCGCAGATCACGGGCCCGGTGGAAGGAGAGGCCCACCATCGCCGCCCAGCCGGCCATCGCGGCGGCCGCCACCAGGAACTCGGCGGCCCCGGCGCCGGGCGCGAACGCGGGCCGCAGAAGCAGCAGCGCGACCGCGGCGGCGGAGAGCCCGGTGCGGCGCCAGGCCAGCCGCGTGCGCACCGCCGACGCGCCCGGATCGCGGGCGACCCGCGCGCAGGCGCCGGGATCACGCCGATGCTCAGCGCACGGGCCGGGCATCAGAAGATCGGGGTCAGGACCGCGATGATGATCACCACGGCGCCGAGGGCGACCGCCACGGCCAGCACGGCCGGGAAGCGGGAGCGGGGGAGGTCGATGCCGTGCCGCATGGCGCGTTCGGTGCGGACCCAGTGGTCGACCGCGCGCAGCGCCACCAGCGCGCCGAGCACCAGCAGCAGGATCGCGATGATCTCGCGCAGGTGGGCGACCGGCAGCGGGGGCAGGAACTGCGCGCAGGCCAGGCCGCCGGCGATCAGGGCCAGGCCGGTGCGGATCCAGGCCAGGAAGGTGCGTTCGTTGGCGAGGGAGAACCGGTAGTCGGGGGTGTTGCCGGACTGCGACGGGTCGAACCATTCCCTCAAGCCACCGGACACGTTGCCGATTATTGACCTACCGGGTCAAGAAGGTCGTGCCAGAGACTGCGGACTTCGTCACTCACGCAGGCTTCGCGGGGGCGTCCACAACGGCACCAGGGCGAGTCGGGCCCCGCTCGACCATGGGACTGCGGTCCCGTCTGATCGGAACGTGAGGGACTATGGGGCGTAGATGGGCTCATGCCCCTCACGAGCGAGACGTTTTGACCGGACATGTCTGACACCTCCTCGTCGCCCACTGTAGCGATCGAGATCGCCACGCGGGTGAGGTGTGTCACTCTGGGTGGCCGGCAACAGTGAAGCTACTGACGGGTAACCTGGCTGACATGTCCGCCGCCCCGGCATCGTTCCGGCGCCAGGACAGGGTCGACCGCAACGGTGCGTTCAATACAGGAGGGTCGTAGGAACGCGATGAACATCGTCGTACTGGTGAAGCAGGTACCCGACTCCGGTGCCGAGCGCACCCTGAGCGCTGACTACTCGGTGGACCGGGCGTCGTCGAGCAACGTCATCAACGAGATGGACGAGTACGCCATCGAGGAAGCGCTGAAGATCAAGGAAGCGCACGGCGGCGAGGTGACCGTCCTGACCGTGGGACCGGCCGGCGCGACCGAGTCCATCCGCAAGGCCCTCTCCATGGGACCCGACAAGGCCGTCCACGTTCAGGACGACAGCCTGCACGGGTCCTGCGCGGTCGCCACCTCCAAGGTGCTCGCCGCCGCGCTGCGCACGCTCAACGCCGACCTGATCCTCAGTGGCGCGGAGTCCACCGACGGCCGGGTCCAGGTCGTTCCGCACATGCTCGCCGAGCTGCTCGGCGTGGCCGCCCTCACCGGCGCCCGCAAGCTCACCGTGGACGGTTCGCAGCTGACCGTCGAGCGCCAGACCGACGAGGGCTACGAGGTCGTCACCGCGGCCACGCCGGCCATCGTCAGCGTCTGGGACACCATCAACGAGCCGCGGTACCCGTCCTTCAAGGGCATCATGGCCGCCAAGAAGAAGCCGGTCCAGGCGCTGTCCCTGGGCGACCTGGGCGTCGCGGGCGACGAGGTCGGCTTCGCCGGCGCCACCAGCCAGGTGCTGGAGTTCACCAAGCGCCCGGCCCGCACCGGCGGTGCGAAGGTCGTCGACGAGGGCAACGGTGGCGAGCAGCTCGTCGCGTACCTCGCCACCGAGAAGTTCGTCTGAGTCCGAGGGGATAGAGAACAATGGCTGAAGTACTGGTCGTCGTCGAGAACGGCGTCAAGAAGGTCACCCTCGAGATGCTGACGATCGCTCGTGGCCTCGGGTCGGTCTCGGCTGTCGTGTTCGGTGACGCCGACACCGCCAAGCTGGGCGAGTTCGGCGCCGAGAAGATCTACGCCGCGTCCGGTGAGGACGTCGACGGTTACCTGGTCGCCCCCAAGGCCACCGTGGTCGCCGAGCTGGTGAAGCGGGTGCAGCCCGCCGCCGTCCTGCTCGCCTCCACCCAGGAGGGCAAGGAGATCGCCGCCCGCCTGGCGATCAAGCTGGACAACGGCCTGCTCACCGACGCGGTCGCGCTGGACGCCGACGGCACCGCCACGCAGGCGATCTTCGCCGGCTCGGCGATCGTCAAGTCCAAGGTCACCAAGGGCCTGCCGATCGTCACGATCCGGCCGAACTCGGTCACCCCGGAGCCGTCCGCCGCGTCCCCCGCGGTCGAGCAGCTGACCGTGGCCGTGTCCGACACCGACAAGCTGACCAAGGTCGTCGAGCGGGTCGTCCAGCAGAAGGGCTCGCGCCCCGAGCTCACCGAGGCCGGCATCGTCGTCTCCGGTGGCCGCGGCGTCGGCAGCGCGGACGGCTTCAAGCTGGTCGAGGAACTCGCCGACCTGCTCGGCGGCGCGGTCGGCGCGTCCCGTGCGGCGGTCGACTCCGGTTTCTACCCGCACCAGTTCCAGGTCGGCCAGACCGGTAAGACCGTGTCGCCGCAGCTCTACCTGGCACTCGGCATCTCCGGCGCGATCCAGCACCGGGCCGGCATGCAGACCTCGAAGGTCATCGTCGCGGTCAACAAGGAAGCCGACGCCCCGATCTTCGAACTCGCCGACTTCGGCGTGGTCGGCAAGATCGAGAACGTCGTGCCGCAGGCCGTCGAGGAGATCCGCAAGCGCAAGTGACACCGCTCTGACGTCACGGCCCGGCGGTCTTCCGCCGGGCCGTTTCGTTTCCTTCGGTACGCCGGGGCGGCTCACGGCGTACCGAAGAAGGGTGTGATCTTCCCGGGCGGGGAACCGGCGGGGAGACGGCCTAAGCTGGGGGACGATGGCCTACCTCGATCATGCGGCGACCACGCCGATGCTGCCCGCCGCGCTCGACGCCTACGTCGCGGCGGCTCGCGCGCTCGGCAATCCGTCCTCCCTGCATGCGGCCGGCCGTGGGGCCCGCCGGCTGGTGGAGGAGTCCCGGGAGCGGATCGCTGCGGCCCTGGGCGCCCGGCCCTCCGAGGTGGTCTTCACCGGCGGTGGCACCGAGGCGGACAACCTCGCCGTCAAAGGCATCTTCTGGGCGCGCCGTGACGGTGACGCCAAGCTGCGGCGCGTGGTCGCCTCGGCGGTCGAGCACCACGCCGTGCTGGACGGGGTGGAGTGGCTCGGCCGGCACGAGGACGCCGAGGTCACCCTGCAGCCGGTGGACGAGCTCGGGCGGGTCGATCCGGAGGCGTTCGCCGAGCTGGTGCGCGCGCACGCCGGCGAGATCGCCGTGGTCAGCGTGCAGTGGGCGAACAATGAGGTCGGCACGGTGCAGCCGGTGGCCGAGCTGGCGGCGATCGCGGCCGGAGCGGGCATCCCGTTCCACACCGACGCGGTGCAGGCGGTCGGCCAGATTCCGGTGGATTTCGCCGCGAGCGGCGCCGCGGCGCTGACGCTCACCGGGCACAAGGTCGGCGGTCCGGTCGGCGTCGGCGCGCTCCTGCTGGGCCGGGACATCTCCTGTACGCCGTTGCTGCACGGTGGCGGCCAGGAGCGGGACGTCCGTTCCGGCACTCTGGACACGCCGGGGGTGGTGGCGTTCGCCACTGCCGTCGAGGCCGCGGTCAACAGCCGCGAGGAGCACGTGGGGCGGATCACCGCGCTCCGTGACGAACTGGTCGCCCGGGTGCGGGCCGCGATCCCGGACGTGATCCTCAACGGTGACCCGGACCACCGGCTGCCCGGCAACGCGCACTTCTCCTTCCCCGGCTGCGAGGGCGACGCGCTGCTGCTGCTCCTGGACGCGCAGGGGATCTACTGCTCGACCGGTTCGGCCTGCTCGGCGGGGGTGGCCCAGCCCAGCCACGTGCTGCTGGCGATGGGCGCCGACGACCCGCGGGCCCGATCGTCGCTGCGGTTCAGCCTCGGTCACGACAGCACCGCGGCGGATGTGGACGCGCTGCTCGCGGCACTGCCGGGCGCGGTCGAGCGCGCCCGCCGGGCAGGAGCCTGGAAGACACCCAGATAGGCTTGCGGCATGCGAGTTCTTGCGGCCATGTCGGGTGGTGTCGACTCCGCGGTGGCGGCTGCCCGCGCCCGGGATGCCGGCCACGACGTCACCGGTGTGCACCTGGCGCTGGCGCGTAATCCACAGACGTTCCGGACCGGGGCGCGCGGCTGCTGCACCCTGGAGGACTCCCGCGACGCGCGGCGGGCCGCCGACGTGATCGGCATCCCGTTCTACGTGTGGGACATGGCCGAGGAGTTCCACGACAGCGTCGTCGACGACTTCGTGAACGAGTACGCCGCCGGCCGCACCCCGAACCCGTGCCTGCGCTGCAACGAGAAGATCAAGTTCGCGGCGGTGCTGGACCGGGCGGTGGCTCTCGGCTTCGACGCCGTCGTCACCGGCCACCATGCCCGGCTCGGGGCCGACGGCCTGCTGCGCCGCAGCGTCGACATCGCCAAGGACCAGTCGTACGTGCTGGCCGTCCTGACCCGCCAGCAGCTCGACCGGGCGATCTTCCCGCTCGGCGACTCGACGAAGGAGCAGGTCCGGGCCGAGGCGTCGGCGCGCGGACTGGCCGTCGCCGACAAGCCGGACTCGCACGACATCTGCTTCATCTCCGACGGCGACACCCGCGGTTTCCTGGAGAGCAGGTTGGGGTCGGCGCCCGGCGACATCGTGGACGGGCGGACCGGCGAGAAGCTGGGGACTCACAACGGGGCGTACGGGTTCACCATCGGCCAGCGCAAGGGCCTGGATCTGCGGGTTCCCGCCGCGGACGGCCGGCCTCGCTATGTCCTGTCGATCACGCCGGTGAACAACACGGTGACCGTGGGGCCGCGGGAGGACCTCGAGGTCGACGTGGTGACGGCGGACCGGCCGATCTGGCACGGGCTCGACGGTGGTGCGGGCCGTGCCGGGGAGACGGAACGTTCTTTCGGCGTCACGGACTGCGAGGTCCAGCTGCGGGCGCACGGTGAAGTGGTCGGCGCCTCGGTCACGGTGACCGGCGACTCGCTGGTCGCCACGCTCCGGACACCGGCCCGCGGAGTGGCCGCGGGTCAGGCCATCGTCGCCTACCGGCCGGATCCCGCCGGCGACATCGTCCTCGGCTCGGCCACCATCACGGCCGGCTCGCGTTCCCTCCCGGCGGCGTCGCATGCCTGACTTCCCCTGGGCGGCGGGGTCGGCCACCGGGATCGGATCGATGCCCGGCATCGACATCGCCGAGGCGCAGCGGATCGTGATCGGCGAGCTCCCGGTGCTGCCGCATCTGGCGGAGCTGCCCGAGCGCGGTCCCGGCGCGGACATGATCGGCCGGACCGCCGGGTTCCTGGTCGAGTTGCCGGTGCAGCTCTACGCCGGGCGGTGGCAGATCGCGGCACGGTCCGGAAAAGATTTGCGGCGTACGGCTGACCTGCTGGAACGCGACCTCGACCAGCTCACCGAGCAGGCCGCCGGATACACCGGCCCGCTCAAGATCCAGGCGGCCGGTCCGTGGACCCTGGCCGCGAGCCTGGACCTGCCGATCGGCGGCCGGCTGCTGCGTGACCACGGGGCGGTCCGTGACCTGACCGACTCGCTCGCCGAAGGCCTCCGCCGGCACGTCGCCGAGGTGCGCAAACGGGTGCCCGGCGCGACAGTGCTGCTCCAGCTCGACGAACCGTCCCTGCCCACCGTGCTGGCCGGCCGGGTGCCGACCGAGAGCGGCTTCAGCGTGTACCGCAAGGTCGACGGCCCCGACGCCGCCACCCGGCTGCGGACCGTGATCGAAGCGGCTGACGCCCCGGTGATCGTGCACTGCTGCGCGCCGGACGTGCCGCTTCAGGTGGTCCGGGACGCGCGGGCCACCGCCGTCGCCTTCGACCTCTCCCTGTTCAAGGACCTGGACCCGCTCGGTGAGGCGATCGAGGCCGGGCTGGGCGTCTTCATGGGCGCCGCGCCGACCCGGCCGCCCGCGGGGGAACGGCCCGACTCGAAGAAGATCGCCGAGAGGGTACGCACCGTGTGGCAGCGCCTCGGCTTCCCGGCCACCCGGCTGCCGGAGCAGGTGGTGATCACTCCCGCGTGCGGGCTGTCGGGCGCGCCGATCGGGTACGTTCGCGCGTTGCTCACAGCGTGCACGGAGGCCGGCCGTAGGCTCGCCGAGGTCTGACACCTGACGTTCCGCTGTCCTCCGGAGGAGGGCTTGACGGCGGGCCGCGGGAAATGTCGGTGGGTGGGACTAACGTGCCAGTTGGATTCACTGACACGGAGGTTCCGGTGCCCGACGATTCGACTTCCGAGCTGGACACGCAGTCCGCCGCCGCCCGGCATGCCGCGCTGGCCGACGAGATCCGCGAGCATCAGCACCGGTATTACGAGCTCGAGGCGCCGACGGTGTCGGATGCCGAGTTCGACCGGCTGCTGCGCGAGCTGGAGGGGCTGGAGGAGCAGTTCCCCGAGCTGCGCACCCCCGAGTCCCCGACCCAGCGGGTCGGCGGCACGGTCTCCGGTGACTTCCCCCTGGTCGAGCACCGCGAGCGGATGATGTCGCTGGACAACGCGCTCAACGACGACCAGTTGGTGGCCTGGGCGGAGCGGACCGAGCGGGACGCCGGCGGGCCGGTCCGGTTCGTCTGCGAACTCAAGATCGACGGCCTGGCGATCAACCTGACGTACGAGAAGGGGATCCTGGTCCGCGGCGCCACCCGGGGGACCACCTACGCGGGCGACGACGTGACGCCCAACGTCCGCACCATCCGGGACATCCCGGAGCGGCTCACCGGCGACGACGTGCCCGATCTGATCGAGGTGCGGGGCGAGATCTACTTCCCGGCCGAGGCATTCGCGGCGCTCAACGCGATGCTGGTCGAGCAGGGCAGACCGACGTACATGAATCCGCGCAACGCCGCCTCCGGCAGCCTCCGGCAGAAGGATCCGCGGATCACCGCGGCCCGTGGGCTGGGCATGGTGGTGCACGGGATCGGCGCTCGCGAGGGTTTCAGCCCGGCGTCCCAGGCCGAGGCCTACGCGACGATGAAGGCGTGGGGTCTGCCGGTCAGCGACCGGTGGCGGCTGGTCGACGATCTGGCCGGGGTGCGCGAGTTCATCGACTACTACGGCAAGCACCGGCACGACGTCGAGCACGACATCGACGGCGTGGTGGTGAAGGTCGACGACGTGGCCATCCAGGGCCGGCTCGGGTCGACCAGCCGGGCGCCGCGGTGGGCGATCGCCTTCAAATATCCGCCCGAGGAGGTCACCACCAAGCTCCTCGACATCCAGGTCAATGTGGGCCGCACCGGGCGGGTCACGCCCTACGCGGTGGTGGAGCCGGTGGAGGTGGCCGGTTCGGAGGTCGAGTTCGCGACCCTGCACAACGCCCAGGAGGTGGCGCGCAAGGGTGTGTTGATCGGCGACACCGTGGTGCTGCGCAAGGCCGGTGACGTCATCCCGGAGATCCTCGGCCCGGTGCTCGACCTGCGTCCCGACGACGCGCGGCCGTTCGTGATGCCGACCGAGTGCCCCGACTGCGGCACGCCGCTAGCCCCGGCGAAAGAGGGCGACATCGACATCCGGTGCCCCAACTCACGGTATTGCGTGGGCCAGCGCCGGGAGCGCCTGGAATACATCGGCGAGCGCAAGGTGCTCGACATCGACGGCCTCGGAGAGAAATCGGCGCGGGCGCTGATCGACTCGGGTGTCATCTTCGACGAGGGTGATCTGTTCGCGCTCACCGAGGAGGATCTGCTGCGGGTTCCGTTCTTCGTCAAGAAGGACGGGACGCTCGGCGCCAACGCGGGCAAGATGCTGCAGAGCCTGGCGGAGGCACGGACGCGGCCACTGGCACGCATTCTGCGGGCGCTGTCCATCCGGCACGTCGGCCCGGACGCGTCGGGGGCGCTGGCCCAGGAGTTCGGCTCGATGGAGGCGATCGAGGCGGTCATCGCCCAGACGTCTTCGCCTCAGTCGTCCGCCGCTGAGTCGCTCGCAGGGGCTGCGGCCGCTGAGCCGGTTGCCGCGGGCCCGGCCGCTGAGCCGCTTGCTGCGGGCCCGGCCGCTGAGCCGCTTGCGGCGGACACGGCGGCGGTCAGTGGTGATACCGGCGGTGACGGGGCGCTGCCGGGTGAGGCGGTGGCCGGCAAGCGGAAGGCCAAGGAGGTCGATCCGCTGGCGGCGGTGGAGAAGGTCGGGCCCACGATCGCGGAGAGTCTGCGGGAGTGGTTCGCCGTCGACTGGCACCAGGAGATCGTCCGGAAGTGGCGGGCGGCCGGGGTGCGGATGGCCGACGAGCGGGTCGAGACCGGGCCGCGCACGCTGGACGGGCTGACCGTGGTGGTCACCGGCACGCTCGCCGGGTTCACCCGGGACAAGGCGGCTGCGGAGATCACCGGCCGGGGCGGCAAGGTGAGCGGCTCGGTGTCGAAGAAGACCGGGTTCGTGGTGGTCGGGGACAACCCCGGCAGCAAGTACGACAAGGCGATCGCGCTCAAGGTGCCGGTGCTGGACGAGGCCGGGTTCGGGGTGCTGCTGGCCGACGGTCCGGAGGCGGCCCGGGCGGTGGCGGAGATCGCTCCGGAAGGCTGACCGGGAGCGCTCACGGTGGTCACCCGGAAGGGTGAAACGAGGCAGATCGCACGTTCAGGGGGATATGAGCGTTTAGCAACGTTCAGGTGCTTTAGGGCAAAAACTGCCATATGGATCTATGGTGTATGCGACCGGTGATCGAGGCCATCGTGGAGGTCGCATGGATGCCGCTCGCCCGCGGACGGCCGTCTCGCGTCACCGCCGGACAGCCGTCCTCTCCACCGTCGCGGCGGTGATCGCCGCCGTCGTCCTGCTCTGGTCCGGTGGCGCCCTGCCACCCGCGTTCTGGGTGATGGCGGTCCTCGCGGTGGTGGCCGACGCCCGGCCCTATCTGGTGCCGGGCCGCCGGGCCAGCGCGGTGATCCTGCCGTCGATCTGCTTCACGTTCGCGGTCGCGCTGGCCTGGGGAGCGGCGCCGGCCTGCGCGGTCCAGCTGGTCGCGGTGGCGGTCGCGGGCGTGCGGATGAGGCACTCGCTCCGCCGTACCCTGCATCTCGCCCTGCAGCACGCCGCGGCGCTGATCGCCGCGGCGACCGTCGCGGGCCTCGCATCCCCGCGCCTCGGCGGCAGCCTCGACGACAACCAGGCCGGAACCCACGGCGGGCCGGGCGGCGGCGCGCCGGGCAGGGAATGGGATGGCGCGCCGGGCGACGGCGGTGGCGCGCCGGGCAGCGGATGGGGCGACGGGCCGGGTGACGGTGCGTTGAGCGGCGGATGGGACGGCGGGCTGCTCGGGGCGATCGGCGGTGGGCCGGACTGGTGGGACGCCGTGGTGATCTGTGCCGCCGCGCTGGCCTGGATCGCGGGGCGGCACGCCGTGGCGGCCCTGGTGCGGCGGCTGACCACCGACGGGCGGTTGCCCGGGCGACGCCGGCGGAGCCGGGCCGATCTGCTGGCGACGGCCGCGTTGCTGCTGCTCGGGCCGGTGGTGCTGGTCACCGCGCGGGTCAGTCCGGCGTTGCTGCCGCTGGCGCTGCTGGCGTTGCACGCCGTACACCGCATGGTCCGCTGGGCGGGAGAGTCCGAGCGGGCCACCCGTTTCGACGCGCTGACCGGTCTGCCGAACCGGCGCAGCCTGCAGGCGGCGATGTCGGAACGGGTGCCGGACCGGCGGCGGGCGTTGCTGCTGCTGGATCTGGACCGGTTCCGGACGGTCAACGACGCGCTCGGCCACGGCGCCGGCGACCGGCTGCTGACCCGGGTCGCCGACCGGCTGACCTCGGTGGTGCCGGCCCACGACATGGTGGTCCGGCTGGGCGGCGACGAGTTCGCGGTGCTCGCCACCCGGGTGGAGGACCCGGCGTCGGCGCGGCGCATCGCCGAGCACCTGACCGAGGCGCTGAGCCGCCCGTTCCCGCTGGACGGCACCCCGGTCGAGCTGAGCGCGTCGATCGGGATAGCGCTGCAGTCCGGCCGCCGGGACGGCAGCACCCTGCTGCGCGAGGCCGAGTCCGCGATGTACGAGGCGAAACAGCGCGGCGACCAGGTCGCGGTGCACGGGCCGGACGCGGCCGGGCTCACCCCGGACCGGCTCACCCTGGTCGCCGACCTGCGGACCGCGCTGCGCCGGGAGCCGCCGGACGACGGGATAGTCCTCTACTACCAGCCGCAGATCGCGATCGCGACCGGCGAGGTGGCCGGGGTGGAGGCGCTGCTGCGCTGGCGGCACCCGCGGCGCGGCACGGTCGGGCCGGAGGAACTGCTCCGGGCGGCCGAGCCGACGCCGGTGATGCGGCTGCTCACCGCCCGGATACTGGAGGAGGTGGTGGCCCAGCTGGCGGCGTGGCGCGACGGTGGCGCCCCGCTGCGGGCCGCGGTGAACGTCAGCGCCCGCGACCTGCATGCGGGGGACATCGCGGACCGGGTCGGTGATCTTCTGGAGCGGTACGCCGTACCCCCGCAGCTCCTGCAGTTGGAGATCACCGAGAGTGCGCTGATGGCCGATCCGCACCGCGTCCTGGAGACCACCACGCGACTGAGCCGGATGGGGGTGGCGATCTCGCTCGACGACTTCGGCACCGGTTACTCGTCGTTGCAGCATCTCCGGCGGCTGCCGCTGTCCGAGGTCAAGATCGACCGGTCGTTCGTGCTGGGCATGGCGACGGACCCGGGGGACGCGGCGATCGTACGCTCGGTGATCGGTCTCGCCGGGGATCTCGGTCTCCGCTCCGTCGCCGAGGGGGTGGAGGACGAGGCCACCTGGCGGCTGCTCGCGGCCGCCGGTTGTCACAGCGCGCAGGGCTGGTTCCACGCCCGCCCGATGCCCGCGGCCGATCTGCGGAAGTGGCTGGCACGGTACCGCCCGGTCCGACCCGGGAAACGCGGCGAAATAGACTCAGGCTTCGCACGTAAAACGCCGAACAACGAGGGGGCAGGATGGCCGCCATCTCCCGCGAAGAGGTAGCGCACCTGGCGCGCCTGTCGCGGCTCGCCGTGACCGAAGAGGAGCTGGATCGATTCGCGGGTCAGCTCGACGTGATCCTGCAGTCGGTCGCCCGGATCGGTGAGGTGGCCGCGGAGAACATCCCGCCGACCTCGCACTCGGTGCCGCTGACCAACGTGTACCGCGACGACGTGCCGACGCCGAGCCTCACGCAGGACGAGGCGCTCTCCGGTGCTCCGGACGCGTACGAGGGCCGTTTCCGGGTGCCGCGCATCCTGGACGAGGAAGAGTGACCATGAGTGACCTGACCAGGCTCTCCGCCTCCGACCTCGCCCGGAGGATCGCGGCGAAGGAGGTCTCCGCCGTCGAGGTGGCCACCGCCCACCTGGACCGGATCGCCGCTGTCGACGACCGCGTCCACGCGTTCCTGCACGTGGACCGGGAGGGCGCGCTCGAAGCGGCTGCCGCCGTGGACCGGGGGGAGATCACCGGGCCGCTGGCCGGTGTGCCGATCGCCGTCAAGGACGTGGTGACCACCAAGGGCGTCCCGACCACCGCCGCCTCGAAGATCCTCGAGGGCTGGAAGCCGCCGTACGACGCGACGATCGTCGAGCGGCTGAAGAAGGCCGGCATGCCGATCCTCGGCAAGACCAACATGGACGAGTTCGCGATGGGCTCCTCCACGGAGTACAGCGCGTACGGCCCCACCAACAACCCGTGGGACCTGGGCCGCATCCCGGGTGGCTCGGGTGGCGGCTCGGCGGCCGCGCTCGCGGCGTACGAGGCCCCGCTCGCGATCGGCACCGACACCGGCGGCTCGATCCGGCAGCCGGGCGCGGTCACCGGCACGGTCGGCGCCAAGCCGACGTACGGCGGCACCTCCCGTTACGGCCTGATCGCCTTCTCCTCGTCGCTGGACACCCCCGGCCCGTGCGGCCGGACCGTCGAGGACACCGCCCTGCTGCACGCGGTGATCGCCGGGCACGACCCGCGCGACTCCACCTCGATCCCGCAGCCGGTGCCGGACGTGGTGGCCGCCGCCCGTCTCGGCGCGACCGGTGACCTGACCGGCGTCAAGCTGGGCCTGGTCAAGGAGTTCGCCGGCGACGGTTCCGAGCCCGGTGTCGCCGCCGCGTTCAAGGAGTCGGTGGAGGCCCTGGTCAAGCTGGGCGCCGAGGTCGTCGAGGTGTCCTGCCCGCACTTCCAGTACGCGCTGCCCGCGTACTACCTGATCGCCCCGAGCGAGGCCTCGTCGAACCTGGCCCGCTTCGACGGCGTGCGGTACGGCCTGCGCTCCGGCGACGACGGCAGCCGTTCGCTCGAGGAGGTCATGTCGCTGACCCGGGACGAGGGCTTCGGCCCCGAGGTCAAGCGGCGCATCATCCTCGGCACGTACGCGCTGTCGAGCGGTTACTACGACGCGTACTACGGGCAGGCGCAGAAGGTCCGCACCCTGATCACCCGCGACTTCCAGGCCGCGTTCGAGCGGGTCGACGTGCTGATCTCGCCGACCACCCCGTTCGTGGCGTTCCCGTTCGGCTCGCGCACCAGCGACCCGTACCAGATGTATCTCGCCGACCTGTTCACCATCCCGACGAACCTGTACGGCGGCCCGGCCATCTCGGTCCCGTGCGGTCTCTCCGAGGGCCTGCCGGTCGGTTTCCAGATCATGGCGCCGACCATGGCCGACGACCGGATGTACCGGGTGGCCGCCGCTCTCGAGTCGGCGGTCGGCACCTTCACCCCGCCGGCGCTCTGAGTTCCTCGTGGGTGCGGCCACGGCCGCACCCACGAGAGTCACGCGGGCGTCTTCGGCGAGTCCAGCCAGGTGTCGATCAGCTTGGTGAAGTCCTTGCCGGTCTGCTTGTTGACGAAGGCGATGAAGGCCGCCCGGTCCTGATTGGTGTTGCGGTTCTCCTGCGCCCACGCCGTGGCCAGCGCGAAGAACTTCGCGTCGCCGAGCGCGTCGTGCAGTTCCTTCAGCATCGCCGCCGGGCAGAGGTAGACGTTGCTCTCGGCGAACTCGCCCGCCTGCGGCTTGCCGGGCGGTCCCACCGCGGCCCGCAGCTCGGCGTCCTCCTGTCGCAGGTACTCCTCCAGGTCGGCGTCGCTGAACTTCTCCCGGTCCTGCTGGTAGAGGTACTCGACGTAGGTCGCGAAGCCCTCGCTGAGCCACAGGTCGGTCCAGGTCCGGGGCGTGACCGTGTTCCCGAACCACTGGTGGGCGTACTCGTGGACGAGCACCTGCTCGAAGTAGTCCATCTCGTCCGCGGGGATCGCCCTGCGGCCCATGCTCAGCATCTGCTGGGTCTCCATGGCCGATTCCGAGCCGTTCATCAGGGCGCCGGCGGTGGGGTACGGGTACCGCCCGAGCCGCTGCTCCAGCCAGGTGATCATCGCCGGCGACTTCCGCAGCGCCGGCAACCAGACGTCGTCGGTCTTCGGCAGCACGAAGTAGGTCAGCTTCAGCCCGTGCGGCCCGGTCTGCTCGACCTTGCGGTACCTGTCGACGGCCAGCGTGCTCACGTACGCCGCGACCGGATCGGCGCTGCTGTAGTGGTAGGTGTTCCCCTCCACCCTCCCGGGCGTCCCGTGCCCCGCCGCCATCCAGCCCGGCGGCACGGTCACCGCCATGTCGTACAGCGCCTCGTCGGACGGGTGCTCGTTCACCGGGTACCAGGTGAGGGCGCCCCACGGCTCCTGCATCGTCCACAGCACGCCGGCCTTGTCCGAGCGCATGCCGATGCCCTCACCCGCGTCGCCGCGGTGCGACGGCATCGCCACCTGCTTCGGCGTGCCGTGGTACGCCACGGTCAGGGTCACCGGCCGCTCCGCGACGACCGGGGCGGGCACGACCAGCTTCGTCTTCTCGACGGTCCCGGTGGCCGGCTTCCCGTCGACGGTGACCCTGTCGACGGTGAGCCCGGTGAAGTCCAGCGTGATCCGCGGCGCGTCCACGACCGGCCGGATCCGCAGTGTCGCCACCCCGGTCAGCACCTTGGCCGACGGTTTCCAGTCCAGCTCCAGGCCGTAGTGCAGGACGTCCAGCCCGGCGTTGCCCTTCTCCGGGTAGAGCGGGTCGGCGACCGGTGTGGACCGGCCGGCCGCCCAGACGCCGTCATCGGTGCCGGGCGTGCTGGGGGCCGCGGTGGGGGCGGACGGCGCGGGCGCCGGCGGAGACGACGTGCAGGCGGTGGTGAGAACCGTCGTGGCGAGCGCGGCGACGGCGAGGGTGTGACGCATTCGCGCACCGTACACCGAGATCGATCTTTATTGACCCCTCCCGTCCGGGGCCGCGTTGCCGTCGATCAGCCGGGCCCGATCGGCGAGATCCCCCAGCTTGTGCTCGGTGAAGATGCGGTGAAGCTGATGCTCGAGAAGGTAGCGGGCGGACGGTTCCGCCCGGCGCTCGAACTCCGCGAAGATCTCGTCCCAGCTGTCGCCGTTGCTCTCCCGCACCTCCTGGCGGTGGCCCGTCAGATCCGCGCGCAGTTCCTGGAAGGTGCGTGCGATCTCCGGAAGCTGACGAACCGCCTCCGGATTCTGCCGGAACCACCATGCCGTGGCCTTCGCCGGATCGTCGATCATCCGGCTCAGGTAGGCGATCTCCGCCTCCTCCGTCTCACGTTCCCACACCCGCAGGGTCTCCGACCGGCGAAGCTCCTCGTACCGCCGGATCACCTCGATGTGCTGGGTGGCGGCGTAGACCCCGAGACAACCGGCCCAGGCGACCACTCCGGTGGATTCGACCTCGTCCTCGGTGTTCAGGGCGACCTCGAGCTCCCGGCGGACCCGCTTGGCCTCGGTGATCGGATACTGACGGGCTATCCGGCGGACCCGGCGATCGATGCCGGCCTGGGCGATGAGGAACGGATCGCGTACGGCGACACCGTCCTCCATCCCATAGCGCACCACCAGATGAACCTCGAACGGGAAATGGTCGTCCCGGCTGGCCGGGCGGATGACGAGATTGGGTGTCGGGGCCGCAACCGGCACGGCGTCGACCGGATCACCCGGACGCTCCGCGGTGTCATCCATTGCGCGTTGCCACCAGCGCATCATTCAGTGGTCCTCCTCTTCGCCGTCCCCGGTGGTGGGCAGCATTTCGTCGAGCCGTATGCGAACCCGCTGGAACAGGTCGTTCAGCGGATCGTCGACACCGGGTTCCTGATCCGCCGGGCGGGTGGCGTAGAAGAGCTGACCGATCCGGCGGAGATCCGTCCCCGCCGCGTCGCACAGAATCTGGATACCCGTATCCCGTTCATCCGGGCAGGCGCCGGCGAACCGGAGCAGAGATCGGACGAGGCCGGCCACCGTCTCCGACGGCAGACAGTCCATCGACTTCCGCCAGAAGGCGACACTGTCGGCGGCGGACCCGGACCGTGCTCGGAACGCGTCCGGTGTGGCCATCGCGCGAGCAGCGGCCCCCGCTGCCACCTCGGCGCGGCGGGGATCCTCGTCGGAGAACCACTCGGTCAGATACCGCAGAAGCTGTGCGAGATCCATCTCTGCGGCCAGGCGGATCACCGCCTGCTCCACCGCTGTCGTCACTTCCTCCTCGGGCCCCCGCGCGAGATGCTTGAGGCGCGTCATCGCCGCGGCCTGATGGGAGACGTCGAACCAGCCGATGGCCTCGGCCAATGCGGCACGAAATCGCGGAGATTGACTCCGGTAATAGGACTTCCCGTACATGCGGCGGCGCATGTCGTGACCGATGCGCGGGTGTAGGCAGGCATCCCTCAGCACCAGCACCGTGGCCCCGCGCCGGGCGGAATGGGACCGAGGAGAGACGCTGGTCCATCGCTGGGCGACCTGCACCGCGATCTGCCCACTGCCGTCGTGTGCCGCCAGCGCGACCACACTGCGGGTCAAGCCGTCGAGATCGTTCGCGGACTGCCCCATGACGATCGGCGGAAGGCGATCGATCCAGTTGAGCAGTACAGGCTGCAGCCCGGGATATTCGCGCCATGCCAGCTTCAGCAGAGCCGCCCCGAATCCCGCGCGCGTGAACCGAGTGGTGCCGGACTCGAGGAGATCGCCGATCGACTGCAACTCGGTGACGACATCGGTGCTTTCGAGCACGTTGACCCGGTCGACCGGATATCGGCTCGCCTGAAGCAGGAGGTCACGTGCCGCCACGATGGTCAGCGGCTCGGAGCCCTCCAGCAGTGCCGTCGCCAGAAGGAGCGCCCGGGTGGGTCCGGGAAGGTGCTTGTGCAACTGCTGCCGAGCCAGTTCATGCCAACTCGACAATGCGCCTTCGATGTGGCCGATGATGCCGTCGACGTCGGTGATGCCGCCGGCATGCGCTTGGACCGCCAGTTTCGCCAATCGAGTGGCGTCAGGTGGCCAGGCATCGCCGAGCTTTCTCGTGATCCGCTCATCGGTGACCAGGTCATCGATCATGGCGGGTGGCAGGCGGCTCGCATGAGCGCGGAACACCGTCTCCGGCGGGGTCCGTCTCAGTGTGTGAACCCGTCCCGGGAAACGCTTGTGTGCTTCATCGGCGTGATCGTCCGAGATCGCCATGATCGCGATGCAACCGGCTGCGGCGAGTTCCGGCTCCAGCACGCTCAGCTGCCGTAGCCGGTCGGCGGTTGCCGAGTTGCTGCCCTGGGCGGCGAAGTCGAAGTAGAGCGCGACGTCGGCGGCGCTGCGGGCGGTCTCCTCCAACTCCATCTCCTCGTCTCCGAACTCCTGGAAATCCAGGACCTCACCGGACGGGACGCTTTCGTTGATGCGATGTACCAGGTAGGCGGCTGCCGCGCGTTGGCCGCAGCGGCGTACGTCCGCCGGGCAGAGCAACACCAGCACCCGGCCGGTCGCCAGGCGCGACGCCATGTCGTGCAACCCGTCCGGCGCTCGATACCGGCGAAGCTGTTCAGCGAGGGTCTCGGCAGTGGTATGACGCTTCTTCAGGATCGAGGTGACCGTCGCGGTCACCTGCTGGATGATCACGGTGCTGTCGACGTATTGGTCGCGCCCCACGTGCACGGAGTGCCGGCTCTGATCCACATCACGGCCCGCATGCACCGGCGAATAGGTCCCCACCTCCTGGTAGGTGCCGATATCGGTGTCCGCGTCCAGGTCGGGCGGGCCGTCGGGCAACGGCGCCGTGTCGGTGTCCATCACCGGCCCTCCCTCCGGACGGTCATGTTGCGGTTCGCCTGGTATTGATCGCCGTGGACGGTGGTGGTGTGTGTGGATTGATCGACGTCCCGTCCTGCCGTGACGTTGCCGTGCCCGCTGACCCGTATCGGGGTGGCGCCGCCCGCGACCGGCTTCTTCCCCTTGTCGGAGCGGGCAGGGGGAACGTCCACCGGCTCCGTGGGGAGCACCCCGATCAGTCCCCGCTGGAGGAGGTCCCCGGAGGGCGCCGGCACGTGGAGGAAGGCTGTCGCCTCGAAGTCCTTGCCACTGATCCGGAGCGGGCATGCGGCAAACTGTGAGGCTTTCAGCCGCCTGCTGTGACCGGGTACGACGACATCCGCCATGACGCGTTCCGACAGCGCGACCGCGAGCATCGTCACGTCGGGGTCGGAGTGTTCCAGCAGGGCCCGCAGCGCGCCCGCGTCCACCACCCGATGCGTGGTGATCATGGCCGATCCGACCGGTGAGTCGACGTTCGCCAGCACTCGCGCGGGCCCGAGGTTCACGCTCAGGCGCATCCGGAAGCGCATGCCCCGTGATCGCAGGCGGCCGGCCCTGGATGCCAGCTCCTCCTGCAGGGCGGCGAAGTACCTGTCGATCACGTGCGGCAGGAATCGGGGCGCGAACCCGATGATGAAGCCGTCTCCGGTGCTGTCGGGGAACATCCTCTGTTCCCACAGCTCCTCGAGTCCGGATCGCTGACAGGCGTCCTCGAGCACCTCGGGGATCAGCTGGGCCAGATGGTCCTGCTGGAGATCGTCGTGGCGACTGAACTTCTCGACGTCGACCACCATGATCGCCGTCAGGTCGGGCAGATCGGCGGCTTCCTCGGGGTTGTACTCCGGCATCGGATCCTCCCAGTGACGCGGGCTGTATCGAACAGGTCCGATCCTTTGCGGCGGAGGGCGCGGGCATTGTCCAGATTTGGACGCGGCGCGGGTAAAGCGGCGGCGGTCACAGCTCACGCTGGAGCGCTTCGAGGTCGAGGACCGTCATCTGCGATCGGGTGATGGACACGACGCCCCGGCGCTTCCAATCGGCGAGGACCGGAGTGATAGAGCTGCGTGCCAGGCCGAGACCACGTGCGATCTCCTCCTGTGACATGGGCACGGTCGGCGGCCCCGGCGGCTGAGGCCGGTCCGCGCCGACGACGGCGACGAGAAGGGCGGCGAGGCGTTGTGCGGGGCGGCACCGGGTCAGCTGCCAGGTGACCCGGGCGGCTTCCCGGGTCTTGGCCAGGACGTACCGGTCAAGTTGGCGGTGATTCTGGTGGGTGGCGATCCAGTCGGAGAAGCGACTGTCCGTGACGAGACTGCCCAGGCAGGGTTCCAGGGCGATCACCGAAGCGGACCGGGGCTCGCGGTCTCCGTGACCGAACTCGCCGAGCAGATCACCGGGACCGCGGATCGCCAGAAGGATCTCCGATCCGGAGGGGGCGTGGTAGACCACCCGTGCGCGTCCTTTGACGAGCGCGACCACCCAGCTGCCCTCGTCGCCCTGGCGCAGGATGTGCCGGCCCGGCGGATAGGTGTGGCGGACGCCGCTCCCGACCAGCGCGGCCCAGCTCGATGGCGACCAGGAAGTCACCGCATGTGGTTCATCGCGCACGCTAAGTCATCATTGTCGATGTTCCTCATCTCGACAAGAGGCTGTGATCATTTGACGGTGGAACGCTCGTAAACCCGGCGACGGCGCGCCATAGTGGCCGACTAGGCTTGTCGGTTGACCGTAACGACGTCCCAGAGCCGGAGCCGCATCCACATGACGACCATCGCGCTGCCGTCCTACGAAGACGCCACCAGCCGTTACGAGCCGGTGATCGGCCTGGAGACGCACGTCGAGCTGGGCACCCAGACCAAGATGTTCTGCGGCTGCAAGACCGACTTCGGCGCCGAGCCGAACACGCAGGTCTGCCCGGTCTGCCTGGCCCTGCCCGGCGCCCTCCCGGTGGCGAACCGGGCCGGCATCGAGGCCACCATCCGGATCGGCCTGGCGCTGAACTGCGACATCGCAGAGTGGTGCCGGATGGCCCGGAAGAACTACTTCTACCCCGACATGCCGAAGAACTTCCAGACCTCGCAGTACGACGAGCCCCTCTGCGTCGACGGCTTCGTCGACGTCGAGGTCGGCGGCAGGACGTACCGGGTCGAGATCGAGCGGGTGCACCTCGAGGAGGACACCGGCAAGACCCTGCACGTCGGTGGCGCGACCGGCCGCATCCACGGCGCCACCGAGTCGCTCGTCGACTACAACCGGGCCGGCATCCCGCTCGTGGAGATCGTCACCAAGCCGGTCGCCGGCCTCGGTGACCTGGCCCCCGAGGTCGCCAAGGCCTACGTCGCCGAGCTGCGCGACATCATCCGTTCCCTCGGCGTCTCGGACGTGCGGATGGAGCAGGGTTCGATGCGCTGTGACGTGAACACCTCGCTGAACAAGCCGGGCGAGGAGTGGGGCACCCGGACCGAGACGAAGAACGTGAACTCGCTCCGGTCCGTCGAGCGCGCCGTCCGTTCCGAGATCATCCGGCAGGCCGGGCTGCTCGACGAGGGCGTCAAGATCTTCCAGGAGACCCGGCACTTCCAGGAGACCACCGGCGACACCCGGCCCGGCCGCTCCAAGGAGACCGCCACCGACTACCGCTACTTCCCCGAGCCCGACCTGGTCCCGATCGCCCCGGACCCGGCGTGGGTCGCTTCGCTTCGTGAATCGCTTCCGGAGAAGCCGAGCATCAAGCGGGCCCGGCTCCGCGAGGAGTGGGGCATCTCCGCCGTCGACATGCAGTCGGTGGCCAACGCCGGCGCCGTCGAGCTGATCGAGGAGACCATCGCCGCGGGCGCGTCCCCGGCCGGCGCCCGCAAGTGGTGGATGGGCGAGCTGGCCCGCCGCGCCAACGAGCAGGACATCGAGCTGTCCGCGGTCGGCGCGACCCCGGCCCAGGTCGCGGCCCTGCAGAAGCTGGTCGACGAGGGCAAGCTCAACGACAAGCTGGCCCGGACCGTGCTGGAGGGTGTCGTCGCGGGCGAGGGCGACCCGGCCGCGGTGATGGCCGCCCGCGGTCTCGAGGTGGTCAACGACACGGGCGCGCTCACCGCCGCCGTCGACGAGGCGATCGCCGCCAACCCGGACATCGCCGCGAAGATCCGCGACGGCAAGGTGGCTGCCGCCGGCGCCCTGGTGGGCGCGGTCATGAAGACCACGCGGGGCCAGGCGGACGCCAAGACCGTCCGCGAGCTCATCCTCTCCCGCCTCGGCGCTTCCTGACCCTTTTCGGTCGTACGGGTGAGCGCCCGGTCCCGCCGTCCCCGGCCGGCCGGGCGCTCGCCGTCACTTCTGCTCTTCCGTCACCCTGTCCGTGGCGGCGGGTGTCTCGTCGTCCGTGCGAGCGGGTGTCTCGCCGGCCGTGCGGGCGGGTGTCTCGCCGGCCGTGCGAGCGGGCGTCTCGCGGGTGGGCGGACCAGGCAGGAGCGGCACCGTGGCCGGCGCCACCGGCTGGAATAACCCGCCGCTCGAACGGCTGCTCCGGCCCAACTCCCACACACCCGACGCGGCGTACGCCTGCCGCACCCGGCCTCTGATGATCAGGATGCCGGCGATGAGCACCGCGATCCCGGCGACGCGGATCGCGTTCTGAATCGCGCTGACCTCCACGACCCGCCGGAGCGTCTCGATGCTGTCGACGGTGCGGGGCGACAGGACGAAGCGGATCAGGTACGAGACGGCGAACGCCACGTTCCACACCGTCAGCGTCCAGTGCTGGGCCAGGCTCGCCGGATCGGGGGTGAAGCCCTCGGTCACCGCGCGGGTGCGCCTGCGCCAGATCGCGAGACCGATCAGGCAGCCGAGGAGGAACAGCAGGTTCAGGGCGGCGATGGGCAGCTCGTAGTCGACGTACCAGCTCACCGGTCCGGCCAGCACCGCCTCATCGGTGATCAGCTGGTAGGCGATCACCATCTGGGCGGCGAAGAGCAGGGTGCTCAGGGCGCCGGTCCCACCAGCGGCCAGCAGTAGTGCGAGTGTGCCCAGTTCCCAGGCGCGCGGTGGACGTGCGGGCACCAGCCCTCGGTCGCTCATGAACCATCCTCGTGAGTCGATGTGATCCCGCGACCATAGTTGATCTTGCACCGTCTCGTCGCCCCGCTTTCCCGGCAAGCCGCCTGATCTCCCGAGCGCCCTGGTTGATTTGTCATATTCTGCCGCAATGGCAGCTACCTTCGCGGTGACCGTCCTCGCCGCTGCGACCCTGGCCGCGCCCCCGCCCGGGAACCCGCTCACCACCGGCGGGCCGGGCGTGCTGCTCGATCTCACCCGCGGCCCCGGGGTCGTACGCTTCGACGCCACCGCCGGGCAGCGGCTCACCGTGCTGGCCGAACGCCGCACCCTGACCGCCACCGACAACACCGACCTGGTGATCCAGCGCGACGGCACCGCAGTCGCCGAGGGAACCCTGATTACCACCTGGTCCGACGTGAGCGTCGACTTCACCGCCCCGAGAACCGGCGGCTACACCGTCCGGGTCACGCCCCGCGCCGAGGACCGCGGCACCCTGATGCTCCATCTGGCCGGGGCCACCACCGGCGACCTGACCGTCGGCGGACAGTCCCACCGGATCACCATCGGGCGCCCGGGCGAACGGGCCTTCCTGACCTTCCCCGCGACCGCCGGCAGGCGGCTCACCCTGGTCGCGCGGCGCGGCACCCTGCCCAAGGACGAATACACCCACCTCGAGGTACGCGGCCCCGCCGGCGACGTGGCCACGGCAGGCGCGGTGGGCTACGACAGCGACCACCGCACCCTCGACTTCGACGTCACGACGACCGGCCGCCACACCGTCGAGATCAACCCGGACACGCTCCACACCGGCACCCTGACGGTCCAGCTCGTCGGCACGGTCGGCGCCGCGCTCACCCCCGGCAAGCCCGTTCCGATCACGATCGGCCGGCCCGGCGAACGCGCCTACGTCACCTTCCGGGCCGCCGAGGGCGAGCAGTTCCACCTCGTCGCCCGCCGCGGCACCCTCACCACGACGGATCAAACCCGGTTGCGGGTACGGGCACCGAGCGGCCTGGACGTCGTCGACGGCATCCTCGACCGCGGGACCGCCACAGTGACGCTGGGTTTCAGCTCGTCGGCCGGCACCTACACCGCCGAGATCGACCCGGACGGCCTGGACACCGGCACCCTCACGCTGGAGCTGCGAAAACTGCCCTGAGACCGCCCGTCATTGGGAGGGCTGCACGCTCGGGGTCGGGGTGGCGTCCGGCTCCAGGCCGATCACGTTGCGCTGCATCTCCACGTTCGACTCGCCGGTGCCACCGAGCCGGATGTCGTCGTACGCCTTCAAGTCGTTCTTCTCGTCGAAATACAGCACCGACAGGCTCAACGGGGTCGGCTCCTCGTCCTCCAGGCCACGCAGCCCGGCGCCGCCGGTGGAACCCTCCACCATGATCCGGGTCGTGATCGGCGTGGTCGCGGTCGCCGACGGGGCGGGCGCCGGAGTCGCCGACGCCGACGGGTCGGGGGTGACCGGTGCCGGCGCCGGCAGCACCGTCACCGAGCGGGCATGCTGGTGGCCGGAGAGCACCAGTGGCACCACCCCGGAGAGCGGCTGCGCCATCGCCGGGTCGTGCACCAGCGCGATGTCCACCTTCTTGCCCGAGTTCCGGATCGTCGAGGCCAGCCGCTCGCCGGAAGCGGTCAGCAGCTCCGGGCCGGCGTCGTCGCCCGTCGCCACGTTGCCCTCGCTCTTGTCCGGGGTGAACTGCGGGTCGCCGATCCCCGCGATGGTCAGGCCGTCGATCTCGGTCAGGCCGTCGTCCAGCACGATCGCGTTGCTCTGCGCTTCCACCGCGGCCTGGATGGCGGGCGAGTCGTGGTTGCCCCGCACATAGATGTAGGGCACCTGGATCGACGGGATGGACGCCAGGTACGACGTCTCGGCGCTGCTGCCCCAGTCGACGATGTCCCCGGTGTCGATCACCGCGTCGATGTCGAAGGTCTCCACCACGGTCCGGATCAGGCCCCACGACGACGGGTTCAGATGCAGGTCGGAGACGTGCAGCAGCCGGGTCGTGTTGCCGGCCGGCTCGTAGACCGGCAGCGCCGAGATCGTAGAATAGACCCGGCTCACGTTGCCGAGGATGGCCTGCAACTGCTCCGAGTAACGCCCGTAATTGTCGGCGATCCGCCGCGCGTCACCGACCACCGCCGGCGCGTTGACCAGCAGGCCCTCATAGCGCGGCTCACTGATCGAGTCGGGCCGCCAGGTGGCCGCGGCCAGGCCGAAACCACCGCCGGTCACCAGCAGCGCGGTCATTCCGGCCGCCGCCGTCCGGCGCATGTCCCGGAAGACCAGCGCGCCGAGGATCAGCCCGCCGAGAACGGCCAGGCCCAGGGTGCGCAACGCGAGCCGGGACACCCCGGAGACCACCTCGTCGATGGCCCGGTCGCCTGCCGTACTGATCGAGGAGGGGTTGTCGATCAAGGCCTCGGTGCGGCTCTGATCCAGCGAGCCGAGCGCGACCCGCAGATGGACCGGGCCCCGATGACTGTCCAGGTGCAGCGAACCCAGCGGCGGGATGTCGATCTCGGTGCCGCCCTCCACCGACGGGACCACCGACATCTCGGCGCTGAACGGGCCGACGTTCAGGTCGGCGCGGGCGAACAACATCACCGCGACCACCGCGCCGGCGACACCGGCCAGCGCGACCGCGGAGGCCACCCGGATCCGGCGGGTCCACCGGTGCCGGAACACCCGGCCGGCCACCTCGGCGACGGAACCCATCGTGCGCAGCCACCAGGGGCGATCTCGCTTCATCGGGGCCTCACCTGCCCGATCCCGGTCCGGCCGAAACAGTCATCGCCGTCAACTCCGGCCGGCGCCGCCGTCGGAGAAGACCAGCCGGATGATGCGGTCGTCCTCGGGGGCGGGCGTGCCCGCGTCCTCCCGGTTGGAGGTGGTCACCCAGAACGAGCCGTCCGGCGCCGCGGCCAGGCCACGCAACCGGCCGAACTCGTCGGTCAACAACTCCTGCGGGCTGCCGAGAACCGTGCCGTTGCCGGTGACGTTGAGCAGCTTGAGCCGCTTGCCGGTCACGCACGCGGTGGCGACCAGCGTCTCCAGAGCGCCGACCCCGGCGCACGACGAGGCGTCCGCCGGCCAGGTCACCAGCGGATCGGTCAGCTTCGGATCGGCGCCGTTGCCGTCCACCTTGGGCCAGCCGTAGTTCTTGCCCTTCTGAATCACGTTCAGCTCGGCGTTGCGGGGCTGCCCGCGGTCGGTCGCGAACATCCGCTTGCTCGTGTCCCACGTGATGCCCTGCACGTTGCGATGCCCGGAGGACCAGACCGGCGACGTCGCGACCGGGTTGCCCGGCGCCGGCTTGCCGGCCGTGGTGATCCGCAGGATCTTGCCGCCCAGACTCTTCGCGTTCTGCGCCTGCGCGCCGGCGGGAGTGCCGTCACCGGTGCCGGCGTAAAGGAAACCGTCCGGCCCGAACGCCAGCGCCCCGCCGTTGTGCTCGGCGGACCGCGGGATGCCGGTCAGAATGGGCTGCAGAGCGGCGTCACCGGCCAGCTTGCCGATCCGGTTGTCCTGCTCGGTCGAGTAGTAGACATAGAGCGTGCGGTCGGTCTTGTAACCGGGCGAGACGGCGATGCCCAGCAGGCCGCCGTCACCGGAGGCACGCACCTCGTTGAGCCGCTTCAGCTCGGTCACCTTGAGCCCGGAGGACGTCGACTCGGGGCCGACCTTCAGGATGCGGGCGGTGTCGCGCTCGGTGACCACCGCCCCGCCGTCCGGCAGGAAGGCGACGCCCCACGGGACCTCGAGCTTGCCCGCCAGCACGGTGACGGCGGCCTGACGCTCGCTCTCGTCACCGCCGGCGGTGGGCGCGATCGACGGACGGGGCAGGTTGGGCGGGGATCCGGCCTGGTCCGGGCCGGGTGGCCCGAAGCTGCACCCCGCGGTCAGCGCAAGCACCGCCACGGAACACGCGGCCACGGCACGGCTCCGGCGCAATCGCACGGCCGACCCACCCCCTTCAATCATGCCGACCAGGGTAGCCGCGTGGTCTGACAAGAACGCCTCAGCAGCCGGTGGGCAAGGTTGCATCCGGAACATCGGCACACCCCGGGCCGGCCGGGGCGCCCGCCTCCGCCGCCCTCGCGAGGCCCTCACCAGCGGAGACCTCAGGCTGAACGGCGCGCCCGGCCCGCATCCGGCCGGTCACCGGCGGCGTGGGGTCCCTCCTCGTCCGGCAGGGCATCCGTGGCGGTCGCGTCACCGACGGCCGACGTGGCGCCGACGGCGGCCGGCTCGCTCGCGTCCGACGGGGTGTCCGTAGCGATTGGTCCACCGACGGCCGACGTGGCGCCGACGGCGACAGGCTCGCTCGCGTCCGACGGCGTGTTCGTGGCGATCGGCCCGCCCGTAACCGACCGGATGTCGGCGGCGACCGGCTCATCGGCAGAGATATCCGACGCCGCGACATCCGGCTGCTCGACCGGGGGAGTCGTTTCCACGCCGGAAGCAGAGCCGGATCCGATCGGGTGGCCGCTCGCCCGCAGCACCAGGGGCAGATTGTCCCGGTTCACCCCGGTCAGCCGGATCATGTTGCCGTTGTCGAGCAGCGCAGAGACCCGGCCGCGGGCATCGGGGGCCAGCTCGGTGATCCGGTCCCACGGCACCCGGGTCCCACCGAACAGGGCCCGCACCCGCAACTCGTCGGGATAGACGTCGGTGCCGGCCCGCCACGTCCACACCAGGACGGCGACCGGGATCAGCAACAGCGGGCTCAGCGCCCACGAGGACCCGGCGAGCGGAACCGTGCCGACGAACGCGATCAACGCGGCGACCAGGACAGCGCCGGACTTACGGACGCGAATGACGGGACGACTGCTCACCACCCCATCCTCCCACCTGACCGAACCACCTTCCCACCCGGGCAAACCGCTCCCCGGCATAGCAAGTCACCGTCGCGGTACGCCGAGCCGATTCCGTCCGCCGCGCGCGACGTAGCCGGTGGGAGCGGCCCCGCGCAGGCGCCGCTCCCACCCGGCCGCACCCGACACCGAACCCACCAGCCGTCGCGCACCCCTCTCATGCCGCGCAAATGACCGTCTTGACGTACGGCCGGCGCACGCGAGCCGTCGTGCAGCCCTGCTATGCGGTGCGAATGACCGCTTCGGCGTACGGCCGGCGCGCGTGAGCCGTCGTGCAGGCCTGCTATGCCGCGCAGATGAACGTCTTGGGGTACGGCTGGCGCGCGCGAGCCGTCGTGCAGCCCTGTCATGCCGCGCGGGTGACCGCCTTGGGGTACGGCTGGCGGGGTGAGCCGTTGTGTAACCCCGTTACGCGGCGCGGGTGACCGTTCTGGCGTACGGCTGACCGCGTCGGCCGTCGCTCACGCCCGGCATCCGAGCGCCGTAGGACACCGGGCCGACGGCTCACGACCGGCCTGGAGGGAGGGGGAGTGGGCGAATGGTGAAGACGACGCGGGATGACCGCCACCCGATGAGCAGGATGAGTTGACCGTCATCGCTGCGTGACAGATCGTGTATGGCGACACGCCGTGCCGTAACCCGATACGGGGAGCATCGTTGACCCGGCGAAGACGGAGTGCCCAGAGCCTGAGACCCCGGAACCGGAGGACTCGTCGATGACCGCCGCGCTGCCCGCTCCGGTGGCGCTGGCGTGGGCGGTCGGCCTGGCCGGCCTCGCCGCCGGCGTGCTGCTGATCCGTGCGGCCCTCGCCATCCACCACGCCGAGCGCACGTTCGCCGCCTGCAGGGGCGCCGGGTTCGTGGGCCTGGGCGCGCTGGCGACGGGAGCGACCGGCCTGGTGCCGTGGCTGTTCCCGGCGGATCCGGTGCCCGGTCTGACGGCGGGGCTGGCGGTGGCCACGATCTGTTTCGTGATCGGCACGTCGTTGCTGCCGGGTGCGGCCCGTGACTGGACGGCGCGGCTGCGGCGGGCGTACGACGGGGTCGGTCTCGGGGTGAGCGTCGGCTTCGCGATCTATCTGATCCCGGCGGTGGCGGCCCGCCCGGCGGCGGTGCCGGCGTTGCTGATCGCCGCGGGCGGGATCGCGATCGTGACGGTGATGGTGTTGCGGGCGCGGCCCCGGCCGTACCCCGCACTCTGGTGTGGCGCCGGATCGGTCCTGACCATGCTGTCCCTGACGATGCTGGCGTTGCGGGCGGACATGCTGCCGGCCGCCCTGGGGGTGCTGGCGGGCCTGGCGGCCACGGCCGTCGGCGGCTCGCGCCGGGATCTGCCGCCTCCGCCGCTGGAGCCGCGGCACCCGGACCAGTACCTGGCGAGTTATCCGTTGCTGGCGGTCCCGGCCGCGGTCGGGGTGATCGCCGCGATCTGGCATCTGCTGACCGTCGACGAGTTCGGCACCGAAGCGATCATTTTCGGTCTTGTGATGGTGAGTGTGCTCGTCGTCCGGGAGCTGTTGGTGGTCCGGGACATCCGCCGGTACGCGGGCCGCCTGCGCACCGCCGAGGCCCACTTCCGTTCCCTGGTCGCCGGCGCCACCGACCTGACCCTGGTGCTGGACGAGCGCCTGGTGGTGCGCTGGCAGTCACCGGCCGCGGCCCGGCTCTTCGGGTTGCGTGACGAGCAGGTGCTGGGCCGGGAATTCGGTGCGCTGATCCATCCCGACGACGTGACCGACGCGGAGGCGGTGATCCGGGCGGTGCTGGCGGGTGAGCCGTCGGGCGGGCCGCCGGTGCTGCTCAGCGCCCGGTTGCGGGACGGCGCCGAGCTGTGGCGTGAGACCGAGTCGACGATCTCCGACCAGCGTTCGGTGCCGGAGGTGGCGGCGCTGGTGGTGCACGTACGGGACGTCGGGGACCGGCGGCATCTGGAACGCACCCTGGACCAGCTCTCCTACCTGGACCAGCTGACCGGGCTGGCGAACCGGCGGGCGCTGATGCGGGACCTGCTGGACCTGCGGCGGCGGCCGGGTCAGCACGGCACCCTGCTGGTGATCGACCTGGACGGGCTGTCCGAGATCAACGACCGGCACGGCCGGGAGGTGGGCGACGCGGTGCTGGTGGAGGTGGCGCGGCGGCTGCGCGGGCTGGTCGGCGGCGACGACGTGGCGGCCCGGCTGGGCGGTGACGAGTTCGCGGTGCTGAGCGCCGAGTCGGCGGTTCCGGCATACGCCCTGGCCAGCCGGATCGTCACGGCCCTGGGGGAGCCGTGCCCGCTGCCCGGTTTGATCGTCGAGGTGCACACCAGCGTGGGTCTGGCCGAGCTGGCCGGTGGCGCCGATTCCGACGAGGTGCTGCGGCACGCCGATCTGGCCCGGCAGCGGGCCCGGCAGCTGGGCCGGGACCGGGTCGAGTGGTACGACCCGGACGTGGAGATCCAGTTGCATCGCCGGATGGAGCTGGAGCAGCAGCTTCTCGGCGCGGCCGAGCGCGGTGAGCTGGACCTGGCGTTCCAGCCGGTGTCGCGGCTGCCGGACGGCCGCCCGGCCGGGGTGGAGGCGCTGCTGCGCTGGCGGCATCCGGAGCTGGGCACGATCCCGCCGGCCGAGGTGCTGCAGATCGCCGGCGCGCTGGGGATCACCGCCGAGATCGACGAGTGGGTGCTGGACCGGGCCTGCCGTCACCTGGCGTCCTGGACGCTCGACGACGACTTCTGGCTGTCGGTGAACGTGGGCCCGCGGGAGCTGCTCACCGCCCGGTTCCCGGAGAAGGTGCCGGAGATCCTGCGCCGGTACGGTCTGGCCCCGGAGCGGCTGGTCGTCGAGGTGGCGGAGACGTGGATCGCTGAGGACGTGCCGGCGATCGTGGCGGCGCTGGCGGGGTTGCGGAAGCTGGGGGTACGGGCGGCGCTGGACGACTTCGGCGCCGGGCAGACGTCGCTGTCGCATCTGCGCCGGCTGCCGGTGGACATGCTGAAGCTGAGCCCGGCGGTGATGACGAGTCCGTCGGTGATCGAGGTGGTGGTCAGTCTCGGTCGCCGGCTCGGCCTGGACGTGGTGGCCAAGGGCCTGGAGACGGCGGAGCAGATCGAGGCGGCGGGCAGGGCGGGCTGCCGGTTCGGCCAGGGGTTCGCGCTGGGACATCCGGGCCCGGCGGAGCGCGTCGAGGCGTACCTCGAAAGCCATCGAAGTTAACGGGGCGGCGCGGTGCTCCCGCGGGGCGTCAGGTGCACCCGGCCCGCCTCGGCGTTGCCGACCTTGTTGCCGTCGATGGCGTTGAGCAGCTCCCGCGCGGCCTGGGCGCCGTAGGCCGCGATGTCCCGGCTGAGCGCGGTGAGCGGCGGGTGCACGAGGCTGCACAGTGGTGAGTCGTCCCAGGCCACGATGGACAGATCGCCGGGGACGGAGAGCCCCATCTCCTGGGCCACGGCCAGGCCGGCGACGGCCATCACGTCGTTGTCGTAGATGATCGCGGTGGGCCGGTCGCCGCCGATGAGCAGCCGCCGGGTGGCCCGGCTGCCCTCCTCGCCGGTGTAGTCGGCGGGGATGGTGACCGCGTCGTCCAGCCCGAGGGAGGCGCAGACCGCCTCGAAGGCCTTCGTCCGGTTCTGCGAGTGGAGCAGGCCGGGCACACCGCTGACCCGGGCGATCTTGTGGTGGCCGAGGGCGACCAGGTAGCGCACGGCTTCGGTCATCGCGCCGGCGTCGTCGGACCAGATCTGCGGGATGGATCCGGTGTCGCCGGGCCCGCCGATCACGATCGCGGGGAGCTGGATCTCCTCGAGGACCGGGATGCGGATGTCGTCCTCGCGGGTGTCGGTGACGATCACGCCGTCGATCCGGCGCTCGCCCCACCAGCGCCGGTAGACCTCGACCTCGGCTTCCGGGGAGGTCACCACCTGGAGTGTCAGCGCGTACGACCGCTCGCCGAGCTCGGCCTCGAAACCGCTGATCAGGCCCATGAACCAGGGCTCGATGCCGAGGATCCGGGCGGGCCGGGACAGGGTGAGGCCGACGGCGCGGGCCCGGGCGCCGGAGAGCGCGCGGGCGGCGCTGTTGGCGTTGAACCCGATCTCCTGGGCGATGGAGAGGATCCGTTTGCGGGTCGCCTCGGAGACACCCGGCTGCCCGTTGAGGGCATAGGACACCGCGCCCTTGGACACGCCGGCTCGCCGTGCGATGTCGGCGATCGTGGGCCGCTTCACTCGATCTCCTCTGTCCCCACTGCTGGTGAGCTTATCGGTCGCTGGGCGAGGCAGGAGGACCGCCTGAGGCACTGAACGCCCGACTTGAACGGTTAAGTGTTACGGGACTGAGCACCCGATGTAAACCATCGATGTCTACGAGTCCGATTCATCCGGCTTAACCCGCACTGGGAGCGTTCCCGTAACCAACTATTGACAGCCGTGAAAGGTGGGCTTACCGTTCCCAGAACTTACCCGGTTCAGTGATGTGGATCTCCTTGCGGAGGAAATGACATGCAGACCTTTGGACGCCGCGCCCTCGGCGTGACCGCCGCCGGCCTCGCCGCGGCCCTTGCGATAACCGGATGTAGCGGCGAGAAGCTGGCGGGCAACGACAGCAACTCGGGCGGCGGCGAAGGCCAGATCACCTTGAAGGTCAACATCTTCGGTGACATGGGCGAGAAGATGCTCAAGGAGCGCTTCGAGAAGGCCAACCCGAACATCAAGATCTCGATCAACTCGGCCGAGTACAACGCGCACCACGAGGACCTGCAGAAGAAGCTGGTCGCGGGCAGCGGCGCGCCGGACGTCGTGGCGATCGACGAAGGCTTCATGGTCAAGTTCAAGGCGCAGGGCGACCAGTTCGTCAACCTGCTCGACCACAACCTGGGCAGCGCCGAGTCCCGCTACCTGCCGTGGAAGTGGAAGAACTCGATGACCAAGGACGGCAAGCAGATCGGGATGGGCACCGACGTCGGCGGCCTGGCCATGTGCTACCGCACCGACCTCTTCAAGGCGGCCGGCCTGCCGACCGAGCGCGACCAGGTCTCGGCCCTGTGGCCGACGTGGGACCAGTTCATCGCGACCGGCCAGAAGTACACCAAGGCCTCCGGCAAGAAGTTCATCGACTCCGGCACCAACCTGTTCAACCCGGTGCTCGGCCAGCAGCCGGTCGGCTTCTACGACGAGCAGGACCAGCTGCAGATGGAGGGTGGCCCGAAGGTCGCCTTCGACGTCAGCATGAAGGCTCTCGAGGCGGGCATCTCCGCCAACCTGCTCAGCTTCCAGCCGAACTGGAACCAGGGCTTCACGGCTGACAAGTTCGCCGTGCTCGCCTGCCCCGCGTGGATGCTGGGTCACATCCAGAAGACCGCTCCGGCTCAGAAGGGCAAGTGGGACATCGCCGCGATCCCCGGTGGCGGCGGCAACTGGGGCGGCTCGTGGTGGAGCATCCCGAAGCAGAGCAAGAACGCCGAGGCCGCTGCCAAGTTCATCGAGTTCGCGACCGCGCCGGAGCAGCAGATCGAGGTCTTCAAGACGGTCGGCAACCTGCCGTCGCAGCCGGCCCTCTACAAGGACCAGGCGGTGCTGGACTTCAAGCACCCGTTCATGAGCGAGGCCCCGACCGGGCAGATCTTCGCCAAGACCGCCGAGAGCCTCAAGCCGCAGTACCTCGGCGCGAAGAACGGCAAGACCCGTGAAGAGGTCGAGAAGATCATCACCCAGGTGCAGGAGGGCAAGGTCAAGCCGGGCGAGGCCTGGCCGAAGGCCGTCGAGGCGGGCCAGAAGGCCGCGTCGTCCTGATTCGTCTTGCAGGCGGGGCGACGTGAGTCGCCCCGCCTTCGGCTGAGGAGTTCCCCGTGTCCCTGACTCAGATCCGCCCGGCGCCGCCCGCGCCGGAGCAGCGGTCCGCGTCGATCAGTAAGTCGAAGTTGTGGTGGCACCGCTTCGACACCAAGACGGTCCCGTACCTGTTGATCGCGCCGTTCTTCGTCATCTTCGCGATCTTCGGGCTGTTCCCGCTCATCTACAACGCCGTGGTGTCGCTGCGCTACTGGCGGCTGGACGAGCCCGACAAGACGGGCTGGGCCGGCTTCGAGAACTACACCAAGCTGTTCTCCGACAGTGACTTCTGGAACGCGCTGGGGAACACGTTCGGCATCTTCATCCTCTCCACCGTTCCGCAGCTCGTGCTGGCGCTGATCATCGCCAACCTGCTCAACCACAAGCTGCGGGGCAACACGTTCTGGCGGGTCGCCGTCCTCCTGCCGTACGTCACCCCGGTCGCCGCCTCCACGCTGCTCTTCGCGATGTTCTTCCAGCGCGACAGCGGTATGGCGAACTGGTTCCTCTCGCTGGTCGGGTTCGGGGTCGAGGAGCCGCTGAACTGGCGGGCCGAGAAGTGGAGCTCCTGGATCGCCATCGCGACGATGGTGAACTGGAAGTGGATCGGCTACAACGCGCTGCTCTACCTGTCGGCGATGCAGGCCATCCCGAAGGACGTCTACGAGGCCGCGGCGGTCGACGGCGCCGGCCCGCAGCGGCAGCTGTGGCAGATCACCGTGCCGATGATCCAGCCGGTGGTCCTCTTCACCGTGGTGCTCTCCACCATCGGTGGTCTCCAGCTGTTCAACGAGCCGATGCTCTTCGACGAGAACCCGGCGCTGGCCAGCGGTGGCTCGGACGGGCAGTGGCAGACCATCGCGCAGCTCATCTATCAGGTCGGCTGGCGTAACGGCAACCTGGCCTACGCGGCCGCGATGTCCTGGGCGCTGTTCCTCATCATCCTCGTCGTGGCAGCGTTCAACGCCCTGCTCACCAAGCGTTTCGGAGGTGGCCGGTGAGCACCCTGACGTCCCGCGCGCCGCAGGACACCCGTGGCTCCTGGAAGACCTACCTCGGCCTGGCCGTGGTGCTGTTCGTCTCGGCCTTCCCGCTGTACTGGATGTTCGTCATCGCGACCAGCGACGACACGGCTCTGGCGACCTACCCGCCGGTGCTGATCCCCGGCGACCAGTTCATGGTCAACCTGCGTGAGGTGTTCACGCTTCAGAACGTGTACTTCGCCGCCTCGCTGATCAACAGCCTCATCGTGGCGATCGTGGTCACCGCTTCGACGCTGTTCTTCTGCTCGCTGGCCGGGTTCGCCTTCGCCAAGCTGCGGTTCAAGGGCAACAACGTCCTGATGTTCATCGTCATCCTGACGCTGACCGTGCCCAACCAGCTCGGCGTGGTGGCGCTGTACATCGTGATGGGCAAGATCGGCTGGAACGGGACGCTGCTCGCGGTCATCGCGCCCGGCCTGGTCACCGCGTTCGGTGTCTTCTACATGCGCCAGTTCATCGACCACGCGGTCCCCGGCGAGCTGGTCGAGGCGTCCCGGATCGACGGCGCCTCGACGATGCGCGTGTACTGGAGCATCATCCTGCCCGCCGTCCGCCCCGCCCTGGCGGTCCTCGGCCTGCTCACCTTCGTGGCGACCTGGAACGAGTTCCAGTGGCCGCTGATCACCCTCGGCGGCACCGAGTTCCCGACCTCGATGGTCGCCCTGTCCGACCTGGCCAGCGGCAACTTCGTGATCTTCCGCCGGGTGCTGGCCGGCGCGTTCGTCGCCACGGTCCCGCTGCTCCTGCTGCTGCTCCTCGGTGGGCGCCAGCTGGTCCGCGGCATCATGGAGGGCGCGCTCAAGTAGAGCCCCGCGCCTGACGAGAGGCCCGTTCATCGCTTGCGGTGGGCGGGCCTTCGGCAACCCCGGCGGAGGTACGTGCCACCTATCCCACAACCGCATCAGCCGTGAACCCCGCCTCCGGCGGCTTTCGCCCGCGAGTTCACACCTCCTTCTCAGCGAAAACTAAGCCTGGTTCCAGGTCGATTCAGGCGGACCAACGGTCGCCCCGGCAGGGTGCCCCGACTGAAACCCCCGGCCGGCCGGGGGTTCGCCGGAGAACCGTGGAGTGGCGATGAAGAGAAGACTGGGGCGTCTCGCGGTCACCGCGGGGGTGACCGTGGCGGTGATCGCGCCGATAGCCGGCACCGCCGCCGCCGTGGTGGTGACCACGGGCGAACGTAAAGGCAGCCTCACCCAGGCCGGCCCGCTCGCCGAACACGGCTTCCCCGCGTGGTACCGGGACAGCAACGGGCTGCGCCTGGAAGCCTGCACGACACTCGACGACCCGCTCTGCTCCACACTGCCCGACGAGGTGCCGAACCCGGACGAGCCGATCTCGTACCCCGGCAACTTCCCGGGCGAGTTCTTCTACCAGCTCGCCGGCGCCGAACTGACCCTGAGCACCGGCGCCGCCGCCACCATCGGCATGGACCTGGAGGGTGCCTGGGCCGCCGAGGAGGTCCGCGAGGGCGACCAGATGGTGTTCGGCCGGATCCGGATCCGGTTCGACGCGCCCGCCGGCGAGCGGTACCGGATCACCCACCCGTACGGCGTGGACGACCTCACCGCCGACGACCGGGGCGTGCGGATGACCGAGGACATCGGCACCACGGCCGGCGCGTTCGGGCAGGCGCTGAGCAGCCGGGTCGGCCCGTTCCTCAAGTGGGACCCGGCAGTCGGCCCGGCCGCGCCCGCCGGTTACGTCGGTGACCCGGGCGTCGATCACCAGGTGGTCGGCAGCCCGTACGGCACCAACTTCGTCCGGATCGAGCGGCTCGACCCGGGCGGCACGGTGCTCGGGCAGGTCGGATACACCGAGCTGTTCAGTGTGCAGGGCCGGTACGCCACCAACGCCGGCGTCGACATCCACCAGGCCACGTACACCGTCGGCGCGGACGGCACCGGCGTCGTCGAGGTGTTCGCCGACAGCGAGCCCGGCCAGTCGATCGAGGTGACCGGCAGCGAGGCGCTCGGATTCCGGGCCACCCGGCTGCGCGGCGACGGCGGCCGGTACTACGGCAGGTTCCCGGTGACCCGCCCGATGCCCGCCGGCGGCGCGACCATCGAGGTGGTGAACGCCGGGGACCGGCCGGTCGCGCGGAAGACCCGCAAGCTGGCCGACGTCGTACGGGTCACCGACGCCCGCTACGACGCCGACGCCCGCACCCTGACCGTCGCCGCCGTGTCCAGCGACGCCGACGCGACCCCGCCGCGGCTCGCGGTCACCGGTTTCGGGCCGATCGACGGCCCGTTCACCGGAGTCACCGCCCCGCCCGCGACGATCACCGTCACCTCGTCCGGCGGTGGCTCGGCGACCGTCCCGCTGACCGGCGCCGGCGCGGCGTTCCTGCCGGACCTGCCGGTGGCGTCGGCGACCGCGACGGCCGGCGCCGTGGCCGGGCAGACGGTCCGGCTGGAGGGTTCCGGCTCGACCGGCGCGATCGACTCCTACACCTGGACCCAGACCGGTGGCCCGGCGGTGGCCCTGGGCGGCGCGTCCACAGCGGTCGCCACGTTCGTCCCACCGGCCGCCGGCGACTACACGTTCCAGCTGCTGGTGGCCGGCCCGAGCGGCGCGGGCGTGCCGGTCACGGTCACCGTGCCGGTCGCCGGGGCCGCCCCCGCCACCGCGAACGCCGGCCCGGACCAGACCGTGATCCGCGGCCGTGCGGTCACCCTGGACGGGACCGCCTCGACCGGCGCCGACACGTACTCGTGGCGTCAGGTGTCCGGCCCCGCCGTCTCCCTGAGCAGCACCACCGCGGCGAGACCGAGCTTCACCTTCCCGGCGCTGACCCTGCCGGCGATGCCCGGGCCGAACGCCGCCTACACGTACGGCAACAACCCGGTGGTCCTGGAGCTGACCGCCACCAACCAGGCCGGCTCGCACACCGACCAGGTGACGGTCCGGCCGCAGGCGGAGGCGCTCACCGGGCCGGCCGTCCGGTACCGCACCGGCAACAACGAGTGGCGCATCTCCGGCGCCAGCGATCTGCTCGCCGGGCAGCGGGTCACCGCGGTGCTGGGCTCGACCCTCACCGGCCGGGTCATCAACACCCCGGTAACCGTCGACGGGACGGGCGCGTTCAGCATCCGCGTCACCGGCCCGACCCCCGGCGCCGTCCGCACGATCAGCCTGGTCACGTCCACGGGCGCCCAGATGCTCGCCATCCCGGTGACCGTCACCAACTGACCTGTGTGCGGCTGGTCCTCATGGCTGACTCGCGCGCCCGGAGACAGCCATGAGCGCCAGCCGGGGTTCGCCCGCTGGTCGTCAGTGCTGTGTCGGTGCGCGAGACAGCACTGACGACCAGCCGGACAGCACTGCCGCCGAACCCGACACGCAGCGGGTGGCTTTCGGGTGTGTTGGGTTGGGGTGCGTATGACGGCCGAACCAAACACACGGGTTGTTCGGGACTCGTGGGCTGTCGGGGTGATGAGCGGCCGCGCGACGACGCCTCTTTCGGGCCGGCGGGGCGCGACGACCGTACCCCGCATGGTGTTGATCTTTCTGGCTGGTTGTCACGGCTGTCTCCGGAGGCGCGAGACAGCCGACATCACGCGTCGGCGGTGAGGCGGCGGCGCAGGTAGCGGGCGGAGGCGGCGGAGACCTGGCCGGAGACCGCCGCGGCGGTCAGTGAGCTGCGATGCCGTACGCGGCCGTCGTCGTCCTCGGTGAGCAGGTGCGCGTGCACGAGGTGGTCGACGCAGGCGAGGACCTCCGGCAGCGGATAACCGGTCAGAGTGGATATGTCGCCTACGCTCAGGGGGCCGAGGACCGCGCACAGCCGCAGGATCTCCCACGACGGATCGGGCATCCAGCGGGTGCGCTGCCGGGCGATCTGCATGGCCACCGCGTGTGTCACCGCGGTGGGCCGGAGCGCGGCGCCGACCAGCGCGGGGATGCCGCCGGTGCGTTCCACCAGGTCGTCGTCGCCGATGCCGGTCAGGTCGGTGGCGGTGAGCGGTTCGAGGCGGAGCACGACCGGGGTGCCCAGCCCGGACAGCGGCCGGTCGGCGATCTCCGACGGGTAGCAGTAGGTGAGCACGATCCGCAGGTCCGGGCAGTGCCGGCCGAGCCAGGAGAGTTCGGCGACGCTTGCCGCGTCCAGGTCGGCGGCGTCGTCGACGGCCAGGAAGACGGGTTCCGGGCCGGTCAGCGCGGTGCCGATCAGCTCCAGGTCGGAGCGCAGCAGCGGCTGGTCGGGGCCGATCGTGTCCAGCCTGGCCAGCACGTCGGCGGGCGCGCCGAGATCGGTGAGGGCGGCCCGCAGCCAGGCGTGCCGCAGCACCCCGACCGACGACGAGCCGTGCCCGATGCCGACCCGTCCGGGCGCGTGCCGGCTCAGTTCGGCCAGGAACGCCGACTTGCCCGAGCCGGACGGGCCGACGATGTGCACGACCGGCAGCGGGTCGGGTTCCAGCAGCACCCGCAGTTCGGTGACCCGGCCCAGGAACCGTTCGTGGACCGGCGCGGGTTTCGGCGCCGGGCGCGGCGCGGGCGGCGGATCGACCGGCGCTGCCCGGACCGCGACCACCTCGCGCTGCATCCGGACCAGTTCGGCCGACGGCGCCACCCCGAGTTCCTCGTCGAGGACGTGCCGGCAGCGTTCGAAGATGCGCAGCGCGTCGTCCTGCCGGCCCATCGCGATCGCCGCGGTCATCGCCGCCCGGTGCGCCGACTCCAGGAACGGGTTGAGGTCGATCGCCTCCTGGGCCAGGCGCAGCGACCGGGCCGGATCACCGGGCAGGGCCGCCTCGGCATGCTTGAGCAGCGCGTTCACGGCGGCGACCTGCACTTCGGTGCGCACCGGTTCGGCCCATTCGGCGTACGGGTCCTCCGGGAACGGCAACTGCCGGGCCAGGGCGAGGATGTCCGCGTGCACCGCCAGGCGCTCCGGGCCGCCCGGGGTGAGCGCGTCCAGCCGCCGGATCAGAGCGCGCAGGTCGGCCAGGTCCAGCCCGGCCCGCCCGGTGTCGAAGAGGTAGCCGCCGCTGCGGGTGACGATGAACCAGGTCGCCGCGGAGCCCTCCGGTTGCAGCCGCCGGCGGATCACCGATACGTAGTGCTCCAGCGCTGCCACATGGTTGCCGGGCAGGTCGTCGCCCCACACCGAGTCGGCGAGCGCGTCCTTGGACTGGATCCGGTCGTGCCGGGCGGCCAGGACGGCGAGCACCTGCCGGGCCCGCCGGGGCAGTTCGCCGGCCGGCAGCGGAACGTCGCCGTCCCCGGTGACGGTCAGCTGCCCGAGCACGCTGACGCGCATGTGGCCTCCCTCGTGGGTCTCTCCGGGACAGGTTCGGCGCGGGACGCCCGCCGGTTGAGGCTTTCCACAGGATTACCAAAGGCCCTGCTCCTAGCTTCCACGGCCGAACCAATGTCGAAGCGGGGAGGGTTCGATGGCACGGGGCAGTCTGAGCCGGCGGGACGTGCTCAAGGGCGCGCTCGCCCTGGGCGGTGGTGGCCTGGTCATCGCGGGCGCCGGCGGCGCGGTGGTGGCGTCGTCCAGCAATCTGGCGTCGAAGAACACGCCGACGCCGTACACCACCATGTTCCGGCGGCCGCCGGTGCTGCTGCCGTACGACGAGGGCGTCGACGATGCCGGGCCGTTCCAGAAGTACCGGCTCACCCAGAAGGCCGGGCAGGCCAGCATCGTGCCCGGGCTGACCACGACGATCGCCGGGTACAACGGGATCTTCCCGGGCCCGACCATCCGGGTGCCGCGGGGCACCCGCAGCGAGGTGCGGATCAAGAACGCGCTGACCCTGAACCGGCTCAACGGGAAGCCGTTCAGCACGGTCACCCACCTGCACGGCTCGGCGTCGCTGCCGCAGTACGACGGGTACGCCAACGACCACACCCATCCCGGGCAGTGCAAGACGTACAAGTACCCGAACTGGCAGCCGGCCCGGACGCTCTGGTACCACGACCACAACCACCGGACCACCGCGCAGAACGCGTACTCCGGGCTGGCCGGCATGTACCACCTCACCGACGAGCACGAGGCGGCGCAACTGCCGCAGGGCCAGTACGACGTCCCGCTGGTGATCAGCGACATCGCGTTCCGGGCGGACGGCTCGGTGGCCTTCGACGACGACGACAGCGCCGGTTTCATGGGGGACGTGATCCTGGTCAACGGGGTGCCGTGGCCGAAGATGCGGGTCAAGCCGCGGGTCTACCGGTTCCGCATCCTGGTGGCGTCGATCTCCCGGTCCTACCGGTTCCGGCTCAGCACCGGCGACCCGTTCCACATCGTCGGCACCGACGGCGGGATGGTGCCGACGGTGACCGCTGTCGACTCGTTCCGGCACAGCCCGGCCGAACGGTACGAGGTGCTGATCGACTTCCGGAAGTACAAGCCCGGCCAGAAGATCGAGCTGCGCAACTCCAGCAACAAGAACAACGAGGACTTCAAGAACACCGACAAGGTGATGCAGTTCGAGGTGGTCGCGGACTCGGGGGCGGCGGATCCGTACGAGATCCCGTCCACGCTGGACACCGGGCCGGTCCCGTGGGCGAACCGCGGCGCGATCGACGTGATGAGACTCGAACCGGGAATGGCCACGGCCCGGCGCCGGGTGCGGGTCGAGCGCAAGCACGGGCTGTGGACCGTCAACGGGGAGACCTGGGACGACGTGGAGCGCAGTGGCTTCACGCGGGTGCTGGGCAATCCGAAGCCGTACGACGTGGAGATCTGGGACCTGGTCAACGAGTCGGGCGGCTGGTTCCACCCGGTGCACATCCATTTGATCGACGGCCGGCTCATGTCCCGCAACAACACCCCGGGCAACAAGCCGTACGCCTGGGAGAACGGCCCGAAGGACGTCTTCTACCTGGGCGAGAACGAGACCGCGTCGGTGCTCATGCAGTTCGTCACCGGTGACGGCAACGACGGCGGCCGGTACATGCTGCACTGCCACAACCTGGTGCACGAGGACAGCGACATGATGATCCAGTTCGCGGTCGGCGACCTGCACACCAACGACCCGGTCAGCGCGGACCCGGCCTACGACGACGCCTCCGGCGAGCAGCCGGTCGCGTACGCCCCGAGCTACCCGCTGGGCACCTGATGCGCCGCATCCTGGCCGGCGTCCTGGTGCTCGCCGCAGGCACGGCCTGGCTCGCCCGTCCCGAGCCCGCGCCGGAACCGGTCGCCCGCGTCGTCGTCGGCGACGCGGGCGACCGGATGGCGACCACCAGCTTCGACGGCCCGATGGTGCGCTGGCGGGCCGCGATCGCGATCCACCCGGCGCCCGGGGCCGACCGCGCCGCCATCGCCCGCGAGCTGCGGGAACAGGCGGCCGGCGCGAAGCTCGGGGAGCTGGCCGACGCCACGTTCGCGGTCTTCTCCGAACGGATGCTGGAGTACCTGGTCCCGGAGATGACGTTCGTGCTCGGCGAGGGCGTCCCGGTGCGTGACGCCGAGGCGTTCATGCGGGACCACCGGCCGTCTGCGGTCGCGTTCTACCTGGTCCAGCCGGTGCAGGTGCACGACGTGACGTTCTGCGTGGTGCCGCCGGCCGGGATCACCCCGGAGACGGTACGGGACCGGCAGGACGCCGAGGGTGTGCTCAGCGACGCGCTGAACAGCTACGCCACCGACGTGCAGCCGGCCGGGGTGACGGTCCGCTATCTCGGGGCGGTGCTCAGCGACCGGCAGATCGCGGCGGTGCGCGAGTCGATGGGCCGGGCGGCTTCCGCGCCGCCGGAGCGGGTGCACGTCACGGCCAATCAGACCGGCCCGGGAATGCCGGAGGAGCAGATGCCGCACGGGCACTGAGCGCTTTCAGGAAGCCCACAGGGAGACCACACCACGGTGCTCGACGATATGCCGGAATTCGCCGGAAAAATCGGGCATAGGAAGAGGTTCCCTTGCGTAGAGTCTGGTCCGCCGCCGCACTCGGCGCTCTGCTCGCCACCGCGGTCCTGGCCGTACCCGCCCAGGCGGCGCCCATCGGCCAGGGCTTCACGGTCTCCGAAGCCGACCTCGCATACATCCTGCGGCAGATCCGGATCGCCGAGGCACACGTCGCCGGGACCACCAGCGAGACCGGGCCCTGCGGGGCGCTGCTCGACCAGCTCGGCAGCCCGCTCGTCGCGAAAGGGCTGCGCACCGTCGACGGCGTCTGCAACCACCTGACACCCGGGCAGGAGAGGTACGGGGCAGCCGACCGGGAGTTCCCGCGGCTCGCGCCGGCCGCGATGAGCGAGGCGTACCAGGGCAAGAACGTCGTCGACGCCCAGCCTCGCCAGATCAGCAACATCATCGCTGACCAGAGCGTGGCCAACCCGGCTGCCGTCGCCGTCTCCGGCGGCCGCACCGACGGGACCACCCTCTTCATCCCGGACGTCACCACCGACTTCGGGCTGTCCGCCCCGTACAACTCCTGGTTCACGCTCTTCGGGCAGTTCTTCGACCACGGCATCGACCAGACCGTCAAGGGCGCCGACGTGGTGGTGATCCCGTTACGGGCCGACGATCCGCTGATCGCGGCGCACGACATCCCGCCGAACATGCGGTTCATGATGCTGACCCGGGCCGCGACACCGTCGAAGAACACCGACACGCCGTACGTCGACAACTCCCAGACGTACACCTCGCACGCGGCTCACCAGGTGTTCCTGCGCGAGTACGACGCCACCGCGCACGCCACCGGCAACCTGCTCTCCGGCGCCGTCGGTGGACTGCCCACCTGGGCCGACGTCAAGCGGCAGGCCCGGGACGTGCTCGGCCTCGCACTGTCCGACATGGACGCACTGGACGTGCCGACGGTGCTCGCCGACGCGTACGGGAACTTCGTCCCCGGCCCGGCCCGCGGCCTGCCGCAGTACGTCACCGCGACCGGCCTCGTCGAAGGCGACACCGCGCACCCGGTCCCGGCGCCCACCGGCGTGCTGCGTTTCGACACCCCGTTCCTGACCGACATCGCCCACGCCGCCACCCCCGGCAAGGGCGCCTACGACAGCGGGCTGCTCGACGCCCACTACATCGCCGGCGACGGCCGGGCCAACGAGAACATCGGCCTCACCGCGGTGCACCAGATCTTCCACGCCGAGCACAACCGGCTGATCACCGACATCACCAGGATCACCGCCGGCGATCCGGAATGGACCGGCGAGCGCCTCTTCCAGGCCGCCAAGTTCATCAACGAGATGGAATACCAGCACCTCGTCTTCGAGGAGTTCGCCCGCAGGATCCAGCCGGGCATCGACCCGTTCCAGCCGGCCGCGTTCACCCAGGCCGAGATCGACCCCGCCGTCTACGCCGAGTTCGCGCACGCCGTCTACCGGTTCGGGCACTCGATGCTCACCGAGAGCATCGACCGGCCGAACGCCGGCAGGCTGTCCCTGCTCGACGGGTTCCTCAACCCGCCCGCGTTCACCAACGGCGGCACCCTCTCCCCGGAGGAGGCGGCCGGCGAGATCGTCCTCGGCATGACCGAACAGGCCGGCAACGGCCTCGACGAATTCATGACCGGCACGCTGCGCGACAACCTGCTCGGACTCCCGATGGACCTCGCCGCGATCAACATCGCCCGGGGCCGGTCCGAGGGCATCCCGACGCTCAACAACCTGCGGCGGGCGCTGCACACCTCGACCAACGACGGGCGGCTGCGGCCGTACGTCAGCTGGATCGACTTCGGCGAGCACCTCAAGCACCCGGAGTCGATGATCAACTTCCTTGCGGCGTACGGGAGACACCCGTCGATCCTCACCGCCACCACTGTGGACGCCAAGCGGGCCGCCGCCACCGCCCTGCTCGAGACCCCGGCCGGCGCGGACTTCCTCAACGCCACCGGAACCTGGACCACCACCAACTCCGGGCTCGACGCCGTCGACCTGTGGATCGGCGGGCTCGCCGAGACCACCGAACCGTACGGCGGCCTGCTCGGCAGCACCTTCGACCACGTGTTCGAGACCCAGATGACCGCGCTGCAGAACGGCGACCGGCTGTACTACCTGGCGCGTACCCCCGGCATGAACCTGCGCGGCCAGCTCGAAGGCAACTCGTTCGCCGAACTCATCGGGCGCACCACCACCGCGAGCAGCCTCCGCGCCGACGTCTTCGCCACCAGCGACTGCCGGTTCCTGCTGGCGAACCTCGGCGGCGCCGGCAACCTCGTCGACGACGACCCCACCAGTCAATGCGACGAACGTGCCCTGCTGCTGCGCCACCCCGACGGCACCATCGCCTACCGGGCCCGGAACACGGTCGACCCATCGGGCATGAACGCGCAGTCCGTGTACGTCGGCACCGAGAACCGGGACCGGATCCGCGCCGGCAACGACGACGACACCCTCTGGGGCGCCGAGGAGAACGACGTCCTCGACGGCGGCGCCGGCGACGACGTCACGGCAGGCGGTGAAGGCGACGACATCGTCACCGACTCCGGCGGCGCCGACATCGTCAAGGGTGGCCCCGGCAACGACGCCGTCGACGGCGGGCCCGGCCTCGACCTGGTCCTCGGCGGCGACGGCGACGACTTCACCCGCGGCGGCGCCAACGCCGACGACACGTTCGGCGGCGAGGGCGACGACCTGATCATGGCGGGGGAGGGTGAGGACACCGCGTTCGGCGACGCCGGCGACGACTGGATCGAAGGCGGCGACTCACCGGACCTGCTGCAGGGCGACAGCGGCAACCTGTTCTTCCGCGATGACGCCAACCGGCCGGGTCACGACGTGCTGCTCGGTCAGGGCGGCGACGACGACTACGACATGGAGGGCGGCGACGACATCGGCGTCCAGGGCCCCGGCCTGGAGAAGAACGCCGGCGGCTCCGGTTGGGACTGGTCCATCGCCGGTTCCCCCCTCGCCGCTTCCTCCGGGATCGATGCGGATCTTGATCTGCCGCTGGCCGGGCTCGACGGTCTGCGGGTCGAGACGCGGGACCGCTACGACGAGGTCGAGTCGCTCTCCGGCGGCGCGTACGACGACGTGCTCCGCGGCGACGACAAGGTGCCCGCCACCGACGGGGCGATCGGCTGTGACGCCCTCGACGCCGCCGGGATCGCCCGCATCCCCGGCCTCGACCAGGTCGTCACCGAACGGCCCACCCCCGCCGGCGCCGTCGCGAACCGGACCGGCCGCCCCTGCGACCTGACCGGAAACGTCTGGGGCGAAGGCAACATCCTGCTCGGCGGCCCCGGCTCCGACCTGCTCCAGGGCCGCCTCGGCAACGACATCATCGACGGCGACCGCTACCTGTCGGTCCACCTCACCGCCGGTCCGATCACGGCCGCGTCCCTCGCCGACCTTCAGGCCGACGTCTTCTCCGGCAGGATCAACCCCGGCGACCTGGCGGTGGTACGGCAGATCCACACCTCCCCGACCACCGACTCCGACACGGCAGTCTTCGCCGGAGCCCGCGCCGAGTACGCGGTCACCCCGATCCCCGGCGGCGTCCTCGTCTCCGGTCCCGACGGCAACGACATCGTCCGCAACGTCGAGAACCTGCGCTTCGACGACCAGACCGTGACCATCACCGGTTGGGGCGCGTTCCTCGGCGTCAGCGCTTTCGCCGGCGACTCCCACGCCACCGTCCTGATCACCGTCCCCGACGCCACCGGCAGCGACCCGATCACCACCCTGACCTTGGAACGCACCGGCGGCGACCGAACCGTCCTGACCACCCTGGCCCCGAACACCCGCACCCTGATCGTCGACGGCCTGCTCAACGGCACGGCGTACACCTTCCGTCTCCGCGCGAACACCGCCACCGGCCCCGGCGTCTTCACGGCTCCCTCCAGCCCCGTAATCCCCGCCGTCCCCAACCCCGAGGACGACCCCAACCCCGAAACCGACGACCCCAACCCCGAAACCGACGACCTCAGCCCCGAAGCCGACGACGCCGGCCCCGGCACTGGCCGCGGCACCGGTCAGAATCCTGCGCCGTTCCCCCATCCGACCGTGGGCGCACCGACTCCTGGGGCGACCGTTGCTCCTAGCGCTACTACCGACCCGGTCGTCACGCCCACTCACCCGGCTATTACGCCTACTACTAACCCGGTCACGCCCACTACCGCGCCGGTGGTCATGCCGCCGGCCGAGCCGGAGCCGGCTCGGCCGATCACGCCGGTCGCCCCGGATGCTCCCGGCATCGGCCTGGCCGGCGCCGGGGAGGAGAGCGCCATCGTTCGCTGGACCGTTCCGGCCTACGACGGCGGAACCCCGATCTACGGATACGAGATCCAGGCCCTTGATCCGGAGACCGGCATCGTCCTCGGCGTCGACGTGGCCGAAGCCGGAGCCACCGAACTCACCATGACCGGACTGGCCGGCGGCCTGGCTTACGCCTTCTGGATCCGCGCCGTCAACGCGGCCGGAGCCAGCGAGTACTCAGCCATCTCCAACACAGTCGTCCCCACCACCGCGACAACCGACCCCGGTACCACTGACCCCGGTTCCTCAGGTCCTGGCGCTCCCAGCCCCGGTACCTCTGGCCCTGGTGTCCCCAATCCCGGTACCTCTAGCCCGGGTACCACCATGCCCGGTACCTCTGGCCCGGGTGCCGCGATCCCCGGGACCACTGGCCCGGGTGCCACCAGCCCGGCTGCCGGTAGCCCGGGTCCTGCCAACCCTGGCGGGGGTAACCCGGTGCCGACCGGAACAGCCGGTTCTGGGCCGTCACGGACCCCGGCCCCTACGCCGACGCGCACGGTGACGCCTGCACCGACCCGCACGGTGACGCCTGCACCGACCCGCACGGTGACCCCCGTTCCGGGCGGTAGTGCCACGCCCGGTGATTCAGCTACGCCGGGCTATCCCGGCCCGGGAGGCCCCGGCTCAGCGCCGGATACCCGAACTGTGCCCGGTGCTGCACGGATCGGGTCTCCAGCGCCCGGAGCCGGTGCCGCGGTGGTGCGCTGGACCGCTCCGGCGGACAACGGTGGCAGTCCGATCCAGCGTTACGAGGTGCAGGTGCTGGCCGGTGGCGGTAAGCAGTCCGGCAAACTGCGGACCGCCTCGGCCTCGGCGTCCGTGCAGACGGTGACCGGCCTGGCGAACGGAACCGCCTACCGTTTCCGGGTCCGTGCCGTGAACGCGCTCGGCTCCGGCCCCTGGTCGGTGGCGAGTGCGGTGGTGACGCCGCGCACCGTACCCGGAATGGTCCTTGGTCTGACCGCCGAACCAGGCGCCAAGGGCGGCAAGATCACCGCAACGGTCCGCTGGTCCGCACCCGAACAGACCGGCGGTTCCAAGATCACCGGGTACCGCCTCACCTGGCAGCGCCTGAACGCCAGGGGAGCCGCCCAGGGGTCCCCCATGGTGACGATCGCGCCGGCCGCGGCCCGATCCGCCGGTTTCACCGCTGCTACGGGCACCCCGGCGAACACTCGCTTTCGAGTAACCGTCCAAGCCGTCAACGCCGCCGGCCACGGAACCGCAAGCCGGACCGCCACCCGAGTCCGCTGATCCAGCAAGACATTCATGTCCGCCGTCCTGCAAACTCCCCGGGGCGGCGGGCGATCTTGCTCAGCTGGTTCTGAGTGCTGTCTCCCACCGAGCGAGACGACACTGACAGCCAGCCGGAGGTTTCGCCGCCACGACTCGCGACTTCGCTGATCCGTGGACGGCCGGGACGGGACGTTGGATATGAGTGCGGATGTCTCTTCCCGCCATTGTGGGCGGTCCCTACGCTGAGGTCCCGGCGGACACCGGCCTACGGAAGGGCGGATCGGCGATGGCCAATTCCCGGAAGCGTTCCCGTCCTCATCCCCATCCGAGCCGGCATCAGATTCCCGTTCAGCCGCGCCCTCGCCCCGGCGTGGCTGCCGGGGATAAAACCGCCGGCCCGGGAGCCGCAGCAGCTGATGATGAGGCTCGGATCAGGGCCGCGAGCGGTGACGCGGGACGAAAAGCGGCCGACGCAGATCCCGGCCCCGGGACGGACGGCGAGGGAAACCGTCGGGATCAGGGAGGGGGCGAGGGAAACCGTCGGGATCAGGGAGGGGGCGAGGGAAACCGTCGGGATCAGGAAGAGGGCGAGGGAAACCGTCGGGAACGGGGAGACGGCGAGGGGAGCCGGCGGGATCGCGGTGACGGTGCGGGAGCGGGCACCGTCCAAATGGGGGACCCGGGCGCGGGCGGTGGGACCGGCCGGGACGAGGCGCCGAAGATCACCACGCGGGAACTGGTCGCGATCGGGTCAGCGCTGTTGCTGCTGCTGTTTCTGATCAAGATCTACGGGGTGGCGCGGTATTCGCTGACCACCACGACCGCGCTGCTCGCCGCCACGCCGGTGCAGGTGGCGCTCGGCACGGCGACGATCTACGCGTACTACATCCTCCCGGCGATCGCGCTGGGCACGGTCTGGTTCGGGGTGCGGTACCGGGCCCGGATCCAGCCCGCGCTCTGGCCGCTGATCCTGATCGTCGCGGCGGTGACGGCGCTGGCCTCGCCGTACCGTTATCTCCTGCAGTGTCTGTTCGTCGTTCTCGCGGCGCTCTGCGTGGAGATGATCGTCCGGCATCTGCGGCACCGCTGGGTCCGCTCGTCCGACGAGCGACTGACCGCCCGCGCGCGGACCCTGACCGGCTGGCAGGGTCTGTCCGTCGTCTATCTGGGCGCCGCCGCCCTGGCCTACCAGTTCATGCACAGCCTCGACGCTCCGTGGGTGTCCGCCCAGGCGTTCTTGATCAACGGTACGGCGGTGACCACCACCCAGGACCTGACGGACGGCGTGAACAAGCTGAGTGTCACCCCGGAGAGCCGGTTCGTCGGCTATCCCATCGCCGAGAGCGAGGAGTGGCTGACCGTCCTGCACGTCGACACCCGTTACGTCATGCGGATCCCGCAGTCCGCTGTGGACAGCCGGTTGACCTGTCACAACGAGGACGATCAGCTGGCCGGTGACCAGCCGCTGCTGGAGTACCTGAAGGGCAGCCGGTACAGCTCGCCCAATCTGGACTGCCGGGAGGTCCTGCGCTATCTGCAGGGCAAGCGCCCGGGTCAGCCGTTCACCGTCGGCAGATAGGTCCCCGTACGTCACCCTATCGACCTTGATCGCGGCGACCTGGTCTGGCAGGGTGCAGCCTGCACTTGAGTTCGTCGATGTGCGGGAATCGAACCACGGGGGAACTGAATAGATGTCTTGGAGAGCCCTGGCCGGCGCCGCCGCTGCCGTGACCGGCGCCGGTGTCGCCCTGGTCATCGCCGGCCAGCCACCGTCCGCTCCGGTCGCGCAGCAGATCCCGGCGCACGAGAACCCGGCGCCGGTCGCCGACGTGTCGCTGTCGGCGCCGATGCCGGGCCGGACGGAGGCGACGACCGCGGCGGCGCGGAGGCCTGCCGGGTCGCCGGCCGCCGGACGGCCACAGCCCGGACGGACGGCGCCGGAGAAGAAGCACCCGCCGACCCCGAAGGTCGCGGCCCAGCAGGCCGAGGCCACTGTCGTCGCGCACCGCAGCGTGGTTCGTGGCGTCCCGCAGGAGGAGTACCGGTCGCGGACCGCGCTGGTGGAGTCCGACGGCAGCCGGCACGTGCGGTTCGACCGGTTCTATCGCGGGCTGGAGGTGCTCGGCGGTGACTTCATCGTCCACTCCGGCCCGGACGGGCGGCTCGAGGACACCACGCTGACCCAGGCGATGCCGATCAGTGTGTCGATCGTGCCGGGGGTGAGCGCGGCGAAAGCGGCCGGTTCGGCGGCGGCGAAGTATCCCGGCAAGCAGTCGCGGACCGCTCCGGCGCTGGTCGTCGACGCTGCCGCCGGGCAGCCGCGGCTGGCGTGGCGGGTCGTGCTGGACGGCCCGGCCGGCGCGTCGGCGACCGTGGTGGTCGACGCGCGGAACGGCGCCGTGGTCCGCGATTACGACAACGTCCGCACCGAGGCGGGGACCGGGCACGGTGGCCATTCCGGCAAGGTGGACCTGAGCACCACCCGCCGGGACGACGGCACGTTCGAGCTGATCGACCCGGAGCGGGGCGGCGTCGAGACCCGCAACGCGATCGGCACGCCGCTCGGCACGCGGCCGACGCGGGAGACGAGCACCGCGTACACCGACGACGACAACGTCTGGGGCGACACGGCGACGCATGAGGCGGCCGGGGCCGTCGATGTGCACTACGGCGCGCAGACGTTCCGGGACTACCTCAAGGACGTGCACGGGCGGGACGGGATCCGGGACGACGGCAAGGGCCCGGTCGCGTACCTGCGTGACAAGTACGACAACGCGTCCTGGAGCGACTCCTGCTTCTGCATGCAGTTCGACGCCGGCACCCCGGAGGAGGCCGGCTGGACCTCGCTGGACATCGTGGCGCACGAGATGGCGCACGGGGTCACCGGCGCCACCGCGAACCTCACCTATTCCGGTGAGTCCGGCGGCATCGACGAGGCGACCAGTGACATCTTCGGCGCGCTGACCGAGTTCTACGCCAAGAACCCGGCCGACCCGCCGGACTACCTGGTGGGCGAGCAGAAGATGGGCGCCACGACCCCGCTGCGGTTCATGGACGAGCCCTCCAAGGACGGCTGGTCGTCGTCCTGCTGGACGCCGGCGGTGAAGACGAAGGACGTGCACCTGAGTTCCGGTGTCGGCAACAAGTTCTTCTACACCCTGGCCGTGGGCAGCGGGAAGTCCGAGTGGGGCGACAGCCCGACCTGTGGCGGCGCCCCGGCGGTCACCGGGATCGGCAACGACAAGGCGGGCCAGATCTGGTACCGGGCGCTGACCCGTTACCTGGTCTCGTACAGCAACTACTCCTCCGCCCGGGAAGCCACCCTGAAGGCCGCCGCCGATCTGTACGGCGCCGACAGCACCGAGCAGAAGACGGTGGACGCGGCGTGGAAGGCGGTCGCCGTCGACGGTTCGGACCCGGTGGCGAACGACCCGATCAACAACCCGATCCTGGTACCTCCCGCGAACGGGGACGCCCTGATCGGCCGGCCGTACTCGCAGTCGATCATCGCGGCGGACCCGCAGGGTGACCCGCTCACCTACACCGCCACCGGCCTGCCGAAGGGGCTGACGCTGGACCCGGTGACCGGGCGGATCACCGGCGTGCCGACCGAGGCGGACTTCCACTTCGTCGACGTCACGGTCAAGGACCCGGCCGGGAACACGGCGACCGACTGGTTCATCCTGGAGGTCTTCCCGCTGATGACGCTGGCCGACCCCGGACCGCAGACCGACGTCGTCGGCTATCCGGCGTACCTGGAGTTCGACACCTCGCACCGGTCGTCCAGGTCCACCATCAAGGCGACCGGCCTGCCTGCCGGGCTGACCCTCGACGACAATCTGCCCTACATCTGGGGAGAGCCGACGACGGCCGGAACCTCGCAGGTGGTCTTCACCATCGCCGATCCCGTCGGTCAGAGCGCCTCGGTGACCTTCACGTGGAAGGTGTACGCGTCGTGGGACGACGTCCCGCCGAAGGAGCCCACGCCGGGGACGAGCAGCTCGCCGAGCCCGTCCGGGTCCGGCGGTAGCGGATCACCGACGACGAAGCCCCCGGCCACCGGCACGGCCTCGCCGCGTCCCGCGCCGACCCGCTCCGCCACGCCGACCAGCTCCGCCACGCCGACCCGGTCCGCCTCGTCCCGGCCGACACCGACCGGGCAGGGTGGCGGTGGCGGGGTCAGCACGACGCCGCCTGCCGCGTCGGGTGGCTCGCTCCCGCAGACCGGTCCGAATGTGATCAGCCTGGCCGGGATCGGTGTGCTGTTCGTCGGGGCCGGGCTGGCGCTGATGGCCGTACGCCGCCGGGAAAAGCCGAAGACCTGACCTGCTTTCCGGGGTACGGCGTGAGCCGTACCCCGGGCAGTTCTATTCGGGAACGCGCCGGTAGGCGCCGTCGCTGGCCGCGGTGGCCATCGAGGCGTAGGCGCGCAGCGCCGCGGAGACCGGCCGCTGACGATCGACCGGCGTGTACGGCTTGGGCCGCCGCTCCTGCTCGTGCCGGCGCTGGGCCAGCACGTCGTCGTGGACGTTGAGGGTGATGCTGCGGCCCGGGATGTCGATGGTGATCTCGTCGCCGGTCTCGACCAGGGCGATCAGCCCACCGCCGGCCGCCTCCGGGGAGACGTGGCCGATGGACAGACCGGACGTGCCGCCGGAGAACCGGCCGTCGGTGATCAGCGCGCACGCCTTGCCGAGCCCGCGGCCCTTCAGGAACGACGTCGGGTAGAGCATCTCCTGCATGCCGGGCCCGCCGCGCGGGCCCTCGTAGCGGATGATCACGACATCGCCCTCGACGACCTCCTTGCCGAGGATGCCGGTGACCGCGTCGTCCTGCGACTCGTAGACCCGGGCCGGCCCGGTGAACTTCCAGATCGACTCGTCGACGCCGGCGGTCTTGACCACGCAGCCGTCCGGCGCCAGGTTGCCGAAGAGGATCGCCAGGCCGCCGTCGACCGTGTACGCGTGCTCGACCGACCGGATGCACCCCTCGGCCGCGTCGGTGTCCAGTTTTGCCCAGCGGTTCTGCGTGCTGAACGGCTCGACGGTGCGGACCCCGCCGGGCGCGGCGTGGAACAGCTCCAGCGCCTTCTCGGAGGGTGATCCGCCCCGGATGTCCCACTCGGAAAGCCAGGTGGACAGGTCGGGGGAGTGCACCGCGCGGACGTTCTCCTTGAGGGCGCCGCCGCGCCGCAACTCACCGAGCAGGGCGGGGATGCCGCCGGCCCGGTGCACGTCCTCCATGTGGTACTTCGGGCTGTTCGGCGCGACCTTCGACAGGCAGGGCACCCGGCGGGAGATCGCGTCGATGTCGGAGACGCTGAAGTCGAGCTCCGCCTCGCGGGCCGCGGCCAGCAGGTGCAGGATCGTGTTGGTCGAGCCGCCCATCGCCACGTCCAGGGCGACCGCGTTCTCGAAGGCGTCGCGGTTGGCGATCGAGCGGGGCAGGACCGACTCGTCGTCCTTCTCGTAGTACTCCTTGGCGATCTGGACGATCAGCCGGCCGGCCTCGGTGAAGAGGGCCTTGCGGGAGGCGTGGGTGGCCAGGGTCGAGCCGTTGCCGGGCAGCGACAGGCCGATCGCCTCGGTCAGGCAGTTCATCGAGTTGGCGGTGAACATGCCGGAGCACGAGCCGCAGGTCGGGCATGCGGACCGCTCGATCGTGTCGAGCTGGGCGTCGGTGACGTTGTCGTTGGCGGCGGCGCTCATCGCGTCGACCAGGTCCAGCTTCTCGTGGACGATGCCCTCGATGGCGACCGTCTTGCCGGCCTCCATCGGGCCGCCGGAGACGAAGACGGTCGGGATGTTGAGCCGCAGCGCGGCGATCAGCATGCCGGGAGTGATCTTGTCGCAGTTCGAGATGCAGACCAGGGCGTCGGCGCAGTGCGCGTTCACCATGTACTCCACGGCGTCGGCGATCAGCTCCCGGCTGGGCAGGGAGTAGAGCATGCCGCCGTGACCCATGGCGATGCCGTCGTCGACCGCGATGGTGTTGAACTCGCGGCCCACGCCGCCGGCCGCCGCGATCGAATCGGCGACCAGGCCGCCCATGTCCTTGAGGTGCACATGGCCCGGTACGAACTGGGTGAAGCTGTTGGCGATGGCGACGATCGGCTTGCCGAAATCGTCGTCGGTCATGCCGGTGGCGCGCCAAAGGGCGCGCGCGCCGGCCATCGTGCGACCGTGTGTCGAGGTCCGGGAGCGCAGCTCAGGCATGCCACCCATAGTGCCACTGCGCAGGGCGTCCACCGTGCCGGACGTCCACAGCTCGGGACGCATGGGGTGTCGTAAATCCCGATGATCCGGCACAGTGTGTCCGTGCACTCACCGTCCGGTATGGAACTGGCGGCCCTCGCCGGCCTGCTCGTCGCCGTCCCGGCGGTCGCCTACCTGGGCCGGTCCGGCCGCCGGCACACCGGCGCCGCCCGGCGGGCGCATCTGCTCCTGGCCGCCGGTGGCGCGATCGCCACCGCCGCGGCGCTGGCCGGCCTGGCCACCGCCCTGCTCACCGCCCACCACCACACACCCGGGCACAGCCGCGCGCTGGCCACCGCGGTCGCCGTCGGGATGGGGCTCGGCACGCTGACCCTGCTGGCCGGCACGGTGGCGCTGCCCGGCGCGGCCCGCGACCCCGCCGCCGCGGTCCGGCACGTGCTGGACGGCCTGGTGATCGCGGCCTCCATCTGGTTCGTGGGCTGGGTGCTGCTCACCGAGCCGACCCGGATCCTCGGCGAGGTGACGCCGAGCCAGTGCCCGGCCATCCTGATGCCGGCGGTTCTGGTGGTGCTCGGGCTGGGCCTGACCGCGGTGCTGGCGCTGCACGCCCACCGGCCGCGGCGGCACACCGTCCGGGTGGCCGCCGGGGTCAGCCTGGTGGCCATGGCGGCGAACGTGCTGGCCATCGGGATCTGCCGGGACAACAGTGGGTACGCGCTGGTCAGCGGCGCCCTGCTGACCGGCGGGCTGACATGCGTGGCCTGGGCGGTGCGGGCCGCCGACCGGCCGGTCGAGGAGTCCGGGGACGTGCTGGAGCGCGGCGGGGCGTACGCGGTGGTCCCGATGCTCGCCATGCTCGGCGCCCTCGGCTACCACCTGGCCCGGGGCGGCACCATGGACGTGTTCGGCTACCTCGGCGCCAGCATCGAGGGCCTGGCCCTGGTCGCCCGGCAGTACCTCGCACTCGACGACGTCCGCGGCTACACGCTGCGGCTGCGGCAGAGCGAGGCGCACTTCCGCGAGCTCGCGCACACCGACCCGCTGACCGGGCTGGCCAACCGGCGCGGCCTGCAACGGGCGCTGCGCGAGTCGGACACGGACACCGCCCTGATCGGCATCGACATGGACGGCTTCAAGACCGTCAACGACCTGCGCGGACACGACGTGGGCGACGCGGTGCTGGCCGAGGTGGGCGCCCGGCTGCGGCGCAACCTGCTGGCCGGGGACGTGGCGGCCCGGCTGGGCGGCGACGAGTTCGCGGTGCTGATGCGCGGGGACGCCGACGAGGCGGTGCTGGCGGCGCACCGGCTGCTCGCGGTGCTCGGGGAGCCGTACGACGTGGACGGGGGTCAGATCTTCCTGTCCGCCAGCGTCGGCGTGGCCGCCACCGGTGAGCTGCTGCACGACGCCGACCTGGCGCTGCGGTACGCGAAACAGCGCGGCAAGAACCGGGTGGAGAGTTACCAGGCCAGTTACGACGAGCTGCTGCGCCGCCGCGGCACGCTGACCGGGGAGCTGCGGCACGCCATCGAGCGCGGCCAGCTGCACCTGGTGTTCCAGCCGGTGGTGGCGCTGCCGTCGATGCGGCCGGTGGGGGCCGAGGCGCTGCTCCGCTGGACCCATCCGGAGCTGGGCCGGGTGCCGCCGGTGGAGTTCATCCCGGTGGCCGAGGAGTCCGGCCTGATCAACCGGATCGGCGCCTGGGTGCTGGAGACGGCGTGCCGGCAGCTCGCTGGATGGCGGGAGCTGGGCCACGACGTCTGGCTGTCGGTCAACCTGTCACCCAAGGAGCTGCACAACGCCGACTACGCGGCCCGGGTCGCCGACGTCCTCGCGGAGTACAACGTGCCCCCGCAGCGCCTGGTCCTGGAAGTCACCGAGCACGCGGTCGCCACCGACATGGACGAGCTGGTCCGCCGGCTGGCGGAGGTACGCGCCACCGGCGTCCGGATCGCCCTGGACGACTTCGGGGCCGGCTATTCGTCGCTGACCCAGCTGCGCACCCTCCCGGTGGACATCCTCAAGATCGACCACGCGCTGGTGGCCGAGCCCGAGTCCCGGACCGGGACGGCGGCCCCGCTGGTCGACGTGGTGGTCCGGCTGGGTCACCGGCTCGGGCTGGAGGTGCTGGCCGAGGGGATCGGCACGCCGGCGCAGCGGGGCGTGGTCGAGGAGGCCGGCTGCCGTCTCGGCCAGGGGTCGCTGTTCGGCTGGGGCGTGCCGGCCGAGCACTTCGAGTCGCGCCTGCGCGCGTTGCGGCCGCTGGGCCCGCGGCCGCTCCCGGCGCCGCGGTCCGCGCCGCCGAACGACGCCCCCGCGCGCAGCCAGGTGGTCCGCCTCGGGCCGGGGATGCGGCAGGTCAGGGCGCTGCTGCCGAGCGACCCGGATTTCGCCGCCACGGCGCGTGATCAAAATGTGGGATCAGTTGACTCAGGGCGTGAGATGGGGCAAGGTTAGCCGCATGTGCTTCGCGTCCCGAGTACTTATCTAAAGCGCGCCGCTCCCACATGAGGGAGGGTGCGCTAGGTCCCGTGCTTTCGGCACGTGGGCCTTTTTTGTTGCTCAAGTGCCGGGACCGCCAACCCGAAAAGGTCTGAACTGCCATGACGAGACCCACTCCTGAATCCCTCGCCCATCGAGCCACTCCGGCCACCGTCGCGGCGGCCGTGAACCCCACCTCCGCCACCGTGGCCCCGGTAGCCACCAGCGGTGCCGGCGCGCTCGTCCGGTCGCTCGAGGCGCTCGGGGTCGAGGTCGCGTTCGGCATTCCGGGCGGGGCGATCCTCCCGGCGTACGACCCGCTGTTCGATTCCAAGGTCCGGCACATCCTGGTTCGTCACGAGCAGGGCGCCGGTCACGCCGCCACCGGGTACGCGCAGGCCACCGGCCGGGTCGGGGTCTGCATCGCGACCAGCGGCCCGGGCGCCACGAACCTGGTCACGCCGATCGCCGACGCGTACATGGACTCGGTGCCGATCGTCGCGATCACCGGCCAGGTGAGCCGGTCGTTCATCGGCACGGACGCCTTCCAGGAGGCCGACATCCAGGGCATCACCCTGCCGATCACCAAGCACAACTTCCTGGTCCAGACCCCGGAGGAGCTGCCCCGGATCCTGGCCGAGGCGTTCCACCTGGCGATCACCGGCCGCCCCGGCCCGGTCCTGGTCGACATCCCGAAGGACGTGCTGCAGGCGCAGACCACCTTCCAGTGGCCGCCGACGCTGGACCTGCCGGGCTACCGCCCGACGCTGCACCCGCACGGCAAGCAGATCCGTGAGGCGGCCCGGCTGATCGCCGCGGCCAAGCGCCCGGTGCTGTACGTCGGCGGCGGCGTGCACAAGGCCGGCGCCACCGACGGGCTGCGCAAGCTCGCCGAGCTCACCGGCATCCCGGTGGTCACCACGCTGATGGGCATCGGCGCGTTCCCCGACTCGCACCCGCAGCACCTGGGCATGCCCGGCATGCACGGTACGGTCCCGGCCGTCTACGCGATGCAGAAGTCGGACCTGCTGATCACCCTCGGTGCCCGGTTCGACGACCGGGTCACCGGCAAGCTGGACTCGTTCGCGCCGGACGCCAAGATCGTGCACGCGGACATCGACCCGGCCGAGATCGGCAAGAACCGGCACGCGGACGTGCCGATCGTCGGCGACGCCCGGCACGTGATCGACGAGCTGATCGCCGCGGTCTCGTCCACGGCCGGCGGCACCGAGCAGTACGCCGCCTGGTGGGCCACGCTGAACGACATCCGGGAGCGTTACCCGTTGGGCTACGAGGAGCCGACCGACGGCACCCTGGCCCCGCAGTACGTGATCGAGCGGCTCGGCGAGATCGTCGGCCCGGACGCCATCTACTGCGCCGGCGTCGGCCAGCACCAGATGTGGGCGTCCCAGTTCATCAAGTACGAGAAGCCCGGCACCTGGCTCAACTCCGGCGGCGCCGGGACCATGGGCTACGCGGTCCCGGCCGCGATGGGCGCCAAGGTCGCCGCGCCGGACACCACGGTGTGGGCGATCGACGGCGACGGCTGCTTCCAGATGACCAACCAGGAGCTGGCCACCTGCGCCCTGGAGGGCATCCCGATCAAGGTCGCCGTGATCAACAACGGAAACCTGGGGATGGTCCGCCAGTGGCAGACCCTGTTCTACGACGGCCGGTACTCCAACACCGAGCTGGGCACGCACAAGCACCGCATCCCGGACTTCGTGAAGCTGGCCGAGGCGCTCGGCTGCGTCGGCCTGCGCTGCGAGTCGAAGGACGACGTCGACAAGGTCATCAAGCAGGCCATGGAGATCAACGACGCCCCGGTGGTCATCGACTTCACGGTCGGCAAGGACGCCATGGTGTGGCCGATGGTCGCCGCCGGCACCAGCAACGACGAGATCATGTTCGCCCGGGACGTGCGCCCGACGTTCGAAGAGGACGACCTGTGACCAACAAACACACGCTGAGCGTGCTGGTCGAGAACAAGCCCGGTGTGCTGGCCCGGGTCAGCGGGCTGTTCTCCCGGCGCAGCTTCAACATCGACTCCCTGGCGGTCGGCGAGACGGAGAACCCGGACGTCAGCCGCATCACGATCGTGGTCGACGCCGAGTCGTCGCCACTGGAGCAGGTCACCAAACAGCTCAACAAGCTGGTCAATGTCCTGAAGATCGTGGAGCTGGACCCGGCCCAGTCGGTCCAGCGCGAGCTCCTGCTGGTCAAGGTGCGTGCTGATCGGGCGCAGCGCAGCCAGGTGCTCGAGACCGTCGAGCTGTTCCGGGCGCGAGTGATCGACGTCGCTCCGGACACCCTGACGATCGAGGCCACCGGTAACCCCGACAAACTGGATGCGTTGCTGCGCGACCTCGAGCCGTACGGCATCAAGGAGATGGTCCAGTCGGGCCTCGTGGCCATCGGCCGCGGATCCCGCTCCATCACCACGGGCCCTGCGCTCCGCGCCGCCTAGTTCTCCCCACACGAAAAGAAGGAAGTCATGACCGCGGAAGTGTTCTACGACGGCGACGCCGACCTGTCGATCATCCAGGGCAAGAAGGTCGCCGTCATCGGCTACGGCAGCCAGGGCCACGCGCACTCGCTGTCGCTGCGCGACTCGGGTGTCGAGGTCGTGGTGGGCCTGCAGGAGGGCTCGAAGAGCCGCCCGAAGGCCGAGGAGCAGGGCCTGACCGTGAAGACCCCGGCCGAGGCCGCCGCCTGGGCCGACGTGATCATGGTGCTGGCGCCGGACACCGCGCAGCGCAAGATCTACGCCGAGTCGATCGAGCCGAGCCTGACCGCGGGCAAGGCGCTGTTCTTCGGCCACGGCCTGAACATCCGCTTCGAGCTGATCAAGCCCCCGGCCGACGTGACCGTCGCGATGGTCGCGCCGAAGGGCCCGGGTCACCTGGTCCGCCGTCAGTACGTCGACGGCAAGGGCGTCCCGGCGCTGGTCGCCGTCGAGCAGGACCCGACCGGCGAGGGCCTGGCGCTGGCGCTCTCCTACGCGAAGGCGATCGGCGGCACCCGGGCCGGCGTCATCAAGACCACCTTCACCGAGGAGACCGAGACCGACCTCTTCGGCGAGCAGGCCGTCCTCTGCGGTGGCGCGTCCGCGCTCGTGCAGACCGGCTTCGAGGTGCTGATCGAGGCGGGCTACGCGCCCGAGATCGCCTACTTCGAGTGCCTGCACGAGCTCAAGCTGATCGTCGACCTGATGTACGAGGGCGGCATCGCCCGCCAGCGCTACAGCGTCTCGGACACCGCCGAGTTCGGTGACTACGTCTCCGGCCCGCGCGTGATCAACGCGTCGGTCAAGGAGGAGATGAAGAAGATCCTCGCCGACATCCAGTCCGGCGAGTTCACCCGCCGCCTGATCGCGGACGACGAGGCCGGCGCGCCGGAGCTCAAGAAGTTCCGCGAGGAGGCCGCCAAGCACCCGATCGAGATCACCGGTGCGAAGCTGCGCGGCATGATGAGCTGGGTCGACCGGCCGATCACCGAGACCGCCTGATCCCGACATATCCGAAAAGCCCGGCCGGGCAGGCCGGGCTTTTCGTTTGGGCTAACATCGAAGTTCATGAGTCCCGTGGTGCTCGTCGCCGAGGAGCTGGCAGCTGTCGCGCTCAACCTTCTCGCGGAGGATTTCGAGGTCAATGAGGTCGATGGGACAAATCGGGCAGCACTCATGGCCGCGCTGGGCGCCGCCGACGCGGTGATCATCCGCAGTGCCACCCGGATCGATGCCGAGGCCTTGGAAGCGGCCCCGAGGCTGAGAGTCGTCGCCCGCGCCGGCGTCGGTCTGGACAACGTCGACATTCCCGCCGCCACCGCCCGTGGCGTCCTCGTTGTGAACGCCCCCACCAGCAACATCGTCTCCGCCGCCGAACAGGCGGTCGCCCTGCTGCTCGCGGTGGCCCGGCACACCGCGGCGGCGAGCGCGGCCCTCAAAGCAGGCGCCTGGCGGCGCTCCGCCTACACCGGCGTGGAGATTCAGGGCAAGACCGTCGGGGTGGTCGGGCTGGGCCGGATCGGCGTCCTGTTCGCGCAGCGCATGGCTGCTTTCGGGGTGCGCCTCCTCGCTTACGACCCGTACGTCCAGCCGGCCCGCGCGGCCCAGCTCGGCGTCCACCTGGTCACCCTGGAGGAACTGCTCCGGGACAGTGACTTCATCTCGGTGCATCTACCCCGTACCCCCGAGACCCTGGGCCTGATCGGGGAGAAGGAACTGAACCTGGTCAAACCCGGGGTGCGGATCGTCAACGCCGCCCGTGGCGGACTGGTCGACGAACGCGCGCTCGCCGAGGCGCTGGCCGCTGGCCGGGTGGCCGGCGCCGGGCTGGACGTCTTCGAGACCGAGCCACTCACCTCGTCCCCGCTGTTCGGCCTGGACAACGTGGTGGTCACCCCGCACCTCGGCGCGTCGACGGTGGAGGCGCAGGACAAGGCGGGCCTGGCCGTGGCCCGCAGCGTACGGCTGGCGCTGCGCGGCGAGTTCGTGCCGGACGCGGTGAACGTGCGCGCCGGCGGCCCGGTCGACGAGGACGTGCGCCCGCTGCTGCCGCTGGCCGAGAAACTGGGCCGGGTCCTCACCGCGGTGGCCGGGCACCTCGCGGAACGGGTGACCGTCGAGGTGCACGGCGCGGCGGCCGGCCACGACGTCTCGGTGCTGGAGCTGGCCGTGCTGAAAGGGCTGTTCGCCCCGGTGGTGAGCGAGCAGGTGACCTATGTGAACGCGCCCCGGCTGGCGGCCGAGCGGGGGCTCACGGTGGAGATGACGGTGGTCGAGGAGCCGAACGAGCTGATTCGCGTGCTCGGCGCGCTTCCGGACGGCCGGCCGGTCAGTGTCGCCGGGACGCTCGGGGCCGGCGCGCGGCTCGTCGAGGTGGACGGCTTCGACCTGGACCTGCCGCCGGACGGGGTGCTGGTCTTCGTCACCTACACCGACCGGCCCGGCGTGGTCGGCGCGATCGGGACGGCGTTCGGCGCGGCGGAGATCAACATCGCCGCGATGCAGGTGGCCCGGCGTGCCGCCGGTGGCACGGCGCTGATGGCGCTGACCATTGACTCGACTGTTTCCCCGGAGCTGCTCGCCGGGATCGGCGAGGTGATCGGCGCCTCCCGGACCGCCGTCGCCGACCTGCGCAACGACTGACCCCGAAAGCGTGTGGAGTTCGGCCGTCCTACGCGCCGCAAATCCACACGCCGGCTCGTCAGAACGAGCGGTAGACCGAGCCGTCCTGCAGGTCGAGCAGGTCCAGGCGGAAGTGGGCGGCGTACTTCTCGATCGTCTCCAGCACCGTGTCGGCGCAGTTCTCGTCGAGTTTCATGTGGATGTGGTCGGACTCGGCGTGCAACGGGACCGTCGCCCACGGCGATCCAGGCGCCGCCGCATGCGGCCCGCGATCGGGGTAACTGCTGGTCAGCGCGTCGTAGAAAGCGACGACGCGGGGATCGGCGGGGCGCTGCGGATGCTCCCCGCGGGCGCAGCGGGCATTGGCGGCCCGGACGGAATCCGGCTCGGCGGACTGGTCCATGGCCCACACCACTAGGTCGAAACTCACCGGCGCATGGTGCCACTGCCGTCGCCCCGTACGGGGAACCGGAAGCCCGACACGCGGGGGTGCGCCTTGCGCGTCATAAGTCCGTCTCGCTAGCGTTGTCCCAGCCGCACGTTCCGAACGGGCCCGTCTTCGGGTGACGTCGCCCGTCTCCGGGCGAGCGGTGCGTATCCCGGCGGGATTTCTCGTCGACGCAGCCCCCGTGATCGTTTGCCGCGATCCCGGGGGCTGTTCGCATGTCGGCTGGCTGGTTGTCAGGGCTGTCCCAAGCGCGCTGAGACAGCCCTGACAACCAGCCAGCCGTTCAATTGCTGGGACCGCGGTTCCGATGATCGGGACGCGGGGGTAGCCTGGCCGGGGTTCACCAGATCGGTTGGGGGAGTTGACGTGAGCGTGGCGCGGATCGCGGTTGTCGGCGGCGACGGCATCGGCACTGAGGTGACCGCGCAGGCCCGCAAGGTCATCGACGCGGTCCTCCCCGGAGTCGACTACAACGAGTACGACCTCGGCGCCCGCCTCTACCACCGCACCGGCGAGGTCCTGCCGCAGTCCGTTCAGGACGAGCTGGCCGGTCACGACGCGATCCTGCTGGGCGCCATCGGCGACCCGAGCGTCCCGCCGGGCGTCCTCGAGCGCGGCCTGCTGCTGAAGCTCCGCTTCGACTTCGATCAGTACGTGAATCTGCGCCCCAGCAAGCTCTGGCCCGGCACGTCCAGCCCGCTCGCCGGCGTCAAGCCCGGCGAGATCGACATGGTCGTGGTCCGCGAGGGCACCGAGGGCCTCTACGTCGGCGCCGGCGGCGTCCTGCACAAGAACACCCCCGCCGAGATCGCCACCGAGGAGAGCCTGAACACCCGGCACGGCGTGGAGCGGGTCATCCGCGACGCGTTCGCCCGCGCCCAGCGCCGCGAACGCCGCCACGTCACCCTGGTGCACAAGACCAACGTGCTGACCCACGCCGGCAACCTGTGGTCGCGCGCCTTCGCCGCCGTCGCCGCGGAGTTCCCCGAGGTCACCACGGAATACCAGCACATCGACGCCGCCAGCATGTTCATGGTGAGCAACCCGCAGCGCTTCGACGTGGTGGTGACCGACAACCTCTTCGGTGACATCCTCACCGACATCGCCGCTGCCGTGACCGGTGGCATCGGCATGGCCGCCAGCGGTTCCGTCAACCCGGAGCGGATCTACCCGTCGACGTTCGAGCCCGTGCACGGCTCCGCGCCCGACATCGCCGGCAAGGGCATCGCCGACCCGGCCGCGGCCATCCTCTCCGCCGCCCTGCTGCTGGAGCACCTGGGCAAGCTCGACGAGGCCCGGCGAGTAACCGAGGCGGTCGCGGCCGAGGTCGCGTCCCGGGCCCCGGGCGCGCCGCTGCGTACCGCCGAGGTCGGCGACCGGGTCGCCTCCGCCCTCTGAGCGGATCCCACCCGTCACCTGAGCCCTGGCAGGGCTTCGTCACCGTGCGGTCATTGTTTTAACGACCGTTCGGGGTAAATTCATGGGGCACTACGGGTGCCCCCGCATGCTTACGTTCTTCTGCAGAAAGCAGGTCAATCCGCCATGAGTGGTGGTGACATCCTCGATTTCGAGATCCGTCCGAACCCGGCACCCGTCAGCGACGCGGACCGCGCCGCTCTGCTGGCCAGTCCCGGCTTCGGCCGCATCTTCACCGACCACATGGTCACCGTGCGGTACGCCGACGGCAAAGGGTGGTACGAGCCCCGCGTCGAGGCGCGCGCCCCGATCCCGATGGACCCGGCCAGTGCCGTCCTGCACTACGCCCAGGAGATCTTCGAGGGTTTGAAGGCGTACACGCTGCCCGACGGCGGTGTCGCCATGTTCCGTCCGGACGCGAACGCGGCCCGGTTCAACCTCTCCGCCCAGCGGATGGCCATGCCGTCGCTGCCGGTCGAGACGTTCGTCCAGTCGCTCCACGAGATCATCAAGATCGACCGGGACTGGATCCCCGAGGACCCCGAGGGCAGCCTCTACCTGCGCCCGTTCGCGTACGCCAGCGAGGTCTTCCTCGGTGTCCGCCCCGCCACCGAATACCTCTATCTGGTCATCGCGTCCCCCGTCGGGCCGTACTTCGCCGGTGGCGTCAAGCCGGTCAGCATCTGGGTGTCGTCCGAGTTCACCCGCGCGGCCCCCGGCGGCACCGGCGCGGCCAAGTGCGGCGGCAACTACGCGGCCGGCCTGTCGGCGCAGGCCGAGGCCGCCGAACACGGCTGTGACCAGGTGGTTTACCTCGATGCGGTGCAGCGCAAGTACATCGACGAGCTCGGCGGCATGAACGTCTTCCTCGTCCTCGACGACGGCAGCCTGGTCACCCCGCCGCTGACCGGCACGATCCTGCCCGGCATCACCCGCGACTCGGTGATCAAGCTGGCCGAGCGCGCCGGCCGCAAGGTCGAGGAACGCCCGATCAGCCTGGACGAGTGGCGCGAGGGCGCCGCTTCCGGCCGGGTCCGCGAGGCCTTCGCGTGCGGCACCGCCGCCGTGATCACTCCGATCGGCGTGGTCAAGAGCGAGTCCGGCGACTTCACCCTGGGCGACGGTGGCCCCGGCGACACCACCATGTCCATCCGCAAGAACCTGGTCGACATCCAGCGCGGCCGCGCCGAGGACCCCTTCGGCTGGGTCCACCGCGTCCTCTAGAACACCCTTATTCGGTACGGGTGGGAGCGTCCACAAACGCACCCGCCCGTTCCGTCGTCTCGTGAGCGCTGCGACCCCCGCTGTCCTCAGCGCCTTTCCTCCACCGGTCACCGTGCCGACCGGTGAATCGGTATCGCTGTCACGCAGCGAGCGGACCGCCCAGATCCTCCACCCGCTCGACGGTGGCCACCTGGTGCATCCACCGATCGAGCTGGTCTTGGTCGCTGCAACCGATGATCGTCGCGCGTGCCTCATCCGAGATGGTCAGACCGCGACTTTCCAGGACGGTCAGGAGAGCCGTGGTCTGGCCCTCGGCGAACTGCCGTCGTGCCCTCAGGGTCACGACGGCGCCGGCACGGTACTCCGTGGGGGCGACGTCGGCCAGGTCGGCGGAGGCGAGGTGAACCTCGTCGTAGTCGGGGAGTTGTCGTGGAGTGGCCCGTCGAGCAGTTCCGCGGCCAGGGAAGGGCGGCCGCGGAACATGTCGACGAGCACCTCGTGTTGCTGTGAGGGCAGGGGCTGAGCGTAGCGCTAGGTGCGCCGTGCGCGCTAGTCGCCCATCAAGTTCTTACGGGTAAAGGCGTACCCCTCAAGCGGGTTCGTCGGTGAGCAGATGAGAGCGCAAGCCGGCCAGCTCGCCGTCGGTGAGGCCGATGTCCTTGACGTAGGACTCGACGGAGCCGTGCAGGGCGCGCAGATCGTTCAGGAACAGGTGCATGGCCTCGGCGGGGGAGTCGAACATGTGCTCGTTGCCGTTGATCTGCTCGGGTGCGGTGCGCAGCAAATATTCGGTGAGGGGGCGCATCGCCTCGGTGGTCAGGGCGTAGTCGGCGGCGATGTCGTCGTCGGAGACGCCGAGCAGCGAGAGCGTGAGCGCGCAGACCGTGCCGGTGCGGTCCTTGCCGGCCATGCAGTGCACGACGACCGGGGCGGCCTCCGGGCTGGCGATCAGGCGCAGCGACTCGGCGATGCCCTCGTGGCCGTCCTCGGCGAAGTTGAGATAGCGGTCGGCCAGCCAGCGCTCGTGCACCGCGTCCGACGGGTGCGGGACCTCTTCCCAGTCGACATGCTTGACGACCAGATTGTGGTACGCGATGCCGTGCTCCTCGGAGACCCGGCCGAATTTCTCCACCTCGTGCGGGCGGCGGAGATCGATCACCGTGCGGACGCCCAGCGCGGCGAACGCCTCGGCGTCCTCGGCGTTGAGCCGGTGCAGCGAGTCGGCCCGGAACAGCCGCCGCCAGCGCACCAGCCGGCCGTCGAGGCCGGTGTAACCGCCGACGTCGCGGAAGTTGTAGGCCTTCGCGAACGGGACATTGCGTGAATAGGATTCGGCCACCACGCCTCCAACCTAACCGCTGCGGACATCGGCGCAGCCGGTCGAATTCGTCACTCTTGCCGGTGCCTTGTGTCTCAACTGGTGGATTTCCGGCTTCCCGGGCGGCAGCGCGTGGCATGCTTCGGGACGTGACCCACTCCGTGCTGATTATTCGCACCTAGCGCGCCGGCTGACTTCTTCGCCGACGCGCAGACCTCCCGCATCCGCGGGGGGTCTTTTTGTTGTCGCTAGTGGGTGACCGACCGAAAGGACCTCCCGGATGGACTACCAGGTGTTCGACACGACGCTGCGCGACGGCGGGCAGCGCGAGGGAATCAGCTACACGGTCGCCGACAAACTCGCGGTCGCGCGCCTGCTGGACGAGTTCGGGGTGGGGTTCATCGAGGGCGGCTGGCCGGGCGCCATGCCCAAGGACACCGAGTTCTTCGAACGGGCGAAGACCGAGTTGGACCTCAGGAACGCGGTGCTGGTCGCGTTCGGTTCGACCCGCAAGGCCGGTGTGGACGTCGCCGCGGACGCGCAGGTCAAGGCCCTGATCGACGCGGGCACCCCGGTGGTCTGCGTGGTCGCGAAGTCCGACATCCGGCACGTGGAGCGGGCGCTGCGGACCACCGGCGAGGAAAACCTTGCGATGGTACGGGACACCGTCCGTCACCTGGTCGCCAACGGCCGCCGCGCGTTCGTCGACTGCGAGCACTTCTTCGACGGCTTCCGCCACGACCCCGCGTACACCGCCAGTGTCGTCAAGGCGGCCATCGAGGCCGGCGCCGAACGGGTCGTCATGTGCGACACCAACGGCGGCATGCTCCCGTCGATGGTCACCAAGGCTATCCAGGAGGTCGTCGCGTCGACCGGGGTGCCCGCGGACCGGCTCGGCATCCACTGCCAGAACGACACCGCCTGCGCCGTCGCGAACACGGTCGCCGCGGTCGAGGCCGGGGTGAAGCACTTCCAGTGCACCGCCAACGGGTACGGCGAGCGCCCCGGCAACGCCGACCTGTTCGCCGTCGTCAGCAATCTGCAACTCAAGCTCGGGCTGAAGGTCCTACCGGACGGATGCCTGGAGAAGGCGACGCGGGTCTCCGCCGCGCTCGCCGAGATCGCCAACATCGCCCCCGACACCCACCAGGCCTACGTCGGGGCTGCCGCATTCGCTCACAAGGCGGGGCTGCACGCGAGCGCGATCAAAGTGGATCCGCTGCTGTACAACCACGTCGACCCGTCGGTTGTCGGCAACGACATGCGGATCCTGGTGACCGAGATGGCCGGCCGGGCCAGCATCGAGCTCAAGAGCCGTGAGCTCGGGCTGGACCTGGCCGGCCATCCGGACACCCTGACGGCGGTGACCCGGAAGGTCAAGGACCTGGAGGCCACCGGCTACTCGTTCGAGGCCGCGGATGCCTCGTTCGAGCTACTCGTCCGCAGCGAACTGCCGGGCGCGGACCTGGCGAAGCCGTTCACCCTCGAGTCGTACCGGGTGCTGGTCGAGCACCGCGAGGACGGCACGGTGATCAGCGAGGGCACCGTGAAGGTGCGGGTGCGCGGCGAGCGGGTGATCGCCACGGCCGAGGGCAACGGCCCGGTCAACGCCCTGGACGAGGCGCTGCGCAGCGCCCTCCAGAACCACTACCCGCAGTTGAAGACGTTCGAGCTGTCCGACTTCAAGGTGCGGATCCTGGAGGGCAGCCACGGCACCAACGCGATCACCCGGGTGCTGCTGGAGACCAGCGACCACAACCGTGAGTGGACCACTGTCGGCGTGCACGAGAACATCGTCGAGGCGTCGTGGACGGCGCTGGTGGACGCTCTGACCTACGGCTTGGCCCGTACCTCCGCCCCCGCCTGACCCATATTCAGCGTGTGGATTTCGGCCGTCATACGCGCCCGAAATCCACACGCTGGTTGAGCAGTGCGATCGCCGCGGCCCAGGGCATCGGATCGAGCTGGTGGCCGTCCCGCTGCCGGAGGGCCACCAGATCCTCGGCGGCTTCCCGGGGGCCGATCACCCCGATGTACGGGACTCTCCGGCATTTCCGGATGCGGGCGCCGACCGAGCCGTCGTGCAGCACCTCCACCCGCAGGCCGGACGCCTCCGCGGCGAACCGCCGGGCCGCCGCGTCCTGCTCCTCGCCGACCGGCAGGACCGCAAGCTGGACCGGCGCGTACCAGAGTGGGAACGCCCCCTCGTGCACCTCGATCAGATGCCCGAACAGCCGCTCCATCGACCCGGCCAGGCTGCGGTGCACCATCACCGGCCGGGCTTTCCGGCCGCTCGCCGCCACGTACTCCAGCTCGAACCGCTCCGGCTGGTGGTAGTCGATCTGCACGGTCGCGAGGGTCCACTCCCGGCCGGACGGATCAGCGACCTGAATGTCGATCTTCGGGCCGTAGAACGCCGCCTCCCCGGCCACCGCCACGAACGGAACCGCCGCGTCGGCCAGCGCGCCCCGCAGCAGCGCCTCGGCCCGCTGCCACATCGCGTCGTCCCCGCCGTACTTCTTCCCCGGCCCACGCAGCGACAGCTGGTAGGAGACCGGGCCCATGCCGAGGGCCGCGTGCACCTCGCGCATCAGCCGCAGCACCCCGGCCACCTCGTCGCCCGCCTGCTCCTCGGCGCAGAAGATGTGCGCGTCGTTGAGCAGCATCGACCGGACCCGGGAGAGGCCGCCGAGCACGCCGGACCGTTCCGCGCGGTACATCGGGCCCAGTTCGGCGATCCGCAACGGCAGGTCACGGTACGACCGGCCGCGCGACCGGAAGATCAGCGCGTGATGTGGGCACAGGCTGGGCCGCAGCACCAGCTCGTCGTCGCCGACGCGCATCGGCGGGAACATGTCGTCGGCGAAGTTGTCCCAGTGCCCGGACAGCTCGTACATCCGGCGTCTGCCCAGGGCCGGCGAGTTCACATGGCGGTAGCCGTGCCGGCGTTCCAGGTCGTACAGGTAGGACTCGACGGCGTGGCGGGCGGCAGCGCCACCCGGCAGCCAGAACGGCAGGCCCGCGCCGATCAGCGGGTCGGAGTCGAACAGGTCCAGCTCGCGGCCGAGCCTGCGGTGATCAACGGACATCGTGGGTCTCCTTGACGGGAAGGGACCCCGGACGACACAGCCCCGGGCATGTCGCCCGGGGCCGTCAGCTCAGTGCCGATGGACGCCGGGTGCTCCCGGCGTGGTCGTGTACGAGCTGCGGATCATCATGCCCACGATGGTAGGAACCGATGGCGTGCGTGGTCGACCGGTTTTCAGGCCGCGGGCAGCGTCAGGTGGGCGATCACCGCGCGGTGGTCGGAGTCCCTGACGTCGTGCACCGTCACGTCCCGCACGCCGATCCGCCGGTCGGCCAGCACGTGGTCGATGGTGACCGGCGGGATCGGGTCCCCGTCGTACGGCCCCCAGGTCCCGGTCCAGCCCTTGCCGACCGTGTCGGCGGCGTCCCGGTAGCCGGTGGCGATCAGGTCCCGCAGCGGCTTGTGGTCGAGCGTCGCGTTGAAGTCGCCCATCAGGATCTTCGGGATCCCGCCCGCCGCCGGCTGCTGATCCCGCAGGTCGGCCGCCCAGCCGGGCACCATGTCCGGGTGCGCCGGGGCCAGCGGGTGCACCGACTCGACGAACACCGTCGCCGCGCCCGGCACCTGCACCGTCGCGTGCGCCTGCTGGAACCCGCCGTCGTTGCGCCTGGCCGCCTGCTCGGCGAACGGGTACCGCGAGTAGAGGCCGGAACCGCTCGCGCCATATTCCGGGGCCGGCTGGTTGTAGGGCAGCAGCTTCTCCAGTCCCGCCTCGCGCAGCGCCGTCTCGCCACGCGGAGTGAACTCCTGCACCGCCAGCACGTCCACGTCGTTCTCCCGCGCCAGGCGGACGATCTCGCTCGGGTCGGCCCCGCTGAACAGCAGGTTCGCCGTCATCACCCGCAGCTCGACGCCGGCGGACGGGCCCCGGTCCGCGTCCGCGGTGAGCCGCGGCGCCACCGCCATCCCGAAACCGAAGGCGATCAGCGCGGCCACGGCGGCAGCCGCCCAGCGCCGGGCGACGAGGGCCACGAGGAGCGGGATCAAGGTCCAGACTGCGACGTACGGCGTGAACGCCACGAATTGGACCCAGAGCCCCGCCTGCCACCCGAACGTCCGCGCCAGAAACCAGACGACGGCGGGCACCAGCGACAGCCAGAGCAGAACGGTCAGAACGACGCGGCGGCGGCGCCTGGCCCGCTGAGCCGCCGGTGCCACCTCGGTGATCGTCATGGCGCGACGTTATCCGGCCCTCGCTACCCACCACCGGCCAACGCGTCCCAGCTCACAACATCGACCCTCGCCGTCATCCGCTACTCGCCGAGCGGACCACCCAGGTCCTCCAGCCGCTCAGCGTTACCCGCCCGCTTGATCCAGAGGTCGAGCTGATCGATGTCGGTGCAGCCGCTGATCTTCGCGCGCGCCTCGTCCGGGATCGCCACGCCGCGCGCCTCGAGAATGATGACGAGCGCTTCGGCCATGCCTTTGGCCTTGCCTTCAGCCATGCCTTCAGCCATGCCTTTGGCCTTGCCTTCGGCTAGGCCCTGGCGGACCAGCCGGCGCATGAACTCGCTGTGGAAGCGGTCGGTCGAGGTGCTCATGGATTCCTCCAGCAGTTTGCGGGTCGCGGTAGGCAACGCCCCAGCTGAGTTTCTTCTTGGCGTCCGGCCGGAGCTGCACCTCGACCACCACCGCCATCACGGGTGTCCCCGCCTCGCAGAAGGTCACCACAGCGTCGGCCCGGTATTCGGTGGGGGCGACCTCGGTCAGATCGGCCGAACTGAGTCACGCTTCGTCGTAACGAGGGAAGGCGCCATGGAGCGGCACATCGAGAAGTTCCGCTGCCATGACCGGCCGATCCTGGAACATCTTGATGAGCGCTTCATGCAGGAGTGTCGGCATGACAATTAGCGTATAGCTAGTTGTCCCTTATCCGCTAGTCCCTTGACCGGGGGGTGTGCGGCCGGGCAGCCGCACACCCGGTGGCACATCAGATGGCCGCCTCGGTCAGCTCGCCGAACTCGGCCAGTTCCTCCCGGATCGCTGTGCCGTCGCCCTCGACGACCACCGTCAGCTTCTCCACGGACAGGTGCTCGGCGGCGGCCCGCGACACCTGCTCGACGGTCGCCTCCAGGTAGTCGCGGCGCAGCGTCTCGTAGTAGTCGTCCGGCAGGCCGTGCACCACCAGCGTCGACAGCGCCCCGGCGATCGCGCCCGGCGTCTGCATCTCCACCGACAGCTGACCGGCCCGCCACGAGCGCGCCACCTCGAGCTCGGCCTCGGTGACCCCCTCGGCCTGGGTGCGCTCGATCTCGCCGAGAGTGTCCCGGATCGCCGGGGCGGTCACCGCGGTCTGCACCCCGGCGGCCACCTCGAAACGGCCCGACCGGCGGGTCATCGCGTAGGAGCCGCGGATTCCGTACGTGTAGCCCTTGACCTCGCGGATCAGGTGGTTCAGCCGGGACGTGAACGCCCCGCCGAGCACCGTCGCGGCCAGCGTCATCGGCACGTAGTCCGGGGTGGCCCGCTCCGGCGCCCGGTGCCCGAGCCGCAGCGTCGACTGCACCGAGTCCGGCCGGTCCACCAGGATCGTCCGGCGGGCCGACGGCAGAGCCACCCCGAGCGGGCCGGCCGGCTCCAGCGGATCCCCGGCGGTGCCCTCGAACGCCGCCTCGGCCAGCGCGCTCAGATCCAGCGCGTCCAGGTCACCGGCGACCAGCAGCACACCCGGCCGCCGCAGCCACGCCTCGTGGAAGGCGAGCACGTCGTCCACGGTCACGGCGGCCACCGAGGTGGGGTCGCCGTGCAGGGGCCGGCGGTACCGCCCGTCGGCGCCGAACAGGTCGGCGCGCAGCGCGGCGTCGGCACGCGGGCCGGGCTGCGCCCAGTCCATCCGCAGGGCGGTCACCTCGTCGTCGCGGACCCGGGCGACGTCCGCCGGGTCCAGCTTCGGCGTGCGGGTCGCCTCGGCGGCCAGGCGGACGGCGTCGATCAGCAGCGGGACCGGCGCCGACACCCCCACCCGGAAGTTGTCCCAGTCCACCGACGGGGCCAGTTCGGCGCCGAGGCCCTCCAGCGCCAGCGCGTACGCCGCCGAGTCCCGCTTGCGGGTGCCCTCCTCCAGCGACTTCGCCAGCACCGTGGCGGTGCCCTCGCGGCCGTCGGTCTCCCGGGCCGCGCCCGCGTCGAGCAGCAGCACCGCGTTGGCGAGAAGCTGACCGGGCAGGTGTGCGGCGACGACGGTGCCGCCGTGGGCGCTGACCCGCCGGATCGCCGGGAACGCGTACGGCCGGGCCGCTCCGGTGCCCGGCCGGGTGGTGACGAGGCTCATGAGGGCTCCCCGGGAAGGTAGGTGAGGGTGACGCGGGACTCGGGGCGCAGCACGTGCTTCGCGGCCTCGGTGACGTCGTCGGCGGTGACGGCCAGCCACTTCGGCAGGCGGTCGGCGGCGGTGGCCGGGTCGCCGAACTGGGTGGCGTACCGCCCGAGCAGGTCGGCGCGGCCGCCGACCGTCGAGACGCCCCGCCACCACGCGGTGGTCAGCAGCGCTTTCGCCCGATCGAGTTCCTCGGCGGTGACCGGCTCGTCGATCAGGCTCTGCACGACCTCGGCCAGCCCGGCCTCGAGGGTCTCGATCGCGACGCCGTCCTTCGCGGTGGCGGTGATGATCAGCGGGGCGGGGGCGTGCGCGAGATCCACCCCGTACGACCCGATGTAGTCCGGCTGGGCGATCCGGGAGCCGTCGGCGAGCCGCTGGTAGAGGCGGCTGCCGCGGCCGTTGCCGAGGATCGTGGCCAGGACGGTGACCGCGTCGTACCCCGCGGTGCCGAACGGGTAGGTGCGGTGCGACAGGTAGATCCGGGCGGCCGGGACCTTGGCGGTGACCGTCTCCCGGACCGCCTCGCTCCTCGGACCCGGCAGCGTGCCGTCCGGTGCCGGCGGGATGTCCGGAACCGTGGCGATCGCTCCGAAGTACTTCTCGGCGAGCTGGAACACCTCGGCCGGCGTGGTGTCCCCGACGACGGTGAGGACAGCGTTGTTCGGCGCGTAGTACTGCTGGTGGAAGGCCTGGAACGTCTGCAGGGCGGCAGCGTTCAGGTCTTCCATCGACCCGATCGTGGCGTGGTGGTACGGGTGGCCTTCCGGGTACAGCAGGGGGAGCAGACGGAGCCAGGCGTCGCCGTACGGCACGTTCTCGTACCGCTGGCGCCGCTCGTTCTTCACCACCTCGCGCTGGTTGTCCAGCGTCTCCTGGGTGAGCGCGGGCACCAGCCCGCCCATCCGGTCCGCCTCCAGCCAGAGCGCCAGCTCCAGATGCTCCGACGGCATCGTCTCGAAGTAGTTCGTCCGGTCCGGGTTCGTCGTCGCGTTCAGCGAACCGCCGTTGCCCTGCACCAGCTTCATGTGCTCGGTCTTCTTCACATGCTGTGACCCCTCGAACATCAGATGCTCGAAGAGATGCGCGAACCCGGTCTGGCCCGGCGGCTCGTGCCGGGAACCGACGTCGTACCAGAGGTTGACGCAGACGACCGGGGCCGTCCGATCCTCGCTGACGACGACGCGCAATCCGTTCGGAAGCTGCGTGGTTTCGATGGGCCACGGATACCCGGTCGCGGCGACCGGTGCGGTTGGTGACGTCACCCGTGCAATTCTGCCCTGCCGTGCCCGATTCCCGCTTTACTCCGTGGCGCATGATCACGGTGGGTGCCATCCTGGGGCACATGCTTGAGGACGTACGGGTGAACGACCGCCTGACCATCCCGGCGGCCGAGCTCTCGTGGCGTTTCTCCCGCGCGAGCGGCCCCGGCGGCCAGGGCGTCAACACCACCGATTCGAGGGTCGAGCTCTCCTGGGACCTGCTCGGCTCCGACCTGCTCCCACCCGCGCTGAAGGAACGGGCGGTCGAGCGTCTCGGCGCCCGCCTCGTCGACGGTGTGCTGACCATCACCGCCGCCGAACACCGCTCCCAGCTGCGCAACCGGGAAGCCGCCGCGGCCCGGCTCGCCATGCGCGTCGGTGAGGCCATCGCCGCGCCGCCCCGCCAGCGCCGCGCCACGAAACCGACCCGCGGCTCCGTCGAACGCCGCATCGGCGAGAAGAAGCGCCGCGCCCAGATCAAACGCAACCGCCGCGGCGACGTGGACTGACCACGCGGTCACCCCTCGGCTGGTTGTCATGGCTGTCTCGACGGCGCGGAGACAGCCATGACAGCCAGCCGGACGGGATCGGCGGGGAGTGCGCACGGCGTACCCCGCAAGGGTGTGCGGCGACCGGCGGAAGCCGGCGGCGTCAGCGCTGGTTGAAAGGGGCGACGGCCTCGCGGTTCTGGGCGGCGGCGTCCGGGCCGAGCAGGGCCTCGCAGACCCGGATCAGGCGGCTGCGCAGCCCGGCGGCGCGGCGGGCCAGCTCACGCTGCCGGGCCACGTACTCCGCCTTGCCCTCCGGGGTCTCGATCTTGACCGGGGGATGGCCGTAGGACGTCAGGTCGTAGGGGCTGGCCTGCATGTCCAGCAGGCGGATCTCGCCGGCCAGGGCGAAGCAGTCCAGTGCCAGCGCGCCGGGGACGGCGGGACCGAGTTTCTGCGCCCACTTGTGCACGTCCATCGCGGCGTGCAGGCAGCCGGGCTGGTCCAGGTCGACCTGGGTGGCCCGGGTCGGCTGCAGCCGGTTGAGCCCGACCGCCTCGGGGGTGAAGAACCGGAACGCGTCGAAGTGGGTGCAGCGGATGCTGTGCTGCTCGACCACCTCGTCGGTGCCGGCCTGGCCCAGCCTCAGCGGCAGCTCGTGGCGGTGCTCGGTGTCCCGGTAGACCATGGCCCACTCGTGCAGGCCGAAGCAGCCGGAGAAGACCGGGCGGGACGCGGTCGCGGTGAGCAGGCCGTGGATGTAGCGCACGCTCTCGGCGCGGGCGTGCATGAACGCGTCCTGGTCGAGGGTGACGACACCGTCGGGAGAGGACATGTAGAACTTCCACCCGGCGTGCTCGGCCAGCCCGCCGGGGGCAGGTGACAGGCCGGTGCCGACGCCCGGGTGCCAGCGGCGCAGCAGCGCCGGGCGGGTGCCGTAGTAGTCGTAGAGGAAGTCCTCGATGGCGTGTTTCTCGCCCGCCGCACGGCGGGCACGGTGGCCCGCGGTCATCTGGTCGGCGCGCTCCGAGTGCGCCCGGGCGAGGGGAATCCAGCTGACCGAGGGCAAGGTGGTGGTGAGCGCCCTCACCTGCTTGATCCCCATCGCACCAATGTATCTAGCCGGAGCGATCAACACGATCACCGTTTGGCGCGAATGAGTTCCGCCACGGGATGTGGCACTGAAGATGTACGCCGATGTGTAGTACATCTACTACATACTTGATAACGTGAACGACATGACGGGATCGACAATGGCCGCGCGAAGCGTGGTCGACACGCCGGAGGCGGGCCCGGTCATCGAGGTCCGCGATCTCCGCATGCGGTACGGCGACAAGGAAGTGCTCACCGGCGTCGACTTCACGGCCGCGGCCGGCGAGGTCGTCGTCCTGCTCGGGCCCAACGGCGCGGGCAAGACGACCACGATCGAGATCCTGGAGGGCTTCCGGATGCGGTCCGGCGGCCACGCGCGGGTGCTCGGCGTCGATCCGGCGGCCGGTGACGAGCGGTGGCGGGCCCGGCTCGGCGTGGTCCTGCAGTCGTGGCGCGACCACAGCAAGTGGCGGGTAAGGGAGTTGTTGCGGCATCTCGGCTCCTACTACGCGGCCTATTCCACCGATGACAAGATCCGGCCCTGGGCGGTCGACGACCTGCTCGAGGTGGTCGGCCTGACCGCGGCGGCCGGCACCACGATCGCCCGGCTCTCCGGCGGGCAGCGCCGCCGGCTGGACGTGGCGATCGGCATCGTCGGCCGGCCCGACCTGCTCTTCCTCGACGAGCCGACGGTCGGCTTCGACCCGGAGGCGCGGCGCGAGTTCCACGACCTGGTCCACCGGCTGACCGATGTGGACGCGACGACCGTCCTGCTGACCACGCACGACCTGGACGAGGCGGAGAAACTGGCCGACCGCATCCTGATCCTCAACGGCGGCCGGATCGTCGCCTCCGGTTCGGCCGACGAGCTGTCCCGGCGGGTGGCCGGCGAGTCCGAGATCCGCTGGACGCGGGACGGCCAGCGGTTCGTGCACTCGGCGGAGGACGCGACCGGCTTCGTCCGCGAGCTGTTCCGGCAGCACGGCGAGGGCATCGGCGACCTGGAGGTGCGCCGGGCCAGCCTGGAGGACACCTACATGCGACTGGTCCGCGAGGCCGAGGAGGAGGGGCGATGAGACGAGTGGTCGTCGCGGGACTGGAGCGCGGCTGGATCGAGCTGCGGCAGACCGTCACCAACGTCGTCGACCTCGTCGGCTACCTCCTGCCGGTCGGGCTGCTGCTGTTGACACTCCGCCTGATCGGCGACGCCGACACGCCCGGGTCCGAGGTGAGCCTCCAGGCGTACGTGCTGGTCAGCTCGATGGCGTTGCTGCTGGTGATGGGCGGGGTGAGTTCCACCGCGCAATACCTGACGATGGAACGCGAGGACGGCACGCTGCTGCGGGCCAAGGCGACGCCGCACGGCATGGTCGGCTACCTGATCGGCAAGATCGTGCTGGTGTCCGGGGTCATGGTGATCAGCTGCGTGCTGACGCTGATCCCGGGCGCCCTCATGGTCGACGGGCTGCGGTTCGACGGCGGCACCGTCCTGATCCTGCTCTGGCTGCTGCCGCTGACCCTGCTGGCACTGCTGCCGCTCGGCGCGGTCCTCGGCGCGCTCTTCCAGACCACGCGGGGCGCCGCGGTGCTGATGATCCCGGTGGTCGGCCTGACGGCGATGTCCGGGATCTTCTACCCGCTGTCCATGCTGCCGGGCTGGCTCCAGGGTGTCGCACAGGCGTTCCCGATGTACTGGCTAGGGTTGGGCCTGCGGGCCGGTTTCCTGCCCGGTGAGCCGGCTCAGCACCTGCAGACCGCCGGCGTGCTGGCCCTGTGGGCCGCGCTGGGACTGGCGCTGGCCCCGGGCGTCCTGCGGCGGATGGCACGGCGGGAGTCCGGTTCGCTGGTGGCCGAACGCCGGCAGCGGGCCATGTCCCGGATCGTTTGAGGGAGCGGATGGCCAGCGAGATCACGTACAACCGGATCGCGATGCTCCGTGCCGAGCGGGGCATCACGCGCCGGCAGCTCGCGGACGCTCTCGGGGTGCACTACCAGACGGTGGGCTACCTGGAGCGCGGCGAGTTCAGCCCCAGCCTGCACCTGGCATTGCGGATCTGCGCCTACTTCGAGGTCCCGGTCGAGGTGATCTTCTCCCTGGAGCCGTTCCCGCGGCTCGGCGCGGAGACCCGACCGGCGTAGATTTCGGGGGGCCCGCACCACTCAAAGATGGGATTTACCCGTGCGCTTCGCCCGCTTTGTCCACCCTGGTGGAGTCTCGTTCGGCGTCGTGGAAGGTGACGGCACGTCGGGACTGACGGTGGCCGAGATCGACAGCATCCCCTTCAACGAGGTGCGCTTCACCGGCCAGCGCTGGGCGCTGGCCGACATCCGGCTGCTCGCCCCGATCTTCTCCAGCAAGGTCATCGGGATCGGCCGCAACTACGCCGACCACGCCGCCGAGATGGGCAACGAGGTCCCCAAGGAGCCGCTGATCTTCATCAAGCCGTCCACCTCGGTGATCGGCCCGAACGACGCGATCCGCATCCCGAGCGTCACCAACCGGGTCGAGGAGGAGGCCGAGCTCGCCGTCGTGATCGGCGCCAGCGGCGCCCGCCGGGTCGACCGGGCCGGCGCCGAGAAGGCGATCTTCGGCTACACCTGCGGCAACGACGTGACCGCCCGTGACCTGCAGCGCAGCGACCCGCAGTGGACCCGCGCCAAGGGCTTCGACTCGTTCTGCCCGATCGGCCCGTGGATCGTCACCGGCCTGGACGTCAGCGACATCGAGGTGCGCTGCGAGGTCGGCCGCGACCCGGAGAACCTGGAGGTCCGCCAGATCGGCCGGACCAAGGACATGGTCTTCGACATCCCCAGCCTCATCTCGTACGTGTCACACGTCATGACCCTGCTGCCCGGCGACATCATCCTGACCGGGACGCCGGCCGGGGTCAGCCAGATCACGCCGGGTGACACGGTGTCGGTCAGCATCCAGGGCATCGGCGAGCTGCGGAACCCGGTCGTCTCACTGGACTGAACGTTCTCCCCCGCCCGTCCCGTCGTCTTTGCGGAACGAACGTTCTATCCCGTCCAGGATCAGGGCCAGGCCGTACTCGTACGCGGCCTGGTCCTCGAATCCCCCCGCGTTCCACAACGCCGTCATCGCCGGGTACGCCTCGACGTCGAACCACTCCTCCCAGAAATCGCCGCGCTCGTGCCACCACGACTCGGTGGACTGGCCGCTGGCCCGGCTCAGGCGCGCGTCCTCGCCGGCTTCCCGGGCGAAGGCGTAGACGTACGCGGTGACGGTCAGCGCCGCCCGGTTGATCTGCCCCACCGGCACGCCCGCCGTGGTCATCGTGGCGATCAGGAACTCCCGCTCGGCCATCGTGCCCGGCCCCAGCGGCGGCCGGACCAGTGACACCTCGGTCAGCCAGGGGTGGGCCGCGTACATCTCCCGGGTCCGTTCGCTGAACAGCGCCACCCGCTCCCGCCAACCTCTCCCCGGCGCGCTGAGGTCCCTGGTCAGCAGCACGTCGTCGACCATCAGGGCGATCAGGTCGGCGCGCGACGGCACGTACGTGTAGAGCGTCATCGTCGCTGTCCCCAGCGCCGCCGCGACCCGGGCCATCGAGGCCGCGTCCAGCCCGTCCGCGTCGGCGATCCGGATCGCGGCGGCCACCACCTCGTCCACGCTGAGCCGGGGCGGCCGGCCGACGGATTTCTTCGCGGGCCTCGTTCGGCGCCAGAGCAGTGGGTAGTTCTCCATGATTCCGTATACCCTACGGGAAACAGTTTCCGTAGGGAGTACGAGAATGAGGATCCTGGTCACCGGAGCCACCGGCAGCGTCGGCCGTCTCGTCGTCGATGAACTGCTCGGCGCCGCCGACATCCGCGCGCTCACCGTCGACCCCGCCCGCGCCGCCCTCCCGCCCGGCGTCGAGGTGGTGAAAGGCTCCTTCAAGCGGCTCGACATCGTCGCCGAGGCGCTGACCGGCGTCGACAAGCTCTACCTCGCCCCGCACCCGGCCACCGTCTTCGAGGTCTGCCGGATGGCTGGTGAGGCGGGCGTCCGGCACATCGTCGACATGGCCGGCGTCAAAGGCGACCACTGGCAGGTGATCGAGGACGGGGTGGAGGCGTCCGGGGTGCCGTTCACCCACCTCGAGCCGGGCGAGTTCATGGGCAACGCGGTCGACTGGGCGGCACAGATCCGGGCCGGCGACGAGATCCGCGACGCCTACGGTGACGTGGTCAACGCCCCGATCGCGCTCGAGGACATCGCCGCCGTCGCCGCCCGCGTCCTGCTCGACGGCGACCACCGGGGCCGGTCGTACGAGCTGACCGGCCCCGAAGCGCTGAGCCGCCGGCAGAAGGTCGCCGCCATCGGTGAGGCCCTCGGCCGCAACCTGACCTACATCGAGCTGACCGGCGACGCGGCGAGGGAACACTTCACCGAGCGGATGGGCGAGTACGGCGACTGGTACCTGGACGGGCTCGCCCAGCTCGCCTCGTACCCGCAGGCCGCCGTGTCCACCGTCGAAGAGCTGACCGGGCGGCCCGGCATGCGCTACGTCGAGTGGGCGCGGCGTCACGCAGATCTATTTGGGTAACCCGATTTGGCGGCCCGGGGGGCCTCAGGTAAAGTTCTCTCCGGCGCGGCAAGCCGGGCCAAATGGGGTATGGGGTAATTGGCAGCCCGGCTGATTCTGGTTCAGCTAGTCTAGGTTCGAGTCCTGGTACCCCAGCGCAGTCCTCCTCCGGGAGGACAGTGCTGGTAGCAGTAACACAGCACGTTCTGGTCCCGTCGTCTAGCGGCCTAGGACGCCGCCCTCTCAAGGCGGTAGCGAGGGTTCGAATCCCTTCGGGACTACATTCACGAACGGCCTGCATCTTCGGGATGCGGGCCGTTTCGCTTTCCAACCCCGATCTTGTACGCCGTGAACCGCCCCCAGAAGCAACCACACCTCCCGTGGCACTACTGCGCGAGGCAGGCGGGGTGACGACCGACACGCGCCTCACGCTGAAGCGTCCAGTCGCGGCAACCCCACACTGCTCCACCGGCTCAGTACCGCCGCCTGCTTCGCCACTCCACCTGTTCCGGCACTGCGCGTGTCCGTCACCGGGCCTACTCCGCCACGCCGCGTGCTCCGCCGCCCTACGGTCACGAGTTCGCCGGCCGTGGTGGGTTCGCCGGCCGTGGTGGATCGCTGGTCGTGGTGGATCGTCGGCCGTCGCTCAGGCGGCTATATGGGGCCGGTTGGCCTAGCTGCGCGACGGCTGGGCTGGCGTTTGTTGCGGCAACACCCAAGCCACTTTCAGTTCCGCGCTACCCCGTCCACTGCGTGTTCGCCGCCCGTCGTGGGATCGCCGGCCGTCGCTCAGGCACCTTTGAGCGGCGGGTTGGCCTGGCTGGGCGACGGCTGGGGCCGGTGTCTGCCGTGGCTGGTCTGTCGGCCGTCGCTCTTGCGGGCCTCGGGTGCGGCTTTGCCTGTCTGAGCGACGGCTGAGGTCGGTTCGAATTGTGGGGCGTTTGCGGGCCGTCGCTCACACATCTCCGAGGGACGGTTCTAGGGATGGGTTCGCGGGTGCGGCCGGCGGGGGAGGACTGGCCTGGGTGGGTGACGGCATAGGCGCGCGTTTGGTGGTGGGTCGGCCGGCCGTCGGTCAGGCGGGTCTTGAGGGCGGAGTTGGCTGTCTGGGCTACGGCTGACGGGGTGGGGGTGGGGATGGTCAGTGGCCCTTGTCACCCGGGTTGAGGTGGAGGGATATCCGATTTCGGCTGCGGGGTGGGGGCTGCTAGAGTTCTGATCGCCGCCGGAACACGGGTGGTGAAACGAAGTTCTGGTCCCGTCGTCTAGCGGCCTAGGACGCCGCCCTCTCAAGGCGGTAGCGAGGGTTCGAATCCCTTCGGGACTACCAGAAAAGATCGGCCCGCACCGGAAACGGTGCGGGCCGATCTGCTTTGAGGCCTCCGGCCGGCTGTAACGTTTCGGCCCGCCCGGTGCCGGTGTTAAGCCCTCTCGTCCGAACGATCGACCATCGGCGGAAGGCTTTCGTTCGGTCAGGTCGAGTGCCCGGCGGATCGACTCGGCCCGGCTCGCCCGCCTCAATCGTGGACGATGGATGCCCGCATGATCCTTTGCGTGGTTGCCGAGGGCCGGCCCTGGTTCGGGCGACGAGGCGGAATGCTCGGGCGTACGAGAACAAGTCGGAGCCTGACGCTCCTACCGGGAAGGCTGTCCGGGATGGATCTTGTGGGTGCGGCATCGCATCGAGGCGCACAAGATCGCGGGTAGTGGCAGGTTCCGGTGGTTCACTGTTCGGATCGTCACCCCGTGCGCCTGCTTCATGCGCGTCAGAAGGAGGTGGGTTCGCCGGGAGTGAGCCAGGTCAGGGTGCCGGGTGGGAAGGCGGCCTCCGCGCCGAGGCGGCCCTCCTGGAAGTGCGACCAGCCCTCGTAATGCACCGGGATCACGCGGTTCGGGCGGGTCTCGGCGATCAGGCGGGCGGCGTCGTGGCCGTTCATCGTGTACTTCACGGGGCCGGTCAGCCCGAACTGCACCTGGCCCAGGTGGACGATCATCGTGTCGACGGTCAGGCGGGAGGCGGCCTCGCGGACGCCGTTGTAGTACACGGTGTCGCCGGTGACCCAGACCACGCCGGTCGAGCCGGGTGGGCGTAACGCGAAGCCGATCGCCTCGCCGACCAGTGGGCGGCTCAACGGTGGGCCGTGCCGGGCCGGGGTCGCGGTCACCGTCACGTCACCGATCACGGCCTCCTGCCAGGGAGTGAGGCCGTGGGCGTTGCCGCCGAGGCGTTTCGCCCCGCTGACTGTGGTCAGCACCGTCGGGACCGAGGGGAGCAGCGCCCGGCCGGCGTCGTCCAGGTTGTCGCTGTGATGGTCGTGGCTGAGGAGTACGGCGTCGATCCGGCCCAGGTCGCCCGGCGGAACGGCTGGCCCCGCGGTCTTCACGGAGGACGTGCCCAGGCCGAAGGAGTACCGCCGGCCCGGGGCGTCGAAGGTCGGGTCGGTGAGCAGCCGCACCCCGGCGATCTCGATCAGGGTGGTCGGCCCACCGACATGTGTGATCCGAAGCTCACTCATCAAGCGCCGTCCCGATGCGAACGGCCGGCCCGGTGGAAGTGGCGGCCGGGCCGGTGGGGAGTGCGGCCGGGCGGAGGGAACGGATCATCGGGCGGAGGGAACCGGTCATCGGGCGTGCTGGAGGGCCCAGGCCAGGACCTCGTCGGCGATCTGTTCCCAGCCTTTCTGGGCGGGGAGCAGGTGGGCGTACCCCTCGTACTCGCGAATCTCGGTGATCGTCCTGGATTTGTAGTGCTTGTGGTTGGAACGCTGGATCTCCGGCGGCATGATGTGGTCCTCGGAACCGGAGACGAACAGCAGCGGCGCCCGGTCGTCGTTGTGGTAGTCGACCCAGGTGTCCTGATGGCCGGGCTGGAAGTTGGCGAGCACGCTGCCCCACAGGATGCCGCCGTTGGCCGGGATGTGATACCGCTGGTAGAGCGCCTCGGCCTCGGCGTCGCTGAACGTGTTGGTGAAGGCGTACTTCCACTGCTCCAGCGTCAGCGGCACCGCCTTGTGCCGGTTCGCGGGGCTCTTCAACACTGGGAACGTGGACTTGACCTGCGACAGCGGGACCACCCGGACGCCTTCGGTGGGCGCCGAGTTCAGGGCGACGCCGGCCGCCCCGAAACCGTGGTCGAGCAGGATCTGGGTGAACGCGCCGCCGGCCGAGTGACCGATGATGATCGGCGGCTCGGGCAGCGCCCGGATCTGCTCCTCCAGGTGCTCGATGATCTGCGGCACGGTCACGTTCACGATCGGGGCAGGGTCGGCGTTGAGCGCCTCCACCTCGACGTCGAAGCCGGGGTAGCCGGGTGCGATCACGTGGTGGCCCTTGGCCTCGTAGTGGGCCTTCCAGTTCTCCCAGCTACGCGGCGTCACCCAGAACCCGTGCACCAGAACGATCGGTCTCATGGTGGTACTCCTTCGACAGAGAGCCTTGACGGGGATCCTCGTGGGAGCACGTCCACTGTCGAATCACGTGCGGCACGTAGTCGGCCGTGCACGTGGTGGCGAAACCAGGTCAGTCCGGGAGAATGTCCCGCAGCTGTCGCCGGGAGGTGACGCCGAGTTTCCGGAAGACCTTCCGCAGGTGGTAGTCGACAGTGTTGGCGCTGAGGAACAGCTGCGCGGCGATCTCCGCGTTCGTCTCGCCGGTGCGAGCGAGGATCGCGACGGCCGCCTCCTGCGGGGTGAGGATGGTCTGGCCGGCCTCGGGGGCGGGCCTGGGCACGTGGTCGCCGAGCGCGGCCAGCTCCTGGCCGGCACGGGCGGCGAAGGCGTTCGCCCGTACCCCCTCGTACATCTCCAGCGCCGTGGTGAGCTGCTCCCGCGCGTCCCGGCGGCGGCGCCTGCGGCGCAGCCATTCGCCGTAGACGAGCCGGGCCCGGGCCAGGTCGCCGTAGGACACCGTGCCGTCGAACAGTTCGATCGCCGCCCGGTAGTGTTCCTCGGCCTCGCCCGGCTCGGACAACAGCGCCCGGGAGCGGTGCAGCAGCCCGAGCGCCCGCGGCGTGTCGCTGGCCCGGGCGGCGAGGTCGAGGTCGGTCAGGGCCTGTTCGGCGGTGGGCCGGTCGCCGGAGCGGACCGCCGCCTCCACCAGTTCGGGAAGCGCCCACGCGTAGCGCAGCGGCCGGCCCGGATCGACGAGGGTCAGCAGGCCGTCGCGGGCGGCCGCGTAGTCGCCGGTGGCGTTGTCGAGCATGGCCAGGCTGAGCCGGGTGCTCGCGTACATGCCGCCCATGTGCAGCATCTCGAAGACGCCGAGCGCGTGCGGCAGGGTCTCCCGGAGCCCGTCCGGCGCCCGCCAGGCCACCAGTTCCGGATGCCGCCACACCTGCTCCTGTTCGACGGTGATGCCGATCGCCAGGCGGACCCGCTGGCCGGCCGCGTCGTGCCGGTCGGCGTCGTTGAGCCGGCCGGCGAACGCGTCGGTCATCGCGCCGATGAAGTGGACGATGTCCAGGGCGTGCAGGGCGCCGGTACGCCGTGCGGCCGCCTCCGCCCGCCCGATCAGGAACTGCTTGGTGGTGTCGTCCCAGACCATGTTGCAGAAGTTGATGCCCAGGATGAACCGGGTGAGGACCACCTCGTCCGGCAGTGCCGGGTCGGCGATGGCGGCGATCGCCCGGCGCAGCGGCGGCACCCCGCCCGCGAAGCCGTTCGTGATGAACGCGGCATAACCGGCGAGCAGCAGCCCGTCCAGGTCGGCCGGATCGTCTCCGGCGAGCGGCGCGGCGGCGGCCGCGATCTCCGGTTCGGAGGTGGCGCCCAGGTGCTCGGCCGTGGTCGCGTGCTGGATGGCCTGGACGACCGCCAGCCGGGCGCTGGCCCGGTCGTCGCCGAACGCCGCGGCGGCGGACAGGCACATCGCGGCGGCGTCGCGCAGGCCGTGGGGCACTCCGGCGTTGACTGCGGCGTTGGCCCGGGTCAGCAGCACGGTGCCGGGGTCCGTTCCGCTGAGCAGTCCCTCGTCCAGGCTGTCCAGCAGCAGCAGCGCCCGGCTCGGCGCCCCGGCCGTCATCGCGGCGCCGGCGGCCTGGACCTGCCGGTGCGCCCGGGCCGCCGGGTCCGGGGTGAGTTCGACGGCCCGGGCCAGGAAGCCGGCCCGGGCGGTGTGGCCGCCGCGGGCGCCGGCCCGGTCGGCGCTGCGTTCCAGTTCGGCGGCGACGGATTCGTCCGGGGCGACGGCTGCGGCGGCCAGGTGCCAGGCGCGCCGGTCGGAGTCGGCCGGGCCGGTGGTGGCCTCGGCCAATGCCGCGTGCACGGCCCGCCGCTGGACCGGGTCGGCGTCACCGTAGACCGCCGAGCGCACCAGCGGATGCCGGAACTCCACCGGCGGGGTGCCGGTGACCAGCCGGTCGGATTCGGCGGGCGCCGCCTGTTCCGGCCCGGTGCCGAGGATCCTGGCGGCGTCCAGCAGGTGTTCGGTCCGGCCGCCGGTGCCCGCGGCGGCGATCACCAGCCAGTCGCGGGTGCCTTGCGGATAGCCGCGGACCCGGGACGAGTAGTGGCTCTCCAGCCGGCTGCCGATCGGCACCGGGTCGGGCAGCGGGGAGGCGCCGCGCAGCTGGTCGGCGGTGAGCTCACGGCCCAGGTCGGTGAGGGCGAGCGGGTTGCCGCCGATGGTCTCGGCGATGTGCTCGGCCAGGCTCAGGTCCAGGTCGCCGGAGACCACGTCGGAGAGCAGCGCCATCGCGGCGTCCCGGCCGAGCCCGGTGAGTTCCAGCACGCCGACCCCGGCGAGGAGGCCCGGTTCATCGGGGACGGCCCGCTGGCCGAACAGCAGGACGACGCCCTCGGCGTGCAGGCGCCGGGCGACGAAGGCGAGGGCGCGGGCCGATTCCGGGTCGAGCCAGTGCGCGTCGTCGACGACGCAGAGCCGCGGTTCGGCGGCCAGCAGGGTCAGGGCGGCGAGGCTGACCAGGTACAGGTCGGCCGACGGGCCGTCGGCGAGACCGCAGGCGACCTCCAGGGCGGTCCTCTGGGCGACCGGGAGGCGGTCGCGTTCGGGCAGGAGGGGTACGAGGAGACGGTGCAGACCGGCGTAGGGGAACTCGATCTCGGCCTCGACGCCGTTGATGAGGAGACTCCGGGGGACCGTGCTCCGGGCGTACCGAAGCAGGGCGGTCTTGCCGACGCCTGCCTCGCCGCGCAGGACCAGCGCCGCGCTGCGCCCTGATCGCGCCTCCGTGAGGAGATCGTCGAGGATGGCGCACTCGCTGTCGCGCCCGAAGAGCCGATCGCCCTGCCCGAATAGCCGCACGGCGGGAGTTTATCGATCGATCATGATGTCAGGCCGCCCCGCGAGGTGCGGGACGGCCTGGTGGAAATGGGGGTAAGAGGGATCAGAGGCCGGAGAGGCGCTGGCCGGCGCGGACGACCGCCATGGCGTGCCGCTCACCGGGGCGGCGGCCGAGACGCTCGATCGGACCGCTTATCGAGATGGACGCGATGACCCGGCCCGTCCGGTCGCGGATCGGGGCAGAGACGCTCGCCACACCCGGCTCGCGCTCGGCGACGCTCTGCGCCCAGCCGCGGCGGCGCACCTCGGCCAGGGTGCGGCCGGTGAACTTGCAGCGCGGCAGGAGCGGCATCACGGCCTCGGGGGGCTCCCACGCGAGCAGGATCTGGGCGGCCGAACCGGCGACCATCGGCAGCACCGAACCGACCGGCACGGTGTCGCGGAGGCCACTCGCGCGCTCGGCGGCGGCGACGCAGATCCGCTCGTCGGCGCGGCGCAAGTAGAGCTGCGCACTCTCTCCCGTCGCGTCCCGCAGTGCGGACAGCAGGGGCTCCGCGGCGGTCAGCAGAACGTCCGGCGCGGCATTGGCCAACTCGCCCAGTCTCGGGCCCGGACGCCATCTTCCTTGAGTGTCGCGCACCAGCATCCGATGGATCTCCAGGGCCTGGGCCAGGCGATGTGCGGTCGCCCGCGGCAGCTTGGTGCGTTCGACCAACTCGGCAAGGCTGGCGCCGTCGACACATGCGGCGAGGATGACAACCGCCTTGTCGAGAACGCCTACACCGCTCATACTGTGTCCCACAAGCCGAAACATACATTCCAGAATTTAGGATGTCCAGATGGTGGGAGTCACTCCCCAGAGCGGGAAACCCAGGACCCTGGCCGAGAAGGTCTGGGATGACCACGTGGTGCGCACGGCCGAGGGTGAGCCCGACCTGCTCTTCATCGACCTGCACCTGCTGCACGAGGTCACCAGCCCGCAGGCCTTCGACGGGCTGCGGATGGCCGGCCGGCCGGTGCGCCGCACCGACCTCACGCTCGCGACGGAGGACCACAACACCCCGACCGGGTACGCGGACCCCGCGTTCAACACCAAGCGCGGCGAGCTGTTCACGATCGCCGACACCACCTCGCGCACGCAGATCGAGACGCTGCGGAAGAACTGCGCCGAGTTCGGTGTCGAGATCCGCCCGCTCGGTGACGTGAACCAGGGCATCGTGCACGTGATCGGCCCGCAGCTGGGTCTCACCCAGCCCGGCATGACGATCGTCTGCGGCGACTCGCACACCGCCACCCACGGCGCGTTCGGCGCACTGGCCTTCGGCATCGGCACCAGTGAGGTCGAGCACGTGCTCGCCACCCAGACGCTGCCGCAGTCCAAGCCGAAGACGATGGCCGTCACGGTCGTCGGCGAGCTGGGCGAGGGCGTCACCGCGAAGGACCTGATCCTCGCGCTGATCACACAGACCGGCACCGGCGGCGGCAACGGCCACATCGTGGAGTACCGCGGGGAGGCCATCCGCAAGCTCTCCATGGAGGGCCGGATGACCATCTGCAACATGAGCATCGAGTGGGGCGCCAAGGCCGGCATGATCGCGCCGGACGAGACCACCTTCGCGTACCTCAAGGACCGTGCGCACGCCCCGCAGGGCGAGCAGTGGGACGCCGCGGTCGAGTACTGGAAGACCCTCGCCACCGACGCGGACGCCGAGTACGACACCGAGATCATCCTCGACGCCGCGGCGATCAGCCCGTTCATCACCTGGGGCACCAACCCCGGCCAGGGCGCCGCGCTGAACAGCGTCGTCCCCAGCCCCGAGGACTTCCTCGACGAGGTCGAGCGCGGCGCCGCCCAGCGCGCCCTCGACTACATGGACCTCACCCCCGGCACCCCGTTCCGGGAGGTCCCGGTCGACGTGGTCTTCGTCGGCTCCTGCACCAACGGCAGGCTCGAGGACCTGCGTGCCGCCGCCGACGTGATCCGGGGCCGCAAGGTCGCCGACGGCGTCCGCATGATGATCGTGCCCGGCTCCTACCTGGTGCGTGAGCAGGCCGAGGCCGAGGGCCTGGACAAGGTGTTCACCGAGGCCGGCGCCGAGTGGCGGTTCGCCGGCTGCTCGATGTGCCTGGGCATGAACCCGGACACGCTCAGCCCCGGCCAGCGCGCCGCGTCCACCTCCAACCGCAACTTCGAGGGCCGGCAGGGCAAGGGCGGGCGCACCCACCTGGTCTCGCCGCAGGTCGCCGCCGCCACCGCCGTGGTGGGCAGGCTGGCCGCCCCCGCCGACCTCTGATCAGGGGAAGCTGACATGGACAAGTTCGTCACCCACAGCGGCAAGGTCATGCCGCTGCGCCGTTCCGACGTGGACACCGACCAGATCATCCCGGCGGTGTACCTGAAGCGGGTCACCCGGACCGGCTTCGAGGACGGCCTCTTCAACGCCTGGCGTGAGGACCCTTCGTTCGTCCTGAACAAGCCGGCCCACGCGGGCGCCACCATCCTGGTCGCCGGCCCCAACTTCGGTACCGGCTCGTCGCGGCAGCACGCCGTCTGGGCGCTGCGCGACTGGGGTTTCAAGGCGGTCATCGCCTCCCGCTTCGGCGACATCTTCCGCGGCAACTCCCTCAAGGAGGGCCTGCTGCCGATCCAGCTCGACCAGAAGATCGTGGAGAGCCTCTGGGACCTCGCCGAGAGCGAGCCGGAGAAGCAGATCACGGTCGACCTGGGGGGCCGTGTGGTCCGGGTGGACGACGCCGCCTACGGATTCCCGATCGACGACTTCAGCCGCTGGCGCCTGATGGAAGGCCTCGACGACATCGGACTGACGCTGCGGCACGAGGAGACGATTACCGCGTACGAGAAGAGCCGCCCCGCTTTCAAACCGGTCGTAACCCTTTAATCCAGCGTGTAATTCGCCCCTGCCGGGTCACCCGGCAGGGGCGAATTCGTTGGGACACAACGGTTTTTTCCCCCGAATGTTTCTGTAACCAGGTCACAGGGCATACCGTGCGCGCAGAATGGCCTTCGACGGGCCAGTTCTCACGTCCGGGAGGAAACCGTGAACAAGGCCGAGCTCATCGAGGCGCTCGCAGTCAAGCTGGGAGACAAGAAGACCGCGACCTTGGCGCTCGACGCGTTCATCAACGAGGTGCAGAACGCCGTCGCCAAGGGTGACCGGGTTGCCCTCACCGGATTCGGAAGCTGGGAGAAGCGGGCCCGCAATGCGCGTACCGCACGTAATCCGCGGACCGGCGAACCGGTCAAGGTGAAGAAGACGTCGGTCGCGGTCTTCAAGGTCGGCAACACATTCAAGGATCTGGTCGCGAGCGGAAAGCCGGCCAAGGCGGCCGGCGCGGCTAAGAAGACGACGGCCACCAAGGCGGCCGCGGCGACGAAGGCGGCTCCGGCCACCAAGGCGACCGCGACGAAGGCGACCGCGACCAAGGCCGCCGCGACCAGGACGACAGCGGCGGCCGCGAAGAAGACCGCCGCCACCAAGACGGCGCCGGCGGCCGGCGCGGCCAAGAAGACGGCGGCCACCAAGACCACGGCGGCGGCGAAGAAGACCGCGGCGACCAAGACCGCGCCGGCGACCAGGACGACAGCGGCGGCGTCGAAGAAGACGACCGCCAAGGCCGCGCCGGCGAAGAAGACGGCCACCAAGACGGCGGCCAAGACGACCACGAAGGCGGCTCCGGCCACCAAGCGGACCGCCCGGAAGACGGCGGCCCCGGAGGCCGTGCCCGCCCGGGCGCGTACCCCCCGAAAGGCCCGCTGACCAGCACACCCGCCGAAGGCGTCCACCCGTACGGTGGACGCCTTCGTGGTGTTCCGGCGCGGAACGGCGGGTCGTCCTACCGTCCGGGCATGAGATCTGCGCCACGAGGGCTGACGACCCGGTCCGGCATCGCGGCGGTGCTGTTCGCGGCCGCGGTCCTGCCCGGGTGGACACTCGGCGACCTGGCCGAGGACCGTACCGGGTGGCCGGTGCTGGACTGGGCGATCACCTGCGGGTGGAACGGGATCGCGGTGGCCTGGTGCGCGCCGTGGTGCTCGTACCGGCGGGTGGACGGCTGGCTCGGGGCGGTGCCGGTCTACGGCTGGTACCTCGCGGCGATCCTCAGCTGGCGGCTGGCGTCGTTGCCGTACCGGGACTGGGATCCCCGCCGCGACGAGCTGTGGCAGGCCCGCTGGCTGACCGGCGAGCGGATCGGTTACTGGACGACCGCCGCGCCGGCCCGCCGTACGGTCACAGCCGCGAGGCGCCCAGCAGCCGCTCGCCGGACCAGGTGAGCAGCCAGCCCTCGCCCTTCGGCGTCTTGAACCGCTGATGGTCGCCGGTGCCGTGCAGGGACGCCAGCAGATGCGGCATCAGCTTGCCCTGGCTGCACACCACGACCCGGCCGGCGCGGCGCAGCTCGGCCAGCCGGGCCCGGGCCTCGGCCAGCCGCCCCGGCAGCCGGTCCGGGTCGGTCACCTCCGCGAACGCGGCGTCCGAGACGATCGGCTTATCGCCGAGCGCCGCCGCCAGCGGCTCCAATGTCTGCACACAGCGCAACGGCGCCGCCGCCACCAGCCGGCGCGGCCGGAACGAGGTGAGCAGGGCGGCGATCCGGTCGGCCTGTTTCGCGCCGACCGGATCGATCGGGCGCAGCTCGTCGCGGCCGGCCCACTTGCGGCGTTCCCCGGCCCGGGCGTGCCGGACCAGCGCGATCACCGCGGTGACTTCCGGCAGGTCCGCGACCTGCGCCAGGACGGCTTTCTCGCCGGGGTACGTCAACCGCGCGGCCGCCTCCGGCAACGGCAGCCAGACCAGCTCGTCCACCTCGCCGGTGTCCCGCACCGGCCCCTCATCGGCCGCCGCCATCAGCCAGAACGCCACGTTCTTGGGCCGTCCGCCGGGCAGCGTGTAGTCGACACCGGACAGCCGCAACTGCGGGATCCCGGCCGCGCCGGTCTCCTCGGTGACCTCCCGCAACGCCGCCGCCAGCGGCTCCTCACCGCCGTGCAGCTTGCCCTTGGGCAGGCTCCAGTCGTCGTAGCGCGGGCGGTGCACCAGGCACACCTCGACCCGTTCGCCGGCCCGGCGGTACAGAACCCCGCCGGCCGCACGTTCCACCTGCGTCATGAGCGCCTTTACTTCTTGCCGATGATCCGCCGGAGCATGGCCGCCTGCAGGTGGACCTGCGGGCGGCCCGGTGTCCCCTGGTTACGGTGCCAGATGCCGTCGCCGTCCAGATCCCACCCCTCGGTGTGGTCGCTCATCGAGAGTTCCAGGACGTGCCGGATCTCCTCGCGGGCCGACGGCGTCACCACCTTGACCAGGGCCTCCACCCGGCGGTCCAGGTTGCGGTGCATCAGGTCGGCGGAGCCCATCCAGTACTCGGCGTCGGGGCCCGGCCCGAACCGGAACACCCGCGAGTGCTCCAGGAACCGGCCGACGATCGAGCGGACCCGGATGTTCTCCGACAGGCCGGGTACGCCGGGCCGCAGCGCGCACATGCCCCGGATGATCAGGTCGACCTTCACCCCGTCGCGGGAGGCCCGGTACAGCGCGTCGATGGTCTTCTCGTCGACCAGCGAGTTCACCTTGAACTGCACCAGCGCCTCGCCGCCCTCGCGGGCGATCCGGGCCTGCTCCTCGACCCGTTCCAGCAGCCCCTTGCGGACGCCGTGCGGGGCGACCAGCAGACGCCGGTAGGTGGTCTGCCGGCTGTACCCGGTGAGCACGTTGAACAGGTCGGTGACGTCGGCGCCCACCTCCGGGTCGGCGGTCAGCATGCCGAAGTCCTCGTACAGCCGCGCCGTCTTCGGGTGGTAGTTGCCGGTGCCGATGTGGCAGTAACGGCGGATCTGGTTGCCCTCCTGGCGTACCACCAGAGAGGTCTTGCAGTGGGTCTTCAGACCGACCAGGCCGTAGACCACGTGGCAGCCGGCCCGCTCCAGGGTCCGCGCCCAGGCGATGTTGGCGACCTCGTCGAACCGGGCCTTCACCTCGACCAGCACCACCACCTGCTTGCCCGCCGCCGCCGCGTCGACCAGCGCGTCGACGATCGGCGAGTCGCCGGAGGTGCGGTACAGCGTCTGCTTGATGGCCAGCACGTTCGGGTCGGCGGCGGCCTGCTCGATGAACCGCTGCACGCTGGTGGAGAACGAGTGGTACGGGTGGTGCACCAGGATGTCGGACTCGCGCAGCCGGTTGAACACGCTGCGCGGCACCTCCCCGTCGGCCAGGTGCGGGTGGGTCGCCGGGACGAACGGGCGGTCCTTCAGATCGTCGCGGTCGCACTCGCCGAACACCTGCCACAGCGACGACAGGTCGAGGATGCCGGGCACCCGGAGCACGTCCTGACTGTCCATGTCGAGCTCGCGGACCAGCAGGTCGAGCACGTGGTCGCTGATCGACGCGGCCACCTCCAGGCGCACCGGCGGGCCGAACCGGCGCTGCGCCAGCTCCCGCTCCAGGGCCTGCAGCAGGTCCTCGTCGCGGTCCTCGTCGACCTCCAGTTCGGCGTTGCGGGTCACCCGGAACAGGTGCCACTCCAGGATCTGCATCCCCGGGAACAGCTGGTCCAGATGGTTCGCGATCAGCTCCTCGACCGGCAGGAACCGCACCCCACGGTGGTCGTTCTGCACGGTCACGAAGCGGGGCACGTTGTTCGGCACCTTGACCCGGGCGAACAGCTCCGGGTTGTCGCCGTCGGGATAGCGCAGCGCCACCGCCAGGTTCAGCGAACGGCTGGAGATGTACGGGAACGGGTGCGCCGGGTCCACCGCCAGCGGGGTGAGCACCGGGAACACCTTCTCCCGGAAATACGTCCGGAGCCGGCCCTGCTCGGGCGCGTCCAGCTCCTTCCACGACACCAGCTCGATGCTCTCCGCCGCCAGCTTCGGCCGGACCTCGTCGGCGAAACAGGCGGCGTGCCGGGTCACCAGGTCGGCGGTCCGCTCGCTGATCATCTCGATCTGGTGCCGCAGCGACGACCGGTCGCCGCCGCGGACCGGGAGGCCCGCGCTGAGCCGCCGTTTCAGGCCGGCCACCCGGACCATGTAGAACTCGTCCAGGTTGCTCGCGAAGATGGCCAGGAACTTCGCCCGCTCCAGCAGCGGGGTGCCCGGATCCTCGGCCAGGGCCAGCACCCGGGCGTTGAAGTCGAGCCAGGACAGCTCCCGGTTCAGGAAACGGTCCTCGGGCAGGACGAAGCCGGTCTGCTCGTCCTTCTCGTCCTCGTCCTCGTCCCCGTCGTCCAGCTCGGCGACCATCGTGGCGGTGGCCAGCTCGGTCACCTGACGCTCGATCGCGGGCAGGGCGGCAGCCTCCAGATCCTCCGGTTCTATCCGCTCGGACTGCTCCGGCCGGGGCAGGAAGCGGCCGTTGGGGCCGCGCCGACGGGTCTCGGGGGTCCGGGGCGAGGTCTGCATGGGTCCATCATTGCCGTTTCCGGAGAAACGTGAAACGAACTACCGGATGATCACATCAGGCGATTCCCGGAATTGACACCCGCCGCACCGCACCGGTCGCGTCGGACTCGACCGTCACACGCTGACCGAGCCGGAGAATCCGCAGGCCGGAGCGGTCGAAGGCGTCCGCCGCGAAGGTCAGGGGAGTGCCGTCGTCGAGCAGCAGCGATCCGCTGCGGGTCGCTGTGTCGAAAGTCGCGATCGTGCCCTGCATGAAACCGAACGCTACCGGTTTCACGCCGCCGGCGCGCACTCCGCCGCCAGGCCCAGGTCGTGCAGCAGGCCGCAGGTCCATCCGCCCGCCCCGAGCGCCAGCACCGCGCCCAGATCGGCCGCGGTGTCCACGTCCTGCCGCAGGCCCGGCCAGTCGCCGCGGAGCAGCGTCGCGCCGGAGCCGGCGTGCGCCGCCGCGGACAGGCCGCCGAACCGCGGTTCCAGCGGACGGCCCGGCAGCGCCGCCAGCAGCACCGTCCCGGTGCCGGCCGCGTCCGGCACGAACGCCCGCCCGGCCACCCGGCCCAGCGCCTCGTCCAGCTGCTCCGGGCGCAGCGCCGGCAGGTCGCCGGTGAGCACCACCCGGGACGCCGCCAGGCCTGCCGCCTCGTCCGCGCCGAACCGCATCGCCGCGTTCAGCCCGCCGCCCGGGTCCGGCGCCACCCGCGCGCCCAGCTCCCGCGCCGCCGCCCGGGCCAGCGGATCGTCGGTGACCACCAGCAGCTCCCCGACCGACCCGGCGGCCAGGACCGCGGCCGCGGTGTCCCGCACCATGGCGAGAGCCAGCTCCGGATGACGGTCGGCGGGCACGGCGCCGCGCAGCCGGGTCTTCGCCGCCCCGAGCCGCTTCACCGGGATGACAGCCGTCCAAATACGCACCAGCCCATCCTGCCAGCGATCTCGGCGTACCCCTGCCTGGTCCCATCCGGCGTCAGCGGGCATGATTTCGTCGCAGGTGAACGAGGTGAGGCGGCGTGCGACGCCGCCGATCGAGGGACGGGGGACGCCGTGGCACAGCTCAGGCTCGGCTTCTGGCAGCGTGTCGCGGTGATGCTGGTGGTCCCGGTGATGACGGCCCTCACCCGGAAGAACTGGCTCCGGATGAGTGAGATGCCGGCCACCGGACCGGTGATCCTCGTCCCCAATCACGTCTCGCACTTCGACCCGCTGGTCGTGGCGCACTACATCTTCCGGGCCGGCCGGTGGCCGCGGTTCCTCGGCAAGGCCAGTGTCTGGAAGGTTCCGATCATCGGGTACCTGCTCGTCAAGACCCGGCAGATCCCGGTCGAACGCGGCAGTGTGGAAGCGGTGAAGTCGCTGGACAACCTCGTCGAGGCACTGCGTGAGGGCGGCGCCGTGGTGGTCTACCCGGAGGGCACCACCACCCGGCACCCCGACCTGTGGCCGATGCGCGGCAAGACCGGCGCGGCCCGGCTCGCGCTGCTCACCGGCGCGCCGGTGGTCCCGATCGCCAACTGGGGCGCCCAGCGGATCTTCGACCCACGGACCAACCGCCTGAAACTGCGCCGCTCCACGGTCACCGTGACCACCGGGAAACCGGTCGACCTCAGCCGGTGGGCCGGCGCCGAGCCGACCCGGGCGGTGCTCGAGGCGATGACCGAGAAGATCATGCTGGACGTCCGGGACCTGCTCGGCGAGATCCGCGACGGCGAACCGCCGGCGCTCTACGACCGGCCCGCACGGCGGGCCACTACCCCGGAGGAAGCGTCATGAGAGCGGCCGTCATCGGGTCCGGATCCTGGGGCACCGCGTTCGCCAAGGTGCTCGGCGACGCCGGGTCCGAGGTGACCATGCTGGCGCGCCGGGAAGCCGTCGCGGCGGAGATCCGGGACAAGAACGGCAACGAGGGCTCGCTCCCGGGCGTACGCCTCGCACCCTCGGTGACCGCGACCACCGACCTCGCCGAAGCCGTCCGCGGCGCCGAGGTCATCGCCATCGCCGTGCCGTCGCAGACGCTGCGCGGCAACCTCGCCGACTGGGCCGGGCTGTTCCCCGCCGACGCGACGATCGTCTCGCTGATGAAGGGCATCGAACTCGGCACCCTCAAGCGGATGAGCGAGGTGATCGTCGAGACCGCCAAGGTGGCCGCCGACCGCGTCGTGGTCGTCTCCGGACCCAACGTGGCCCCCGAGATCGCCGCCGAGCAGCCCACCACCACCGTTGTGGCGGGCTCCGACGAGAGCCGTGCCCGGCAGGTGCAGCACGCCCTCGCCACGCCCTACTTCCGGCCCTACACCAGCGACGACGTGATCGGCTGCGAACTCGGCGGGGCCTGCAAGAACGTGATCGCCCTGGCGTACGGGATGGCGGTCGCGCTCGGCCTCGGCGACAACACCCGGGCCTCGCTGATCACCCGCGGGCTCGCCGAGACCGCCCGCCTCGGGGTCGCGCTCGGCGCCGACCCGCTCACCTTCGCCGGCCTGGCCGGCCTCGGCGACCTGGTCGCCTCCTGCTCGTCGCCGCTGGCCCGCAACCGGATGTTCGGTGAGCACCTGGGCCGCGGCGAAAGTCTGGAACAGGCGCAGATCGCCACCCGGCAGACCGCCGAGGGCGTCAAGAGCTGCCTGTCCATCCGCGACCTGGCCCGCGCGAACGGCGTCGAGATGCCGATCGTCGAACAGGTCGAGCGGGTGTGCCACGAAGGCGTGGACCCCCGGGTCGCGGTCAAGCTGCTGATGACACGAGAAATGAAACCCGAATGAGTTCCTCCGCTTTCTCCTCTGCTTTTTCCGACGGCACCCGCGCGGTGCACGCCGGCCTGCCCGCCCCCGAGGTCGGCGAGCCGTTCCTGCCCGGGCCGGTGTTCGCCGCGCCCTACCACCTCGACCCGGTCACCGGGCCGGGAGTGAACGGGTACGCCCGGACCGAACACCCGACCCGGCTCGCCCTCGAAAAGGCGATCGGCGCCCTCGAAGGCGCGCCCACGCTGGTCTTCTCCAGCGGCCAGGCGGCGATCACCGCGCTGCTGCTGGCGGTGCTGCGGACCGGCGACACCGTCGCGGTTCCCGCCGACGGCTATTTCACGGTACGGGCGTTCGCCGACGGTTTCCTGGCCGACCTCGGCGTGAAGACCGTTCTGGTGCCGACGGCCGGCCCCTACCCGGACTTCGCCGGGGTCCGGCTGGTGCTGCTCGAGACACCGGCCAACCCGGGACTCGACGTCGGTGACATCCGGGCGCTGTCCGCCGCGGCGCACGCCGCCGGGGCGCTCGTCGCCGTCGACAACACCACGGCGACGCCGCTCGGGCAGAACCCGCTCGCCCTCGGCGCCGACCTGGTCGTCGCGTCCGGCACCAAGGCGCTGACCGGGCACTCCGACGTGCTGCTCGGCTACGTCTCGGCCACCGACCCGGCGCTGCTGACCCGGATCGAGACCTGGCGCAAGCAGACCGGGGCGGTGCCCGGCGCGTTCGACGCGTGGCTGGCGCACCGGTCCATCGCCACCCTCGACCTGCGCCTGCGGCAGCAGACCACGAACGCCGCCGCCGTCGCCGAGCTGCTGCTCGCCCGGGACGACGTGACCGGGGTGCGGTGGCCGGGCCTGCCGTCCGACCCGTCGTACCCGGTCGCCTCCGCCCAGATGCGCCGCATCCCCGGGATCGTGTCGTTCGACCTGGGCACGGCCGAGCGGGTGGGCCGGTTCCTGACGGCGGCCGAGCTGGTCTTCGCGGCCACCTCGTTCGGCGGCGTGCACACCACTGCCGACCGGCGGGCCCAGTGGGGGGACGACACGTCACCGGGCTTCCTGCGGTTCTCCTGCGGCATCGAGGACACCGCCGACCTGCTCGCCGACATCACGGCGGCCCTGGACGCCTCCCTCCTCCCGTGACCGCCGTCGCCTGGAGCAGCTTCGACTCCGACCAGGTCGCGGCGCTCACCCAGGGGGAGAGCTTCTTCGCCGACCCGGGAGAGCGGGACTGCCCGGCGTGCGGGCAGCGGCGGCTGCGGGCCTACTTCACGGCTCCGGAGAACGCCAAGCGGCCGACGCTGGTCAGCTATGTGTGGTGCGGGGGCTGCGACAAGTTCGTGGGCACCCGCGCCAAGCATCCGGAGGGGCTGATCTTCTCCGACCCGCTGGCGACGCTGTCCACGGCCGAGCGGCGGGAGCTGGAGCGGAGTCTCAGCGGCTTCCTGGCGCACCTGGACGCGCTGTGGGACGCGGGCGCGCTGCCCCAGACGTTCACGGCGGGCTGAGCCGGCATCGGTGGGCAGTCCGGCTCGTCCACAGCGCCGGACTGTCCACAGGCCGCCCGCGAACAGCGACGATTTTCTGCCAGGCTGTCCAGCGGGGGCTTCCCCCTGGGAGGGCGGGCTGTGGTGGCGGGCTGTGGTGGTGGGCTGTGCTGGTGGGCTGTGGCGGTGATTACCGCTTCGCCCGGAAGGGGCGTTTCGGTGGTGAGAGCCGCCTACGTCGCTCCCGGAGATGGCGGGACGGGCGGGAATCGGCGGGGGCGGCGTGCGGCGTACCCCGCACGGGTTTGATCTTCAGCCGTGGGTGGCGACGAATTCGTGCAGCCAGTCGGGGGCGACGGCAGGCGTCGGATCACCGGTGCGGCGCAGGGCCTCGCCGGGGCGGATGCCGAGCAGGGCCAGGGTCATCGTGGCGAGCAGCGTGGACCTGCCGTTGTCGGCGGCGGACTGGGTGACCACGAAACGGCCCGCGCGGACCTCGTGGGCCAACCGGATGGCGAGCGAGACCACCTGGTTCGCCTCCTGCCTCGTCTCCCGCGGCGACCCGGCGTGCGCCGGGAACGGCACCACCTCGATCCCGGCGGTGTCCGGGCCGGGATCGGAGACGGACACCAGCACCTGTACGCCGGCCCGGGCGAGCGCGCCGAGCTCCTGCGGTGACCACGGCTCGTCCTTCGGGTGAGCCATCGTCGCCAACTGCCCCGGACCCGGGCCGGCGATCACGTGGAGTGCTGATGCCATGGACGCTTCGTCCCCCCTGCCTTGCACATGCTTCATCGACGCTGCCGGGAATCCCATAGTTGGCTTACGCAGAGTAGGGTCACCCCCGGCATGCCCGCTAGCTGGAAGGCGCAGAGAAGAGTGACGTCCCCCCGCAAGACCCGCGTCGCGATCGTGTTCGGCGGTCGCAGCACTGAGCACGCCATTTCCTGCGTCAGCGCCGGTGCGATCCTGGGTGCTCTGGACCCCGATCAGTACGAGGTGGTCCCGGTCGGAATCACCCGTGAGGGGCGCTGGGTCCTCGCCTCGGGTGACGCCTCCCAGCTGTCGATCAACGACAAGAAGCTGCCCGAGATCACCGCCGCTTCCGGTAACGCTCTGGTGCTCGCGGCCGACCCGACGGCGTCCGAGCTGATCGTCCGTGACCCTGCCGAGGGCGTCTCCGAACTCGCCGGTGTGGACGTGGTGTTCCCGGTGCTGCACGGGGCGTACGGCGAGGACGGCACGATCCAGGGGATGCTGGAGATGGCCGGGATCCCGTACGTGGGGGCCAACGTGTTCGCCTCGGCCGCGGCCATGGACAAGGAGTTCACCAAGAAGCTGGCGGCCGCCGAGGGCATCCCGGTCGGGCCGTACGCGGTGCTCCGCGCTGGCACGTCGCTGTCCGAGACGGACAAGGAGCGGCTCGGCCTGCCGGTGTTCGTGAAGCCGTCGCGGGCCGGCTCGTCCACCGGCATCACCAAGGTCAGCGACTGGGCCGACCTGGACGCGGCGATCGCGACCGCCCGGCGGATCGACCCGAAGGTGCTGGTCGAGGCGGCCATCGTGGGCCGGGAGATCGAGTGCGGCGTGCTCGAGGGCGAGTCCGGGGGCGCGCCGGAGGCGTCGATGCTCGCCGAGATCCACGTGGACGACGCGGACTGGTACGACTTCGAGACGAAGTACCTGGTCGGCAGCCGTTACACGATCCCGGCCGGAGTCTCCGAGCCGCTCGCCCGGCAGATCCGCGAGTACGCGCTGCGCACCTTCACCGCGCTCGACTGCGCCGGCCTGGCCCGCGTCGACTTCTTCGTCACGGCCGACGGCGAGATCTTCCTCAACGAGATCAACACGATGCCGGGGATGACGCCGACCTCGATGTTCCCGCAGATGTGGGCGGCCACCGGCCTGGAATACCCGAAGGTGGTGGACCGGCTGATCCGGACCGCGCTGCACCGCGGCACCGGGCTGCACTAGTTGTTGCAGCCGTACGGCGTGGTCGCCGGATCCTTCGACGTGACCGTCGCGACCACCGTGTCGGAGAACTCGTTGGCCCACTGGGCGGAGCTCGCGAACGACGACGGCACGGACACCCGCACCGGGACCTCACGGTCCATCGTGGTGAAGGTGTCCGTGCCGTCGGCGGACGCGGCGTACCAGCAGACCTTGTTCATCACCAGCAACTCGGTGTCCATCGGGACGCAGCCGGGCGTCGTGTCGCCGGGGACCTTGCAGGTCTCCGGCTGCGGGACGCCGCACGCCACCGTGATCGGCGGCTCGCCATAGGCGGCGTTCTGCTCCGGGCCGGCGCTCACCGGGCGGGCCGGCAGGTCACGGACCTTGCCGGGCAGCTGGGAGGTGAGGGCGAGGCAGGCCTGGGCCGCCTTCGCGTCGAGTTGCGGCGCGTCCATCACCACTGGCGTGTTGGGGATCGGCTTTTGGGGTGCTTTGTCGGTTTTTTCCGGTTGAATGGTGAAGAAGGCGATGACGCCCACGAGGATCGTCACGGGAACGGCCACGGCAGTCGCCCACAGGGCGGCTGCGCGCTTGGTCTGATCGATCTTCGGGATGTCGGTGTCCACCATGTCAGAGGTTTACCACGGAGCAGGTGAGCGTCCGCGTGATGCCCGGAACGTACTGGACTTTGCTCACAATCAGGCTGCCGAGCTCGTCCACCGTGTGCGCCTCCGTCAGCACGACCACGTCATACGGCCCGGTGACCGCGTCCACCCGGACCACGCCGGGAATCTTCTCGATCGCGGCGGCCACGTCACGGGCCTTACCGACCTCGGTTTGAATCAGGATGTATGCCTGGACCACGATCGACTCCTATCCGCCACCGCCGGTGATCCGATGGTGGTGAAACTACCGTACGAAGCGATCCGGCAGCGGGTCGCCACCATCGAAGGATTTAGACGTGAGCATCGCAGAGGCCGGTGAATTCGGCTTGATCGGCCGGATCATCTCTCGGCTCGGGTCGGGAGAAGCCACCCTGCTCGGCCCCGGCGACGACGCCGCCATCATCAGCGCCCCCGACCGGCGGGTCGTCGCCTCCACCGACGTCCTCGTCGAAGGACGGCACTTCCGCCGCGACTGGTGCGGCCCCGAGGACATCGGGCACCGCGCCGCCGCCGCCAATCTCGCCGACATCGCCGCCATGGGCGCCGTACCGACCGCCCTGCTCGTCGCCCTCTGCGTGCCCACCGGACTCGACATCGCCTGGGCCGAAGGTCTCGCCGACGGCCTCACCGCCGAATCCGCCCAGGTCGGCGCCACCGTCGTCGGCGGCGACACCTCTTCCAGCCCGACCCTCACCATCGCGGTCACCGCCCTCGGCGACCTGCGCGGCGCGGCACCGGTCCGCCGCGACGGGGCACAACCCGGAGACGTCCTGGCTCTCTGCGGGCGGATCGGTCACGCGGCGGCGGGACTCACGGTTCTCTCCAGAGGCTTTCGTACGCCCAAACTGCTCGTGGAGGCGTACCGGCGGCCCGCCGTCCCGTACTCGGCCGGGCCCGCCGCGGCCCGCCTCGGCGCCACCTCGATGATCGACGTGTCCGACGGGTTGCTCCAGGACCTCGGGCACATCGCCGAAGCCAGCGTGGTCGGCATCGACGTGCGCAGCGACGCGTTCGAGCTGCCCGACCAGATGCGGGACACGGCGAAGGCGCTCGGGATCGACCCGTACCAGTGGATCCTCGCCGGCGGCGACGACCACCCGCTGGCGGCGACCTTCCCGGCCGGGGTGGACCTGCCGCCGGAGTGGCGGGTGATCGGCTCGGTCCACGACGGATCCGGGGTGACCGTGGACCGCAAGCCGTGGACCGGTGGGCTGGGCTGGGACCACTTCCGCTGATCGGGCGCCCCGGCCGTCCGTCTCTGCCGGCCGTGGTGATGGCTAGGCTTGCCCCGTGCAGGACATCAAGATCAAGTCGGTGCGGTTCGACGAGCCCGCCGTCCAGACGCTCGTCGCCGAGAACCTACGTGACCTCTCTGAGCGGTACGGCGGCAACGGCGACGACACCCCGATCACCGCTGCCGACTTCACCCCACCGAACGGCGCCTTCCTGGTCGCCTCCCTCGACGGCGAACTGATCGCCAGCGCCGGGTGGCGCCGCCACGGTGACGACGCCGAACTGAAGCGCATGTTCACCACCAAGGCCGCCCGGGGCCGGGGCGTCGCCCGCCGGATGCTGGCCGCCGTCGAGGAGTCCGCCGCGGCGGCCGGGTGCAAGAGGGTCATCCTGGAGACCGGGGACCAGCAGCCGGAGGCGGTTGCTCTGTACGAGTCGGCCGGATATCAGCGCATCCCGGACTTCGGTTACTACGCCGGGCACGACAGCGTCCTCTCCTACGCGAAGGCTCTCTGAGGTCGGATTCGCTCGGTCCCGGCCAGGTTTCGTGGCCTACGCGTTCGCTGGCTTGGATCTTGTGCGCTCAGGTCCGCAATCTGCCGTACGAGAGTCTGTTCCTCCGGGATCTTGTGCAGGCGGCGCCGGGGTGATTCGCACAGGATCCGCTCCTGCTGGATCTTGTGCGGGCTGGCCGGGCGATGATGCGCAAGATTCACACGCTCATCGAGGTTGTGCGATCGAGGTCGGAACCCCGGCCCTCGCTGCCCTGGGGTGATCCAGCGGAAGATCGCGGCGAAACGGTGGCAACGGCCACATCGCGGGGTGTACGTCGCCCACTCGGGTCCTCTCACTGAGCCGCAACGTCGCTGGATCGCGGTGCTGGGAACCCTGCCGGGACGGCAGACACTGCTGGCGGGGCTGTCCGCGCTGGAGACCGTGGGGTTCCGGGGATTCACGGAGGAGACGGTGCACGTTCTGGTGCCCGCGGCGGCGACACCGCGTTCTCCGCCCCCGGGAGTCGTGATCCACCGGACTTCCCGGTTGCGGAGAGATGACGTACACCGGCTCGGCGATCCGCCCGGAACCATGCCGGCCCGATCCCTGATCGACGCCGCGCAGTGGGCGGCCAGTGACCAGCGGGCGCAGGCGATCATCGCCGCGGGGTTCCAGCAGGGACTGGTCAGGGCGGAGGAGATGAGTTCGGCGTTGACGGTGATGCCCCGGGCGAAACGACGTGCGCTGATCATCGCCACGGTGGCGGACGCTGCGGCGGGCGCGCACTCGCTTCCCGAGATCGAGTTCCTCCGGATCTGCCGGACGGCCGGCCTGCCCGAGCCGTTACTCCAGGTCCGTCGGCGCGACGGGTCGAGCCGCGCACGCCATCTGGATGCCTACTTCGCCGATCACGGTGTGCACGTCGAGGTGGACGGTTCCGGCCATCTGGACCCACGGCAGTGGTGGGACGACATGCGGCGGCAGAACGATCTCTGGATCGCGGGCGATCGGATTCTCCGCTTCCCCGCTTGGGTCATCCGATCGCGACCGGCGGAGGTGGCCGGTCAGCTGCGGCGTGCCCTCACGGCTGCGGGCTGGTCACCATCCGGCGGGCATCGCGGTCCCGGAGGCCTCCGTAAGGAGACGGAACGGCGAAGGATCCGGGAGGCACGGACTGCGAAGACCTAGGTGGGTACGGCGAAAAGCCGCCGGACCTGGAAGGTTCGGCGGCTTTTCGGAAAGCCGTTGAAAGAGGCTCAGGTCAGGCGCGGACGACCTTGCCGGCCTTGATGCACGAGGTGCAGACCTTGAGCTTCTTGGTCGTCCCGCCACCGGCCGGAGTGCGCACCGACTGGATGTTCGGGTTCCAGCGGCGGTTGGTCCGCCGGTGCGAGTGGGACACGTTGTGGCCGAAGCCCGGTCCCTTGCCACAGACGTCGCACACGCTAGCCACGGGATACTCCTGGGTTTGAAACGAAAACTGAAGGCGCCCAGGGAAAGAGCCTCGCCCAGGCAACCCGGCAAGGTTACCCGATCCCCCAGGCAGACAGCCAATCGCCCCCGGTCAGGGTGCGTGGCCCGCGATTGTCGGAGGTCGCAAGTACGATTTTCGGGTGCTGGAGACCCTCGATGCCGCCGCGGTACGCCGCTGGTGCGATGGTGGGCTCGAGGCGCTCCGGGCACATCAGCGTGAGATCGACGACCTGAACGTCTACCCGGTTCCCGATGGGGACACCGGCACCAACCTGGTTCTCACCCTCACCGCCGCGCACGAGGCGCTGATCGCCGCACAGGAGACCGCCGGGCCGCCGGAGAGGGGCGCCGGGCCGCACGGGGGCGCGGGGCTGGCGGAGAAGGGCGCTGCGCCGCGCGGGGGTGCCGAGCCGGCGGAGGAGGGTGCCGGGCAGGAAGACGGCGCCGGGCCGCTTGAGAAGAACGCGGTGGCCGGGCTCATGCTGCGGATGGCCCGTGGGGCGCTGCTCGGGGCGCGGGGTAACTCGGGCGTCATCGTCTCCCAGATCCTGCGCGGGATGGCGGACACCTTCGCCGGGGCGGTCGCGGTGCGCGGGGGCGAACTGGCACGGGCGTTGCGCACGGCCACCGACGCCGCCTATGCGGCGGTGGCCCGGCCGGTGGAGGGCACAGTGCTCTCGGTCGTGGCGGCCGCCGCCGAGGGGGCCGGCCGGATCAAGTCCGACAATCTGGTCATCGTGGCCCGGGCGGCTGCGAGGGCCGCCTCCGAGGCCCTGGCACGGACGCCGCAGCAACTCCCCGTTCTCGCCCAGGCCGGCGTGGTCGACGCGGGTGGGCGCGGCCTCTGCCTGCTGCTCGACGCCTTGGTGGAAGCGGTCGACCCTGGCGAGCCGAGCAGCGCGAGCCGGCCCACGGGCGCGAGCCCGGACGACGGCGATGTCGCATCCGGCGGCCCGCCGATTGGTGAGGTCGGCGGTGTGCAGGCCGCGTCAGGGGGCGCTGCCGCGAGCCGTGTGGCCTCGAGCGGTGGCCTTGCGGCGGACCGGGTTTCCGAGGCGAGCACTGCGGCGTCGGGGGGTGGCGTTCCCGGTCGGGCGGATGGTGGCGGGGAAGCTGTGGGGGACGGTTCGGGGGCGCAGCCGTGTGCCGGGTTCGGTTATGAGGTGCAGTTCCTGCTCGACGCCGACGACGCGGCCGTGGGGCTGCTGCGGCGGACGCTCGGCGAGCTGGGTGACTCGCTCGTCGTCGTCGGAACCGGGGACGGGACGTGGAACGTACACGTGCACGTCACGGAGATCGGGCCCGCGATCGAGGCCGGCATCGCCGCCGGCAAGCCGTACCGGATCAATGTCACTCCTCTGGAGGAGAGCCGTGCCGGAGGTGACCGCAGAGGCGCCGTGGTCGTCGCCGCAGGCGACGGGCTGACGGCGCTGTTCGAGGCCGAGGGCGCCGTCGTCGTGGACCGGAACCCGTCGACCGCTGAGATGCTGGCCGCGGTCGCGGCGACCGGTGCCGGCTCGGTGGTGCTGCTGCCGAACGACGCGAACACCCATGCGGTGGCGGTGTCGGCGGCGCGTGAGGCGGAGACCACGGGCGTACGGGTGAGCGTCGTCCCCACCCGCTCCCCGGTGCAGGCCCTCGCCGCCCTGGCGGTGCGCGACGGTCAGCGGCCGTTCGCCGACGACGTGATCGCGATGGCGGAGGCGGCCGGCGCCTGCCGTTCCGGGGAGGTCTGCACCGCCCAGCGGGACGCGCTGACGGTCGCCGGCCCGTGCCGTGCCGGTGACCTGCTGGGCCTGGTCGACGGTGAGGTGCACGTGATCGGCGCGGACCTGGCCGAGGTGAGCCGCCGCCTGCTGGACCGGATGCTGGGCGGCGGCGGTGAGCTGGTGACGTGTGTGCTCGGCGCGGACGTCCCGCCGGGTTTCGAGGAGGAACTGCGCGGTCACGTGCACCGGACCTGGCCGTTCATCGAGTTGCAGTGCTTCGCGGGCGGACAGCCCCATTACCACCTGCTGGCAGGAGTCGAATGACCACGACCGACACCCCGTTGACCAAGGTGCTGGGCGCCAAGACCGCCAAGGCCCTGGCCGAGCACCTCGACCTGCACACGGCCGGTGACCTGGTTTATCACTTCCCACGGCGGTACGACCAGCGCGGCGAGCACACCGACCTGCGCAGCCTGGAGGTGGACGAGCAGGTCACGGTGCTCGCCCAGGTGCAGGGGATGAGCGTGAAACCGATGCGGCAGCGCCGCGGGAACATGCTCGAGATCACCATCGGTGACGGGTCGGGCGCGACGCTGACCTGCACGTTCTTCAATCAGGCGTGGCGGGAGCGGGAGCTGCGCAAGGGCGTGTGGGGGCTGTTCGCCGGGAAGGTGACCGAGTTCCGGGGCAAACGCCAGCTCAACGGCCCGGCCTATCAGCTGCTCAGCGCGGACGCGTCCAAGGACGACGCGGCCGCCGAGATCGAGGAGTTCGCGGGCGCGCTGATCCCGGTCTACCCGGCGGCGCAGGCCGTGCCGACGTGGACGATCGCGAAGTGTGTGCGGACGCTGCTGGACACGTTCGAGCCGCCGGCCGATCCGATGCCGGCGGAGGTGCGGACGAAACGGAACCTGGTCGGCATCGGGACGGCCCTGCGGGAGATCCACCGGCCGAGCTCCGACGCCGCGCTGTACTCGGCGAAGCACCGGCTGAAATGGGACGAGGCTTTCGCCGTACAGCTCACGCTCGTGCAACGCCGGGCGAAAGCGGCAGCGGCGCCCGGCACCGCCCGTCCCCGCGCCGACGCCGGGCTGCTCGTGAAGTTCGACGCCGGTCTGCCCTATGAGCTGACCGAGGGGCAGCGCGAGGTGGGCGAGGAGATCGCGGCGGACCTGGCCCGGCCGCATCCCATGCACCGGCTGCTGCAGGGCGAGGTGGGCTCCGGGAAGACATTGGTTTCGGTACGGGCGATGCTGCAGGTCGTTGACGCCGGTGGGCAGGCCGCCCTGCTGGCGCCGACCGAGGTCCTCGCCACCCAGCACTTCCGGGGCATCAGCGCCCAGCTCGGCGCGCTGGGCCGGGCCGGTGAGCTGGACGGCGACCCGGAGGGCACCCAGCTGACCCTGGTGACCGGGTCGCTCGGGGCGAAGGCCCGGCGTGCGGCGCTGGCCAAGGTCGCCGACGGGACCGCCGGCATCGTCGTGGGCACGCACGCTTTGCTGTACGAGGGTGTCGACTTCAAGGACCTCGGGCTGGTCGTCGTGGACGAGCAGCACCGGTTCGGGGTGGAGCAGCGGGACGCGCTGCGGGCGAAGGCCGCCCGGCCGCCGCACGTGCTGGTGATGACGGCGACGCCGATCCCGCGGACGGTGGCGATGACCGTCTACGGCGACCTGGAGACGTCGGTGCTGTCGCAGCTGCCGCGCGGCCGGTCGCCGATCGCCTCGCACGTGATCCCGGCGCTGGACAAACCGGCCTACCTGGACCGCGCCTGGGTGCGGATCAAGGAGGAGGTCAAGGCGGGCCACCAGGCTTATGTCGTGTGCCCGCGGATCGGTGAGGACGACGAAACCCCGCCGAAGGAGGGCGCCGAGTCGGAGCGCCGCCCACCGCTGGCGGTCACCGAGGTGCTGCCGTTGCTGCGCGACGAATACCTCAAGGGCCTGCGCATCGAGATGCTGCACGGCAAGATGCCGCCCGAGGACAAGGACGCGGTGATGCGCCGGTTCGCCGCCGGTGACGTGGACGTGCTGGTCGCGACCACGGTCATCGAGGTGGGTGTGGACGTGCCGAACTCCACGGTGATGCTGATCCTGGACGCCGACCGGTTCGGGGTGTCCCAGCTGCACCAGCTGCGCGGCCGGGTGGGCCGGGGCTCGGCGCCGGGCATCTGCCTGCTGCACACCGAGTCCGCGGAGGGGTCGGCGGCGCGGGAGCGGCTGGACGCGGTGGCCTCCACCACGGACGGGTTCAAGCTGTCCGAGATCGACCTGGAGCAGCGCCGGGAGGGTGACGTGCTGGGCGCGTCGCAGTCCGGCAAGCACTCGCACCTGCGGCTGCTGTCGCTGCTGCGCGACGAGAAACTGATCAAGGAGGCGCGGGCCGAGGCGTCCGAGCTGATCGGGGACGACCCGGATCTGTCCCGGCATCCCGCGCTGGCGGCCTCGGTGGCGGCGCTGGTCGACGAGGATCGCGCGGAGTACCTGGAGAAGGGCTGACACGCGGAAGGGCGCGCCGGCCGGCGCGCCCTTCCTGGGTGTTACGGCGATCAGGCCTTGAAGTTCAGCTTGCGGCGGCGGGCCAGGAAGAACAGGCCGACACCGAGGAGCAGCAGAACAGCCGCGCCACCCGCGATGGAACCGGCGGCGGCGCCGGTCAGCGGGAGCTCACCGTCGTCGTCGTTGCCCGAGACCGGGGTGGTCTCGATCGGGGCGGAGCTGGTGGTGGCGGTCTCCGTCGGGGTCGCCGGCGGGTTCTCCGACGGGCCGTCGGTGGCCGGGGTGGTGGCCGGCGTGGTCGCCGGGGTGGTGGCCGGCGTGGTGGCGCAGTCCTTCGGCTTGGTCCAGACGACCTCGCCGTTCAGGGCGTCGAGGCCACCGGAGACGGCGACCTTGAGGCCTTCGGAGGCCGGGAAGGTGACGGTCTTGGTCTCACCCGGAGCCGCGGTGATGGTCTGGGCCTCGCCCTTGTTCGGGGTGAAGGTGGCGGTGACGGCCTCGCCGTTCTCCGGGTTCTTCACCGTGAAGGTCAGGGCGTCACAGGTGCTGGTCGCCTTGGCGTCGGGCTTGCCGACCTCGGGGACCTGGCAGTCCTCCGGCTTGGTCCAGCCACCGCGGTACAGCTCGGTGCCGCCGGACTTCACCACGATGTTCTTGGCGTTCGCGGCCGGCACGACGACGGTCTCGGGCTCTTCGCGGACCGCGAGGGTGACGGTCTTGGCGAAGCCGCCGTCGGCGGTGATGTCGAACCGGGCGCTCTGGGTGCTCTGCCGGTTGACCAGGTTCAGCGTGACGTTGCCCTTGCAGTCGGGCAGCGCCACGACGTCCGGCTTGGCCACACAGGCGCCGGCGCCACCGTTCCCGTTCCACCAGGCGTCCTGGGGATTGCCGGGGGCGGGCGTGGAGTTGTAGATCTTCTTGCCGATCTCGCTACCGACCTTACGGGTGCCGTAGCGGTCGCTGGAGTCGGTCAGCGGGTCGATGATCTTGTCGCCGAAGACGAAGTCGACCTGGGTGAAGCACTTCGGGACCTCGACCTCGAAGTCCAGCTTGGTGCGGGTCAGCTCGCCGCCCTTCGGGGCCTCGAACTTGTCCGTCGAGACGTCGAGAACGTACTGCGGCACGGAGAACACGGCCGAGGGGGCGGTGTAGGACACCAGCGAGAAGGTCTGGTCCTGGCAGAGCGGCCCGTTGAGCACCTCGATGCTGGCCTTGCCGCCCTTGCCGTCGAACGTGTGCTGGAACTTGGCTTCCTGGAGGGGCGTACAGCCGGCCGAAGGGGTGGCGCTTGCCGGCGAGGACATGCCGACGAGACCGGTCAGGCCGACCAGCGCGGCGGCCACCACAGCCGCTGCGCGGGGGAACTTCTTCATTCGTGCTCCAACATGAGGGGAATGGGCGGGGGCGCGCCGATCCTCGATCGACGCGCCCCCGGTCAGTGCTGGTGTGCTGTGTTACCGAACCGCTGTCAGGCGGTGAACTTCACCTTGCGGCGGCGAGCGACGAAGAACAGGCCCGCACCGATGGCGAGCAGGGCCGCGGCGCCGCCGGCGACGCCACCCGCGGCCGCACCGGTGACGGGCAGGCCGCCGCCGTTGCCGCCGTCACAGCCCTCTTCGGGCTTCTCGAACGGGATGGTGCCGGACTCGGTGTAGGTCTTGCCCTTGTACTCGACCGTGAAGGTGACCTTGACGGAGAAGCCCTCGGTGGCGCTGAAGGTCTCGGTGCCCTTCTTGCCGGCCGGGATGGTCAGCGAGCGCTTCTCGCCCTTGCTGGTCTCGTAGTCCACCTTGAACGGGGTGGTGTTCTTGGTGTTGTCGACACCGATCTCCATGGTGTCGCACGTGGTGTTGAAGATCGGCTCCGCCGGAACTTCCTCGGGGATGCTCACCGGGGTGCTTGGCTCGTCCGTCGGGGTGCTCGGCTCGTCCGCGGGAGTGCTCGGCTCGTCGGCCGGGGTGCTCGGGTTGTCCGCGGGCGGCGCGGGCTTCTCGCACTTGCCGCCGAGGGTGATCGTCTTGGAGACGTCACTCGCGTCGCCGGCGCCCGGGCCCCAGGTCGCCTTGACCGTGAGCGTGGCGGTCTCCGCGTTACCGGGCACCAGCTGCTTGCCGGTGTAGACGCCGTTCTCCAGGTCCTTGCCGGCGACGATCAGCACCGGCTCCTCGAACTTGGTGCCGGCCGGAAGCAGCTCGACCTTGCTGAACTGGAACTTCGGCCGGTCCTTGCTGCCGATGCCGTTGACGGTCCAGTCCACGACGTACTGGCCGGTGACGGTGTCGCAGTTGCTGACGCCTTCGACCGTGCTGTGGTGGGCCGAGGCGGGCGAGGCGAAGGCCACGACGCCGGCCATGCCGATCAGCGAACCGGCAACGAGGGCCGTCGCGCGGCTGAGCGGGGACTTGGACAGGTTCACGCCAACTCCTGTGTAAGGGGGATCAACAGGCTGCACGGAAAGGACGCGGAGACTCGGTGGTGGACGGAGGCTCCGCCGGACGCCTTCCGGTGTAGGCCGCGGGAAACGGACGATAGAACGCACCCGCAACGTCGCCCGACGATAGTCATTTCGGATGGTCAAAGAAACGTCTCAGCAGCCGCTAATGCTCTTGTGGCCGATCTGTGATCTTCGCTCTACGGAACGGAAGCGTATCGTCGCGCGTAGTTCCCATCTCGGGGTAAAAGTTCACGCGTCGGTGGGCGGACCGGGGTGGTGAAGTAGCGTCGCCTCTGATGACCAGGATTATCGCGGGCGCCCACGGCGGGCGCCGTCTCGCTGCTCCGGCCGGCGCGCACACCAGGCCCACATCGGACCGGGTCCGCGAGGCCTTCTTCAGCGCACTGGAAACGATGACCGACCTCTCCGGGGCGCGGGTCGCCGATCTCTATGCCGGATCCGGCGCGATCGGGCTCGAGGCGCTGTCCCGGGGGGCCGAGCACGCGCTGCTCGTCGAGGCGGACGCGAAGGCCGCCCGGGTGATCCGGGACAACATCGTCGCTCTGAAGGTCGGTGCGGCCGCCCGGCTGGTGACCGGCAAGGTCGTCCAGGTGCTGAGCGACCCGCCGGCCGGGGGGCCATACGACGTGGTGTTCGCCGATCCGCCGTACGCGCTCGGCGACGACGAGATCGACACCGTGCAGGAGGCGCTGGTGGCCAACGGCTGGCTGGCGCCGGACGCCGTGGTGATTTTCGAGCGGTCCAAGCGCAGTGGGCCGGTGAGCTGGGTGGACGGTCTAGCTGGGGACCGTACCCGGCGTTATGGGGAGACCACTCTTTGGTACGGTCGCCGATCATGAGACGAGCGGTGTGTCCAGGCTCCTTCGACCCGGTCACCAACGGGCATCTCGACATCGTGGGACGGGCCAGCCGGCTCTTCGACGAGGTCATCATCGGAGTCCTCATCAACCAGTCGAAGTCCGGGCTGTTCACCATCGAGGAGCGCCTGGAGATGCTGGGCGAGGCGACCGCCCAGTACCCGAACGTGCGCGTCGCCTCCTTCCACGGCCTGCTCGTCGACTTCTGCCGGGACCAGGGCGCGGCCGTGGTGGTCAAGGGCCTGCGGGCGGTCAGCGACTTCGACTACGAGTTGCAGATGGCGCAGATGAACATCGGGCTCTCCGGTGTGGAGACCCTGTTCATGCCGACGAATCCGCTTTACTCGTTCCTGTCGTCCAGCCTCGTGAAGGACGTCGTGAAGTGGGGCGGGGACGCGTCGGCGTACCTGCCGGACAATGTGCTGGCCCGGCTGGTGGGCCGGCTGAAGCAGAATTAGTCGACGGGAGTGAGGCGCCGGTGGATCCGCTCGACCGTATAGACGAGCTCATCGAGCTGGTTCAGGACGCACGCTCGGTGCCGATGTCCCGGACGAACTTCATGTTCGACCGGCACGAGATGGTCGAGCGCCTGGAAGAGTTGCGCGCCGAGCTTCCCTCCGAGCTGCGCAAGGCCGCCGCCGTGCTGGACGAGCGGGACCGGATCGTGGAGGCCGGCCGTCGCGAGGCGGACCGGATCGTCAGCGAGGGTGAGAGTGAACACGCCCGGCTGGTCTCGGTCAACGAGATCACCGTCTCGGCCGAGCACGAGGGCGCACGGATCATCGCCGAGGCGCGGACCGAGGCGCAGCGGCTCCGGGAGGAGGTCGACGACTACGTCGACACCGCCCTGGCCAACTTCGAGCAGTTCCTCACCCGGGCGCTGGCCTCGATCGAGCGGGGGCGTGACAAGATGCACGCGCTCCGCGAGATCGGCACGTTCCAGGGTGAGGACGCGGAACGCCCCCTACCTTTTTAAGTACGCCCGATTCGACGACGTCCTACAAGCTCAGGTAATGTTTTCGGTCGGCCTACCCATGGCTGAGGAATCACGATGCCCAAGTCACCGCAGAGCCACCTTGACCCCAGGAAGCCGCTGGTCGTCGACACGACGAAGCTCCCACGGCAGCCTGGTGCGACGCGTGCCCTGAAACGGGTGGTGCCGGCCCCGGCGGACCTCGGTCTGGAAATGATCTCGGTTCCCGAGGGCTCGGACCTCACGCTCGATCTGAGCATGACGTCGGTGTCCGAGGGGGTCTACATCAGCGGCACCGTCAGCGGCTCGCTCCACGGCGAGTGCGGACGGTGCCTCAACGAGATCGACAAGTCGTTCGAGGTGTCCCTGGCGGAGCTGTTCGCGTACGAGGACAGCACCACCGAGGAGACCACCGACGACGACGAGGTGGGGCGGATGCAGGGCGACCTGCTAGACCTGGAGCTGGCGGTCCGGGACGCGGTCGTGCTGACGCTGCCGACCACCCCGCTCTGCCGCCCGGACTGCCCAGGACTGTGTCCCGATTGTGGGGTGCACTTCGACGACCTCCCGGCTGACCACAGCCATGAGGAGATCGATGCTCGCTGGGCCGCTTTGCGCAACCTGACACAAAACGAGGAGTAGGAACCGTGGCCGTCCCCAAGCGCAAGATGTCGCGCAGCAACACCCGCTCGCGCCGGGCCAACTGGAAGGCGACCGCGGTGGTTACCGCGGCCTGCTCCCAGTGCAAGTCGCCGAAGCTGCCGCACGCCGCCTGTGGTGTCTGCGGCACCTACAACGGCCGTCAGGTCCTCGAGGTCTGACGACGCCGCGTGACGCGCCCGATCTTCGGGCGGGTCGTGCCCGAGCGGTGGCGAACCACCGGTGCCACGGCTCCCGGACAGAGATCTGTCGGGGAGCCGGGCATCGCGAGGATCGCCGTCGACCTCCTCGGCGGGGACCAGGCTCCCGCCGTCGTGGTTGACGGCGCTCTTCGCGCTTGCAGGGCGGATCCGTCCCTCCATCTGACTCTCGTCGGCCCGGCCGAGGCCGCCGACGCGGTGGTCGCCGCCCTGAAACCGGCCGAACGTCGCCGGGTCACCACGGAGATCACCTCCACCGGCACCGTGCCCGGCGCGATGCGCCTGGTCGCCGAGGGGCGAGCCGACGCGATCGTCTCCGCCGGCGACACCCGGGTGGCCGTTCTCTCCGCCGCCCGCGAACTGGGCCGCTGGCCCGGTGTCCGCCGTCCCGCGCTCACCGCCGTGCTGCCGACCGCCGCCGGCCGGGTGATCCTGCTCGACGTGGGCTCGGCCGTCGACTCCGACGCGGAGACCCTGGCCTGGCACGCTCGCCTGGGGGCCGCCTACGCCTCGGTCGTGCACCGCATCCCGGCCCCGCGTGTGGGCCTGCTCACCATCGGCACCGAGCCCGGCAAGGGCGATCGCCTGCGCCGCTCGCTGCCCGCGCTGCTCTACGACCTGCCGCTGCCCGGCGGCGCCCGCTACGCCGGACTGGTCGAGGGCGGCGACGTCGTGCTCGGCCGTGCCGCCGACGTGGTGGTGACCGACGGTTTCACGGGAAACGTACTGCTCAAGGGCTTGGAGACGGCGTACGCGCTGACCGGCCCGCCCACCCCGGAAAAGGATCTGCCGCCCCGCGCCGCACTGCTGCTCGGGGTCTCCGGCACGGTCGTCGTCTGCCATGGTGCGGCGACCGGCCCGGATGTCGCCGCGGGCATCGCGCTCGCGGCCGACCTGCATCGCCGCGCCTCGGTCGCGGCAATCGCCGATCTGCTGAGAGCCCAGCGAGGTATCGCCCATGATTGACAAGCGCCGCCGTCCGTCCACCGAGCCGCTCGAGGAGGCCTTCGGTGTGCCGTTCAAGCCGGAGCTGCTGGAACGCGCGCTGACCCACCGCTCGTACGCCTACGAGAACGGTGGCCTGCCGACCAACGAGCGCCTGGAGTTCCTCGGCGACTCGGTGCTCGGCGTGGTCATCACCTCGGCGCTCTTCCACAATCACCCGGACCTGCCCGAGGGCCAGCTCGCCAAGCTGCGGGCCAGCGTGGTGAACATGCACGCGCTCGCCGACGTGGCCCGCGACCTGGGCCCGGCCGGGCTCGGCCCGCACCTGCTGCTCGGCAAGGGCGAGGAGACCACCGGCGGGCGGGACAAGGCGAGCATCCTGGCCGACACACTGGAGGCCCTGCTCGGCGCGATCTACCTGGAGCACGGCCTGGAGATCGCCAGCGAGGTGATCCACCGGCTGTTCGACCCGCTGATGGCCGAGTCGGCCGGCCGGGGCGCGGCCCTGGACTGGAAGACCAGCCTGCAGGAGCTGACCGCGGCGCTCGGGCTGGGCGTGCCGGACTACGAGATCGAGGACTCCGGCCCGGACCACGCGAAGACCTTCACCGCCTGGGTGGTGGTGGCCGGGGAGAAGTACGGCGGCTCCGAGGGCCGCAGCAAGAAGCAGGCGGAGCAGCGGGCCGCGGCGGCCGCCTGGCGGACCCTGACCGAGCAGTCCGAAGCCGACGAACAGTGACCACGGCGGTGGAGGCACCCGTCAAGGAGAGCCTGTGGGAGAGAGCCGGCCGGTGGGACGGTGTCCTGACCGCGGTCGGCATCCTGGCGATCACCCGAGCGGTGCAGCTCCTCATGATCGCCTGGCTGGGCACCGCCACCGCACCGCCCAAGACCGTGTGGGACCGGCTGCTGATCTGGGACGGCGGCTGGTTCCTGCGGGTCGCCATGGATGGCTATCCGGACGGTTACACGTACGACGCGCAGGGCAAGCTCGAAGGCAACGAACTCGCCTTCTTCCCGGTCTACCCGATCCTGATCCGGATCGGCGCGGCGCTCGGGATCGAGCCCGGGACGGCCGCGATCGGCGTCGCCTGGATCGCCTCGATCGGCGCCGGTGTCGCCCTGCACCTGCTCGGCTCGTCGCTCTACGGCAAGCGGGCCGGCTGGGCCCTGGTCGCGATCTGCTGCACGGCCCCGGCTTCCGTGGTGCTGTCGATGGCGTACTCGGAAAGCCTCTTCATCGCCCTGGTCGCCGGCATGTTCGTGGCCGCGCATCGCCGGGCGTGGTGGGCGGCCGGCCTGCTCGGCCTGGCCACCGCGCTGAGCCGGCCGACCGGCGCCGCCGCCGCGATCGGCCTCACGGTCGCCGCGCTGATGGCGCTGCGCGACGAGGAGAACAAGCTCAAACCGCTCGCCGCGGCGGCGGCCGCGCTCGCCGGGGTCCCGCTCTACCTGGGCTGGGTCGCCTACCGGGTGGGTGACCTGAGCGCCTGGTTCAAGATCCAGACGGCCGGGTGGGGCACCTCGTTCGACTTCGGCAGCAGCACCGCCGAGTTCCTCTGGGACACCCTGCGCACCGGGGACGGCTGGATCCCGCTCAGCGTGGCGTTCATCCTGCTCGCGGCCCTGGCGGCGGCCGGGGTGGCGCTGGCGCAGAAGCACTGGCTGCCGCTGGTCGTGTACGGCGTGGTCGCGATGATCCTGGTCTACGGCCAGGCCGGTTTCTACCACTCCAAGCCGCGGCTGCTGCTGCCCGTACTGTTGACGCTGCTGCCCGCCGTCGTGGCGGCGGCCCGCGCCCGCCCCCGGGTCGCGGTCCTGTCGATCACCGCCTGGGCGCTGTTCGGTCTCTGGTACGGCGCCTACCTGGTGACCGTCTGGCCATACACGCTGTAAAGGACCGTTTGAAGGTGCCTGAACTCCCCGAGGTCGAGACCGTCCGGATGGGCCTGGCGAAGTGGGTGACCGGCCGCACCATCGCCGCCGCCGAGGTGCTGCACCCCCGTGCGATCCGCCGCCACCTGCCCGGCGACGGCCACTTCTCCGCGGTGCTCGCCGGCCGTACCGTCCAGGACGTCTCCCGCCGCGGCAAATACCTCTGGCTGCCGCTCGACTCCGGTGACGCGATCATCGGCCACCTGGGGATGAGCGGCCAGTTGCTGATGCAGCCGGCCGACGTCCCCGACGAGAAACACCTGCGGGTCCGGTTCACCTTCACCGACGGCGGGCCGCAGCTGCGTTTCGTCGACCAGCGCACCTTCGGCGGCCTGTCGGTCTCCGAGGGCGGCGCCGAACTGCCGGACGAGATCTCGCACATCGCCCGCGACCCGATGGACCCGCTCTTCGACGACACGGCGTTCATCGCCCGGATCCGGGGCCGGCACACCGAGGTCAAACGGGCCCTGCTGGACCAGACCCTGATCTCCGGGGTCGGCAACATCTACGCCGACGAGGCGCTGTGGCGGGCGGGGCTGCACGGCGCCCGGCCCACCGACCAGCTCACCCGGCCGGCCGCGCAGCGGCTGCTCGGGCACGTGCGCGACGTGCTCGCCGAAGCCATCGTGGCCGGTGGCACCAGCTTCGACGAGCTCTACGTCAACGTGAACGGGGAGAGCGGCTACTTCGACCGGTCGCTGAACGCCTACGGCAGGGAGAACGAGCCCTGCCGGCGGTGCGGGGCGATCATCCGCCGCGAGCAGTTCATGAACCGGTCGAGTTTCAGCTGCCCCAAGTGCCAGCCACGGCCCCGGGGCGTCAGCTGACGGAGTGCGCGGTGATGCGGGGCGCGGCGTCGGTCGCCAGGCCGAACCCGGCGCCCCGCCGCCCCATCAACCGGCGCGCGGCGGTCAGCAGCGGGGCCGGGACCCCGTACACGATGTGCCCGTCGCCGGGCCGCACCCCGTCACCGTCCCAGCTCTGATACGCCGACCACGGCCCCTCGAACGTGCAGATCCGCACCCCGAGATCCCGGTACAGCGGATGCGTCGGCACACCCGGGTTCAGCACCACCCGGTGCAGCCCGCGCCGGGCCGCCAGCCGGACGGTCAGCGCCACCGGCCCGACCCCGCCGGACCCGGCCGGCGCCCGGTCCAGGAACAGGCCCTCGACCCCGTCGGCCCGCCACGAGTCCACATCGGCGAGCACGTCGGCCAGCGACCGGCTGCCCCAGTCCAGGTCGATCCGGCCGAGCGACTGGTGCAGGGTACGGCGGTCACCGGGCCGTTCCCGGACGATCCACGTCTCGGAGTCGAGTTCCAGTTCGGGCGACGGGTGGGCGTACGGGGGGAACAGGGTCTTCACGGCGTCCTCCGAAGATCAGCGGCGGTCAGGGCGACGATGAGCAGGCCGGCGAGATGGGTGGCCGCGAGCACGGCGACCGCGGCGGGCAGCAGCCCGGCCGGTGTGGCGAACAGGGCGAGCACGGCTGCGGCGCCCGGCGGGATGGCGGCGAGAGTCGCGGCGATCCCGTGCCGGGAGCGGGCGGCCAGCAGGAAGGTGACCGCGAACACCCCGCCGAGCAGGGTGCCGGCGGCCAGCGCGAGAACCGCGTCCCGGGCGCCCGGGACGGTCGAGAACCCGTACGGCAGCCGGTAGGCCGCGATCAACAGGCCGCATCCCGCCGCGAGCGGTGGCAGCAGCCCGGCCAGGGTGATCGCGGTGACGTTACGGACGTGCCGGTCGAACTCCTCCGGCGTCTCCGCCGAGTCCAGCCCGGCGTCCAGACGGGCGGTGTGCCAGCCGATCAGGCCCTCCAGCAGCGGCACGGCCAGCAGCAGCGGCAGCGCGGCGGGCAGCGGCATCACGGCCGGGCCACCCCGCCACAACAGCGCCACACAGACCGCCTGCGCCGCGCCGATCACCAGGTAGGCGACGCCCCGCCGGCGGTCCGCGGCGGTCAGCCGGGGCGTCCGGCCGGACGCCCCGGTCAGGGTGCCGGGCAGCAGGGCGGGACGGAACGCGCGTACCGCGGTCGCCACGATCGCCGCCGGCAGCAGCGTCTCCACCGGCACCAGCGCGGCCTCCGCGACCCCACCGGCCTCGGCCATCACCGCGGCGGCGAGCAGCCAGCACGGCACGTACCACCCGGCGACCGAACGTTCCGCCCGGGTCACCAGCGCCGCCGTCACACTCCCCAGCGTGAGCAGCCCGCCGACACCGACGGTCAGGGCCAGCGCCCGATCCGGGCCGACCAGCGCGTCCGGCGCGATCCACACCAGCGCACACCACAGCCCGATCACACCCGCGAACCCCGCACCGACCAGCCGGGCCGCGACCGCCGGCCCACTCCGGCCGGCCACACTCACCCCGAGACCGGTCAGCCCCTGCGCCGCGGTCCAGCCCAGCAGCAGCATCACCGCCGGCACCGGCCACGCCACCCGCCCGAGGGCCCCGGCGCCCGCGACGGCGGCGCTCAGCGGCCCCAGGTAGAGCCCGCACCGTACGGCAGCCGCCCCCAGAAAAGCACGCCGCGCATGCGCACGTCCGGCTCTGCGCCGACGTCCCTCTCCGCGGTGGTCCCTCTCACTTCCCTCTCTCTGGTACGCCGTACGCGCGCCCCCCTCGCCGGAAGAGGCATCGTCATCCCCCGGCTGCACCTCCTCCTCCGGCCCGGCCTCCCGTTCCACCCAGCCCAGCGGAGCCTCCTCCAGCGCCGCTCCGCCCTCCCACGCCGGCGCGTCCGCCCACACCGAGGGAGCCGCGTCCGCCACGGCCGGCCCCTCCGCCCACGTGGCAGCCGCCGCCGGTTCCTCCGCCCATGTCGCGTTCGCCGGCGCTGGGGCCTCCGTCCATGCCGCGGGCGTCGCTGCCGGGTCTTCCGTCCATGCCGCGGGCGTCGCTGCCGGGTCTTCCGCCCATGCCGCGGGCGTCGCTGCCGGGTCTTCCGCCCATGTCGCGTTCGCCGCCGCCGGGTCTTCCGCCCATGCTGCGGGCGCCGCGTTCGCCGATTCGCCCGCCCACGTTGCGGGAACCGTGTTCGCAGCCGCCGCGTCCGCCCACGCCGAGGGAGCCGCTTCCGTCGAGGCCGGGGCGTCCGCCCACGCCGTACCCAGCTCGTCGATCTTGACCGGCTGGCTCGCAGAGCTGTTTCCGGGGGCGGGAGACAGCCCTGAGAGCCAGCCGGGTTCGGTACCGCCCGCCCGGACGTTCCCGCTGTCGTCGTGGCCGCCGCTCAGCGGCCAGGCGCCGGGGCCCGGCCGGTCCGGGGCCTCGAAGACCCGGCCGTCGATCAACCCGGACGCCTCGCACGGGTCGGTGATGCTGGCGTACGGGAGGTCCTGCCCGGCGTTCGTGGCCCACGGGTCCCACGCCGGCGCCGGGAACGCGACGTCGCCGAGCCCCTGCTCGCCGGCCGGCGTTTCACCGAGCCCGTACGGGCCGGCGAGTGACTGCGGCCGCCCGCTGACCGGGCCCGGCTCGTCGGGCGCGGCATGCCGTCCCCCGTTGCGCCGGCGTGGCGGCGCCAGCTCGGACTGCAGGTCGGCCGCGTGCCGGGGTTCACCCGCCGTGTTCTGCCGCCGCCGATTCCGGTTCCGGGCGGTACGTGTGGTGGACCCACCCGTGCCACGAGGTGTGATCGTCATCGGTACTCCTTCGTGGACACGCCCGCACCGAGCAGAGTGAGCGCACGGCCGCCGAGCCGGCCCCGGCGAGCATCCGGGCGCGAGCCGTCGCCGAGGCGGGTCATCGCCGCGGTGAGGCCTGGCTGGGCGACGGCTCGCGGTTGGCCTAGGCGGCTGGCGGAGCGCGGGCCGTCGTGGAGGCTGGTTTTCGGGGTGCGGTGACCTGGGTGAGCGACGGCTCGCGGTTGGCCCCGGCGGCTGGCAGAGCGCGGGCCGTCGTAGGGGCCGGTTTTCGGCGTGTGGTGACCTGGTTGGGGGACGGCTGGCGGAGCCGGCCGTCGCCCGGGACGGGTGGTGACGGTGGTGGTCATGAGGTGGTCTCCCGGGTGAGCCAGCGCAGGGTGGCCGGTGGCGTGATCCGTGGGGCGGGGACGGTGAGCGCCAGCTCGAACGCCCGCGGGGGCGGTGGCGCCGCCAGGTCGGTGTAGAGCGCCCCGTACACCCGCACCACCCGGTCGACCGTGAAGTGGTTGAGGGCGCGCTGCCGGGCGGCGTCGCCGAGGGCGCGCCGCCGGCCGGGGGCTTTCAGCAGGCCGACGATGGCGATGGCGAGTTCGGACGGGTCGCCGGCAGGCACCAGGAGGCCGGTGTCGCCGAGGGTCTCCCCGGCCGGCCCGATGTCGACGCCGACCACGGCGCGGCCCGACATCATGGCTTCGACCAGCCGGTACGGCGGGTCGGCCGGCCCCGGCACGTGGGCGACGACCTGTCCGACGGTGTACCGGTCGCGCGGGTCGGCGGGCAGCGGGTGCAGCCGTACGGCCCGGCCCAGCCCGGTGCGTTCGATCTGTTCGGCGCAGTGTTCCTCGTGGGCGGCGGTGACCCCGACCAGGTGCAGCACCGCACCCGGCAGGGCGGCCGCGACCTCGGTGAACGCCTCGAGCACGCTGGACAGCCCGCTGTCCGGCCCGCCGCTGCCGGCCCACACCACGGTCGGTGTCTCGCTCGGTTCGGCGGCGCCCGGGTACTCCCGCGGGTCGACTCCGGCGGGCACCGGGACGAGCCGGGCGGGTTGTGCCCCGTGGTCCAGCGCCCAGCCGTGGTGGTAGGTGCTGAGCGGGGCGATCAGTTCGGCCTCGGCGTACCCGGTGCGGGCCACCGACGTGCGGAACCGGCGCAGCACGGCGCGTACGGCTGCGGAGAGCCGGTCCTCGGCGGGACGCTGCCGGGTCACTGCCGCGCGGGCCTCGGTGAGCAGGAGCGGGGTTCCGGTACGCCAGCGCCCGGCCAGCGCGGCCAGCAGCGGTGTGGTGCCACCGACGCAGTGCACGAGCTCGGCTTCGGGCAGTGGCACCGCGAGCGCCCGCATGGCGTGCCGCAGCAGGGTCGCGGCGGTTCGCGCGTCCCGCACGCTGAGCCGGGGCAGCACGGCCTGGTCGGCGCCGCCGGGCGTGTGCTGCCGCCAGGCCTCCAGCAGCGCGTCGGCGAGCGGCAGGGCGGCCAGCGGATCCGGGTGGCCGTCGTCCGGCTGGTGGAGCCCGGCGATGCGCCGCAGACCGTCGCCGAAGAGGGAGGCGGCAGGGGTGTCGTCGCCGAGCAGGCCCCGGCAGAGCAGGGCCGCGGCCTCGGCGGCGCCGTCGGGCAGGGCGGCGCGGCGGCGTTCGGCGCGGGCGGTCTCGCGGCCCAGCGCGACGGCGCGCGCGGAGCCGACATTGAACGGGAGCGGGTACGCCGGGGCGGACGGCAGTTCACGGTCCGTGACGGTCAGCAACTCGAATCGGAACCGGCGTAGTCCCTCGACGAGGGTCCGGCACCAACCACCGAGGGCGTCCCGCCGGTACGGGTACCCGCCGCCGGTGAGGAGACAGATGCGCTCGCGCGACGGGGTCGGATTCACGCTGGAGGCAACGACACAACCTGCCGAAGTTACCGGAGCATGTCGGCTAGGCGACACAATTACGTACCTTTTAAGCCGATTTGTCGGCCGTCTTTGCCCGTTTTTGCCCGAAAGGACACGACGTGCGGACCCGGTAGGGCTGAATGTCGTCGATCTCCTGCGCGCCACGGCCGGTAGGTGGACGATCTCCGTCCGTGGCGCGCGGCGTGGCACACGCCGAGATCGAATCCGGCGCGCGTATCAGATCTTGCAAAAACGGGCTGCTCTTGACGAGATCGACATGCCCGCGAAAGATGGATAAGGCCTGCTCGGGTGCCCTGGTGGCGTGATTCACTTGACTCGCGCGCACAACCGGCATGGCCTCAGCTTGACGATGCGTGGGTATCAGCGGACTATGGAGTTGTCGCCAGTCGCGCCCACTCATGCCTCTTATCGGTGGCCTGAGTTCTCGCACCATCAGAGCCCCGTTGATTCGTTAGCGGGTTTCTGCGCTCACGCGTGCCCGTGAGTGTGTGTGCGTCGGTTCGCATCGAGTTTCATGCGCACTGGACCGCGGGGTGCGTAAAGGGCGCCACGTTGGCCGGCTTATCCGGCAACGCATCACAATACGAGACGCAGCGCGTCACAAGGAGTCACGATGGCGAAGGCCCTCTTTGGCCACGTAGGTGCGGCGCCCGACCGGCGCCTCCTCGACGAGGTCACCCGACTGCGTTCCAGGGTCCAGTCCCTGGAGTTCGAGGTCACCCGCCTGCAGGCGGAGAATGATCGTCTCGCGGCGGCGGCCGCGGAGGCAGACGAGTTCGCGCGGCTGACCGAGCCCGCACTGACCTGAGCTCCGCCCCCCGGATGCCGGTGAGTTGACGCGGGGAGACCAGCCGGCGTTCACACACCCCTCGGACGCAACGACAGAGCACCAAAGACGCACCGAAGACGCACCAAAGAAAAAGCGCGCCTCCACTCACGTGGCGGCGCGCAGCTTTTTGGCCACGTGATTACCGCCGTGGCAAACCCTCGGCGGGTAGCCTGCCACCCAGCAGACGAACCGTTGAACGCCACAGCAGTCGCGGGCCGCGGGTGAAAAGCGGCCGCGGGCGTCCCCGCCGACCCCCGGAGATCCGTGCACCTCAAGAGCCTGACGGTCAAGGGCTTCAAGTCCTTCGCCTCCGCCACCACGTTGCGGCTGGAACCCGGCATCACCTGCGTGGTGGGGCCGAACGGCTCCGGCAAGTCCAACGTCGTCGACGCCATCGCCTGGGTTCTCGGCGAGCAGGGCGCCAAGGCGCTGCGCGGCGGCAAGATGGAGGACGTCATCTTCGCGGGCACGTCCGGCCGCGCGCCGCTGGGCCGCGCCGAGGTGACGCTCACGATCGACAACAACGACGGCGCTCTGCCGATCGACTACACCGAGGTGTCGATCACCCGCCGGATGTTCCGGGACGGCGCCAGCGAGTACGAGATCAACGGCAACTCCTGCCGCCTGCTCGACATCCAGGAGCTGCTCAGCGACTCCGGCATCGGCCGGGAGATGCACATCATCGTCGGCCAGGGCCGGCTCGACGCGATGCTGCACGCGAAACCCGAGGACCGCCGCTCGTTCATCGAGGAGGCGGCGGGCGTACTGAAACATCGCAAACGCAAGGAAAAGGCGATCCGCAAGCTGGACGCCATGCAGGTCAACCTGAATCGTCTCGGCGACCTGACGACCGAGCTGCGGCGGCAGCTCAAACCGCTGGGCCGGCAGGCCGAGGTGGCCCGCCGGGCCGCCGGCATCCAGGCCGACCTGCGCGACGCCCGGCTCCGGCTGCTCGCCGACGACTTGCACACCCTGCGCACCACGCTGGACAAGGAGATCGCCGACGAGTCGGCGATGCGGGACCGGCGCGGCCACGTCGAGGCGGAGAACCGCGAGGTCCAGCGGATGCTCGCGGACCTGGAGCTGGCGCACGCCGAGGACGCGCCGCTGCTGCAGGCCGCGCAGGACGCCTGGTACAAGCTGTCCACCCTGCAGGAGCGGTTCCGGTCGACCGAGCAGCTGGCCACCGAGCGGCTGCGGCACCTGGCGGCGACTCCGGACGACGAGCGGCCCGGCCGTGACCCGGAGATGCTGGAGGCCGAGGCCGAGCGGGTCCGCGAGCAGGAGGAGGAGCTGCGCGAGGCGCTCACCGAGGACCAGATGCGGCTGGCCGAGGCGGTCGAGCACCGGCAGGACCTGGAGCGTCAGCTGGCCGCGGCCGAGGGCGAGCTGCGGGCGGCGGCCAAGGCGATCGCCGACCGGCGGGAGGGCCTGGCCAAGCTCGTCGGCAACGTGAACGCGGCCCGTGCCCGGACCACCAGCGCGGCCGAGGAGATCGAGCGGCTCGCCGTGGCGCACGAGGACGCGCTGATGCGGGCCGAAGCCGCGCAGGGCGAGGTGGACCTGGTCGCGGCCGAGTCGACCGAGGCCGACCGGGACAACGCCGACCTGGACGCCCGGCACGACGAGGCGGTCGCCGCGCACGACCGGGCCGCCGCCGTGGTCCGGGAGCTCAACGACACCGAGCGTGCCGCGGAGAAGGACGCCGCCAGCTGGAAGGCCCGCGAGGAAGCGCTCGCGATGGGCCTCAAGCGCAAGGACGGCGCCGGCGCGCTGCTGGCGAAGGCCGGGCAGGTGCCGGGCCTGCTGGGCAGCCTCGCGTCGATGCTGACCGTGCGCCCCGGTCACGAGGTGGCGCTGGCGGCGGCGCTGGGCGGGCTGGCCGATGCGGTGGCCCTGTCCGGCGTGGACGAGGCGATCGAGGCGATGCGTACCCTCAAGATCGCCGACGCCGGGCGCGCGGACCTGGTGGTCGCCGGATCCGCCGGGCCCGGGATGCGCGGCCCGCTGGAGAGCCTGCGCCCGGAGCTGCCGGACGGCGCGGTCTGGGCGCCCGAGGTGGTCGACTGCCCGGAGCAGATCCGGCCCGCGCTCAACCGGGCGCTGCGCGACGTGGTGCTGGTGCCCGACCTGGCCGCGGCGGCCGCGCTGATCGCTGCCAACGCCGAACTGCGCGCGGTCACGCCGGAAGGTGACGTGCTCGGCGCCTACGCGGCGGCCGGTGGTTCGGCGAAGGCGACCAGCTACATCGAGGTGCAGGCGGCGGTCGACGAGGCGAAGGCCCGGCGGGCCGTCGCCGAGGAGACCATCGCCGAGGTCAAGGAGCAGCTCGGCGCGGCCCGGGCCGAGGTCGCCGAGCTGAAGCAGGCGGTGACCGTGGCGGCCCAGGCCAAGCGGGCCGCCGAGGGCGAGCGCAACGCGGCCGCCCGCCGCCTGGCCGAGCTGGGCGCCGCCGCCCGCTCGGCGAAGGCGGAGAGCGAGCGGCTCGGCGCGTCCCGGCAGAAGGCCGAGGCCGCCCGGGAGGCCGACCTGATGCGGGTGGCCGAGCTGGAGGAGCGGCTGCGGCTCGCCGAGGACACCCCGATCGACGAGGAGCCGTCGACCGAGGAACGGGACCGGCTCGCCGCGCTCGTGCCACAGGCCCGGCAGAACGAGATGGAGGTCCGGCTGGCGGTGCGTACCGCCGAGGAACGGGTCTCCTCCATCGCCGGCCGTGCCGATTCGCTGATGCGCCAGGCCAACCAGGAACGACAGGCCCGGGAACGGGCCGCCGCCCGGCGGGCCGCCCGCGCCCGGGGCGCCGAGATCGCCCGCGCGGTCGCGCACGGCGCCGCCGCCGCCCTCGAACACGTCGCCGTCTCGCTGGCCGCCGCGGCCGACCGCCGCGACCAGATCGCCAGCGAGCGGACCATGCGGGAGGCCGAGCTGCAGGAGGTGCGCGCCACCGCCAAGCGCCTGGTGGCCGAGCTGGAACGGCTCACCAGCGAGGTGCACCGGGACGAGATGGCCCGGGCCGAGCAGCGGATGCGCATCGAGCAGCTGGAGGCCAAGGCCGCCGAGGACTTCTCGCTCGACGTGGAGACGCTGATCAGCGAGTACGGCCCGGACCAGCTGGTGCCGCCGACCCAGGCCGACGTGGCGCAGGCCGAGAAGGACGGCAAGCCGGCCCCCGACCCGGTGCCGTACCACCGGCCGATCCAGGAGAAACGGGCCAACAAGGCGGAACGCGACCTGACCCTGCTCGGCAAGGTCAACCCGCTCGCCCTGGAGGAGTTCGCGGCCCTGGAGGAGCGGTACAAGTTCCTCTCCGACCAGCTCGAGGACCTCAAGGCCACCCGCAAGGACCTGCTCACCGTGGTCAAGGACGTCGACGACCGGATCCTGGAGGTCTTCACGTCGGCGTTCGAGGACACCGCGCGCGAGTTCCAGACCGTCTTCCAGGTGCTGTTCCCGGGCGGTGAGGGCCGGCTCATCCTCACCGACCCGGAGGACATGCTCACCACCGGCGTCGAGGTGGAGGCCCGGCCGCCCGGCAAGAAGATCAAGCGTCTGTCGCTGCTCTCCGGTGGTGAGCGGTCGCTGACCGCGGTGGCGATGTTGTGCGCCATCTTCCGCGCCCGGCCGTCGCCGTTCTACATCATGGACGAGGTGGAGGCGGCCCTCGACGACGTCAACCTGGGCCGGTTGATTACCCTCTTCCGACAGCTTCGTGAGAAGAGCCAGCTGCTCATCATCACGCACCAGAAACGCACGATGGAGGTCGCGGACGCCCTGTACGGCGTCACGATGCGCGCCGGCGTCACCCAGGTGATCAGCCAGCGTCTCAACCGCGACCCGGAGGAGTAACAGAGATGCGCGATCGCGCCCAGGCCCTGTTGATCGACCTGGACGGCGTGCTGCGCCGCTGGGACCCGGCCCCGATGATCGCGGTCGAGGTGAAGTACGGCCTCAAGCCGGCCTCGCTGCTGGAGACGTCGATGTCGTGGGACGTCTACCAGCCCGCGATGGCCGGGGAGATCACCCACGCGGAGTGGATGAAGCTGGTCGCCGACCGGCTGCCGATCGACGAGGCCGCCGCGGCGGTCGCCGAGTGGCAGGCGTACCGGGGCGAGCCCGACCCGGAGGTCCTCGCGTTCGTCCGTGAGGTGCGGGCCGGCGGCCGCAAGGTCGGCCTCGCCACCAACGGCACCGACCTGCTCGCGAGCGACCTGGACGCGCTCGGGCTGACCGGCGAGGTCGACCTGGTGATCAACTCGTGGGACCTGAAGGTGCACAAGCCGGCCCCGGAGTTCTTCGAGAAGGCCTGCCTGGCGATCGGCGCGCTGCCCAAGCACGTGCTGTTCGTCGACGACGACGACCGGGTGATCCGGGGAGCGCGCTCGGCCGGCCTCAGCGGTTACCGCTGGGCCGGGCCCGAGCACGTCCCGTACCTCCGGAAGGTCCTCGACCTGCCGTGAACCGATCAGCGTGTTGATTTCGGGCGCGCATAGCGCCCGAAATCAACACGCTGGGTTTTCAGGGGTGGTAGTCGACGGCGGCCACGTCGAAGAGGTCGCCGTCCTTGGTGGTGCCCTCGATGCGGGCGCTGGCCACCCGGCCGCTCAGCTCGAGGGTGCTGATGGCGTTGCCGAAGTACGGCCCGGCCAGCTTCTTCCAGCGCAGCGCCGGCTTGTGCACGTGCGCGGTCCGGGCCAGCGCGCGGGCGCTCTGCACCACGCCGGGCCACCAGGCGACCCGCATCAGCGGGCGCAGCGGCAGCGGCACCTCGTTGTGGATCGGCGAGCAGGTCAGCTGGTACACCGGGGTGGTCACGGTCGGCCCGAAATCGGCCCGTGCGACGTACGAGTGATGCACATCACCGGAGAGCACGCTGATCGAGGCGGGCGCGGGGTACGCCTGGCCGGCGCCGACCCGTTCCGAGCCCTGCCGCTGGTGTCCCTCGCCGAGCCGCCGGAACAGCTCGCCCAGCGCCGCGAACGACTTGCCGAACGACGCCCAGTGCTCCAGGTCGAAGGTCCGTCGCAGTTTCTCGCCGAAGGCCGCCGTCCGGGCCCGCGGGGACTCGGCGATCCGCTCGTTCCACGCCTCCAGGTAATGGATGGCGGGCGGCATCAGCCACGGCAGCGACGACCCGATGACCAGATGGTCGTAGTCGCCGTGGGCGCGGTCCATGAACCAGTTCCACTCGGCGGCCGGCAGCATCGCCCGGGCGCCGGGGGTGAGGACCCGGTTGCACCGGTTGTCCAGCACCACCAGGCGGGTGCGGCCCAGATCCAGGGAGAAACTCCACTGGTACGGGACGTCGGTGTTCTCCGCCGACTCGGGCTCGTCGACCGAGCGGCCGAACTCGCGCATCAGCTCGGTGGCGTCGTCGGTGGACGTCACCTTCTGAAAGAGCGGGTCGGCCGCCAGCTCGTCCGGGCTCAGGTTGCCCAGGTGCTGATAGATCCAGTAGGAGGCGAGACCGCTGGCGATCCGCTCCCGCCACCACGGCTGCTTCGCCATGTCGGCCCGCCAGGACGCCGAGGTGTTCCAGTCGTCGATCAGCTCGTGATCGTCGAAGATCATCACGCTCGGCACGGTGGAGAACAGCCAGCGCACCTCCGGGTCCCGCCACGACTCCAGGTACAGCTTGGTGTACTCGTCGAACGTGACCACCTGGGTCTCCGGGCCGTCGTGGCCGTTGCGGCGGCGGCGCTTCAGGAACCGCCGGATCCGGGCCGAGGTCTCGTCGGCGTACACCTGGTCGCCGAGGAGCATCAGCAGATCGGGGCGGGCCTGCGGGTCGGCCATCAGGCGGCGGGCGTACGCGTCCAGCGCGTCCGGCGGCAGCCAGCGGCCACTGGCCTCCGGTGTGCCCTTGCGGCAGGAGCCGAAGAGCAGGTTCACCGGCTGGTCGTGGTCGTCGGCGGCCCGGGTCCGGATCACCGGGGGCGGGTATGCCGAGTCGGCCTCGGGCCAGACCTGCCGGTCGTCGAGGAACAGACGGTACGGGTTCGCCGAGCCGGTAGCGAGGCCGTCGATCGTGACGATCGCATAGTGGTGGCCGTACGCCGCAAAGGTCCTGGTCGAACCGGAACCGGCGCCGTCCACCTCGACCCGCGCCTGCGCGGGCCCGCTGGTCTCCATCCACAGGGTGGCCCGGTCGCCGTCGACGCGTCGCAGCACCGGTCCGATGAGAAGTTGAGCGGTCACCGGACGTCACCGGGATCGTGCTGCATGGGGATTCCTCCACGCTGTTTCGAGGGGCGTCCCATCCTCCGCCAATTCGGTACGGAATCGCCAGTGCGCTACCTCCGCCACGGCCGGACGGCTCATCTGTCAGGATTCGGGCATGGAATACGTGGTCGCCGCAGTGATCCTGCTCGTCGTCCTGGTCGTGGGCGCGGTCGGCCTGGTGGTGCCGAAGATGCGCCGCCGGGACCTTCCGCCGCCGCCCGCTTCGGGCTCGACCACCACCCTGGAGCGGCCGCCCGCCGTGCCCACGGTGCCGCCGGTCGAGGAGGAGATCCCGCCGCTCATCGTGCCGCCCGCGCCTGCCGAGGCGCCGGTCGCCGAGGCGCCGGTGGTGGAGAAGCCGGTCGTCGAGAAACCCGAGCCGTCCGCCGGGCGCCTGGTCCGGCTGCGGGCCCGGCTGGCCCGTTCGCAGAGCGCCCTCGGCCGCGGCCTGCTCAGCGTCCTCTCCCGGGACCACCTGGAGGAGGAGGACTGGGAGGAGATCGAGGAGAGCCTGATCACGGCGGATGTCGGGATCGAGGCCACCCAGGTGATCGTCGAGCGGCTGAAGGAGCGGGTCCGGGTCCTCGGCACCAAGACCGTCACCGAGGTCCGGGAGCAGCTCGTCGACGAGCTCGTCGCGGCGCTCGAGCCGGACATGGACCGCAGCCTCAAGACCCTCTCGCACGAGGGCCGGCCCGCCGTGGTCCTGGTCGTCGGGGTGAACGGCGCGGGCAAGACCACCACCTGCGGCAAGATCGGCCGGGTGCTGATCGGCGACGGCGGCAGCGTGCTGTTCGGTGCCGCCGACACGTTCCGGGCCGCCGCGGCCGACCAGATCCAGACCTGGGGCGAGCGGGTCGGCGCCGAGACCGTCCGTGGCCCGGAAGGGGGAGATCCGGCCAGCGTGGCGTTCGACGCGGTCAAGCGGGGTATCGAGACCGGCGTGGGCACCGTGCTGATCGACACCGCGGGCCGGCTGCAGAACAAGGTCGGCCTGATGGACGAGCTCGGCAAGGTCAAGCGGGTGGTGGAGAAGCACGGCCCGGTCGACGAGACCCTGCTCGTGCTCGACGCCACGACCGGCCAGAACGGTCTGGAGCAGGCCCGGGTCTTCACCGAGGTGGTGGATGTCACGGGTGTGGTGCTCACCAAGCTGGACGGCACGGCCAAGGGCGGCATCGTCATCGCGGTGCAGCGCAAGCTGGGAATCCCGGTCAAGCTCGTCGGTCTCGGCGAGGGGCCGGACGACCTGGCGCCGTTCGAGCCGCGGGCCTTCGTCGAGGCTCTCGTTGGCGGGGACGCGTAGTCTTCCGAGTGTGGGGAGTCCGATTCTGGGAGGCCGTGAGTGACGCATGAGCCGGTGCGCGAGATTCCGCTGCACGGTGGCAACGTCAATACGGTCTCCCGGATCGGCGACACGGTCCGGCGCAACGCGGGGCCGTGGACGCCGGCCGTGCACGCCCTGCTCAACCACCTCGAACGGGTCGGGTTCACCGGCTCGCCGCACGCCTTCGGGATGGACGAGAAAGGCCGAGAGGTCCTCTCCTACCTGGACGGCGAGTGCGGGGAGTACCCCCTCGCCCCCCACTGGGTGACCGAGGAGGCGCTGGTCACCGTCGCGACCATGCTGCGGATGTTCCACGACGCGCAGTACGGTTTCGTCCCCCCGCCCGGGGCGGTCTGGCGCGCGCTCGGCCCGCCGCCGCCGGACACCGAGGTGATCTGCCACCACGACGCCGCCCCGCACAACGTGGTCTGGCGGCCGGACGGCACCCTCGCCCTGATCGATTTCGACCTGGCGTCGCCGGGCTCACGGCTCTACGACGTGGCGTACGCGGCGTGGACGTGGGTGCCGCTGTTCAGCGACCGGGACTCGTACACGCTCGGGTGGAAACGGCCGAACCGGCCGCGCCGGCTACGGCTGTTCGCCGACGCGTACGGGCTCATCCCCCGGGACCGGCACCGCCTGGTCCGGACCATCCGGAAGCGCATCGTGGACCACGTCGAGGGCATCCGGCGGATGGCCGCGATCGGCGACCCGGCGTTCGTCCGGATCGTGCACAAGGGCCACCTGCGCCGGCCCATGCGCGACCTGCGGCTCCTGGACTACGAGCGGCACACGCTTGAATATGCGCTGCGCTGAGTAAGCCGACGAGGTATGTGGCGTTCGGCGATGAACTTGAGGAAGCCGAACATCGGGCTGTTGCTCATGCGCTAAATTCAGCCAAATGATGGTTCAACCGATCACCGCGTAGTGGCCGAGCCGATTGCAGTGGCTTGGCCCACCACGCGGTGTTCAATTCGTCAGCTCAGCACTTGTACTGAACGACGACGGCCTGGTGGCTGGAGATCTTGTTCCATCCCTTGGGCCAGGACTTCCAGACGTGACCCTGCCGCGATGTGGCGCCGCACGACGGGTCGACGTAGAAGCCGTCAGCGTCTTTGATGGAAGTCTTCGAGCTGTAGCCGGGCGAAACCCACTTCCAGGCCTTGCTGCCCCAGTCCGAGGTCACCTTCAACGGGCTGTTGGACGTCGACAGATTGGTCACCGAACCACAGAGCCCCGCTGTGCATTCAGCGGCAGACGCCGGCGTCGGGCCGAGCAGCATTGCTCCGGCCACCGTAGCGGCACTCGCAATGGAAATCGCGCGAAGCCGTTTCCCGAAGGTCTCCCGAGGACTCTGATCGACAAGTTTGGAATGTGTCATGCGTGGAAGGCTATATGTGTGATTGTGCGATCTCCATGAAAGAATTGGTGATCGAGTTCATGATGCGGTTCGGATGCCCTGCCTGATAGGCGGGAGTCAAGGTCCTGGTCGACGCGGACCACGTGTGTCCGTGCCTCGCAAGGCCCTGTGAGGTTTCCGTCACACGTAGGAAACAACCCGTCACCAGCCGGAAATCGCGCATGGCCCCTCCGTGAAACAGCGGGCCGGAAAGCTTCGCGCCGAACCGGCCGACAGGCGGCGTTGCCCCAGGTCCGGTGTGCGAGGACACCTTATTCCGAGAGGAGGCAGCGTGGAGATCAACACCGGCAATACCGCTTGGTTGCTCCTGTCGTCTGCGCTCGTTTTGCTCATGACACCGGGTCTGGCGCTGTTCTACGGTGGCCTCAACCGGTCCAAGGGCGTTCTGAACATGATGATGATGAGCTTCAGCGCCATCGGGCTCGTCAGCGTTCTGTGGATCATCTACGGCTTCTCGCTCGCCTTCGGCGTCAACAGCAGCGAGGGTACGAACAAGTTCATCGGCAACTTCGACTACCTCGGCACCCCGGTCGCGAAGATCACCGAGGAGTGGCTGTTCTTCGGCGCCAACACCGGCATCCCGACGTACGCCTTCCTGGCCTTCCAGATGATGTTCGCCATCATCACGGTCGCCCTGATCAGCGGCGCCGTCTCGGACCGCATGAAGTTCGGCGGCTGGGTGCTGTTCGCCCTCGGCTGGTTCACCATCGTCTACGTCCCGGTCGCCCACTGGGTGTGGGGCGGCGGCTTCATCGGCGCCCAGATCAAGGCTCTCGACTTCGCCGGTGGCACCGCGGTGCACATCAACGCCGGCGCCGCGGCCCTCGCGCTGGTCCTCATCCTCGGCAAGCGGATCGGCTGGCCGAAGGAGAACATGCGGCCGCACAACGTGCCGTTCGTCGCCCTCGGCGCCGGCCTGCTGTGGTTCGGCTGGTTCGGCTTCAACGCCGGCTCCGAGCTGACCGTCGACGGCACCGCCGTCATCGCCTTCATCAACACCCAGGTCGCCACCGCCGCCGCGCTCGTCGGCTGGGTCGCGGTCGAGTGGATCCGAGACCGCAAGCCCACCCTGGTCGGCGCCTCCTCCGGCGCGGTCGCCGGCCTGGTCGCCATCACCCCGGCCTGTGGCTTCATCGCCCCCGTCCCCGCCGCCATCCTCGGCGTCGTCGCCGGTGTGGTCTGCGCCCTCGCGGTCGGCCTGAAGTACAAGCTCGGCTACGACGACTCGCTCGACGTGGTCGGCGTCCACTTCGTCGGCGGCTGGATCGGCTCCCTGGCGATCGGCCTCTTCGCCACCGACACCGTCAACTCGGCGATCACCGACGAGAAGATCCTCGGCGCCAGCAACGGCCTCTTCTACGGCGGCGGCGTGGAGCAGCTGGGCCGGCAGTTCCTCGGCAGCATCACGGTAACGCTCTACTCCTTCGCCATCGCGGCGGTGCTGGCCCTCATCTTGAAGGCCGTCAAGCTCCTCCGCGTCAGCGAGGAGACCGAGGTCGGTGGCATCGACATCACCGCCCACGGCGAGAGCGGATACGACTTCACCCCGGCCGCCGGGGCGGGCGGGGGCGGTGCGTTCGCCCTGGCCGGCATCGGCAAGCAGGAAACCGTGGACGCTGACGGGAAGGCTTCCGTCAGCCAGAAGGTCTCCAGTTAGATTCCCCCCATGACTGCTCCCTTGGAAGGACTGAGGATGAAGCTGGTGACCGCGGTCATCAAGCCGTACCAGCTCGACACGGTCAAGGAGGCTCTGCACGCCCTGGGCGTCGCCGGGCTCACCGTGAGCGAGGTGCAGGGTTACGGCCGTCAGAAGGGCCACACCGAGGTGTACCGGGGCGCCGAGTACACCGTCGAGTTCCTGCCGAAGATCAAGGTCGAGGTGCTGACCGACGAGATCGACGTCGAGAAGATCGTCGACGCCATCGTCGGCGCCTCGCGGACCGGCAAGATCGGCGACGGGAAGGTCTGGGTCACCTCGGTCGATGAGGTGGTCCGGGTCCGCACCGGCGAGCGCGGCCTCGACGCCCTGTAAGCCATGACGAATCCGTTGAGTGAGCCGCCGGCACCTCCGGCGCGCCCGGCCGCCGGTGGCTCGCTCGACAAGCTGAAGGATCACATCGGCGCCGCCGCCCGCGACGAGCGGGCCGCGGCGCTCGATGCGTGGCTGCGGCGACTGTTCCCGGGCCACCTGCCCGGGGTCAGCCTGATCGCGGTCGGCGGGCTCGGCCGGCGCGACTGCGCCCCCTACAGCGACCTCGACCTGGTGCTGCTGCACAACGGCACCGCCGGGATCGACCGGATCGCCTCCGCCCTGTGGTACCCGATCTGGGACGCCCGGCTCGGGCTGGACCACTCGGTGCGTACCCTCCCGGAAGCCCTCTCCGTCGCCCACGACGACGTGAAGGTCGCCCTCGGCCTCCTCGACGCCCGCCACGTGGCCGGCGACGCGGCCCTCTCCGCCGAGCTGATCGCCGCCACCTCCGACCTGTGGCGGCGCACCGCCGTCCGGCTCATGCCGCAGCTGCGCGAACTCACCGCCGCCCGGTGGACCCAGCACGGCGAACTCGCCTTCCTGCTCGAGGGGGACCTCAAGGAGGCGTCCGGCGGACTGCGCGACGTCACCGTCCTGCGCGGCGCCGGGCGGGCCGGCATCGCCGACATGCGGCCCGCGGTCCGGGCCGCCTACCTGCGCCTCCTCGACACCCGCGACGCCCTGCACCTGGCGGTCGGCCGGCGGGTGGACCGGCTCGTCGCCCAGGAGCGCAAGGCCGTCGCCGACCTGCTCGACATCGACGACCCGGACAACCTGCTGCGGCGGGTGTCCGGCGACGCCCGTACCGTCGCCCACGCCGTCGACGACGCCTGGCGCGCCATCGACCGGCTGCGCGGCGGCCGCCGCCGGGGCGGGCCGCCCGGCCTGCCGGCATCACGCCGCCCGGTCGCCCGCGACGTCGTCGAACAGGACGGCGAACTGGTCCTGGCCCGCACCGCGATCGGCCCGGTGCCCGACCCCAGCCTGTCGCTGCGGGTGGCCGCCGCGGCCGCCATCGTGCAGCTGCCGATCGCCCGCGCCACCAGCGAATGGCTCGCCGCCTTCTGCCCGCCGCTGCCCACCCCCTGGCCGCCGGCCGCCCGCGCGGCGCTGGTCTCGCTGCTCGGCTCCGGCCCCGGCCTGCTGCCGGCCTGGGAGACCTGCGACCGGTACGGCCTGATCGACGCCTGGCTGCCCGAGTGGGCCCGGATGCGCAGCCTGCCGCAGCACCACCCGATCCACCGGTACACCCTGGACCGGCATCTGGTGCAGACCGCGTACGAGGCCACCGCGCACACCCGTGAGGTGGACCGCCCCGACCTGCTGCTGCTCGGCGCGTTCCTGCACGACGTCGGCAAGGGCCTGCCCGGCGACCACAGCACCGTCGGCGCGCCCATCGCCGCCGACATCGCCACCCGTCTCGGCCTGCCGCCCGCCGACGTCGCCACCATCGAGAAGATGGTCCGGCTGCACCTGCTGCTGCCCGACGTGGCAGCCCGCCGCGACCTCAGCGACCCCAAGACCATCTCCGCGGTGGCCGAGGCGGTCGGCGACCCGGCCACCCTGGACCTGCTGCACGCCCTGGCCCGCGCCGACTCCCGGGCCACCGGGCCGGCCGCCTGGTCGGACTGGAAGAGCCGGCTGCTCGCCGAACTCGTCGCCAAGGTGCACACCGCGCTGGACACCGGGGCGCTGCCGGAGCCACCCGAACCCGCCCCGGAGCTGCTCGACGGCGACCTGCCGGTGGTGCACCTGGACGGCGACCGGGTGGCGGTGGCGGCGGCCGACCGGCGGGGCCTGCTCGCCGGGGTGGCGGCCTGCCTGGCGATGCACCGGCTCGACGTGGTCGCGGCGAACACCATCACGGTGGACGGGCGGGCCATCGTCGAGTTCTACACCTCCCCGCGGTACGGGTCGCCGTACGACCCGGTCGCCCTCACCGCCGACCTGCGCCGGGTCGCCGCCGGGGACGTCTCGGTGACCCAGCGGGTCCGGGCCCGCGCGATGAGCGCCCGCGGCGGCACCGCCTCGCCGCGGGTGGTGTGGCAGCGGGACGTGGCGACCGACGCGGTGGTGCTGGAGTTGCGCGCCGCCGACTCGCCCGGCCTGCTGTACCGGGTGACCCACGCGCTCGACGAGGCCGGCGCGGAGATTAGGGCGGCCCGCATCTCCACCCTCGGCGGTGACGTGGTCGACGCGTTCTACCTGGTCGGCGCCTGGTCGTCAGCGGCGGAACGGGACCGGGTGCAGGCGGCGGTGCTCGCCGCCGTCTGACCCGCGTGTTGATTTCGGCAGCTATGCGCGCCCTGAATCAACACAACCGGTGGGCGGATCGTGCGGCCGAAATCGACACGTCACCGGAGTTGCCCGGCCTGCGTTGATCCTTGAAGAGGAGCCAGGCGGGGTACGGACGGAGAGTCGATGGTCGAGGCGCAGCCGGTCGAACTGCTGGACGACCACGTCAGGCTGGCCGGGCCCGGCGCGGAGGTGTCGCTGCCGTACACCGCCCTGCGCAACCGCTCGATCGCCGCCCGCCGGGTCCTCGCCCGGGCCGCCGGCATCACCCTGGAGGACGCCCTCGACGCCGCCCGCGCCGGGGACACCCGCCGGATCCGCCGCCCGGTCGACCCGCGGCTGCTGGCCGCGCTCGCGCAGACCATCGCCGGCCAGGACGAGCTGCCCACCGACCGGGACGACGCGCTCGCCCTGTACGCGCTGATCCGCACCGGCCGCGGCGCCCGCGCGCTGCCCGCCGCCCACCAGGCCCGGCACGTCGAGCTGGTGTACGCCTGGCAGGGGCCGGGGAACGCCCGCCAGTTGCTCGGGGCGTACCGGCGGATCCCGGCCGCCGCCCGCGAGGCGATCGAGACCGACCTGGCGAACCCGCATGCGGGCGGCCAGGGCGAGGAGGAGACGTGGCTGGCCCGGTTCGGCGCGCTGTTCCCGGCGCCCGCCCCGGCCCTGGTCGCCGCCGCGGAACTCGCGCCGTTCGACCGGCTCACCGGATCCGCCGGGCATCCCGCCGAAACGGCAGGCGAGCGGGTGTCGGTGGTGGTGCCGGTGTACCGGCCGGGGGAGGAGTTGCTCACCGCGGTCCGGTCGGTGGCCGCCCAGTCCTGGCCGGACCTGGAGATCATCGTGGTGGACGGCGGGTCGCCGCCGGAACACGACGCGGTCCTGGCCGCCGCCGAGGACCTGGACCCGCGGGTCCGGCTGATCCGGCCGGCCGGCGGCGACGCCCGCAACGCCGGGCTGGCGGCGGCCCGCGGCGACTTCGTCACCGTGCAGAACGCCGGCGACTGGTCCCATCCGCGCCGCATCGAGCTGCAGATGCAGCCGTTGCTCACCGGGGCGGCGGTGGCCTGCGCCGCGGACCGGCTCAGCGTGACCGAGCAGCTCGTGCTGACCCGTCCGGGCGTACGCCGCCGGGCCGCCGTGCCGTCCCTGCTGTTCCGGCGGGAGGCGGTGACCCGGCGGATCGGCTGGTTCGACGAGGGGCGCCCCGGCGCCGGGGCGGAATACCTGGAGCGGATCGAGGCGGCGTTCGGGCCGGGCGCGGTGGTCCGGCTCGATCAGGTGCTGGCGCTGACCCGGACGGCGAGCCGGGCCCACTGGACCCCGCCGGCGTGGGTGGCGTACCGGTCGGCGTACCGCTGCTGGCACGCCACCGCCCGGCCGCTGCACCGGGACCGCGCGGAGCAGCCGTTCCCCGCCGCGGGCCGCCGGTACGACGTGGTGGTGGCCGCCGACTGGCGGTTCCTGACCGGCGCCCAGCGATCCGCGCTCGCCGAGATCCGGGCGCTGCGCGACGCCGGGCACACTGTCGCGATCCTGCACCTGGAGTCGCTGCGGTCGGTGCACCGGGATCGGCGGCCGCTGAGCCCCGCCGTTCAGCGGCTGATCAACGCGGGAGAGCTGGACCAGGTCCTGGAGACCGACGACGTCGACGCCGGGATGGTCCTGATCCGCCAGCCGGAGGTGCTGCAGTTCGCCGCCGAGGACGGCTGCCGGATCCGCCCGCGCCGGGTCGCGGTCGTCGCCGACCGGGCGCCCGGCCGGCGGGACGGCAGCGACCGGCGCTACACCGAGACGGCGGTGACCGCGGCCGCGACCCGGCTCTTCGGCACACCGCCGGTCTGGTACGCCCAGGACACGGCAGTCCGCGACGCTCTCCCCGACGCGTTCACTCTTCCGATGGTCGCTGAACCGATCGACGTGGCCCGCCCCCTGCCCGACCCGCGCGGGCCGGCCGTCGTCGGCGCCGACCTGTGCGACGCGGGCGTTTGGCCCGGCGATCTCGCCGAGACGCTCGCGGTGCTGCGGCGGTGCGAGACCGCTGACGTACGGCTACGCCTGCCGGAGAGCCCGCTGCGCCCGGCCGGCCTGCCCGCCTCCTGGCTGGTCTACGAGCCCCACGACGTGGACCCGCGCACGTTCACCGCGCAGATCGACTTCTACCTGCACTACCCGCCGGAACAGGCCGCCGAGCTGATCTCCCGGCCGGCCCTGGAGGCGGCCGCGACCGGCTGCGTCGTGCTCGTCCCGGAACATCTGGCCGCGGCGTTCGGCGACACCGCGGTGCCGTGCCCCGCCGAGGAGGCGCCGGCTCTGGTGCGGGCCTTTCAGGAAGACCCGGCGCGGTACGCCGTACAGAGCGCCCGGGCCCGCGCCGCCATCGCCCGCCACCACCGTCCGGAGGACTTCACCGCCCGTCTTCTCTGCTCCGGTGCGCCGGCGCCCGCCCAGCGGACGCGTAACGGCGCCGGGATCAGCCCCGTTACCTCCGGGGAGTCGTACTAAGGGAGTTCCGATGAGCACAATCAGCCGAATCCACCGCCGGCTGCCGCGCCTGAGCGGCCCACAGACCGCGGTGATGTCGGTCGCCGGCGTCCTCTGCGCCGCCGCCGCGGCGACCGCGCTCACCGGGCACACCGGGGTCGCCGTCGCCCTGCTCGCCGTCCTCGGCTGCATCAGCCTGGCCACGTCGATGCTGTTGTTCCGCCGGCTGGCCCGGGCCCAGCGGGCCGGCGTCATCGCTCAGCGCGACCTGCGCACCACCGTCGAGGAGATGCAGCGCCGCCTGGTCGCGGCGGTGGAACGGGAACGGCTCACCGCCGGCGACCGCCACCTGGAACTGGCCGAGGCCATCGCGGCGCTCCGGCAGCTCACCGGCGGCCAGGCCAGCGCCGCCCGGGTGGCCGCGCTGCCGGCCGCGTTCGAGGCGACCGTTCAGCTCTTCCAGGGCTTCACCCCGCGCGCGCCGATGCCGCCGCCCGGCGAGCACACCGTCGACCCGGCCGGCCTGCTCGGCCTGCTGCATCTGATCCGGCTCCGCAAGCCGCGCCTGGTGCTGGAACTCGGCAGCGGCGTCTCCTCGGTGTGGATCGCCTACGCGCTGGAGAAGACCGGCGGCCGGCTGATCACCCTGGACCACGACGCCGGGTTCGCCCGGCACACCCGCGCGCTGCTGACCGCCCACGGCCTGGACAAGATCGCTGAGGTACGGGACGCGCCGCTCACCCCGGTCGGCATCGACGGGCACGACTACCCGTGGTACGACCCGGAGGCCCTGGCCGACCTGCACGACATCGACTTCGTGCTGATCGACGGCCCGCCCGCCCCGGACGGCGAGGACACCCGGCACCCGGCCCTCCACATGATCGAGAACCGGCTGGCGGACCGGGCCACCGTGGTCGCCACCGGCCCGGACGTCCCGGCCTCCTGGTCGAGCCTGACCCGCGAGGACGAACCGGGCGGCGGGCACGCGGTGCTGTCGTTCACCCGTACCCCGGCGATGGTGCCGGTCCAGGCCTGAAAGCAAGTGCGCGCCCCCGCCATGGGGTGATGGCGGGGGCGCGCGTCGCGGTGCGGGGGCACCGCGACGGGCCGGGAGGGGGTTCCGGCCCGGTCTTCGGGGTCGTTCCCGGCGGTGCCGCCGGGCGCACCGTTCTCATCGGCGCTGCCCGCCCTCACTCGAATGTCCTCCGGTTGCCTCCTCGTCACCGTTCCGTTGCCACCCTCCCGGCCGGTTGGCAGCGAGCGAGCGGCGAAGACCGTTGCTGGATATGCATGCCGCCTCGGGCCCGTCTCGATCTCGGGCTGTGCGTACCGGCCTTCCTGCCCAAGATCGACGCGGCCCGCGATCTCGGATTCGGAACATCGGCTTCTTCCCGGCGTCAGGTTCACCAGATTGGCTACGGGCTCCCGCCCCGGAGGCCGAAGTCATGATCGCGACTGCATCGCCCGGACAAGGGCTTACCAGCACCCCGGAAGAGGACCCGGGTACGACCTGCCGCTGCTCAGGGTGTGAGGAGGGCGGTGACCGCGGCGGCGTAGCGGTGGTGCGGGTGATGGTCCTGGGCGAACGCCAGAGCGCGCTCGCTCTGTGCCAGCAGGGCCGCCGGGTCGGCGTGCAGCTGTTCGACGGTGACGGCCAGGTCGTCCGGGGTGGTGTAGACGGCGGCCGGCCCGAGGGCCGCCAGGTGCTGGTGGCCGACGACCGGGATGCAGCCGGCCGCCATGGCGATCAGCACCTCCGGGCAGGTGGCGTCGGCGGGCTCGTCGGACTGCAGATGCAGGTAGAAGTCGAGCTGGTGCAGGAAGCCGCGGGTGTCCACGTCCTCGGGGCGGTACGTGAGCCAGCCCTCCGGCGCCCGCCGGGCGGCCCGGTCGCCGAGGTCCAGGACGCGGATGTCGAGGCTCCCTGCGCCGGCCAGCGTCGCCGTGAGCCGCTGCCACTCGCCGAACCGGCCGGTGTGGATCCGGCCGATCACCGGGCGGTCGGCGCGCGGGCCGGAGCGGTGCAGGCGCCACTGGCGGAGGTCGACGGTGCCGGGCACGTCGACCGGGGTGAGGCGGGAGCCGAACGGGCCGGCGGCGAGTTCGGCGCGGGCGGCGGGCCCGGTCGGCGCCCACAGCGGCTCGACGCCGAAGAGGCGGCGGGCCTCGGCGGCGCAGTGCGCGGCGGCGGGCGTCCAGGCCGGGTCGGAGGTGATCACCACGCGGGCGCCGCGGACGGCGGACGGCGTGCCGGGGGCGAAGCCCAGCACCGACGGCCCGTGTACCAGGACCAGGTGGGCGTGCACGTCGTCGGCGAGGACCACCTGGTCCACCGTCCCGGCGTTGATCATCTGCTGGATGGCGGGGTCCAGGTCGCCGGCAGGCTGCGGGCCGGTGACGCCGGCCAGGGAGTCGAGGTGCAGGAGCGCGGTGGCGCGGCCGGGCCGCAGGACGGCGCGGACCCGTTCGGCGATCGGCCAGGCGGTGTCGCCGTGGCCGCTCCAGTCGCCGGCCAGGATCACGTCGTAGGTGGCGCGGCGCAGCTCGGCGTCTCCGGCCAGGCCGCGCGGCGCGGCGAACACCCGGCTCTGCGGCGAGCGCGGGCGCGCGGCCGGTTCGATCCCGGCGGCGATGCGGCGGTGCCAGGCCCGGAAGGCCGAGCGGTACGCGTGCCGGTCCGGATGTGCCCAGCCGGGCCCGGTGTCGCTGCCGGCGAGGGATCGGGCGGTCAGGCGGATCAGGGCGAGCGGATCGCCGCCGAGGGGCCGGACCGTGCCGGGCCCGAAGACCGCGTGGGCCCGCCCGGCGTACTCGTCGCCGGCGCCCTTGCGGACCGGGTCGAAGTAGCCGAGCCGGCCGAGGACGGCGACGCGGCGGAACATCAGCGAGGACAGGTCCTCCGACCGGAACTCGGTGAACCCGGGCCGGGTCACCACCAGGTCCTCGGTGACCCGGATCGCCGGTGACGTGGTCGCGACCGGGCCCGGATCAGCGAGCAGCGGCGCGGCCTGGCGTTCCAGGCGCATCGGATGCGACCAGTCGCCGGAGTTCTGGAACGTGACGAACGCGCCGGTGGCCATGTCCAGGCCGGCGTTGCGGGCCCGGTAGGCGCCGCCGTTCGACGGGATCCGGATGATCCGCACCCGCGGATCGAGCCCGGCGGCCCGGGCCAGCACCGCGTCGGCGGCCGGCCCGGACCCGTCGTCGACGACGAGGATCTCGTGGTTGGTCCAGCTCTGTGCGACGAGGGAGCGGACCGTGGTGATCAGTTCCGGTCCGGGCCGGTACGTGGTGACGATGGTGGTGATCCGGTGGGCCGAGCCGTGCCGGGGCGCCGGTGTGGAGCGGATCCGGTCGAAGCCGGTCGCCGCCTCCCCGTCCAGGGTGAAGCCGGGCTCCGGCAGCAGCGCGGTGAACCGGCCCGGCCACTCGTCCTTGGTGGCCAGGTCGACGACCAGCGCCTCGCGGACCGGTTCGGGCACCTCGGGGTAGTCGGCGAGCAGTTTCGCGACCCGGACCGGGTCCCCGGCGGCGAACGCGATCTGCGCGTGCAGCCCCTGATGCTCGGGCGCCACCCCGGCCGGGCCGAAGGTGCGCAGCAGCGACTCGAACAGGGCCAGCCCGTCGGCCCGGTCGCCGGGGTAGAGGTCCTGCAGCGAGACCACCCGGGCCAGCTCGCCGAACGCCCAGGCGTCGGCGTCCGGGAAGAGCCGGCTCTCCCGGGCCGCGGCGACCAGCTCGTCGGCGGATCGGCGGGCGGCCGCGTACGCCAGCAGGGTCCGTGCCCCGGCCGAGCGGGTGTGCAGGGCAGCCGTGGCGGGACCGGCCGGCGCCACCGCGGACAGATCCCGCCAGAGACGTTCCAGCAGGTCCGTGCCGTACGCGTCCGGTGTCGTGTGCTGTCTGCGCATGGCCCCCCTCTCCGGTCGGAAGGATCAACGCGCCGGGGTGGGCGTGCGTGACGCCGGGCGTACGCGGTTCGTTGACCTGACCATGACCGCGACCGTCCACGACGTGGCGATCCTCTCGGACTTCCGCCTTCCCGGCGACGCCCCGGCCGGCGTCGCCGCGGAGATCCGTGCCCAGGCCCGGGCCGGTCTCAGCACCACGCTCGTGCACGTGCGGTCGCCGCTGCTCGCCGGTGATCACCCGTTCGATCCGGCGATCACCGCGCTGATCCGGGACGGTTCGGCCGATCTGGCCGCCGAGGGGGAGCCGGTCACCGCCCGGCTGCTGGTGGTCCGGACACCGCGGATCCTGGCCGGAGTCCCGGCCGCCGAGCCGCGGGTCCGGTCCGGCCGGACGGTGGTGGTGCTGGACACCGAGCCCGGCGCGGAGGTCCGGCAGCGGGTGGCGAGCCTGTTCGGGGCCGGCGCCACATGGGCGCCGGCCGGCCCGCTGATCCGGGCGGAGCTGCTGCGCGCCGATCCGGAGACGGTTCTGGCGCCGGCCGACTGGCACGAGGTGGTCGACGGGCCGCCGCGGCCGGGGGAGCCGGTGCCACGGGGCGCCGTTCCGGTGATCGGCAGGCGCCCGGGGGCCGCCCCGCCGATCCCGGACGCGCCGGACCTCCGGGTCCGTGTGCTCGACGGCCCGGACACCGCCGGGTTCCTGGCGGACCTGGACTACTTCGTGCACTTCCCGGACCCGGGGCAGCCGGGGGAGTCCGGCCGGGCGGTGCTGGAGGCGATGGCCGCCGGCGTCCCGGTGATCGTCGACGAGCGGTTCCGGCCGATGTTCGGCGACGCCGCGTTCTACAGCGATCCGGCGGGCGTGCCGGAGCTGGTCCACCGGCTGCACGGCAACCGGGAGCACTACCGGTCGATCGCGTTGCGCGGCCGGGAGTTCACCGTGCTCCGGTACGGCCACGCCGCCCACCTGGCCCGACTCGCCGACCACGGCGTACACCCCGGCGCCCCGCGCTCGCCCGCCCTGCCGGCGCCGCGCCGCACCGAGAACCGGGGTGTGCTGCTGGTCAGCGACAACGGCGCCGGCCCGAGTTCGCTGTCCCGTCTGATGGCGATCGGCCGGCGGCTTCCGGAGGGCACCCCGGTGGTGGTCGCCACCCAGTCGCACGGCGCGGTGGTCGCCCACCGGGAGGGGTTCCTGACCGAGTACATCCCGTCGCCGGGGGCGCTCGGCCTGCCCCGCGAGCCCTGGTCGGAGCTGCTGCGCAGCCGCCTGGAGCACCTGATCGACCTGCACCGCCCGGCCGTGGTGGCGGTGGACGGCGCCCCGCACGACGGCATCGTCGCCGCCGCCACGGCCCGGCCCGGGATCACCTGGGTGTGGGTACGCCGGTCGATGTGGCGGCGCGGCGCCGGGCAGGAGTGGCTGGACCGGCGCCGGGTGTTCCGGCACGTCCTGGAGCCGGGTGAGTTCGCGTCCGCCGCCGACGAGGGCGCGACGGTGGCCGACCGGGACGGGGTCCGGGTGGTCGGCCCGATCACCTACCTGGACCGGGCCGAGCTGGCCGGCCCCGAGGAGGCCCGGGCCGCGCTCGGGCTGGCGCCGGGCCGCCCGGCCGCTCTGCTGCAGCTCGGCGAACCGGATCCGGGCGACGTGTCGGCGCCGGCCGCGCGGATCGCCCGGCAGCTGCGCGGCGCCGGGTTCCAGGTGGTGCCGGCCGGCCCGCACCAGGTGCCGCACTATCCGCTCAGCCGCTACCTGCGCGGGTTCGACCTGGTGGTGAGCGGGTCCGGCTACGACGCGTTCCACGAGCTGATCGGGTTCGAGGTGCCGACGGTCTTCGTGCCGGATCCCCGGACCACCCTGGACGACCAGGTGAGCCGGGCCCGGTTCGCGGCGGCCGCCGGCGCCGCGCTGATCGTCGAGGACCCCGGCGGCGACGACCTGGACGAGGTGCTGCGGCAGGCGGTGCGCCAGGACGTACGGGACGCGCTGCGCCGCCGCTGCGCCGAGGTGGCCCTGGACAACGGCGCCGCGGACGCCGCCGGCTGGCTGGCCGGTCTCGTGTGGGACAGGAGTGTGGCGCATGTCTGACGACGACGGGACCCAGTCCCTGCTGGTCCGGTTGCGTACGGTCGAACAGGAACGGGACGCCTGGCGCGACCGGTGCGCCGGCCTCGCCGGGGAGCGGGACCGGCACCGGGACGCCGTCCGCCGGTTGCGCCGCAGCCGCTCCTACCGGCTGGGCCGGGGCCTGGTGCTGCTGGCCCGCGACCCGCTCCGGCTGGTGAACCGGATCCGGCGCCGCCGGCTGCCCCGCCGCGGCCCGGCGGGCGGCCCGCTGCCGGCCCGCCTGTACGTGGCGATCGGTCTTGACCTGCCCGGCCTGACCGAGCTGGCCCGGACCGTCCGGCGCCGGGTGCTGATCGACCCCGACCACCGGGCCGTGGTGCTCACCGACCACCCGGAGTTCTCGTCGCTGCGCGGCGACGGGCTGATCCTGGAGTACCTGCCGGACCGCCGGACGTGGCAGCGGCACCGCCCGGACCGCCGCTGGGACGAGGTGCTCGCCGGCCGGCTGTCCCGCCTGTACGCCGAGCACGGCGCGGCCCACGTCCTCTTCATCGACCCGGACAGCCCGCCGACCCTGCCGGACCTGCTGGCCTGACGGCCTATGATCGACGCCGGTCACGGTACGGCGTCGGGCGCGGGAGGCGGACGGTTGGGCGACGGCGATGCGAGGCGGGCACGGGCCTACCCGGGAGCGCCGGTGCTGCCCTGGCCGGACGGCGGGCCCGCCCCGGACCTGCCGGCCGGGACGGCGGGCATCGCGGTCCGGATCCGCACCGGCCCGAGCGACCAGCCACGATGGCCGAAGATCTACGCGGTCGGCGTCGACGACCGGCCGATGTGGCACGGGCTCGGCCGGATGGTCGTGCTCACCGAGCCCGGCGAGCACCTGGTCGAGATCCGGGACCGCTTCGGCGTCGCCTCGATGCGGCGGGTGCGGGTGGCCGACGGGCAGACGGCGCGGCTCGAGTTCCGTACCCCCGCAACTCTCGGCGACGCCGCAGGCGTGCTGGCGCCCGACCCCGCGCCGCACCGGATCGGGGCCGGCCCGCCCAACCATCTCGCCTTCGTCTTCCTGGCCACCGCCCTGCTCATGCTGGTGTTCGCCGGCCCGGCCGCCCCGTTCGTGCTCGCCGCCCTCACCGTTCCCGTGCTGGGCTACCTGGTGTGGGCCCGGTCGAAGCGCGCCGCCGACGAGCGGTACCGCGTCGCGGCGTCCACCGAGGCGGCCGAGGCGGGCCGCGACGACGCGCCCGGCTGGTTCCTCGGCGACGGCGCACCGCCCGGCGGCCTGGCCGGCGACCACGGCGTCCTGGTGCTGACCGGCACGCTGCGACGCACGCTCACCCTCAACGGGCACGAGGTACTCAACCCGATCGGTGAGGCCGGCGCCTGGGTGCCGGCGCCGGAGCTGACCGTGGCCGGGACGGCGCGGCCGTTCTCCTGGCGCACCTGGTGCTACCGGCTGCCGCCGGGCGAGCACGAGATCGTGGTCACCGCCCGGCCGCCGCACACGACGGCGCCGGCGCCGGAGATCGACGCGGAGCCGTTCGTGCGGACCGTCACGGTGACGGCGGGCGCGGTGACCCGGCTCGACCTCCTGGTGACGGCGACCGTCGCGATGCGCGCCCTGACCCCCGCCGAGGTACGCCGCCAGGCCTACCTCGGCTCGGCGGACGATTTCGCCGAGCCGGTCCGCTTCACCGCCCGGATCACCGCCTAGAGCCGGTGCGCCTCGCGGATCGTGGTGGCGCCGCGGGTGTCGAAGAACCGCTTGGCGATCCGGGCCAGGTGGTCGGCGTCGTACTCGCGGTGGTTCTGCACCAGGATCACCAGGTCGGCGGAGGCGGCCGCGCCCTCCAGGTCGTCGGTGCGGGAGACCGGCACCCCGTCCAGGTCCCAGGTCGTCACGTGCGGGTCGTGGTACGCGACAGTGGCGCCCAGCGCGGACAGGTGCCGGGCCAGCGGCGCGGCCGGCGACTCCCGCTGATCGGCGATGTTGGCCTTGTACGTGATACCCAGCAGCAGCACGGTCGCCCCGCGGACCGCCTGGCCGTCGGCGTTGAGCAGATTCTGGGCACGGCGGGCCACGTACGCCGGCATCGTGGTGTTGATCTCCTGGGCCAGCTCCACGAACCGGAACGGGTAACCGAGCTTGCTGCGCACGTTGTGCGAGAGATAGTTCGGGTCGATCGGGATGCAGTGCCCGCCGACGCCCGGCCCGGGGTAGAACGCCTGGAACCCGAACGGCTTCGTGGACGCCGCGTGGATCACGTCCCAGAGGTCGATGTCGAGTTCGTGGCAGAACCGCGCCATCTCGTTGACCAGCGCGATGTTCACATGCCGGTACGTGTTCTCGAGCAGCTTCGCCGTCTCCGCCTCCCGCGTCGACCGGGTCCGCACCACCGTCTCGACGAACCTGCCGTAGAACGCCTCCGCCGTGTCCGTGCACGCCGGCGTGTACCCGCCGACCACCTTCGGGGTGTTGTGCGCCCCGTACATCTCGTTGCCCGGGTCGATCCGCTCCGGCGAGAACGCCAGGTGGAAGTCGATGCCCGCGGTCAGCCCGGACAGCTGCTCCAGGCGTGGCCGGACCTCCTCGTCGGTGGTCCCCGGGTAGGTCGTCGACTCCAGCACCACCAGCATCCCCGGGCGCAGGTTCCGGCCGACCGCCGAGGTCGCGCCGAGCACCGCCCGCAGATCCGGCCCGTCGCCCTCGGACAGCGGCGTCGGCACGCAGATCACCGCGGTCCGGGCCTGCCCGATCAGCGTCTCGTCGCTGGTCGGCTGGAAACCGCCGGCCAGCATCTCCGCCACGTCCGCGTCGCTCAGGTCGTCCACGTGCGAGCGGCCGTCGGCCAGGCTGCGGACCACCCGCTCGTCGATGTCGAAGCCGAGGACCGACATGCCGGTCCGGATCGCCTGCTGCGCCAGGGGCAGCCCGACGTACCCGAGGCCGAGGATGACCACGTCGTAGCTCAAGGAAGTCTCCTTCTCACGAGGAATCCGCCGGTCAGGCGACGGGCGGCAGCGCCACATCGGGCGGGACCGGCCGGTCGCCCGGCCGGCGGGGAGCGGCGATCGCCCGGGTGTTCCGGTGCTGCAGCTCGAAGGGGGAGACGAACGGCAGGTAGGCGGCCAGGAACGCGCCGGTCAGGCGGCTCTCGGCCAGGTTCAGCGCGTCGGCGTCGCGACGGCGCAGGAGCAGGGCGAGACCCAGCGGGTCCGGGTTCGCGGTCCGGTGGCGGATGTCCCCGCTTGCGGCTCTCCCGGTGAGGTACGGGTGAAGCGCCGCCCCGGCTCCGTCCGGGCGACCGAACGCCGCCAGCACGCTGCGCCGCGCCGGGCGCGGGACGGGCGGGAGTTCGCGGGTCAGTGCCCGGCCGAACGCCTCGGCGATCAGCCGCCTGTCGTTCTCGGTCGCGCTCCGCGCCCTGCCGTCCGTCGTGGGGCCGCTCTCACCTGCGCCCGCCGCCGGGTCGCCGGCCGCGATGTCCGCTCCCTGGCCGTCCGCTCTGGTTTCCGCCCTCCGGCCGTCCGCCTCGATGCCCGCCGCCGGGCCGTCCGCCGGTGGGAAGAAGCGGGGCAGGCCGTCCGGGGTGAAGAACAGGCCCGGGGTGACCGGCCGTCCCAGCAGCATGCCGTCGCCGAAGTGCAGGAAATGCTCGGCCAGCCCGGGGATCAGGTGCGGCCGGATGGCGCCGCTCGTCACGGTGAGCCGCGGATACGCCGGGTCGAGCCAGTCCGGCGGCGTGTCGGTGATCAGGAAGACGTGGCGTACCCAGGGCGCGAAGCAGTGCAGCGAGCGCAACGTGTGCCGCAGGCCGGTGGCGCCGGTGCAGACCACGTCGATGTCGAAGCCGATCCGGTCCGGGCGGTCCGTGGCGAAGATCGCCCGGGTGCGGTAGCCGATGGCGTCGTCGGGCGCGCAGAACGGCCCGAACGCCGGCTCGGCCGCGACGGCGGACGGCTCATCGGCGCGGATCGACCCGGCGAGCGGGCCGCCGTGCGGCTCGACCAGCCGGCCGTCCCGCTCCCGCCAGAACTCCACCTCGCAGGCGAGGTCGTGCCCGAGCACCAGATCGCCGCCCGGATCGGTGACCGGCCAGCACACCGACACGGCCCCGGGCGCCCGCCGCCTCCGCAACCAGCCGTGACCGAGCCTCCGCAACCAGCCGTGATCGGTTGCGGGTGTGCGGCTTCGTAGCGGGCCGTGATCGGTCGCGGGCGGGCGGCTTCGTAGCGAGCCGTGATCGGTCGCGGGCGGGCGGCTTCGTAGCGAGCCGTGATCGTTTGCGGTCAGGCGGCGGAGAAGGGGCAGGACGGTGGCGCGGTCGGTCTCGCGGACGGCCACGGCGGTCCGCAGCGGGTCGTCGGCGGGGACCCGGAACCAGTCGGCGCCGGACTCGTCCAGAGCGCGGACGACCCGGTCCAGGTTGCGGCGGCGGACCCCGGCGGGGGTGGCCCGCGCGTCGACGCGGGCGCGTACGACACCGGACGGGGTGCGTACCCGCAGCACCGCGCCGTCCGCCCGGTGGGCCCGGCCGGAACCGAGCGGCAGGAGCGCACCGGCGATCCGCAGCCGACGCTCCGCCGTGACCTGTGCCGCGATCCTCTCGAAGATCCGCCGCCGGGCCGACCAGGGGGTCAGCCGGAGGATCTCTCGCAGGGCCACGCCGTCGTCCTTTCGCCGCACATCCGGTTCGTCCAACGCCCGGCCGACATCGAAGTTGCGGTCAATATGCGTGATAAGCCCGTTATACGACTTTAGGGGCACGCCGCCCCTAGGGGTTTTCGCCGATGCGGGTGTTGCGCGCGGGAGGCATGGTGGAGGGCGTCGACACCACGACGGCGGGAGGCCGGAGATGGGCAAGGCAATCGCGTACCTGACAGCACTGATCGCGGGCGTGGTCGTGGTGGGCTGGGTGGTCAGCTCACTGGTCGGCCCGTTCCTGTTCTATCTGCTGGTGGGTGCGCTGGCGATCGGCGGCGGCGCCTGGGTCTATTCGCGGGTCAAGCGTTCGATCGCTCCCGGCACGCGCACGCAGCGGCGCATCGAGGCCGCCGCCCGGACCTACCGCATGCGGAACCGGTGAGGTCGCTCCGCTACGGCTAGGCTTGCGGTCGACGCCAGCACTTACGACCAACGGCCATTTAAGGACGCGCGCACCGTGTTTGACACTTTGAGTGACCGCCTCTCCGGGATCTTCGGCAAGCTCCGCGGCAAGGGGAAGCTCACTGATGCCGACATCGACGCCACCGCGCGCGAGATCCGTCTCGCGCTGCTGGAGGCCGATGTCGCGCTTCCAGTGGTCAAGGCGTTCATCGCCAGCCTGAAGGAGCGGGCGCGCGGCGCCGAGGTCTCCCAGGCACTCAACCCCGCCCAGCAGATCATCAAGATCGTCAACGAGGAGCTCATCGAGATCCTCGGCGGCGAGGGCCGGCGGCTCCAGTTCGCCAAGCAGCCGCCCACCGTGATCATGCTGGCCGGCCTGCAGGGCTCCGGCAAGACGACGCTCGCCGGCAAGCTCTCCCGCTGGCTCAAGGGTCAGGGCCACCAGCCGCTGCTGGTCGCCTGTGACCTGCAGCGCCCCAACGCGGTCAACCAGCTCCAGGTCCTCGCCCAGCGGGCCGGCGTCGACGTCTACGCCCCGCAGCCCGGCAACGGGGTCGGCGACCCGGTCCAGGTCGCCCGCGACTCGATCGAGCACGCCAAGCGGACGGCGAAGGACATCGTCATCGTCGACACCGCCGGCCGTCTCGGCATCGACGCCGAGATGATGCAGCAGGCCGCCGACATCCGCGCCGCCGTCGATCCCGACGAGGTCATCTTCGTCATCGACGCCATGGTCGGCCAGGACGCGGTGCGCACCGCCGAGGCGTTCCGTGACGGCGTCGGCATCACCGGCGTGGTGCTCTCCAAGCTCGACGGTGACGCCCGCGGTGGCGCCGCGCTGTCCGTCCGGCACGTCACCGGCCAGCCCATCCTGTTCGCCTCCACCGGTGAGAAGCTGGAGGACTTCGACGTCTTCCACCCCGACCGGATGGCCGGGCGGATCCTCGACATGGGCGACCTCCTGACCCTCATCGAGCAGGCCGAGCAGGCCTTCGACGAGGATCAGAAGGAGAAGATGGCCAGCAAGCTGCTCGGTGGCGAGCAGTTCACGCTGGAGGACTTCCTGGACCAGCTGATCGCGGTCCGCCGGATGGGCCCGATCGCCAACATCCTCGGCATGATGCCGGGCATGGGCCAGCTCAAGGGCCAGCTCGACGACCTCGACGACAGCCACTTCGACCGGGTCACCGCGATCATCCGCTCGATGACCCCCGGCGAGCGCACCAACCCGAAGATCATCAACGGCTCCCGCCGGCTGCGCATCGCCAACGGCTCCGGCGTCACCGTGATGGACGTCAACCAGCTTCTCAACCGCTTCACCGAAGCGCAGAAGATGATGAAGCAGATGACCGGCATGATGGGCCTGCCGGGCGGCCGGCGCAGCGCCACCAAGAGCCAGAAGAACAAGCGCAAGGGCACGAAGGGCGGCAACCGTCCCCGCGTCGGCGGCCGTCCCGGCGGCATGCCGGCCGGTTTCCCGGGCGGGATGCCGCAGCTCCCCCCGGGCCTCGACCCGAACGCGCTGGGCGGCGGCGGCATGCCGGGCGGCTTCAAGCTGCCGAAGCTCGACTTCAACAAGCTGAGCAAGCCCCCAAAGGACGACAACTGACATAGTCGCGGAGCCAGGTGCACTGGACAAGTAGGTGAGGGGCTAGTAGCGTGAGCGTCGATCCCCGCCAGGAGGACCTCATGACTGCTGCCCTTCACCTGCCCGACAAGCAGGATTGGACCGTCGACGACCTGGCCAGCCTTCCGCCGGATCTCAACTACGAGTTGATCGACGGCAGACTGATCTTGCCGTCCCCTACCGGTTTCCATCAGATCATCTCCGCCAGTTCGCACTGGCGTGATCTGCACGCCAAGGCGCGCGTCTACGCGGCCGCCGGCATCGGCTCCTACCTGGTTGTCGACCCGATCACCTTCGAGCACGGTGTGGTGCTGACCGAGTCCCGGATCAGCGAGAAGGGCGACTACGAGATCGTCACGAGCACCGGCGAGGTGTTCGAGACCGACGGCCCTTCCCGATCAAGCTCGACCTTCCCGCGTTCACGGCGCTGCGCGACAAGTACGACCGCGTGAAAGCACAAGCATGATCGAAAGCCTGACGGATCGTCCGGTACGGGGTGGTGGCCGCGAAGGCTGCCGCCCCGTTTTCTCGTTTGTTCCACAGATGGCGCGCAAACAGGTGACACTGAGCAAGTAGGTATGGTTCAGGTAGACAAGGAGCTAGTAGCATGGGCATCGATCCACCGAGGAGGAACCGATGACCGCTGCATCGAGGCTTGATGTTCCCGAGCTGACCGACCTGCTCGAGCGCCGAGACCTGACCGTCCAGGACGTGGCCCACCTTCCCGAGGATCTCCGCTACGAGTTGGTCGACGGAAGGCTCACTTTGTCCCCCTCTCCCCTCCTCTTCCATCAGTGGTTGATGGCCGATGTCGTGAATGCGTGCGGAGTCAACGCGCCACTTGATATCGCGCCGGTCGGCGATATGGCCGTGATGATTGATTTCCGGAACGAGCGGCGGCCCGATGTCGTGGTGGCTCATCTGGAGTGCGGCAACGTCTCGCCCATCGAGGTGGTTCATGTGGTCCTCGCCGCGGAGATCGTTTCGCCGTCCTCGCGAGTCATCGACGGGAAAGACAAGTTGAAGGTCTATGCCGAAGCCGGGATCCCGCACTACTGGATCATCGATCCGCTCGCGGAGAAGGTCACCTTGACCGAATACGTGCTCGGCTCTGGCGGGATCTATCACAAGGGCGCGCGCACCGACGAGCTGGTGACGTTGACGCGGCCCTGGGAGATCACGCTGGATCTGCCGACCCTGACCGAGCGACGTGATCGCCTCGGGCGAGGCCGGCGCACGACGTGAGAGCCGATCCGGTAGGACTTAGCCATGGCGTTTCATGTGCGTGGGACGGTTCTGCCGGACGGTGAGGTCCGGGATCTGTGGCTGGTGGGGGATCGGGTCACCTTCGAGCCGGTGGCCGATGCCGAGACGATCAGTGATGGCGGGTTCATCCTGCCGGGGCTCGTCGATGCGCACTGTCACCTCGGCATCGCGTTCGGGGCCAAGCCGATCGAGAGCGTCGACCAGGCCCGTGAGCTGGCCGTCATCGACCGGGACGCGGGTGTGCTGGCCTTGCGTGACGCCGGCTCGCCGTACCCGTACCCCGAATTGGACGACGAACCCGGAGTGCCCCGCCTCGCCCGCGCCGGCCGCCATGTCGCCGCGCCGCGGCGCTATCTGCGTGACATCGGTGTGGAGGTGGCCGCCGAGGAGGTCGCGGCGACCGTCACCGCGCAGGCGAAAGCCGGCACCGGCTGGGTGAAGCTGGTCGGCGACTGGATCGACCGTGGCGTCGGCGACCTCGCCCCGAGCTGGGACGCCGCGACGATGACCGCCGCCGTCGAGGCCGCGCACGCCGCCGGGGCCCGGGCGGCCGTGCACACGTTCTCCGAGGAGGGCGTGGAGATCATGGTGAGGGCGGGCGTCGACTCGGTCGAGCACGGCACCGGCCTGACAGTGGACCTGATCGACGAGATGGCCCGGCGGCGGACCGCGCTGGTCCCCACAATGATCAACATCCGGACCTTCGGGAAGATCGCCGACAGCGCCCGCGGCAAGTTCGACGGCTACGCCGATCACATGATCGCCCTGCGCGACCGTTTCCCGTCCGTCGTCCTCGCCGCTCACGAGGCCGGCGTGCCGATCTACGTCGGCACCGACGCGGGCGGCGGCATCCGGCACGGCCTGGCCGCCGAGGAGATGCTCTGCCTGCACGAGGCCGGCATTCCCGCGGTCGACGTGCTGGCCGCGGCCTCGTGGAAGGCCCGCGAGTGGCTCGGTTTCCCCGGCCTGGTCGAGGGTGGCCTCGCCGACCTGGTGGTCTACGAGACCGACCCCCGGGCCGACCTGCGGGTGGTCCAGGCGCCCCGCCGCATCGTGCTCCGTGGCGCCATCATCAGGTGACCGTCGCGCACCCCGGGTCAGCGGGTGAAGCGCCGGAGTCGTAGCGCCGAGCCGGTCGAGCAGGCCAGGAGTTCGGCGGTCCAGGTGCAGTCGCCGGTGGGTTCCGCCGGCAGGACGCCGAGTTCGGTCCGCGTGCCGTCCACCGCCGAGACGACGGAGATCGCCGGACCGGACCGCCACAGCACGTCACGGTCGTCGATCCAGCGGCCCACGCCCGCGCCGCTGTGGACGATCCGGCTCTCCTCGTTCCGGACCGCTGTCGTCCCGGAGTCGCCGACGATCACCCGGCCGCCGCTGCCGTGCAGTCGCCCGGCGGTGCGGGTCGCTGTCACGGTGTCCTCGAGCACCTCGCCGGTGCCGGTGTCCACGGTGACGACGTGCGTCTCGCCCGCCCACCGATCGAATTCGGCCACGCAGAGCCGGTGGGCGCCGCACGGTTGGAGGTCGCCCGGCTCCCGGCCGTCCCGGACGGTGTGGGCCGGCCGGGAGCCGCTTCCGGCCAGATCCGTGACGTGTACGGCCCGGCCGCGGGACAGCCACGATTTGACGGTGCCGGGCGCGACTCCGGTCTCGGTGGCGATGTCGGCGACCGACCGGTCCAGCAGGTAGTGCAGGGCGAGTGCCCGGCGGTGGCTGACCGGCAGGTCACGCCTGGCCCGGACCAGCAGCACGACGTCCTCGGACGGGGCGCCGACCGGCGGCAGCGGTGGTTCGGCGGGATCCCCGGTCAGCCCGTACGCGTACCGGAGCAGCCGCCGGGAGGTGTCCCGGTAGAAGCCATCGAAATCCATTCGTCACCCCGTCCTTCTCCGTTGAGGGACACGGGATGCCCACCCGGCCGGTCGCGCGGGAGCCGCGACTAGGATGCTGGGTCATGGCTCGCGTGCTCACTCCCCGTGCGGAGGACTTCCCCCGCTGGTACCAGGACCTCATCGCCAAGGCGCAGCTCGCCGACAACGGCCCGGTGCGCGGGACGATGGTGATCCGGCCGGTCGGCTACGCCATCTGGGAGCGCATGCAGGCCGACATGGACGCCCGGATCAAGGAGCAGGGCGTTCAGAACGCGTACTTCCCGCTCTTCATCCCGGAGAACTACCTGCGCCGCGAGGCCGACCACGTGGAGGGCTTCTCGCCGGAGCTCGCCGTGGTCACCCACGCCGGTGGCAAGGAGCTCGCCGAGCCGCTGGTGGTCCGTCCCACCAGCGAGACGGTGATCGGCGAGTTCATGGCCAAGTGGGTCGACTCGTACCGTGATCTCCCCCTGCTGCTGAACCAGTGGGCCAACGTGGTCCGGTGGGAGCTGCGCCCGCGGACCTTCCTGCGCACCACCGAGTTCCTCTGGCAGGAGGGTCACACCGCGCACGCCACCGAGCAGGACGCCCGGGATCACGCCCGCGACATCCACAAGAACGTCTACGAGGCGTTCATGACGGAGATGCTGGCGATCCCGGTGGTGCCGGGCCGCAAGACCAAGGGTGAGCGGTTCGCCGGCGCGACCAACACGATGACCGTCGAGGCGATGATGCGCGACGGCAAAGCGCTGCAGATGGGCACCTCGCACGAGCTGGGCCAGAACTTCGCGAAGGCCTTCGACATCACCTACTCGTCGGCCGAGCGCACCGTCGAGCACGCCTGGACCACGTCCTGGGGCACGTCGACCCGGATGCTCGGCGGCCTGATCATGGTGCACGGCGACGACAACGGCCTGCGGCTTCCGCCGCGCCTGGCGCCGGTGCAGGCCCAGATCATGGTGGTCAAGGCGGGCGAGGGCGTCGCCGAGGCGGCGGCGAAGCTGCGTGACGATCTCAAGGCTTCCGGTGTACGGGTGAAGCTCGACGACCGCGCGGACATCCCGTTCGGCCGTCGCGCGGTGGACGCGGAGCTGCAGGGCATCCCGATCCGGATCGAGGTCGGCCCGCGTGATCTGGCGAACGGCAACGCCGTGGTGGCCCGCCGGATCGACGGCACCAAGTCGCCGATCGCCCTGGCCGAGGTCGCGAACGCGGTGGTCGCCGCGCTCAAGGCCGACCAGCAGAGCATGTACGACGACGCGCTGGCGTTCCGCGAGGAGCGCACCGTCGACGTGAAGACCCTCGGCGAGGCGATCGAGGCGTCGCAGACCGGCTGGGCCCGGGTGCCGTGGTCGGCGGTCGGCGAGGCCGGTGAGAAGGAGGCGAACGGCAAGGCCGTCACGGTCCGCTGTCTCACCCGTCCGGACGGTTCGATGCCGGAGTCGGACGAGGAGAGCGACCTGATCGCCTACCTGGGCCGCTCCTACTGAGCATGGTTTTCGCGCCGGGCCGGTTGATTCTGCACCGGGACACCCACCTCGGCCGGATCGCTTTCGTGCATCCGGGCCGGGTGGTCTCCGACGACGACCGTGGGCTGCTCATCTGGGTGGCCCGCGGTTCGGTGATCGCCAGCGAGGCGACGCTCGACGGGCGCTCCGCACGGGATTTCGCGTTCCCGGAGTGGATGGCGGCCGAGCGGGAGCCGCGGATGATCCGGTGGCGTGGCCCGGGCGTGCTGCGGTTCTTCCCGCCCGGTGAGAACCATTCGGTCTGGTTCTTCCGCCACGACGACGGCTCGTTCAAGGAGTACTACGTCAACCTGGAGGAGTCGGCGGTCCGCTGGGACGACGGTGACGTCGCCGGGATCGACGTGACCGACCAGGACCTCGACATCGTCGGCCGCGCCGACGGCAGCTGGGAGTGGAAGGACGAGGACGAGTTCGCCGAGCGCCTGGCCCACCCCGAGCTGTACTGGGTGCCGGACGAGCAGGCGGTGTGGGACGAGGGCCGCCGCGTGATCAAGAGGATCGAGGCGGGGGAGTTCCCCTTCGACGGCACCTGGACCGATTTTCGGCCGGACCCGTCCTGGTCGGCGCCCACCGAGCTCCCGCCGGGCTGGGACCGGCCGGTCGTCGCCCGCCCCTGACCGCGTGTTGATTTCGGGCGCGAATAGCGGCCGGAATCAACACACTCGGGTGACCGACGGCTCACCCCGGGGCCGATTGCCGGTCATGCCCGGTCGTCTGGCAGAATGAGTTGTTGGTATCCGGCATGCGACAGGCGCCCTCTAACCCCTGATCGCAACGCCAGTCCACGAACCATCGGTCCCGCAATCCCCACGTGGGTTCCGGTCGGCTCAACCACGCAGTCATCAGGAGCGAATACACCGTGGCCGTTAAGATCCGGCTCCTGCGGATGGGCAAGATCCGCAACCCGCAGTACCGCATCGTCGTCGCCGACTCGCGCACCAAGCGTGACGGCCGCGCCATCGAGTACATCGGCATCTACCAGCCGAAGGAACACCCCTCGGTCATCGAGGTGAAGTCCGAGCGCGTTCAGTACTGGCTCTCCGTCGGCGCCCAGCCGTCCGAGCCGGTGCAGCGCATCCTGGAGAAGACCGGCGACTGGCAGAAGTTCAAGGGCCTGCCGGCTCCGGCGCCGCTGCTGGTCGCTCCGGCCAAGCAGAACAAGGCCGAGGTGTACGAGGCCGAGGCCAAGGCTGCCGCCGGTCTCGCCGACACCAAGCCGGCCACCCAGAGCAAGCAGAGCAAGAAGGCTGCCGCTCCGGAGGCCGCCGAGGCCAAGCCGGCCGAGACCAAGGCCGCCGACCCGGCCGAGCCGAACCGCGAAGCCGTCGCCGAGACTGCACAGGACCCGGCCGGTGCCGGCGCCGACGCGAACTGACGGGGCGCTCCGGCCCGCGCTGGAGCACCTCGTCAAGGGCATCGTGGACAACCCGGACGACGTCCGGGTTCGTCTGGTCGACTCGCGCCGCGGCAAGCGGCTCGAGGTCCGCGTGCACCCCGAGGACCTGGGAACGGTCATCGGGCGTGGCGGGCGGACGGCCAAGGCCCTGCGTCAGGTGATCGGGTCGATCGGCGGTCGTGGCATCCGGGTCGACATCGTCGACGCGTACTGAACGATGCTGCTCGTCGTCGGCCAGATCGGTAAACCGCACGGCATCCGGGGCGAGGTCTCGGTGGTCGTGCGGACCGACGAGCCCGAGGATCGCTTCACCGCCGGGTCGGTGTTCATCACGGAGGTCCCCAGGGACCGCCGGGTGAGCGCCGGCCCGGCGGGCGCTCCCGCTTCCGGTGCTCGTTACGAGGTTCCGAAACAACTCGTCCTCGAGTCGATCCGCTGGCATCAGGGCCGCGGCATCGCCGTGTTCGAGGGCATCCACGACCGCAACGTCGCCGAGGCGTTGAAGGGCGTGTTCCTCCAGGTGGACAGCGCCGGGCTGGCGCCGCCGGAGGACCCCGAGGAGTTCCACGACCACCAGCTCGTCGGGCTGCGGGTGGAATCGGCCGACGGCACCGAGCACGGCACCGTGCAACGGATCGAGCACGCGCCCGCCTCGGACCTGATCGTGCTGGACAAGAAGGGCGGCGGCACCGCCCTGATCCCGTTCGTCACCGCGATCGTCCCGACCGTGGACCTGCGTGGCGGCCGGATCGTCGTCGACCTCCCGGAAGGCCTTCTCGACCTGTGACGGTTCTCCTGTGAGGGTCGACATCATCTCGATCTTCCCGGACTACTTCGCGCCGCTCGAGCTGTCACTGATCGGCAAGGCGCGGACCACCGGGACCCTCGATCTCAGCGTGCACGATCTACGGACCTGGACATCCGACGTGCATCGGACGGTGGACGACACCCCGTACGGCGGCGGTCCCGGCATGGTGATGCGGCCCGAGCCCTGGGGGCAGGCGCTGGACGCGGTGGCGTCGCCGGGCGCGACCCTGGTCGTACCCTCACCGGTCGGGAAACCTTTCACCCAGGCCGACGCGCACCTTCTCGCCGACCTGGACCACCTGATCTTCGCCTGTGGCCGTTACGAGGGCATCGACCAGCGGGTGATCGACGACGCGGCGGCGCGGATGCCGGTGCGTGAGGTCTCGCTCGGTGACTACGTGCTGTTCGGCGGCGAGGTCGCGGTCATCGTGATCATGGAGGCGGTCACCCGGCTGCTGCCCGGGGTGCTCGGCAACGCCGACTCGCTGACCGAGGAGTCGCACGCGGCCGGCCTGCTGGAGGCGCCGGTCTACACCAAGCCGCAGTCGTGGCGCGGCCGGGAGGTGCCGGACGTGCTGCGCTCCGGCGACCACGGCAGGATCGCGCGGTGGCGCCGGGACCAGAGCCTGATGCGTACGGCGGAGCGCCGCCCGGACATGTACGCGGCGTATCCGGTCGAGAACCTCGACAAGAAGGACCGGAAGGCGCTCGCCGAGGCCGGATTACAGCTCCCCGCTCCGCGTGTGGCAGAGTAGGGAGGTTGCCGTCTCGGTCCTGCGCCGCAGACCCGGGACGAGGACCCGCCGGATCCACGGCGGGTCAGGATCACCCACCCGCGCATCGAACTCCCGGTGCGCTCTAGTACGAGGATGCAGCGATGAACACGCTGGACGCTCTTGACGCCCAGTCGGTGCGCACCGACATTCCGGCCTTCCGCGCCGGTGACACCCTCAAGGTGCACGCCCGGGTCGTCGAAGGTAACCGTTCCCGTGTCCAGGTCTTCCAGGGCGTCGTGATCGGCCGCCAGGGCAGTGGCCTGCGCGAGACCTTCAAGGTCCGCAAGATCAGCTTCGGCGTCGGTGTGGAGCGGACCTACCCGTTCAACAGCCCGGCGATCGACAAGATCGAGGTCATCACCCGCGGTGACGTGCGCCGTGCCAAGCTCTACTACCTGCGTGAGCTGCGTGGCAAGAAGGCGAAGATCAAGGAGCTTCGGGAGAAGCAGACCGTCTGATCCACGCGGTGTGCCGGAAACAGGCGCGGGCGAACTACGCTTGCGCCTGCCACCCGGCGCGCTGTAGGTGAACCTTTCCAGCCCTACCGCTCGTAACTTCCCCTAGCCGGGAAACTCGGGCGGTAGTGCTGTATCCGGGGCCGGTCGGCGGCGGGAGATGCGAAGCGTGGATCCGATGGAAGGCTATCGGCCGGCGAGACGGCGGCGGTCCGTGATGCGGCGGAAGGAGATGCCGCTCTGGCAAGAGCTTCCGTTGTTGCTGATCGTGGCGTTCTGCCTGGCCGTGTTGATCCGGACCTTCCTGGTCCAGGCCTTCTACATCCCCTCCGGGTCGATGCAGAGCACCTTGGAGATCAAGGACCGGGTGCTGGTCAACAAGGTCGTCTACGACATGCGCGACCCGTTGCGCGGCGAGATCGTGGTGTTCCGCGGCACCGACAACTGGGCGCCCGAGACGACCGAGGCGGTCAGCAACACCTTCCTCGCCAAGCTCGGCCGGACCGTCGGCGACCTGGTCGGGGTCAGCCGCCCCGGCGAGCGCGACTTCATCAAACGGGTGATCGGCCTTCCGGGTGACAAGGTCGCCTGCTGCGACGCCCAGGGTCGGATTACCGTCAACGGGGTCGGCATCGACGAGCCGTACATCGCCGAGGGGTTCAACTCCGATCTCAACCTGCAGCCGGCCGCCGGCCAGTGCGGCAGCCGCCGGTTCGCCGAGGTGACCGTGCCGGACGGGCAGATGTTCGTGATGGGCGACCACCGCAACGTGTCGCAGGACGCCCGCTGCCAGGGTCCGGTCCCGATCGAGAACATCATCGGCCGCGCCTTCGTGGTGGTCTGGCCGAGCGAGCATTTCACCAGTCTGGACGTGCCCGACGTGTGGCGGCAGTTCGCCGAGCAGTACCCCGCGGCGGCCGCGTCGCATCCGGTGAAGGCACGGGAACCACGCCCGGCCTCCGCGGCGGAGATTTTCCCCTTGCTGCTCGGTGTGGTTTTATCCGCGCGTTCCGGCATGTCGTTCGTGACTCGACGACGTAGGCTCCGAGCGTGATTGACGAGCAGACCGAAAAGCGCAAGGGATCCTTCTGGCGCGAGCTACCCATCCTCCTGGGCGTGGCGATTCTCGTCGCCGTCCTGGTCCGGGCCTTCGTCCTGCAGACCTTCTACATCCCGTCGCAGTCCATGGAGCACACCCTGGAGCGCTGGGACCGGGTGCTGGTCAACAAGCTCGTCTACGACTTCCGTGAGCCGCGCCGTGGCGAGATCATCGTCTTCAAGGCCCCGCAGTCCTGGTCCTCCGGCGCGGACGGCGAGGACTTCATCAAGCGCATCATCGGCCAGCCCGGTGACAACGTGGTGTGCTGCGACGAGCAGCAGCGCCTCAAGATCAACGGTGTGCCGCTCGACGAGCCGTACATCTACACCGAGGCCGACGGCACCCGCAACCAGGTCGCCAGCCAGAACTTCGACATCGTCGTCCCGGAGGGGCGGCTCTGGGTGATGGGCGACCACCGGGAGGCGTCCGGCGACTCGCTGCAGCACTACGGCGACACCACCGGCACCGGCGAGGACGGCAAGATCGCCGAGGCGACCATCCCGATCGACTCGGTCGTGGGGCGCGCGTTCACCATCTTCTGGCCGGCCGGCCGGGCCACCTGGCTGTCCGTGCCGGACGAGTTCGACGCGATCCCCGACTCGGGCAAGTGACGTCGGCGCAATAGGCTTGGTCTCGTGACCGAGGTGATTGACCGTCAGGCCGGCCGGGTGCTCCTGGTCGATCTGGCCGGGCGTGTGCTGCTGCTGCACGGTGGCGACCCGGCGCGCCCCGGGCTGCGCTGGTGGTTCACCCCTGGCGGCGGCCTGGAGCCGGGCGAGACGCCGGCCGGCGCCGCCGCCCGCGAGCTGCTGGAGGAGACCGGCCTGCAGGTCCGGCCGGGCGACCTGGGCGAGCCGGTCCGGCACGAGGTCGCCGAGTTCTCCTTCGACGGGCGCGACTATCGGCAGGAGCAGGATTTCTTCCTGCTCCGGGTGGCCGACTGGCAGGTCGACACGGCAGGCATGGACGAGCAGGAGCGGCTGACCATCACCGAGCACCGATGGTGGTCGGCGGCCGAGCTCGAGGCGAGCCGCGAGGAGATCTTCCCCCGTGACCTGGCGGTCCTGCTGCGGCAGGTGACCGTCGACGCCGTCCCGGAGGGGTCGCGGTAATGCTCGCCCCACCACGCACCGTGGTCCGGCGGGAGGCCGGGCTCTACGCGCTGGAGCAGGCGCTCCAGCGCCGGGGCTTCCGGCATGTGGCCGGGGCCGACGAGGCCGGCCGTGGCGCCTGTGCCGGCCCGCTCGTCGCGGCTGCCGCGATCCTGCCCGAGGGCAAGCGCGGCGAGATCCCCGGCCTGGCCGATTCCAAGCTGCTGACCGCCGCCGCCCGGGAGCGGGTCTACGAGCAGGTCGTCGCGCGGGCCCTGGCCTGGTCGGTCATGATCATCCCGCCGGCCGAGGTCGACGCCCGCGGTCTGCACGTGTGCAATCTCGCGGCCATGCGCCGCGCGCTGGCCTCGCTCACCGTCCGCCCGGATTACGTGCTGACCGACGGTTTCCCGGTCGACGGCCTGGGCGTCCCCGGCCTCGCGGTGTGGAAGGGCGACCGGGTCTCCGCCTGCGTCGCCGCCGCCAGCGTCCTGGCGAAGGTGACCCGGGACCGTCTCATGATCGAGTTGCACGACCGTTTCCCGGACTACGGTTTCGCCGTGCACAAGGGTTACATCACCGAGGAGCACAGCACGGCGCTGGCCGCGCACGGCCCGTGCCCCGAGCACCGCTTCTCGTATGTGAACGTGGCCGCCGCCTCCGGGCGGGGCAACCGGCCGCCGCGGGCCCGGCGTCCCGTCTCCGCGGCGGCGCCGTCTTTGTTCGACGATGTATCCGTTACCGAGCCGCTGCTGATTCCGGGGACCGCTGAGGGTACCGTCGGCGTGGCGTCGGGCGAGCAGCCTCAGCCGTCGCCGTCGGTGGGGGAAGATAAGGCCATGGAGGGCGAGACACGATGAGCGCAGAGGATCTCGAGAAGTACGAGACCGAGATGGAGCTGCAGCTCTACCGGGAGTACCGCGACATCGTCCGCCAGTTCTCCTACGTGGTGGAGACCGAGCGCCGGTTCTACCTGGCCAACCAGGTCGACCTGCACGTGCGCAACTCCGACGGCGAGGTGTATTTCGAGGTCGAGATGCACGACGCCTGGGTCTGGGACATGTACCGTCCGGCCCGCTTCGTGAAGAACGTGCGGGTGATGACGTTCAAGGACGTGAACGTCGAAGAGCTGGAGAAACCCGACATCTCGCTGCCGGACGACGCCGGCTTCGGCGGGTAACGGCTCTCCACAGCCGGCCGTCGTCCACAGGGCCGGTCGCGGGCCGGTCGTCCGGCGGGCACGCTTCCCGGCATGCCCGCCCCCACCGCGTTCCTGACCTTGCTGCTGCTGTACCACTGGCCCGTGCAGCCCCCGAGCGTGGCCCGGCCGTTCCAGCCGCCACCCCAGCCGTGGCTGTCCGGGCACCGCGGGGTCGACCTGGGCGCGCCGCCCGGCACGATCGTGCGGTCCGCCGGGACGGGCGTCGTCGTCTACGCCCAACGGCTCGCCGGGCGGGGCGTGGTCAGCGTCACGCACGCCGGTGGGCTGCGGACCACCTACGAGCCGGTCACCGCCTCCGTCGCGGCCGGTGACACGGTTGTCGCCGGAGACCCGATCGGCGCCCTCGAGGCCGGCCACCCCGGCTGTCCCGTGGCGGCCTGCCTGCACTGGGGGCTGCGGCGCGGCGACGTCTACCTCGATCCGCTCCAGCTGCTCGGCCCACGCCGGGTCCGCCTCCTGCCGCTATCCCCGGTAGGCGTTCAGTAGTGCGGGCAGCCGTTCCGCGAACCTGTCGTACTCCTCCGGCCGGTTGTAGACCTGCGCGCTCAGCCGCAGCAGCCCCCGGCCGCCCCACGCGTTCAGCGCCACCTCGGTCGCCAGCTTGTCGGCGATGTGCAGCCGCAGGTCGTACGCCTCGGGCCCGGTCGTCGCGAGACCCGCCGGCAACGGAACCACCCGCATCGCCACCCCCGGCCCGCCGGGCTGCGGCAGGTCCCGGGGCGCGAGGCCGAGGGCCTCACCGACAACCCTCTGGCCGTACGCGGCCAGCGTCGCGTTGTGCTCCCGGACCGCCTCCGCGCCCAGCGTCCGCAACGTGAAGACCCCGGCCGGGGCGGCCAGCCACGACGTGTAGTCGATGGTCCCCTGGAACTCCACCGACAGCGGGTAACCCTCCTCCTGCTCCCAGGAGACCACCAGCGGGTCGATCCGGCGGCGCCACGGAGCCGCCACGTGCAGCAGTGCCGTGCCGCGCGGCGCCCAGCCCCACTTGTGCAGATTCCCCACCCAGAAGTCGGCGCCGATCGCGGACACGTCGACCGGCAGCATCCCCGGCACGTGCGCGGCGTCCACCAGGACCGGGACGTCCTGCTCCCGGGCGGCGGCGGCGATCTCCCGTACCGGAAAGAGCGACGCCGTCGCCGACGACAGCTGATCGACGACCAGCAGCCTGGTCCGGCCCGGCCGCAACGCCGCCCGGACCCGGGCCACCACCTCCGCCGCCGGCAACCCCAGCGGGATCGCCACCGTCCGCGCCGTCGCCCCGGTCCGCCGGCACTGGCGGCGCACCGCCATCGTCACCGCGCCGTAGGCGTGATCGGTCAGCAGCACCTCGTCGGACGGGCCGAGCCGCACCGACTGGAGGATCAGCGACACCGCCGACGTCGTGTTCGGCACCAGGGCGCTGCCGTCCGGGTCCGCGCCCAGGAAGGTGGCCAGATGCCGTCGGGTGTGGACGATCCGGTCGATCAGCCCGGTGCCGTAGAACCGCAGCGGATTCGCCTCGACCTCGTCCCGGAGCCGCTGCTGCGCGCGCTGCACGCTGATCGGCAGGGCGCCGAACGAGCCGTGGTTCAGATAGGACACGGCCGGGTCGAGGGAGAACAGGAGACGGGCTCCCGGGATCGGTTGCGGCTTCACCGGGGCGGTCATGGTGTGGATCGTACGATGTCAGGCCCGTGGATGCGCCTGTTTGAACGCCGCACGCAGCCGCTCGGTCGACACGTGCGTGTAGATCTGGGTGCTCGCCAGCGAACTGTGCCCCAGCAGCTCCTGCACCGCCCGCAGATCCGCCCCGCCGTCGAGCAGATGGGTCGCGGCCGAGTGCCGCAGATCGTGCGGGCCGGTGTGCGGCAGGCCGGCCGCCCGGGCCGCGTCCGCCACGATCCGCCGGACCACCGTCTGCTGGAGACGGCCACCCTTCACGCCGAGGAACAGGGCGTCCCGGCTAGCCCGGGAGAGCATGGCCGGGCGGCCCAGGCGCAGCCAGTCGTCGAGGGCGCGTCGCGCCGGCAGCCCGAACGGGACGGCACGTTCCTTGGCGCCCTTGCCGAACACCCGGATCACCTGCCGGGCGTGGTCGACGTCGGCACGGTCGAGCTGGCAGAGCTCACTGACGCGTACGCCGGTCGCGTACAACATCTCCAGCACCGCCCGATCCCTGATCGCGACAGGGTCCCCCGGTCCTCCCGCACCGCCTTTCTGCGTGCTTGGTGCCGTTGTGTCGGTCCGCTTTGTGATTTCTTCCGCCTCGCCGGCCTCCGGGGCGTTGCCGGATGTCGCCTGGCCCGGGACGGCCGGGCTCATCAGAGCCGCCGCCTGGTCGGCGCGCAACACGGTCGGCAGGGGGCGATGCGCGCGCGGGCTGGCCAGCTGGGCGCCCGCATCGTCCGGTGAGCGCCCGGTGCGGTGCGCCCACCCGGTGAACACCCGGACCGCCGCCGCGCGCCGGGCCTGCGAGGCTCGCGCGGAACCCGCTCCCATCCGGGCGGCGAGCCACCCGCGGAGGACGGTGATGTCCAAGTCGGCGAGGGTGGTCCGCCCTTCGTGCGCCGCATGGTCGAGCAGGGAGACCACATCCCCGACGTACGCCCGGACGGTGTGCTCCGACCGCCCCTCCACCACCGCGAGATGACGGCCGAACTCGTCGACCGCCTCACGCAGCGCCGGGGGCAGCCGCTCGTGCAATTCACGGATCCGCATCGCCTCAGACCGTCCACCGGCCCGGGCTCCTGGTCAAGTCTCCGGCCCGGCGTTTCTGTCATACCCCCGGTCTAGCCTCGCGGGCATGGCACGTTGGGAAGAGATCGAGAAAGACGCCCCGGAATTCGCCGCACGGGTGCGGGCCCTCTTCGAGGCCGGCACCAACAAAACCATCGCTACGTTGCGCAGCGACGGTTCACCACGGATCAGCGCATCCGAGGCCCAGTTCGTCGACGGCGACCTCACCCTCGGCATGATGCCCGGTTCGGTGAAGCTCCGTGACCTGCGCCGCGACCCGCGCATCGCGATGCACAGCCCCACCTTGGAGCCACCCGCCGACGACCCCTCAAGCGGCCCGGGCGACGCCAAGCTGTCCGGCCGCGCGATCGCGATCCCACTCCCGGCCGACACCCCGCACGTCGATGCCGGGTTCTTCCGCATCGACATCGCCGAGGTCGCCCTGACCTACGTCGGCACTCCCGCCGACCACTTGGTCATCGAGTCCTGGGACCACAAGAACGGCTACCGCCGCCGCACCCGCACCTGACCCGGCCCTTCTGGCTTCCTCGTCGCTGCTGGCTTCTCCGCCGTCACCAGCACCCTCACTGGCTCCCAAGCCGTCACCGCAGGGTATGGCCCGGCCAAGGCGGATCTTGTGCGGCTGGCTCTCACGGCTGTCTCAAGTCGGTTGAGACAGCCGTGAGAGCCAGCTGAGGTGGTCACGTCCACCGAAGTGGTGTATGAACTGGACTTCCCAGGACGAAAGAGGCGGCCACCGCAGATCCTTCGGATTGTCTAGATCACGAAGGGGAGACCTGCGATGGCCGTACCACAGAGTTTGGACCTTGCCGGTTTGCTGGGCGCGCATTTGGAATCGGCGAGCCCTGATGTACTGAAAGACCTGGTCAAGACGTTCGCCGACG